>NZ_JBWDNO010000006.1:0-412027 GCF_056269245.1 Paenibacillus sp. J31R98
GCTGATATTGGTGGCTTAGTGAAGCTGAGAGTGCAAAAATCGAACTCTCAGCATAAGAATCGGCCGATTGGTGATCTGAGAGTGCGAAAATCGAACTCTCAGATACGGAAGCGGCTGATATTGGTGGCTTAGTGAAGCTGAGAGTGCAAAAATCGAACTCTCAGCATAAGAATCGGCCGATTGGTGATCTGAGAGTGCGAAAATCGAACTCTCAGATACGGAAGTAGCCGATATTCGTGGTTTGGATAAGCTGAGAGTGCAAAAATGGAACTCTCAGCATAATAATCGCCCGATTGGTGCGCTGAGAGTGCGAAAATCGAACTCTCAGGCTCTCGAGACTTTTGCGTTGCTGGGCATTTCTGACACTTGTGCGTGTTGTTAATCCGAATAGCGGATGAACGACAGCAGAAGATCCTGCCGGTGATCGCCGAAGCTTGCGCCGAACAGGTTGAGACCGCGGCAGTTCGCCGCATCCTCTGCAACCTCGAGACGGACGCGGATTGGTTTGTTGTACTGCAGATCAAGCGATGCAATTGTCGCCTCGGAGGAGGCGGTGCCATTCACGAGGCTGCCTGAAGAGGTGATACGCCATTCGGTGAGCTGGCCGTATTCGGTGCCGCTCCATTTGTCAGGCGTCAGCTTGCCTTTACGATCGCCAAGGTCGCCGGGGCTAGTGAAGATGCCGATCGGCTGGTCGTTGATGAACAGCGAGATGTCCGAAGGCCAGTCCATCTGGAAGTGCGGCGCCTCCGAGCAGAGCTCTGCGCTGAACCACAGCTCGTCAATGGTTACGCCAGGCGGCATTGGGTTGGCAAAGTAATACTCGATATAACCTGCACCCGAGAACCAGAGAAGCGATGCATCCACTCGCTCTGGCAAATAGAAAGCACGTGGGTCGTCGACGGAACCGATAAAGGAGCCATCCCGGGTCACGATGCCGCAGGTTGGTTGAGTCGTGCAGTGGGCATACATGCCAATCGGCATATGCAGCTCTTCTGTGCGGTGCAGTCCTTCACCAAGCTTGACGGGGAGCTCGAGCAGGATGGAGCGTCCGGTGACGGAGCATATTTTCTCCCGGTTCGCGCCGGTTGTGGACGAGACCAGTTCTACGCTCTCCAGAATTTGCACATTAATAGAGATCGTCGGCTGCGCTACGCCGAGCGCCTCGGCGAGCTGGCTGACGCTCATCGGCTTCTCGCCGAGCGCTTCCAGAATGCGGACCCGAACGTCGCCGGACAGCGCCTTCGCCACATCGACAATACGGGAGGAGGGGTATCGAATTGTATCTTGTTTAATATCGCTCATTGGCTTCACTTGACCAGCCCTTCAAATCGTTATAGAGGTAGTGTACTCGAAATTCTCTATATTGTAAAAGTGTAATATACATATTGATTAAACTATATACGGGTGCTAAAATGGGGTCAAATCCACTTTATAGGGAAGGTTGTGCTTACTCGCTATGACTGCACAAGCATTGACGTCTGCATTGAAACAAATACCTCGTCCTGAATTTCCTCGCCCGGACTGGCAGCGCCAGGATTGGCTGAATTTGAACGGTACATGGGATTTCCGTCTTGATACGGCGGGTGAATCTGAAAACGGTTACGCGACGCCTACGGCTGATTTTGACAGTGAAATTGTCGTGCCTTTCTCGTGGGCAAGCCCGCTGTCGGGAGTTGGCCGCGATGAGCGCGGTACCGGCTGGTATAGAAAGAGTGTGGCATGGGCGCCGACTGAGAGCGGATCGCGCGTATTCCTGCGTTTCGGCGCGGCTGACTACAGCAGCGAAGTTTGGGTGAACGGCACGCATGTCGGCTCGCATATCGGCGGCTATGGCAGCTTCGAGTTTGATGTAACGCATGTGTGGCGCAGTGATGCTGCGAATGCGATTATCGTGAGCGCGACTGATTTTGACCATGGCTATCAAGCGCGCGGGAAGCAAGGGTACGGTGAAATCCGTGGTATTTGGCAGCCGGTATGGCTGGAGGCGCGTCCGCAATCCTATATCCAATCGGCGAAATTCGCAACGTTCATTAATGGCACAATCGGTGTGAAAGCTGTCGTTGTCGCTCATGAAGCGGGAGAAGCGAGCTTGCAGTTCAGCTTCGCTGACGGGACTGTTCAGCATGCATTCGCGGCTGAGTTGGTTGAAGGCGAGAATGAGATTAGCACTTCGTTTGTCGTGAATGACCCGCAGCTATGGAGCCCAGAGACGCCTCATCTCTATGAAGGTACGCTTACGCTCAGTCGTGCAGGCGGCGCAGGTGACGTAGTGTCGACATACTTCGGCATTCGCGAGATCGGTACAGCTCTGTTCGGCGATCGGAATTACCGCTGGATTACGCTGAACGGCAAGCCTGTTTATCTGAACGGTACGCTGGATCAGTCCTTCCATAAGACAGGATATTTCACGTATCCAACCGATGATGAGATGCAAGATGAGATTTATTTGCTGAAGCGTCTTGGGTTGAACCTTGTTCGGATTCATATTAAACCGGAAGAGCCGCGCAAGTTGTACTGGGCGGATAAGCTCGGTATGCTCGTAATGGAGGATATGCCATGCTTCTGGGGCAATCCGGATGAGACGGCAAGAGCGTCTTATGAGAGCGAGTCCAAAGAAATTATTGAGCGCGATTACAACCATCCGTCGATTTTCTCTTGGGTCATGTTCAATGAAACTTGGGGGCTCAAGACGAATCCGCAGTCGCAGGGTCTGACCAATCAATCGCACGTACCAAGCAATACCTACCTGCCTGAAACTCAGGAATGGGTCAGAGGGATTTACCACTGGGCAAAAGAGCTTGACCCGACGCGGATTGTGGAAGACAACTCGCCTTGCAACTACGACCATGTCGAGACGGATTTGAATACATGGCACTTCTACATTAACGGCTACGAGCAGCTCCGTGAGCATGTAACGGATATCGTCGATAAGACCTACCCAGGTTCGAGCTTCAACTGCATTGGCGATAACGTCCAAGGCGATGCGCCGCTGATGAACAGCGAGTGCGGCAATGTGTGGGGCTTCTCCAACGGCGCCGGCGACAGCGACCTCGCTTGGCATTACTGGTACATGATGAATGAGTTCCGTCGCCATGACAAAATGTGCGGTTTCGTCTTTACGGAATTCCGCGATGTGACCAATGAATTCAATGGTTACTACCGTCTGGACGGCACGGATAAGTACTTCGGCTACGAAGAATTGGTACCGGGCATGTCTCTTGCTGACCTGCATTCGCCGGACTTTATCGTCATTGACGCTCCTCCTTGCCAGACGGTGCAGGCAGGCGAGCAAGTATCGTTGTCGCTCTTGGCATCTAGCTACTCCGATGCCTACCACGGTCAGCAATTAACGCTTGCTTGGGAGCTGGCATACGACAACATCGGCGTACGCGAGACAGCTGAGCGCGGATCGGTAGAACTGGCTTGGGGCGAGTACGGCGTGAAGCCGATTGATGCGCCTATCGTTGTGAATATGCCGAAGCAAGATGCGGTTGCAGTGCTGGCCGTTCGCCTTGTGGACGCGGCAGGTCGCGTCGTGACGCGCAACTTCACGACGTTCGATGTACGCAGCGGCATTGCCGGCGGCGTATATGATGCGGAAGGGCAGTTCGTGCAAGTGCCGGTGACTGGCTTCGCATCGCACAGCTTCCCGTACCAGTGGAATGCGATTCAAGAAGGCAAAACAAACGGCGGTTCGGAAGGCGAGTTCGTGTATGACGTTGAACTGCCAGGTGTGGAGGAGCAAGGCGCGATCCATCATATCGAGATTGCTTTCGAAGCAAGCTCGAAGCGACTGCTTGCCCGCAACATCGAAGGTGCTCGCGATCGTCAGCACGGCATCGACTTCATGCATGGCGCGAACGCGAATGTGGAGTACAACAGCAATACGTACTACATGACCGATGAAGAGCAGCACCCATCGAACATCGTTGTGAGCATTGACGGCGAGCAAGTCGGCACGTTCACGCTGCCTGACAATCCAGCCGACAGCCGCGGCGTGCTGTCGTGGCAATATCAAGAGATTTACAACAAGCTCGACGAGGCTGGCTCGTTCGGATACTTGTGCCGCATTGCGGTGCCAAGCCGCATCGCAGCCAAGCTGAACCGCAGCCGCAGCTTCAAGCTCGCAATCGCAGCGGATCAAGGCGGCGTGGCGCTGTATGGCCGAAATGCAGGACGTTACCCGCTTGATATTCTGGTGCGGGTGAAGTAGTAGGGAAGATGAAACGGAGGTGAGCCCCGCAGGTTGCCTCCGAAGATGGTTTGTAGAGGCTGTCTCGCAAGTAGTTGCTATAACTACGGCGAGACGGTCTTTTTTTTGTTTGCTAACGGAACGTAAACACCTTATTCGTACCAAAATAGCACTCAAAAAATTGTAACGGACTCCAGCGGTGTTATTCCCCGCTTTCGCAGCTCAAAGAAGCCGATTTCAGTGGAATAGCGTTGCTGAGTTTCGTTACATTCCATGAACGGGTCATATGGGCCGAATAACGCGTCTGGAGTCCGTTAGCTATCCGAACAGTCATCCGACAGCACTCCGTTAGCCCTCCGACGGTCAATCGACAGCCATCCGAATACCTTCCGCCATTCGTCTAGCCCTACGTTAACCCTCCGACAGCCCACGCCCTCCGTTAGCCGCTCAACAGGCCTCCATTCACCTCCGTCATCCATCAACATCCGACAGCATCCGCAGGCAGCGTGCGAGAAGCAACAGAAACTCCCTGTGCGCTCTTTCTATGAGCTGCTGCCCATCTCGCACTTATCAAGTGAACTGCCCGCTTTCGCTTGAAGCCAGCAGTTCTTGCATATAGAGAAAGACCCATGACAAAAGCATTAATATCGAGTGTTAATAATATATTAAATATATTATTAAATGGTTATAGGTTTTAGCTGCCGATGTGGATGCTTATAGGGAAGAGTCGGTATAATTGCGCAGTAAAACTGGGAATTGAGAATCCGACTGCAAACAACATAATTCGACAAAAACCCTCGAATTATAAGGATTTTTCTTTGAATTAGTATATTGAAACTGCGGAGAATAGCGTCTTCGCAGCCCGTGAATTCCCAGTCGAATTACCTAGTATGAAACAATTTTAATAAAAGTATTGATTAAATATATTAAATATATTATATTGGTATGAGATTAATGAAACCGTTTGCAGGATCAAACGATACTTACTGATTACCTAGCAGTCAACTTTAGGTTTTCGCCCTTATCGATGTCCACCGGTTCATTAATTGAATGCGCTTCGCTTGGCTATATCCTGTAGAAGGTGGGAGGAGTAATGATTGCAAAAGAAGCAAGAGTTGAAGTCATACCCGGTGCATCTCCGCTAAAGAAGAACAAGACTTGGGCTAAGATTTGGAGTTTCAGACACATCTACTTATTTATGCTTCCCGCTATTATCTGGTACCTCGTTTTTAGCTACTATCCGATGTACGGCATTTTGATCGCGTTCAAAGATTTCAAGTACAACCTCGGGATCCTACACAGTCCTTGGGAAGGGCTGCGGTATTTCAAACAGTTTCTCGGAGATTCCAGCTTCTATTCGGTGCTGTACAATACGTTGTACATCAGCTTCCTTAAACTATTGTTTGGATTTCCGGCACCACTGATCCTCGCATTGATGCTCAATGGCGTCATGCACGGCAAATTGAAACGGCTCTTTCAGACCATTTCCTATCTGCCTCACTTTGTATCTTGGGTCGTCGTTGTGACACTGATGCAAAAAATTCTTTCTCCTAACGTGGGACTTATCAATGACATCCGGGATCATATGGGGCTGGACCCGATCTTCTTTATGGGAAAGCCGGAGTTATTTTATCCCTTGGTGATCGTTTCGGATATATGGAAGGGCGTAGGTTGGGGATCGATCATCTATCTGGCTGCCTTAACCAATATTGATCCGCACTTGTATGAAGCTGCGGAAATGGATGGCGCCGGAAGGTGGAGCAAGCTGTTTAAGATTACGCTGCCATCTCTAACGCCTACGATTGGTATCCTGCTTATCTTCTCCCTGAGCGGCGTGCTGAATGCCGGTTTTGACCAAATCTGGCTGATGCAGACGCCTGCAACACTCAGTGTTTCGGAAATCTTGGATACATATGTATTGAAAACAGGTATTCAGCAAGGACAATTCGCTTATTCCACAGCTATCGGCTTGTTCAAGTCACTGATCTCGCTGCTTCTCATTGTGGCCGTTAATAAGGTGTCCAAAAAAGTGAGCGACGTATCGCTATGGTAATGGGGCGAAAATCATTCTACGAACCTAAGGAGGTGCGGGTGTGGGTGTGAGAAAATTATCGGCAGCCGATAAAGTCTATTCCAGCATTAACTATGCGCTGCTGCTCGTATTCTGCCTGACGGCACTCTATCCCTTTATCTATTTTTTGGCGCTCTCATTCAATGACGGCTACGATGCCATGAAGGGCGGCATTTACTTCTTCCCGAGAGTCACAACGTTCGAGAACTACACCAAAGCATTCAACAACCCTCAGATCCTGCAATCCTTCTGGATCTCGATTTCACGAACGTTTGTCGTTACCGTAGGTTCCACGCTGCTGACCGCTTTGCTGGCCTATGGTCTTTCAAGGAAAGGTCTTCCAGGAAGAAGATATATCGTCTTTTTCTTCTTCTTCACGACGCTGTTCAGCGGTGGACTTATTCCGACATTTATCCTGTACCGGGAGATTCATATCCTCAATACGTACTGGGTGCTCGTCTTGCCATCGCTCTATAGCTTCTTCAATGCGATTATCATGAAGACGTTCTTCGACGGGATTCCTCAAGGCTTGTCGGAATCGGCCCGTATCGACGGCGCAAGTGAGCTAGGGGTATTCTGGCGAATTATTCTCCCGCTTTCGATGCCGGTTATGGCGACCATCGCATTGTTCGTCGGAGTAGGCATCTGGAATGACTGGTTTACTGGACAATTCTTCATCCAGAACGAGAATCTTCAGCCTGCTGCCACGTTCTTGAACAAAATGATCAGCGAAGCGTCCTTCCAATCGATGACAGGTTCAAGCAGCGGCTCGTCCATCAAGAACATGAATGAGAACCAGATGGCGCTGCGAGGCGTAACGCCTGAGGCGCTCCGGATGACGTTCGTAATCATCATTACGACACCGATTATCCTGGTTTACCCGTTCCTTCAGAAGTATTTTGTCAAAGGCGTGTTGGTTGGTTCGCTTAAAGAGTAGTCGAGTATAAGAGGCGCAGCCTTTTATATATAAAAAAACTTCCAAACGAAAGGGGCTTCTCAAATGCGTAAGACCAGATTAAAAAGTTCTCTTAGCTTGACGCTTGCGGTTCCGCTGCTTGCCGTGTCTTTGACGGCATGTGGAGGAAACAACAACGATGCGGGTACTTCCTCTAACTCGGGGACCACGAATTCCACGAACTCTGCAAACTCGGGGTCGAATGAATCCACTGCACCTAAGCAGACTACTCTATCCTTCCTAAGTGCCTGGAACGGCGGCGGTGCAGGATACCCGCAGGATCAGGAAAACAATCCGGTTGCTCAAGCAGTTAGAGAAAAAACCGGCGTAACGTTAAAGCTGGAATCGATCACTACTAGCGAAGTTGAGAAACTGAACACGATCTTCGCTTCGGATACGGTTCCGGATATCGTAAACGCGCCGTACTGGTCGACGACAGGCGGGGAAGGACAAGTCATCAAGAAAGCGGCTCTGGAAGGCCAGCTGCTTGATTTAACCCCTTATCTCGATAAATATCCGAACGTGAAGAAACTGATGACGCAAGGCGTAGCGAAGGACTTTGCCGAATTCGATCTGAATAGTCCTGATCTTGAAGGCAAGCAATATGTCATTCCGATGCAGACGCCAGACGGCACTCCGGAATCCATTCATAACTGGAATTATGGTCTCTATGCTCGCGGAGATATCTTGAAGTCTCTGGGTGTGAATGCAGCAGATATCGATACAGAGGATAAGCTGCTTGACCTGCTGGCTAAGATCAAGAATGGCAGCTTCAAAGATATTAGCGGCAAGCCGGTTATTCCTTCCGGTACGATGCATAACGGTTGGGATTACAGCCAATTCCTGTCCGGTTGGTCGGATTACAACATCTCGGACTTCCGCCAAGAAGACGGCAAGCTCATCCACTGGACGCAATCCAAGGATCAAGAAGCTCGCTTGCTCTACATGAGAAAGCTGATTACTGAAGGTCTCTTCGACCCAGAGGCATTCAGCAATACCGATACAACTGCGAATGAGAAGCTCGCTACAGGCAAGCTGGCTGTATTCGGCGCTCAAAGCATGATTGGCGAATTGCAAAAAACGCTCTATAAAACAAATCCAGAAATGCAATATGAGCTGCTCGGTCCAATGAAGAATAAGAGCGGTAACATTGTGACGCAAGTAGAGAAGCCAGGCCGCTCCGGCTTCCCGGTTATCTTCTTGAGCGCGAAGATCAAAGATCCGGATGCAGCACTTCGTCTGATTGATTTCTTGAACAGCGACGAAGGCCGCCTGCTTGCTTTCTGGGGTAACGTAGGTAAAACGTACAACATGGTAGATGGCAAGCCGCAATGGATTGCTGATGTGAAGAAGAAGTTCGACGATAATCCGGATGTGAAGCGTGATGAAGGTCTCAACTATCTCTCCGGCAGCTTCATGGGCGCTTTCTCCTCCGAAGTCACTTGGCCGATTCCAGATGACCAGAAGACGCAATGGGAGAAACTCGAGGCAAGCTACTCGAAGAGACTGCCGATCCAAATTATCGACAAGGTCAGCGCAACTTATCTGGAAAGAGATTGGCCGAAATACCAAGAGTTCCGCGATAAAACAGCTAGCTTGAACTTCGACGAAGAATTCCGCAAAGCATGCTACGCGAAATCCGATGACGAAGCGCTCAAGATTCTGCGCGGCATTCAAGACAAGTTTAAATCTGCCGGCGTAGAAGATATGGCTGCGTACGTGGGTGAAAAAGCTGCGGCACGTGACGATATCGGCTGGTAATAAGAGGTTTTATTCATAGGTATTACATTGCGAATAGACCAAACCGTTCAGATGAGCGGTTTGGTCTATTTATTGTTTTGTTGTAGTTGAAGGTGTGTGGAGCCATGGTGTGGAAAGAATCTTGTTGGATGAAGTCAAGTAGACGGGGGTAATGGCATGCCAAGAAATTGCAAATTAATCTTGGTTGAAGGCTTATGCGGCACGGGTAAATCGACGTTAGCGGAACGGCTGCATCTTTATTTGCGGGAGCAAGGCATCCCATCTCACTTCTATGATGAAGGTGCTAAGGAGCATCCGGTGAGCCTGAATTGGCATGCTTTCTTCCGGGAGGAGGAGTATGCAGAGCTTCTGGTGCGCTATCCGAGCGTGAATGGCGAGATCCGGTCGCGGGTTATTAGAGATGGACGAAACTACTTGGTTCCCTATCGAGAGGTTAATGTGTTTAACGAGTTGGCCGTGCTCCATGCCGAGCTAAAGTCTCGCGAGCTATGTTGGACGAATTCGCCCGTAGCTACGTTGCCGGAGTTTACCGAAGCTATCGAGCGGCATTGGTCGCGATTCGCAGGGCGTGTTAGCGCGGCTGACGATGTCTACGTGCTGGAAGCGGTGTTCCTACAGCATCAGATTCATGATTTAATGAAGCATTATCAAGCTGACGACACGCAGATTGAGCAGCATATCCAGAGCATTGCAGGCAGGATTGCCGCTTTAGATCCGGTGTTAATTTATTTATCCCAGCCGGATGTGCGGGAGCAGCAGAGCTGGATTTCCTCTATTCGCTCAAAGCCTCATTTTGCAACGGAACAGAATATTAGCTTCATGGAGAACCGCAAGCGGATCGAATCGATGCTGCTTGAGCGGCTACCGTTCCCGGCCAATACGATTCATAATGTTAATCGAGATTGGGAAGTGGTTTTCAGAGAGATGGTGGAGGCGATTGCTTCTAATCTCATATCCACCGCATAAATGGCTTATTCACCATCTTTACGTTATACCGAGCTGCCCAATTCGCCAAGTCGGCGGAGCCTTGATCTTCGTCACTTGCAAATCTAAAGCACATCGCCAGCGGCACAATCCGTGCGCCGTAAGGCTTAATGCCGATAACAGGACGGAAATATCCCATTGTTCGGATAACCTGAATCTGTTCAGCGTGAATGGTTACTCCTTTTACGAATAACTGACTGCCAATTAGCGATAACTCAGTTGATACCTGACGTCCCCTGTACCAAGCAGCTACCAATATGGACAGACAAAGTAGGAAAGATCCTGCGGTCGTGAATAGAGTTACAAGGTGTCCGCTCTTAGTGGCCAGGCGTACGACTTGAATTAGAAAGTATGAACTCGACACCGACATCGCGGTGATGAGACGCAACCCGGAAGGGTTCTTTATGGCATGTATGATTGCTCCCATTATAGTAGCAGCCTCCTTTGTTCGATGAGTTTAACACATTTTACCAGATTAATTGTCTTAGCGGAATCGGAATGGAGACAACTTTCGTAGCACAATGAACAATTTTCACTCACATGCCCTTCAGCAGGTTCGATAGAATAGAGCCATCATCCACGCAAGGAGTGTGCTCTTATGCTGCAATCCAACATTCAATCCAGTTATCCGGCGGCATCAATTAAGCCATCAGACCGCTACCAGGTTCGTATTGATGGCCAGCCTGTTTTTGTATATCAGTGCCAAGGCGCAGGTTATGCCGTGTTGTCAGCTGAAGGCAAAGTCACCATTGAAATCGAGACGAGCCACAGCTTCGAGCAAGCGGTCGTACGTCCTCTGCGACATGGCATTGCGCCTGCCTCGGCAGCAGGTAATGTGCTTTGCTTTGAGATCGAGGCGCCAGCGAAGTTGTCCATTGAATTCGACGGTGACATTAAGGAGCCGCTATTTATTTGGATTAATCCGCCGGAGACGGCAGAGCGGCCTGACCCAGCTGACTCGAACGTTCATTATTACAAGGGCGGCGAGGTGCATCACGCGGGCGAAATCCGTTTGCAGGACGGAGAGACGCTCTATATCGAAGAAGGAGCAGTCGTGTATGGACGTGTAACTGCAGATGGCGCATCGAACATTACGGTTCGTGGCAGAGGAATTCTTGACGGCTCCCTGTGGAGAGACGACGAAGGGGCGAAGAAGCATGCGATGCTGCTGCCAGCTCGCTGCAATGGAGTTACCATCGAAGGGATCAGCGTCGTGGACGGACCAACGTGGCATCTTGTGCCGACGGCGTGCTCGAATGTGCGGATCGAGAATGTGAACGTGCTTACTTTTGCAGGGACGGGGGATGGCATTGATATTGTCGGCTGTGAAGACGTGACAATTGAGAACGTGTTCGTCCGCTCCAAGGATGATTGCATCGCCATTAAGGCGGTCGATTACTTCCATGAAGCGGGCTGCCGAGATGTGCGCCGCGTGCGGGTAAGCCGTTCAGTGTTCTTCAATGCGGAGTGGGGCAATGCGCTCGAGATAGGCTACGAGACACGCAGCGAGACAATCTCGGACATTGAGTTCAGCGATTGCGACATCATTCACTGCCAGTTCGAAGGCTATGAATCCGGTGGGACGTTCACTATCCATAACGGAGATCGTGCAGTCGTGCAGAACGTGCTGTATAGCAACATCCGCGTCGAAGACTCAGAGGAGAAGCTGGTTGATATTAAGATTCAATATTCCCAGTATTCTCGTGATACGGAGCGTGGTCAGGTTCGCGATATCCGCTTTGAGAATATTGCCATTGTTGGCGGGCTGCTCCCCGTCTCTATCATCCGCGGTTATGATGGCGCGCATATGATCGATGGCGTTACGTTCTCGGGCATTAGCTATTTGGGCGAGCCGCTGGGGAGCGCCAATGCAGCCAAAATGGTCGTGGAGCTCAGCCGGAATGTGAAGTTCGAGCAGTAAGCTGCTTAGGCGTTGTGACCAGGTACTAGGAGAAGATGGTACTTATGTGTTTGCGCGGTCAGTCTTACAATAAGGTCATAACGAAGCAGCCGCGAGAGGCTGCAAGGGAGGACTTTAGAGATGATGACTGAATCGACAACAACGGGTGCGGGGCAGCAGCTTCGCAATAAAATGCAATTTTACCGCAGACGTAACACACCGACATATACGTTCATGGCTTGGTCAGCTTTTGTGCTGGCATGCGGGTTCGAATTTGTAGGGATTTATACGCTCAAGCAGCCGCTCTCCGTTCAGGGCTACTATGCAGTGTCAGCCATTCTGCTTATCGTCACCTCGTTCCTGTTGCAGAAGGTAGCGCGGGATAATGATGAGGATAACTACCTGCAAGTCTACAACGTAGGTTACCGTCGCAGGAATACGTCCGCTTTCACATTCCTCTCCTGGGCAGGCTTCGTACTCGCGATTCTTGCGGAGTATATCGGGGTGTTCAATCTTGAAGAGCCTCTGTCGGTAAAAGGCTACTATGCCATCGGCGGCGCGTTCCTGATCGTATCCTGTCTCGTGCTGCAGAAGACGATTCGCGATAACGAGGAAGATAAGCTGTTTGGCGGCGGCGGGGAAACGGCGGAAGAGAGTGCAAGCTTTGAGGTTCAGAAATAAAGAGGCGCGCCGGACGGCGCGTCTTTTTTGTTGTGCGACACTCTTCAAAAACGAACTAATCCGGAGGCTGGTTTTGGCTGCTCGTATGATGTACACTACTTGCGTATAGCAAGTTGATACGAGAAGGCTGGGCTTTAGGAGGAAACAAGCGTGAGTAATGAACAAGCAGGCAAGGTATATACAGGTGATTGCAAGGTGCTGCAATTCTTTGAGGAATTGTCGAAGATTCCTCGGGGATCGGGCAACGAGAAGGCGATTAGCGATTACGTTGCTCAGTTCGCGGAAGAGCGCGGCTGCACGGCGATTCAGGACGAACGATATAATCTCATTATTAAGAAGGCTGCTGCGAAGGGGTATGAACAGGCGCCTACGGTTATTTTTCAAGGTCATCTGGATATGGTCTGTGAGAAAAATAAATCGACGCAGCATGACTTCACCAAAGACCCGATCCGCTTCAAGCTTGACGGGGACATGATCTATGCGCAGGGTACGACGCTTGGCGCCGATAACGGCATCGGCGTTGCTTTCTCTATGGCGCTTATGGACTCGGTAGATATGGCACATCCAGCGCTGGAGATTCTTCTGACGACGGAAGAAGAGACGAGCATGGCTGGTGCGGAGAATATTGATGCTTCCAAGCTGAGCGGACAGATGATGATCAACTTCGATTCTGACCGCGAAGGCGTTGTGTTCGTAAGCAGCGCCGGCGGTGCATCGGTGTTCCATACGGTGCCAATTGTGTGGAGTAACGGCGAGTCTTCGGATGGCCGGTCGGCGTATACCATTGCGGTGGAAGGCTTGGTTGGCGGTCACTCCGGCGACGATATTATCCGCGAGCGCGGCAATGCGAATAAGCTGGTAGGGCGTGTGCTGGATGATCTGCGGCGTCATACTGCTTTTGACCTGGCGAGCATTGCCGGCGGCATGAAGGTGAACGCGATTCCGCGCGAGTCGGAGGCGGTTGTGCGTCTGACAGCGGAAGAGTTGGCGGTTGCTGAGGCACGCATTGCAGAGTGGAATCAGATTTATAAGGATGAGTTCGAAGCAGCGGACCCGGGTGTAAAAGTAACGATTAGTGCGGTTGGGGCGGCTGAAAATGTATCGCGCTGGCTGTCGGAGGAGACGAAGCTGCTCGTTATTCGGTTGTTGGCGCTTATGCCAAACGGCGTGCTCAGCATGAATAAGGCCATTGAGAATCTCGTCCGGACGTCGACGAATATCGGTGTGATTTCGATGAAGGAAGACCAGGTTGTGTTCGAAAGTCTTGTGCGGAGCTCGCATCGCTCTCAGCTGGATGCGGTTCTGCAGGGGATGGAGACGCTCGCGGAGTCGGTGGGTGTAACATACCGGTACGATCACTATTTCCCAGGCTGGCCATACCGGGCGGATTCGAAGCTTCGCGAAGTGTTCGAAACGGTGTACGCTCGCAAGTACGGCGAGCCGCTCCAGGTCAAGGCGATCCATGCGGGACTCGAATGCGGTGTCCTCATTGAGAAAATGCCGCATCTCGACGCCATATCCTACGGCCCGAACATGTACAATTTCCACACGCCGGAGGAGCATGTGTCGATTTCCTCTGTGGAGCGGACGTGGGCATTCTTGCAGGACGTTATGCGTGAGTTGAAATAAGGTGGGAAAGCGCGGGACTTGAGGGCCTCGCGCTTTTTTTGTTGTTGATGGTGGAGGGGCTTGGGCTTGAGTGAGGGGAGACTCCGCGCCGAGGTTGTGCCAAGGCTGAGCCAAAGCTGAGCCAAAGCCTCCGTTCTCGACCGTTCCCCAAATGGTGATGGTACGGGGGACCGCGAAGACGAGGGTAAGAGCAAGAGCAAGTGCAAGTGCAAGTGCAAGTGCAAGTGCAAGTGCAAGAGCAAGAGCGTGGTGTGGCTCGGTGGCTGAGCCGAGCGAATGAGGGCTGAGAGAGGGTTTTGTCTCTCTCAGTAGTGAAATCGCGTCGTGTGCGCGTGTGACAGCGGGAATTTCCGCTCTCATGTTTCGAAACGGCTGAAAAAGGGCGGGATGAGGGGCTGAGAGAGAGTTTTGCCTCTCTCAGCAGTGAAATCATGCCGAGTGCGCGTGTGAGAGCTGGGATTTCCGCTCTCAGGTTTCGAAACGGCGCGAAAAGGGCCGGATGAGGGGTTGAGAGAGGGTTTTGCCTCTCTCACCATGCCTGGTCAATTACCTGTTGCAAGCTGAGAGAACACATATGTTCTCTCAGCACCGTAAACCAAGGAAACTTACTGCCGAGAGAACATATACGTTCTCTCAGCAGCAAAACGAGGCATAATAGCGCCAATAATGGACTCGAGAGCACATATATGTTCTCTCACCACCCCAGCAGCACAAAACCGCCCCCGAGAGAACATATACGTTCTCTCACTATTAAATGCATCTGCTATAGCTGCGAATAAACCCTCAACCCCCCAAACACAACAAAAAACTCGTGGCCCCATTTGGCCACGAGTTCAACTTTCCAACTATTACCTGCTTACTTCGCGAGCTCCCCGAATCGCGAATACACCGCGAGAGCCGGGTCGATCGGCACCTCGGCGCGCTGGACGTTCGCTGGGATGTGGATCGTTGGCGTTGGACGAGGGAGTCTGCCCTCGAACTGCGGCAGGTACTCCTCCTGCGCGACGAGCATCTCCGTAACCATGTCGCGGATTTGCTTCAGCGTCAGCACGGAGGAAGTGAGCGGATCGAGCGCGATTGCTTGCACGACCGTCTCCGGATCGCCCGTCTTCGCCGCCAGCACTGTAAGGCGCTGTACGTTGATGTTCGTCATATTGAGCGCCGCGCACTGCGGCGGCAATTCGCCGTTGATGGTGCGGTGCAGGCCATTGCGATCCGCGAAAACAAGCCCTTCTGCGCAGCAATCCTCCGGCAGATTCGAGATCATGCCGTTGTTGCGCAGGTTGCCGCTGAACTTGAACGTGCGGCCGGTTTCCAGCGCTTCGATAATATAAGCGCAGTACTCGACACTGCGCGGCGGCAGCTCGGCGGATTCATCCGCAAGCACATCTTTCGCCTTGTACTTATCGGCTACGTAAGTGCACCACTTGTAATACGCGCCGCTCTCGCCGCCGAAGGACGGCTCGTCGCAATAGAGGTCCAGCGCCTGCTGGCTGCTGCGGAACCATGGCACGTATTCCGATAGATGTCCGGTCGACTCGGTCATGAAATAACCGAAGTGACGGAACACTTCACCGCGGACCTTCTCATTGACGTAGAATTCCGGCTCCTCGAACTTCTCGCGCAGAATCGGGTAGAGATCTTGCCCTTTATGCGTCAGCTTCGTGAACCAGCCCATATGGTTGATGCCTGCGGATACGTAGTCGATCTCATGCTTCGGCACGCCGACATAGCCGGAGATAAGGTCAAGCGTCGTCTGAACGCCATGGCACAGCCCGACATACTTGATCTTCGTCTCGCCAAGCGCCCAGCAGATCATCGCCATCGGATTGACGTAGTTCAGCAGCGTTGCGTCCGGGCATAGCTCTTCCATGTCGCGAGCCACATCCAGAATGACCGGAATGCTGCGCAGCGCGCGGAACACGCCGCCTGGTCCGAGCGTATCGCCGATACATTGGTCAACGCCGTAAGCGAGCGGGATCTTGTAATCTTTCTCGAACAGATCGACGCCGCCAATCTGGAAGGAAGCAATGACGTAGTTCGCACCCTTGAGCGCTTCGCGGCGATCCGTCGTAATCGAGACTTTCGATTTCAGCCCGTTGTGGGCAATCACTTTATCGGCAAAAGCTTTCACCTGTGTCGTCTTCGACGTCGACGGCGCCATCAGTACAAACTCCGTGTCCTCGAGGTCTTTCGTCGCCATAATATCGAGAATTAATGTTTTGCAAAATACGATGCTGCCAGCTCCGATAATTGCGATTTTTCTCATCGTTTCAACTCCTTCAGCATTTACGGGATTGTTGTCTCCCTTATTTATTCGACAAGCTTGCCGCTAAGCCTTCGCCGGCTGCTGCCAATACGTCCGCGACATGAAGTCAATGTACGAGCGGGCGAGAATCAGATCCTCGAGCGCCTCCTTGGACGTACACGGCGCGGGACGTTCGCCCTTCACGGCAGCGATGAAGTTGATCGCTTGATTGCGCATTGCGGAGACATTCGGCATGATTGGCTGCACGATCTCCGGCGACGCGATATCGGGATTGTCCTTGTAGATCGACACTTTGCCTGCTTGCTGACGAACGAGCGGCGCAGGGAGGTCGACGCGGACGAAGCCCTTCTCGAAGGAGACGAGCACCTGCTCATGCCATTCGATCGAGTTCGAATACGGCGCCATCTCCAGCGTAACGGTCACGCCGCTGTCGCTCTCGCCAACGAGCAGCACGCCTTCGCGGTCGCCGAAGGTCAGCTTATAATTCTCGCCGAGGAAGAAGCGAATCGCGTTCACTTGGTGGATGTAATAGTTCACGAATGTATCCAACTCGCGCGTTTGTTGGTCGTTGTAATCAGAAGGTCCTTGCTCTAGTGTTAGAGCAGGGTACGGCTCGTTCGCGCTGAGCGGTTTATCCGCGCCTGCAACCCAATCGCCCGGTGGCATCGTGACACGGATGCTGCGCAGCTTGCCATAGTCGCCGCTTGCCCGCCAAGCGTCTACTTCCTTCTTGGCGCGTTCCATCGCAGGGTCGGAGCGCTTATGGTAGCCGACCATATGCAGCGTGCCGGTTTCTTCACTAATGCGAACGAGCTCGCGTCCTGCTTCGACCGTCAAACAAAGCGGCTTCTCCGTAAAGACGGGGATACCCGCTCGCAGAATGTCCGGGATAAGCGCAGGGTGGTGGCGATACTGTTGCGGCGCCACAATCGCATCGACATTTGCGTTCTCAAGCAGCTCCAGATGGCTGTTATATACTTGAGGAATACCATACCGCGTCGCCACGAGCTTGGCGGATTCCGGGCGCACTTCTGCAAGTGCGACGACTTCGCATAAATCCGTGAGCACCGCATAGTTGCTCAGGTGAGCCATCTGCCCCATACCGCCGCCGCCGACAAAACCAATTCGTAATTTACTCATCGTCGCTAACCCTCTCTTTTTCCTAAATTTTCAAATAGATACAGTCCGTCCTTGCCTGGCGCGACAATGTCTGGATAACCGTTGCCGCTCAGATCCTGCACCCAGAAATAGATGCCAGCGCCGGAAGCTTCGCCTGCAGGGCCGAAGTCAATGACATGTTTCTTGAACTGGCCGCCATTCAGCTTGTAGTAATAGATGCCGATCGGGTCATGAGCCCCCGGATCGCCGTCGTTGTGGGCACGGTACCGCTTGCCCGTGATGAGCTCAAGCTCGCCGTCTTGGTCGAGATCCACGAGCCACAGATCATGGAATTGGGAGCCGCTCATATCGATTTCGTGCTTCGTCCAAGTCCGCGAGCCGTCCGCAGCGCGGCCTTGCTCATACCAGTGCAGTCCGTAATCATGCGCTTGCCCGACGATCATATCCATCAGGCCATCGCCATTCACGTCATGCCCGAGGATTGGCACGCTTGCGCTGCCGAGCGAGAATTCCGGATGGAACGTCCACAGCTCGCCGCTTAGCGGATCTTCCGGCTGCTCGAGCCAGCCGGCGCTCAGAATAACGTCCATGCGGCCATTGCCGGTTACATCGACGAAGCCCATGCCATGTCCACTGGACCCTTCACTGATGACGAATTTCTTGAACTCGCCCGTTCCTTTGCCGTCCGTATCCCGGATAAGCTTATAGAACGCCTGCGGCTCTCCTGGCGTATTCGGGAAGATCTCAGGCACGCCGCAGCCGTCAATATCACAATAGCGAATGGTCTCGATGCTGCCGCACTTATCGATGTCGAACGTCTCCCAAGCGGTATTGGTATCGCCGGGATTACGCCGCCAGCGTAGCGTCTCGCCCCACCAAGCGCCCGTAATAATGTCGAGCCGTCCGTCGCCGTCGACATCCATCGGGTAGTCGGAGAAGTCGTCGTGGTACTCCGAAATTTCCAGCACATCGCATATAAAATGTTTCTTTGCATAGTCAGGTCCCTCGTACCAGTAAGCGCCGCTCACAATATCCGGAATGCCGTCTCCATTGACGTCGAACACAGCGCAAGCCTCGTACTTTTCCTCGGACAGCTGTCTCTTCTTAAATTGCAGCAATAGGTACACGCTCCGATCCGAAACTATTTAATGTTGTAATTAATAGCCTTGCTGAATTATGCTGAGCATAACAGCATGCAAGCGCTCTCTATTTTAAGCGTATGTCATGCAGAGGGAAGTGACAATAAGAGAACTTGTGCGAAAAACTATTCATTCTTGCGGTATGAGAGGAGGGCGATGCTTTGGCGGTTTCTACATTGTTTCGCAAGCAGCCGATCTTTATTGCGGGTAGCTCGTTCGATATGGCAGGCGGTGACAACAAGTTCAATCTTGAGCTGCATAAACATGACGCCAATAGCGAAATGCTGCTGATCGAGGAAGGCGAGGGCGAGTTCGAGATCGACGGACGCAGCTATACCGCGGGAGCGGGTTCCATGCTTTTCTACCATCGCGGCATATGGCATAGGGAGCAGTCGACGAAGCATCCTTTTCGCTGCACCTATATCGGGTTTACGGGGCTGCAGATCGGGGAGCTGGAGCGGGATTACTTCCTCACCAGGGATCGTGTGCCGATTATCCAGCTGCATGATCAGCTTCCTGTCATCCGCAAGCTGATGCGCGACACCATCGCGGAGTCGCAGAAGTTCGAGCCCGAATCGCAGATGATTGCGAGCCACTATCTCGGTATTATTTTTGCCAAGCTGGCTCGGATCGCGCATTATGGCGACGAGTCGCAGCGCTCGCGTTTCCCCGCGAAGGAGGCGGTGTGGAAGGCGAAGCGGATTATTGAAGAACACTACAGCACGCCGCTTACGCTGGATTCGCTTGCGGAGGAGACGTACCTGAACAAGTACCATCTGGCGCATCTGTTCAAAGAAATGGTGGGCGTCAGCCCCATCCAGTTCCTCATCTACTGCCGGATCGAGGCGGCGAAGCGATACCTTCGCACGACAAGCCTTCAGGTGAAGGAGATTGCAGAGATTGTGGGTTATCAGAGTGAACCGTCATTCTACAATGTGTTCATGAAGGTGAGCGGCATGACGCCGAGGAAGTATCGGGAAGGGACAGTGGACTGACGGCAGGCAAGCGATCATACAGTTGTCACGTTAGGAAGAGGAAGCACTATAGGCTACGGAGGTATCGTTCATGACATTTCACCGTACGACGCGCGGGAGTTTATCGGATGAGCAGCTACTGCAATATGATCGCGATGGCTATTTGGTTCTAGAGGATTTGCTAGATGATGCAGACATGGAGCCGCCTCGGCAGGCGATGATGGATGAGGTATCTGCGATTGCTGACGAATTGTTCAAGCAGGGGCTTATTAGAGATAAGCTGGAGGACGAACCGCTCAAATACAGGCTGGCGAAGCTATTCGACGGACTGACGGACCAGCATTTCTTGCAGTTCGGGCGCAGCTGGCGGAACCGGACCCCGGGCTACTTCCATCTCCTTAGCAATCCGAGGATCATAGACGCAGTTGAGTCCTTCATCGGAGAGGAAATCTTCGCAAGTCCCGTCTATAACACTCGCCCGAAGGTGCCGCGCGTCGCAGCCGGAGCCGTGCCGTGGCATCAAGATAAATCGTATTGGCCGGACTCGAATGCGAATCCGGTAATCACGGTGTGGATTTCTTTCGTCGATGCGACACTCGAAAATGGCTGCCTGCACATCAAGCCGCGCACGCAGAACTCGAAGCTGCTGGAATGGCATGCGGAGACGTACACCGGAACGAGCTACACAGCGCTGCATGAGCATCAGCTCGGTTCGCGCAAGACGGTCGCGCTGCCGGTGAAGGCGGGCACTGCGATTCTGTTCAACGACCGGCTGCTGCACATGTCGACGCCGAACAACTCCGACCATGTCCGCTGGAGTGTCGACCTCCGCTATCAGTCGACGGATCAAGATCCGATGCCGCAGCATGGGACCGGGTTTCTAGCGAGAAGTACGAAGTTCCCGGAACGCGTCGCGACGCTTGCGGACTGGCTGGCAGGGCGGCCGGAGCGCTCTACCCATACGTGAGCTTCGGGCTAACGAACCGTATAGCGCTTATTCATCCCATTTCGGCTGGTTAAATCGGCTAACGAACTGTGGGCACGCTATTGCCTCGATTTTGCCGCCGGTACGTCTCAAATGCGGAGAATAACGTTACCTGAGTTCGTTAAAATTTCAAACCGGCCCAATTTGCCCGAATAACGCCACCTGAATTCGTTAGAGGTGGGAGCAGGAATGAATACTGCAACTAAAAAGCCGCCTGCATCGAGCATCGATGCAGGCGGCCTTATTATCTAGCTATTAATGACGGATGAGATAATCAAAAGCGCTTAACGCTGCGGTTGCGCCCGAGCCCATCGAAATAATGATCTGATTGTACGCGCTGTCCGTGCAATCGCCCCCGGCAAATACGCCTGGCAAGCTCGTTGCTCCGCGCTTATCCACGACAATTTCGCCGGAATTTGTCCGCTCAATGACTTCGCTGAGCCATTCGGTATTCGGCACAAGTCCGATTTGAACGAACACGCCTTCAAGCTCGACATGCTTCTCGGCGCCTGTTTCGCGTTCAATGTAGGAGATGCCGTTCACTTTATCTGTTCCGGTAATTTCTTTCGTTTGCACGTTCGTGAGAACCGTAACGTTCGGAAGGCTATTCAGCCGATCCTGCAGCACGGCGTCCGCCTTCAATTCCGCAGCGGATGCAAGGACGGTGACGTGGCTGGCGATGCCTGCGAGATCGATACCGGCCTCGACGCCGGAATTGCCACCGCCGACAACGGCTACGCGCTTGCCTGCGTACAATGGACCGTCGCAATGCGGGCAATACGCGACGCCTTTATTCTTGAACTCTTCCTCGCCGGGAACGCCGATATTGCGCCAGCGTGCACCTGTGGACAGAATAACGGTCTTGCTCTTCAGCAAAGCGCCGTTCTCAAGCTCGACTTCTACGAACTCCCCATTCTTCTCAAGGCGTTTCGCGCGCTGCAGCTTCATTACATCGACATTATACTCTTTCACATGCTCTTCGAGACTTGCCGCGAGCTTCGGCCCTTCCGTGTACTTCATGCCGATAAAGTTCTCGATGCTCACCGTATCGACGACCTGACCGCCGAAACGGTCCGCTACGATACCGGTACGGATTCCTTTGCGCGCCGCGTAGATCGCTGCGCTCGCGCCTGCCGGTCCGCCCCCAACAACGAGCACGTCGTAAGCTTCTTTATTGAACAAAGCCGAGTCGTCACGCTTCATCCCCATTTTGTCCAAAATCTCATCGATTGTCATGCGCCCGCCGCCGAAGAATTCGCCGTTCAGGAAGATGGACGGAACAGCCATAATGTTGTTGCTCTCAACTTCCGCTTTGAATGCTGCGCCGTCGATCATCGTATGCGAGATGCCGGGATTAAGGACGCTCATCAGGTTCAGCGCCTGCACGACGTCCGGGCAGTTATGGCAGCTGAGGCTAATGTACGTCTCGAAGCGGTATACGCCTTGGACGTTCTTGATACGTTCGATTACGTCCTGCTCCACTTTAGGCGCTCTGCCGCTGACTTGCAGCAGGGCGAGCACGAGGGACGTGAATTCGTGGCCGAGCGGTACGCCCGCGAACACGATACCTGTCTCTTCGCCTGGCCGGCTGACGCTAAAGCTTGGCGTTCTCGGCAAATCCGCTTTCTCGACCTTAATTCGCGAAGTCATGCTGGCAAAAGTGTCCGTCAGCTCAAGCATATCCTTCGACACTTGATCGTCTCCCGCGCTGACCTTGATCAATACGTCGCCTTCCATCAAGCCAAGGTATTGGTTTAATTGTGCCTTAATTTCCTGATCTAATACCATCTATATGACCCCCTTAGATTTTGCCGACGAGATCAAGACCCGGTTTGAGCGTAGAAGCGCCTTCCTGCCATTTGGCAGGGCAAACCTCGCCTGGATTGTTGCGGACATATTGAGCTGCCTTAATCTTGTTCACAAGCGTGCTTGCGTCGCGGCCGATGCCGCCTGCCGTAATTTCAACCGTTTGAACGACGCCGTCTGGATCAATGATGAAGGTGCCACGGTCAGCCAGACCCTCTTCTTCAATAAGTACGTCGAAGTTGCGTGAAATCGTATGTGACGGGTCGCCGATCATAATGTACTCAATCTTCCCGATCGTATCCGAATGGTCGTGCCAAGCTTTGTGCGTGAAGTGAGTATCTGTCGATACGGAATAAACTTCTACGCCCAGCGCTTTCAATGCTGCATATTGATCTTGCAGATCGCCTAGCTCCGTTGGGCAGACGAACGTAAAGTCAGCTGGGTAGAAGCATACAATGCTCCATTGTCCTTTGAAATTCGCTTCTGTTACCTCGATGAAATTGCCGTTTTGGAAAGCTTGCGCTTGAAATGGAAGTACTTCTTTACCGATTAGTGACATGATGTGTGTTGCCTCCTGGAGTAGTTATTTAGAATTATTATAAACTGATAATAGTTCTCAGAAGGAGTTTTGTCAACCCATTTATGATTCCAATTGATAATTATTTTCAATTGGGATGGGGATTACTCACTCGCATATATTTGAGATGTGGCTTTTCTCTTGATAGTATGGGTGTCGACTTCTGTAACGGTTGCCAGAAAGGCTATTTCGTCTAAAATAGCTCTTTTGAAACGCTAACGGTTGTCAGCAACGCTATTCGGCTATTTCGGCGGGGATTTCAATCGAAATATGGCCAATAAGATCTCTAGCAACCGTTAGAATCTCAGAAGGCCGATTATTGTGCAAATAAGCGCTGTAGCATCCGTTAGAATATATGTTTCTCTGCAATCCAAGGGCTGCCACGGTGGTCCTTTTATTTTTTTGCAAAAAAACGGAACTTTCTGCCATCCTCTGTTGTCTGTTTATTGGAGAGAAGGGAGCGGCTTTCGTGGAGGATGACTATCTCAAACATATTACGAGGCTGGATGAGCCGGAGATGGATGGGCTTGTCCGCCGCTATTGGCATGACGTGTGGCAGTACGCCTACTTTCTAACTCGCCGGGAGCATGTGGCTGAAGACATCGCGCAGGAGACGTTCATTCGGGCATTTCGCGCGATCGATGCGTTCCGTGGACAATGCTCGGTGAAGAGCTGGCTGTTCAAGATTGCCCGCAATACGGCATTCAACTATAGCAAATCTGCTTTTCTGCGCAAAGTGACGCTCATCGGCTTATTCCAGGACACAAGGCGGTCCTCATCAGCGGAAACGGATTATATGGCTGCCAGCTTCACGGACGACATCTGGTCGTTCGTGCTTGAGCTCCCGCGAAGCGATCGGGAGGTCATCATCCTATATGCGCATTATGAACTTTCGTATAAGGAGCTTGCTGGGCTGCTAGGAATTGCTGAGGGAACCGTTAAATCTCGGCTTGCACGTGCCAGAGCCAAGCTTGCAAAGCGAATGAAGGAGGAGCGATATCAATGACGAAATGGCAAACAGACGAGCAGCGGCAGGATGATCCCTTGTTCGATCGGCTGAAGCAGCGCCCTTTTCCAGTAAGTCGAATTCCTTCAGAGCAGCGCATTGCAGACATTCAGCGGCAGGCATCGGCGTCAGAGCGAAATGCAAACAACCGAGGAAAGCGTCTATGGATCGTCACTTCAGCTGCGGCAGTGGCTTGCATAATGCTGCTGATTGCTTTTGCCTACGTGTATGTAATGCCGGGCGGAGTCGCGGATTGGCGCTATTCTCGCGCAGCTGGGATTTCAGGTATAGTGAAAATTCCGATTGGCAAGACGCCTGAAGAAGCGGTCATGAAGTTCAGGAACTCCACCTCAATACGGGTCGTTCATCGCGAGGCGATTGATGGCGGGATGCTGCTTTTCATTAAACGTGACTTCATCAAAGGCGACGGCACTAATCTAGAAATTGAGTTCGTCCGCAAAAATTGGCTTGGCTGGAAATGGGTCATGGGCGGCGGGTACGGCATAGGACATGATCCTAATGCGAGAGAGGCATTCAACTACATGAGCATGCCGAAGTTTGAAGGCATTCATGGTCCTTTTCCAATCCTATTCGGCCAGCTGTCGAACTCATCCATCTCAGGTGTGAATGTCACTTTTGGCGGTCCGGATGCAGGCAGTTATTCGGCCAAGATCGTAGAGTTCGAGGAGGGGCAGAGACTATGGTTTGCCACGCTTCCATCGACTTCGGCTCCTAGTTACGGTATAGAGGCACTCAATGATGAGGGAGCAATCGTCGCTAGCAAGACTTTCGATGATCCTCGCGATTCCGGCAGCGTTCCTATGAAAGTGGTCACGGGTGAGCAGGTGAAGCCTTATTCTCTGGAGAACATTGTAAAGGCGATTCGGGATCAGCAGGTGAAGCTGCTTCCTTACGGAATAACAGGGTACCCGCTGCTGCTGGACCATGTCATTCCTAACGTATATTCAATTGAAGCCAAGAATCAGACGGATCAGAGTGATCCTGAGTTCGTTCATGTCTATGTATTCCCGTCGAAAGAATCGCGTGTCAAAGGCGTGCAGCAGTTTAACAAGGAGATGCAGGGCGCGAAATTCACGACCTATCCGAATACCTACGAAATCGGGAATGTACTCTTGATTTATTGGTCGAAGTCGAAGGATCATCCATTGGAAAAGCAAGTTTTTGATGCGGCTATGAACGAGCTTTGATGGAGAAGGAGAGAGATCGAGATGGGCAAGCTGCAATTAGTGCTGGATGCAGGCGGCGTCATGGTTACGAATTTGCCAGAGGTGTGGAAGGAAATTGCCGGGCATGCGGATATTTCCCTTCATGAGCTGAGGGAGCGATACGGAGTACAGCTTAGAAATAAATTATGGACCGGCGAGTCAGGCGAAGAGGAGTTCTGGGAATGGATTATTTCCTATTGTCCGGGTTTGACGGCTGCGGACGGGCGCGACATATTGGCTCGGCATCTTCGCGCGCTGCCTGCTTTTGACCGTATTCCAGCATGGAGCGAGGCTGCAGACATTCACGTGCTTAGCAATCATCGGCATGAATGGTTACTGCCCCTGCTTGAGCCGATTCAACCCTATCTGACGAGTGTAACGATCTCGAGCCAGACGGGGAGCTGCAAGCCCTCGTTGCCGATTTATCAACTTGTTCAATCGAGGCTGCGAGCGCAGGAGCGGGTGTTATTCGTAGACGATTCGGAGCGTAACTTGGTTGCAGCGCGCGAGCTGGGCTGGGATACATTGCTGGCGGATGAGCAAGGGGAGTGGATGGAAGCGATAGAAGCTTCTCTTCGTTCTCTTCGCGCTAACGGAACCGGATGACCTTACCATTCAAAACCTTTGCTTGCAGCGACTATAACTTCCTAAGGTGCTTATACCCTTGAAAGCCAACCAATAATAAAGGAGGAATTTCAATGAAAGCATTAGTCATGGAACAACCCCGCGTCGCCGTTGTCAAAGAGGTGCCCTATCCGTCGCCGAAGCCGGGTGAAGTCGTCATCGAGGTCGCCCAAGTCGGGATATGCGGGACAGACTTTCATATCTTCGAAGGGGAGTTTCTGTCGCCGTATCCGATCATTCCGGGGCATGAGTTCTCCGGTGTCATCCACGAGCTGGGCGAAGGCGTCGAGGGCTTCGCCATTGGGGACCGGGTGACGGCTGATCCTTCTCTGTTCTGCGGCAAGTGCCGGTATTGCTTGACGAACCGCGGCAATCAGTGCGAGAACTGGGGCGCGCTCGGCAACACGGTAGACGGCAGCATGGCGGAATATGTAGCTGTGCCGGCCCGCAATGTCTTCCGCATTCCGGATGGGATGTCGTTCGAGACGGCTGCTTTCGTCGAGCCGATGGCTTGCGTCGTACATGCCATGAACCGGCTGCAGCTGCGAGCCGGACAGTCCGTGCTTCTCTTCGGTGCAGGCGCAATGGGCCTTCAGCTGGTCCAATCGTTGTCGCGGCTTGGCGCTTCAAGCTTGACCGTCGTGGACGTATCGAGCCGCAAGCTGGATATGGCGCTTGCGCTCGGAGCTACGGAAGCGGTGTTCGTGAGCGAGCAGTCACGCCTGGCCGGACGGAGCTTTGACGTTGTCGTCGATGCGACAGGCATCCCGTCTGTCATCGAGAAGGCGTTCTCCTACCTGGGCAAGACCGCGACATACTTGCAGTTCGGGGTCACGCCGAAGGATGCTTCCGTTCGAGTGAACCCGTTCGATCTCTACAACAAGGATTGGACGATTCTCGGATCGATGGCGATCAACTACACATTCCTCACCGCCTTCGATTGGGTCAAGGAAGGCCGCATCGCGCTGGAGCCGCTTGTCTCCAAAGTAATCACGCTTGAGGAAACGCCTGCTTTTCTCGCGAAGCCGAAGGATCCCGAGCTGCTTAAAGTGCAAATTAAAATCCGTTAGGCCGCATCCCGATAAATTTATCAGGAGACTAATTAAGCTAAATGCAGGCAGTGACCACTGGTCACTGCCTTTTTGTTTACCACTGCTCACATCCTTTTCTACATACTTTTACCAACCGGTGGTTAAAGTAAGGACATCTCTAGCGAAGGAGGGAATGCGTGTGAAACTAACAGCATCATTGAAAGAGACGGATCAGTACTTCAAGGAACTGTTTGCGGATCAGGGCGATTTCCAGTCGAAGCAGCTGAATCTCGGCGGAACGGAGTTGCGACTGTATTATTTTGACACTTTAATTGATTCCGAACTCGTTCAGAGCTATGTCCTGCAGCCGCTGCTGTCCCGTCCGCACGATCCCATCCATGATGTCGTGTCCATTCTAGACTATACGGAAACCGAGAGCTTGCAAGAAGCGGTTCATGCGATCATGTATGGCAAGACCGTGCTTCAACGCAGCGGAGAGGCGAAACTGCACTTGCTGGGAACGGATGTGAAGAAAGAACGTTCCATTAACATCCCGACCAATGAACGGGTGCTGCGCGGGGCGAATGAGGCGTTCATTGAAAATTTAGATACGAATCTCAACCTGATGCGCAAGCTGATCAACTCAACGGACTTCATCGTAAGAACATATACAATTGGGCGGTTGTCGCAGACCAAGGTCGCCATGATGTACATCAAGACGATTGCAGATATGAAGCTTGTTGAGGAAGCGGACAGACGCTTGCGGAGCATCGACATCGACTATCTCGACTCGCCTGGAGAAATCAATGAGCTGATTCAGGAGCAAAAATACACCGTGTTCCCGCAGCTCCTCATTACAGAACGGCCTGATCGTGCACGCGCCAATCTAATGGAAGGCAAAGTGGTTATTTCAGCAGCTGGGTCTCCTGACGTTGTCATTTTACCGGTCTCGTTCTGGTCGTTCTTTCAAAGCGAGGACGACTATCAGAGTGGCTGGCTGATCAGTTCCATCTTTCGGTTGTTACGCCTCTGCTGCTTTTTTATAGCCATTGGCCTGCCGGCCATCTATGTCTCGGTTGCAGGCTTTAACCCGCAGATGCTGCCGATTAATTTTGTGAACACGCTTCAAAGCTCGCTTAAATACGTGACATTCCCGCCGGCAATCGAGGCGCTCTCGATGATGCTCCTGCTCGAAATATTGCGGGAAGCGACGATCCGGCTGGCAAGTCCCGTCGGCCAAACTATTGGCGTCGTCGGCGGTATCGTTGTTGGTACTGTCGTTGTTCAGTCCAACCTGGTTTCCAATACGATGGTTATTACAGCTGCACTAACAGGCTTAGCCTCGTTCGTCATGCCGTCATACGAGATGAGCAGCGCTACACGATTGTTAAGTTATCCTGCGCTTCTGCTCTCCGCTCTGTTCGGCTTGTTCGGCCTTGCCTTCTTCTTCATGATGATTTGTACCCATCTATGTCAGATTAGTACGTTTGGGCTTTCTTATTACAAGCCGCCATTCTCCTTAAGCGACACCAAGGATACGCTGTTTCGCGCTCCGACGTGGATGATGCTGAAGAGGCCAAAAACAACGGCGCCAAGCAATAGAACGAGGATGCGGAATCCAAGGGGCTGGAAGCGATGAAGGAAGACGCCATTACGGGGAGACAGTTGTTCATCCTAATCTTTATGACGCAGCTTGGCGTCGAGGTGATATCCCTGCCCCACGTTGAAGCTAAAATTGCCGGCCATGATACGTGGCTGGCCGTATTATTGAGCGGGCTGTGCGCACAGGCCGGCATTATGCTCATTTGGTGGCTCGGCAGTCGGTATCCAAAGCGTAATTTCTTTGCATATGTACCCCAAATTGTCGGTAGACCGATAGGATCTTTCCTTAATCTATTGTACGGCTGCTATTATACGGTTTCGGGTTGTCTGCTAATTGTCAATTACGCCAATGTTCTGAATCGATGGCTGTTCGTTTATACACCACGGTGGATGCTTGTGCTGTTTTTATTCATCGCGTGCGGGTATGCAGCATCATTATCGCTCAGGAGGATTTCGTACATCGCGCAATCCTACTTGATCTTTCCCTTTATCGGAATTCTTCTAATCGTTGGCTGCGGGCTGTACGGTCTTGATGTGAAGAATTTGATGCCGCTTCTGCCTGATGGCGCAAGTCCAGTCGTAAAGGGGATTTACTATGCATTTAGCGGATATGTGGGCTATGATCTGCTGCTGTACGCCTTTCCTTATGTAAAGACTCAGAGCAAGAGCAGGCTGCTTCTTATCATGACTCTCGCTAACGGTGCTACAACCCTTTACTATGTCCTGAGCTGTCTGATCTGTACGACGATGTTTAGTTTGAAGCAGCTCCAATTTATTCCGGAGCCGATTATTTTCATTCTGAAGTATTACCAGCTTGAGGTGCTGCAAAGCTTGGATGTCCTGTTCCTGATTTTCTATGTTTTTATCGTAGCGGACACCGTATACATCTACTTCTTCTTGTCGGCCAAAGCCTTTGTCCATCTTCGCGGTCAAGGATTGGGCAAGCACAAGGTATGGGTCTGGTCGATGGTTGGCGTAGCCTTTATAGGCAGCTATTTCTTCAAGAAACGGGGAGCGATTATGCAATTCTCCGATATGCAGGACATAGCCTCGGTCATTATGATCATTGCTCTGCCTGCTGTCCTTCTTATCATTTCCGGGCTCCGCGGCATAGGAAGGAGCAACGCATGAATAGAGTGGTTATCGTGTTGCTGATGTGTCTTTTGCTCTCCGGGTGCTGGGATCAGTTACGGCTGAAGGAACAACTGTTTGTCGATATTGTCGGCGTTGACTACGAGGGAGATAGCAAGAGGCTTAAGATTGGCTACGTCATCTCATCGCTTCGGGAGGCTACGCAAGGAGGGGGCAAGCCATCCAGCGTATACATTGAAGAGACTGGAAATAGTTTATATGATTCTGTAGCGAAAACAAACAAGTCAATACCCGGAATTCTAACCGTACAGGAGACCAGGCTGTATCTCATCGGTCCGCGCTTCGCCAAAGATAAGCCGCTTACCTATCTGAACTCTGTCGGTCAATTTGTTTCCAATCCACTGTATGCCCATATTGCCGTGTATGATGGCGATCTCTCCGAGCTGCTATCCAAGAAGAAAGTAGGACAAGAGACCATTTCGGACTTTATGAATGGCTTACTGGCGGATGAGATGAAGAGGGGGAACATCCCTCGCAACAAGTTGCTGCGCTATTTACTTGGAGGGACGGATTTTATAGGCGACTTTGGCCTCAACCGGTTCGTGCCGGATAAGGGAAGGGCACGTCTTGAGGGCACTGCCTTATTTCGAGACGGGAAGTACACCGGAGTCAATCTGAATAATGATGAGACTAGGTTAGCTTGCCTGATGGCAGGGACACCTGGCAAAATTCAGGCGATCACTAGGCAAATTGGCGGCGGAATCTACACCATTCGAATAAGTAGCTCCAAGAGCCGTATCGATACGATCAAGAATGATAAAGACCTTCGCGAAATGGACATTACGCTTAAGCTGGAAGCTAAGCTAATTGAAGACGGTCCTGCAATCAAGAGTCATACGGACAAGATGCTGAAGGAGATGGAGAAGGCAATCTCAGCGGATCTTACGAAGGAGGCCGAGAAAGTCATCGCAAAGCTGCAGAAGGCGAACTGCGATTACTTTCAACTGGCACATGTGCTGGCGGCCTATCATCCGAAGCTGTATAGCAAGATGAATTGGCGCGAAGAGTATCCGAAGTTGACGATCAAACCGAAGGTCAAGGTGATGATACTGGGCACCGGCGTTCTGGACTAGCTCTTAAACCACATGATGGCCTTCAAACAAAGAAAGCCCGGCAGCTTTAGCTGACGAGCTTTTTTTCTACTGTCGTTTCCGTAAAGCAATCTGTCCTTGCTCGGTACCCCAAAATCCTGTCTGCACGTTCAGCATTAGATCTCCAGCAGTAGCCACGTCTTCAGGAACATCGAATACAACATTGCCGTGGATTGTGATCCCCGGATTAATCTGATCGAAGATGATGGAATCGTCCATGGTAAGTACCGTGCTAGGAGAATATTCCACATCGCCTCTCAGCAGCTTGAAGTAGCTGGCATCCATAGTGATAGCTTCTTTCTCACCATTTTTCACCGATACGTTCACTACAAGAAATCTACCATCAGCCTTGGTGCTTAGGAACTCGTTTCCGATTGATTTCTTTATGCTGACGGTGTTCACACGAAATAGGTCATCACCAACTTGATAGGTATCGCCAATCCTCGGTATCTTGGCTTCTTCCTCAGCTTTCTTCTTTGCAGCAGCTTCAGCTTCGGCTTTCTTCTTCGCAGCTGCTTCTTCTTCAGCCTTTTTCTTTGCAGCGGCTTCGGTTTCAGCTTTCTTCTTCGCCTCAGCTTCTTCCTTTGCTTTACGATCTGCTTCTTCCTTCGCCTTCGCTTCAGCTTTCTCTTTTGCTTTCTTGTCTGCTTCAGCCTGTATTTCAGCATCCGTCTTAGCTGGTGTATCAGTAGTGTCTACTTGAGCAACATCTGCATCAACTACCTTGGCGTCATCTGATGCGGCAGTAATAGGTGTATCCGTTTTAGTTGAATCAGGTGTGCTAGACAAAGCAACAATAACAGTTACTAGTGCAATGGCACCGACGATAAGCGAACGTTTCCTTGAGGCGCTTTCCCCAAACACCTTAGCGCGTAATCTCTGTGATAGCAGCGCAATAACACTAATCAGTAAAGCAAATAAGCTGATAATTCCCAAGAATGCCATGCTTGCTTCTTCAGCAGCTATCAGAAGTGCTACGAGGGCTAGTAAACTGGCTATAAGTGGGCGTTTCCTTGCTGTATTCCCAAACACTTTAGCCCGCACTCTCTGTGAGAACAGTGCAATAACGCTAACTAGTAAAGCAAAGATACTAGCAAATCCCAAGAATGCCACTTTTATATCTCCCCTTTGAGATTATGGGCCACTAGCCCTATATGTTTATCACAGTTAGTATAAGGGGTTTGAGGTAATAAATGGAATGTAAAATTTGGATTTTGAACCCGAATTCAAAAAAAGTTATAGAGGACGAATTTAGCTGAAGACTAAACGGGCATGGTAGCCTGGGCTGGTGAGGAGGCTTATTTTGCGTGCGGACTATTGCATATCCTATCGTTTATAGCATAATAGAGGCAAAACCCTCATATTTAAGCAGCTTAATAACCGAATAGGAGACTCTCTATGAAATGGCTGACCTCGCATTTGCTAGATCCCATTCGCTCCAGGTTGTTTTACAAGATGCTCATCATTTACTCCCTGCTGACCTTAATACCGTTAATCGTTGTCAGCTCCACCTTCTACATTCGTTCCAGCCACCTCATCGAGAAGAAAGCCGCAGAAGAAGCGCAGCAAGGCTTGTCCCATTCCGCCCAAAGTTTCGACGAAGTATTGTATGCCGTGAAGAGCCAGATGCTCCCCATTAGCGAAAATGTGTTCATCCAGGCGATGTTCCGCAATGCGAAGAGGGGGCAGGTGAATAACTTGCTTAACAGTTCCGTTGTCGAACTGCTCCAGTCCGAGCTTGCGACCGCGCGGCTGAAGATTGGCGACTTCGTCGGCAATATCTATGTCCTCGATAAAAAACATATTCTATACAGCACCGATCCTGGTAACCGCCTCTTATACGAAGATGCTTTCTGGAAAATGCCTTTTGAATTCGACCGCATGCCCGAGTGGGCGTTCTTTAATGACGATAAACGAATGTCGTGCGTGGTAAAAATCTTCGACGAGGGCCAGCGTCCTTCCGCCGATTCGGAGATTGGCCGTCTCATTATTACGCTTAACGCCGCTAAGGTGCAGAAGCTGTTCAACAGCTATAAGCCTGGCACCTTCTACATTACCAATGCCGATAATCAGATCATGACTTCTTCAAAGCTGAACCAGATTGGACAGCTCCTGGATGTTCGCGGTCCGCTCAGTGACCTCGTTATTCGGCAAAAGTCGCGTTACTCGGAATTTCAATATGTGCTATTCGCAAATCCCGGAACGGGTGGGCTCGTGCAGAAGCAGGCTCTGTTCTCCATTGGCGTGACGCTTGCCGCTTGGCTGGCAATAACGATTGTAACGTATGTGATACTGCGGCGGATCACGATCCCGATTCAGCGGCTGACGCGGCTCATGCGCGCAGCGGAGCGGGAGGAGTACCAGCTTATTAGCGGCATCACGTCAAAGGACGAAGTCGCGATGCTATGCAACAGCTTCAACAGCCTTGTCGCACGGACAAGTCACCTCATCGAGACGAATTACAAGAATGAGTTGATGATTCGCGAAGCGGAATTGAAGGCAATCCGCATGTACATCAACCCGCACTTCCTCTACAACACAATGGAGTACATCAGCATTATGTCGCACACGCCGGAGAAGGCGAAGCATATTCCGCAGATGGTGCAGCACTTGTCGGGCATCTTCCGCTTCTCGATTACGCCGGGCAATGCGTTCGTCGTCTTGGATACCGAGATGGAATTCGTCCGCAAATACCTCGAAATTCATCGTTATCGCTACGGTGATCGACTGACGTATTCGATTGACCTGCCGGATATGTTCCGCCAGATCGCCGTGCCGAAGCTGCTGCTGCAGCCGCTCGTCGAGAATGCAGTGGTACATGGTATCGACCGATTGCCGGAGGGTGGCAGTATCACGATTACAGTGAAAGAAGAGCAGTATGAACTGGTCATTGAGATCGAGAACAGCTCGCTTGCAGGCAGAGCTGCACAGGGGACGGCGGCAGGCCAGGCGGCGGAGTATCGCCATTCCAAGGGGCTTGGCAGTGGGCTCGAGAATGCGATTGCCAGGTTGCGGCTTCACTACGGTAACACTTATGGGGTCAGTCTCATGCATCGTGAGTCTACGACGATAACGAGAGTGCTCATGCCGATACAGATCTTTCAAGAGAATGAGGGAGGCTGACCATCTATGCGCATTATGATTGTGGACGACGAACGTGAAATTCGCGAATTTCTCGCATCTATGAGCGGCTGGGTGGAGATTGGCTGCGAGGTCGCATGGACGGCTTCGAATGGTGAAGAGGCGCTAGGCCTGCTGCTGCAAGGGGCGCTGCCTGACGTCATCATTACCGATATCCGCATGCCGGTGATGGACGGCATTACGTTTGCAGAGCGCGTGCGGCAGCGCCATCCCGATATGCCGATTATCTTCCTGACGGCGTATCACGAGTTTGATTATGCGAGGCAGGCAGTGAAGCTTGGCGTGTCGGACTTTCTGACGAAGCCGTTTCTGCCGGAGGAGCTGACGCGCACTGTGGCGTCGCTTCGCGTCCATGAGCCGCTGCTCGCAGGTTGGCGCGAGCATGATCAGTTCTTCGAGCTGCTGGCGAGCGAGAAGCACAGCAGCGCGTACAAGCAGGAGTGGCTGCAGGCGCAGGGACTTCGGGACGGCAGCTTCGCGCTGCTGTATGCGGAGCTTGACGCGCCGCGAGCAGCCGAAGGCGAGCACTTCCCGTTCGCGGCGGCGCATGTGCGCGGACAGATGGAAGTGGCCGCTGCTCGGAACGGTCTGCAAGGCCGAACCGCTTCGTCCGCGAGCGGCATCTATCTGTTCGTGCCGCTGCGTGATGGCGCTGCCGCCGCCGGGCGCGAACAGCTGATGGTGTTCGCCAAGGAGATCGCCGGCGAGGGTGAGCGCCTTAGCTTCGAGCGCGAGCTGTCGCTGTCAGTCGGCATCAGCCAGAGCTTCAGCTCTTATTGCCAGCTGCCCGAGGCGCTGAAGCAGGTGAAGCGCTGCATGGAATACCGCATGCTGCTCGGCAAGAATTCAGTCGTCGCTTTCGATGCACTGGAGTCGTTCTTGTCCGAGAAAGAGAAAGAAACAGACGCTTCGCTCTCGCTGATCGCCGATGCGCTTCGCCAGGCGAACCCTGAGCCGATCCGAGCCTTGCTCAAGGACTCGTACCGCAGCATGCTCTCTGTCGGGGCGAGCAAGAAGGAGATGCGGCATTATGCGCTTGGCGTCATTGAGAAGGCTGAGGCAGCGCTTGCCGATTTCGGCATTAAGCCGTCGCACGGCATGAGCTTCGATATCCGCGAGAAGCTGATTCACGCGGTGCTGCTGACCGACATCATGAAGGAGCTGGAGAAGCAGCTCCTCGCCTATCAAGAGCTGATGCGGCATGAGCTTCAGGATTCGCCGCTGCAAGTCATTGCAAGCGTGCGCCAGCTGATCCGCGAGCGGTTCGCGGAGGATCTTACTTTGCAATCGGTCGCGCAGAAGCTGAACGTGAACTATTCGTATCTGAGCCGGTTGATCAAGAAGGAGACCGGCACTAATTTTACCGATATGCTGTGGGATTACCGGATCGAAGCAGCGAAGAACAAGCTGCTGCGCGAAGACATGAAGAGCTACGAGGTCGCCTATGCGGTCGGCTTCAAGGATACGGCGCATTTCAGCTTCATGTTCAAGAAGAAGGTGGGGCTCTCGCCGAGTGCGTACCGGGCGCAGGTTAGAGGGGATGGGAGCGGAGCTGGGGAGTTGTAGCGTTTGGGCGGGCTACGAGTTGTGGGCGGATTTGGGGAATGGGAGAGGCTGAAAGCGGGAAAAGCCTCTCTCGGAGAGCAAATTCGAGGAAAATCGCGCTGAGAGAGGGATAATCCTCTCTCAAGTGAGTCTCGTGGCAAAATTGCCGTCCGTAAACGCTCCGAAAGCGGAAAAAGCCTCTCTCGGAGAGCAAATTCGAGGAAAATCGCGCTGAGAGAGGGAAAAGCCTCTCCCAGCTCGTTCAGAAGATGAAAAGACAAGCCGGCTATGGCCTTGGGTCAATGCTTCTTCACCAATGTCGTCAATTCCAGCATAGAAACGGTAAAATGCAGCTATCCTTTCGGATTCATGAAAGCGCTACACTTAACTTGTGAACGAAACAAGAGACGAGAAAAGAGGGTGTTGTAGCAATGAAGCTCAAAGGATTATCGGCGCTTGCGAGTGTGCTGCTTCTGACGACTGTGGTATCGGCGTGCGGCGGCTCAAACAACAACAGCGGAACAAGCAATAATGCTTCATCCAATGATACGAGCACGAATACAAGCAGCAACACGAGCAGCAACTCCGGTGCGGACAACAGCAATACTGCTGCAACGAATAACTCCGGCACGAATGCAGCGGCGGACAATTCCGGCTCGAATGCGGCAGGAGGCAGTGACAAGGAATTCACGATCCGCGTCGGTGCATGGTTCCTCGATGATCGCCCATACATGGTTCAGTTCAAGAAAGACGTTGAAGCGGCGTACGCGAAGCTGTATCCGAAGGCGAAGATCCAGTGGGATGTCGTGCTTGGCGCGACTTACTTCGATAAGCTGAAAGCGCAGTTTGCATCAGGCTCCGCGCCGGATGTCGTGTTCTATCAAGGCGTTGATTTTGCCAAGTCGGGTAATCTTGCCGATCTGACGGCAGAGCCTTGGGTGGGACGTCTGAACGACGGCGGCCAGAAGGATTTCCAAACCCACGCGGACGGCAAAACCTTCGGCGTGCCAATGGGCCTCTCCATCGGCGGAGGCGTCTGGTACAACAAGAAAATTTTCTCCGATCTGAGCATCCAGCCGCCTAAGACAACACAGGAGCTGTTCGATGCTGCCGAGAAGATCAAAGGCGCTGGCAAAACGCCGATTACCCTCGGCTTCAAGGATCAATGGACAGCGAACCTGTTCTTCTTCAACTGGCTGAACTCCTATCAGCTGGACGATCCGACGCTCGGCCAGAAGGTGTACAGCGGTGAGCAGAAGATTAATGAGGATGCGATTATTCAGAAGGTATATCAGAACTTCGAGACGATGAAATCGAAGGGCTACTTCAACAAGAACGCAATCAGCATCGACTGGCCGCAATCGGGTCAAATGTTCGCTTCCGGCGAAGCGGCAATGATCATTCAAGGTCCTTGGATGCCTGGCGCGAACGCCGACAATATCAACAAAGGTGGCTTCGACAAATTCGATATCGGTTACTTCCCGCTTGCAAGCGACGACGGCAAAGTGGCGATGGGTCTTGGCAGCAACGAGGCGCTCGGCATCAATGCGAAGACGGAGCTTGTACAGGAGTCGAAGGATCTCGTCAACCTGATTACTACTGCAGAAATCATCAGCCCATTCATGAAGGGTGACGGCGCGCTATCTTCCTTCACCGACGTGACGGTTCAGCATGATGACCCTGCCATGAATGAAGTACAGGCAGCGGTGGATAGCAGCACGGTCGTAACGTCGAACTTGAGCAACTTTATCCCGGCAAGCTCGGCTACGAATATGATGGATTTGCTGACGAAAGTCGTTTCTGGCGTCAAATTCAACGCAGAGGATCTGAAAGCCGCGCAAGCGAGCTTTGACAAAGATAAAGCGACAGTGACGCCTCCGGCGCAATAAGCATAAGCATTGGCAGCATATACAATCACGGATTCACGTTCAGCCGCAGGCTCTGCGGCTGAACGCATTTATAGACCTAAGTGACGAAACGTAGGTGAAGCGAGAATGAGTTTAAGCCGCAAGCAGTACTGGATCGCCTGTTTGTTTCTTTTGCCGGCCTTTATTATCTTTGGCATGTTCTTCTTCTATCCGTTCGTGCAGAGCATCTACTACTCCTTCACAGAATGGAATGGGATTAAGACTCCGCGGTATGTGGGACTGAGCAATTATCGTTATCTATTTCAAGATGTGCAAATGCTCGATGGGATGAAAAATACGCTGAAAATGGTTGTATTCGGCCTCGTCGTGCAAAATCCGCTGGCACTGCTGCTGGCCGTGCTGCTCAATAAGAAATTCCGGACGCGCGGCTTCCTGCGTACCTCGTTCTATCTACCGGTTATTATCAGCCTTGTCGTTACGTCCGTCGTCTGGGGAGAAATATTGAAGTTCGACGGCTTCGCTAACGGCATTCTTACGCGAATCATTGGCGAGGCTCATGTGCAGGACTGGCTCGGCACGGTGTACACCTCCTTCCCGACCATTATTCTGCTGACGCAGTGGCAGGCTATCGGATATTGCGCCATGATCTATCTCGCCGGGCTTCAAGCGATTCCCACTGACATCTACGAAGCAGCGGATATTGAAGGGGCCAAGGGCTTCGCGCTGTTCCGCCATGTGACATTCCCGATGCTAATGCCGTCAGTCACGATTGTGCTCTTTTTGACCATTGTCGGGGCGCTTCGCCTGTTTGATCTGCCATTCCTGTTGACGAACGGCGGACCGGGCTCGTCCTCGTACACGCTATTCCTCGCCGTCTATAACTCAGCGTTCAAGAACCAGAGCTACGGCTACGCGACAGCAGGCAGTATCGTACTGGCCATCTTCGTCATCGCCGTTACGGTCATTCAGCTGAGCATCACGCGCAGAAGGGAGGTCGAGCTGTAATGGGACTGAACAAACGTCCGTCGCTGCTGCTCGAAGGCGTCCTGCTGCTGTTTGCGCTCGCTTTTCTGTTCCCGATCGTGTTCCTGCTGGAGATGAGCTTCAAAGAACCTCGCTACTTCTTCAAGCCGTATGAACTGCCGCATAGCTTGTACTTGGACTACTACCGCTCGGCCTTCCGCGATATGGACTTCTTCCGGGGGTTGTCGAACACGGTGCTCGTTACGGCTGGCGCGTTGCTGCTGACGATTATCGTCGCTTCGATGGCGGGTTATATGTTGTCTCGCCGCACGGAGAAGCTGTTCCGCTTCGCCTACCTGTTCTTCTTATCCGGCATGATCATTCCGGGGGTAGGCTCGCTGATTCCGCTCTTCAGGATGGCGGTCGACATCCATCTGATGAATACACGGACACTGCTTGTCCTTATCTACACGGCGGGCTTTATCCCGTTTGCATCGTTCCTCTATGCGGCGTTCACGAAGGCAATTCCGCGCGAGTTGGAGGAGTCGGCTAACCTCGATGGCTGCGGTCCGCTGCGCCTGTATTGGCGCATTATTTTCCCGCTGCTGCTGCCGGCGACCGGGACGTTTATTGTGACGAACGTGTACGGGGTTTGGAATGATTTTCTGACGCCGCTGATCTTCTTGAATAATCCCGAGCGGATGACGCTTATGCCGCAGATCGTTCAGTTCATGTTCAATAAGCAGTCCGTGAACTACGGCCCTGTCTTCGCTGTGAGTGTTCTGGCGGTGCTGCCGCTTATCGTGCTGTTTGCGTTTACGCAGAAGTATATGCTCCGCGGCCTGACAGCCGGGGCAGTGAAAGGGTAGGCGCGGCGGCCGTTCGGAGCGGCTTTACTCACGCGCTCTGTGTAACATATTAGATAAATAGGAGGCGATGACTAGCATGAGTGAGCTTGAGCACAATCATCCCTACGAAGTGGCGGTGTATTATTTTCCCCAGTGGCATCCTGACCCGCAGAATGAAGCGTTAAAAGGCGAGGGCTGGACCGAATGGCCGTCCCTGCGAGAAGCAAAGCCGCGCTTCCCGGGGCATGAGCAGCCGAAGGTGCCGCTCTGGGGCGAGCTGGACGAGTCTGACCCGGCCGTATCGGAGAAGCAGATTGATGCGGCGGCGGACCACGGCATTACCTCTTTTATCTATGATTGGTATTGGGATCTCGGAGGCGGTGAAGGGCCGTTCCTGCACCGGGCATTGGAGGATGGGTTCCTGCAAGCGAACAACCGTGAACGGCTTCGCTTCGGCATTATGTGGGCGAACCATAACGAGGTGACGCGCGAGCGGTTTGATGCGATGACGGACTATTTAATCATCAAATATTTTAACGAGCCTAACTTTCTGCGAATAGACGGCAAGCTCTACTTCTCGATTTATGAGAGCCATACGTTGATCAAAGGGCTCGGCAGCATTGAGGAGACGAAGGCGGCGCTTGAGTCTTTTCGGGAAAAAACGCGGGAGGCAGGCTGCGGGGAGCTGCATTTGAACCTCGTCGAATGGGGGCTGAATGAGCAGCATCGTGATGTAATTGGCTCTGACTCGAATGCGCTGATCGCCGAGCTTGGCATCGACAGCGTCACGTCATATGTGTGGATTCATCATGCGGAGCCGGATGCGTTCCCGTCGGCGCCTTATGCGGATTGCGCGGCGGATGCGATGCGGAAGTGGCCGGAATTTCGTGATGCGTTCGATGTGCCATACTATCCGAATGCCACGATGGGGTGGGATCCGAGTCCGCGCTGCAGCTGGGAGCTACCGTATGTGAAGGGGGAGTATCCCTATTCGCCGGTACTGACGGGCAATACGCCGGAGGCATTCGAGGCGATGCTGCGGGAGATGAAGAGCTACCTTGACGCTTCAGATCTCGCGCCGCGCATGTTCAACATCTATGCGTGGAATGAGTGGACGGAAGGCGGGTATTTAGAGCCGGATACGGTTCATGGCATGAAGTATTTGGAGGCAATTCGGAGTGTTTTTGGTAGCCCTTTGACGTGAAAAAGTGGTATGCGATGGCCCTGCTGCTCATGTGAGCGGCGGGGATTTTTTATTATATGGAGAGCCATTTGCTAGTGAGATATGCTAAATTAATAGAAATATTTATGCAAAGGGGATGGGCGGAGATGGAGAAAGAACAGGGAAGCAAGCAGGATGGGACTGTGGAGCGGCTGGAGCTAAATCGGATCTTGCAGGACAGTGGCAGGCAGGAGCTGGTGACGCTGCTGGCGGAAGGGATGTCCGGTACAGATTTCAACTCGCTTATGCTCGAGGTGTTTCGCCGGCGTGCGGCAGACAAGCAGCCGAGCGAGCTGCTGCGAAGCTACCGGGAGAACCGCTTCGTGAAACCGGCGACGGTGGACTCGCTTGCGCTCAAGCAGCTGGAGCTGGACCTGCTCCTTATTGCGCGGGAGCGGGGCTATGCGCCGGTGCAGCTGTCGCCGGTCGCGCCGCTTGGCTCCTGTTCTGTCGTGGCGCACGCAGACCAGAACAAGATCATCTCCGCCATCCGCGGCACTGAAGTCGTCGCTGATATGACCAACTTGCTCGCGCTGCACATTGCCGACGGCGTGCAGTCCGGCTCGCTGCGCAATTATCCCGAGCCGGTCAGACTGTGCACGACACACCGCCTTGTGCGCGCACAGAAATTTCCGGATTTGCCGGGATATCTATCGCATTTCTCGTTGTACGCGATGGTGACAGCGGGCAGGGACAGCGGCTCGTATACGTTCGAGAAAGAAGCGGTATGGGAGCACATCGCGATGTACCGTGACATGTTCAGCAAGCAGTTCGGCGGCGCTGTCATCGAGGTGCTCATAAGCGGTCGCGGCGGCTATACCGACGGCGAAGGCCTAATCGCGCGAACCGTCCAGCACCTTCGCGAACGCGCGCCGGAGCTCATCGTGACGGTAGTTCCGCCGAAGGACAACGCGTATTACCTCGGCTTGCAGTTTACGATCAAGACCACTATCGCAGGGCATGAGCACTTCATTGGTGACGGCGGCTTCGTCGACTGGACGCAGCAGCTGCTTGGCAGCAAGAAAGAGCGCATGCTTATCAGCGCGATTGGGCTGGATCGGTTGCTGATGTAGGGACGGCGCTGCCTTAAGTTTGTTTTCGTTGCTGAGAGAACGCATACGTGCTCTCAGCAGCAAAAACGCGCGAAAAGTTTGCTGAGAGGACGTATATGTGCTCTCGGCGTCGGTGCTCTATGATCATAGCCAAAGTTAGTCAACTGAAAGCGGAAAAAGCCTCTCTCGGCGCATGAGAGTGGGTTACCAAAACCAGCAATCAGCGCCGCGAATGCCATCTATCCAAACAACAAAAGGGACGAAGCCCACGGCTTCGTCCCTTATCTTTATGCTTTTGCAGCGGAAGCGAGTGGACCGAACGCACTGCGGTGCGCTTCGATGATTTCGTCTTCCCATGTCTCGTTGTCGGAGTTCGGGATGCGGTCGCTTTGCTTCATCGCCTCGAACACCTCGCGCATGCCTTCCTCAAGCGAGATGGTCGGCACGAATTCAGGCACATCGCGCATCAAACGCTCTGAGCTGTAGTACACGTTATGCGCAAAGATTTCGCTGCAGATGCCGAAACGGCCCGCATCGATTGAGTTCAGCGTATTCAGCGATACGCCGACAAGCTCGACTTCTCTGCCCAGCAGCTTCATCGCCAGCTTATGCTGCTGCTCCCATGTCGTGAAACCGCGCGGAACGACGTTGTACGTTTGGCCGATGCAGTGTGCTTTGCCAAGAACGCCGACGAACGCTTTTGCCGCATCATCAACGTGCATGAAGGAGTGAAGCGCCTTGCCGTCGCCGCAAATGAGAAGCGGTTTGCCCTTCAGAATACGATCGATCCACGTAAAGTCCCAAGCCACTTGGCGCAGGATGCCGCTTTGCGGACCATAAGTGGTCGACGGCTTCAGAATCGTCACAGGGAAGCCTTCGCGGTAGTGCGCTTCCAGCAGCAGCTGATCCGCTTCCACTTTGCCGCGGCCGTAGCCGCTGATCGGACGAAGCGGGTGATCCTCCGTCACAGGCATCCAGTCGTAATCGACGCCATATGTGCACACCGTGGAGCACTGAACAAAATGCTTCACGCCACGGAACGCGCGCAAGCTGCTTGCCGCATCTTCCTTGTCGAAGCTAATCATATCTATTGCTGCATCGAACTGCTCTTGCTGCATCGTTTGCTCAAACGTTTCGCGATCCTTGCGATCTCCGTTGATGACGCGAACGCCTGCAGGCAGCTCGCTTGCGCTTTGACCGCGATTATAACAAGTGACTTCGTGGCCCTGAGCTACCAAAAGACGAACAATGCTTGTACTAATGTTGCCGGTACCGCCAAGAATAACAACTCTCATGCGTTAACATCCTCACTCTCGCACAAAGTCTATAATAAAATAACAGGCTAATAGGAAACCTCCTGCTTATAGTAACACAGGAGGCTGCTCGTATGTGAACCCGAACGAAGTTCACCATATTTCACTAAAAATTATCCGTTCACACGTGTCGCAGCGAGGTCGCGGACAGCTCGAAGCTCCGCAGACCGCTGCTCCAGAGCGCTCAGCAAGAGGTCGACGTTCGCGATTACAGCCTGCAGCTCGCCCTCCTGTGTGACGCCGGCTAGCAGCTCGGCAGGCGCAGCCGACAGAGCTGGCAGCGCGTTAAGCAGCAGCTGCAGCTCGCCGAGCAAGCTCGCTGCGGAGTGCTCCCCCGCCGTCGTCAGCACGCCAGCAACCACCGCCTCCAACGCGGCTCCTGCTCCCCCGCCGAGCGCACCGCCCGCACCAACGCTCGCCGCACCTGCGCCACTCACGCCCGCAGTACTCGTTGCGTCGCCACTAGCACTCACGCTGCTCACACCCACACCGCTCCCGCTCGCACCATTCACACCCGCGCCGCTCCCGCTCACAATACTCGCCATTCCGCCGCCCACGCCGCCACTAGCACTCGCACCTGCCGCACCAGCGGCCGCCTCGCGCTCCGCGGCCTCTGCCGCAAGACGCGCCTTCTCGGCCTTCGCCGCGACTGCCCGCTCAGCTTGCTCCGCCTTCTGCTCCGCGGCTCGCTCACGTTCCGCTTTATTTTGCTGCACGGTTGACCATGTTTGCAGCAGCTCGTACCCGCTCTTGTACAGAAGCTTGTCCTTCGTGCCCGCGGAAATCTCCTTGTCCTTGAACAGCTTCGCGATCTTCTTCACATCAGTGACAGGCAGCGCATCGCGCGCAATGATGAGCGCAAGCGGGTCGCGATGCTCAATCGGCAAATCCTTGATCGGCAGCAGCTGATCCTCGGTCAACTTGCCTTCTCGAATTTCCGTGCCGCTGACAATCAGCTTACGCACCGAGTTGCCGAACTTGAGCAGCTCGCACTTATTCTTAATATAGTTCTCCGGCTTGCCGAGCTTGTTCGCGAGAAACTTCAGCGAGCTGTTGAACTTCGATTCATGCATCAGCTTATGGAACGCTTCAGCTTCCTCAATCGGTGAGAAGCCCTCACGGGTCAAGTTCTCCGCGATCTGCTCCAAATATATTTCCATCTCATCGGTCGCGCTCGACACGATACAGGGCATGGACTCTTTACCGAGCATCTGGCTCGCTTTGTAACGGCGGTTGCCATAGATGATTTTGTAACGTCCACTCGCAGTCGTCCGCACTTTAATCGGCGAGAGCAAGCCGATCTCTTCGATGCTCTTCGCCAGCTCCTGCAGCGCTTCCTCGTCGAACTGGTAACGCGGCTGGTCCTCGTCCTCGTCGATCAAATGAATGGGGATTTGAATAATATCCATAGCAATTCTCCTATCTTGGCTTATCTCAATTAAGTCGCAATCTCTTAATTTTTCAGGCTCTCAACCTCATATGTACTAGTCAAACGTATTATATACCAGGATGCATGTCGTGAAAATAATACCCATCATGTCGCTTTCTTGAAATTGGTAAATGAACTGGAATGTGATACCATAAGGACATTTCCTTCGTTTATAACGCTTTCATCAATCAGAGGAGGGCTTATCAATGTCTTATTTGTCCATCAGTACGTGGAGTTTGCATCGCTTGCTCGGTCCGCTGCGCTTTACAGCTTGGAACGCGGAGACGAAGCAGCATGAACCGCATGTTACAGAACAGCCGCAGGTGCTGACACTGCTCGAGCTGCCGGCAGAGCTGGCGCGCAGAGGGTACCAAGCCGCAGAAGTGTGCCATTTTCATTTTCCATCCGTAGAGCCGGCGTACTTGCAGCAGCTGAAAGAATCGTTCCAGTCGGCTGGCATTAAGTTCGATACGCTCCTGCTTGATTACGGCGATCTGACGACAGCGGACGAGGAGCGCCGCGAAGCGGACATTCGCTACATGCAGCAGTGGATCGACATCGCTTCTCTTGCAGGCGCGAAGCAGATCCGAATCGTTGCAGGAGAGGCAGCTCCGGATAACATCGATGCGCTCCGTCTATCGGCAGAAGCATTGAATCGCCTCAGCCAATACTCGCAGGAGCAAGGCAAGAACGTCCGTATTATCTCGGAGAACTTCAAGCCGCTTACGTCGACAGGGTCATCCAGCGTGAAGCTGCTTGAGCTCGTGGGCGACAACGCAGACTTCATCACCGACTTCGGCAACTTCAAGCTCCCGAACAAATACGACGAATTCGCGCTTACGCTTCCGAGCAGCGTGTCCGTACATGCCAAAGCGCAATACGACGATCAAGGCTATCCAGACCAAGAAGAATTTATTAAGTGCTTGAACACCGTTCGTGCCGCCGAGTTTAACGGCGCAATTGTACTCATCTATGACGGACCTGGCGATATGTGGGCAGGACTCGATCGCATTAAAGCCATCGTTGCCGACTATTTATAACAGTAGGAGGTGGCGGAAAATGTCAGCATTAGCAGCAATTGCAGCAGAAACACGGATTGGGCTCGTGCAATTGCGGGTAAGTAATTTAGAGCGGTCAATCCGCTTCTATCGTGAGGTCGTCGGTCTTCAATTAATCGAACAGACGCAGGAAAAAGGAGTAGCCGCGCTAGGTGTCCCAGGTGCGGCTAAGCCGTTTCTTCAGCTGCGCGAAATTCCGGATGCGGTGCAGCGTCCGCGCCGCTCAGGTGCGGGCTTGTATCATTTTGCGCTGCTCGTGCCGGATCGGAAGTCGCTTGGCTTGTCGCTTCGTCATCTGAGAAGCACCGGCATTCATATCGGACATTCGGATCATCTTGTCAGCGAGGCGCTCTACATCACCGATCCGGACAATAACGGCATCGAGATCTACCGCGACCGCCCTCGTGATACTTGGCAGTGGGATGCGCAGGGCCGAGTGCAGATGGGCCTTGATCCAATTGATCAAGACGGCCTGCTTGCGGAAGCCGGAGATCTGCCATGGAACGGACTGCCTGCAGGTACGACAGTCGGGCATATTCATCTGCATGTGACGGAGTTGCCGACGACGGAGCATTTCTACATCGATGTGCTTGGCTTCGATATCGTCGCTTCGATGCAAGATTCAGCCCTCTTCATCTCGGCTGGAGGTTATCACCATCACATTGGCCTGAATGTATGGGCAGGCGTTGGAGCGCCGCTGACCCCAGCGAATTCGCCGGGTCTTGATTATTACCAAATCGTACTCCCTTCCGAAACGGCTCTAATGGCCGTTTTTGCGCGTTTGCAGGCTGCTAGCGTTCCGCTACGCACTGAGGGCAGCACGATCATCACGCATGATCCATCCGGAATTGAGGTTCATTTGGTCGTATGACAGTTGTGTGTAATCGAACATGATCTCAAATGAATGTGTGTCGTAAAAAGCGCGATGTAGGCTGGAATTTCATTAATCTGGCTTGAATCCCGTTGTGTAATTATATGCAAATAATGGATAACCGAGAGGGGCGATTTAGTTGGGCAGTGGTCGGGGCCTGTTAACGTCTTATATCCGGGCGAAATGGTACATCTACGCATCTGGCATTACGTTTACTATCGCAGCGAACTTGATTCAATCTTATTATCCGAAGGTGCTCGGGAGCTTCACCGATGAGCTGCAGAAGGGCGGACTGACGAAGGAGACGGTTCTCGATTCGAGCCTCGTGCTCCTTATAATCGGCATCGGTTACGGCATTCTTGGCGGTATTGGACAGTTCCACATTATGTATGTCGGCAGGGTGTTTGAGAAGTTTACGCGGCAAAAGCTGTTCAGGCATTTCACAAAGCTGGGCGAGCAGTTCTACTCCAAGAATGGGGTCGGGAAGCTGCTAAGCTATGTGATGAACGATGTCACGACCGTTCGCGAATCCATCTCGATGGGGGTCAACCAAACCGCGAACGCGGTGATGCTAATCGTCTCGGTCGTTGTCATGATGCTAATTAGCCATATTCCCTGGTACCTAATTCTGATCTGTATATCGCCGCTGCTCTTCATTCCGTGGATTGTCGTTCGCTTCGGTCCTACGATTCGCAAGCGTTCGCTCGAAGTGCAGGAGTCGCTTGGAGCCATGACCGAATCGGCGGAAGAACAGTTCGGCGGTATCCGAGTCACGAAGAAATTCGCAGTAGAAGGGATTATGAATGGCAGATTCGGCCGTACCGTTGACCGGATCAAAGACAATCAGCTGAAGCTGGTTCGCGTCTCTTCGTTCTTCCAAGCTCTTATCCCGTTTCTTGGCGCATTATCGCTCGTTGTGACGCTTGCATTCGGCGGTTATCTGGCGCTGTCAGGGCGTCTCACACTCGGTAACTTCGTTGCGCTGACGCTTTATGTTCGGATGATGGTTAACCCTTTGCAGCAGATCGGCAACGTCATCAATACGATACAGCGCTCCCGAGCGTCGCTCGAGAGGCTGAACGACCTGCTGGGGAAGGAACCGGAAATCATTGAGAAAGAACTTGCGGCGGAAGTCGATTGGCACAAGGCCGTACTTACTGTGAATGATCTCTCCTTCACATATCCGGAATCACCTGAGGAAGCGTTGAAGCACATTTCGCTTCGCCTCGAACCGGGCAAGACGCTCGGCATTGTAGGACGGACCGGCTCTGGCAAAACAACGCTGGTGAAGCTACTGCTGCGGGTCTATGATCCTCCTGCTGGAGCAGTCGAAATTGGCGACAGCGATCTGCGCGATATTTCGCTCGAAAGCTTGCGCGCCGGCATCGCCTACGTGCCTCAGGACGGCTTCCTATTCAGCACGACGATTCGCGACAACATTGCGTTCTACCGCCGCAGCGCCGATCTGTCGCTTGTGGAGAAGGCAGCTCGCGAGGCGCAAATTTATGACAGTATTATGGACTTCCCCGATGGCTTCGAGACGAAGCTCGGCGAACGCGGCGTAACGCTATCCGGCGGTCAGAGGCAGCGGACCGCGCTTGCTCGGGGGATGATGATGGAAGCGCCGATTCTTATTCTCGACGATAGCGTAAGCGCCGTAGACGCTGTCACGGAAACGGTTATCATTGATACCATCCGCCGTCAGCGCGAGGACAAGACGACCATTATTATCGCGCACCGGATCAGCGCGCTTAAGCATGCTGATGAAATCATCGTGCTCGATGAAGGCCGAATTGTACAGCGCGGCACGCACGAGAAACTGCTTGCGCAGGAGGGCATCTACGCGATGCTTCATGCCATTCAGGAGGAGGGAAGCAGCGTTGGCTAAAACAGCGGACTTCAATGCGAACAACAAAATCGCTTATAAAGGGCTCATGTCTTACGCCAAGCCGCATACGAAGACATTCCTTGCGGTGTTCGGCTGTATCATCGTCGCGATTGCGGCAGACCTTCTGCAGCCTTACTTAGTGAAAGTGGCTATCGATGATCATTTGATGAAAGGCGATAAGGACGCGGGTACGCTGCTTCTCATTGCCGGCATCTATCTGCTGTTATCGGTGTGCGGATTTGTCTTTACTTATCTGCAAAATAACTACCTTCAGGAAGCCGGTCAAAGCATCGTCGCAGCCATTCGTAAACAGCTCTTCCGGCATATTTCCAAACAATCGATGTCGTACTTTGACCGCGTGCCAAGCGGCAGCTTGATTACGCATGTGTCGAGCGATACGGAGACGCTGAATCAGTTCTTTAGCCAAGTGCTGCTAAGCGTGCTGCGAGATGGACTGACGCTTGTATTCATCATTGCGCTGATGTTTCACCTCGATGTGAAATTGACGCTGTACTGCTTGATTTTGATCCCGCTTATTGCTCTGATTGCGATTTCGTTCCGTTCCTACATGCGCACGACCTATCAGATTACGAGAACGAATCTGTCGCGGCTCGTCGCATTCGTTGCCGAGAACTTGTCTGGGATGCGCATCATTCAAGTGTTCCATCAGGAGAAGGAGCAGCAGCGCCAGTTCGATGAGGGCAATCAGCGTTACTTCAAATCGAATATGCGTGAGATTCGCACGAACGTGCTGTTCAACCGATCTTTCGATATGCTCGGCAATTTGTCGGTCGCCTTCGTCACGTGGCTCGGCGGTAATGCGGTGCTTGGCCATTCGATTCCATTCGGCGTACTGTTCGCGTTCATTACGTATATCCGGCAGTTCTTCCAGCCCATCAATAACATCACGCAGCAATGGAATACGCTTCAATCTGCCAATGTATCCATGAACCGGATCTGGTCCATCTTCGGGACGGTCCCAGAGGTGCAGGATGCTGCAGGTGCGCGTGAGGTCGAGGCAGTAGTCGTGAAAGGGAAGATTGATTTTGACGGTGTGAAATTCGCTTACGGCGACGGGGTTCCGGTCATTCATCATCTTGATCTGCATGTGCAGCCAGGTGAAATGATTGGCATTGTCGGTACAACAGGCGCGGGCAAAAGTTCGCTGATCAGCTTGCTTTGCCGCTTCTACGATGTAAAGCAAGGAAGCGTCTCGATTGACGGGACGGACGTTCGAGACATTCCGCAGCATACGCTCCACCGGCTGATTGGTCTTGTGCAGCAGGAGCCGTATCTATACTCCGGCAGCATTATCGACAACGTCCGAATGTTCGACGAGTCGATTTCCCGTGACCGCGTAATAGAGGCTTGCCGGATGGTCGGGGCCGATACGCTTGTGATGCGGATGAAGGATGGGTATGATACGCGGCTGTCCGAGCGGGGCAGCGGCTTGTCTGCGGGCGAGCGGCAGCTCATTTCTTTTGCCAGGATCATTGTGTTCCAGCCAAAAATCCTCATCCTGGACGAAGCGACGGCGAACCTCGATTCTCATTCGGAGCAGCTCATTCAGCGGGCGCTTGCGGTCGTCTCCGAAGGGCGAACGACGCTTGTTATCGCGCACAGGTTGTCCACGATTATGGGGGCGGACCGTATTATTGTAATGCGGCAGGGCGAGATTGTTGAAGAAGGTACTCACCGGGAGCTGCTTACGCTTGGCGGGTATTATGATGAACTGTACCGGCATTCGCAGGGTGAACATGAAGAGCTGCCTGCTACGGAGGCTGCTGCTGCTGTTGATATGGCGGCATCTTCCTCGGGATGCAGCTCGCGGCGGTAATCGATTCGCAATGGGGATTGTCCACAGGTTATGCACGTTATGTGGATGAGTTGTGTACAACTTTGTGGATAAGACTGTGGCAATTCCCTTCATGTAGCAGTCCCGCACACGTAGACAATCCCTTTTGATCTATGCGATAATGGGCTATTACAAAGACTGACTGTTTGAGGTGTGGATAATGGAACTACTCGTATTGCTGGCAGAGATCATGCTGGTCAATATTGTACTTAGCGGAGACAATGCTGTTGTCATCGCGTTGGCAAGCCGAAATCTGCCAGATTTACAACGTAAGAAGGCTGTATGGTGGGGCGCGATGGCGGCAGTTGTTCTCCGGATTATTTTGACCGTCATTGCCGTTTATTTGCTTAAAGTGCCGTTCATTCAGATCGCAGGCGCGTTGCTCCTGTTCTGGGTCGCAATTCAACTGCTGAAGGACGACGGCGACAGCAAAGATATTGCAGGCGCCCAGTCGATCTGGAAGGCGATTCGCATTATCGTCATGGCTGACTTCGTCATGAGCCTCGACAATGTGCTCGCGATCGCATCCATTGCGAACAACAACATTTGGCTGATGTCGCTCGGCGTTGCGCTCAGCATTCCCATCATTGTCTGGGGCAGCCAGCTCATTATGGCGCTGCTGCACAAGTTCCCGATCGTCGTCTTCATCGGTGCCGGCATTCTCGGCTATACCGCTGGCGAGATGCTCGAGGACAATGATACGCTCAAGAAGTTTCTGCATAACGCCGGCGAGTGGGTAGATACGCTGTTCCCATTCGTCTGTGGCCTGCTCGTCATGGGCATTGGTTATCTGCTGCAACGCCGCGGACGCTCGCGCGTGCAGGAGGCTTAATTGAAGAGAAGGAGGTTCCCTTGCGAGTGAGGGAACCTTTTTTTTTGTTGCGGTATATCGGACTCTCACAATATCCCCATAGACGCCCTAGCGTGACGAACGGTATAATTGGGGTAATTTTACATGGAAGCGAGTGATTTCGCATGATAATTCGTCAAACGGCTAGATTCGAGAGTAAGAAGGTACGGAAGGGATAATCGCTTCTGAGCTAGCGTGAGTGGAGCAGAACGATAGAATTCCCTTTCGTGGAAACAAACCACAATATGGAGGGAAAGCGGATGTCTTTTAGCTACTATGGCGCACTATGTACAGAGGTTTATGATCATACGAAGAAAGTCGGTCAATCGATCGACGGAGATATTGAGTACTATCTGGAAAGGCTGCAAGCTTGTAGAGGCGGGCGCATACTGGAAGCGATGGTAGGGTCGGGACGCGTCATCATTCCGCTGCTTGAAGCGGGATTTCAAGTGGATGGAGTGGACGCTTCACCCGCCATGTTAGCATCCTGTCGGGAGCGCTGCGAGGAACGGGGGCTTGTCACCGAGTTGTATCAGGCTAATTTGCAGGAGCTTGAGCTGCCGCATCTCTATGATGCGATTTTCATACCGGCGGGCTCGTTCCTGCTTATCGAAGATCGCGAGCAGTCGATCGAAGCGCTGAAGCGGTTTTATCAACATTTGAAGCCGGGCGGCCGATTGCTGCTGGACTTGGAATTGCCTGACTCTAACTTTGAACAGAGCCATTTTGCAGGAACAGCGGTGTTCCATATGTCAGGTGGCGACCTCATCACCATGGAAGGCAAGTTGATCGAAACGAGCTTCCTCCACCAGAATAAAGTTTCGCTAATCAAATATGAGAAGTGGCGGGATGGCGTGCTAATCGAGACAGAGCTGCAGCGTTTCGCTCTGCGATGGTACGGTGTGCAAGAGTTCAAGTATGTACTGGAAAGCTGCGGCTTTACGGATATCGTCGTTTCCGCAGACTATGAGTACGGCAAGCCGCTCACGGGCGACAAGCAGCCGTTCACATTCGAAGCCGTACGTCCATAAAGAACGGGGTATCCCACCACAAGCGCCAGTAGATGATGCTTGAGGGGATGCCCCTTATTTTATTAAGATACCGGGGTAAGGTTCGGAATGAACGTAAATTCCGACGGCGAATAACGCTGATCTTGCACAAGATTGCCGAATTCATCAATGCCGAACACCGATACAACGACATTGTTCAGGGCAGGCGTAATAACGTCGTACTGAACTTCATAAGCGACGTTCCCACTAATAAAATAAGTTGTAATCTCAGAATCATTAGGCGTGAGCGTGAACGACTCTGCGTAAGCAGGAGTGAAGCTAGATGAGTCAACAGAGGCAAAGACGAAGATAACGACAGTCACCGTGTCCTCCAAGTTTTCATTCTTCATGCTGACGACGATGTTGGACGATGCTGTTCCGAAGTCTCTTGTGTTGGTCACAATTCCAGTAGTAAAGGGCATTTTCTGCAACACCTCCTTCCTCTATCTACCAGTATATGGGAGGGTTTGAGGTTGTCCTGTGCAGGTGCAGCCCGAAATCTATTAAATTTTGAGCAGCAAAAATGTTATGCTAGTTAACTAAAGGCAAGCTAGAAAAGCGAGAAGAGGGTAGCGTAGTGAATATATCCGAATTGCAGCAGTATGTGCGAGGTTTCAGTGAGGAGAAAGGTTTTGACAAGGGCACCATCGAGCAGCGGATGCTGTACTTGATGACCGAGGTCGGTGAATTGTCCAAAGAAGTGCTCTCCGTCTCCTACCATCCTGAGCGTGAGCGGAGCGAGAACCTTGGGCATGAGATGTTCGACGTTGTCTGGAACTTGATGGACCTGGCAAACAAGCTCGGCGTTGATTTGAATCAGGCTTTCGAAGCGAAGATGGCGATTAATGATAAGCGCAGCTGGGGGAAATAGAGTCTCGGTGGCAACATATAAGGGAGTTCCAAGCTCATCACAAATGATGGCTAGGAGCTCCCTTTTTCATCATCCTTTTACGAATTATTAATAACCTTCTAACGCTCGGAAAATAGTAAATTGTTACTATTTTTGAAATGAGTCAAATTGAGGAGGTTTCCAAGTGTTGAAATCAGCAAGAGGCAGGAAATATGCAGCGTCATTGTTATCGCTGGCCTTGGGCATTAATGGGTGGCTCGGGACATTTATTCCCGGTACTGGAGCAGGGGAAGCAGCTGCAGCAGCGTACTCGAACGCGGATCATGTGGTTATCAGCCAGATTTATGCCGGTGGGGCAGATAATGATACGAAGCCTTCCACGTATTTTAACGATTATATCGAATTGTATAATCCGACAGATGAACCACAGCCACTAGCAGGCTGGTCTATACAATATGTTCCATATGACTATTCTGACGGAAGCGATTGGAATGTGATTGCATTTGACACTGCCGATGTCCAGAGCATTCAGCCGCACGGATACTACTTAATTAAAGGCAACCACGGCACGGGTGCAACAAATGCGGATACAAAAGAAATCAACAATTCAGATATGGATGTAAATACAGATGGCAACATGTTTCCTCACATGAACAAAGCTGGAGGTGCCATTGCGCTTGTGAAGGGCAGCGGTACTCCTGTTCCTTTGAACACAAAAGCACCCAACGACGACCCGACTGTAATAGATTTGGTCGGCTACGGCACCTCAACATCAGAACCTCCAACTAAGGAAGGCTCGTATGCGCTTGATGGTTCATACCAGAAGGTCCTTATTCGTAAAGGCGTAAACACGTTAAATGATAGTGTAGCAACACCATCAACCTCTGAATCTACGGGGTACGGAAATGGTTACGATTCAGATAATAATGCGACGGATTTCCAACAACTGAAAGGCACGATCTTCACTCCGCGCAACAGCAGCGTACGCGAGCCCGCAATCAAAGGTGCAGCGGCTACGGCTGGCCTCAGCATGGACGCAGATAACAAGACAGTCAGCTCCACGCAAAATCAATTTAAAGTAACGCTGAGCATCGGTACGGTGCGTGATGGCGATCTGGTCGAGGGAGACGATTATACGATCGGCGGTCTTCCGGACGGCACATTCACGACTACAGCGGTCGGTTCCAGCGCTGACAACTCGATCACGGTTACACTTAGTGGAACGGCCGCTGAGCCGATCACAGCGGATTGCGATCTGACAGTTGTTGTGAAGGGCGCTGCATTGGAGCATGCGAATGCTTATCCGGACTCAGCTGCAATAGGCGGAGCGACGCTAGCTCATGTGTCCACGATTCCACAAATTACGGCTAGCGCAGTTGCTGGATCGGATAAGCTCGTCATGTCCAGCGACACGGCTCTGGGCCAAAATACGATTGCGATTCAATTGTCGAGCAATGTAACGGTTCGTACAGATGCTCCTCTTGCTAGTGGAACAGACTATACGGTGGAAGGTATGCCGGAAGGAATTACACTGACTGCTGCACCAGATGCAGAGAACAATCGCATTGTGTTCACGGCTGTGAACTCAGTCAATAATGCAATTACGGAAGATGCGAACTTCTCTATCCTCATTAAAGCTCATGCGGTTCAAGAGGAAGGTGCCCTCGATTCTGCAGCGGTTACAGGACTATCCTTGGAGCGCCACCGCATTGCTCCGAATACATCAAGCGATCGCAAAGCTCTCGTCGAGCAAACGCTGAAGCAAGCAAACACTTTCTTCAATGATCCTGTCACGAAGACCTACAAGTACAGCTCTGAAGCGCTAGCTCATGATGTTTTTACATTCCTGCGCGGTACGAATGATGTCTATCGCCAAGACTTAGGCACTTCGGCATTCCCGCTGCCTGCTTCACTCCAAAGCTTGTCTTCGCTCAAGACGTACACCGAAGGCGATGCTCATATTCAGAACGTCGGTATTTTTAACGATAGCACGGGCAAGCCTGTGTTTGGGCTGAACGACTTCGATAGCGCGAAGGTTGATCCGTTCTATACGGACTTGCTGCGCTTCGTCGTGAGCCTGTATGTCGTTAAGTATGACGCGGACAGCTCCAAAATCACGCAGATCACAGACTCGGAGATTCGTGCTGCAGCTAAGCAGTTCCTTGAAGCCTATAAGGATGCGGTTGTTAGCGTGGCGGATAATGATGATGAGAAGACCGTCAAGCTGACGGCAAGCAATATGACGACTTATACGGCAAGCGTGCTGAATACCGTTGTAAACAATAAAGACTACGCCGCTGCGAGAAGCAGCCAAGCTTCCAAGTTCGTGAAGGATACGGTGACAAGTCCGGATACGTCCAAATACTTGCCTGCGACGGACGCCGAGAAAGCGGATATTCAGGCACATTGGGGCGGATATGTTCAGGACATCGCTGCGAATCAGAACAGTCCACTTCATACTCTGACTTCAGAGCAGCTGGACAGTTATTTCACAATCAAGTCGATTGTTCGCCGCATTAATCAAGGGATGGGCAGTATCGGCGTTAATCGTTACAACGTGATGGTCGAGGGCGCAACAACAGCGGCTACAGACGATGTCGTTCTGGATGTGAAAGAGCAGCTGCGCGCTGCAAGCTTGCCGAAGAAAGCGTATCAGGCGATGACGCTCGATACGGATGCTTACCTCGGCGTTCTTCTTGGGGACAACAGCCGCCAGTATCTTGTACGGGAAATTTCACCGTACAAGGGCGATTACACGAAGAAGACATTTTCGAATGCAACGGACCTAGCTCAGTATGCAATTGATTCTGCCAAAGCGTACGCATACATGCATGCTTATTCGGACGCAGATTCGCCAATTGGCGGTCTGACCGGAAGCTTCGACAGCAAGTTCAAGAACGACGTTGCTCCGAACTGGAGTGCAATTGAAAGTGCGATTATTAACGCTGCTGAGGATTATTCGAAGCAGATCATCGCGGACTTTGACCTTGTTAAGGGTGATATGATCGCAGGCAAACTTGTGGATATCGCTACTCTAGGCAGCTTGAGCGTGAGTCAAGGTACGCTCTCTCCAGCATTCGCCTCCGATGTGACGAGCTACTCGGTTACGGTCGGAAGCAGCATTGATACGTTTAATGTAGTAAGTGCTGCGGCGGATACGAAAGCGACCATTACGATAAACGGTGAGTCGTATACAGCGGGTCAAGAGCGTGCAATTGCCTTGAATCCAGGCAACAATACAGTAACGATTGCGGTAACCGCTCAAGATACGGCGACGATCAAGACGTACAGCGTGGTGGTCAATCGCATAGCACCGCCGGCGGCTCCGAGCGTAACGGCAAACGATTCGAGTAATACCATTGTCGGCATTAATTCGGCGATGGAATACAAAATCGACGAAGGCAGCTGGACGACCTACGATGCAAACGCCAAGCCTAGCCTGAGCGGCAAGCATACGGTGCAAGTACGGGTGAAGGCAAGCGGCGAGGTTCCTGCCGGCGAGATTACGACACTTGCTTTTACGACGAATTCCAGTTCGTCAGGCGGTACGATTACACCAACGGATCCATCGGGACCATCAGAACCTTCCGGACCTTCAGGTTCATCAGCGGTTAATGCAGGTAAGGATTCGATCGTAAAAGGTACCGACGGTAGTGCAGTCCTCGAAGTTCCAGCGAGTACGAATCTCGTCAACCTGAATGCTGACGCCGTGAGCGCAGCATCGGGCAGCAACAGCCTTGAGATTAAATCAGATAAGCTCTCAGTTGAGGTTCCTTCTGACCTAATTTCGCAGCTATCTAAGAAAGTAAGCGCAGAAGAGCTTAAAGATGCTGTTATCTCGATCGCAATGAATCCTATGCCTGCTGCTCAGGTCCAGCAGCTCGTATCAAGCGGACAGGGCGCTTCCGGCGCGCAAGTGAAAGTCATTGGTGAAGTCTACGACTTCAGTCTTTCCTTGACGACCGCATCAGGTACGACGACCAAGATGTCTACCTTCAGCGAGCCGATTACGATTCGTATTAAAGTTGGCTCCTCGGTGAATAGTGAGCTTGCTGGCATGTACTACATTACGAATGACGGCAAGCTGGAATATGTCGGCGGAACATTGGTGAATGGCGAGTTTATTGCGCAAGTTAGCCACTTCAGCAAGTACGCCGTACTGGAAGTACGCAAGAGCTTCACAGATGTGGAAACAGGCTTCTGGGCGTATCATGTCATCCAAAGCTTGGCATCCAAGCAATTAGTAACGGGCGTAACAGAGAACACCTTCGAGCCGAACCGCCAGATTACACGCGCAGAGTTCGCGTCGCTGCTAGTGAGAGCGTTGAAGCTACCGGCAGGTTCTACTAACGGCTCTGCTTTCCAAGATGTGCGTACTGGAGATTGGTTCGCGAGCGATGTTGCGGCGGCTGTCGCTGCAGGCATTGTCAAAGGGAAATCAGAAGCGAAATTCGGGCCAAATGATCGCATCACAAGGGAAGAAATGGTCGTCATGCTGATGAGAGCCTATGCATCCGGTCATAGCTCGCTTCCTTCAGCTGGCGCATCCGTATCATTCAACGATCAAGCTGCGATCTCGGCGTGGGCCGCGAAGGACGTTAATGCGGCGGTTTCCCTCGAACTCATCAAAGGACGTACCGCTGACAAGTTCGAGCCGAAAGGCTTGACGACGCGTGCCGAAGCCGCGCAAGTCATCTATAGTTTGCTGAAGCTTTAATAGAGAATGAGCAGCTAATATCGTTCGCGATATTGGCTGCTTTTTTTTTGTGCAAGCACCGAAAAAACTGAAACCTTTTCCCAAAAAAAGCGTCCAATTTGATACAAGATGTAGAGCTCGTTAAAGGAGTGGCGGCGATGTGGACGAAGTCGCGTAAACGGACGTTTCAGCTAGGTGCTTGCTTGTTTGCAGTACTGTTGATTGCCGGAATATTCCTCACCGATAGAAGCTCATTCACTGCATATGCACCTGCGAATCAGACACCTCTCAAGACCACGCCAGACACTCCAATGGAAAAGGATGCTATTGAACCCCCTGCTGATTCAACCGCTGCTCCCTTGGCACAATTTTTCCACACCGATTCGGCAGATAAGCAAGTGCTGTGGCAGGACGGGAAACAGATCATTTTCGCACAAAATCATCAGCTCACTTACAGCTCTGGCAATGGAGCGGAAGCCGCACGGACCCTTTATACTTGGCAGGCTTCACTCGCCTCGCAAGCTTGGTTGAACGGAGAATATTTGCTGATTGGCACACAGCTCATTAGCGGAGAAGCAGAAGCTGGCGCAGAGCGCGGCTCATGGCTCATTATTCGTACTTCAGATGACGCGGCAGTGCTCGGCGAGCAGAAGAGCTTTTTCGGGCCGGAAGATGTGCTGTCCATGGGATTAGCGAAGGAGCCGAATCTCTTCCTCGCACAATGGAAGGACACAACTACGAGGAACGAGTATGTGCTCGAGCCCTCCCAGAAGCAGTGGAAAACGGTAGAAGGCGGACGCGTGGAGCTGTCTGTCCAGGACATGAAGCGTTCCGCTGCGGAGACGTACTCCTTGGCTGAACCGAGGATCTTTCGGCTTGCGGAGGGAGTAACCGTTTATGCCTTTGCGGATCAGAGGGGCAGTATGGTCTATTATGAGAAGCCTTATTCGATGGTGAGCCGCTATCTTGGTTACGAATTAGTGGATGCGAAGCTCATGCCGTTCATGGAAGAGGATATGCCGCGGATCATGGGGCTGCTTAGAGATCAATCCGGCAAAGAATGGATGGCGTTCTTGAACCAAGATCTAAGGCTGCTGCAGACCGACCAGCGGCTGTGGGAGGAAGGCTGGCAAGCGCTGAACGAAACGACGTTCACTCGTTCGTCCGAGGGCAAGCTGGAGGTGCTTCAATATGGGGTAGAGAACTGGAGAGTTGTATCCGAGTATCCGCCGAGCTATCGTCAATTCTCTACGGCCGGGGCGCAGCTCGCGTCCTCGCAGAAGTCGCTGCTAACGTATGAGGTAGCTGGGAAGAAGCAGACGATTGATTGGCGTGATTTGATCTACACCTCAGCCGTGCCGCAGGAGCAGATATGGTCTTCCCCGCTGCAGGACAGCATCGATTTCACCGTGAAACAAGAACCAAGGCCGCCTTGGGATGCGGAGCTGGGGAGTCACAAGGTTAGTGCGCCAAAGCTTGAGGAAGCCAATACGAATGCACCGATTCCGGATGAAGTGTGGCAGGCCTTAGATGAGGTTCATCCCGAAGTTGATTACAGCGCTGCAAAGACGTTTCGCAAGTTTGGCTCGGATTGGTATGTGCTAGTCGATCGCCAGCTCTACGCCTATCAAGACGGACAGATGAATGTGCTAGGAGAAATGCCCGTTACTGTCACGGTCGAGATCGGAGAGGCTGCTGACGGGAACGGCGCTAGAGATTTCATTCGCCTGCAAGACGGCTGGATTGTCGCAGATACGGAAGCATCCCGCGTAGTGAAGTTAAACGATCAGCTTCAAGTGGTAGCGGAGCTCAAAGTCCCGTATCCCAATGTGCTGACGCAGAGTGGGAGCAAGCTGCAAGTGACTTCTTATGTGCAGACGGTAACGACGGATATGACGCTGAAGCAGAGTCGTTCTAAAGCGCAATCTTATCAAGCTGTCTCGAAGAAGGAGCAGGAGGAGCGTGAGTTCTGGCCGGGGGAATGGTACCGGGACACGAAGAGCGGGCTGACCTGGTATTACTTGAACGGATTTCTGTACCAGGATAAGGAACGGCAGCAGAGGCATCGCGCCTTCTACCTGGGCGTGAATGAGAATGCGAGAGCGCATGTGCATATCGTTCCATATAAAGACGAGGTGGTTGTGCTGCTGGATCACCGTATGGAGCGGTTCGACCGACAGGGCAAGTGGCTCGGCACATTGCCATTCCCGCGTGGGAACCCGGACGGCATATATGACCGAACTCCGCAGGGCGAGAGCTCACTTGTCATGGACGAAGCATCGGGCAGCCTGTATCTGGTGCAGGGCTATCGCATTCTGCGGATTGATCTGAACGAGCGAGCAGTGGAGCAAGTATTCGGTCAGAATTACGCGGATATCGGTTCGCTGACATCGTACAAAGGCGTGTTGTTCGCAGTCGTACACAGCAATCAGTCTGACGTCAGCCGGCATTTTCAAGAAGGGGATGCTGCAACAACAAATATGAATACAGAGGTTATCGCGATTGACCCTGTGAAGCATGACGTAAAGCGGTATACCGTTGAGGGATATTACGATGCGATCCGAGTGAGCAGCGGCGCGGAGTCTGAGCTTCATATGGATTTGATTCAATATCAAGCAGCAAACTGATCATAAAAGCGTTAAGTTGGTTCTTTTACTCCGTAGATTGTCCATGTTCAGCGCCTTTAAGATGAAGGGGACTAACTTACCCATCGACGGAGGCTTGTATGAGCAGGATGAGAATGAACATAACCAAGTGGACGTTTAAAAATAGCAATGACAATCGCTGGCTGCCTGCCTATGTACCGGGCTGTGTGCATACGGATTTATTAAAGAACAAGCTGATCCCGAATCCTTTTGCCGGAACCAATGAGAAGAAGTTGCAGTGGATCGATAAACAGGATTGGGAGTATGCTGCTGAATTCGATGTGCAGGCGGCGCTGTTCGAGCAAAGTCATCTGGAGCTTGTGCTCGAAGGGCTCGACACGTACGCCGATGTGTCCGTGAATGGCGAGCATGTGCTCTCTGCAGATAATATGTTTCGTACGTGGACCGCGGATGTAAAGCCGTACTTGCGAGAGCAAGGAAACCGAATCGAGATTCGGTTTCGCTCGCCCATAACGGAAGGGCTGGCAAAGCTGGCGGAACGGGGCTACGGGCTGCCTGCACCTAATGACGACTCGGCGATGGGAGAGCTTGACGACAAGAAGGTGAGTGTCTTCACGCGCAAAGCTCCCTATCATTATGGCTGGGATTGGGGCCCACGGTTTGTCACAAGCGGCATCTGCAAGCCTGTCTCGCTGGAGGGATGGAGCGGTGTGCGCATCCGTAATCTGTTCATCCGCCAGGATGAGGTGACTGAAGCAAGGGCGAAGCTGACCGCTGTGCTTGAGCTCGAGTCGGAGATAGGCGGCGCGTATGAGCTGAAGCTTGCCGCAGATGGCGAACAATGGGGCGGCATCATTGGCTTGCAGCCAGGCAAGCAGACGATAGAGTGGCCGCTTGAGATCGAGCAGCCGAGACGCTGGTGGTCTCGCGGGCTCGGCGAAGCGTATCTCTATACGTTCGAAGCGGTGCTGACGCAAGGGGCGGCGAATGTGGCGAGCGCGTCCGTCCGTACTGGACTTCGCAGCGTGAAGCTCGTTCGCAAGCCGGATTCGTACGGCTCTTCGTTTTATTTTGAAGTAAATGGCATTCCGGTGTTTGCTAAAGGCGCGAACCATATTCCAAACGATAGCTTTTTTAACGAAGTAACTCCGGAGCGGTATCGGCACGAAATCGCAAGCGCGGTGGAATCGAACTTCACGATGCTTCGCGTATGGGGCGGCGGCTTCTATGAGCAGGATCTGTTCTATGAGCTGTGCGACGAGCATGGCCTGCTGGTGTGGCAGGATTTCATGTTTGCTTGCAGCATGTATCCCGGCGATGAGCCTTTTCTTGACAGTGTGCGTGCCGAAGCGCAGGACAATATGCGGAGGCTGCGCAACCATCCGAGCATCGTGCTCTGGTGCGGCAATAACGAAATTGACAGCGCATGGGCGCATTACTCGGAAGAGGGCGGCTGGGGCTGGAAGAAGCTGTATTCCCATGAGCAGCGCGAGGCAATCTGGCGCGACTATGAAGCTCTCTTCCACCGCGTGCTCCCTGAAGTTGTGGAAGAGCTGGCGCCGGGCATCGCGTACTGGCCGTCTTCGCCGATGCAGGGCGTGACGAATGATGAAGCGCAACATGCAACGAACGATTCCGCACATGGGGATATTCATTTCTGGGCGGTATGGCATGCATCGGAGCCGTTCGAGAAGTATAACGACAATATCGGCCGGTTCATGAGCGAGTACGGGTTTCAGTCATTTCCCGAATACAAGACGGTGCGTACATATGCGTCTGAGGCTGAGGGCGAGATGGCGCTTGACTCGGAAGTGATGCTTCATCATCAGAAGAACGGTCGGGGCAACTTCTTGATTAAGGAATACGCCGACAAGTATTTGAAGGCGCCGAAGGACTTCGCGTCATTCCTGTACATGAGCCAAGTGCTGCAAGCAGAAGGAATGAAGCGGGCAATTGAAGCGCATAGGCGGAAAATGGACTATTGCATGGGTACGCTCTACTGGCAGATGAACGACTGCTGGCCGGTCGCGTCTTGGTCCAGCATGGATTACCTTGGCAGGTGGAAGGCCATTCAGTATGCGGCGAAGCGCAGCTTCAGCGATGTGCTGCTCTCGATCGACCAGCAAGAGGATGCGCTTACCTTCCACTTGGTGTCTGACAAGCAGGTGCCGATTGAGGGGATTCTCGAATGGCACTTGTATGATTTTGATGGGGGGCTGCTCGTACGGGATAGCTGCCCGGCTGCGGTAGTGGCACCAGCGAATGGGGCTGCACTTGTGCTGACGATCTCGGCGAGCGAGCGGTTCGGTTCGTATGCCCCTGAACGGGTGGTCTTGGTGGGGCAGTTTGTAGATGGCGGCGGCGAAGTCGTTGCTCGTGCCGAGCATTATTTGGTTTATTCGAAGCATCTGGCGCTGGAGTGTCCCGATATTGACATCGTCGTGCTCGATGGTAGTGAGGGGACAACCTTCCAGCTGACGGCGCAGAGTTTGGCGAAGCAGGTGTGGCTCGAGTCCGAAGAGGAGGGTATCTTCTCCGATAACTTCTTCGATCTGATCCCGGGCATTCCGGTAACCGTACAGTTTAAAAAGCGGAATCCGAGTGATGGCGTGGCATTTGCGCCAGCATCGCCGGGCTATGTGAAGGTGCGGTCGATGATTGATTTTGTGATTCGATAGAGTGGGTGGGGAGCCGCGATTGGTTCCTTGCGCACAGTAAGGGTAGATGACGGCGGCGGTTAGTCGAGGGGGTTCCCGCCATTGTGCAGCGTTGGCGGTGGTGGCAATGCGAAGAGGGAGCAATGGTAGTGGGCCGAAGCAGAGGCGCAAGCAGATGCAGATGAGGATGCAGATGGGGGTCCGGCTAACGGAACGTAGGCACCTTATTGTACCCATTAGAGCACTTTATAGAATGTAACGTAACCCAGCGACGTTATTTGCATGATTTTCAGCTCAAAGAAGTCCATTTGACCATAATAACGCCGCTGGGGTCCGTTAGAATTTGAAAACGCGCGAAATGTGCCGAATAGCGACTCTGGAGTCCGTTAGCGAGAACGGGTCGTGCAAGCAGCACAAGCCGAGAGAACATATACGTGCTCTCAGCAGCCGAATCCCCTCCCACCATCCCAATCCAGCTAACCCGCGGCGCTAACCGCGGGTATTCGTGCTGCGCTCAAGTTGAGTTGCGACAGCACAAAAACGTTAGATCGGTCATGAAAGATAATTTAGGTCACTTAGCGACTCTCCTATAATTGAAGGTAACGATGCTGCGATGCCTTTTCACATTAACTATCGCGAACTTAAACCACGATCAGGAGGACAAATCAATGAGCAACCAAGAGCTTAAACAACAACCTGCAGGTCAACTCCATGTATACGAAGACAATCCCCACTATTACGCGAGGGACGGGAAACCGATTCTGCTCCTGACTTCCGCCGAGCATTACGGAGCGGTTATCAATCGTGCATTTGACTACGAAGCTTATCTCGATACGCTGGAAGCGTACGGGCTGAACTATACGCGCATTTATCCGGGTGCTTACACTGAGGTTAGCGGCATGTTTACGGATAACAACACGCTTGCGCCGAACCATGGCGATCTGATCGTACCTTGGGCACGAAGCGCCGTAGAAGGTGCTGCGGACGGAGGCTTCAAATTCGACTTATATCAGTGGGATGAGGAGTATTTTGCGAGGTTAAAAGCATTCATCACGGCAGCGGACCGCCGAGGCATTGTCGTGGAAGTCTGCTTCTTCAATTGTCAGTACGAGCAGGGTTGGCCGAGTAGCCCAATAAATGCGAATAACAACATTCAAGGCATTGGCGATTGTGATCATACAGGTATTCAGACGCTATTGTATCCCGAGCTCACTGCCGTACTAGAAGCCTACGTATGCAAAATCGTACAAGAAGTAAACCCGTACACGAACGTCATTCTCGAAATATGTGACGAGCCGACGATGATGGGAACGCCAGCCGAGCTTGCCATTCCATGGGTGAGCAGGTTGCTGGATGCGGTCATCGAGACGGAGCGGCAGCTGCCGAATAAGCATCTCATTGCACAGCAGCTAGAGACGAAGCTGGACTTCGCCAGCGATCCGAGAACAGACATTGTCGTCGCGCAGTACATCAACCATAACGGCTGGACGGAGATCGGCGGCATCGAGGCGCTCGATACGAGATATGACCTTGAGAAGCCGATTGAGCTGAATGAGACAGGCTATTATCCAAGCTGGTACAATGGCGATATGATCAGCGCTTCGCGTGTGGAAGCTTGGGAATTCATCGTCGGAGGCGGCGCGGCGTTCAATCAGCTGAACGGCTGCTATACGGTCGATAATCCGGGCGGAAGAACGGAGGATAATGAGCAGCTTCTTAGTTCATTGCGCAATCTCGCTGCATTCATGAACCGGTTCGAGTTTCATAAGATGCGTGTCGATAGAGAGTTCATTCTGAGCACTGACATACCGGATGCAAACATAAGGCACATTAGTGAAGCAGGTCGCCAGTATGCGCTGTACGTCCATCATGGAGAGCTGCTTGGCGATAAGAAGGTGTATACTGTCTTCGAAGGCGATCGGAAAATTTCACTGGCGCTGCAGGTTCCAGCTGGCAACTATGTGGTGAAATGGGTAGACCCGAGATCAGGGAATGCGGTTCAGCTTGAAAAGATCCATCATGACGGAGGCCCGCTGATGCTGAGCAGCCCGAGCTATAAGGTAGATATTGCGCTCGACTTGCGGGCGGTTCAGGAGAGTAAGTAGTCGTGAATCACACTCGCACTCGCATGTCCTTATTTCATCTTGCCTGGCCGATTCTGATCGAGCTGCTGCTGCAGTTTGCGCTTGGCACGGCGGATACGGTGATGGTCAGCCACATTTCGGATGATGCCGTTGCGGTTACCGGCATTAGCAATCAATATTTCTCGTCTATTAACATCCTGTTCACCTTGATAAGCAGCGGAAGCGCCGTCCTGATCGCTCAGAAGCTCGGAGCGAACAAGGAAGACGAGGCAAAGCGGATCGTGACAATGTCGGTCAAGCTTGCTGCAATAGCAGGCACAGTGATCGGCTTAGCTTCTTGGCTCGGCGCTTCCGGCATCGCAAGGCTTATTCAAGTGCCGGAGCGCTTGATCCCGCTGGCAACACCGTACCTCGGCATAGTCGGATTAGGGCTGCTTTTTAGCGCCCTTAACTTTACCATGAGCGCGCTCATTCGGAGTACCGGAAATACGAAGAGTACGATGTACATCTCATTAGGCATGAATGTGCTGCATGTCATCGGTAATTATGGATTTATTTTTGGCGCGTTCGGGTTCCCGCAGTGGGGCTTAACCGGCGTTGCGATCTCTACCGTATGCAGCAGGTCAATCGCTTGTCTGGTCCAGCTCTACGTTCTGCGCGGCGCGTACTCCCTTCGTCTGCGCTGGAAGCAATTTCAAGGCTGGAATGGTACGCTGCTGAGGGATTTGCTGCGAATCGGCTGGCCGATGGGCGTCGGGCAAGCGTCGTACTCGATCTCGCAGCTGCTCATGTTCGCCATCGCAGCTTCGCTTGGCGCAGAGCAGTTAGCGGCTCGGACCTACATGGGAACGCTCGAGCAGCTAATTGTCATTATGGGCTGGTCCATTGCGATGGCGCTGCAAATCCAAGTTGCCTACTTGCACGGTGCCGGGCGGCGAGCAGAGGCATATCGAAGCGCATATCGAGCTTTTTACACAGGTATGGCGTTGGTTGCATGCGTGCTGTTGCTGATAACATGGCAGATCGGGCCGATAATAAAGATTTTCACCGGCAATGCCGATATTATTTCGATCGTAAAGCTGCTCATTTTAATGAATTTGCTCTATCAGCCAGTTAAAATGGTTAATATGGCGTTTAACACTGCGCTTGTTGCCATTGGCGATACCAAGTACATCATGGTAACGAATTTAATTTTTATATGGACGATTTGCGTTGGAGGCTCTTTCCTCCTCGGTATTGTGCTCGGATGGGGCATTATCGGCGTGTATGCCGCTATGACGCTGGATGAAGGCATCCGTGGATTACTGGTCTACCGGCGCTGGAGAGTAAAGGGTAAACCGCAACGCACGAAGCGGGTTAGGACAAGCTTGAAGGAGGAAGTTGAAGTTTATGGAAGCGTACAAAAACAAATCACTGCCCGTTGATGAGCGAATCGATGATTTGCTCGGACGAATGACGAAGCAGGAGAAGATTGGACAGCTGAATCAGCGCATGCTCGGCTGGGAGGCTTATACGAAATCGGACGGAGGCGAGAGCTTCGAGCTGACGGAGCGTTTCCGCGAGGAAGTGGAGTTCGGGGATGGCGTCGGCGCGATTTATGGCATATTCCGTGCGGACCCTTGGTCCAAAGTGACCTTCGAGAACGGCATTCCGCCGTATGAGGGCATGAAGGTAGTGAATCAAATTCAGCGCTATTTGGTCGAGAATACGAGGCTCGGCATCCCAGCACTTCTGTCTGAGGAGTGCCCTCACGGTCATCAAGCGCTCGGCGGAACGATGCTGCCAACGAATATCGGCGTCGGCTCTTCGTGGAATCCGGAGCTGTGCAAGGAGGCTTACGCTGCTGTGGCAGCCGAAATCCGTGCTCGCGGCGGACACATCGGACTTGTCTCTACCCTCGATATGCTGCGCGATCCGCGCTGGGGCCGATCGGAAGAGTGCTTCGGCGAGGATCCATACCTCGGCAGCGAGCTGACGGCTGCGGTTGTCCGCGGCTTGCAAGGCGAGCGCGATGGGCAGCTGGCCGATGCACAAGAAGGCAAGGTTGTCGCTTGCCTGAAACATCTTGCCGCGCAAGGCGCTTGCGTCGGCGGGCATAACGCATGGGCGGCGACAATCGGTGAGCGTGAGCTTCGCGAGATGCATCTGGCCGGCATTCGGGCTGGCGTTGATACCGGCGCTCTCGCAGTTATGGCGGCTTACAATGAAATCGATGGCATTCCATGCCACGCGAACGAGCACTTGCTCACCGACATCCTTCGGGACGAGCTTGGCTTCCAAGGGATCGTGATGTCCGACGGCTGCGCGGTGGACAGCCTGATTCCGCAAGCGGGAAGCCCGAAGGCAGCAGCAGCGATGGCGATCAATGCCGGCGTTGATGTGAATCTATGGAACGAGTCTTATCTCGCCATTGCAGAGGCGATGGAAGAAGGGCTGATCCAGGAAGCGATTATTGACCGCGCGGTACGGCGGGTGCTGCGCCTGAAGTTTGAGCTCGGCTTGTTCGAGAACCCTTACGGCGACGAGGCTGCGGCAGCCGAAGTGCTGCAGCGCCCTAGCTCGCGCAGCACGAATAAACAGCTGGCACAGGAATCGGTCGTGCTGCTGAAGAACGACAACAATCTATTGCCGCTCTCGGCTCAGGCCATCAGCCGAATTGCCGTCATCGGACCGAACGCGAACAGTCTGTACAATCAGCTTGGCGACTATACGCCGATTCAGCCGGAAGGCAGAGGCACGACTGTTCTGCAGGGCATTAAGCAGCTGCTCGGGGCGTCAGCTTCCGAGGCAGAAGTCGTTTACGCTCGCGGATGCGGCATTCGAAGCACGTCTAGAGAAGGCTTCGAAGACGCTGTTCAAGCTGCGCATGGAGCTGACGTTGCCGTGCTCGTCATGGGCGGCAGCAGCGCACGTGACTTCGGTCTTCGCTTTGCTGACAATGGCGCGGCGATTGTAGACTCCGGACTGCCGAACGAGATGGACTGCGGTGAAGGCGTGGATGTGGCGGACCTCGCGCTTGGCGGCTTGCAGCTGGAGCTGGCGCAGGCTATTCATGCAACAGGAACTCCGGTTGTCGTGGTGTTGATCCAAGGTCGTCCGCATGCGATTCCATGGATCAAGGAACATGTTCCGGCGCTTCTCACCGCCTGGTATCCGGGCGAAGAAGGCGGCATTGCCATCGCGGAGCTGCTCTTCGGGCAGGCGAATCCGAGCGGCAAGCTGTCGGTGTCGATCCCGGCTTCCACCTCGCAATTGCCGGTATCGTATAATCTCAAGGCGTCGAACCATGCCTCGGTGTATGTCGATGCTTCGCATCTGCCGCTGTATCCATTCGGCTATGGTCTTAGTTATACGAAGTTCGATTATAGCGATTTCTCGATCAGCGCAGCGCAAATTTCGGCAGGACAGCTGCAAGAAGGCGGCGTAGTCTCGGTGTCCGTGAAAGTAACGAACAGCGGCGAGCACGCGGGCAAGGAAGTTGTTCAGCTATACGGCTCGGAGCGGGTATCGAGCGTGACGCCACGTAAGCGCGAGCTGAAGGCTTTTCGCAAAATCCATCTGGAGCCAGGGCAGTCCGAAACCGTCACGTTCGAGCTCGGCTTGCAAGCTCTCAGCCAATGGGACAAAGCGATGCGCTTCGTTCCTGATCCAGGGCGCTACAAGCTGACTATCGGGGATGGGCAACAACCGGAGCTGTCGGCTGTTCTCGTCATTGAAGGCTAGCTCTAGCTCCTCAATAACTGGAATTAGCTATTGCTTCGAGCTCCTGCTATAGTAATCTCGGGAACAGCATGTATACATTCATAGATATGAACGAGGGGAAGAGATAAGATGAATCGGATGATGCTTCTGCGATCACTGCGCGTCAGGCTGCTGGCGGGGTTCATTTTTATCATCGTCCCCTTAGCTGTTGCTTTAATTATGCAAAATATTTATGCCATGAAGGTTGTCCGCGACGAAGTATCGCAATCGACAGCCGGCTTCCTTGAGACGCACGTCAATCAGATTGACGGCAGCCTCGGCAAAGTCAGTGATTACTTGCTGCGGCTCGTTTCCAGCAACCCGACCTATTCCGACTTGATTGCGCTGAACCTGTATCCGCAGTCCAGCAGCGACTATTTCTTCGCCAAGCAGCGAATCTTCAACAGCTTCCAGAATGAGATCAATTCCAATTCTTTCGTGGTTGTCGATACGTTCTTTACCTATACGGAGAAATATAACGAGCTGATTGCTTCGCAGGGTGAGTATTTGGCCTCTCAAAAGATGAACCAGACGCTGACTGATTTCATTCATAGCGGCATGCTCAGCAAGCAACATACGTGGCAGATCATCGTACAGGACGGTCAGTATTACCTCGTTCGATTGGAGGAAATTCAAGCTGAGCCTAATGTGTTTGTCGGAGCGCTCATTCCAGTAGAGAGTTTAATGAAAGCGCTGCGATCCGTTGATCTCGGTCCAAACGGGCAGGCGATGCTCATCTCGAACGATGCGGATCCGCTGACGAAGACGACCTGGGATAAGGCGAGTCTCCATAATATGCTGCACCTGCTGGCAGGCAAAACGGATGAATCTGAGACGTATCAGATTATTCGCAATAACGCTGATAAGAAAGATTATATGCTGGTGGGCTTTCCTGTCACTCAAGCGCCGATTACGCTTGCCGTTACGATACCGGATAATGCCATGCTGCAGAAACTCCCGTATTTCCAGAGAGCGCTCTACTTAATTCCGCTTGGTATCGTTCTTGTGCTGCTGCTGTTCTCGTTCCTGATTAAGCAGGTACTGAACAAGCCAATGAGTGCGCTAATCCGCGGCATGAGGCGGACGGCGCAAGGTGATTTCTCCGTTCGGCTTGGCGCGAGTCCTACGCAGGAGTTTGAATTTCTGAATGAGACATTCAACGGAATGGTAGGCCAAATTCAATCCTTGAAAATCAATGTGTACGAGGAGATGCTGAAGACGCAGGAAGCTGAATTCCGGCATCTGCAGTCTCAGATTAATCCGCACTTTTACTTAAATTCATTAAACATCGTTCACAGCCTAGCCAAGCTTAAGCGGACAGAGCTCATCGAGCAGATGGCGCTTCACTTGTCCGACTTCTTCCGTTTTATTACGCGAGCGAACCGCGAGTTCATTACGCTTGAAGAAGAGACGGAGCATATTCGCAATTACATGGAGATTCAGAAGCTTCGTTTTCCGCGCAAATTAACCTATGAAATGAAAGTGCCTGAGGTGTACAAGCAGCGAAGCATCCTGCCGCTCATGATTCAGCCTTTCGTAGAGAATGCTGTCATCCACGGCATGAAGATTGGCAAGCATGTGTTTCATGTTTCCGTTGAGGTCCGGCCGTTCTCTCAAGATCCGAAAGTGATGGAGATCGTCATTGCGGACAATGGCGTCGGTTTCTCCGAGGAAGCGCTGGAGCGGTTCAGGACCGGGGTTTCGACTGCGGAGATGGCAGGGGCGAAGAGCCTTGGCATTCTGAACGTACAGAATCGGATCGCCCTTAAGTATACAGGTGCGGCGAGCATTCTGTTCCGTAACCGTACCGAAGAGAGCGAAGGAGACGCTGGTGCGAACGAGGGTGCGGAAGTCATTCTAAGAATTCCATCTGGGCTCGGCAAGGAGGAAGATTCATATGTATAGGCTGCTTCTTGTTGATGACGAGGTTTATGCCGTAGAAGCGATCGAGACGAGCATCAATTGGGCGCAGCTTGGCTTCTCGGAAGTGCTCTGTGCCTATGACTCTGAAGAAGCGAAGAGCATTCTGCTTGAACAGCCGGTTGACGTCATGATCAGCGATATAGAAATGCCCGGCTGCAATGGCATGGAGCTGCTGGAATGGGTGAATGAGCATTCTCCGGCTACGGTGACGATCTTCCTGACCGGCCATGCTGACTTCAGCTATGCGCAGCAAGCGCTGCAGCTCTCCGGGTTCGATTATTTGCTAAAGCCCATTCGCCACGAGCAGCTGCAAAGCGTTGCTGGCCGTGCATTGAAAGAAGTCGAGAGCCGGAAGGAAGCCAGGCAGCTAGAGGAGATGTATAAGACATTCTCCAAGCAGCAGCAAGCGCAGAAGCCTCTGCTTAAGGAACTGTTCTGGCAGGACTACTTGTCCAAGCGAATCCAATTGGATGCGGATCAGCTTCACGAAATCAGGGATACGTATCAAGTGCAGCTCGGTGCGGATACGATGATTCTGCCGATTCTCATTAGTGTGGAGCAGTGGAAGCAAGAGTTTACGGAGCGAGAGGAGCGCATCTTGGAGTATGCGCTTCGCAATTCAGCGGGCGAGATGCTCAGCGCGAGGCAGCAGGATATCGACGTCATTGAAGATCGAGGCGGAATACTGTTTGCTCTGCTGCATATTCAGAATTCGTCTGTGCAAGAGAAGGATAAGCTGAAGAAAACATGCGAGCAGTATATAGATGCCTGTGCGCGTTATTTCTACTGCCATATCTCTTGTTATATCGGCACGGCAGTTCCTCTGTCCGAGGTGAAGCTTATCTATCACAGGCTCATCGAGCTGGAGCAAAGCAATGTCGTAACGACAGGCAAGGTGCTGTTCTTGGACGATTACGGCAATGCGGATGCGCTGGTCCCTCGCAAAATGCCTGCGTTCACATTCGATCTCATGGAATGGACGCATCTGCTCGAGGCTGGCAAGACGGATACCGTTATGCGCCAGATCGAGGATTTGTTCCAAGGCGATGCGGCCTCTGGCGTGAATGCAGAGACGCTGGATGCACTGTACCACACGCTTCTTGGCTTCGTGTATCAATCCGTGCATCAGAAGGGCGGCTCTGTCCGCCGTTTCATGGGCGCTTCGAAGCTGAACGATGCGAGCAGCGCGACTCGCTCGCTGCCGCAGTTTCTGGCTTGGGCACGCAAGCTGATCCTAGCTACGGCAGAATATTTTGACCGGAATAAGTCGGAGAGCTCGGCGATCGTCGAGAAAGTGAAAGAGTACGTAGAAGCGAATATTCAGAGCGTGTCCAGAGAAGAGATTGCCTCGGCCGTGTTCCTCAACTCGGCGTACCTGTCACGGCTGTATAAGCGGGAGACAGGCATGTCTCTGATGGAATATATCATTACAGTGAAGATGAACCGCGCGAAGCAGGAGCTCACGAAATCGAATATGAGAATTAGTGATATATGCGATAGTCTAGGCTACGAGAACGTCTCCTATTTCACGAAAACATTCAAGAAGCTGGTCGGCATTACTCCTCATGAATTCCGCAAACGGTATCAATCGCTTGGGTAAGTAGTGGTGTGTACATGGCCATTTCCACATTGCAACTGTGGAGATGGCCTTTTTGTTACCCTACTTAGAAGTCCGGTGAAGGAGAGTGGCCGGAGGTCGGTATGGAGTCGGAACAGCGCCAGCGGTCGCCTAGGCGAAATGAACTGCGTTGCCTAAGCTACGCAGTTCATTTGCGCCTTTGTCCCCGAATTTCGTCAGCTTCAGCTTTGATTAAATCTAAGAAATACGGGGACAACAGCGAGTGGAGACCCATACCGACCGGAGGCTACGGTATCTTCACCGGCTTCTATTCCTCCCCGCGAATCACAAAAACGTTACTTCGGTCATATTAGGTTCTCCTTCCCTCTCAAAGCTCTGTCTTATAATGAGTTCAACAGCAAGATGAGATGAGAAAGGATGAACACATATGCGGAAACAAGTGGCGCTTCGGCAGCCCTCGATGCTCAAGAAGTTGAACAAAAATAAGTTTTTGCTGCTGCTTCTGCTGCCGGGTACGCTGTATTTGCTCTTAAACAACTACTTGCCGATGTTCGGCATCATCATTGCGTTCAAGGACTTCAATTATCACCAAGGCATTCTGGGGAGCGATTGGAACCATTTCAAGAACTTCGAGTTTCTGTTCAAGACGCCTGATGCATGGCTCATTACACGGAACACAGTCGGGTACAACGCCATCTTCATCGTTGTGAATACAGTTGCGGCCGTGGCAGCGGCGATAGCTATGAACGAGATTCGCAGTCGGATCATGGCAAAGTTCTTCCAAAGCGTTATGTTCCTGCCGTACTTCCTGTCGATGATCATCGTCGGCTACCTGGGCTTGTCCCTCTTCAGTCAAGAGTTCGGTTACATCAATAAGAGCGTGCTGGAGCCGCTCGGATTCCCGCCGGTTTCCTGGTATGCCGAGACGAAATATTGGCCGTTCATTCTGCCAATCGTCAACTTGTGGAAGAACATCGGATATCTCAGCGTCATCTATCTCGCTGCGATTATCGGTATCGACAACGAATATTATGAAGCCGCTCTCATCGATGGCGCTTCCAAATGGCAACAAATCAGGAAGATTACGATCCCGCTAATCGCGCCGGTCATCACGATTATGACCTTGCTCTCGATCGGCAAGATTTTCAACTCGGACTTCGGCTTGTTCTTCCAGGTTCCGCTTGATGCAGGGGCGCTGTACCCGGTTACACAGACGATTGATACGTATGTCTACCGCGCTTTGCTGCGGCTCGGTGATCTCGGGATGTCCTCGGCGGCAGGCGTTTATCAAGCAACGGTCGGATTCGTGCTCGTCATGGCTTCGAACTGGGTTGTACGCAAAATCAACAAGGACAATTCACTATTCTAGGAGGATTCACACATGGATACCGCAATTAGTCAGTCTTCCGCCGTTCATGCGAAAACTCCCGCCAAGTCGAAGGAAATCAACGCCATTTCCGGCGTGTCGAACGCGGTGCTGAATGTGCTGTTTTGGATCTATACGATACTTTGCTTATTCCCGCTTGTTGTCGTGCTGGCCGTGTCTTTCTCCGATCAGAAGGAAATTACGTTGCACGGATATAACATCATTCCGCGACACTTCAGTCTGGATGCTTATTCGTACCTATTGCACGATGCATCACAGATCACTCATGCCTATGGCATCTCGATCCTGGTTACGGTAGTCGGCACGCTTGCTGGTCTGCTTATGACGGCGCTGTTCGCTTACCCGCTCTCTCGGCAAGATTTTGGCTATCGCAGCTTCTTCTCGTTCTTCCTGTTCTTCACGATGATCTTCGGCGGAGGCCTCGTCCCGTGGTATATCGTGTTCTCGAACTGGATCGACATGCGCGATACGATATGGGCGCTCATCGTGCCGGGGCTATTGTTCAACGCCTTCTACGTAATCATCATGCGGACGTTCTTCCAGACGTCGATTCACCCGTCGATTATCGAATCGGCAAGCATTGACGGCGCAGGCGAGATTCGCATCTTCTTCCGCATTATTCTGCCGCTGTCCACGCCGGTGCTGGCGACGATCGCGCTGTTCTATACGATTGGTTACTGGAATGACTGGTTCAATTCGTTGGTGTTTGTTCAGCAAGATCAGATGGTCAGTCTGCAATACTTGATGTACAAAACGATGATGAACCTACAGTTTCTCGTTGCCAATTCGGCCAATAACGGAAATGCGGGCGGCGCGATTGCGAAGCTCCCTGGCGAGACGGTTCGAATGGCGATGGCGATTGTCGGCATGGGACCAATCATTCTGGCGTACCCGATTTTCCAGAAGTATTTTGTTAAGGGCTTAACGATTGGCGCGGTGAAAGGTTAACGTCGTATAACGCAAGGCGAAGCGAGGTTTCACCCGGCAGCTGCCGGTTAACAATACTAACAGAATCATTTTTAGGAGGATGAACATGAACAGGTCGAAAAAGGTTTGGGTCACCGCTTTGACGCTTTTGTTGTCCATGATGTTGATTCTATCGGGTTGCGGAAGCAAAGATAACTCCGCTAACTCCTCGGGTAATACAGCCGACGATTCCAGCAGTAACAGCTCCAATGCGAACAAGCAAGCTGGAGGAAACGCGACAGCGGATTTGCCGGAAGTGACGCTCAAGATGTTCGTGCCTGGCGTTCCACAGAAGGATATTGGACTCATTAATGAAGAAGCAAGCAAATATCTGAAAGACAAGATTAATGCGAAGCTGGAACTGAATATCATCGACTGGGGCAGCTGGGGCGACAAAATGAACCTCAAGTTCGCTTCCAACGAAGAGTATGATATTAACTGGGCAGCAGACTGGGATAGCTTCCAGACCCGTGTACAAAAAGGCGTTTACTTGCCTCTGAACGATCTGATCGACAAATATGCGCCGGATGCAAAAAAGGTATTGAATCCATCTCTGCTGAAGGGCGGCCTCATCGGTGGTAAAAACTACGGTCTGCCGGTGAACAAGGAAATCGCTTCCCAGCTCGGACTCCTGCTCAACAAGAAGTTTGTTGATAAGTACAAGATCGACCTCAGCACAATCAAGACGCTGGAGGATCTGGAGCCATACCTCGATACCATTAAGAAGAACGAGCCGGGCGTGACGCCGTTCTTGATGAACGGCACGGTTAATCCCATCAGCAATAATGTAGCGTTCAAAGGTCAAATGGAGTTCGTTCTTGGCCCAAGTGACGGCGGCGCAGCCGTTGATCGTAACGTGGATGGCTTCAAGGTGTTCAATGCGTTCGCAGATCCGCGTTTCAAAGAACAGCTTGATCTGACTCGCAAGTGGTACCAAGCAGGCTATATCAACAAGGACGCAGCGACTCTGCAGGATTTTGACGGTGCCATTAAAGCAGGTCAATGGTTCGCTTTCGTGGATTCATTGAAGCCTGGTAAAGACGCAGAGAAAACAAACTCCCATGGCGTTCCGATGGTTCAAGTGAACTTGACGCAGCCAATTATCCGCACGGGAGATGCACTTGGTTCGATGATGGCGATCTCTGCTTCGTCCAAAAACCCAGAGCGTGCAATGATGTTCTTGAACCTGCTGTATACGGACAAATATTTGGTGAACCTGCTGTCGTTCGGTATCGAAGGCCAGCACTATGTGAAGAAGTCGGATAATGTGATTGCATTCCCAGACGGTATGGACCCATCCGCTTCCGGCTACAACCCAGGTACAGCTTGGATGTTCGGCAACATGTTCAATGACTATCTGTTCAACAATGAAGACCCGAACAAGTGGACAAACTTCGAGAAGTTCAACCAAGAAGCGGTCGAATCGAAACTGCTAGGCTTTAACTTCGACCTGAGTCCAGTGAAGAATGAAGTCGCTGCATTCCAAAATGCATACAAGGAGTTTGCGCCAGGTCTGGAAACAGGTACTGTAGATCCAAATGAAGTGCTTCCGAAGTTCCTCGATAAAATGAAAGCAATCGGCATGGATAAAGTGTACACAGAAGTGCAATCGCAATTGGATAAATGGCAATCGTCCAAATAAGCACGATGCAGGAGGGGCTAGCGTGTGCAGATGCGCTAGCCTTTGCTTTTGCTAACTTGGATGGAGAAGGGAAGGGGAAAAGATGGGGAAAGTATTGACGGATGCGCAGATTGAACAGTTCATGGAGCTTGGCTGGGTGAAGGTAGAGAAAGCGTTCGCGGAGTCGCTGGCGCTTGAATGCCAAGACTTTCTATGGGAGCAGGTGCGGCGGTATGACATTGATCGGGAGAATCGTGCGACGTGGACGCGTCCGATCTTGTTCATGAAGGAATCGTTTCGGAGCGAGGCATTCGATCGCTGCAACTCGGAGAGGCTTGGCGAAGCGATTGAAGATTTGATTGGTGAGGACCGCTGGACGGAGAAAGTCATGTGGAACGGCGACCCGGACCGGAATTACCCGACATGGGGATGGTGGCCGGTAAACTTCCATCTCGGCGGGGATTCGGAATGGAGTGTGTCATCTGAGGGATGGCACTGGGATGGGGCGCACTTCCGTCATTTTGTAGATGCGCCGGAGCAAGGATTGCTCTGCTTGTGCATCTTCTCCGAGATTGGACCACAAGGCGGAGGAACGCTTATTGCGGAGGGCTCGCATCAGGTAGTCGCCCGCTATTTGGCAGGCAAGCCGGATGGCGTCGGCCCGCAGGAGGGCATTGATGAGTGCAATTTGCAGCATCCGTGGCTTGCCGCACTGACCGGCCAGGCGGACGATTCGTTCCTGCCGGGTACGAATCGGGTAGAGAAATTCATGCAGAACGCGTTTGTGGATGAGCACGGCACACGCCTGCGCGTTATTGAGACGACGAGCTCGCCTGGCGACGTCATTCTGTGCCATCCGTTTCTCTATCACACGCCATCGCAGAATCATAGCGGCGTGACTCGCTTTATGTGCAACCGCACGACACCGCTCAAGGAGCGGATGCGGTTCAGCCGTGAGGACGGCACGGCGTATTCGCCGCTGGAGCTGAGCATTAAGCGGGCGATTGAGTAAATTAAAAGGCTGTCGAGTGGGTTAGGTTGAACTCGACAGCCTTTTTTGCTTTCTACATGCGCCGAAAGTTACTCAAACTAGCCAAAGGGTCCAGTAGCCCAGCTACATCCGTCGTTATTCGCGATCTAATTTCTTCCGACTCTCAGTATGGAGGATCACCTAGCCCCAGTACCGACTAATCGCCTCTAGTACTTAGCTACCATCGTCTATTCTCCCAATCTCGTTGGCTCTCTTCACGAAATCGTTGCACCCATTGCTCGGCAACGTCATCGGCTAGTTTGTCGAGGGCAGGCGGGGCGATGTTCACCTGTTCCCCCTGGATGCCGAGAAACTCCAACACTCGCATGACCGTTCCTTCATAGTCCTGAATAAAGTCCTCGTATACAATCGTCATCGGTAAGATGTTCGACTCTGAGAAGAAGTCCTCCATCGCGGCTTCGCACATTGTGCTTTCAATCAGCAAATGACGAATCGCGTCAAAATTATACTTATCCGCAATATCATGCTCCTGCGGCTTCTCGCCAAACTTGCGATGCCACTCTCCCGAGACGATCGCGCGCCACCAAGAGACGGCGAGTCTGACTTTGTTGCGGCGCGTCATATAAATATGCTTAGAGCAGTTCGGGAAGGCGGTACTCCACACTTCAGCCCGAGAAGCATGCTCTGGGAGCCCGAACAATGGTCGGAACGCGTCAATCCAGTGCTGTTCAAAGCCACCCTTGATCCCGAAGACACCGTTCGGCGTAGTGCCATGCTGCCACTTCTGTTCAAGATCCTCGCGCGTAATCGTTAAAGGGTCATTGTATTGAAAATGAAGCCATTCGGCCGGGTTGCCTGCGACGCCTGTCGAGGCGAGTGCTTCACCTAGCAATGTGCTCCCGGTCCGTTGCGAGAACCAAATGGTATAGCTTAATGTAGGCTGTGTCATAAGGAAAGTCTCCTTCTCATTTCGTTATGTTGATGTGGTTAATGATAACGATTTAATAGGAGCAATTGTATGTCACAAACAGTTTTGAACCATTCTTTACATAACAAAGCCACATCAGAAAATAAACCCAATGTGGCTCATATAGCGAAGTATTCTATTTCGATTTCACTTTCGTATAAACAATTTTCTTAATACTATCGCAGGAAAGGAAGAAATGCTCGGAGAGCTGGTCAACGGAAGCACCCTCTGCGAACTTTTGACGAATCTCAACGTTCCTCTGCTGTATATAGGCACGGCTGCCAGAGTTCACGCCCCAACCTTTGCGAAGCCCTTCCGGTTTGGGAATGTAGACCATGACACCATTCATGTATTTCTGAACTTCCCTTAATAATTCATCTGGTAAATTATCAGCGCTAACGTATTTCATGATCACTCTACCCCTTAAAGTTTAATCATTTTAAGGAAGCAAAGTCTCATTATAAACGGATTTCACCCGTTCAGGAGTTAGACGGTTTACTTATATCGCTCTATACAAACAACCGTCGTTGTTTATAATGCAGACTTTGCATAGAGCATTTTCTCTTTGTCATCCAGCATAATCGAACCTCCTCCACAGCATTCACTTCAGGCTGTTTAACTTCGTTCTAATGCTTCGCAAGCCAATCCAGCATGACGCCGAAAACATCCTCGCGATTCACTTCATTGTGCAGCTCGTGCTTGTAATCGGGCCATTCCATGAATGTGCAGAGCGATGCTCCGACAGATTCGGCGAACTGTCTGCTGGCATGGATGGAGGTTACTTTGTCGTTGCCGCCGTGCATGAGCAGAAGCGGCACCTTCCATTCGGACGCGTGCTTCAAGGCCCACAGTCCGGCTGTTTGCACGCTGAAGAAGAACCTCGCGGTAATCGAGCCGTGACCGAGCGGATCTTCCTGATACCGCTGGAGCATAACCGGATCGCTCGTTAAGTGATCACCCTTCATCGGGCGGGACGTCGTATACGCGGGGAACAACCGCTGGACGATTCGCGCAGCGATGACCTGCAGCGGCGGCGGATTGAAGGCGAGCTTCAGCCACGGCCCGGTAATGATGGCCCCGGCAATATCCGGCTTCCGCCGCAAAATATAATTCAGCGCAACATTGCCGCCCATGCTGTGCCCGAATATATAGATCGGCTGGCCTGGATAGCGCCGCCGTGCTTCCGCAAGCATCGCGCCGACGCCGTCCAGCAGCGCATCATACGAAGTCGTATGCCCGCGCTTGCCTTCGGTGCGGCCGTGCCCGCATTGGTCGAACCCAAAAGCGGCGTAACCGCTCTCCGTGAACATTTTTGCAACATGCGTATATCTTCCGAGATGCTCACCCATGCCGTGCACGATGGCAATGACGCCTTTTATCGGCTCATCACTGGCTTCCCGCCACTCCGCTGCAAACCGCCGCGAACCATCCCCGCATACGAGCTCAAAGCTGCGTTCATTCATCCCGGTGCACCTCCTAAACTTATGACTGCTCTTATTGAAAACTTTACCATAATAAGGCTCGATTTGAAATTGACAACCGAACCAGCTTCTCCAAAAAGAAGGAGATTCACCCCTCAGAGATGAAATGAATAATGGAAGCGTTTCATAATATGCAGCAAGCATGCTTGGAAAGGTGAGTGTTATGCAAAAAACGAAGATCGGCATCATCGGTTGCGGAATGATCAGCGACATTTACTTGGAGAATTGTACGAAGATGTTCGCGATTCTGGAGGTATCGGCAGTGGCCGACCTAAACCTCGAGATGGCGCGCAAACGCGCGGAGCAATATGGGATTCCCAAAGCATGCTCCGTAGAAGAGCTGCTGGCTGACCCTGAGATCGAAATCGTCATTAACTTAACATCCCCGCAAGTCCATACGGAAGTGAATCTGCAGATTCTTCATGCCGGCAAGCATGTGTATGCGGAGAAGCCCTTCGCTTTCACAAGAGAAGATGCAGACCAGGTACTTCACCTGGCTCGTGAAAAAGGTCTTCGTGTCGGCATCGCACCAGACACCTTCCTGGGTGGCGGGCTGCAGACGGCGCGCAAGATCATCGATGATGGCTGGATCGGCAAGCCTTATATGGCAAGCGGCCTCATTCTGATGGGCAGCGCGTGGGACGGCATGCATCCGAATTTCCGCCAATATTTGCAGAAGGGCTGGGACCCGCTTTTTGATATGTCCCCGTACTATTTGACGGCATTCGTTCATTTGCTCGGTCCTGTTCGCCGCGTCAGCGGTTCGGCTGGCTCGGTGCACAGCGAGTTTACAGTGAGTAACCCGCAATCGCCTGCATACGGCGAGACGGTTCCGGTTGGCGCGCCTTTTCATGTGACAGCTACGCTTGATTTCGAGAATGGGGCAGTGGCAAGCCTGCAAGTGGCCAAAGAAAGCTTCGGTTACACGCCGAGACTGGAGATTTACGGTACTGAAGGCATCCTGCAAGTGAACGATCCGAATAGCTTCGACGGTGCAATTACATTGCAGCAGCGTAGCGGCAAAGTTCAGGAATTCCCGTATTCGCATAGCTTCTCACAGAATTCCCGAGGCATCGGCGTTGCAGATATGGCCTATGCGATCCGCTCCGGCAGGCCGCACCGCGCAAGCGGAGAGCTGTCGCGCCATGTGCTCGATATAACAATCGGCATACTGGAATCGTCGAAGACGGACAAGCATGTTGCCATTACGGCACGCTGCGAGCGACCTGCTCCGCTGCCACTAGGGCTTATTTATAACCAGCTTGATCAATAAGCAACAAACTCTAACATAAAGAAACATATTTTAACGCCTTAGAAGCCCAAACTTGTTGTATACTGTTGCTAGAAGCATTCGAGAGGCTTCACCAAAAGTGACAAAATGGGGGTTTTGTACAATGAATCAAGTCCGTGTAGGCCTGATTGGCTACGGCTTTGCCGGAAGAACATTCCATGCTCCGGTCGTTGCTGCAGTTCCAGGTCTTAAATTAGCATCAGTCGTCGAACGCCGGAGCGAGCAATCCAAGGAGCGTTATCCGTGGGTTAATGTCGTCAAGGATGTACGCGATTTGTATGAAGATCCTTCGATAGATCTAGTTATTGTGACAACGCCAAGCAGCGATCACTACAATTTTGTGAGGGAAGCTCTGCTTGCAGGCAAGCATGTTGTCGTGGAGAAACCGTTCACGCCTACAGCTGCCGAAGCGGATGAGCTTATTGCACTTGCCAAGGAGAAGGGCAAAGTGCTCAGCATCTTCCACAACCGCCGCTTCGACGGGGACTTCTTGACCTTGAAAGAGCTGCTGAGCCAAGGCGTGCTCGGCGACGTGAGAGAAGCTACATTCCGTTGGGACGGCTTCGATCCGGTACTGAGATCCACCAACTGGCGCGAAGGCTCGGAGCTTGGCAACGGCATCTTCTATGACCTTGGCGTTCACTTGCTTGATCAAGCGCTTACGTTATTCGGCGTTCCGGATGCGGTGAGCGGCGATGTTCGCAAGCAGCGCGAAGGAGCAGAAGCGCATGATTACTTCGATGTGACGCTGTTCTACGGCGATCGCCTGAAGATCAATCTGCGTTCCTCCCGTTTCGTGCGCGAAGCGACGCCTCGCTATGTGCTGCACGGCACGAAGGGCACGTTCATCAAGTACGGCGTTGACCCTCAAGAGCGGGCGCTTATTAACGGCGGACAACCGAATACGCCGAACTGGGGCAAAGAGCCCCGCGAGCTGTGGGGCAAGCTGAACACGTCGATCGGCGATCTCCATATTGAGGGCGTTGTCGAGACGATTGCCGGGTCTTATGCCGATTATTACAACAATGTATACGAGAACATCATTGGACAAGCTGAGCTTGAGGTGAAGCCGGAGCAAGCAAGAAACGCCATTCGAATTATTGAATTAGCACTGCAGAGCAGTGAAGAAGGCAGGAAGCTGCCGATTAATCTGTAACCAAAATCGCGGTGAAGAGGAGAGAGTGCAACGATGTTTCCGTTTAAAACGTCATTAAACGCATCAACGTTATTTCCTTATCAACTGAATGTAGTGGAACAAATCGCAATTGCCGGAGAAGCAGGCTATGAGGGAATCGAACTATGGGTTTCCGGTATCGAAAGTTATCTTGCTGGCGGCGGCACTGCTGCCGAAATTCGCGAAGCGCTGGCTAAGCATAACGTCGCGTTCGTGAACGCGATCGCCTTCTTCAAATGGGCGGATCAGGACGAAGCAATCCGCGAGGAAGCTTTCGTACAAGCGGAGCGCGAGCTTCGCATGTTGGCTGATCTTGGTTGCCGCGCTGCTGCTGCGCCGCCGTTCGGCGATGTAGCAAACGTGTCGCTTAGCGATATGGGTCGCCACTTCGCAAGATTGTCGGCGCTTGGCCGCGAAATCGGCATCGACTTGTATGTCGAGTTCTGGGGCCGCGCGAGCCAGCTTCACCGCGTCGACGAAGCGCTCGAAGTGATGCGCACATCGGGCCTCGCGGATGCACAGATGCTGCTCGATCCGTTCCACATGTACACGGGCGGCAGCACAGTTGAAGATTTGAAGGGATTGCAGGGCAGCCAAATTGGCATTATGCATGCCAATGACTACCCGGCTTCTCCGAGCCGCGAGACCATTACGGATGCCGAGCGGGTATTCCCAGGCGAAGGCATCGCGCCTTCGAAGGAAATTGCCGAGACGCTCTACGCGGCAGGCTACCGCGGCTACCTCTCTGTGGAGCTGTTCATTGCGGACTTCGGCTCGCAGACCGCGCTGGAAACAGCGGTGAAAGGGCTGCAGACGCTGAAGGAAACGTATCAGGTTGCAGGCGAGTAATCGCAATATTAATTAAATTGAAACTGGGCGTTTACGGCAGGCTTGCCGGCGCTCAGTTTTTGTATACCGTGACTGACACAAATGGTAGCGCTGTCAAGTTAATAAGTAGCAATTCCACATGGAGAGTAGGGTAACAGATGAAGTTATCGGTGTGCATCGACGCCGTTTATAGAGGCAAGGACTTTTATGCGAGCATGGAGGAAATTCGCGAGATTGGCTATGACACGATTGAGTTCTGGAGCTGGTGGGACAAAGATGTGGAGAAGGTCGCGCGTGTCTCTCGCGAGCTTGGTCTTGGTATCGCATCCGTATGCACGAAGATGGAAAGCTTGGTGGATGCGTCTAAGCGGGATGGTTTTGTGGAGGGACTCCGTGAATCCATCGCGGCTGCAGAGCAGCTTGGCTGCAAAGTGCTGATTGCTCAAGCAGGTGCGGAGTTGATTGGCGTGCCGCGTGAGGAGCAGCAGCGGTCAATTATTGAAGGGCTGAAGATTGCAGCGCCTCTTCTTGAGGAAGCAGGCGTTACGCTTGTGCTTGAGCCGCTGAATACGCTAGTTGATCATAAAGGCTATTATTTGTATTCCTCGGAAGAGGCGTTCCATATTATTCGTGAAGTCGGCAGTCCGAATGTGAAGCTGGTGTTCGATATCTATCATCAGCAGATTATGGAGGGCAACGTGTTGGCGAATATTATCCCAAACCTTGAGCTAATTGGACATTTCCATGCGGCGGGCAATCCGGGGCGACATGAGCTGAGCTCGGGCGAGCTGCACTACGGCCGAATCTTCGAGGCAATTGATGCGGCGGGGTACGAAGGCTATATGGGGCTGGAATATTTTCCGGTGGCGGCACCTGCTGACGGTTTAAAAGCACTGCTTGGTTCATAGCTTGAATGTAGTTATGTGATGAGAAGGAGTGAGATGGATGGAGCTTACGAAAGAGCAGCTTGCGTTCTTTGACACCTTTGGATTTATTAAACTATCAGGCCTGCTGAAGGCGGACATCACGTGGATTACAGAAGAGTTTGAAGCGGTATTCCCGATGCTGGAAGAGAAGCACGACGGGTCAAAAAGAACGATGATCGTGCCCTTCGCCGATCAGCGCGAGAAGCTGTGCAGCCTAATTGATGACGCCCGGATTGCGGGCATTGCAAAGTCGCTGCTCGGTGATGACTTCAACTACATGGGCAGTGACGGTAACTACTACACAGGCGACACTGGCTGGCACCGCGATGGCGAGAACCGTGCGCGCAGGCATGTGAAGATCGCGCTCTATCTCGATACGCTCGACGGTTCGAATGGCGCGCTTCGCGTTATTCCGGGAAGCCACCGGCTAGACGACCAGTTCGGCGTCGATGTGAAACGCGTAAGCCAATCGCAGACGGCGCTTGATGTTGCGGGACCGGATGTGCCGGCTGTATCGCTGGATGTAGTGCCGGGCGATGTGCTCGTCTTCGACCACAATTTGTTCCACGCTTCGTTCGGCGGCAATACGCATCGGCGCATGTTCACGCTGAATCTGTGCGAGCGGTTTGCAGATGATGCGCTGGATGAGCTGCGCGCGTACATTTTGCTGCATGCGCATTTTAGGCGCGAGCACTATTATGGCTCTGCCATGCTGCGCAGCTCCGGGCCTGCGCGGAGGGTTCATCTCGAGCAAGTCGACGCCCTCTGCGGCGACTACGCCGAGCGGACGAAGGACCTGCCGGAGCTTCCGCTGAAGGCGCTGATTTAATAGGAAAGGCGCTCTCGTTGGTGGGGAGTGCCTTTTTTGGTTGTGCCTGGGATAGGGATATTAATCCCGGTGAGCTTTTATTAGAGTGTATCCCTCAAGGATACACATGGAGAAAGAATGGTAGTTTCGAGGAGAAGAGTATCCCTCAGGGATACACATGGAGAAAGAATGGTAGTTTCGAAGCTAAGTGTGTCCCTGAGGGACACACATGGAGAAGAAATGTTTGGAGGTAAAGAGTATCCCTGGGGGATACACTCGGGGCAAATTTAGCTTTAGAGGTCCAGTAAACCAGCTACAACCACTGTTTCACCTCTGGTGCCCCTTTTGGCTCACACTCGGCTCAGATTCCCAACCTATCCAACAACAAAAAGGCCCCGCACCCGAAGGTGCGAAGCCTCAATGCCCAGCATAAACCAACTAACCTATAGCTTAAACCGTTCCACACGCTTCTGCAGATCCTCTGCCATCTGCGTGAGGAAAGCTGCTGACGCGGCGATTTCCTCCATGGATGCGAGCTGCTGCTGTGCGGCGGCGGATACATTTTGCGTGGCGAGTGCAGATTCTTGGGCGACACCGGAGATCGTATTGATCGCGTTAACGGTCTCGTGACCATCGCTTGAAATTCGCTGCGACACTTGTGATACTTCTTTGATTTGAGCTTCAACCTCAAGAACAGAGCCCTGAATTTGCTTGAACAACGCGCCTGCGCGGCTGATAACCGCGATTCCGGCTGTAACCTCGATACTCGTTGCATTCATTGAATCAACTGCTCGCTCGGTTCCGCCCTGCATGGACTGGACCAGCTCAATGACGCTCTTCGATGACGCGGCGGTTTGCTCCGCGAGCTTCTTCACCTCTTGTGCAACAACGGCAAAACCTCTGCCATGCTCGCCTGCTCTGGCTGCTTCTATGGATGCATTCAAGGATAGCAGGTTTGTCTGCGTCGAAATATCTTGAATCATATTTACCATTTGACCGATCTCAGCCGATTGCTGCGTCAGCTCCGTGATGACATGGGACAATTCTTCAAAAGTCCGCTCAATCGACTGCATCTGCGTAATAGCCGTCTCAATTGCGGAGTTGCCTTCTGCGGAGATGTGGGAGGTTTGCGCCGCAACATCCGTGACCGATTGCGCATTCGCTGCGATTTCTTCGACGCCTCTGGACATCTCGCTAACAGACGAAGAGCCGATTTCCACACTTTTCACTTGCTTCTCGGAGCCAGTCGCCATCTGCTGGATATTTTCAGCGATAAACTGCGTGGCCATTGAAGTTTGGTCCGAGCTGGCGGAGAGCTGCTCCGATGAGGCGGCGAGCTGGTGAGACGTCTCGTTCACTTCGGTCAGCAATGACTTCAGCGATATAATCATCGCATTGAAGCTTGTGCTGAGCTTCGTAATTTCATCCTTCTTGGCACCAGATACATCAAGCGATACGGTCAGATCGCCTCGGCTGACTTGCTCCGACACATGAATGAGCGCGCGAATTGGACGTACAATCGCACGAATAATGATATAGATCAGCGCTGCGCCTGCTACGAGGCAGATCACCACAACAAGCAGCGTCTGGTTCAGAATCTGCGCCGCATCCTTGTCGATCTCATTCACGCTGAACGTGCCTGCAAGCTTCCAGCCTGTCAGCTTATTCGTCGTCACGGATTCGCGCATCGTGCTGCCCTTCTCATCAAAGGTGAAAAAGGCCGTCTCTGCCGCATACATCGGCGTCGCAATTTCATCAGGTACTTTTGCCCCAGGCTGCTCATGAGGGTGGATCAGGAATGTCTTGGAGTGATCGGCGATGGAGACATAGCCTTCCTTGCCAATCTTCACACTTTCAATTTGCTTGCTCAGCGCATTAAGATTCAGGTCCACGCCGACTACGCCTGCTCCATTTGGGGTTGCTTTGGCAATCGTTACGACGACTTTGCCATCCGTAGCATTAATGTATGGCTCCGTAATGATGGTTTTGCCGCTAGCCTGTATCGCACTTTCATACCAAGGACGAGTGCGCGGGTCAAAATCCTCCGGGAGGTCCTGGTGCGGGCTGAGCAGCATTTCGCCTTTGCTCGTTCCGAGGTAAGCGGTATCGACCCCGGTATGTACCTTTTGGAATGCAGCGATCAACGTCTGCAGGTTAGAGGTAGCTGTCGGCTGGCCGGTGTCCAATTGGAAAGTTTCAGCTAAATAATCAACGTCTGTGGCGATCGGCTGGATGTAGCCGGTTAGCATTTCGTCGAGGACGCGCACATTTTCGGTGACCGTCATGTTCATCCGACTCTCGATCTGGGATTTGGCGGTCTGGTAGGAGAACCACCCGATCGTAAGGCTTGGTACGAGCAAAATGACGGTAAAAGCTAGAATGAGCTTATTCCGCAGAGTAAGAGAAAAGAGCTTGCGTTTCAATACATTTCAACTTCTTTCATTAATTGATTGGGCGGGCTAACCTGTCTGATAGCTTCAGCGCCATCAATAACTATCGTCGAAAACTATTTAGAAAATTAGAGAAAAACAGTTGGTAAAAGTTAGAATGCTGTTAACTTTGCTCACAGAAATATTATAAATTTGTGAAAACAAGGGAATAGCCGCTGGATGTTCTGCTAGCTTCAAAGTTAGGATTATTGGCTTGTTGTAAAAGCGAATTGGTAATGCCTTCTGCCAGCCTCCACGGTGACAACGATGTTCCGACCGGGGTCCAAGTCATGCGCTGGGCGGAAAGATAGTCCGAACCGCGTACCTGCAACAGTGCCGTAGATGTAGTCTTTCGGAGCATCGGAGTAACGCAGCGCTATCCCTAGATCGTTGCTGCGGGTACCTTTCCAGTTGGCCGTAATCCGAGCATCCATCGGCACATTAACCGCGCCATTGATGGGATAGGTCCGCAGTATCCAGTTGTTAGCAAGGTATACTTCAGCACCTAACGCAACGATTACAATGCCCGCAAAAAGTATGAGAAAACGTCTCAACCTGCATGCCTCCTCGTGTGTGATAGGACCAGTATGGCCGGGAGGCTTGCTTGTTTAGTCGGGGGTGGGGAGCAAGAGGAGGCTGGAAACGGGCGGGAAAACATGTGGGAAGACATATGGGAAGTTATGTGGGAAAACGAGCGGGAAGATATGCATGAAAACAGGCATAAAACAGGCATGAAAACAGGAGGGAATGCCCGTTCCGGTGATCGATAGCAGCCATCTGACGCTGAGAGTCGCATTTTTCGACTCTCGGAGCAGAACAGCGGCTGATTTTGGGCTGAGAGTCTTGTTTTTTGACTCTCAGAGTTTCTAGCAAGCATTTCGGTGTGGATTGGCGAGCTGAGAGTCGCATCTTTCGACTCTCGGAGCAGAATTACGGCTGATTTTGTGCTGAGAGTCTTGTTTTTTGACTCTCAGGGTTTCCAGCAAGCATTTCCGGCGTGGATTGGCGAGCTGAGAGTTGCATTTTTCGACTCTCAGGGTTTCGAGCAACTCCAATCGGCAAATACAATTTTGCTGAGAGAGGTAAAATCCTCTCTTAACGCACGAGATGATGAGTTTGGTGGTCCGAGAGCGGGAAAAGCCTCTCTCGGAGCAGAAAATCGAAGAAAATAGCATGATTGTGGGATTGAGAGAGGCAAAAGCCTCTCTCGGCCTGCGTATGGCTAAAAAAGTTACCTGAGAGAGGCAAAAGCCGCTATTGGATAGGGAACCCGGGTATGGTGAGTTGAGTTGAGGTGAGCTGAGCTGAGCTGAGGTAAGGGAGGGTGATAAATGGTTGTGGCAGAACGTTGATAGTATCGGTACATTGAACTCTTCTACAATCGTAGCAAGTTAGGGAGGTAAACCGGCGGGAAATCCCACCGGAAATCACCCGAGAGAGCCAATACGCTCTCTCACGCCCTGAAACGGTCAAAAAAAAGAGCTGAGAGAGCGAATACGCTCTCTCAGCAGGCAAACCGGCGGGAAGCCCCGCCATAAAGCACCCGAGAGAGCCAATCCCCTCTCTCAGCTCCCGCATCCCCGCATCAGCGGCACACGTCTACTTCGTAAAGCACAGCAGATTATCATCGCTGTCCAGATGCTTGAGAATCGCCTGCTGGATCAGGTCTAGATCCTTGGTACGGAACGCATCCATCAGCTCTTGGTGATCTCGCTCCATGTTGTCGAGGTTATAGAAGGAGATGTTCTTCGTGAAGTGGAGGCGAATCTGGTTGACGATGCTTTGCCATGTCAGCATGACGGTCCGCTCGGTCGCCAGCTCCAGAATCGACTGGTGGAACAGGATGTCGAGGTCGACCAGCCGGCTCTTCTCGCCGTTCTCGACGGATACGCGCATCTCTTCGATAATCGCTTGCTGCTTCTCGAAGAAGCTGTCATCGAGCTTGTCCAGATACCGCTTCACAACGAACCACTCAATATGGAAGCGGATCGGCATGAGAATGTTTTGAACTTCATCGGCGTCGAGATCAGCTACGACGGTTTCCTTGTAAGGATACGACAGCAGCAGTCCCTCGCGCTCCAGCTGGCGGATTGCTTCACGAATCGGTCCGCGGCTGACGCCCATTTGCTCGGCGATGTCCATCTCCTTAATGCGAGCGCCAGGGAGAAGATGACCGTTCAATATCGCTTCCCGCAGATCATTCGTCACTTTCTCGCGAAGCGACGTGTTGGCTTGCTGCTTAAATGTAAACTCGGACATTAGTAGTAGCTCCTTCGGCAACTAACTTAGAGACGGTAGCGTTACACGATTGGTAAACGCTTTCCATAATAAACCCAGTATACCCCGAATCGCTGCAAAATGCACCACATTGTACTTTGTCGACAATCAGCAACTTGAACCGAAGATAAATATTGTTGACAATATGCGAAATTCGGACTTACAATAAACCCAACTAGTGAAAGCGTTTTACTGCATCATATTCATATTCACATACCGGCTTACATCTAATTGCGAATGGAGGATCTTAATGAAGATCACCGAAGTTGAATCCATTTACCTGCGTATTCCCGACCTTGATGCTGCACGCTGCGACGGCACGCAAGATACGCTTCTGATCCGCATTCATACCGATGAAGGCATTACAGGCTACGGCGAGGTCGACTCTGTTCCACTCGTGGCAAAAGCATGTATCGACGCTCCTCCATCCCATTCCATAGCGACAGGTCTGCGTTCGCTACTAATTGGCGAGAACCCGCTTGAGATTGACCGTCTCTGGGACAAAATGTACCGCGGTACCATCTACTTCGGTCGCGGAGGTCCAGCAATGCACGCGATGAGCGGCATCGACATGGCGCTGTGGGATATCGCCGGCAAGAAAGCTGGTCGCCCGGTATCCGAGATGCTCGGCGGGACGTATCGTTCCAAGCTGAAGGCTTACGCCAGCTCGCTCATGCCGGACACAATTGAAGAGGCCGTTAGTCTTGCAGGCCAGTTCGCCGAAGAAGGCTACAAAGCCATGAAGTTCGGCTGGGGCCCGATCGGCCGCGATGCGAAATTCGACGAGCAGCAGATTCGCGCAATTCGCGAGACGGTTGGCCCGGATATCGACATTATGATCGACGGTGGTCTCGTATGGGACTTGAAAGGCGCGCTTCGCATGGCGGAAGTGTATGAGAAGTACGGCGTATTTTGGCTGGAAGAGCCGCTTCACCCGGAGAACTTGGCTGATTACAAGGAGCTGTCGAGACGGACTTCGCTCCGCGTGGCAGGCGGCGAGCAGGAGAGCGGCGTTACCGCGTTTCGTCGTCTCATCGAAGAGGGCGGACACGACATCGTGCAGCCTGACCTTGGCCGCTGCGGCGGTCTGACCGAAGGCAAACGGATCGCATATATGGCGCATGAGCGTCATAAGCTGGTGGTGCCGCATGCGTTTAAGACAGGCATTCTAGTTGCGGCGAGCACGCATTTTGCCGCTTCGATTCCGAATGGCTTCATGATCGAGCATACGGCTTCGACTTCGCCGCTTGCGCGTGAGCTCGTATCCGAGAAAATCACGTTCAAGGACGGCTACGTGCACGTGCCGGATCGTCCAGGTCTTGGCATTACGGTGGACGAAGCCATTGTTAATAAATACCGCGTCAACTAATAAGGGAGGCGCAGCACATATGAAGCGGTTCGAAGGAAAAGTCGCCTTCATTACAGGCGGCGCGACAGGAGTCGGCTTCGCGACGGCAACAAGGCTCGCATCCGAAGGGGCAGCAGTCATCATCACGGGACGCCGCGCCGATGTCGGACAGCAGGCGGAAGCCGCGTTGCTGGAGCAGGGCTTCAAGGCGAAGTTCATCGCCGGCGACGTCTCGGATGAACAGTCTGTTGCAGCTATGTTCGCGCAGATCGAGGAAGCCTACGGCAAGCTCGATATTCTCGTGAATAATGCAGCAACGTTCGAGCCGATGCGTTTCCTCGGAGCGGAGATGAAGGATTGGCGCAAAGTGTTCGACATTATCGTGAATGGCACGTTCCTCTGCACGCAAGCGGCTGCCAAGCTCATGACTACAACCCGAACGCAAGGCGCCATCATCAATGTTTCCTCTATTAACAGCAGCCGTGCGCTGGAAGAGTCTTCGAGCTATAACGCGGCCAAAGGCGCAATGGACCAGTTAACACGTAACACGGCACTAGAATTAATTAATGTCGGCATTCGCGTCAATTCGGTCGCGCTTGGCTTCATCGAGACGCCGATGTCGGTCGTCGACGGCGTGAAGGAACATGAGACGGACTGGTTCCAAGATATTTATGTCGCCCGCGGCAAAATCGCCCAAAGACGTCAGGGGCAGCCGGAGGAAGTGGCCGGCGTTATCGCTTTCCTGGCTTCGGAGGATGCATCTTATATGTGCGGTGCGGTTATTCCAGTCGACGGCGGATTGTCGATTACATTCTAATTCCAAGAGAGGTGCGGGCTCATAAGCCTTGCGCCTCTTTAATCCAGAGAGGAGCAGCATTCGATGCAGGCACTTATCTATGAAGGTCCGAAAGAAATGAATATAAGAGAAGTCGACACACCGATCGCGGGCGAAGACGAAGTCATAATCCATGTCGCTTTCACAGGCATTTGCGGCTCTGAGCTGAGCGGCTATCTCGGCAAAAATTCGCTGCGCAAGCCGCCGATGATCTTCGGCCACGAGTTCTCGGGCACGATTGCCGCGATGGGTAGCCGCGTGGAAGCGTCGGGCGCATGGCAGCTCGGCCAGCGCGTAACAGCGAATCCGCTTGTCACCTGCGGACAATGCGAGAAATGCCTAACGGGCAAGCAGCAGCTTTGCGGCTCCCGCAAGCTGCTATCGGCGGCACTGCCGGGCAGCAACGCGGAATATGTGAAGATTCCAGCCGCATTCGTCTATGCGGTGCCAGATGGCATGTCGCTGCAGACCGCAGCAATGGCCGAGCCGACAGCTTGTGCGGTGCGCGTGGCGGAGCTGGCGGCAGCGAAGCCGACGGATAAGGTGCTCATCCTCGGCATGGGACCGATCGGGCTGCTCACGCTGCAAGCTGTGCTGCAGTATGGTGTGAAGGAAATTATCGCGGTCGACATGAATGAGGACCGCTTGGCAATCGCGCGCAGACTTGGCGCGAAGCATACGATCTGCCCAGCGGGCGTGGATACGCTGGAGGAAGTGAAGCGGTTGACCGGCGGCACTGGCGTGAACATCGCCATTGATGCCGTTGGCGCAGGGATGACGCGCAAGCAAGCGGTCATGGCTTGTTCGACAGGCGGGCGTACCGTCTTCACCGGCTTGCACGAGGAAGAATCTGCGCTGCCAATCAACTTGGCGATTCGGAGCGAAATTACGATGACGGGTTCTTTTGCCTACTCCGCGATGAACTTCCGCACGGCTCTGCAGTGGCTGGAGGAAGGCCGTATCGGCCTCTCGGAAGGTGTCATCGAAGCGCCGCTTAGCGAAGGTTCGAAATGGTTCGAGACGCTGCTTGGCTCGCCGGGCAACGTATCCAAAGTGCTGCTCATTCCAGGAGGTGCATCGTAACATGCCGCGTTTCGAAGAATGGCATTCGCCAATCGAAGGCATTACCCGCAAAATTTTCCCGCCAGGCAAAGAAATGATGAGCATGATGATTACGTTCAAGACCGGCTCGATCGGTCCGGCGCATTCGCATCCGCATGAACAGCTGACGTTCGTCATCAGCGGCAAGCTCGAAATGACCATGAACGGAGAGACCATCATTGCTGGTGCAGGCGAGCAGATCGTCGTGCCAGGTGATGCGGTGCATGAAGTGAAGGCGCTCGAGGATTCGGTCGCCATCGAAACCTTCACGCCGCTGCGTGCAGATTTGCTTGCAACGATTACGGAATAGGAGTTGTTGCCGCTGTGCCACCAGTTACGGTAGATACCAATTGGACATATAACGATATTCGGACTGTCGTGATAGAGAATGAGCAGCTGCGCGTCGTCGTCATGCCGGATCTTGGCGCGAAGATCTGGCAGATTACGTTCAAGCCAAGGGGCAAGGACTTCCTCTGGCAGCATCCGCGTATCAAGCCTCGCAAGGTGGGGCTGCATACGAATTATGACGATCATTTCTTCGGCGGCTGGGACGAGCTGTATCCGAACGATATTGCAGAGTCAATTAATGATGAGATGCTGACTGATCACGGAGAGATATGGACGCTGCAATGGCAGTACGCAATTGAGCGTGCTGACGAGGAAGCAGTGACCTTGCATATGTGGGTGGAAACGCCGATTACGGCAAGCCGCCTGAGCAAACGAATTACGCTGCGTGCAGGCGAAGCGAAGCTGCGGTTCCAGCATACGATTACGAATCTCGGCCGCAGACCGCAGCCTTACCTATGGAAACTCCACGCGGCGATGGCGGCGGATGAACACTCCCGCATCGACTTGCCGGCGCGCCATATGATGGTGGAGGGTTTCGGGACGCCGCGTACAGGGAAGACGAACTTTACGTACGAATGGCCGTACGCCGAGGACGACAACGGCGAGAAGCATGATATGCGCCAGGCGCTCTCGCCAGAGTCCGGCGTCAGCGAGTTTCAATATGCGACAGATATGAAGGCAGGCTGGTGCGCTCTTACGCATACGCGAGAAGGCATCGGATTCGGCCTCAGCTATGATAATGAAGTGCTGCCAAGCTGCTGGATGTTCGCCTCTTACGGCGGTTGGCGAGAGTTGCAAACGGTTGTACTGGAGCCGTGCACCGGGTATCCGGTGGGCTTGCAGGACGGCATCGAACGAGGCACGCATCAAACTTTGCAGCCGGGGGAAACGGTTTCCTGCAGCATCGTCGCGAGCGTCTATGAAGGGTTGTCCGCAGTAGACAACATTGATGCCGACGGTGAAGTGACGGGCACTGCATATGTACCGGAAGCGTAGATACATGGAGGTTAAGAAGCGATTATGAAGCTGATCAATTTCATTGAAAATGGACAAAGCAAGCTAGGCGTCGTGACAGACGCTGGAGTCATCGATGTTGCTACCGCTGCTGCTCAATCGAGCACACAGGTGCCGCTCTCGATTCATGAAGCTATCGAAGGCGGAGCAGCTGCGCTTGACGCGCTTCAGACACTCGCAGCAAGCGCAGGTAGCGCGTCGCTTCGCAAGGAAGAAGAGCTGAAGCTCGGCGCCTGCGTGCCGGCTCCGAATAAGATTATCTGCGTTGGCCTCAACTACCGCAAGCATGCGGAAGAGACGAACTCGCCGATTCCGGCATATCCGATTCTGTTCAACAAGTTCAACAACACGTTGTGCGGCAACGGGGATGATGTAGCGCTGCCGAAGGTAAGCGTGAAGGTGGATTACGAGGCAGAGCTCGCTGTCGTTATCGGCAAGAAGGCAAAGTATGTGTCCAAGGAAGAAGCGCTCGACTACGTATTCGGCTATTGCAACGTCAATGACTTGTCCGCTCGCGATCTGCAGATGCGGACGCAGCAGTGGCTGCTCGGCAAGAGCTGCGACGGCTTCTCGCCGCTCGGTCCTTACCTCGTGAGCGCCGATGAAGTCGGCAATCCGAACGATCTGGCGATCCGTACAATCGTAAACGGCGAGGTGCGTCAGGACTCGAATACATCGGATATGATCTTCCGCGTGGACGAGATTGTCAGCTACATTTCGCAGCATATGACGCTTGTGCCCGGCGATGTCATCCTTACAGGTACGCCTGAAGGAGTCGTCATGGGCTATCCGCCGGAGAAACAAGTCTATCTTAAGGCTGGAGATGTTGTTACAATTGAGATTGAGAAGCTTGGCAAATTGACAAATCGCATGATCGCAGAATAGCAGCGCAGCAGCAAGGCCCGATTAGCATCCTCGTTCATACAGGAATGTTGTTCGGGCTCTTTTTTTTATCATTCTTTCTAACCATAAGGAGATGAGAGGCATGCGGTATGGCAACATCGTCGGCACATCATTGACACCAGCGGTAATCGGACTAGGGACGGCAGACTTCGGCACAGCACTGGATAAGGAAACTTCTTTTGCGCTGCTAGATCGTTATGTGGAGCTTGGCGGCAATTTGATTGACACGGCGCATGTGTATGGCGCTTGGGTGCCAGGAGGCGACGGAGCGAGCGAGACGATGATCGGCCACTGGCTGCAAGAGCGCGGCGCACGTGACCGCGTGCTGCTCTCTACCAAAGGCGCACATCCGCCGATGTCGGATTTCTCGCAGAAACGGCTTGATGCGGACTCCATTCGCAGCGATTTGTTCGAAAGCTTGGAGCGGCTGCAGACGGACTATATCGACCTCTATTGGGTGCACCGCGATGATCCGGAGCGTTCGGTGGAGTCGATTATGGACGCCTTGCATGAGCAGGTATCTTCGGGTCGTGTGCGATACATAGGCGCATCCAACTGGACGAGCGAACGGATCGACGCTGCGAACCGCTATGCACGGGAGAACGGTCTTACGCCTTTCATCGGCAGTCAGCCGCACTGGAATTTGGCGGCTCTGAATCCGGCGGTGCTACCAGGCGATCTTATCGATCTCGATGAGCGGGAACAGCATTGGTACGCTGACCGCAAGGATGTCGCCGTATTCGCCTATTCCTCGCAGGCGTCGGGCTTCTTCAGCGGCCGTTACGGCAGGGAGCTGAAGCCGGAGGGGGGGCGCGCGGGTTCGGTCATCCGCAATTATGCGAATGAGGAGAGCTACGCGAGGCTCGACAGGGCGCAGTCGCTTGCGGCTGAGCTTGGCGTGAGCGGATCGCAAGTTGCGCTGGCGTTTCTCACCTCGCAGCCTTTCCCAGTCGTTGCTCTAATCGGGGCGAATAAGCTGGCTTACTTGGAAGACAGCTGCAAGGCTGGCGATTTGGTACTGACGCCGGAGCAGCTTCGTTATCTTGAAATAGGACAATAGAAGATTGGTGAGTTAAACGCCGCAGCTTCTCCAGTAGGGGAGGCTGCGGCTTTTTGCTATGCTTTCAGGCTGGCTGTAGAAATGACGAATAGTGCTCGGGTTATGCGGTGTTGGGATGATTTTGCGAGGTGATACACTGTCGGTAAGAAGGAAGAGAAGGCGGAGGGTTGTTGCATGAGTAGATGGACTCAGATCGGAAAATGGGGCTTTGCCGGACCGTGGTACGGCGAACTGACGGCGCATACAGGCAATGTAATGATAGACCGGCTGGCGATGCTTCGACAGAATGGGTTCGAAGTGTTCTCTACCGGGCTTCATGACTTGATGAAGCTGCCGGTAGAGGAGCGACGCAGCTTGTTGGCGCAGCTTGACGAAACGGGGATGGAGCTGGCGGTCTACACGGGCTACCCGTATATTACGTTGGAAGCGGACGAGGTCGCAGCTCGCAATGAGCGGATTCTGGTGGAGCTCTCGGAGCTATGCGAAGTGAAGAAGCCTGCAATCGTGATGACGGAGGCGCATTACACGAGCCGGTTCGATAAGCGAATACCGCTGAGCGATGCATTGGAGCGGCTGTCTAATGCGCTGGCTCCGCTTGCGGCAGGCTGCAAGGAGCTCGGAACGAGGTTTGCCATTGAGAATCATGCTGACTTCTACTGCTCGGACCTCGTGACGGTATGCCGGAATACGCCGAATCTATGGTTGTTCCTTGACACGGGCAATACGTTTCTTATTGGCGAGAGACCGCTTGAGGCGTTTCAGGCGGCTGCGCCTTATGTAATCGGAACGCATTTCAAAGATCATCAGGTTCGTCCGGTGCTTCATGCGAATCCGTTGCATTTTGAAGTGGGGGGTTCTGTTCTTGGGGAGGGGGATGTGCCTTTGCAGGCTTGCTATGAGCTGCTCCTTGCGCATGCGCCTTTCCCGGATGAGCTCATTATGGAGATTGAGATGATTTGCCCTTCGGACATGTCGCCTGTTGCGGCGCTTGAGAAGTCGATTGCCTATATTCGTGCATTGGATGGTGATGGGGAATGAGTCGTGTGAGTCCGCTTCGCGCAGCCGTCGTTGGCTGCAATATGGGGAAGAATCAGGCGGCAGCGCTTGCTGTCTCGGAAGATTATAAGCTTGTGGCTGTATGTGATCTGAATGAGGAGACGGCGAAAAAGGTTGCTGCAGATTGTGCTGCTCTAGGCGTGCTCGAGAGGGATGCTGGTGTGAGCGTGTATACGGATTATGCGGCGATGCTGGCGGCAGTTCAGCCGGACGTTGTCATCATTGCGACGCCGAACGTGACGCATGCGCCATTCGTTCAGCTTGCAGTGAATGCGGGCGTGCGAGGCATCTACTGCGAGAAGCCAATGGCGACAAACCTTGGCGATGCGCGCCAGATGGTCCGCGTCTGCCGGGAGAGGGGAGCGGTTCTCGTTGTCGGGCATCAGCGCCGGATGAGCGCGGTGTATGGGAAGATGCGTGAGCTGATCGATGCCGGCACGATTGGCGATGTTCGGTCTATCCGCGCCTCCTGCGCAGGCGACCTGTTGTCGGACGGTTCGCATCTGGCGGATTCGATGCTCTACTTGCTGCATGAGCGGGAAGTGCGCTGGGCGCTTGGTCAGATATACCGCGAGGAGCCGGTTTCGCCGGAGGAGGCCGCTGCCAATCCGTATGCTTATACGGGCAGACGTTACGGTCATGCCGTGGAGAGCGGCGCGATTGCGATGTACGAGTTCGATGGCGGCGTACGAGGCGAGCTGCATTGCGGAGATATGCAGCCGCGTGGCGGCGGCTATCAGAGCTTCGAAATTGTCGGCACTACGGGCAGCATCTGGCGCCGCGGCGATGGCAGTCAGCCTCCGCTGCTGCTGTCGGATTCGACTGTGGAAGGCGGCTGGCGCGCGGTAGAGGTGGAGGCGGAGCAGAGCAGGGATGTTTTTGCTGGCGTATTCGGCGCGATGGCGGAGTCCATCTGGCATGGTACGCCGCATCCGCTCGATGGAGCGATTGCGCTGCGCGGACTTGAGATGCTGATTGCGGTGTTCGAGTCCTCGCGTCTGCGGGCGAAGATTGAATTTCCGGTCATGCAGGAGGCTTTCCCGCTGGACCTTATTATTGCAGAAGAGCAAGCGGTTGAGGCTAAGGAGGGCGGTGTGCGATGACGATTACGTGCTCTACTTCACTCCGCTGCGGGAGCTCTCTAGATGTAGCGCTCCGAACCGTTGCGGAGCTTGGTTTCCGCTCGGTTGATCTGCTCGCGATTGACGGCTGGGTCCATGTGAATCCGAGCGATCTCGTTGCCGATTGGGAAGGAACGGTGAGCCGGCTTGATGAGCGGCTGGCAGCATATGGGCTCGTTCCGCTGGCGCTTAACACCGGAACGGGACCGCAGCTGCATGACCGCTCGGACGCGGCGTGTGAGCGGCGGCGCGCCGAGATTGCCGCGCTGATTCGGCTCATGCAGCGATATGGCGTGCAGATTGCGGCAATTCAACCGCGCAACAATGACGCTTCGCGTCCATGGCCGGCTGTGCTGGCGGACTGCGTCGCCACACTCCGCGAGTATGACGCGGCTGCCCGCATTGCTGGTGTCGAGTTCGCGCTCGAGCTGCACATCAACAGCCCGTTCGAGACGCTGGAGCAAGCGCGGGCGTTGGTTGCGGCGATGCCGGAGGTGAAGCTCGTGTATGATCCGAGCCATTTTGTCATGCAGGGCATCGCTATTCAGGAGACGGAATGGCTGATGGAATATACCGTTCACGTCCACGTCCGCGATGCCGCGCGGGACCGCATGCAGACGCATCTAGGTGAGGGCGACGTCGACTTCGACTGGATGCTCGGCACGCTGGCTCGCCGCGGCTATCGCGGGCACTTCTCAATCGAGTATCTCGAGGATGGCGAGATGGACGTGCTTGCCGATGTAGTCGGGGTTCGCGAGGCGATATTGCGCTACTTCCCCGAGGGCGAGTAGTGGAGAGGGATATCTAATGAAGCTGCCAGAAGGTAGGTGGCTTCGGAGGATGTCCCTTTTTTTGGGAAATGGATCATTCAGAGGCAGCTAACTCTTCTTGTAAATATTGGACAATACTTTATATAATCTATAGGGACAGGCTACTTATTCTCTGCCTTGGGCGAGTGAGATGGTGCTTTGTCCTTTTTCTTTATTAGCTTCGGGAGGGATAAGCTTGATTCTAACAGTGGAACAACGTGATGAAATCTTAGCCACATTAAGTGTTGAACAGCAGCGATATCTCTCTGATCAAATGATTCGAGGCCGTCGAACGGCTTTCGCGAATGCGATGGCGAAAGAAAAAGGAGCGCATGTTCCAGCAGACGCCGATCCCGAGGAAGTTGAAGCTCTACTAGATGAATGGATCTATACCGGATACATCGACGCAGGAAGAATAAGCAGCGAACTGAAATGCGAATGCGGAAGATCCTTGCGATACCAGCATCATGTGCAGCACAAGAAAACCGGACAAATCATGAAATTCGGTATCGAGCATTTGAAAGAACACCTGGGTATAGATGCAAGTATCGTGGCCGCCATAATGAAAGGCTTCGACGCAGTTGATTATGAGCTGGATGAAGTTCTGCTGAAAATTCAAAGTAACTGGCAGATTGATCCGGATCTCATACAAGGGAATATCCGGTCCGACATTATGGCGCAGCTGTCGCTCGGCTTGCCGCTACTGGAGAAACAGATTCGTAGTCTCAAGCATCGAACTGTTCAGAAACAACGACCGGCTGCTGAACCTAGAGAATTGGTTATTCCGAAACCGGTTAACCAAGAAACCCATGATTTATTCTCTTGGGAAGATGATGCTGCAGCTGCAGCACAGATAGTTCCCGAATTCGAATTGCCATTTGAATTGCAGACACCGACACGAAAGCTCCTTGAAAGTGGTGTGAAGAGTGCTCGAGTCATTTGCGAGTTGCTGATTGAGAAACATCATGCGCCAGCAGCTAGGTACTACTTTACCAATAAGCCCAAAATCTTTGTGGCTGTTTGTACTTACATTGAAGGATTAGACGGAATACAGCTGCTTTCCTCAAACTCAGAAGATCGCTATTATACATTCTAAAAGAATGATTTTAATTGATTAGAGAGGGGAATATCCTTGAGCGAAGCTCATGTCCATTCCAAGCTTCAGCAACTCTTTCATGAACCTATCGAACAGATTACCTATCTCGATCCTGGTTATTCAGGGCATGCCAGCGATGTCTGGCTAGTTAAGACAGCTTCGGAGGAGCATGTCGTACGTTCGTCTAGAATGACTCAAGCACCGAGTCGTGAGTTTTGGTGGGGATGTTATGATCTGTTCGGGATCGATCCCAGACGAATGCGTCACTTCGAAGCAAATGCCACCATGCTAAGTTCCATTCCTGACATTCCGGTACCGCGAGTTCATGCGAATCAGGTTATCGAAGGACAGGAATATCTTGTAGTCGAGAAGATGAACGGCAAAGCTTTGCAGTTGTTTGTCGGGCAATCCGATGCTCTTCTGCAGCAGTTAGGTGTCTGGTTGGCCCGCGTACACCTGCAACGTTATGACTACTTCGGAAACCTCGCCTGCACTCAAATCGGGCAACAAGAATCCTTCCATACCCGTCTGTCCCAAACCATGCGACAGCTCGTCGAACGCGATTATGCGAATGATAGCCAGATAAAGGCGCAGCTTGATGAAGTGATACTTGAACTTGGAGTTCTGCCGGTGCCTGATCACTTCTGTCCAGTGTTTATTGATCTGGATCCTTCACAGTTCCTCATTGAAGACGGGATGCTGTCAGCGATCGTGGATGTTGAGGCGTATGCAGTGGGTCCCCGAGATTTTGATTTTGTTGGATTGGAGTATGTGTTGGACGAGAAATCGGCTGCTTCTTTCATCAAGGGGTATTCGACGATCTTAGATCCTCCCGATATATCGAAATACCGCAAAGTATACCGCTATTTCTACCGACTGTTAGGCGTGCAAGGGTCAGTCGATTTGGATCGGTGGTTTGCACAGCGGGCATTGTTCGTATAACTCAATAAAGTCTATTAATCCTTCAATGACCAAGTAACCTTTCATCCCAATCCCGGCACTTTGTATATAGAACTGCGCAAAGGAGGTGCAAGCGTGCTAGACGTGAGGAACTGGATCCAAGAGGCTCAGCTAGGCGATCATAACGCATGGAATCAGATTATCCGGCATTTCAACGAAATGGCATTCTCAACAGCCTATTCAAAGCTCGGAGATTGGTATCAGGCGGAGGATGCCGTTCAGGAAGCGTTCATGGAGGCCTTCGCCAATCTGAACAAGCTTCAAGAAACGGAGGCGTTCCCGGGCTGGTTCAAGGTCGTTGTTGAACGGCAATGTTATCGCCACATCCGTCGCAAGAAACATACAATCCTTCCGCTGGATGAAGCCATCGTCATGGACGATGAGGCGTTCAATGTGGAACTGATTGCGGAAAGAAGAGAGTGGCAGGAGAAGCTCCATCAAACGGTGGAGGGCTTGTCCAGCAACTTGAAACTTGCGGTGCAACTCTATTATTTTCAAGGTTATTCCATGAAAGAGATAGCCAGTTACTTGTCCGTTTCCCCATCCGTACTCAAGAAACGGCTGTTTGATGCCCGTAAGAAGCTGCGATCGTCGCTGCTTGTCGCCGACTTTGTATCCATGTTCAACGATATTTATGAAGGAGGAAGAACGATGCTTCATATCGTTAACGGAGACCATGTTGGTGATAAGCTGAGGGAAGGCAACATTCGCGGGGATATTCTAGTCTGGCGAGAAGTATATCCGGTAGGACCCTCCTTTCTTGACATGAATGGTCACGAAGAGAGAGCGTTCAGGGCAGCTTATTTGGAGAAAACCGGTATACCGCAGGACATCTATATATCGAACTGCGAGTCACAGCAGGAGATGTTGAATCATTTCCACAAGTACGATGAAGTCGTATTGTGGTTCGAGCACGATCTGTTCGACCAGCTCATGCTAAGCTATCTGCTGCATTGGTTCTCGGGGCAGGAGCTTGGCGATACGAAGCTGAATCTGCTCTGCATAGGCAATTACCCTGGGATTGAACGATTTAGAGGGCTTGGACAGCTTACAACGAAGCAGTTGGAGAAGCTATCGGGCACGTGGCACCAAATCGGACCAAATGAGCTCGAGACGGGCAAAAGAATTTGGGAGGCCTACGTTTCCTCAGATGTTGAACAGCATGTTGGCATTTTGCAAGAAGACACGTCGGCGCTTCCCTTCGCTCATGCTGCGCTTGAACTGCATGCCTCCAGGCTTCCGTCCGTTAAGAATGGTCTAGGCATTGTAGAGCAGATAACGTTGGAGCTTATCCGTTCTGGTATTACAGCTCCACGGGAGACTTTCAAGGAACTGGGGAACCGGTTAAATGAGCTCGGAATGGGTGATACGGAATTTTGGTACCGAATTCAGCAAATGTCGGAACAGCCGAACGCACTGATCGAGATACAAGGACCGCATTCCTTTGCTGATTATCAGACGAACACGGAACCGTCTTTTGACCAATGCGTGCTTGCATTAACCGAACTCGGAATGGAAGTAGCTGCGGGAGAGAAGGACTGGGTGAGGATCAATGGCATTGATGATTGGTACGGGGGGCTGCAGCTGCATGATGAGATAACGTGGCGCTGGGATTCGGATCAAGGACAGTTGATAACTCAATAAACACGAAGAAACGGCAGCCTGCAATGGCTGCCGTCTTTTCATTGAACGGGAGTTTAGTGGTATTGTTTATGATTTATTCAGAAAGGCGGCTATTAAGAAGGAGTGTAAGATAGGCTGGCGCTAAATGAAAGTTGGGTGATATCAGCTGCAGAGGGATCCGTCGACTCAAGCGTTCTTACACGAATCCCAATACGGTCACCTGCAGCAACTACTAACGATCCCACATTTATATTCGTTGCAGTTCGGAAAGTGCCTGCTGTAATGATATTGTTCGGAAATCCGAATCTTAGCGAGCCCGTTAGTGGAGTGGTCACGTAAGGCGAAGAACTATGATCAATCCCGTTGTTTGGAACTGATGGAGCGAGGAACACTGTGAAATCGTATTGAAGACCGAGGGTATTTATAGAAACTACGGAAGCAACCAGTAGATCTGCGCTTATTTGTAAATTTTGAACCGTACCTGCAAAGGGAATTGGGAAAGCAAAACCACCTGCTTCGGGAGGCATAGTCGATTCCCCGGAACCGTCAATAACTTCAACCGTGTGATTTCCAAAACCCATTAAAATGGGAGCAGCTGATACGACTGTAGCACCGCTAATAATGATCCCCGTTGAAAATGGAATTAATCCCCCAGGTCCTGCTGGTCCTGGTGGTCCTACTGCTCCCGCTGGTCCTGCAGCTCCTGCTGGTCCCGCAGGTCCCACAGGTCCCGCTGGTCCAGTTGCTCCTGCTAATCCAGCTGCTCCAAGTGCGCCTGCAAGTCCTGCAAGCCCAGCTGGTCCAGCCTCGCCAATTGCTCCGGCAAGTCCTGCTAATCCAGCTGGTCCAAGCGCTCCGGCAAGCCCGGCAGGTCCAGCTTCTCCGATTGCTCCAGCAAGTCCTTGAAGTAATTGGGCTCCTTCTGCTGGAAGCCCTGCTGGTCCTCGGGGCCCTCGAGGTCCTTCCGGTCCCGGAGGACCCGGAGGACATTTACTTCTACCCATAGATTCATCTCCTATTATTGAGGTGCTTCATCATATTCAAGCGGACGAAGATTACTGGCAATAAATGCCTAAAATAAATGAAAAATGGGTGGTGATTTCTGCCCGATTTTCCTTCCTACTATGTGATTGTCCCTTTCAAAATATCTACTCCCAGATTAGATTGTTATAGATTTGTAGACTAGGGAGTGGAGAGAGTGGAGAATCGGCCATTAGTAGGGATTTTAGTATCTAATAAAAGTGATAGAAAGAGTGTTTTGGAGCTTTATCAGCGTTATAACCGTCTGAACCTTCACCTCTTCGCCTTTACTCCATCAGATATTAATTGGGAGAATCAGCGTATTAACGGACTCAGCTTGAATAAGGGCGTATGGAAACAAAGCTCCTTCGCTTTTCCTCATGTCGTTTATAACCGGTCATATAACAAAAAAACAATTACGATTCAACGTCTTGAGAACGTAATTGGCCAGAACAAATGCTTCAATAAGATTAACTTTTTCAATAAATGGGATCTCTATAACCTGTTAAAACAGTCAGAGCTTAACCCGTATATTCCAGAAACTTTTCTTTATGACCAAGCGAATGTTTCAGAACTATTAGATAAATATCATGTCGTATATATTAAGCCTACTTATGGATTCAAGGGGAAGTCTGTATACCGGGTTGAACAAACGAATCAAGGGGATGTCAAGATATCTTTGTACTCTTTGGCTCCGAGGTATATTTGCAGACAAAATGAAAGCTATCAGGAAAAATTAAATGAACTTCTCGGTTCAGAGAACTATATGATTCAGCAAGGGGTATTTATCCAGAAGCTTAATCGCCGATATTTTGATATTCGCGTCCTTGTTCAAAAAGATAGTTTGGGAGAGTGGACGGTTTCCACACTCGCATGCAGAGTGGCTTATGAACGTTATTACAACACGAGTATGTGTGAATTCATCTATGATGCTGCAGAAGTTATTCCCTTAATATTCAGTCAGGATAAAACCAATGAGATTTTCCAATCTCTCCATGAGGTAAGCATTGCGGCTGCGCAAGTAGCAGAATCTCACATAGGTGCATTGGGAGAATTGAGCGTGGATTTCGCAATAGACGAACAAGGTAAGCTGTGGATAATTGAACTGAACGGAAAACCTCAAAAAAGCATATACAAAGACATGAAAACGTTAAAACATAAAAATCTAGTTTATAGCAGACCATTGGAATATGCTTACTATCTCTCCCGTTCTTCAGGTTTCACACACGATTCCGCAGAACCTGTGAGTGAAACCTCTATTCATATACGGTAAATAAGTTGAGGAGCCTGCAGCACGGCAGCTCCTTTGGTTTGTGGAGTAACGGGCGTGTGAGTCTAATATGTTCTCGAATTGCATCAAGTTTCGCCATTTGGAATAAACTTCAAAAAGAATTAGATCGTCATAAGGTGTTCAGCCTTAATAAAGGAGAGCATACACCTATGGGAAGATTTCGAGGCCACCCGGGGCCCCCGGGGCCACCTGGCCCGCAAGGTCCGAGAGGGCCGCAAGGTCCGGAGGGTCCGGAAGGTATCTGTCACCCGTGTCCAACGGGGGCTCAAGGCCCTCAAGGCGTAACTGGTGTAACGGGAGTCACAGGAGCCACTGGTGAAACCGGAGCTATTGGAGCCACGGGAGTCACTGGAGTTACAGGAGCCACGGGAGCCACGGGCGGAACAGGAACGACGGGAGTCAACGGAGCAACGGGAGCCACGGGCGGAACAGGAACGACGGGAGTCACAGGAGCAACGGGAGCCACGGGCGGAACAGGAACGACGGGAGTCACCGGAGCCACGGGAGCTACGGGAGCAACGGGCGGAACAGGAACGACGGGAGTCACAGGAGCAACGGGAGCCACGGGCGGAACAGGAACGACGGGAGTCACAGGAGCTACGGGAGCAACCGGCGGAACAGGAGCCACGGGAGTCACCGGAGCCACGGGAGCAACAGGAACGACGGGAGTCACCGGAGCCACAGGTGAAACCGGAGCCACTGGAGTCACTGGTGCAACGGGAGCCACGGGAGCCACCGGAGCCACGGGAGCAACAGGAACGACGGGAGTCACCGGAGCCACAGGTGAAACCGGAGCCACTGGAGTCACTGGTGCAACGGGAGTCACTGGTGCAACGGGAGCCACGGGAGCCACCGGAGCAACAGGAGCCACGGGAGAAACCGGAGCTACAGGAGCTACAGGAGCAACTGGAGCTACAGGAATGACGGGAGCCACGGGAGCCACGGGAGTCACAGGAGCCACAGGTGAAACCGGAGCCACTGGAGTCACCGGAGCCACAGGTGAAACCGGAGCCACTGGAGTCACTGGTGCAACGGGAGCCACGGGAGACACAGGAGCCACGGGAGCCACGGGAGACACAGGAGCCACGGGAGTCACCGGAGCAACGGGAGCCACGGGAGCCACCGGAGCAACAGGAGCCACGGGAGCTACAGGCGCAACCGGAAGTGTACTAGACTTTGCGGATTTTTTTGCATTGATGCCTCCGGATAATGCGGCAACGATAGCCCCGGGCACTGACGTCAGTTTTCCGCAAGATGGACCATCTAGTGGAGGGGGAATCGTCCGCACCGGTCCCAGTACATTTAACCTGTCTGCGATCGGGACTTATATGGTCTTGTTTCAGGTGAGTATTGACGAAGCGGGGCAACTGATTTTGACGCTAAATGGTGTTGATTTAGCTTATACGGTGGTTGGCCGTGCTACAGGCACTTCTCAAATCGTAGGAATGGCTCTTGTACAAACAACAGTCCCCAATTCAATTCTCACATTGCGAAATCCAACCGGCAATCCTGCTGCATTAACGATTACTCCTGTTGCAGGAGGAACAAGGCCTGTCTCCGCACATTTTGTTATAACGCGACTTGCATAATACAGGGTGAACTACATGATCGCAAATCTGCGATTTTGCGTTGATATAACTGGTGAGACGGACTGTGATGCAATCTCCCTCCCCCTGTAACCTTTTTCTCTCACTCCCCGTCTAGAGGGTGATCTTGGGTGAAATACTATTCCCAGACCACTCTAAAGAGGGGGTTTCTTACCAATGAACCATAAATTTATGATGAAACATAAACTGCTCGGCCTGCTGGCGGCTGCCGTGCTTACAACTTGCGCGGCGCAGGGGCAGGTTGCTTCGGCGCAGACAAACAACAATACAACAAGCTATGCCATCGACACGATGCTTAGCTCGGAGAATAAAGTGCCTCAGGCGAAGCCGCTCTGGACGGCGGATCTGGACAAGCCGACGGCGGAGAACCGCGAGCAGCCTGTGCTTGCGCTGTCGAACGGCAATCTCTACTACATAGCAAGCGGCAAGCTGCATGCGCGGAACGCGAAGACCGGCAAGCTGCTCTGGACCTACGGTTCCAAGCTGAAGCCCGGTTCCGCAGTTGCGGTGAACGGCTCCATCTATGTGAACGGTCAGACCGATAACAGCATCTACCGTGTCGACGCAGCGGGCAAAGGCAAACGTGTTTATCAGCTCGTGAAGACCGATACACTGTCTTCTTTCTCCATCGATGGCAGCACGCTATACCTGACGACAGGGTCAGGGCTCGTCTCTGTTGACCTCACGACAGGCAAAGAAAACTGGCATAACGCTATGAGAGGTTCTCAGTTCATGAAGAAGGTTGGCAATGTCCTGCTGAATCCCTCAATCGAATCCGGCGCGATCACGTACAATACGTGGTATGCCGTAGATGCATCGACAGGCAAGACGCTATGGCAGCTCAGCGGCAGCCACTCGCAGCTGCTGAAGTCCGAGGGCACGAAGCTCTATATGGTTGACGATTGGCCGAAGACGGATAGCAGCAAATACGTGGTCGACATCGATGTTGTTGACCTGGCTACTGGCAAGATCACAGCCAGCAAGTCATTCGTACCGATCAAAGAGGGCACCGACCCGCTAGGCCAATACGCGAGCAGAATCGTAATGGACTCGAGTAACCTTTACATCTCCACACAGGACAAAGAGCTGTACAAATATAACTTCAACGCAGACCAAGCAACCATTCAGCCATCCCTAATGGGCGACAACGGCTCGTGGATTCTGGGACCGTATGACGGCAAGCTGTTCTATCGCAACGACAATAACATGGGGATCCATGGGCGCAAGCTTGCCGATCAGACCGCTATCTATTACGAAGGCCTGGATAATCCAGCGAGCCGCGTCGATTTCATCCAATCCGGCATGTTCGTCGGACAGACAGACGGCGAAGTTTATGCGCTGAACGTCACCACGGGCAAAGCGCTGTTCCGCTATCAGACGCCTGCCCGCAGCTACGGGCAGTTCCAAGTGTCGGACAGCCAGCTGCTTGTGCAAGCGGAAGGCAAGCTGTATGCTTTCGCCCTGCCTGCGGAGCTGACACGACCGTTAGACGCGAGCACTCCGGAGAGCGCGTACAAGAAAGCGGAAGCTACGCTGAGCCTCAACGGCAAGACGAAGCCGATCACTCCAAGCATGATGACAATTCATAATCGGATGCTTGTACCGCTCAGGTTCCTATCCGAGGAGCTCGGGGCGAAAGTCACCTATGACGCTGCAGCGAAACAAGCCGTCATCACACTTGGCGGCCATACTTTCAGCATTCAAGCTGGGGTTCCGTATGCGGTAACAGGTACAGACAAGAAGCAGGTCGCGCTCGTCTCTTCTCCGGTCGTGCTGAATAACAGCTTATATCTCCCCATCAGCGATGCAGGCAGCCTGCTTGGCGTTAAAGTCGTATGGAACGGAGGGCCACGAACTGTGGAAGTGACAACTTAGATGAGCAGAAACAGACGATTAGCCGGTTTCATCCTCATTGCAGTAGCTATTGGCGTAATCCTGCCGGGTTGCAGCAGCAGGGACAACGAGAGGAACTTCTCATTAGCGGAAATTCAAAGCATATTCGATCAGCAAGGAATCGGATTGGTGCAGAAGAGTAACGATGTCGCGCCGAACTCCGTATTCGCGCAAGAATACAACGGCGTTAAGCCGAGCCTCTATACAATTGGCAAGGAGCAGCAAGACCCGTCCGTATTTATTTACATCTATCCATCGACGGCTGCCGCTTCAACTGGGGTGAATGAATTTAAGGACCATACGGCTGCAGCAGATGTGGTTGCGAATAAGCGGTACCATTTTGCCAATGTCGTACTGTTCTACGTCAAGGGTAATCCGTCTTACGAGCATGACATTGATCGAGTGGTTTCCAGGCTTCGGGCGCCGCGAGCGAAGCGGCCCGATTAATACCGATAATCTGTGGAAATGACAAAAACGACTTCGCTTCAGAGATAGAGCCCCGTATCCTCATGATGCTAAGATACATGCATAAGAAGATATAAGGAGAGGGCGGCGGTATCGTGGTAGCACGGAGGTTGGATTTTGTCGCACCGAAGGAAGCGGCTTGGGTTGAAATTGATGAGCCTGCATTGCAAGCGGAGGAAGTAAGGCTGTCCACATTGTATTCGGGTATAAGCGCGGGCACGCAGTTGACAGCGTACCGGGGCGTAAATCCATTCGTACAAAAGCAATTCAACGGAGAAACGCGCCTATTCGAGACGCGCACAGAAGAGGCATCATCGCTGTACCCCGTGCGCGGCTGCTGGGGCTACGAAGAAGTTGGCGTCGTAACGGAGCTGGGCAGCGGCGTTAACGGCATTAAGGAAGGCGACATCGTCTACGGCACGTGGGGGCATAAGTCCTCGCATATCGTAAGCGCAAGCTTCGCGCGCGAGCATCTGCTGCAAGAGGGGCTTGATCCGCTTGCAGGCATCTACTCGCAGATGGGAGTAATTGCGCTTAATGCGGTTCTAGACGCAGATATTCACATTGGCGAGACGGTTGCCGTCTTCGGGCAAGGCGTGCCCGGCCAGCTAGTCGCACAGCTTGCGCGGCTGAATGGAGCCGACGTTATCGCGATAGATCTTGATGATTACCGGCTTGGCTTCTCGCGGAAACTAGGTGCTGCTCATACGATCAATTCGCGCCAAACAGCAGATGTTTCCAAGCGGATCAAGGAGCTGACCGGCGGCAGAGGCGCAGATGCAGCGATCGAAATTTCCGGTGCAGCAGGCGCACTGCATGAGGCTATCCGTTGTTTGGCTTACAATGGACGCGTCGTTACAGCGGGCTTCTACCAAGGCGGGGCGCGAGATCTCTATCTTGGCGAGGAGTTCCATCACAATCGGATCTCGCTGATTGGCTCGCAAATTAGCGGCATTAATCCTCAGCTTACCCACCGCTGGGATCGGCTGCGTATGGAACGTACGGTGATGGAGCTTGCCCGGTCAGGAAGACTGAAGCTGACGGAGCTCGTTACCCATCAGGTTGCATTCGAGCAAGCGGATGCGGCGTACCGGATGTTGGATACCAATGCGGAGCCAGCGCTGCAAGTGGTTTTGAAATTTTAATTGTAATAAAGCTCCGGAGAGCAATCGCTGGAGCTTTTTTTGTGGACGGGAATCCACCACCAGCAGACAGTTTTCCCTCACGAGTGTAGAAATGCCGCTTGTATAATAGAGTGAGAAAATGTCCAAGGAGTGAATTATTGAGATGAACCTCAGCCACCCCTCGTTGCCGTTGATTGAGAAGGCGTCGCTGCACATGCTGGCTCATGATCTCCACAGGCGTACAGCGCTGCGGCATGTCAATCGTAAGCTTCCCCATTATATTGTGTCGTATATCAAGACAGGCTCCTGCAGGCTTCGGATTGGAGGCAAAGACTACTATGCCCACCAAGGCGATGTCGTGTTCATACCGCCGTACGAAGTGCATGATCATGTCAAGGATTCAAGTGAGCCGACGGAGTTTCTGTGGTGGCATTTTACGTTAGAGATTGCGGAATGCATGGATGCGCTGAGGGCGTTTCGTTTCCCGGTCTGCTTCCAGCTGCCGAAGCCGGAGGCGTTCGAGGCGGTCTTCCATGATTACAGGCGCTTCGCCGAAGGACCATTGTCCATCTCGGATAGCTTAATGAAGAAGGCGAAGGCGTTAGAGCTCGTTGCCATTCTCGTCGATGCCGCGATTCATCACCCGGAGGTGCAGCTGAAGTCGGATCATTCGGAGCCCTTCGTGGCCATGCTGTCCGAGCTGCTCGACAGCCCGGATCGCCGCATTGATCTCGCCGACCTCGGCAAGCGCTATTACATGCATCCGACGTATATCGCAGAGCGGTTCAAGAAGCTGTTCGGCATTACGCCGACCAAGCTGCAGCTGTCGCTGCGCCTGCGCAAGGCCAAGCATCTGCTCGAGAGTGAGAGCAAGCCAATCGCAGAGATCGCTAGGTTGACGGGGTACGAGGATATCGACGACTTCTCCCGTTTCTTTAAGAGCAAAACCGGACTGTCTCCGTTAAAATATCGCAGCGCCTTGCTTGGAGCCACAAAGGGCTAGCAGGTGCAATCCAATTATCGTTTAAAAGGTGCGTGCTCAATTGTGATAATGAATACCATTTCTAATAAAGCCAAACCATCCGCTGCACAGGCTATTTGGTATGACGAGAGCGGGCAAGGGCGCAACTTGTATGCGCGGTTCCGACTGACGCTCGATCTGCCTACGATGCCGTCGCAAGCGCTGCTGCATCTGTTTGCTGATACGACCTATCAGTTGTATGTGAACGGGGAATATGTACAATCGGGCTCAGTCCGCTTCGACCCGCGCTACCCGGTCTATGATACGCATGAGCTTAGCGAGCTGCTGACGGTTGGCCGCAACGTCATTGCCGTTCAGGTCAACTACGTCGGGCACAAAACGTTTATTACAATGCTATCGCAAGCGGGTTTTACGGCTTGGGGCGATGTGACGCTTGCGAGCGGCGAGCAGACCGAACTGACAACTGGTGTCGCGAATTGGAAAGCGGCAGCAGTCCCGGCTTATCGTTATGCAGCGAAGTCGAGCTTATTCTTGAAAGCAGCGGATCATTACGATCAGCGCTTGGATGAGAACGGCTGGAGCGGGTGCGAATTCGACGATAGCAGCTGGCAGCGCGGCGTGGCGCTTGCGAATCAAGCGGCATGGGGCGAGCCGGAAGCGCGGAATATTCCGTTCATGTCCGGCGAGGCGGTGCACGCGGAGAAGGTGCTTCATCTGCTGCCGCTCGAGCAGCGCGAGCAGATTCATGCGTTCAGCGTGCCGATGCCGCATGTGAACGAGATTCATATGCCAGATCAGACGAGCCGGTTCATGACGGTGAAGACGTGGATCTATGCGCCTTGCGGGATGGAGATTACAATCGGGCTATTCTATCAGAACACATGGATAAATGGCGAGCCGATTGCTAAAGGACAGTATGCGGATGACATGAGCATGCGCCTGAATCACCGCGTCAGCTTGCGTGAAGGCTGGAACGAATATTTTGTCAAAAATGATTCGCTTCAAGATATGTTCCACCACTATTTAGCATTGCCTAACAACCGCGGGCTAGTCGTTTCGGCGGACCGGAGCCCGGAGTCGAACGTGACCTTCCGCCGCTCGCCAGTCGTCTCGGAGCAACTGTTCCAATCCGAGCTTAGCGGCAAAGTGCTACCTTATGCGGCTGATGATCAGCTTGACGCTGTTGGCGGCTGGATTGACGTCACGGCTGAAGAACAGGGCGAGAGCCCGACGATGTCGACCGGCTGGGAGTCGTTCGGCCATGCGTTTGAATCGGTTACAGTCGAGGAACTGAGCGACCGCGAGTTCAAGCTGGCAGACTACCCGCAAGGCTTCTCGTTGCTGCTCGACCTTGGCCTAACGCGGCTTGTTCAGCCTCGCATCGTGCTCGAAGGCGCTGGCGGCGCTGCCGTGGATCTAACCTACGGCGAGCATCTGAATGCTGACGGCAAGCATTTGCGCCACTATCACTGGTACGGTCTTGGCGACCGCGCGTATGCGGATGAGCGGCAGTCGGTGCTTGATTGGCGGCTGACGCAGCCAAGAGGCTTCCGCTATGTGCAGCTTACCGTTCGCGGACCGAAGCAGGACGTGAAGCTGAAGGCGCTGGAGCTTCGCTCGGCAAGCTATCCGGTGGAGCAGAAAGGCTCATTCCGCTGCTCCGACCCGCTGCTTGAGCAGATATGGGAGATGGGCGTTCGCACCGAAGCGGTCAACATGGAGGACGCGTATACGGACTGCGTGACGCGCGAACGCGGACAATATATCCGCGATACGATCATTCAATATCACAACAACCTTGCCGTCTTCGGCGATCACGCGCTTATGCGCCGCAGCTTGCAGCTCATGGGGCAGTCGCCGGATGCGACCGGCAAGTTCAGAGCCGTGTACCCGAATACGGGCGACTACACGATTTCGGACTTTGCGCTTAATGCGCTCGAAGGGTTCTGGGTGTACTATGCGCAGACCGGAGATGCTTCGCTTATTGAGACGCATTGGGATGCGATGCAGCACAATCTCGCTTGGTTCCATGAGCTGGCGGATGAGCGGGAGGATATGCTGCTTGACGCGGAATGGGATGTAAAGCGCGGTATAGAGGCGCATTACGGCGGCTTCCACGGCGACCTTGCGATTGTGAAAGGCTACATGGACATTACGGGCATTCACTGCTTGTTCAGCTGCACGTACTTGATCGCGCTGCGCAGCGCGGCGAAGCTCGCCGCTGCTATCGGACGCGAGGCTGATCTCCAGGAGCTGAATCGCCGCATTGCCATTGTCGAGCGTTCCATCCGCGAGACGTTCTGGAACGAAGAGCTAGGCTGTTACAGCGACAACGAGAAGAAGGCAACGCACTCGGCGCATGCGAGCTTGTTCGCGGCTCGTGCAGGCGTGCTCACGATAGAGCAGCTGGAGCCGGTTCGCCGCCACGTCGCGCGCGAGCTGAAATCGCTGTTCGTGAACGGGTATGGACCGGAAGATGGCGTGAAGGTAAGCCCAAGCTTCTCGTTCTATATTTTTGAAGGTCTCTATGCGCTTGGCTTAACGGAGACAGCAGAGACGATGATGCGCCAAGGCTGGGGCTGGTTCCTGCAGAAGGGACTGAAGCAGACGCCGGAGTATTATGATCTCGGACAAAGCCTATGTCATGCTTGGTCGTCCTGTCCGACTTACTTTATGTCGAGACATGTGCTTGGCGTACAGCTGCCGACAATCGACCGCCGCCTTGGCGAAGTCGTTATTGACGTGCAAGCAGCCGGAGTGACTTCAGCGGAAGGCGCTGTTCCGCACGCGCTTGGCCTTATTGAAGTGAAGTGGCATCTTGATGAGAACGGCGTGCGCGTGTTTGACTATGTACGAGTGCCGGAAGGATTAGCGGCGCGAATCGTTCACAACGTTAAAGTATAAGGAGCTGAACCTTACCGATGACGACGAATGAACAACGGATTCGGCTCATCACGCGGGCCGATGATGCGGGCAGTGCCCGTACGGCAGACCGAGCCATTCTGGATGCAATCGAGGGCGGCATCGTCCGCAATGTATCACTGATGGCGGTTGGCCCGACGATTGAGCATGCGGCTGAGCTGCTTGCCGGACGCCGGGACGTATGCTTCGGCATTCATGGGACGCTGAACGCGGAATGGACCGATGTCCGCTGGGGACCGATTCTCGGAGCGGCGAAAGTACCGTCGCTTGTTGAACCGGATAGCTGGATGTTTACGCCCACGCCGGCGCATTTTCTGAGCCAGCCGCCAGCCATAGAGGAAGTGATGGCTGAGCTGCAAGCGCAGCTCGACCGGCTTCGCAGCCTCGGCTTCGCCATCAGCTATGCCGATTCGCATATGGTGTTCGAATGGGCGATTCCGCAGATTGCCGAGCCGTTCGACCGCTGGTGCGAGCGCGAGGGCATCCGCAATTATCGGCGTTACAGCAAGCAGCTGCCCGAGACAGCAGGCGGCGCGGATAAGCTGAGCGATCCGGTGGAGGCGCTGATTGCACGCCTTACGCACACCGATCCCGGCCAATATCTTATCGTCGGCCACCCGGGCTACGATGAAGCAGATATGCGTGCATTCGGCAATGACGATTACAAGAGCGAGCAGGTCGTTGCTGACCGAATCAACGAGCGTCTCTTGTTCATGCGCGAGGATGTGCTGGCCATCGTCAAAGAGCGGGGCATCGTTCCAATCCGCTACGACGAAGCAGCGGAGGTTTAATCTTAGTTGCGACGAGCGGACACCTAAGCCGATCCCTTCGGCTAAGGCGTCCGTTTTGTTGCCTTCTGGAAGGGAATTGTCAATTGAGGTCGAATAGGGCTACCTACTGGTTTTCACGAATCTTCTTCAGAAAAGAGGTCATCCTATGCTGTCGCTGCTCCGTGATTCCATCAAAGGCAGAATGATCGTTATTCTGCTGCTCAGCTCTATCGTTCCAGTGTCGCTGCTCGGCGGCTTATCCTACTATTCCTTTAATTCTTTTATGGAGAACAAGCTGAAGAGCGGGATCCAGGAGAATCTGGAGAAGGAGCTTATCGGCCTCGACAATATTCTCAAAAACTTGAATTTCGCTGCACAGCAGCTGGCGCTCGATAAGTCGATTACGACGCGTGTGCAGCGGTATATGGTATCCGACGATCAGATGGATCGCAAGGATATTTTGCTTACCGTTCTCGACCGCATGTCGCTTATTAACTATACAAGTCCTTTCGCGGGCATTATCGCCCTGCTTGATACGAAGAATAACGAGCCTTTTATGCAAAGCTATCCAACCCTCAGCAAGATTGACGTAACGCAGCATCCTCTGCTGCTTGAAGCAAACGGCGTGAAGTATTACGCCCCTCACAGGTCAACAGACAAGTACAACGAGAAAAATACGCAGGTGTTCTCGCTCGCGCGCAAAGTGAGCGATTACGAGACGAACACCTCGTTCTATGTATACGTGGAGAGCAATTTCAATACGCTTCAGCGGCTGTTTAACAATGTGCAATACGGGGAGCCCGTGAAGCACTTGCTGCTCGATCCGAATAATCGGATTGTCTACAGCGAAGATCCGGAGCATTTTCCAATGGAAGCTGTGTTTAGGACAAACGACAAGAAGAGCTCGCTGCATGACTTGCGATTCATCGCAGCAAGCGAACAAGGCTGGAAGCTCGCCGTTGTCATGAAGGGCGATGCGTTCCAGAAGGAAGTGGACTCGTGGTTCCGCAAGTTTATTACCGTCGGGCTGTTCTCGCTGCTGCTCAGTCTGCTGCTTGCCTTTATTTGCTGGCGGACGATCTACCGGCCGCTTCATGTGTTCAGGCGGGAGATCGAAAGCGTCGGCGACGACCTGGCGCGCCGTCCGAAGAAGTGGCTCCGGCTGCGCGAGTTCGACGAGGTACTCGTCCGGTTCTATGCGATGAAGGAGCGCGTCTTCGATCTGCTCAAGGAGATCGAGCGTCGGGAGAAGGCGAGAAGCAATGTCGAGGTGGAGAAGCTGCGCCACCAGATCAATCCGCATTTTATCCATAACACGCTGAATACGGTTCAGGTTATCGCGAAGATGAACAAGCAGAACGAGATCGTCCGGCTCATCACGCATTTTACGCGCATTCTGCACTATAACCTTGGCAAAGAGGGGACGCATGTCCGGGTGCAGGAGGAAGTCGATAACATCAATGATTACCTCGCGCTTCAAAGCATTCGGTACAGCCACCAGTTCGATGTGCAGATGGACATTGATCCGGCGACGCTTGACGAGAGGATTCCGCGATTCGTGCTGCAGCCGCTTGTAGAGAATGCAATCTATCACGGGTTCCGCAACCGTGACGGTATGATCAAGGTGAGCATTGCGCCGCGTCCGGACGGGGGCATTGTCATGTGTGTCACGGATAACGGCGAAGGGATGCCGCCGGAGAGGCTGCAATCGCTGTTGGAAGATAAATCTTCCGGTGGGCGCAGCGTCGGCATGGGGATCGGGCTTAGTTTCGTGCATCGCCTCATTCAAGCTTACTACGGCGAGAGCTCCGGCCTGCGAATCGAGAGCGAGCTTGGCAAGGGGACGTCGATTACAATACTGATCCTGAAAGGCAGAGGAGGCGAACAGCTATGATTCGGGCGATTCTGGTAGATGACGAGCATATTGTGCGCAAAGGACTGCTGCATATTCTGCCATGGGATAAGCACGGCATGGAGGTGATGGCGGACTTTGAAGGCGGGGAGCAAGCGCTCGCCTGGATGGAGAACGAGCCGGTCGATCTGCTCGTGACCGACCTGTCGATGCCGGGGCTGTCCGGGTTCGACCTGATGCGTATTGTGAAGGAGAAGCATCCGCATACGGAGACGGCGATACTGACCTGCCATCAGGACTTTCAATATGTACAGGACGCGCTGCGGCTTGGCGCGATTGACTATATCGTGAAGACCGAGCTTGATGACGACAAGCTCGACCGACTGTTCGGGCGCATCGCGATGCAGCTCGCGGCGAAGGAAGAGAAGCCCGGCGGCGCGCAGCCAGCGGCGGCCCCGCTCGGCAAAACGACGTCGCTGCTCATGCCGCTCGCACCGGACTGCAAGGTGCAGGAGCTGTATGCGCAGCCTGCGCTGAAGGATCGTCCGCTCGAAGCGCTGCCCGGCGGCGTCTGGTTCACGGAGGAGCTGGCGTTCGAGCCGGGAGGCGAGAGTGCAGAGAAGCTGCAGGGCAGATGGGCGGTGTTCTGCCTGCATCATGTGCAGACACGCGACCGCAGCCGGCTAAAGGCGCTGCTTGAGATGTATGTCCGCCGCCATTCTTTCTATGTATTGGAGCATACGGAGCCTGCCGCTTCCGCTGCTGCGATTCATGATTCGATGCAAGAGGTGCTGCTCTGGGAGTCCAAGCCGCCGCGTGAGGACTGGCTGCGCATGTGGCGCTCCTTCGATTGGCTCTATCAGGATGAGCTGTGGGAGCGAATGCTTGAAGAGATTGCGGAGCAGCGACCCGAGCCGAACCGGATTGCCGAGACGATTCATCAGACGGTATGGGCATGGCGCAGCATGCTGCGCTGGGACGATCGATTCCGGCTGCTAGAGGAAGCGGGTAGCTTGCAGACTTGGACGGATTGGAAAGGCTGGCTGCAGCACGTTCGCCGTTCGGTTCGGGGTAAGCTCGACCAGAATAGCGGCATCGACAAGGATATTATGACGCGTATTATCCAGTCTATCGAATGGTCGCTACTTCGCATGGACGATGGCATTACGCAGGAGGAGGCTGCGGCAGAGGTGCACCTCAGCCGAGGGTACTTCAGCGATTGCTTCAAGCGGACGACCGGCGCGACCTACAACGACTACATGCGGCTGCTTCGAATGGATCAAGCGAAGCGGCTCCTCGTGCACACCGAGCTTGCCGTGCAGGATATTGCGGCGAGCTGCGGCTTCGCGGACGAGTCGTACTTCCGCAAGCTGTTTCGCCAGGAGACGGGCAAAGCGCCGAAGGCATACCGCGAGGCATCGACAGGGCAAAGCGACTTGAAGCGTTGGCCGCCAGCTGCCCGGTAACGTGTCGCTATCGCGGGAGTGAAAACTGTCATCCGCGCCAAGAGATTTGTAAGATGCACCTGGATGTTCTGACAATGTTCAGTCATAAGGTGCATTTTTTCCATACAGCCCTTATCCAATGGCAAGTTATGATTGGAATCGAATCAAACATACTGAATCTTTGTCAGAGAGAGGGGCTTTAGACAAAATGATGAAACGCATGGCAGGTTTGGTTTTTGTTTTGCTGATGGTTTTTGTAAGTGCTTGCAGCAACAATGGCGGCAGTAACAGCGGCGGCAACAATACAAGCAATGAGGGCAAGAGCAACAATACAGCGGCGAGCGGCAACAACTCGGCTGCAGCAGCAGATAATGCGGACAAGACGGACGATGTTGCAGCTGAACCGGCAGTGGCAGACCCGTTCGGCAAATACCCTGAGCTCGTGGAGTTCACGACGATCCGCCCAACGATGAACAACCCGAAATTCCCTGAAGGCGAATCGTACGAAGACAACGTCTTCAACAAGCTTATGGAAGAGAAGCTGAACGTGAAGCCGAAGTTTGTTTGGATGGCTCCGCAAGACGGCGATGCTTACAAGAAGAAGCTGGACTTGTCGATCGGCGGCAACGACATCCCGGATGTGTTCCAAATCGTAGGCAAGAACATTACCGAAGTGCAAGCAACGGTGAAACGTCTCGTTGAAGCAGATATGATCGAGGATCTGTCGACCGTATATGAACAATACGCGTCCCCTGCTATTAAAGAAGCTTTCGCTTCGGCGGACAACCGCGGTCTTGACTTGTATAAGGTAGACGGCAAGCTCTACGGCATTCCGAACCAAGGCAGCTTGGAGAATTTCAACTTCGTCTGGATTCGCGATGACTGGCGCAAGAAGCTGAATCTTGCTGAGCCGAAAACCATTGAAGACGTAGAAGCAATTGCGAAAGCGTTCAAAGAGAAAGACCCGGCAGGCAAAGGCACAACAGTTCCGGTTGCGATGCAAATGCAGACCGAGACGGACGGCTTGTTCGGTCCAGGCTTTATTTTCGACCAATATGACGCGTTCCCTCGCTTGTTCTATAAAGATGCTTCAGGCAACGTCGTGTACGGCGGTACTCAGCCGCAGATCAAGGACGCGCTCAAAACAATCGCAGGCTTGTACAAAGACGGTCTGATTGAGAAAGATTTTGCCCTGAAGGATACAGGTCAATTGCAAGAACTGCTCGCAAGCGGCCGCGCCGGTATCGTCGGTCAAGCTTGGTGGGGCGTATGGTACCCGCTGTTCATGACTTTGCAGAACGTACCTGAAGCAGACTGGAAGCCATATGCGATCCCTGCCAAGTCGAACGGCAAGCTGAACATGGGCGCTGCGAACACCTCCAATTCCGTTATGGTCGTGAAGAAAGGCTTCAAATACCCAGAGTTGCCAATGAAATGGCTTAACGTCATTAAAGAAAACGACGGCACCGAATGGTGGATCAAGACCACTCAAGAGAAGTATAAAGACGCCAACGAGAAATCAACCGTTTGGGGCGGCATGACCATCATGCGGACGGACGATATCCTTAACCAAGCGAATGATATCGTAGCTGCCGTGAATGGCGAGAAGGATCCGGCAACGCTTCCGTTCAAGAACAATGATGCATTCCAGAACATCAAGAAGTATATCGACGAGCTGCAAACTCAGCCTGCAAGCAAGAACGTGCTGCAATGGCAGAATACGCGCAGCTGGTATGACGCAATGGGCTCCGCATCCAAGCTTGGCTTCAATATCGTCTACTCCGCATACGACGGTCAAACGCCGACAATGGAGAAGAAGCTGACGGCTCTGAACGAGCTGCAGATGAAGGCGTACCATAAGATCATTATGGGCAAATCCGATGCGGATAAAGAGTTTGACCAATTCGTCAGCGACTGGAAAGCACAGGGCGGCGATGAGATCCTGAAAGAAATTAATGAAGCACTTAGCAAATAAGAAGTTGGGGGAGGACGCGGGGCTATAGTGTCCCTGCGTCCTTCCTTCATTCACACAAGAAATTTTGAAAGCGGAGGGAATGCGATGCGCCGCAAATGGTCCGAGCAAATCCATTTTAACTTAATGCTGCTTCCAGGCATGCTGCTTATTCTGATCTTCACCATTTGGCCGATGGGCGGCATTGTGCTGGCGTTCAAGCATTTTATCCCGACAAAAGGCATTTGGGGTTCGCCTTGGACAGGCTGGGAGAATTACTCGTTCGTCTTCGATACACCGGTTGCCCTGCGCGTGTTCAAGAATACTGTCATTATCGCGCTGATGAAGATTGCCTTCGGCTTCCTGGTTCCGATTGTGTTTGCGCTCATGCTGCATGAGCTGCGGTTCCAATGGTTCAAACGCGTCGTGCAGACGATCGTGTACTTGCCGCACTTCTTATCTTGGGTTCTTCTTGCAGGTATTCTAAGAGATCTGTTTGCTGTAGACGGCATTATTAATCAAATCCTGCACAGCTTGTTTGGTACCGAGCAAATTATGTTTCTTGGGGACAACTTCTGGTTCCGGACAATCATTGTCGGCTCGGATATTTGGAAGGAGTTCGGCTTCGGCACGATCATCTATTTGGCAGCACTGACGGGCATTAATCCTTCTCTGTATGAAGCGGCTGATATTGACGGCGCTACGCGGATGCAGAAGCTGAAATATGTGACGCTGCCTGGTATCGCGACAACGATCGTACTAGTTGGCACTCTCAGCTTGCAGAACGTGCTGAATGCCGGCTTTGACCAAATATTCAATTTGTACAATACGCTCGTGTACGACTCCTCAGACATCATTGATACGTACGTGTTCCGGGCCGGGATTGAGGAAGGCCATTACGAGATAGGGACGGCGATCGGTCTCATGAAGTCCGCTGTCAGCTTCGTGCTTATCATCTTCTCGTACTCCTTGGCCAGCCGGTTCGCTAACTATCGTATTTTCTAGGCAAAAGAGAGGAGGAAGCTTATATGGTACGCAACGTTACAGCAGGGGCAAAGGTAGCAGAAGCCGTGCTCATCATCGTGCTCGCGCTCATCTCGTTCTCATCCCTGTTCCCGATTATTCATAACTTGGCGATTTCATTCAGTATGCCTGCCAAAGCAATGGCTGGCTTCGTCACGATCTTCCCGAAAGGGTTCACGATCGAGTCCTATAAGAAGCTGTATGAGGACAGCGTGTTCTTCAGCTCATTCTGGGTATCGGTGAAGCGGGTTGCCATTACTTGTCTCATCAGCTTCTTCATCTCGCTGCTGATGTCGTATCCGCTGTCGCGTTCGGTGCGGGAGTTCAAGCTACGCAACGTGTACATGTGGCTGCTTGTCTTCTCCATGATGTTCAACGGCGGCCTCATTCCGTTCTATCTCGTCGTCCGTCAGATGCACCTTATGAACAACTTCTGGGTACTCGTGCTGCCCATGCTCGTGAACGTCTTCAACGTTATTCTGATCGTGAACTACTTCCGCAGCATTCCGAAGGAGCTCGACGAATCGGCTGCGATGGACGGAGCGGGTCCGTGGTACAAGGTGTTCCGCATCTACATGCCCTTGTCGATGCCGGTGCTTGCGACAACGACGCTGTTCCTGATCGTCACCGTGTGGAACGAGTTCATGCTCGGGCTCATCTTCATCAACCACGAGACCGGCATTCCGCTCCAGACGTATATGCAGCAGCTCGTCGTGCGGATTGACCCGACGCTGATGCAGTCGCTCGAAGATGTGAAGCGACTGGCATCCGTCTCTGACAAAACGCTCGGCGCAGCGAAAATCTTCGCATCCATGCTGCCGATCATGCTGGTGTATCCGTTCCTGCAGCGATTCTTTATTTCGGGAATTATGTTGGGTTCGGTGAAGGAGTAGATAGGTGTGAGAGTATGAGACCGCTGAGGCTGGGGGACCAGCTTTGGCGGTTTTTTTTGCGTTGCGGTTACGAGCTGTTCTTACAGACGCATGCCCATACGGCTTTTGTACCGATTGATCAGCACCTGGGTATCGACGCTCATAATGCCGGGAAGCACGTAAAGCTTGTTTAAGAGAAAGTCTTGCATTTCCTGGTTGTCGGCGAAGAGTCCGTGCATATGCAGTTTGGTTGGTCCCGTCATGTGGTACAGACTTGTAATTGGAGGCTCCGTCGCTAGCTGATCGGCGACTTCGTCAAGAAACTTAGGCTCGACTTCGACGTTGAAAAAGGCGGAGACGGAGATACCGATCTTCTCTGGATTGATGACGACCGTGAAACGTTCCACGACGCCGTCTTCCATGAGGGCATTAACACGAGCCTGCACGGCGACGCGCGAGAGGCCGATTTCTTTGGCCAGGTCGGTATAGGATATGCGGCTGTTATCATGGAGCATCGCGATGATTTTGCGGTCGGTCGCGTCAAGCAGCGTGTTCGGAATATCCTGCGGGGATGACATAGCCGATTCAGCCTCCTAAATATCAATATGACAATGCGTAAGCAAAACTCACAAAAAATCTAAAAAACGTTCGTTTAAGTTGGAGATATGGCTCATTTTAACGATGTTGTTGATAAAAGTCTACATGTCATGTTATTTTAGTTGACAATATCGTGAGAGGGGGCGGGATGCACTTGGGGAAATCGATAACCGGAAGTAGAACAATGATTACGAGTCCGCATCACCTGGCATCCATGGCTGGGGCGCGTACGCTGCAGCGAGGTGGTAATGCGTTCGACGCGGCTATTGCTATAAGCGCATGTTTGGGTGTCGTGTATCCTCACATGACCGGCTTGGGTGGAGATTCGTTTTGGATGACGTATTCAGCCTCCGAAAGACGTGTTCGGGTTTATAACGCCAGCGGCAAAGCGGGTTATGGCGTCAATCGCATGCTTTACGAAGGGTTGGGTTCGATACCTACCCGAGGCATCCGCAGCGCGATCACGGTTCCCGGCATGGTTGACGGTTGGGCAGCCGTAGCGGAAGCTTATGGCCGATTGCCTTGGGGAGAGTTGTTCGAGCCCGCAATTGCTTACGCCGATCAAGGGTTTCCTCTCTCGGCAGACCAGCATGCGAACACCACCCTGAACTGGGCGATGCTGAAGAAGAGTGCCGAGACTTCGCGTATTTACACACCTGGAGACGAGGTGCAGCAGGTAGGCTCGCGCTTCGTTCAACGGGACTTGGCGGGAACATTGAAGCGGATCGCGGAGAAGGGACGGGAAGATTTTTATCGAGGCGAGCTTGCCAAGCGAATCACAGAGCATGTCGAGCGCGCAGGAGGATATATGGACTTTGAAGATTTTGCAAGTCACACCGGCTATTGGACAGAACCTCTCAAAGGGACCTACCGCGGCTACGAAATCTGTCAGGCGCCTCCGAATTCACAAGGTTTCGCCGCCATCCTGGCGCTTCAGCAGCTGGAACGCTATTCGCTTCAGCATATCGAGCACGGCTCCTATGAGTATTACCACCTGCTTGTCGAGAGTCTGAAGCTTGCCTTCCGCGACCGCAACGAAGTACTGACGGATCCTGAATTCGCGTCTATTCCGCTCGAAAGGCTGCTTAGTCCTGAATATGCAGCGGAGCTTGCTGCTCGTATCGATATGCGCAGAGCCGGCGCGCTGGCTTCTGCAGCGATGGGCGGTGATACGGCATACGCGGCTGTCGTCGATGAAGAAGGCAACGCGGTTTCTTTCATACAAAGCCTGTACTTTGAATTCGGATCCGGGGAAGTGGCGGGAGATACGGGGGTTCTGCTGCAGAACCGCGGTTCGTTCTTCTCGCTCGATCCGAAGCATCCGAACAGGTTGGAGCCCGGGAAGCGGACATTCCATACGCTCATGCCGGCAATGGCGCTGCGAGGCGGAAAGCCTTCGATCTTGTACGGAACGCAGGGCGGTGAAGGGCAGCCGCAAACGCAAACAGCCATTCTGACGCGAATGGTCGACTATGGAATGGATCCGCAGAGTGCCATCGAACAGCCGCGGTGGGTGTGGGGGCGTACCTGGGGCGAGGCAAGCCAGGCGCTGCGGCTTGAAAGTCGAATCGACCCGGCCGTGGTGAAGCGGCTTGGCGAGGCGGGGCATGACGTTCGGGTCGTCGGCAGTTTCGATCAAGCAATGGGGCATGCTGGGGCGATTCGAATGACGGATGAAGGCTTTTTGCAAGGAGGTACGGATCCACGCAGCGATGGAGCGGCGATCGGCTGGTAAACGTACCGACTGACATACGGCGATTGTTTTCCTGCATGAGGCGGGAGGGCAATCGCTGTTTTCTTTTTGCGAATTCCATTATGTCAATTAACTTAACATATAAAGTCGCTTGGAAGAGCGTTTAGTGCATATGTCGAATGTATAATGTAATAAAATTGGTAAATGAAAGCGAAACCACTGAAAAAAACGAATTATATGTTAGGAAACTTAACACAAATAGGTTGACAAGGAATTGAAGGGAGCTATAATGAGAAACAACAACACCGACAAATGGTAATTAAATTTGCGGAATTCATTTCGAATTGAAATATATTGTTCCAAATTTTTGTTATCTTTATCGAAATATCGGGTTTATTGGCTAATATGACAACAAGCAGCGGGATGGTGTCCGGATGAAGGATGTTAGATTCGGCGGAGCGGTGAAGGAAAGCAAACGACCTTGCGTAATGAGAGACGGTACGACCCTATATGCAGATATTTATCGACCTGTTGCTGAAGGTCGTTATCCGGTGCTCCTAATGAGACAGCCCTATGGCAGGACGCTTGCTTCCACGGTCACGCAAGCCCATCCGGTTTGGTACGTAAGGCATGGCTTCATTGTCGTCATTCAGGATGTTAGGGGACGCGGCGATTCGGAAGGGAATTTTGACCCGTTCGTCCATGAAGTCGATGACGGCTACGACGCGGTTGAATGGGCAGCAGGCCTGCCTGGCTCGAATGGCAGTGTCGGAATGTACGGCTTCTCCTATCAAGGCTTTACCCAGTGGGCTGCGGCGTCGGCCAGACCGCCTTCACTGAAAGCGATCGCTCCCGGGATGTGCGGAGCGGATCTCTACAACGGCATGTTCTACCCGCAAGGCAGATTCGCAGTATTCGAGCATGTGCCTTGGGGCTTTCAACTCGCAAGGGACAGTGCGCGGAGGGCTGGCGGCAAAGCGAAAATCGAAGCGGAGACGACGAGGATTCGCCGAAGGACGCCGGATGAAGAGCTATATCCAATGCCGCAAGATGGAAGCCATCCGATTCTGAGCAGCTACTTTCCGTTCTATGAGGAATGGTACAGCCACAACGTTTACGATGCGTATTGGGAAAGCCGGAATTGGATGAACGCCTGCAAGGATCTTACGATTCCAACCTTTCTGATCGGCGGCTGGTATGACGTATTCCTAATGGGGACGCTGCTTGATTATGAGGCGCTCCGCGAAAGGAAGCATGGCGAGGACAAGGCGCTCAAGCTAACGATTGGACCTTGGGACCATATCCCGTGGGGCCGATATGCCGGCGGACGCGATCACGGATCTGAGGCGGACGGAGGGATTCATGAACAGCAGGTTGCTTGGTTCCGCCACTGGTTAATGGATTCCGCGGAGCGGCAAGTCGGGTCTCTTTTCCCGGCAGACGCCGAAGTGACTTATTTCGAAAGAGGAAGCGCGGTCTGGCGATCGACTTCTGCACTTTCTCCGTTCACGGACGGTGCGGGGAAGCTGCTGTTCGAGCTGAAGGGCGGCGAGAAGCCCGCGAACGGTGCTCTCGGAAGCGGTCGGCTAGAAGAGGCGGTAGAGTCGAAGGCTGATAGTTGGGGCAATGCTCCTGCTGGATGCGACGCATTCGTCTATGATGCCCGGATGCCGATGTCTGTGGAGAATTATCAGCCCATTGACCGCAGAACGCAGCAAGATCGGCATGAAATCTTGGTCTATACCTCACGACCTGCAAGTAGAAAAATCCGAATATTCGGACAAGTGGTTGTGGATGTGCGATATCAGTTGATTGGAGGGCCAACCGATCTTGTCGCGATCCTTAGCCTTCTAAGGCCAGACGGTTCTGCCGAGTTTTTGACCGTGGGACGGACGGAAATCAGCGAGGAGGCTGGCGAGAGTGATGAATGGTGCGAAGCAATCGTCAAGCTTCGCCCGCTAGCGTTCGAGCTTGCCGAAGGGGAGGCGATCCGGTTGGAGCTCACGGGCAGCGCGTATCCGCTGTTTGCCCTTCATCCGAACGGCTGCTCACCGGAAATGGTGCACGAAGCCGAGGCGGATAACCTGCAAATGGCGACGGTCGCGATTGGATACGGCATGGCGGGAGGCTCTTGGCTACAACTGCCTCTTGCGGATTGCGAAGGAGGAGAGTAAGCATGATTCGAATCGGAAGCGGGCGCAACGATTGGAAGGTATCGGCTCATTCGGCCGACCTTCGGAGAACTCCGCAGCCAGCACAAATCGCAGAGATTGAAGCTGAGCCCCAGTCCGTCACAATCGACATGAGCCGAACGGCCGTCATTGTCGTCGATATGCAGAACGATTTCTGTTCGCCGGGAGGCTGGCTTGATTATATCGGAGCGGATTATACTCCGCTTCGCGAGCCGGTGGAGAGACAGAACATTTTCCTGGCGCGAATGCGGCGGGAGGGTGTTCCTGTCATCTGGCTGAACTGGGGCAACCGGCCGGATCGGTTGAACCTTAGCCCTTCCGTCTTGCATGTCTACAACGGCACGGGAGACGGCATCGGCATAGGCGAGCAGCTGCCGGGCAATGGCTCCAAGGTGCTGGAGAAAGGGAGCTGGGGGTCGGAGATTCTAGAAGAACTGGAGGTTGGACCCGGCGACATCCGGGTGGATAAATACCGGATGAGCGGCTTCTGGGACACACCGCTCGACAGCATCCTGCGCAATCTGCGGACGGATACGATTCTGTTCGCGGGTGTTAATCTCGATCAATGCGTCATGGCTACGCTGCAGGACGCCGTCAACTCAGGTTATGACGCGCTGCTCTTGAAAGACCTTTGCGCCACGAACTCGCCTAGCTACTGCATCGAAGCAACCTATTACAACGTCAAGCAATGCTACGGCTTTCTGACGAATTCGGAAGCCCTCATGCGAGCAGTCGATACCTCGATTCCATCCTCAATATGAAGGGAAGATCCAGCTAATGATAACTTTTCCAATGATCGCAGGCAGCTTCGATAAACGGCCAGTTTACAAAATTTCTCCAAACGACAGCAACAAATTCGTGCTCTTGTGCGACGGTACCGAGGTTCCGTTCGTCTCCGTAGTGGAAATCTTCGACGTGGGCGGTCAGACGCCGCCGAACGAACATGCCGAAGCCTTTGAGTATTTCTATGTGCTTCATGGCGAAGGGGTCGCAACGGTAGGGGACACCAGCATTCCAATCAGCCAAGGCGCATACTTCATCGTTAGTCCAGGAGAAGTGCATCAGGTCCGTAATACGGGAGAATCCCGCTTGTATGTACTAACGACCATGATTCCGGATGAGAAGTTCTCCGCATTGATCAAATCGGGTCCGCTCGTTTCTCTCGACGACGAGGATCTGAAGGTGCTGTCGGCAGTCCGCTAGATTGAAAGAGCTGTTCGGAATGGTGCGAAGCGGCTGCTGCCGGCGCACTCCGAAGAAGAAGGGGGAATGAGCATGACTGATGCGCATCGCGCTTTCATCGACGACACGATAGAAGTCCAGCCATCGGGAGACGGGCCTCTGGACGGCATGACCTTTGCCGTCAAGGATGTGTTCCAAGTCCGAGGACATGCGAATGCCGCGGGTAACCCGGACTGGCTGCGAACGCATTCGAGCGCGGAACGCCACGCCGCAGCGATTGACCGTCTGCTCGCATCCGGCGCGACATTGACAGGTGTGACGCACACCGATGAGCTGATGTACAGCTTGAATGGGGAGAACGTCCATTATGGCACGCCTCTTAATCCGGCTGCTCCGGGCCGAATTCCCGGGGGTTCGTCCAGCGGCTCGGCTGTTGCAGTCGCAGGCGGTTATGTTCGCTTCGCCATCGGGACGGATACGGGAGGCTCCGTAAGAGTACCGGCATCCTATTGCGGCCTATACGGGTTCCGGCCGACACATGACGCGGTTTCCTTGGAGGGGGTTATTCCGCTCGCTCCGAGCTTCGATACCGTCGGTTGGTTCGCCCGAGATGCAGAGACGCTGCGAGCGGTTGGCGACGCGCTGCTCCCTGGTGAAGCGGAGGGCGACGCATCCGACGCATCCAACGCATCCGACGCATCCAACGCATCCGACGCATCTGGCAAGGATGCTGCTAAAGCTTCAGCTAGTCCCTTCCGGAGACTAATCGTTGCGCAGGATGCTTGGGAGTTAGCCGAGCAAGAGACGGTGGACGCATGGGCGGCGCAGATAGCCTCTCTGGAGGCCGAATTCGGGCAGAGAATCTCAGAGCGCGTCGCGCCCGAAGGATTGGCGGAATGGATGATTAACTTTCGCGTGCTGCAAGGGCTAGAAATTCGAAGAGTACACGGCGCGTGGATCGAAGACGTGCATCCGGTCTTCGCGCCGGATATTGCGGGACGCATGGAATGGACTAGGCAGCTTCGACCAGAGGAGGATGCGCCGATGCGCAGGCATCGAGAGAAGCGGCGCGCACGGCTTGCGGAGCTGCTCGGAGACGATGCGCTTCTGGTTGTGCCGACGGCGCCGGGCGCAGCGCCGCGAATCGGAGAAGAAGCCGAAGCGCTGGAACGCTACCGCTACCGGCTGCTGCAGCTAACAGCGATAGCCGGATTGGCGGGGCTTCCTCAGCTGACGATTCCAGGTAAGAATGCATCCGGCCTTCCGATCGGACTATCATTTATTGCGCCGGCGGGCTTCGACCGAGAACTGCTGAATTGGGTCGCGCGGCTAGCAGAGAAAAGAGGTGTTCCGAGTGATATTGGCCACGCTGTGTAGTGAAGAGAACGAGGAGGCGGCTATTCAAGCGCCTCATGGATGGATAAAGATCTCCCGTATTAATGAAGCGTTGGATACGGATTGGCCGCTGCAAGTCGGTGAACTCATCATCGGCGGCAGGTGGGAAGCTCTCTCCAACTGGTATAAGGAAGAAGGGGAGGCAAGGCTGCTGCTGGAAGTGGAGGCTTTGCCGGACAGGGAGGTCTCGTTCGGGCTTCTTTACCGGAATCCCCGCAAAATTTGGGGCATTGGCATGAACTATCGCCCAGCCGGAGAGCTGCCGGCTCCTCCGGAGCCGGGCGAGGATCCGGTCAGCTTCATGAAGCCGGATACGACGCTGATCGGACCGGGGCAGCCAATACGCTTGCCGATGCAATCGGAACGCGTCACCGCCGAAGCGGAGCTCGCTATCATTATCGGCAAGGAATGCCGAAACGTAAGCGAGGCAGAGGCGCCAGATTACGTGGCGGGACTGACGACAGCGCTCGACATGACCGCGGCGGACATTCACGAGGCGAATCCCCGTTATCTCACGAGAGCCAAGAGCTTCGATACGTTCCTGAGTATCGGTCCGCAATTGCTTACGGCTGATGAGACGGAGGATGTGCACAGCCTTGAGATCTCAACTGTACTGAACGGGGAAGAGGTGCATCGCAATACCGTCTCGCAGATGCGTTTTCGCCCATGGTGGATCGTCGCGTTTCACTCCCGGGTCATGACACTTCTGCCCGGGGACATCATCTTGACAGGTACGCCGGGACCTGTCGTCATTCGCGCAGGCGACGAAGCGCAGGGCCGGATTGAAGGCTTCCTGCCTCTGTCCAATCCTGTAGCAGCCGAATAAAGGGGGGCTCTGCCATGTTAACTCGCAATTCAGGAAAGGCGTGGGACACCCACTTCCTGCCTCGGCTTAGCCGCAAGCAGGTCGCGGAGCTCGATAAGGAGGACGCAATCGTCGTCCTGCCGATCGGCGCCGTCGAACAGCATGGACCTCATCTGCCGACCTATACCGATACGCTGATCAATGAAAGCTTCTTAACCTACGGCTTCGAAGCGCTTCCGGACGATGCGCCGGTGTGGCTGCTGCCTCCTCTGCCTTACGGCAAGAGCACGGAGCATCTCGGACATCCAGGTACCATCTCGCTGTCCGCCTCGACTTTGATGGCCGTGCTGATGGACATCGCCAAGAGCCTGCAGCTTAGCGGCTTCCGCAAATTAGTCTTCTATAATACGCACGGCGGCAACGTCGACCTGCTGAACTTGATGGGGCGCGACATACGGAAGGAAACCGGTCTAATTGTATATCAATTGCATGTGAATGCGACGGCTGATCCTGAGGCGCTGCAATACCGGGAGCCGACGCTGGATATTCACGGCGGAGAGGTTGAAACTTCGCTCGTGCTAGCGGCGAGAAAGCATTGGGTGAATATGAAAGAAGCTCCCGACGAAATTCCGAATCTGCCTTCCTCTGCACAGCTGCAATTCCGCTCGAAAGCTTTCGCTTGGCTCATGAGCGATCTTTCCGAATCCGGCATTGCGGGCAACGCAAAGTTGGCAGACGTGGAGTACGGAGAGTTGCTGCTGCAGCGAGGCGGCTTGGCAATGGCAAGCGCACTGCTCGAGCTGGCGAGCTTCGAAATGAGCAGTCTGAAGAAATAAGACATTCACTTCATATGGCGGGAGGCGTTTTTGAATGGAGATGCTGGATAGCAGGGTCGCCGATACCGGGATGGACCTGAGTCAAGAATCGATCGTACGTATGCAAGGATTATCCAAAGTTTACCCAAACGGAACGGTCGCGCTGCAGGAAGTCAATCTGAATTTGACCAAGGGGGAGTTCGTCTCTTTCGTCGGCCCTTCCGGTTGCGGCAAATCGACGATCTTTAAGCTCATAACCGGGCTGAGCGAGCCGACCTCGGGACAGCTTGAAATTCTCGGCAAGTCGCCGAAGGATGCCCGTAAAAACAACGGTACGGCTTTCGTATTCCAGGAGCACACGCTGCTGCCGTGGTCGTCCGTTATTGAGAATGTGATGCTCCCGCTTAAGCTGCGGGGCGATTCAAAGAAGTCGGCCAGGGAAGAGGCGGAGCGGGTGCTGGAGCTCGTTGGGCTGAAGGACTACACGAAGGCACTTCCTCGCATGCTGTCCGGCGGCATGAAGATGCGCGTCTCGATCGCGCGGGCACTCGTGTCTAAGCCGAAGCTGCTGCTGATGGATGAGCCGTTCGGCGCATTGGATGAAATTACGAGGCAGACGCTTCAGGACGAATTGCTGGCGATTTGGGAGAAAGAGAAGGCCATGACAGTGCTCTTCGTTACGCATAACGTGTTCGAAGCGGTATTTCTTTCGACGCGGGTCGTCGTCATGACGCCTCGTCCGGGCAAAGTGTCGGACATCATTCCGATCGACGTTTCCTTCCCTCGGGACGTTGAATTCCGCACGACGGCTCGTTTCGGCGAGCTGGTGCGCGAGGTATCCAGTTCGTTAAAACATTAGAAGGCAGGTGGAGAGCGTGGGTAAAGGATGGGAGAGCGGCGCTGCCGAGCTGCTGGGAGAGAGCAAGCTTGTACTTGATTCCACTGTGGTCGAGAAGCTGTCGAAGGACTATTATTGGTACTCCCCGGTGCTGGATGGGAAGCTGAAAGGGAAGGTCGCCGATGGTGTCGTAAAGGCAGTGAACGAGGAGGATGTAGCGAAGACGCTCGCGTACGCTTACACCCATCGGATTCCGATTACGCCTCGCGGTGCCGGTACGGGGAACTACGGGCAAGCTGTTCCGCTGGAAGGAGGCATTCTGCTTGACGTCAGCGGACTTAACGCAATCATCGAAATCGGTGACGGCTATGCCCGCTGCCAATGCGGCGTGAAGCTCGGTTTGCTGGAAAAGGCGGTACGCGAATCCGGGCAGGAGCTCCGCATCTACCCGAGTACGCTGATGGTCGCGACGATCGGAGGATTTATCAGCGGTGGCTCCGGGGGCATCGGTTCGATCACTTGGGGCAATCTCTGGGATGGCAACGTTCTCGAAGCGTCGATTTATACGATGGAGCAGTCGCCGAAGCGGATAGTCGTGACGGGGCCGGATGTGCAGCATTACATCCACAGCTATGGAACGACGGGCATCGTAACCGAGGTTGTCATTCCTCTCGCGCCTGCAAGATCATGGCAAGAATCGATCTTTCAGTTCGACAGTCTGGAGGACGCTGCGGTCTTCGGCAACGCGGTTGCGCATGATGCTTCCATTCCGAAACGAATGGTAAGCCTTAGCGAATGGCCGTTGCCGAGCTACTTTACGCCACTGGCAAAAAAGCTGGAGAAAGGCTCCGCAGCGGTATTGCTGGAGGCGGAAGAGGGTTATCTCGAAGAGTTACACGCACATGCGAAGCAAGCTGGAGGCAGAATGGGATACGTTAAAGAGCCTTCGCAATATCGCAAAGGCGTCAGCTTGTCCGACTTTACGTGGAACCACACGACGCTATGGTCGCTGCGCGCGGATCCGACTTATACGTACCTGCAGTCAGGCTTATCGGCATCGGGCTTCATGGAGCAGCTTGCCTTGATTAAGGGCAAATTTGCGGGCGAAGTGTTGATTCATATGGAGTGGATGATGGCGGGAGGTCATATCATCCCGGTCGCACTGCCGGTCATTCGGTATTCGACCGAGGAGCGGCTCTACGAAATCGTCGATTATTTCGAATCGATCGGGGTGTCGGTTTCCGATCCGCATACCTGGGCTGTCAGCCCTCGAAGCGCGACGTTTCGCGGCATGGTCGAACGGAAGCGAATCAACGATCCGCTTGGCCTGCTGAATCCAGGCAAGCTCGTCGCCGACCCGGTCTAACCGGCGGATTACCAAGAAGGAGGTTCAAGCATGGAAAAAACCATCACTGACATGCCGCTCGTCACCAGAGATTATTCATCATCGAGTAAAGCGCCGATTCGGCGTGAATGGATGAGGAAAACGGCTGGATATTTGCCGTCGCTCGCGGCCTTCGTCATTTTCGTGGGAGGCTGGGAGTGGGTTTGCCGGTTGTTTGATGTTCCAATCTTCCTTGTACCCAAACCGACGGATGTTGTGAGATCCGCCGTGGAGAATGGCTCGAGCCTTCTCGATTCGCTGTGGACAACCGCTTATGAAACGCTGATCGGTTTCGTTATGAGCTTCGTGCTTGGCGTCTTGGGGGCTGTTCTGCTGGCAAGCTCCAAATGGGTGGAAAAGAGCGTTTATCCCTATGCAATCGTGTTGCAGACGATTCCGATCATTGCGATTGCGCCGATTATCGTCATCTGGTTCGGAGCCGGCCTCAACGCTATCGTGTTCATCACGTTCCTCATCGGCTTCTTCCCGATGCTGTCGAACACGCTGATCGGCTTAAACTCGACCGACCATAACATGAAGAACCTGTTTTTCCTCTATAATGCATCTCCTTTCCAAATGATGTGGAAGCTGCGGATTCCCGCCGCATTGCCGTATATGCTCGCAGGCCTCAAAATCTCGGCTACGCTGTCCGTTATTGGCGCAATTGTCGGCGAATACATGGCAGGCGTCGGCGGCAGCAAAGGCGGTCTTGGATATGCCATCACCGTAGCAGCGCTGCGGATGAACACGTCGTATCTGTTCGCGTGCGGACTGTCAGCCTCCCTCATGGGCATCTTCTTCTTCCTGCTCGTGAATCGGATTTCCAAGCTGCTGCTGAGCTCTTGGCACGAATCCGAGCTAGGAAGGGATAACTGATGCGCGGAGGCAGGATCCACATCATTAATGCCCGCTTGCCGCTGTCCGGAGATGACCGCTGGTACGAATTGATTGCGGGGGATGGCGTATGGATAACGGTTGAAGGCGGTGCAGAGCGAATCTTCCGCGACGATGCGGTACCGATCGTTGCGAAAGATGCGATCGGCGCTGACGGTGCGGCTGCCACGATTCTGGATCTCGAGGGGCGGATCGCGGTGCCGGGCTTCGCCGACATGCACATGCATTTGGACAAAGCGTTATCGCTTCCGCAGGTGGGCAACGCATCAGGCACGCTTATGGAAGCTATCGCGAACTACGGGGAGCATGCGTCTCGCTTCTCCAAGGCGGATATTCGCGAGCGCATCATCCGGACGGCGCAGATGGGATTGCGGCATGGCACGGTGCATATGCGGACGCACTTGGATATGCACGTTGCGCTTGGCAGAGAAGTGATGTTCCGAACCGTGGAAGCCGCGCTGGAAGCGAAAGAGGCGCTGAAAGGGCTCGTTCGGCTGCAGCTGTTCCCGATGCTGTCATTCGGGCAATCGCCGCACGCGACGGCGGAGCTAGCCAAGGAGCTGATTGGGCTTGGGATGGATGGGATTGGCGGCTGTCCGCACATCAACCCAGATCCGGAAGCAGACATTCGTCACCTATTCGATACCGCGGTACGGCTTGATGTGCCGATTGATTTGCACGTTGACGAGAGAGACGATCCGAACGTCCGCACGGTCATTCCGATCGCCCGAATGACAAGAGCGCATGGGTACGAAGGGCGTGTAACGGCAGGACATCTCTGCTCGCTCTCCAGCATGCCGAGCCGAGAGGCGTATCCGATTATGGAAGAAATGGCCCGCGCGAAGCTTGGGGCGGTGACGCTTCCTGCCGCGAACCTTTACTTGCAAGGCAGAGCTGATGACGGGCCGATACGAAGGGGGGTGACGAGAGTCAAGGAGCTGCTGGAGATGGGCGTTGCGACGGCGGCGGCATCGGATAACATCCGCGATCCGTTTCATCCTTTTGGGAAAGGGGATTTGGCGCAGATCGCGCTGTTGACCGGATACGCCGCTCATATGGGCTCCGACTCCGATCCGGACGCATTGCTTCGGATGATCACAGTAACGCCTGCCAGCCTGATGGGTCTGACGGCGTACGGCATTCGGGAAGGCTGCCTTGCCGATCTTGCCGTTATGGACGCCGCAAACGCCGAACAGCTGCTCGTTGAGGGATCTTCGTCCCGCTGGGTGGCTGTCCAAGGCCGATGGGTCAGCGTGATGGTACAGGAAAGTCGTTTGGAGATTGACAAGGAGCTTGCATAGGGTTTGGGTCATGAAATGAAAAGCAAGCGAACTTAAAGAGAAAAGTGGAGGGAAAAACGATGGATAAACAAAGAAATCATACTGTGAAATTCCCAAAAAGCCTCATTCCGATTGTAATCGTTCTGATGTTAACGCTGCTTGTTTCGGCTTGTTCGTCTAACTCTGGCAACAGCTCGAATAACGCGCAGGAAACAACGGCCCCTGCATCCACCAATACATCAACCGATACGTCGAGTGATGCATCGAATGGTACATCGAATGATACATCTTCCTCCACAACCGAGTCCTCCGGCAAAGCGCTTATTCCAATTACCCAAATTACGAACTGGTACGCACAGGCGGAGCACGGCGGCAACTACACCGCTTTGGTGAAAGGCTTCTATAAGGATGCCGGCTTCGATATGACGATTACTCCAGGCGTCAACGTATCGGGTACACAGCTGCTTCTCTCCGGCAAAGCCCAGTTTGCCATGAGTTCGAGCGACGAGGTGTTGGTTGCCCGGGATCAAGGCCTTCCGGTTGTGGCGATACTCGGCACGTTCCAGAAGAGCCCGCAGTCGCTTACGTACCATGAAGGGCAAAGCATCAAGGGCATCGAAGATTTGAACGGGCGGAAGGTGTTCGTCAGCAGCGGCGTGAGTTATTGGCAATTCTTGAAGAAGAAATTCGACCTGAGCAAGACGACTGAAATGAAATACAACTATGAGCTCGCGTCCTTCATGGGGGACGACAAATCGGTGGTGCAGAGCTATATTACAGCCGAGCCGTATGTCCTGAGCCAAAAAGGTGTAAAAGTTAGCAGCCTGCTGATTGCGGATTATGGCTATTCCCCATACGCCAACATTATGATTACGACCGAGTCGTTCCTGAAGGAGCATCCGGATGAAGTCCAGGCATTCGTTGACGCGACGATCAAAGGCTGGAATTACTACAAGGATCATTCGGATGAAATCAATCCCGCGATTTTGAAAGAAAACCCGAATGAGTCGCTCGATCAGTTCGCTTACAGCGCGAAAGCGCTCCAGCCGCTAGTTTACGGAGGAGACGCCGAAACGAAAGGCGTAGGCACGATGACAAGCGAGCGCTGGGATGAAATGAACAAAGACCTGCTCGATCTCGGCGTCATTAAGAAATCCCAAGATATCTCCAAGGCATACACGAATGCGTTTGTCGAAAAGGCGAACGCAGCCAAATAAGAAGAAGTAAAGGCTGTTCCAAAGGTATTCGTGACCTTTGGAACAGCCTTTCTATCTGTGGCCACTATGACAGCATCGGAATGAAATAGGCGCTCTGTTTGGCAGATCGTCTTAGTTTTTCCCCATATCCTCCAAGAAGGATAACGCTTTCAGATGTACAGTAGAGGTATATCCTATTGCGTGAAGGGGAGTATCAAATATGATTAGCTCGAAGATTCAGCTTAGCGAAGATAAGGTAAGATTTTATCGCGATAATGGCTTTGTTCAAATTGATAACGTGCTGTCGCCGGAGGAGCTGGAGGAGCTTCGCCAGCATGTGGACGAGACGATGAACGCGCAGGGTGGACGAGGTGTTCAGACGTCTGACAAGGGTAACGCGTATTTCAAAGTGTTGAACCAGCGAGTGAACACATGGCGTGATCACGGCGGCATGGCGCGGTTCGTGCTAGGCGAACGCTTCGCGGACATGGGCAAGCAGCTGACCGGGTTCGAGGGCATTCGGCTGTTCCACGATCATGCGCTGCTGAAGATGCCAGGCGATTCCAAACCAACACCTTGGCATCAAGACCGTCCGTATTGGCCGGTCGAAGGCGACAAGCCGATGGTTGCATTCTCGATCTGGGTCGCGCTTGATGATGTCGATGAGAATAACGGCTGTATGATGTTCGTGCCGAAATCGCAGAAGATCCGCAATTTGAAAGGCGTTAGTCTCGTTGAGCCCGATGATATTTTTCAGCAGGAAGGCGCGCAGGATGTGGACCGCAACACGGCGGTTATTTGCCGGATGAAAGCTGGCAGCTGCACCTTCCATGACGGCATGACGTTCCATTTCGCGCATGCGAATATGACCGACAAGCCGCGCCGGGCGCTTGCGATCATCTTCTTGGAGGATGGCACGAGGTTCAGCGGAGCGGGCCACGTTGTAACAGATGGGCTCGGCTTCGAGCCGGGTGATCTGCTTGGCGGAGGAATGCTGCCGAAGCTGACTTAACTTTACGTGAAAGGTGTCATTCTGACACGCAATTGTAACGTAACTGCAATAGCATTTTCATCTTGTTTTAATCTTCGGTCTCTATAATAAGACTCAACCCCCTATTATATATATTTTCTTAAGACCCGCGGCCCGTTGCCAGCGGGTCTCTTTTTTTGTGCGCGGCCAGCTTCAATCGCGCTGGTCACAAACCATTTGAATACCGTCCGACTTGAACGGTGACGGCTCAGTCAAACTATGAAGCGATACGGTAATTTCCTGATTGGGCTGGTCGAGTGGGTATATCCGGGCAGTCTCACTCTCGGCATCGACATGCTGAATATAGATTGATTGGCCGTCATAGGTGACATCCACCATCACGGCGGATTCGGCGATTTCTTGTGCGCGCTGAGCGTTCATTGTGAGTACCGTTCCTCCTGCATTTGACGATTCGTGTACTTGTTCATTGTTTGCGATAGCCCTTCGAGATATGCAGAATCGTTAGTTTTTGGAATCCCCTGCAAAATAGTCCGTCACGTAATCGCGGAATGCGCGGGAAGCCTGCGACATGTACCGCTTCTCCAGCCATGCGAGCTGGATTGTTCGCTTGCTGCTTGCTTCTTGAATGGGCAGCAGGACAAGCGGCTTCGCATCCGTCTTCTTGCATGCGGACAAGAAGGCGATGCCAAGGCCAGCGCTGACGAAGCTTCGCATCGCGGCAGGATCGTCCACTTCGCAGACAATTCGCGGCGCAAGCGCGTGGCGGCTGCAGAACTGGTCCATCATGGAGCGGATGCGCGAGCCTTCCTTCATGCTGACGAACGGCTCATTCCGGAGATCTTCAATCGTGAGGCTCGCTTGTTCCGCAAGCCTGTGGCCCGGAGGAACGGCGATGAAGATCTCCTCATGCAGCAGCGGAATGCCGCGTATGCCAGGGCGGTCAATCGGCGGTGTTGTGTAGCAGAAATCGATGTCGCCTGCTTCAATGAGCGGGATGATCTCTTCGGGAGACACCTGCGTGATGTGCAAATTCGTATCGGGATAATCCGCGAGATAGGCGCGGACCATCTCGGAGAACCGTGCCAACGTCGTCGTCGCGATATGAATGCGTCCGCGCTCAGTGCCGTTCATATCCGCGATTTCGCGGCGTCCTTCCTCAAGCGCATGCAGCGCTACATCGACTTTGGCAAGAAACGCTTCTCCGTAGCTGTTCAGCCGGATTTGCCGGCCCTGCCGATGGAAGAGCGGCACGCCTAGATTCTCCTCCAACCTTGCGATACTCTGGCTAAGTGCCGGCTGTGCAACGTGCAGCTCCTGAGCTGCCTTTGTCATATGCTCAAGCTTGGCGACCTTTTGAAAATATTTCAGCTGCAGCAGCTCCATCCTCTGGCACCTCTCTATTCATAATGTTGATATTATTAATTCATAAGTAAATATGTATTATACATGATGTATTTAGAGGCGTACACTGAGGTAACAAGAGAATTGAAGAGGGGGTACAAGCACGATGACAACGATGATGAAAGCCATTCGTGTACATCATTACGGCGGCTCAGAGGAGCTGAAGCTGGAAGAGATAGAACGCCCGCAGCCTGCTGCAGGGGAGGTGCTAGTCCGTGTCCATGCGGCAGCCGTTCTGCCAATTGAGTGGAAGGTGAGGCAGGGGATGTTCAAGCAGTTCAGACCCGTAACATTCCCGTATACGCCGGGCTCATCGCTTGCCGGCGTGGTAGCGGCCGTCGGTCCTGGTGTAACGAAGTTTAATGTTGGCGAAGCCGTATTCGGCCGAAGCGCGAATAGCGGAACTTATGCCGAATATGTAGCGGCAGCTGAGGATTACCTGGCTGTAAAGCCAGACACGCTCAGCTTCGAGGATGCAGCGACAATCTCAGGAGGTGCGCTTACGGCGTGGTCGGCTTTATTCGACGGCGGCGAGCTTCAGTCGGGGCAGCGCGTCCTCATTCATGGCGCGGCTGGAGGCGTAGGCATGTACGCCGTGCAGCTGGCGAAGTGGAGAGGGGCGGAAGTGATCGGAACGTGCGGCACGGACAATGTTTCTTTCGTCTCTTCGATTGGCGCGGATCACGTGGTGGATTATACGAATGAGCGCTTCGAGGACATCGCCGGTCAAGGCTCGCTCGGCGTAGACTTGGTGCTTGATACCGTTGGCGGTGAGACGCAGACTCGGTCATTCGCCGTACTGAAGCCAGGCGGGCGAATGATCTCGCTAGTCGGCCAGCCATCTCCCGAGAAGGCGCAAGAACACGGCGTGAAGGCCGTCTTCTCGAATAAGCTGCCAGCAGCAGAGGCGCTAGGCCAGATCGCAGCGCTGATTGCCGAGGGACACTTGAAAGCAGCAGTTGGCGCAGTGTTCCCGCTGGCCGAGGCGGCGCAAGCGCAGGATCGCAGCCAGACGGGCCATGGCCGCGGTCGCATTGTGCTGCATATCGCAGACTGAGCTACCCGAGCGATGAACAAGAGCAGCCCCCGCCAGCAGATGGCGGGGGCTGCTCTTGTTCATTCCTCAATAGTAAATATAAACCTTCCTATTCACGCTATCCCACTTAATCGTCGTAGCACCTAGCATTTCGCCTGCCGACCGTACGCCGATGTAGGTGCGGCCCTCGATCATCTTATAGTTCGTCACCGGCTTGCCGTCGAAGTAAGGCGTCGACGTGGCGGAATCCCACCACACCGGTATGCCAATCGAGTCGCCAAGCTGGCGAAGCGGCGCGAATGTGCTGCCGTCAATGAGCCGCCCGAACGCGGCCAGTTGATCGTTGACGACGACTTTGATGTCATCCTCCGGGCTGAGCGGCTGTGGAATATTCGGATTCGCATACTTGTTCCAGAACGCTTCTTCCATCGCATTCATATCCACATCGCCGCCGATGCCGTTCACGCGCTCGTTCTCGGAGAATTGAAACACCGACCATTCGCTCCACGTGTTATTAGCAAGCGGCGTCGTAACGCCGTAATGGGCGATCCACAACGGCCACTGACCGAGCGGTTGCGTCAAATTATCTCTGGCAAAGTATGCTCCGGTGTACAACATGACAGGGTGCTTCGTCAGCCGTTCCACTTCCTGCAGCCAATCCACGCACCATTGCGTCAGCTTGCTTACCGATACTTGCCCCGCATCGCCTTCCACATCGAGTACATGCGGGAAGTCCGATTGCACACCTTGTATCACGCTGGCAAAATGCGCGGCTTCCGCCTTGGCGGTATTCGACTCCGGATGCACATAATGATAGAACCCGACTTTAATGCCTTCCGCCGAAGCGCCGCTTACATTCGCTTTGAATTTATTATCAACAAACGTCGTTCCTTCGCTAGCTTTGATGAAGACGCCCATTACCCCGTCCGCTTTAACCTTCTTCCAGTCAATTACGCCATTATGATGCGAGACGTCGATGACTTTCACATTGCTTGCGCTCCTAGCTTGCATCACACTCAGCTCCTTTTCCGTAAGACGGATATTGTACTAACCACTGTATGAGCACATCGCGCCCATTGCTCCTCTATTCGCCCATACCGACCATTAGTGATGGACATGCATTTGCTGCATATCCTTGTCCCATGATACTTTGCCGCCGAGCGCTTCGACCGCCGCTCTCACGCTGATATACGTTTTGCCGCCGACCAGCTTGAAGTTGGTAATCGGATGTCCATCTACGTACGGCGTTGCAGCCGCAGCCTCCCACCTGACAGGCACTTGAAGCGCGTCGCCGAGCTGGCGAAGCGGCACATAGGTTTGATTGTCGATCAGCCGTCCGAATGCTGCCAGCTTGTCAGCCACCATAACTTTAACGATATCGAACGGGCTAGCCGGCTGCGGCCCTTCTGCTTGTGTTGCTGCCGATGCCGTTCTGAAGGTGTATTTATCAAAAAATGATTTCTCCATCGCATTAAGATCCACATGACTCTTTATTCCGTTAATTCGCCCGCTCGACGTATATTGGAAGATTGCCCACGTGCTCCATGTGTTGTTGCCCATGGGGGTAAGGACGCCGTAATGGGCAATCCAAAGCGGCCATCGTCCTAAGTCTTTGCCGAGACTGGTCCGTGCAAAGCTGGCCGAAGTGTAGATCATCACCGCATGACTGGTTAATCGCTGTACCTCTGTAAGCCAAGTTACGCACCATTTGGTCAGCTCGGCGGATTTGATTTTGCCGGCGTCGCCTTCTACATCGAGCACATGGGGAAACTGCGACTCATACCCGTGTATCGTCTCGACAAAATGCTTCGCTTCCGCAATCGCGTTATTCACTTCCGGATGCGCATAATGATAGAACCCGATAGGGAGACCGACTGCATGCGCACCGGTCGCATTGCGGCTGAAATTGGAATCGACGCCGAGCCGTCCATCCGTCGCCTTCATGAAAGCTCCGGCTACTCCGTCTGCACTAACCTTCACCCAATCAATCATGTCTTGATGGTGGGAGACATCGATGATCCTTATATGTTCAGGACCCCTTGCTTGCATTCATGCACACGACTCCTCTCTAAGAGTGTAGTTGATACTAGTTTATGAGAGTAGGGTAAGAGATGCTTCTTGCAAGCGCCTGCATAGCAATAGCGACTTCGTACTTTATGACTATATTTTTCAGGAAAAGCTTGTCTGAATGGTAGTTTTATGTCGATTATTGTCAATTGTCGTCAAAGAAATGCACAATCGGTGCTGCTTTGCCCATTTTTATTATTCGGAAGGAGTTGTGCCTGACATTTGGCTTGCCTTATGATGGGAAGATGATGAGAACAGCCAATTTCTGCTAAAGGAGGTGGGCGTATGGCGGTTTTTAAATCGAAGCGACTAAGGTGGGCTCTACTGCTTGCTGTAGCTCTAGTGCTTAGTGTTTATTATCTATTCCTCATGTCCGGTTACACGCTCAGTGAGGCTGGGGCTCTGCGTCATTCGTTCCCTTACGAAGAGGGGGCACCTATCTATAAGAAGAGCTTCGGTGCTTACACGATCGCCATTACAGCAGTGGGAGATCGGCATACCGCCAATCTGATCTATAAAAAATGGGGCTTTCTCTATCAAGTGAGAACAGCATCAGCCTTGTCACACCGTTCGGATGAGGAAGCGATGGACATTACTTGGAGTGCGCATCTGGTTAATGATAAAGAGTACGACGTGATGCTTGCGGCCAAAGTGGAGGATCCGAGCATTCATAAAGTTGTTATTGGCAATAGCGGTCCTGTACAAATGGTGAAAGACTTGGAGCTTGACGTGGAGAACGGCTATGCGGTGGTCTATCAGCGGCTGCCGATTGCGAATGTGGGGAGTTTTGTATTTCGCGGGATTAATGATAAAGGGCAAGAACTTGCCACAGTAGAAGGTTAACGAGATTAAGCGAAGAGGAGCAGCGAGCCGTATGCCATACCCGATAGAGAATAAATTCGTCATTGCCGTCGCGTCCAGCGCGCTGTTCAATCTAACGGAGTCAGACCTTGTGTTTCAGGAAAAAGGGGAGGACGAGTATCGCAGCTTTCAGCGAGAGAACGAGAATAACATTCTACGTCCAGGTGTTGCATTCCCGCTGATCAAACGCTTACTGCGGGTGAATGGCGACTCTCGCGATCAACCGGTGGAAGTCGTGTTGCTGTCCCGTAACGACCCGGATACAGGCCTTCGCGTATTCAAGTCGATTGAGCATTACAGGCTGCCGATTAGCCGTGCGGTGTTTGTGGCAGGCAGCAATCCGTTTCAATATTTGGAGGCGTTCAACGCTTCACTGTTTCTATCCGGCAATTCGGATGATGTGAAGGAAGCGGTCCAGCATGGCTATCCGGCTGGCTGCATCTATCCGACGGATTATATCGACGATGATGAGGATGAGGAGCTGCGAATCGCATTCGACTTCGACGGCATTATTGCCGACGACTCGGCGGAGTCGGTGTTTCAGCTGGATGGCGCGCTTCGCGCCTTTCACGATCATGAGCGCAGCAAGGCGGATGAGCCGCTGCCGGGCGGACCGCTTATCCGCTTCTTCACCGAAATCGCCAAGCTGCAGAAGCGGCTCGGTGAGGAGAGCAAGGGTGCGAAGAAGCCGGGCATACGTGTTGCTATTGCGACTGCGCGTAATGCCCCTGCTCATGAGCGAGTCATTACGACGCTACGGCAGCTTGATATCCGCGTCGATGAAGCATTCTTCCTCGGCGGAATTGATAAGAGCAGAGTGCTGAATATTTTTAAGCCGCATATCTTCTTCGATGATCAAGTTGGGCATATTGAGGGGATTGCGCGGAGCTTTCCTTCGGTGCATGTGCCGTTCGGCATTACGAATGCGATGAAATGATAAGGGGCGGAATTTAGAGATGCGAGGACAAGAAGAACTATTGCGCCAGCTGCTTGCGTGGACAGAGCGGCACAGCTTAATCCGGGCGGTCATTATGACCAGCTCCCGTGTCAATCCGAACGCACCGGTCGATGAGCTGTCGGATTACGATATCGAGCTTGTCGTGACAGACACGACGCCGTTCCGCGAGAGCGACGCGTGGATCAAGCAGTTCGGTACGGTAATGACCGAGTACCGCGAGAATCATGAGCAGTCCATTACGCGGCTCGTGCTGTTCGATGACGGAGTTCGAATTGATTTTCAAGTTTATGTGGTGAAGAAGCTGGAAGAGAAGATTGAGCTGCCGCTGCTGCCCGAGGAGCTGGATATCGGCTATAGCGTGCTGATGGATAAGGATGAATTGACGAAGGGGCTGAAGCCTCCGCGCCATACCGGCTATCTGATCGAGAAGCCTTCCCGCGAGGAGTATAACATGGCGGTGAAGGAGTTCTGGTGGGACATTACGTATGTGGCGAAGAGCTTATGGCGGGATGAGCTATACTACGCCAAGTACATGTTCGAGAGTATCATTCGCTTCAATTACGTTATGCCTGTCATCGAGTGGCATATCGGGGAGCGTCACGACTGGGCCATCAACCCAGGCAAGAAGGGCCGTTGGTTCAAGCGGTACTTGGACGAGGAGACGTATGCGGAGCTCGAACGGACGTATGCAGGCGCGAGCTTGGATGACAACTGGCGTGCGCTGTTCGCGATGACTGCCTTGTTCGGGAAGCTCGCCGCAGGTCTCGGGGCGAAGCTCGGCTACGAATATCCGCACGACCTGGACCGCCGCGTGACCGCGTATTTGGGGAGTATTCAGAGGTTGGAGCGCTGAGAGAGCGATAGTCGGAGACGGAGAGTGCAGTCCATTCATGGAAAAAGGCTGCCCCTGATTGCCGAGAGAGCAAATATGCTCTCTCAGAGGCGAAAAAGGCATGCGGGGATAGCTGAGAGAGCAAATACGCTCTCTCAGCATCAAAATCGCGGTCAATTTGCCGGTTTCGGGTACCGAGAGAGCAGATACGCTCTCTCAGCGGTAGAAAAGGCGTATATGGAGTACTGAGAGAGCGAATATGCTCTCTCAGCATCCAAGAAGTATATAGTGTGCGAAAGAAGCTGGTCTAGTGGACTACATTGGTGGAAATCCGGTGAATTGTGCGAAAGAAGCTGGTCTGGTGGACCTCATTGGTGGAAATCCGGCGGAGTGTGCGAAAGAAGCTGGTCTGGTGGACTACATAGGTGGAAATCCGGTGGAATGTGCGAAAGTAGCTGGTCTGGTGGGCAACACGATAGCACAACCGGTTGCAGAGAGAGGAAAAACCCTCTCTCGCGTCCCGAAACTAGCCATTTGGTGGTCCGAGAGCGGGAAAAGCCTCTCTCGACAGAAGTAAGCATAGCGATTCACTGCATTTGGGCTACAGAGAGAGGAAAAACCCTCTCTCGAGTCCCGAAACTGTCCATTTGGCGGTCCGAGAGAGGGAAAAACCTCTCTCAACATTGTATGGTTGAGAAGAATCATACCAAATCATGAGGAGTGGAGACGATGGAGCATTATCTATTCACGCAATTAAAGTTCGTGCGGAGTCAGACGCTGAAGCTGATGGACGGAGTGACGGAAGAGATGGCGGACCGCGTGCCGGAGGGCTTCCGCAATACGATTCGCTGGAATCTCGGGCATGTGTATGTCGTGCTGGAACGGTACATTTTCCAATACTTGAACTTGCCTCAGCAGCTGCCTGCGGGGTTCAAGGAATTGTTCGAGTTCAAGACCACCCCGCTGAATTGGCCTAGTGACGCGGTCATCCCGACACTTGCGGAGCTGGAGCAGTTGCTTGCCGGTCAGCTGGAGCGGGTCGAAGCGGCGATTGCGCATCGTCTTCACGAGACACTTCCGCAGCCGTACACGACATCGACGGGACTCACCATCGAGTCGCCGGAGCAATTTTGCAGCATGAATCTATTCCACGAGGGGATGCACTCTAGCGTCATTAAGTTGTACAAAACAATGCTGGCGCGTAGCTAGCGACATCTACCGCAACTACGACTGTCCGGGATCGCGATTCCGGACCGTTTTTTTTTTATGTAAACACATTCACGCACACTCAAAAAATACTTCATGTGCCAGCTATGTTTGGTTATACTATCCAAAGGAATATACGAATAAAAATCGACATTGTTCATCTTTATCCGAAAGGGGTGTGCGTCAAAAGCATGAATATGAACACACACAAGGCAGAGGCGATTATTCGCTTCGATGGCGTGACCAAGCAGTACGAGAACGATCCCGCCGTACTGAAGGACGTCAGCTTCGAAATCGAGCGAGGCAAATTTTATACGCTGCTGGGACCGTCCGGCTGTGGCAAAACGACGATTCTGCGTCTCATTGCCGGGTTCACGGCCCCGACGAAGGGCAGCATTTATTTTAACGGGCAAATGATTAACCATATTCCGGCGAACAAACGCCAGGTGAATACGGTGTTCCAGGATTACGCGCTGTTCCCGCATCTGAACGTGTTCGAGAACATTGCGTTCGGCCTGCGCATTAAGAAAATGAAGCAGTCGGAGATCCAAGAGAAGGTGCAGGAGGCGCTTCGTTTCGTTAACCTGAGCGGCTACGAGAACCGTGAGATCACCGAGATGTCCGGTGGTCAGCGGCAGCGGGTTGCGATTGCGCGGGCGATCGTGAATCGGCCGGAAATTATTTTGCTGGACGAGCCGCTATCTGCGCTCGATCTGAAGCTGCGTACAGAGATGCAAGTGGAGCTGCGAGAGCTGCAGCGGCGCCTTGGCATTACGTTTATCTTTGTCACGCATGACCAGGAAGAGGCGCTCGCCATGTCGGACGAAATCTTCGTCCTCAGCGAAGGCCGCATCCAGCAGAGCGGTACGCCGATGGATATCTATGATGAGCCGATCAACCGGTTCGTGGCTGATTTTATCGGGGAATCGAACATCGTAGACGGACGGATGAAGGCGGACTACGTCGTCGAATTCGCAGGCAAAACCTTCGAGTGCGTGGACAAAGGCCTCCAGCCAAACGAGCCGATCGACATCGTTATTCGCCCGGAGGATCTGGAGATTACGCGGCCGGAGGACGGTAAAATGCAGGTGCGCGTAGAGACGCAGCTGTTCCGCGGCGTTCACTTCGAGATTCAATGCACGGACGAAACGGGCAACAAGTGGCTCGTTCACTCAACGCGCAAAGCGGTGGTTGGGGAAACAATCGGGCTGACCTTTGACCCGGAGGCGATTCACGTTATGCGATTCAATGAATCGGAAGAGGAATTCGACAAAAGGCTGGAGTCGTACTCATGAGGACGGCCGATACATATCCTACTCAAACTGTCGCTCCGCGCGCCCGAAATTTCTATCTGATTCCCTACTTGCTGTGGATGCTGCTATTCGTGGCAGCGCCGATCATTCTCATCGTCTACGACTCGCTGTTCGATGTTGATGGCAAGTTCACCTTCGCCAACTACGGGCATTTCTTCACGCCGGTCTATATGAAGATGACATTCAGCTCGTTCTGGTACGCCTTCCTCATTACGGCGTTCTCGCTGCTCGTCAGTTATCCTGCGGCGTATTTGCTGACCAAGACGAAGCATAAGCAGCTCTGGCTGCTGCTCATTATTCTGCCGAGCTGGATCAACCTACTGCTGAAAACCTACGCATTTATCGGCCTATTCGGCACGTACGGAGCAGCGAATGCCATTCTGGAAACCATCGGCATCGGCAGGCAGCAGATTCTGTTCACAGATTTCAGCTTTATTTTCGTATCGGTCTATATCTTCATCCCGTTCATGATTCTGCCGATCTTTAACGCGCTTGAGGAACTGAACCCATCGCTCATCGACGCTGCACGCGATCTTGGCGCTTCGCCATGGACGTCGTTCCGCCGCGTCATCTTCCCGCTGACGATTAATGGCGTGAAATCCGGCTGCCAAGCGGTGTTCATTCCGGCGCTGTCGCTCTTCATGATTACGCGGCTCATTGCGGGCAACCGGGTGATTACGCTCGGTACGGCGATCGAGCAGCATTTTCTCGTGACGCAGGACTGGGGCATGGGCGCGACAATTGCGGTGTTCCTCATTATTGCGATGGCGATCATTATGATTCTGACCGGCAATCGCGCGAGAGGAAGGAGGTAACGGCAGACGATGAAACGCTCTATAAAATGGTCAAATCTTTATCTCTGGCTCGTCTTTGTGATTCTGTACGCGCCGATTCTCTACTTGTCCTATTACTCGTTCAACAGCGGCGGCAGCATGCACGGCTTTGAAGGTTTTACGCTTGAATGGTACAAAGAAGTGTTCGCAGATACAAGGCTGCTCATTATCCTTCTGAATACGCTCGTCATTGCGTTGTTCGCGTCAGTGATCTCCACGATACTCGGCGTAATCGGAGCTATAGCAATTCATCATGTCCGCAAGCGTTCGAATCAGAACACGCTGCTGTCCTTGAACAACGTGCTGATCGTCAGCCCGGACGTTATTATCGGGGCATCGTTCCTCATTCTGTTCACGATGATTGGCATCAAGCTCGGCTTCGCTTCAGTGCTGATCTCGCATATTGCGTTCAGCGTGCCGATCGTCGTCATTATGGTGCTCCCGAGGCTGGAGGAAATGAGTCCGACGCTGCTGGATGCGGCGCGCGATCTTGGGGCGACAGAATGGAATGTGCTCACGAAGGTCATGCTTCCCTTCATCAAATCGGGGATCTTCGCTGGATTCTTCATGGCGCTTACGTACTCGCTGGATGACTTCGCCGTTACGTTCTTCGTGACAGGCAACGGATTCACGACGCTGTCCGTTGAGATCTATTCCAGAGCTAGACAAGGTGTCGCATTGTCTATCAATGCGCTATCTACGCTGATCTTCGTCTTCACCATGCTGCTCGTTGTCGGGTATTACTTCATCAACCGGCGCACCCGCGGACAAGTATCCGGGCGTAATGGCAGCGGCAAGGAATGGGGGCTGGTGAACAAATGAACCAGCTGATGCGGATGATGGTGCTCGTCGTTCTGCTTGCTTTTGCCCTGATGTACGGCGCTTCTGCGCTTAATTCGTCACAAGGCTACTCCGGAGCCGATACGCTGACCATCTATAATTGGGGCGATTACATCGACCCTGAGCTGATTACGGAATTCGAGAAGGAGAGCGGTCTCAAGGTCATCTATTCCACCTTCGATTCCAACGAAGCGATGATGACGAAGATCGAGCAGGGCGGTACAACGTTTGATATAAGCGTCCCTTCTGAATATGCGATTGACAAAATGAAACAAGAGAACCTGCTGCTGCCGATCGACAAGTCGAAGCTGCCGAACCTCAAATACATCGATCCGCGCTACATGAATCTGTCCTTCGATCCGAATAACGAATACTCGATCCCGTATTTCTGGGGCACGGTCGGTATTGTCTACAATCCGGAGCTGGTCAAAGGAATCGACTTCAAGAGCTGGAATGATCTATGGAACAAGAGCTTGCGCAATCAAATTCTGCTCGTGGACGGGGCGCGCGAAGTCATTGGCTTCGGGCTGAACAGCCTCCACTATTCTCTGAATGATACGAATGAGGAGCACTTGCAGGAGGCGAAAAACAAGCTCAAGGAGCTGACGCCGAACGTCAAAGCAATCGTCGGTGACGAGATCAAGCTGCTGCTTGCTAACGAAGAGGCTGCGGTTGGCGTCGTCTGGTCGGGCGATGCGGCGGAGATTATCGACGAGAACGACAAGCTGACCTACGTGGTTCCGGAGGAAGGCTCGAATCTGTGGTTCGATAATATCGTCATTCCGAAGACGGCGAAGAACGTGGAAGGCGCGCACAAGTTCATCAACTTCATGCTTGATCCGGAGCATGCCGCGCAGAATGCCGAGTATGTCGGCTACGCAACGCCGAACAAGAAGGCGCTGGAGCTGCTGCCGAAGGACATCTCAGGTGACGAGCGGTTCTATCCGAGCCCGGAAGTGACAGCGAAGCTAGAGGTGTACCGCAACTTGGGCAAGAAGATGCTCTCGCATTATAACGACCTGTTCCTGGAGTTCAAAATGCACCGAAAGTAACATAGCATGTCCGCATAAATACGTGTTGCATGTACAAACCTTCCGCACGACGAGTCCATATACGCTTGTCGGCGTGTTCTATGGGCCTGTTTTATAGTGTGAAGCCCGGAGCCGAAGTCCGTTCGTCTGTTTATAGGCGAGCGGTCTTTATTTTTGTTGTTGACAGTTTGCTGTGCGTAATGCTATTCTCTTCTCCCTGTCATTTTCTAAAATTATGTAAATATGGAGGTACAGGAAATTGATAACCGTAGAAGGCATCAGCAAAACCTTCCTGGTCGCAAAGCGCGAGCCGGGTATTAAGCATGCGGTCAAATCGCTGTTTCATCGCGAGTACACAGCTGTGGAAGCGCTTCAGGACATTTCGTTCTCGATTGCGCCGGGCGAAATCGTCGGTTACATCGGCCCGAATGGCGCGGGCAAATCGACCACGATCAAAGTGATGAGCGGCATCCTCGTCCCGGATCGCGGCATCTGCAAGATCAAGGGATATACCCCTTGGCTTGATCGCGTCCAGTACGTGAAGCACATCGGTGTCGTCTTCGGGCAGCGCTCACAGCTATGGTGGGACGTTCCCGTGATCGAATCCTTCGAGCTGCTGCGCGACATCTACAACGTTCCGCAGGCGGAGTACAAGAAGACGTTGACCTTGCTCGTCGAAACGCTGGATCTCAGCAGCCTTCTGTACACGCCGGTTCGGCAGCTTAGCCTCGGTCAGCGGATGCGCTGCGAAATCGCCGCCTCGCTGCTGCACAGTCCGAGCATTCTGTTCCTCGATGAGCCAACGATCGGCCTCGATGCGGTATCGAAGATTGCGGTGCGCCACTTTATTAAGGAGATTAACAAAGAGCGAGGCGTCACGGTCATTCTGACCACGCACGACATGAACGACATTGAAGCGCTGGCGGATCGCATCCTGCTCATTGGCAAAGGCACGCTTCTCTACGATGGCAGCGTTGCCGGACTAAGAAGCCGGTTCGGCACGCGAAGGACGATTACGGCGGATTATCACGAGAACTCGAAGCCGCTCGAGATTCCAGGCGCATCGCTGTTATCTTGGACGCCGGAGCGGGCGATCATTAGCGTCGATACGGAGCAGGTGATGATCTCCGAAGCGATCACAAGCCTCTCTTCACAGGTCGAGCTGCTCGATGTCACCATTGATACGCAGCCGATTGAGGACATCATCGTGCAGATGTATAAGGAATACGAGATATGATGAGAGCGTATCTGTCCGTATTCAGGCTGCGCATCAGCATGGGGCTTCAATATCGCGCGGCGGCTCTGGCTGGCATTGCGACACAGTTTTTCTTCGGCTTTATGTTTATTATGATTTTTGAGGCGTTCTACGCGCATTCCGTTTCGAATCCCCCTATGACGCTGACTGCAGTGATCACCTACACCTGGCTCAAGCAAGCTTTTCTCGTGTTTATCATGCTTTGGCTCAGGGATAATGAATTGTTTGGACTCATCACAAGCGGCAACATTGCTTACGAATTGTGCAGACCGAGCGAGATTTACGGCCTCTGGTACGCCAAGCTCCTCGCGACGCGATTGTCGAGCGCATTGCTTCGCTGCTTCCCTTTACTCCTTGTTACCTTATTTCTACCGAGACCCTATCGGCTCGAGCTGCCTACTGATGTGCTCACCTTTGTGCTCTTCATTGCGGTGCTCCTTGTCGGGCTACTAATGGTCGTTGCTATCTCCATGCTGATCTACATATCTGTCTTCGTGACGATGTCGCCAGGCGGATCGCTGCTCTTGTTCAGTATCTTCGGCGAGTTTCTCGCGGGGCTCATCATTCCTGTACCGCTCATGCCGGGCTGGATGCAGAATATCGTCTACATGCTTCCGTTTCACTGGACCGCAGATTTCCCATTCCGTGTATTCACAGGCGATCTGTCCAAGAGTGAGGCGTTGACGGGGCTCGCGGCGCAATTGGCTTGGCTGGTAGGATTGGTTGCGCTCGGCAAAATTTTAATGAACAAAGCGCTGCGGCGTGTCGTTGTGCAGGGAGGATGAGGTGCGAGGATGAAGCTATATTTCAAATACATGCTGATGCTGCTGCGCTCAGAGATGCAGTACCGCGGCTCTTTTCTGCTGCTCACGTTCGGCCAGTGCTTAACGCCGTTTACATCATTCGCAGGCGTCTACTTTATGTTCGAACGGTTCGGGGAGCTAAAAGGTTGGAGCTTCTACGAGGTGGTGCTCTGTTTCGCGGTGACGCAGATGGCGTTCTCGTTCACCGAATGTTTTGCTAGGGGATTCGATGTCTTCTCGAGCCTCGTCGTGAGCGGCAACTTCGACCGGCTGCTCGTTCGCCCGCGCAGCACGGTCGTTCAGGTGTTCGGCTCCCGGTTCGAGTTCGCCCGTATCGGGCGGCTCTTGCTGAGCGCTGGCGTATTGGTGTGGGCTGCCAGTCATATAGACGCGAGTTGGACAGCGTTGAAGGTAATGGCTCTCGTGCTCATGGTGCTGAGCGGAATCGTAATCTTCACGGGCATCTTCATACTTGCCGCGTCGGTTAGCTTCTGGACCGTGCAGGGTCTTGAAGTCGCCAACATCTTCACGGACGGCGGCCGGGAGATGATTCAGTACCCACTGAACATATATCACAAGTGGGTGAAGCGGTTCTTCACCTTCATCATCCCGTTCGGCTGCGTCAACTACTTGCCGCTGCTGTACATCCTCGGACGCGACGGCGCCGCGGATCACCCGATGTACGCGTTGCTGCCGCTAATCGGCATCGCATTCCTCGCGCCATGCTTGCTCGTCTGGCGCATCGGCGTGCGGCATTACCGCTCAACGGGTTCTTGAGTTGAGCGGGGATTGGTGCTGAGAGAACACATATGTTCTCTCGGAGCGGGAAAGTCGGCGAAATGGAAGGTGAGAGCACGTATATGTGCTCTCGTGAGAGAAATCGGTGGTTTTAGGGGACTTTGTGGTGCTGAGAGAACACATATGTTCTCTCGGAGCGGGAAAGTCGGCAAATGGAAGGTGAGAGCACGTATATGTGCTCTCGAGCAAAAAGCCGCTCTCAATGCGTGCGAGTGGCAGAATACCGCGGGTTCGCTCGCTGAGAGAGGGAAAACACGCTCTCAGCAGGGAATAGTCCGGAAGTTAGTGTGTGAGAGAGGAAAAAGCCGCTCTCAATGCGCGAGAGCGGCAGAATACCGCGGGTTCGCTCGCTGAGAGAGGGAAAACCCGCTCTTAGCAGGCAAAGGTACGGAAGTTAGTGTGTGAGAGAGGAAAATGCCGCTCTCGGTGAGTGAGAGCGGCAGAATTTCCCGGGTTCATTGACTGAGAGAGGCAAAACCCGCTCTCAGCAGCCAAAAGTGTAGAAGTTAGTGTGAAAGAAACCGCCCCCTTCTTAAACCAAGTAAACCCCATCCCCAACCTTCACATACCCCGGCTTCACTACCGATGCATAAACGCCGAAGCTTAAATTCAGTTCCTCGTTCACTTTGCGCAGCAGCGACGGATCGCGATCGAGCGTCTCGGGGTCAATCGTGATCATCGAACAGCGCTCGCAATATTCATCGACCTGCAGCTCAGCGGTGCCAACGGTCAGTCGTTTGCCGAGCCAGCTGCCCTCGTCACCGTCTTCATCTTCAAGCGTTACGAGCAGATTCGCACGGAAGCGAAGCGGATCGAGCGGCTTGCCCCACAAGGCTTCGAGCTTTCGCACCGACTTATCGGTTACGATGAGAATGCTCGATGCATCTACAGCGAGCAGCTCCGGCGAGGAAGGTTTATGTTCGAGCAGGGAGAGCTCCGGCTGGGCAAACTGCTGGATTTCCTGCAGCAGCTCCTCATTCCACTGCAGCTGCCGGCCATCGGGGGCAGTAATCGCAAGTGGCGGGAACTTGTCCGCTCCCAAGGTATGCTCCTCCGCATCTTCGCCGAACGAAGCTTGATAACTTAACAACTTAGAGGCATTTCGTGCCGTGAAATACCGATCCCAGCCTTCCTTCGTCTCATCAATAAACGCATAGGAGCGGTCGCCGTATATGCCGTAGCTGTCAATTCGACTGCTCTGCAGAACCTCTCCTGCCATGGATTTTACCGGATAACGGCGAATGGTTGTAAGGGTGCCAATTGTTGAGTTAGACATGCATAAGCCTCTTTTCGTCAAATAAAATCAGATGGTTCTATTATACGCATTTATCCATCTTGACTGCCAAATTTCTCCGTGTTAATGTTTGATCGAGCAATCAATAAATTATTTGATCAACCAATCATTGAGGGGGGAGTCCGGATGAACGACACCAAGCTGAACGAACAAACACCGAAGTGGCTGCTCACGCTCGCACCTTTTCTAAGCGCTCTTCTCGGAGCATGCGCACTCTGGTACACCTGGGAGAAATATCACGAGATCGTCGATCCGCCAAGCTTCGAGTGGTATGGATGGATTCGCCCAGCACTCATTACACTACTCGGCATGCTCTGCCTGCTCTCGACCATATTGTTCATCGCTGGCAAGTCAGCAGCTGGCTATACGCTTTTTGTGGGAAGCATCTCTGCCATTCCACTCATCCTATTCGCGAATCTCATCGTCCTGCTCGTGCGCGTTGTTATTGGCCTGTTCGAAGGGGAAGCAGGGGAAATCTTCTCCCAACTATTCGCAACACCATTCAACAAGGCGCTCCTTGTCGTCGCCATGATCTTCACAGTAAGATCCGTACTGCAAATTCTTAAAAAGAGGTAGCGCACATGAAGGATGCCAGCAAGGAGGGCAAGCAATCGTTCATCGCAGAAGCGCGGCGTGAGCAAATCGTCGAGGCAGCAATCAAGACGCTGGACGAGATCGGCTACGTAAGCGCAAGCTTGTCGCAAATTGCGAAGCGGGCGGGTATTAGTACGGCTCTTATTTCGTATCATTTTGCCGACAAGAATGATCTGATGAACGACTTGATAATGAGGCTGCTGGAGCAGTCGTCCTCCTATATTCTGGAGCGGGTCGGCAAAGTGGGCACGTCGCGGGAGAAGCTGAGGCTGTTCATTGAAGCGAGTCTGGCTTACCAGGGAGCGCATCCGGCACGGAATGCTGCGCTGCTCGAGATCGTTGCTCACGGGCGGCGGACACAGGATCATGTCCCTCATTATAGGAAAAGCAATGAGGATCCCGTCGTTACTGAGCTGAAGCGGATATTAAGCGATGGCCAGCAGAGCGGTGAGTTCGGCACATTTCAAGTCGATGTGATGGCGAGCGTCATTCAAGGCGCCATTAGCGAGTGCATGTCGTACACGGGCATCACGAAGCGGGTCGGCCTGGAGACTTATGCAAATGAGCTCGTGAATATTGTAAGCAAGGCCGTCCGCACGGACACGTAGTCCCAATGAAATAAAGGTACAGTATCGCTCGCAAGGAGCGGACTGTACCTTTTTGTTTTAGGTGAGAGGCGAATCGATTAACGTGGAAAAATTGAACTGATGCACATGGCCGTCAACCCGCGTCGTTCTGCCGGATACGAAATGAACATGCTTGCCTTTGCCAACCTGAATCGCTGGACCTGTCGTAATTTTTTTCAACTGATGGAAGTGATCGAAGAAGTCCGTATTCGAAATATCAATCTCGTGCACATGATTGTTGCCGACTCGAATCGCTTGGCCGGTAACGCCTGCAAACCGATGATTATGGCGATCATTACCCTCTTCCGCCAGCTTCGTGCTGCCTTCGAATTCATGGTCATGCCTTTGCCTGCGGCAGAGAGTAGTAGGCTTGAAGGTACGCTGTTTCTTTTGCATGCAGTTTTTCCTCCTTTTGGTAAATGAGGTTAACTTCTCCACATGCTATTAAGGTGAACGCGGTGTTGTGCTGGGCAAATGGCGGGATAGGCTTGCTAATCATCCTCTAAGGTAGAGTGTTTCTTTCACATCGCGTAATTGATCGCCCAGCGGCTATCAATGTCCAGGTATAGAAGGACGAATAGCAAAATAAGACCAACGAGCAGCAGCGCATAGTGGATCGTTAACAAGGAAATTCGGGATCGCCGGTTTCTTGGCTTCATGATAGGTGTATCGCCCGTTTCTAGTCCTTTTTCTAAACAGTCTTTCCAATAAAAGCGTTGAAAAGTAGAACGGTCTGTAGTTTAATGTACTTATAAGTAGCTATTTTATTTATTAATTAATATTTATATTAATTCAATATTATAATCTAAAAGGAGATGCACATCCTACATGTCAAACCGCGTCGTCATTCATACCGATCGTTCAACTGGCAGCATCAACCGCAATATCTACGGGCACTTCGCCGAGCACTTGGGCCGCTGTATCTATGAAGGCATCTGGGTTGGAGAGGACTCCAGCATCCCGAATACGAGAGGTATCCGCAATGATGTGCTGGAAGCGCTGCGCGGGCTGCAGATTCCGGTGCTGCGCTGGCCGGGAGGCTGCTTCGCCGATGAATATCACTGGAAGGACGGCATCGGTCCAAGGGAAACACGCAAGCGGATGATTAATACGCACTGGGGCGGCGTGGTGGAGAACAATCATTTTGGCACGCATGAGTTTCTGATGCTGTGCGAGCTGCTTGGCTGCGAGCCTTATATAAATGGCAATGTCGGCAGCGGCACGGTTCAAGAGATGCAGGAATGGGTTGAATATATGACGTTTGACGGCGAGTCGCCGATGTCGTCCGAGCGTACGGCTAATGGCCGGGAAGAGCCTTGGAAGGTCAGCTACTTTGGCGTCGGCAACGAGAATTGGGGTTGCGGCGGCAATATGCGGCCAGAATATTATGCGGACCTCTATCGCCGGTACCAGACGTATGTGCGCAACTACGGCGACAATAAGATCTTCCGAATCGCATGTGGAGCGAATGACTTCAACTATGAGTGGACCGAGGTGCTCATGCGCGAAGCGGCGCGGTACATGGATGGATTAACTCTTCATTATTATACAGTTCCGCATACGTGGGCGGAGAAAGGGTCTGCGACGGACTTCGAGACAAGCGAATGGTTCTTGACGCTTCGCAAGGCGCTTGTGATGGATGAGCTCGTGGCCAAACATAAGACGATCATGGACAAATACGATCCGCAGAAGCGAGTCAGCCTTATCGTCGACGAGTGGGGAACGTGGTATGATGTCGAACCGGGCACGAATCCGGGCTTCCTCTATCAGCAGAATACGATGCGGGATGCGCTTGTCGCAGCCGCGACCTTGCATATCTTCCAGAAGCATCATGACCGAGTGCGGATGGCGAATATTGCGCAGACGGTCAACGTACTGCAATCGGTCGTTCTGACGGAAGGCGCACGCATGACGGTTACGCCGACTTATCACGTCTTCGAGATGTTCAAAGTGCATCAGGATGCGGAGGCGCTTGATGTCGATCATCGCCCTGCGTCGTATACGCAAGGCGGCGAATCCATCCCGCAGACGAGCGTTTCCGCGACGCGCGATCAACAGGGACGCATCCATGTCAGCTTGTGCAATCTTAGCCACGACGAAGAAGCGGTCGTGACGATTGAGCTTCGCGGGCTTGCGGATGCGGCGAATGGCGCGGCCAAGCTTCCTCTTAGCGGCCGATTGCTGCAAGGCGATGCCATCCATTCGCATAACACCGTGGAGCAGCCGCAGCAAGTACAGCCAGTCGAACTGACGGGCATCGCGGTGAGTGCGGACGGTCGCATTCAAGTGACGCTGCCGCCGGCGTCGGTTGCTGTGCTTCAGGCAGGATAATGATGCCAGCAATCAGCGCTGGCGCTGAGCCAAGAGAGGGCTGCAAGGGCTGCAGCGCCTCCGTGCACGTGACGGATGAGCAGCTCGAACGCGTCCTGCGCAAGCTGGCGCTGCATCCGGAAAGCTGCGTCAGCGATGCGAAGTACGAGGCGCGGCTTGGAAGCTGCGAAGCATGTCCATCGCTCCAATATGCCACAACTTGCGCCCATTGCGGCTGCTTCGTCCAAGTGAGGGCGAAGATGGCGGCGAAGGATTGCCCGCATCCGAGCGGCTCGATGTGGGCGTGAAGCCAAGTGATGAACGTTCCATTTCTTTTTTGGAATAATCGAGCTAACGAGCGGGGAAATCGTTTATAATGAAGCGAATTCCGAAGGTGCAGAGATTGTGCTAGGTTTCCTTCAGCATAATGGTCCTCTAATTGATGTAAGCAGCAGCTCGCCATTTTCGGAACGATATTGTCATTCATCCTACATATAAGGGGCAAGGACATGAGTACAAGATTGTGGAATCTCTTTACGAACGACTATCGGCAAAACTGCCTTCGTTGGAGCCATTCGGCGAATAATCCGGTTATTCCGGCTAGCGGAGAGACATGGAAGAGCATTTGGGTCGCAAATCCCGATTTTCTGGAATTTAAGGGCAAGCAGCTGCTCTATTACCGCGGAAACGGCATTCAGCCGGGAACGGACGGCAAGCGCCATGACCGTCTCGCTGTCGCGGAAGTCATTCAATTAACGGCAGATAATATTGAGATTCAGGATTTGAACGGCGGCGAGCCTATCGTGGACGCAGGCGCGCCTGGAGAATTCGATAGCACGGACGTGCTGGACCCGGCATCGGTCGTGTGGCAGGACCAAGTGTTCCTCTATTACTCTGCGGTTGGCGATGGCCCGGATTCGGTGGGGCTTGCGATCAGCAGCGACGGCGAGCATTTTACAAAGTACGGCAAAATTATGGATGGACGTGCGCCTGAGGTCATTGTGAAGGATGGCAAAGTCTATATGATTTATCAGATGTTCAGCGACAACGGCTATCGGCTGCATCTGGCAAGCTCGGAGGACGGCATTCATTTCACGCCTGTGTCGGATGAACCGATCTTCCAAGACCGCACGGGTGGATGGGACAGCCTATCGATTGTAACGGTCAGATTGATGCAGGATGAGGAATATTACTACATGATTTACGGGGCTAGTGCGTACTTGGCCGATGAGCCAGACTTCTTCGGCTTGGCGCGTTCCCACGACTTGCTGAACTGGGAGTCGCATCCCGGCAACCCGATCTTCGGCTGCGGGGCTAAGGGGTCAGAGGATGGCGGCGCAATCTGGTTCCCTGCTATTGCAGAGACGGAGGAACACTTCGTCATGATCTATGAGGGCAGCCGCGGCAAGTATACGTGGGATCTCTCCTCGCAGATCTGCCTTTCCTCGATTCGTAAAGGGTAGTTAGCGACATCAAATATAAAGGCCCGAACCTGCGCTCTCAAGTAACATTGCGCGATTCGGGCTTTTTCTCGCCGTGAATAGACGAGTGGATTGGATTTGCCTTCGTTTCTTGTCTATCATAAGCTTAAACGAGAATCAGGAACAATACGTCGACTGGAGGGGCAATTAACGAAGATGAAACCAACAACAATTACGCAGCGCGGAGTGAGTGCATGGAATGAAGATGCGCTCATCAGTAACGATTCGCTAGGTATCTATGGCGTCATTGACGGCGCGACCTCGCTTGTTCCTTACACCGGACCAGGCGGAGAAACCGGCGGTTATCTCGCCTCTCAGCTCATAGCTCGAACCTGCAGCGAATCGGTAGATGCTGAGCTCAGCCTCATGGAATTGCTCGGACAGGCGAATGACGCGCTGCGCCAAGCGATGGCGGAAGCCGGAATCGAGGCGCAGCGCAAGGAGGCGGTGTGGAGCGCTTGCTCCGTGCTTGTGAGGCTCGCGCCCAAGTGGATTGACTTTGCACAGACTGGCGATTGCATGCTTGCGGTCTACTATACGGACGGCACGATTCGCATCGTGACGAATGATCAGCTTGCCCATGTCGATGACCGGACGAAGGCGGTCTGGACAGCAGGCATCGAAGCCGGCCTGACGACGCGGGCGGAGCTGTGGGAGCACAGCAAAGCGCAAATCGAAGAAGGCAGAGCGCTTGCGAGTGCGGACGGCGGATATAGCGTCATTAACGGCGATCCGGCGTTCGCCGATTACGCCGAATTCGGCCGTGTTAGCCGCACGAATGTGCAAGCGCTGCTGCTCTTCTCCGACGGCTTGTACATTCCGAAGCCGCCCGGCGAACCGGACAAAGACAGCGCCTCCCAGATCGCTTCGCTCGTTCGCGAGATGGGTCTGACGCGTTACATCGAGTGGCTGACCGCGCTCGAAGAGTCGGACCCGGACTGCATGCAGTTCCCGCGGCTGAAGAAGTCTGACGATAAGACAGCGATTTGGATCGACCTGCCATGAACGCCTAACTATTCATAGAAGCCATGCTTCGCGGCATAGCGGCCCCAATGCGGACTTCTGCCGTCAATATCAATAAAGCCGTACTCGTCCGACAAATCCCATGAAGTGAGGATTTTGCCGCTCTTCTTGGACACCTCAGGATCGGCAGCAAGGCAAGCGACGGCTTGGCCGACGAAAGCAGGCGTCTCCGATTCAATAAAGTGCTCGTCCTGCTGCGTCGCATCTCGCCAATTGGCTTCCGCCACGCCGAAGTGATCGAGCATCGCTTCCGACCGGAGGAAGCCCGGTGTCAGAGCTAAGGCAGTTACCCCATGAGGCTTAAGGTCCGCTGCCATCGCCTCCGCCAGATGGATGACGGAAACTTTGGCAAGGCTGTAATACAAATTGCCGCGGTATCGGTAGTCGAAGCCGTCGGTAATTTCAATAATAAGCCCGGAGCCGCGCGCGATCATGAGCGGCGCCGCGTAATAGCTCGCCATCATATGCGTATGGACGCCGCGCTTCTGTATGAGCAGGCCGTTATGCAGAGAATGCTGCCAGAACGGCTCGCCCCATGCAGTGAGTGGATCGCCGCCCCATATATCATTGACTTGAATATCAAGCCTTCCATCCTGCTCTGCAGCAACACGCTCATACAGCCGACGGATGTCCTCCTCTACGGAGTAATCTGTGCGTACAGCAATGCCCTTGCCGCCGGCAGCGGTGACGAGCTCCGCCGTATCTTCTATTGTCTCGCTGCGGCCCATGTCGGACAAGTTGCCGCGCGTGCTGCGGCCGGTTACATATACAGTTGCGCCCAGCTTGCCGAGGGCGATAGAGATGCCTCGTCCGGCGCCGCGAGTAGCTCCAGCGACGACGGCTACCCGGCCTTCTAATGGTTTCATATTCATATTCATATTCATTGTCATAATGGTTTCATTGCTCCTAACTTGATCCGAAATCTCACTTCATCAGTGTAACCGATGTTCACTGACAGAAACGGTCACGACTATCCAAACTTAAATAAAGGGGTTCATTTCATTGCTTTGGCTCGTCTTCTTCCTTCTCGCTATTGCGGGATTCCAAGTGTTGTCGATGCTCGTAGAGCGCGATCAGCTCTCGCAGTTTGACCTTACAATCATCTCTACCGTTCAAGGGTGGGAGAACGATACGCTAACATCACTCGCGAAGTTTCTATCGATGATCGGTTCGTCCGTGGTGCTTATTCCGGCGCTGCTTGTTCTTTCTATTATTCTGTATATCTATTTGAAGCACCGCAAGGAGCTGGTGCTCTTGCTCGGAGGCATGCTAGGCTCAACCTTGCTCAATCATGTCATTAAGGACATTTACAAACGCGCTCGTCCAGACATTCACCGGCTTGCGGAACAGGCGGGCTACAGCTATCCAAGCGGACATTCGATGGCGGCGTTTACGTTTTATTTTCTCATCACCTACTTGCTCTGGCGGCATATTCACCTTAGAAGATGGCGCATTGCTCTGCTTCTCTTCAGTGCTTGCATGATTATCTGTATCGGCCTTGCCCGCGTCTATCTTGGCGTGCATTATCCGTCGGATGTGCTTGCAGGTTATTGGCTTAGCGGCTGCTGGGTGGCCATGTGCATCCGTCTATTCCGTTTTCGCGCGAGCAGGCAAGTTCATACGGCGCAACAGTAGGGACAAATGCAACATTTGGAGGATTGTAAAAAGCTGTAACTATCTATAAAATAACTCTGTTATAAATCTATTGTTATTTCTGAAAGAGAGGTTTACTATGAAACGCTTAATGGGGATTGTTCTTGCCTTGCTCATCGTCATGACAATGGCAGCTGGCACCGCTTCCGCAGCAACACAGCAGAAAGATATTAAAGTGAAGCTGAACGGGGAATGGGTTATTTTCCCGGCGCCGCCAGTTCTGTTAAACGACAAAACTTACGTAGAATTCCGTACGTTGTTCACGAAGCTCGGTTACTCGATCGACTACAACGCTGCGACGAAGACAATCAAAGCAAAGTCGGAGGTACGCAGCATTCAAATGCAGCCAACGGGTACGACTGCGCTTGTTGACGGCAAGAAGGTGCCTGTGAACGGCGAGATGAAGCTGATTAGCGGCCGCACGATGGTTGGCGTTCGTTTCATCGCTACATTGTCGGACAAGACAGTGAGCTGGGATGGCACGAAGAAGCTCGTGACGATTGTCGATAAAGGGCCAACTGCTGCGCAGAAGGCGGAAGTCGTTGCTGTATTGAACCAATTGGTTGTAGCTGAGGACAAGCAGGATGCAGATGCATTTATGGCACTTATTCATTCGGCAGCACCGTACGGCAAAGAGATTAACGAAGCGATTCGCGATCAGTTCTCGCGGATGCATACGAAGACGGAATATGACGAGATGACGTTTGAATCATACTCGGCGGCGGAAGCGGTCGTGTCGACGTTGGAGCATACGTACAAAGTAAGCGGCGACAACAGCTTCTACCCAAGCATGCAGAGCGAAATCGTCTATACGCTTCGCAAAGATAATGGCAAATGGGCGGTTTACGATATCGAGCAGATGTCTAGCGAAATTAATGATGTCGACGCGCTTTGGAAGCAAGAAGTGACCGTAGAAGATGCGGACAAAGCTGCGATCGACGCAGTGTTGGACGCGCAAACGGCAGCTACGAACGCGAAGGATATCACTGCGTACGCTGCAACGCTCGTACCTGGCGCTGAAGGCTTCCAGGATGAGGTGGATTCTACTAAAGAAGTGTTCGACGATCCAGATACAGAAGTGAAAATGACGCTCGAGCGCAGTGCGGTTGTGGAAATGTACGAAACGGAAGCGCTGGTGCTTGTGTCGTTCAAGATAGATTACACGATGGATGGCGAATTTACGCCTGTTCGTTCCTTGTATGTCTTCCATACGAAGAAGCAAGAGGATGGCAAATGGCTGCTTATGCCAGGTCCTGAAGAGCTGAGCACGGAGTTCCTTGACTCGTAGTGCAAGATAGAAGTCCTGCCTGATCTCCCTCTAAGGGAGCGGGCAGGGCTTTTTTTTATAGGTGGATGTGGCGCGGCTTGGCGTTATAATGAAGGTATCAACCTTACATGGCATGAAAGGGGCGATTGGCCGGATGAAGATCGTCATTGCACCGGATTCGTTTAAAGGCTCCGCGTCAGCGCGTGAATTATGTGCCGCTATTGCAAGGGGCATCCGCAGCATAACGCCGAAAGCGGAGCTTGTGGAGCTGCCGCTCGCGGACGGTGGAGAGGGCATTATGGATAATCTTGTCCATGCGACGAGAGGCAGCCGGGTAGAGACGGTCGTGTCCGACCCGCTGGGCAGAAGCATTACGGCGCATTATGGCGTGCTTGGCGACGGCATCACTGCGGTCATTGAGATGGCGCAAGCTTCCGGCCTGCCGCTGCTTCAGCCGGAGGAACGGCAGCCTCTCCTCACCTCGACGCGCGGCACTGGGGAGCTAATCAAGCATGCGCTGGATCACGGGTACCGCAAGTTCATCGTCGGCCTCGGCGGCAGCGCGACGAATGACGGCGGTGCCGGAATGTTGCAGGCGCTCGGCTTGCAGCTGCAGGACGCGGCGGGGCATCCGCTCGCAGAGGGCGGCGGAGCGCTCTCGCGGCTCGCGAAGCTCGATGACGCCGCACTCGATCCGCGCCTAGCGGAAGCGCAGTTCACGATCGCCTGCGATGTGACGAACACGCTATGCGGCCTTGAAGGCGCGTCGGCGGTGTTCGGCCCGCAGAAAGGCGCGACGCCGGAGAATGTCGCGCTGCTCGATGCGGGCCTGCGCCGCTTGGCAGAACAGATTCAGACGCTTCGCGGCATCGATGTGCTCGGCGTCGCTGGCGGCGGCGCAGCCGGAGGAATGGGTGCCGGCATGCTCGGCTTTATGAATGCGTCGATTCGTCCCGGCATCGACGTTGTGATGGAGTCATCCGGCTTCGCGGAGGCAGTGAAGGATGCGGACTTCATCATTACAGGCGAAGGGAAGCTCGATGAGCAGACGTTGTCGGGCAAAGTCGCGGCAGGCGTATGCCGGGCTGCGCGGCCGCTGGAGATTCCGGTTATTATCCTATGCGGCACGAAGAGCTTGTCTGGCGAAGCGCTGCGCCAGCTCGGGAAGGTGAGCGCCTTCTCCATAGTGCCAGGCCCTTGCAGCCTTGAGGATGCTATGGCTCAGACGCTGGACTTTACCGAAGCCTGTGCGGCACAGCTATTCGGTTTATTAGAAAATTCCTTCTAAATCTTAAGCTTATTTTCATCTCATGTTCATAATAGGCTGTTAGACTAAGGTCAATAACGAACATGAACGTAAAGTAAGGAGGGATTAGAAGCATGGCACCGTGGACCGAGTTTGAAGAAGACGTGAAGCCGCATCTGCCCCACGTGCGGGCTTATTGCTACTATTTGACCGCATCGAAATGGGAGTCGGAGGATCTATTGCAGGAGACGCTTCTTCGGGCATTTAAGCACTACCGGGATACAGGCAAGCTTCGCCATCCGCGCTCCTTATTGAACAAGATCGCACGCAATTTGCACATCGATGCGCATCGCAGGCGGCGCGGAATCATCGTTCCGATCGACGAGGCGCTGTTGCAGCCTCATTATGATCCGAACTATGCTTCCGTGCGCGGCACGCTGGAATGGGTAACCGAGCATCTGTCCGAACGAGAGATGGAGATGCTGCTGCTTGCCGAGGTGTTCGACTACACGTATCAAGACATTGCGGAAGAGTTGAATTGCTCGGTTCCCGCCGTGAAGATGGTGCTTCACCGCTCCAAGCTGACTCTTCGGGGCCGCGCTCGCGCGCAGGAAACAGGCATTAAGCGCAAACGCGCGGCAAGGCGCAAGCTGTCGCCGCCGATGCCCTATACAGTCGACCGCTGGACGACTGCGCTAATGACGGGAGAGCTTTAACCTCCAACTGAATAGCTTACCAATCAAAAGACAGTGGCCTCCGCTGCCTTTTTTTGTATAATTCGGCATAAAACCTAACACGAATATAGTTCTTTTGTCTCATTTTGTAATCTGTAAATCAATACCATGGGACATTAGCTACATAGGCATGGTACATTATTAGTAATACAAGATTTACCTCCTCGGGAGAGAGAATACATATGGTCGTTGGAGGCGCTGAATGCAACATTTTATTGGAAAAACATTAAAACATGACGTCGTCAATCATTTTGGCGTTACGATCCTTCCGGCAGGCAGCGTGCTTCTGGAAGAGCATTTGGCGCTGCTAGAGAAGCATAACATCGACAATGTCTCCATATTATTCGATCTGGTTGACCTTGAGCGGAATTCATCGCAATCGGTGACGGCTCGCGCAGCAGTTGGACAAGTGATGAATCGTGCCAAAGCGATGTATGACACCATTCAGCAATCAGGCCAAGTGCCGATGAATGAGCTTGAGAATGACATCATTCCAGCGGTCAAGAGCGTTGCTGGGCATCCGAATATCTTCGAATTATTCGAAGCGGTCAAGGCGCAAGGGGATTATACCTATCAGCATAATATCGGCGTTGGCATTCTCTCAACAATGATCGGCAAGTGGCTGCAATTAAGCGAAGTTGATTTGACAGCGCTTACTCTTGGAGCTACGCTGGCTGATATCGGCAAGGTCAAGATCCCGTCGGAGATTATTAATAAACCAGGCAAGCTGACTGAAGAAGAGTTCGAGCTTGTGAAGAAACATACCGTTCTTGGCTACGATATCCTGAAGAAGACCGAAGGGATCAGCTACCGTTCGGCGCTTATCGCGCTGCAGCATCATGAACGGGAAGACGGCGGGGGCTATCCGCTTGGATTGCCTTCTGACAAAATTGATCTATTCAGCAAGATCGTAGCGGTTGCGGATATTTTCCATGCGATGTCATCAGAGCGTCCGTACAAGAAGGCGCTGCCGTTCTATGAAGTTGTCCGCGAGCTGCGCGAAGGCTATTTCGGCAAGCTTGATCCGCGTATCGTCGCTGTCTTCCTGGAGAATATAACGACGAAAATGATCGGCCAGAAGGTCGTGCTCACGGATGACCGCGAAGGGGAAATCGTTTATATTAATCCGCATGATGAAGAAGCTCCGCTTGTTAAAGTAGGCGAGGACTTCGTTGACCTGTCTTGTGAGCGTAAGCTGCAAATTAAACGGATTATCGGACTATAGCAATGTAAAAAGAGCAAGTGAAGGACGGCACATCAGGTGGCGCGCTCTTCACTTGCTCTTTTTTTTTTTTGCGTTTAGGTCCACTTCGCGGCCCACAGCTTCATTTCATGCAGAATTTGGTGAAGATCGATGCCCTTCGGCGTTAATGAATATTCAACCGTAACCGGAACGGTCGGGAACACATGCCGCTCCAGCACGCCTTGGCTCTCGAGATGTCGCAGTGTGCTTGTCAGTGCTCGCGGACTCACCGAAGGAATCAGCCGCTGCAGCTCGCCGAAGCGGCGCTTCTCGCCGAACAGCTCTCGCAGCACGAGGAATGCCCATTTGCCGCCGATGACGTCAAGGGTCTTCTCGATATTGCACTCGATGAAAGCAGGCACTTTCGGGATATAATTATTGGTAGTCATTGACTCCATCCTTTCTGAGAAGCTAGTAACAAGAAGTATAGTATATATAATTAGTATAATATATTGATGTTTTTTTCACTACTTTAAATTTTATACTAATGAAAGTAGAATAGGTTTTGCGCGGGTTTCGCGTAAATGGATTCAGGAGGGATATTGGATGAATTACAGAAAACTTGGTGGTAGCGGGCTTAAAGTAAGTGAGATCAGCCTTGGAAGCTGGCTTACATATGGCGGTTATGTTGAACGTGAGAATGCGGTGAAAGCGATTGAAACCGCCTATGATCTCGGCGTTAATTTCTTCGATACAGCCAATGTGTACGAGCGCGGCGCGGCAGAGGTGCTGCTCGGCGAAGCGATCAAGGCGTATCCGCGTGAATCGTATGTTCTCGCAACCAAAGCGTTCTGGCCGATGGGCGATGGCCCGAATGACCGCGGCCTCTCCCGCAAGCATGTCATCGAGCAAGCGAACGCGAGCTTGAAGCGGCTTAACACGGACTATGTCGATATTTTCTATTGCCACCGTTACGATCAAGAAACTCCGCTGCATGAGACGCTTCGTGCAATCGACGATCTGATTCGTTCAGGCAAAGTTCTATATGCCGGCGTTAGCGAGTGGACGGCATCACAAATGGCAGACGCGCTTGCGACTGCAGACCGTTATCTGCTTGACCGCATCGTTGTGAGCCAGCCGGTTTACAACATGTTTGAGCGTTACATCGAGAAGGAAGTCATTCCGTACGGAGAGAAGAACGGCATTGGACAAGTCGTATTCTCGCCGCTTGCGCAAGGCCTTCTGACTGGAAAATATACTTCCGTATCTGCGATTCCAGAGGGCAGCCGTGCAGCGAAGCTCGATTGGGTGCGCAAAGGCATCACCGAGGAGAAAATCGCGAAGGTCGGCGCGTTGTCCGCGATTGCGAAGGAGCTGGAGATCACGACTGGCCAGCTGGCGATTGCGTGGATTCTGCGCCAGTCGAACGTCGCAAGCGCGCTTGTGGGCGCAAGCCGTCCGGAGCAGGTCGTGGAGAACGTGAACGCATCCGGCATCAAGTTGTCGGAAGATGTGTTGACGCGTATCGAAGCGATTTTGGGATAGTAGTAGAAGAAGAAAACCGGACCCTCGCGGGTCCGGTTTTTGTGTGTTTGTGTTTGCGCGGTGGCACTCCGCTCTCGGAAATTCAGGACCTCCACGCAACTCTATTTGCCCTCTACCGATTCTTCCCGCCAATAAACTGCAAAATCGACCGAAGCGACTGAGGAGCAACTTTGTCCAGCAGATCGCCTTCTTGCAAGAGTCTCTCTTCGATGTTCAGCAAATGGTAGTCCGTAATCGAGACACCGCGGCGCACTTCGTCCCAATAGAGCGGTGTGGAGACGCTGGCAGCACGGCGCGCGCGAGGGGAGTAGGGAGCGATGATTGTTTTGCCGCTGTAATGCTGCAAGTAGTCGATATAGATCAGATCGCCGCGGTTCTTCTTGAGCCGCTCAATCGTAAACAGCTGCGGATGCTTGTCCGACAAATAGTTGCCGACGAACTCCCCGATGACGCGTAATTCATCGAAGGTCAGCTCGGGAACAAGCGGTACGATAACCTGCACGCCGGTTGCGCCAGACGTCTTCGGCGTCGATTCAATCCCTAGCGAGCGAAGCAAATCCCCAACGAGCAGCGTGGCTTCCATAATGCGCGGCTCCTCGGTTAGCGTTGGATCGAGATCGAGAATCCACTCGGTCGGATAGGCGGGATTGCTGATGCGATCGAACGAAGCGTGGTATTCGATACAGGCCAGGTTACCGAGCCACAGCAGCACCGGAAGCGACGTCAGCTTCACATACGAGATACTCTCATGCTCTACCGTTTCGACGAAAGGAGGAGCTGGCGTCGGGCAGTTCTTCTGGTAGAAAGACTTGCCATCCACGCCATCGGGAAACCGAATCGTCGTCAGCATCCGGTCCTGGCAGTGCTTGATCAACCAAGGAGCGAGTGCAGCCAGCCGCTGCAAAAAAATCGCCTTCGTAATCCCCTTCTCCGGGAAGAGAAGCTTCTCGGGATTGCTGATAGTCAACTCCTGTCCTTCGACGACGATCGTTCCTTTAACCGAACGGGCGCTCATGAGAGCGGCTCCTTCGGCAAGAAAGTAACGAGCTTCGGATGGCGCAGCTGCCCGGCGGAAGTGAATTCTAGCCCGGTCACACGGCATTTGAACGGTAGCGATAACCACTGGATTTCTTCTTTACGCAAATCTTCGGGCATAACCGGAAAAGGGCAGGCGACAACTGCGAGCTGCGAGCCCTGTGGACGAAATGTCGATGCAATTACACGCCGAAGCGCATCGTTCAGCCCGAGCGATACGCTGCCGAGATAGCTGCTTTCATGCTCCATAATGAGGCTCGCCACAATGCCGTTTCGCCACTTCAGCCCCACAATATCGACATCGAGCACGATAGCGATCTTCTTCTTCAGCCAGTCGCGATGCTTCTTGTCTTCCCGATAAGGACTGCTGAGCCGCTTGCTCACGACACCTTCCCAGCTGTTCGTCTGCACCCACTCCCACAGTGCTGTTCCGTCCTTGAACAGCTCCGTCACGAACATGCGTGGATCATCAGCAGGGCAGAGCTCCATCAGCTTGCGATGCCGCTCCTCATAGGGCAGCTGCCGCAGGTCGCCGCTCTCATCCGCGAGCAAATCGAACAGCACATAGACAAGTCCGCCGTTCAGCGGCGCTCTCGCATCCGTATCTGTGGCAGGTTGAAGCAGAGAGGACCGTGAACGTTCTCTCTTCAGGACATGCTGGAAGTTCGGCCTTACGCCGTCAAACCAGACGACTTCGCCATCGAGCAGGCAGGGACCGAGCTTCTTAGCCTTAGACTCCAGCAGCGACACGATCTCCGGGTAGATGCTATTCTTCAAATACAGCTTCCGCGAAAAGATCTCCACATTCCCGTATCCATCCAAACGAGCAAGCATCCGAACGCCGTCCCACTTGAGCTGGTAGCCCCAATCGCTCCCGATAGGCAGCTCGTCGTCCGAGATCGGAGCCATCGGCTCATTCGGAAGAGCGAGCGGCTGCAATGCGCCGCCGCTGCTCAAATTTGCCGCTAACGCAGAAGCTTCATCTGCCCACGGCTGCTCCTGATTGTGCGCTGACATCTAGGACACCGTTTCCTTCTTCGCTGTCTTACGAGCGCGGGGTGTTTTTACTTTGGCGACGACTTCGGATCCTGAAGCGCTGCCGGCTTCCGAAACTGCGGCAGGAGCTGGCTCGGCAGAAGCAGCCGGCGGCTTGCTGGCTGCACCTGTATCCACGCCGCCTGGTGCGGTTGGCGGCAGCTTCACGGCCTCAAGGCTCGCTTGCAGCGCAGCCATGAGATCAAGCACATTCGTGCGTTGCTGCTCAGGCGCAACACTTACGTCTTCACCGGCGATTTTGTGCTGAATGAGATCCATCAGACGAGCGCGATAATCATCGGTATATTTTGCCGGCTCAAAAGGAGTCGACAGCTGCTCGATCAGCATCCGCGCCATCATCAGCTCTTTCTCATTGACGTTTACCGTCTCAGGCAGTCCGGGCACTTGGTCGACAGAGCGAATTTCGTCGGGATAGAAGATCGTCTCCATCGCCAAGCAGTCGTCGATAATGCGAATCGCCGCGAGCGAGCTCTTGGAGCGTATCGACACTTTCGCAATGCCAATACGGCTGGATTGCCGCATCGCTTCCATCAGCAGATTGTACGCATTGCCGCCTGCCTGATCGGGGGAGAGGTAGTAGGTCTTCTGAAAATAGATCGGGTCGATCTCCTCCAGCGCGACAAAATCCAGGATCGTAATCGTCTTCGTCGCATCGCTCGACAGAGACTCTAGCTCGTCCTTCTCAAGCAGGACGTAGCGGCCCTTCTCATACTCGTAACCTTTCACAATATCGTCCCACTCGACATCGACGTCGCAGGTCGGACATTTGCGGATGTAGCTAATATTGCTCCCGCAATCGCGGTGGATCATTTTGAGCGAAATATCTTTATCCTCGGTAGCTGAAAACATTTTGACAGGCACATGAACGAGCCCGAAACTAATGGCCCCTTTCCAAACCGTGTGCATCTTATTTCCCCCTCACCCTGTAATTGAACGATAGTATCAGTGTTCCCTCAAATGCATGAAAGTAAGCCGGAACGGGCATATTTTTGGTTAGCACGAACCAAGATCATCATCTGAAGGAGGCAACCTGAGATGGCCGATACGGCTAACGACAAATCACATGAAGGCCGCGAAGATTATTTTATGGACATTGACCGGATGGTGAATGAAGGATTAGGCGGCGGGCAAGTGACCTTGAACAACGGGTTAATTGCTGAATCCACCACGGATACAATGGAGCAAGAAGCGAGGGAATAGCGAACAATGGATACAAAGCGTGCAATGCAAATTTACAGCTCGAAAGATACATTCTCCGTTCAACTGAGCGGGGAGCCGGTCTGGATCGAAAATGTGGATGAAGTGAATGGGATGGCAACCGTGCAGGTTGGCTCCGATCCGCTGAATACACAGACGGTCTCGTGCGATCGGCTGAAAGAGGAAGGCGAAGAGTAGCTTAGAGTAGAGGAGCGCCCTTAGCTTCGGATAACCGAGGCTTGGGGCGCTCTTTGTTGTGCGGCGATCAGAATGGCGGAGGAAGCGAGAGTACAGAAGCCTAGTCGGCGATTAGATTAATGGGAGGATTAGTCCTCCGTATACGAATGCCGCTACGATGACGAGTGCGGGATGGATTCGGCGGATTTGCATCGCCCAGAAGGCGATGGCGGCAATAATTAACCCTTGCCAGATGCCGATGTCATGGACCGATGTCCTGCCCATCTGCCAGGTGAGCAGCACCATCATAATGGCGATGACGGGCTGCACGAGCAGCGTCATGCCTTTGACGATAGGCGATGAGCGGTGCTTCTTCAGCACCTTCAGCAGGATGATGAGCGCGATTGCGGATGGAACGATCGTCGCGATCAGCGCTGCGGCAATACCAACCCAGCCGGCGGCTTCGTAGCCGACATAGGTCGCAATCTTCGTTGCAATCGGACCCGGTAGCGCGTTGCCGAGCGCAAGAATGTTCGAGAATTCCGCATCGTCCGTCCAATGATAGTGAGTCACAATCTCTTGATACATAAGCGGGATCGAGGATGGACCGCCGCCATAGCCGAGCACGTTGGCGATGAAGAAGCCAAATATTAGTTTGAGCCATTCCATTTAGGCGAGCCTCATTTCTGCGCCGAATCTTCGGTTGGTTTGGTACGCTGCAGGCGGCTGAGCAGCTTGAAATGCATCGCGCCGTACGCGAGGAACAGCACGATCACAATCGCGGGATGGACGCCGAGCAGCTGGAGCAACGCGAAGGATATGAGCAGCATGATGATGCCAAGCTTCCGTCCGAGTCCCTTCACGGCGCGCTCGCCGAATTCGTACGCCATGACGCCGAGCATAACGGCGATGACCGGTGCGACGGCGCTGATCATCCCGCGGACGATGGCGGAGTGGCTCAAGTAGTTCACCGCGGACAACAGCGACAGCATCGCGATGGACGAAGGCAGGATGTGGGCGAGCACCGAGAGCATTGCGCCGAGTGCGCCCTTGAGCCGGTAGCCCAGATAGGCTGCGAGCTTCGTCGCGATAGGGCCAGGCAGTGCGTTGGCGAGGGCGAGAATCTCGCCAAATTCCTCATCCGCCAGCCAGCGGTGCTTCGTCACCGCTTCGTAGCGGATGAGCGGGATAATCGACGGCCCGCCTCCGTAGCCGAGAATGCCGGTCTTCATCATGGCCCAGCAGAGCTGAGTGTAGGTTCTTAAGGTTGGAGCGGTGGTGGTCATGTTATAACCTCATTCCCATGCGGCTTTTGTACCGTGTAATTAGCACTTGGCTGTCGACGCTCGTGACGCCTTCGAGCTTATAAAGCGTTCCGACGAGGAATGCTTCCATCTCCTGATTATTCGCAAACAGCGCGTGCATATGCAGCTTGCTCGGGCCGGACATATGATACAAGCTCGTTACGACCGGCTCATCGGCGAGCCGGTTTGCGACCTCGTAGAGGTAGCGCGGCTCCACCTCGACGTTGAAGAACGCCGACACATTGATGCCAAGCTTCTCCGGATTGACCACGGCGGAGAAGCGCTCGATGACGCCATTCTCCATGAGCGAGGCGACGCGTGCCTGCACAGCAACGCGGGATAACTCGACCTCCTTCGCGAGGTCAGTGTAGGACATGCGTCCGTCCTTGTTCAGGAGACGGATGATCTGGCGGTCTATATCGTCAATTGGCATGTTGTTGGCTCCTTATGTATGCGAATAGTAAGTGTATGCGTATATATTATTTCGATATGTTTAAAAGTAACCTATTTTGGCGGCGGGGGCAATAGGGAGTTGGGAGAAGGTGAGCGCATGAGTGGATGACGGCTGGGAGCGGGAAAAACCTCTCTCGGCGGCAGGAATGGCGGAAATCGTGTGCGAGAGAGGGGAAAGCTGCTCTCGGCACAGGCGGTGGGGTGAAAATGGCGGGAGATGCTTGTTGAGAGCGGGAAAACCTTCTCTCGGAGGCGGAAATGGCGGGAAATCGTGTGTGAGAGGGGGGAAAGCCGCTCTCGGCGTAGGGGCAGAGTGGAAAAGGTGATGGTCCGAGCGATGGTGGTTGCTGATCCAGAATGTTTGATTGGTGAGAGAACATATAGGTTCTCTCACCATGAGCGTCGCGCTGGGACGAAGGAGAAAGTCGCGAAATCCGACTCTCAAAAGTGAAACGGGCGAGGGATGAGCGCTAGAGATGGGAAAGCGACTTTCGGTTGCTGGAGCTGGTGAGTGGGGGCCGAATAGTTGAATGAGAGTCGGGTAAAACGAATGCATCAAAATATCGAAAGATGACGATTGGAAGATGTAAATATTTAAAAGATGAAGATAACACGGCTTTATATTTGGTTTTTGGCTTAAAAAAGGGTATAATGGATAAATAAGCTTATTTTTCGCGTTTCAGCGAAGCTTTGAGGGGGGATCATATGGCTAAACAGCATTATCGGATGACCAAACTAGAACTGCTCCTTAGAATTGTATTTCTTACGATTGGCGCTGCGCTTGTAGCGGTTGCGCTTGAGATTTTTCTTGTGCCGAACAACATCATTGACGGTGGTATTGTCGGTATCTCAATCATTATTTCTCACTTAACAGGCTTGCCTCTTGGTATCTTTCTATTCTTACTTAACTTGCCGTTCCTAGTCATAGGTTACAAACAAATCGGTAAAACGTTCGCGCTCTCTACGCTGTACGGGGTTGTAATCATGTCGATTGGCACGACGCTGCTCCATCCGGTGAAGGCGCTGACGTACAGCCCATTCCTCGCACCGGTAATCGGGGGGGTCATTCTCGGCATCGGGGTCGGTCTCGTGATCCGGTCCGGAGGATCGCTCGATGGTACGGAGATTATTGCAATTCTATTTACGAAGAAGACACCGTTCTCCGTTGGCGAGATCGTCATGTTCTTCAATCTGTTCATCCTCGGCAGCGCGGGCTTCGTCTTCTCTTGGGACAGTGCCATGTACTCGCTCATAGCGTATTACATTGCTTTCAAGGTCATAGACGTGACGTTGGAAGGGATCGACCAGTCCAAGTCGGTCTGGATTATTAGCCAAGAGTGGAAAGAGATCGGCGACGCGATCATGAGCCGTCTCGGCCGTGGCGTAACGTATTTGCACGGAGAAGGGGCATTCTCGGGCGGTTCGAAGCGGGTTATCTTCTGCGTCATTACGAGGTTGGAAGAAGCGAAGATGAAGTCGATTGTGCAGGAGCTGGACCCAGCTGCTTTTCTCGCGGTGGGCAACATTCACGACGTGAAGGGCGGCCGCTTCAAGAAGCGGGCAATTCACTAGTGGTTATGGTATAGCTAGTCGGAACAGGCAAGGCTGCGCGCAAGCGTGGTCTTGCCTGTTTTGTTGCGGGTAGAGTGGTTGACCGATATAATAAGGTAAATTAAGCAAACGCGGGTAATTGGCAATCAGGCAAAATAGAAACAACGGCGTAGACTTAAGGAAAAAATAGAGCGGCGTTTGGCAGCAGGAGGTGGTCGGGATTGGATGAGTTTGCGCGGATACGCTACTGGACGGAAGGCCGCCAAAGCCCGGCACTGCTTCAGGCGCAAGGTGTTGTGCTCGGCATCGGCGATGATGCCGCGATTGTAGAGACGCCGGCAGAGTTAGCCGGCGAAGAGCTGCAGTGGCTGATGGCGGTCGACACGATGGTCGAGACCGTCCATTTCAGCGATGCGACGATGGAGCCTTTCGACATCGGCTGGAAGGCACTTGCCGCTAATATTAGCGACATTGCGGCAATGGGCGGCGAACCCCGGCATGCGCTGGTGTCCGTCAGCGCGCCGCCAGCTTGGGAGCCGGCACGAATTAGCCGGCTCTATGATGGGCTGTACGCGTGCGCCAATGCCTACGGCGTCGCGATCGTTGGCGGCGACACGACATCGGCGCCGCTGCACATGGTTGTGTCCGTGACGGTGATGGGGACCGTCACGGCGGGAGCGGCGATCCGCCGGGCTGGCGCAGCGCCCGGCGACGCCGTGTTCGTGACCGGCCCCGCGGGAATGGCCGCGGCCGGTCTTCATGTCCTGCTCGCCGCGGCAGCAGCCCGCGGCGGCGGCAAAACGGCTGGCGGCGGCACGGGCACGCCGCCGCTGCCTCCTGGCGCCTCGGCGCTGGTGCAAGCACACCAGCGCCCGGCGCCTTCGGTTCGCGCGGCGCGGATGCTCGCCGCGCGTGGAACCATCACGTCGCTGAATGACATCAGCGACGGACTCGCCAGCGAAGCCTGGGAAATCGCCGAGGCTTCGGGCGTCACACTCGCGCTGCGCGAGTCACTGCTTCCGCGCAGCGGCAGCATGACCGCCTACGCGCACAGCTGCGGCGAGGATCCGCTGAACTGGATCCTCTACGGCGGCGAAGATTACATGCTGCTCGGCACAATCGCAGCCGAGGATGCACAGGCGGCGAAGGCTGAGCTCGCCGCCGCCGGCCTGCCGATGTACCTTATCGGCGAGGTCGAGGCAGGCCACGCTGCCGTTACTCTTATTCACGATTTTGCTGAATGCGGTTCTGGCAAGTCTGCCGATCCGAAGCGGGAAGCGCTAGCCAAGCGCGGCTATAATCATTTTGGAAATTAGGAGCTGAGATTAAGCTTCATGAGTGATCACATGGAAGTCATATGGATGACAGAGAACGAAGGAGATACCGTTCGTTTAGCGCAGCTCTTGGCGAGCTGGGCGGTGCCGGGAACGGTGCTGGCGCTGGACGGCGATCTTGGCGCGGGCAAAACGCGGTTCTCGCAAGCTTTTGCAGTCGGAATCGGTGTGCCGGGCGTCGTGAACAGCCCGACGTTTACGATCATTAAAGAATATAAAGGCGCGCAGCTGCCGCTTTATCATATGGATGTTTACCGGCTGTCCGAGGACGAGGCGGACGAGCTTGGCTTGGATGATTATTTCTTCGGTGATGGCGTCACGATTGTCGAATGGGCAAGTCTTATCGAAGCGCTGCTTCCGCCAGATCGGCTGCAGATGTACATTACGCACCTCGGCGGCGAAGCGCGGCGGTTTACGATAACGGGTATTGGCGCGCAGTATGTGGCGTGGTGCCAACAATTACAGGCGATAGGAGCACGAAACGATGAGTGAACATAATGGGCAACAACTCGTGCTCGCACTTGATACATCAACAGCCTCTTTGGCTTGCGCGCTCGTGCGCGGACAAGAGGTTTTACAGGACATTCAGTCGCTTGCGGAGCGTAACCATTCGGTTCACACCGTATCGATTGTACAACAGATTTTGCAGGATTGCGGTGTGAAACCGGAAGAGCTGGACGGTATCGCGATTGGACGCGGTCCTGGCTCCTACACAGGCATGCGGATCGCTGTCTCTGTTGGCAAAACGCTGTCGTGGGTATGGAACAAGCCGCTCGTCGGCGTGTCTAGCCTCGAAGCGCTTGGCTTTGGCGCGTGGCAATCTCATGCTTCTGCAGAGCATTCGCAGACTTCCGCATCTGTGTGGATCGTCCCGATTATGGATGCAAGACGCGGACAAGTGTACACAGCTTTGTTCGAGGCAGCATCGCTTGGCGGCGAAGGCGACAGTTGGACACGTTTGTCCAAAGACGGCATTCGTCTGATGCACGACTGGGTAGAGCGTCTAATTGCAAAGGTAGCTGAAATGCCTTCGCAATCTCGCCCATCTGCGATCTGGATCGTTGGTGAATTGGAAAAGCATGAAGCGGAAGCGGATCGGCTGCAGCAATTGTGCTCGGAATCCGGACTCAGCGTAGAAGTCCGCAGGCAGGAGTACATCCTCGAAGGACGCTCGGTTGCCGCGCTGGGGCTTAATCGCCTCTCTGCCGGTGAACAGGACGATGCGCATACGTTCATCCCGAACTATACGCAGCTGACGGAAGCGGAAGTCAAGCTTCAGGAGAAAACAGCCCAGCAAGCGGCTGACGGAAAGGACGGCGGGTCACAGTGAAAGTAATCGAAGACGTGAGCCGTCTTGTTTTTCGGATGATGACGCTTGATGATGTGAATACGATCGTCGCGATCGAGCAGGAAAGCTTCACGAGTCCGTGGACCGAGGAGGCATTCGTGAACGAGTTGACGAACAATCATTTTGCCCGCTATATGGTGATGGATTACGAAGGTGATGTCATTGGTTATGGCGGCATGTGGACGATTATGGATGAAGCGCATGTGACGAATGTGGCTGTTCGCGAGCCATATCGCGGGCTTGGACTCGGCACGAAGCTGATGGTGGAGCTGCAGCGGACTGCGGTCATGTTCGGCGCGAAGCGCATGACGCTTGAGGTTCGGGTATCCAATACGGTAGCTCAGCAGCTGTACAGCAAGCTGGGCTTTGAGCCGTCCGGCATTCGCCCCGGCTATTATTCAGACAATATGGAGGATGCGCTCATTATGTGGGCGGAGCTGGATTCCTCGGGTATGGAGCAACTAGATGACGACGAATGAACTTATTCTCGCTGTGGAGACGAGCTGCGACGAGACGTCGGTAGCGGTAATTCGCGGCGGTAAACTTATCTTATCGAACATCGTTTCGAGCCAAATCGATACGCACAAAAGATTCGGAGGCGTCGTGCCAGAAATCGCATCGCGCAAGCATGTCGAGTCAATCACGCTCATCATGGAGCAGGCGCTGTCTGAAGCGGGCGTGACGTTTCGCGATCTGTCGGCCATTGCGGTTACGCAAGGTCCGGGGTTAGTCGGGGCACTGCTTGTCGGCATCGTCGCAGCCAAAAGCTTGAGCATGGCGCTCGGTCTCCCCTTGATCGGCACGCATCATATCGCCGGACATATCTATGCGAATGAGCTGGTCGCGGAGATGCGGTATCCGTGTCTGGCGCTCGTTGCATCAGGCGGCCATACGGAGCTTGTCTTGATGGAGAGCGAAGGCGTGTTCAAGATTCTTGGACGGACTCGAGACGACGCAGTTGGCGAGGCTTATGACAAAGTAGCTCGGACTTTGAGTTTCCCCTATCCTGGCGGACCCTATATCGACAAGCTGGCTCAAGGAGCGGAAGAGGAAGTTGTGATGCCTCGGGCGTGGCTGGAGCCGGATTCGTATGATTTCAGCTTCAGCGGGCTTAAATCAGCCGTTCTTGCAGCAATCAACTCTGCCAAAATGAAAGGCGAACCGCTTCGCGAAGCAGCCCTTGCCCGCGGCTTCCAAGCGTCCGTCATCGACGTGCTCGTGACGAAGGCGCTTCGTGCGGTGCGCGAAACAGGCGCGAAGCAGCTGCTGCTTTGCGGCGGAGTTGCTGCTAATGGAGGGCTGCGCGCGGAGCTAACTGCGCGCTGCGAAGAAGCTGGCATCCCGCTGCTTATTCCGCCGCTAGGTCTGTGTACAGACAATGCCGCGATGATTGGCGCGGCTGCGCATTTGAAGTGGGTGCGTGGCGAATTCACGCCGCTCGACATGAAGGCGGAGCCGGGGCTGTCGCTGGAAGAATGGTCGGTGCGGAGTTAGTTTTTTTGAAATAGTGCTGCTTTCTGAATTGACAGACGATTTAGGGAAGCATATAATAAGCAACAACACTTCACAATCATCATACGCAAACGCGTTGAACAGGATTAGTAGAGCTTAAGTGCCGTGATCAGAGAGCTGCGGGTTGGTGCAACGCAGACGGGTAACAGCTTGAATCTCGCCTGGGAGCGGAATAGCGGAAACGAGTCCATGTTTTGTTGGCCGAAGGCCAAGGCTGATGGAGCAGCTCGCGTACGTTGTTACGGTTAACCGCCGTGATCGGGTGCATCGCTGACGACTTCTAGAATCGTTAGTGATTGCTTAAGTGGACGTTATGCTCTAATGGGCAGCGTCAACAAGGGTGGTACCGCGCCAGAACTTACAAGTCTGTCGTCCCTTGATCCAGTATTGGATCGAGGGATGGCGGGCTTTTTTTGATGCTATCAGGACTGAAGTGAACATAGATCAGAAACGCAAGGAACAGGAGCAGTAGGAATCGAATCCGGGAAAAGCAGAGAGCTGCGGGGTGGTGCGACGCAGTCGAAGGATGATCCGAACTCGCCTGGGAGCGGAACGGTGGAACACGGCGGCAATGCTTTGTGGCGTTAAGTTAGCACAAGGCAATCGTTGCCGAGAGTACACCAGTTACGGCTAACCCCCGTGATCGGGTGCAGCTTATGAAGGTGAGCAAGTGTGCATATACATGCATGGCGCTGACCGGATGTACAGCTGCTTAAGCGGGTCCGAACCGGATGGTTCGGGCAACGAGAGTGGTACCGCGGCAAGCTTATGAAGCCTGTCGTCTCTTGATTACAAGAGACGATGGGCTTTTTTTGTTGGGCAAAAGGCGCAATAGTGTCCCCCAGGGATACACATCGGTGAGAAATCGTCGAGAAGAGCGTAAGAGTGTCCCCCAGGGATACACATCGGTGAGAAGGCGCCGAAAAGAGTGTAAGAGTGTCCCCGAGGGATACACATCGGTGAGAAATCGCCGAAAAGAGGTCCACCAAACCAGCTACATCGAGCAAAAGTTGGTCAAACGAGCCGAAGAAGTCCACCAAACCGGCTACATCGCGCAAAAGTTGGCTAAACGAACCAAAGAGGTCCACCAAACCAGCTACATCGAGCAAAAGTTGGTCAAACGAACCAAAGAAGGTACTCCAGGTAGCTACATTGGCGAAAAACCGCCAGAACGAACCAAAGAAGGTACTCCAAGTGTCTACATTAGCGAAAAACCGCCAGAACGAACCAAAGAAGGTACTCCAAGTTTCTACATTAGCGAAAAACCGCCGGAACGAACCAAAGAAGGTACTCCAGGTATCTACATTAGCGAAAAACCGCCGGTACGAACCAAAGAAGGTACTCCAGGTATCTACATTAGCGAAAAACCGCCAGAACGAACTAAAGAAGGTACTCCAGGTATCTACATTAGCGAAAAACCGCCGGTACGAACCAAAGAAGGTACTCCAGGTATCTACATTAGCGAAAAACCGCCAGAACGAATCAAAGAAGGTACTCTAGGTAGCTACATTGACTAAAAACCGCCAGAACGAATCAAAGAAGGTACTCCAAGTAGCTTCATTGGCGATCAAGCCGAAGAGGTCCACCAAACCAGCTATTTAGCTCACCAAAACCAAATCCCATAAACCATTTAGGAGGTTAACCCTTATGACTATGAATCAATTCCAATCCCAAGCTCAAACCCAATCCCAGTCCCAGTCCAACAACCGTATCATCCGCATTTTCGACACGACGCTGCGTGACGGCGAGCAGTCGCCGGGCGCGACGCTGCGGCCGGAGCAGAAGATCGTCCTTGCCCGCCAGCTGGCGAAGCTGGGCGTAGACATTATCGAGCCGGGCTTCCCGGTGTCGAGCCCGGGCGAGTTCGCGGCGGTGCAGCAGATTTCCCGCGAGCTGCAAGGCGTTGAGATCGTTGGCTTCGCCCGCGCGATCAAAGGTGATATCGACGCAGCGGTCCGCTCCACCATGGATGCTGCCCGCCGCCGCCTGCATCTGTTCATCTCCTCCTCGGATATCCATCTGGATTTCCAGCTGAAGAAATCCCGTGAGGAGGTACTCCAGATTGCCCGCCAAATGGTCGCCTACGGCAAGCAGTTCGTTGATGAAATCGAGTTCTCTCCGATGGACGCAAGCCGCACGGGCCGCGACTTCGTTATTGAGATGGTCGAAGCGGTCATCGCAGAAGGCGCAACGGTTATTAACTTGCCGGATACACTGGGATACGCGCTGCCTGAGGAGTACGGCAATCTGTTCCGCACGGTGCGGGCTGGTGCAAGAGGCGCGGATAAAGTGCAGTTCAGCGCACACTGCCACAATGACCTTGGCCTTGCGGTAGCGAACAGCCTCGCAGCCATCCAAGCTGGCGCGAACCAAGTCGAAGTCACGATCAACGGCATCGGCGAACGCGCAGGTAACTGTTCGCTGGAGGAGCTGGTGATGGCGATCGAGACGCGTAAATCGGCAATCGGCGCAGAGACGGGCATCGTGATGAGCGAGATTTATGAAACATCGCGGATGGTCAGCAAGGCGATGAACTTCCCGATTGCTTACAATAAGCCGATCGTAGGTCGGAACGCTTTTCAGCATGAGTCGGGCATTCATCAGGATGGTCTGCTCAAGAACCGCAACACCTACGAGATTATGGACCCTGAAGCGATGGGGATTCCGCGCAGCATGATCGTGCTTGGCAAGCACTCCGGCCGTCATGCGATCAAGCATAGATTGGCTGACTTCGGCATCGAGCTGACTGACGAGCAGTTGCTCGATGTGTACAACCGCTTCAAAGTGAAAGCCGATGAGATGAAAATCGTTCCCGACGACGTTCTCGTCCGTCTGGCTAGTGAATCGACAGCGACGCAGCATGATCCATACACGCTGATTGACTTGCAGGTGCTTGCCGGCACGCAGCGCTCTCGTATCGCATCCGTCACAATCCGCGAGCGGGAATCGCAGGAAGAACGTACGCTGACAGGCACGGGAACGGGTCCGCTTGAAGCGGTTATCCACTGCTTGCAGCAGGCAATCCCTGTCTCTGCGGAGTTCGAGGATCTGGAGATCCATTCGTTATCTACAGGCGAAGATGCGCATGGCGAAGCAAACGTGAGCATTGTGTATAACAATCGGCGGTATACGGGGACGGCTGTGCATAACGATATTATTTTGGCGGCGGCGCAGGCTTACGTGGGGGCATGCAACCAAATGCTGATAAGCCTACAGCTGAACGAGTCGGAGGAAGAGACGGAACAGTTGGCCTAAGCGAGAAGCGAGTCAACCACTCTGCCTAAAAGGAGGCGCATTCCGATGGATATCCAGCCGTGTTTCATCTGCAGCAAGCACCGCGGAGACATCAAGCCAGCAGGAGGCGTCATCTATGAGAACGGGCATGTATCCGTATCGCATATAGGGCTTGCCGGCGATAGCCAGAACGTGTATCTGGGCTATTTAATCGTTGAAGCGAAGCGGCATGTGCGAGGCCTTGGCGATCTGACGGACGAAGAGGCGAGCGCCATCTTCATCGCCACGAACCGAATGAGCCGTGCGCTGCGAGAGGCGCTGCATGCCGAGCATGTGTACAGCTATGTGCGAGGCGACGCCGTGCCGCACTTTCACATGCATCTGATCCCGCGATATGCTGGGACGCCGGAGCCATTCTGGCATCCGGTGCAGCTTGCCGAGTGGCCGGATGCGCCGCGTGGCAATACCAGCCATATTGAGCGAATCTGCTCGCAGCTGCGCGCTGCAATCTCCAATTAACATCGCAAACAGAGGGTTATCCAGCCCTCTGTTTTTATTTTACCCGCGTTTTTCCACGTTTTCCACTGCCGCACGCAAGTTATGCACAGACTTATGCACAACAATACCTTCCAATGTGAGTAACTGCGTGAAAGCCGCATAAAATGGGCGTTTACAATGTGAACAAATGTCGGATAAGTTTTTCACAACCCAACTGTGGATAATGTGGATAAAGTGGATAATAACTGCTCTCATATTTCTCAGGAACTTCTAATATTAAAGAATCGTTAAATTTATTCATGTTTAACATCGTTAATAGTGCCAGAATTGCCGCACAATTCATCCATAGCTGTGGATAGTTCTGTGGAAAAGGGGGATAGATTGAAAAACCGCATGTGCGGCCACCTTCGTGCAAATGCTACTTATACAGACGATAGGGAGGAACATGCAATGCAGGAAACGACAAATACGACGAGTGCGGCGGAAAGTACAATAAGCGGTTGGAAGCTGGCGCTGCTCGATATCAAATCCATGTGGAGATCCCGTGCTGTGCGCAAATCATTGCTGGGCCTCATGGTTCTTCCGCTCTTGTACAGCTTTATCTACTTGTGGGCATTCTGGGACCCGACCGCAAGGCTTAATAAGCTGCCGCTTGCTATCGTGAATGAAGATACAGGCGCGAAGCGCGGGGGAGAGCAGCATAATCTCGGCAGCGAGCTTGCCGATAAGCTGATTGCAGATACCGATACCCACTGGACCCTAGTAAGCAGGGAGCAAGCGCACAGAGGCATTAATAACGAGAGCTATGCGCTCGCACTCTATCTGCCGCCGGGATTCTCAACACAGGCATATAGCGTCAGCGGTGATCATCCACAACCGACGCATCTCAGCATGGAGCTGAGTGAAGGAACGAACATGCTGCAAGCGAAGATCGTGCGCGCCGTGGCAGACAGTGTGAATAACAATTTGCGCAAAGAGCTGCAGGAGAACTATTTAAGCGTTATTTTCGACCAAGTGCTTAATGGGTCAAAAGGGCTGCAGGACGCAGCGGACGGCGCCGCCAAGCTATCTGCTGCATCGGAGCAGGCGTACAAAGGTGCAGGCGATTTGGCAAACGGGTTAACCCAAAGCGGAGGCGGCATGACAAAGCTGTCCACAGGCTTACAGTCTATTACGAGCGGCGCGAATGAGCTGGAGAACGGACTTGTGAAGCTGAATGCTTTCGCAGAGCTAGCGACTGCTGGGATTGATCAGTGGAGCGGGGTTCGCGCAGCTTCCACCTCCAAACCGGCATCTAATCCGGCGAGTCAATTTGCCGCTTCACAGTCTAGCCTGCTCACATCGCTAACAGGGGTAAGCAACGATATGACATTGCTTCGCGGGGAGCTGGCTAACGTCAAGAGCACGGCTTCCGACTTGAATGCGTTAAGTACGCTCGTTCGCCCGGTACAGTCGCAAGTCGCCGATATGAGTAATCGGGCACAGAGCGGTCAGCAGCTGCTTCAAAGCATGGGTCAGCAGGCAACTGACCTTCCCGGCAATACGAACTATAAACAGTTGGCAGAGCAGCTTGGCAGTATTCAGTCGACAGGGGCGGACGCGGCTGGAACGCTGCAAGCGGTGACACAGTCCATCGATACGCTTAAGTCATCGCTTGATCAATCTATTGGACAAGTCACGAGCCGTGCGGCTGCATTGACGCCGAAGCTGGATCAATTGGCAGGGCAGATGGAGCAGTTCCGCACAGCGGCAGAGGATGTATCTGCTTTGATAGGCAAGCAGCAATCGGCTGTTGATACGATTGGCGGGCGGGTCAAAGATGTGGCAAGCGGCGTGGGGCAATTGCAGCAAGGCAGCGGTAAATTAATGAACGGGCTGCTCCAGCTTGACAGCGGTGTGGAGGCGCTCCGTATTGGGAATGCGAAGCTTGGGGACGGGGCCGCTGCGCTTCGTGACGGTCTTGCCCAGATTAATAAAGGGCAAGGCGAGCTTGCCGATAAGCTCAGTGATGCAGCGGGCATGGCATCCTCTGACGGACAAGCGGCGAATCGCCAAGCGATAATCGCAGATCCGGTCATGCTGGAGGAGACGAATTTACATCCGGTGCCGAGCAACGGCGTTGGGTTCGCGCCTTATTTTATCGCGTTATCGCTGTGGGTAGGATCGCTTGTGCTGTTCTTTGTCATTGATATATGGCGGGTGCTTGCTCTACCTCATGGACCACTGTCGTACCTCGGCAGCAAATACGTCGCGCTTGCTTCGGTCAGCGTCTGTCAGGCACTGTTGTCGGTGTTTATTTTGCATACGGGGCTTGGGATACCTACGGTGCTGCCGCCGCTTGCGATGTATATCTACGCGATGCTGGTGGGGCTCGTGTTTACGGCCATTCTGTTTATGCTCATTGCGGTGCTTGGCAGTGACACGGGGCGCTTCGTGGCGGTGCTCATTCTGATGCTGCAGCTTACTTCGAGCTCCGGTTCGTATCCGGTCGTTCTCGAGCCGGGGCTGTTCCGGTTCATTCATCCTTTTCTGCCGATGACGTACGCCGTTGAAGGACTCCGGCACCTCATCTCGCTCGGAGAGTGGACAGCAATAATCCGGACCGCATGTCTGCTGTCCGGATTCGGGTTGTGTGCGCTATTGCTACTTTATGTGATCAAACGTCGCTCTATTATGAAGGAAGTGAAGCTGGCTTAGGCCTAGGCGAGCAGCAGCTCCCAAGCCTCATAAACCTCTTGGAGCTGCGCTTTGAGCGACTCCAAGTCGGACTGGATTGTCTGCACCCGCACATAGTCATTGTACACGTCTGGATCGGTGAGCTGCTCTTCAAGAACGGCAATTTCACCTTCCAGGCGGGCAATGTCGTTCTCAAGCTGCTCCTGCTTGCGCTGACGAGTCCGTTCGTCACGCTTCGCTTGTTTGTCGGCTTCGTACGAAGAAACAGGGGCAACTTCCAGCGCTGCTGCTGCTTTGCTCGATTTTCCTTGCTGAGTTGACAGCGTTTCCAGCTGGAGCTCCTCGGTTTCACGCTTTTTCTGGATCATTTCGTCATAATTTCCCAGGAAATGCTGCGTTCCTTCCGGTCCGAGTTCGACAATGCGCTCCGCCATCTTGTTAAGGAAATAACGGTCATGGGAGATGAACAGCAGCGTGCCGTCATAATCCATAAGCGCAGACTCCAGCACCTCTTTGCTGTACAAATCGAGATGGTTGGTAGGCTCATCGAGAATAAGCATATTCGCATGGGCTAGCATTAGCTTCGAGAGGGATACACGTGCCCGTTCGCCGCCGCTAAGCGTACTGATCTTCTTCTTCACGTCATCGCCGCTGAACAAGAAGTTGCCGAGTACGGTACGAATTCGCGCTTCTTCAATGCCTGGATAGGTGTTCCAAAGCTCTTCAAGCACCGTATTCGCTTTGTTTAGCCCCGTGTGCTCCTGATCATAGTAGCCGATCTTCACGTTCGTTCCCCAGCGAATGGTACCTTGCTCATATGATTGCTGATCGACTAGCGCCTTGAGCAGCGTCGACTTGCCAATCCCGTTCGGCCCAATCAGCGCTACGTTCTCGCCGCGCTCTAATCGGAATGAAACATGCTCGAAGAGCGGTGCTTGCTTCTCAGGGAAGCGAATCGATACATCGTTCACATCGAGCACGTCGTTGCCGCTTTGGCGCTCGATCTCGAAGGAGAAGCTCGCTTTCTTCAGGTCGCCGAGCGGCTTGTCGAGGCGGTCCATCTTCTCAAGCGCCTTTCGACGGCTTTGAGCGCGCTTTGTTGTCGATGCGCGAACGATGTTGCGCTGAACGAAGTCCTCAAGCTTCGCGATTTCGTCCTGCTGCTTGTCGAACTGCTTCATCTGAGCTTCATATTCTGCCGCTTTAATTTCAATAAAACGGGAATAATTGCCCGTATAGCGTCTTGCCGCGTGCCGTTCGATCTCAACAATCGTCTGGACGACAGCGTCGAGGAAGTATCGGTCGTGAGAGACGACCAGAATGCCGCCATCATAGCCGCGCAGGTAGTCTTCGAGCCAAGTGAGCGTCTCGATATCCAGGTAGTTGGTCGGCTCATCGAGCATGAGCAGGTCCGGAGATTGAAGCAGAATTCGCGCCAGCGCGAGGCGTGTCTTCTGACCGCCGCTAAGCGTGGAAATAATGGTATCGGGAGGGAATTGACCGAAGCCCATTCCGTGCAAAATCATCCGGATGCGAGTCTCCATCTCGAAGCCGCCGTTCTCCCGGAACCAATCGGACAGTTTCGAATATCGGTCAAGTATGGATTGATACTGCTTCTCGTCCGCATGGAGATTCGGATCAGCGATCTGCTGCTCGAGCGTGCGAAGCTCTTTCTCCGCATCAATCAGATGAGCAAAGACAGCGCGCATCTCCGCATCAATTGTCTTATCCGACTGCAGGCCGCTCGATTGCGCGAGGTAGCCGATCGTTGTTTCTTTGGATTTATAGATGGTGCCGGAGTCCGCAGACATCTCTCCCGCGATAATTCGCAGCAGCGTCGATTTGCCTGCGCCGTTCACGCCGACAAGTCCAACTCGCTCGCGCGGCTGCACTTGAAATGTAATGGACGAGAGTACCTTGCTAACCCCGTAGCTTTTGGATACATCAGAAACTTGAAGAAGCATGATTGTTGAAACCTCCGCTTGATAAATTCCTATGCCCTTCAGTTTACATGAAAAAAGCATATTGCGCGACAGGCACCTGACTCGCCTCTTATTGGCGAAAACTGGGCAATAGTGATAAACTATGGAGTAACTATGACCAGCAAAGCGGTGAACCCTTTTGAAGCATGCGGAGGAGAAGAAGACGACCCGGCTTCTTGCTGCGAAGCGGCGGGACAGCTTTCCGGAGCAGCAGCGGCTCGCTTGGTCGGATACGGCTTGCCAGCAGGTTGTCGATTGGCTGCAGCAGCGGGAAGCGCCGATGGTGGGCAGCATCATGATCTATATTTCTTTTCGCTCGGAGCTCGATACTACGCTCTTGATCGAGTGGTGCTGGCGCAATGACATCTCGGTTATCGTACCGCGCTGCGTGAAGGAGAATCGGACGATGGAGCTGTATTTGCTCCAGGCTTGGGACGAGCTCGTTCCCGGCGCTTATGGCATTAAAGAACCGGATCCGATGGCTGTGAAGCGTTGGGACTTGGCGGATCAGCTGCCGGACATCGTCTTCGTGCCGGGGCTCGCGTTCGATCGTGGCGGCGGCAGGCTTGGCTACGGCGGCGGTTATTATGACCGGTTTCACGATCTGCTGCGGCTTACGTCATCTGAACAGGGCAGGCAGCTCCCGCTCTGGATCGGGCTTGGCTATGAAGCGCAGTGGGTTGATCGCGTGCCGATGGACGAGCATGATGCACCTGTTGATGGGGTTATTACGGAGCAGGGAATGACAAGGGGGCGCTCAGCATGGATTTGACGCATTTTAATGAACAAGGCAGAGCTCGCATGGTGGACATCTCGGATAAAGAGGTGACATCGCGTGTTGCGGTTGCGCGTACGACAGTGACGATGGCAGAAGATACATTGTTACGGATCAAAGCGGGCACCATTGGCAAAGGAGATGTGCTCGCGGTCGCGCAAGTAGCGGGCATTATGGCAGCGAAGAACACGTCGAACTGGATTCCGATGTGTCATCCGCTTCCGCTGACAGGCGTGAATTTGGCTTTTGCCGATAATGGCAAAGACGAGCTATATATAGAAGGCACTGTGAAGACGACCGGCAAGACGGGCGTTGAGATGGAGGCATTAACCGCTGTTTCCGCGGCGGCACTGACCGTGTACGATATGTGCAAGGCGCTGCAGAAGGACATGGTCATCGGACCGACCTACCTGAGCGCGAAGAGCGGCGGAAAAAACGGTGATTATACCGTGGATCGTTAATGGCATATCTTTCTGAAAAAGCGATTGGGGGAAGAAGCTCATGCGGTGGAAAGTGGCATTGCTAACAGCGAGCGACAAAGGATCGCGAGGCGAGCGCGAGGATACAAGCGCTCAGGTTATCCGGGAGCTGGTGGAAGAAGAGCTCAGTGGAGAAATCGTCGATTACCGAATTGTACCCGACGAGCAGGACGAAATTATGGCGGCACTTATTGAGATGACCGATTACTATCAAGCGGACCTTGTCATTACGACGGGCGGCACAGGGCTTGCGCCGCGTGATCTGACACCGGAAGCGACGCTGAAGGTCATTGATCGCGAAGTGCCTGGACTTGCGGAAGCGATGCGCATAGGCGCGATGCAGCGTACGCGCAGGGCGATGCTGTCACGCGGAGTATGCGGCATTCGCGGACGTTCGTTAATCATCAACTTGCCAGGAAGCCCGAAGGGCGTACATGAAAATCTATTGGCCATTATGGATCAGCTCCCGCATGCGCTTAACATCCTATCGGGCCGGATAGGAGAGCATACAGAGTGAGCGATAACGGAAGCAAGCGTACGGTTCTGAAGGAAGTGCCGGTACAGGAAGCGATCGGCCTTCGGCTCGCGCATGATCTGACGCAGATCATTCCCGGGCAGTTCAAAGGACGGCTGTTTAAGAAAGGCCATTTGATTACAGAAGCAGATATCCCTAAGCTCCTTGATATTGGCAAGGAGCATATTTATATTATGGAGCTTGCCGAAGGCGATCTGCATGAGGATGACGCGGCCCGTCGAATGGCAGCTGCGCTTCAGTGCGATGGCCTTCAGCTATCTGAGCCGCACGAGGGCAAAGTGGCGATCAAGTCGGCCCTGGACGTGCCGGCTATTGCCGAGATCGACCCTGCTGTCGTTCATGCCATTAACGAGCTGGGTGAGATTGCGCTTGCGACGGTTCGGACGAACGCTGTGGTGATGCCTGGTGGACAGCTGGCTGCGACGCGAGTAATCCCGCTTGTAGTACCTGAGGCTAAGATACGCGAAGTCGAAGAACTGCTCGCCAGCTACAAAGAGCAGCATGAAAACTCGTCTCCACTTCGGTTAAAGCCGCTTCGCAAATTCCAGATTGGCCTGCTGACGACGGGCGGAGAAGTGTTTTCTGGAAGGATTCAGGATAAGTTCGGGCCAGCCGTTACTCGCATTGTAGAATCGCTTGGTTCGGAGATTGCTGAGCAGCGATTTGCGCCGGACGACCGCCATACAATTGTCAAGGAAATACACTATTTACAGGCTCAGTCGTATGATATGATACTTGTGACAGGCGGGATGTCGGTAGACCCCGATGACCGTACGCCAGCTGCAATTGCCGAAGCCGGCGCGCAAATTGTCAGCTACGGAACACCGATGCTACCAGGCTCGATGCTGCTGATGGGCTATCTCGGCGAAGTGCCGATTATGGGACTCCCGGGCTGCGTCATGCATGACCCGTATACCTCGTTTAATGTGCTGCTGCCGCGAGTTCTCGCAGGTGATACGATTACTAGAGCGGACATTGTTGAGATGGGCTACGGCGGACTGAATAGCTGTTAATAATCATGATGGTTAATGATTAATGAAGCGAACTGACTACTTCCTCTGCCATACTAGGCAGGTTACTCGTTGCATAAGCTTTACAAGTCATTAGAAGGAGGTAATGGAAGATGTTTAATGGTATTGGCGTAACAGGTTTTCTACTTATCGCACTTGTTGCCTTGCTGCTGTTCGGACCCAACAAGCTGCCTGAGCTCGGCCGCGCTTTCGGTCGTACGCTGAAGGAATTCAAGGCAGGCGCGAAAGACATAATGGATGATAACGACGATCGTGATCGCAATCAAGCGAACCGTGTTGAAGTGAATCGTACAGATCGTACGGATCGTACGACTGAAGATCAGAGCTCGAACAAGCGGCTCCCAGAGTAAATGGGGCCCGCTTTTTTTAGTAAAGGCACTTTGCGGAGTTGCCCCCTACATAGCGGCATTGATGCCGTTTGTTGCTTGGAAGGAGCGTTGTAAGCAGTGGCAGATAGAAAAGAACCCTTGACTGCGGAAGCGGCACGCGGCGATCAGCTTATGTCGCTGTTTGATCATATCGGCGAGCTTCGCAAGCGATTGATCATCGTCATTATCGTCCTAGTGATCGGGATGATTATCGGCCTTGTGTGCGCGGACCCCGTGTATAATTTTCTCATTAATCAGGAGCCGGTCAAAGGCATGCAGCTGCACGCATTCTCCTTGTGGGATGCGATTGGCATCTATATGAAGTTTGCGCTTATTATTGCGTTAATTCTGGTGCTGCCGGTAGCGGCGTATCAGATATGGTCGTTCGTGAAGCCGGCGCTTCGCGTACAGGAGCAGCGGTCAACTTTGATGTTTGTCCCGTTCGTGCTCTTCATGTTTCTGGTCGGACTCGCCTTCTCGTACCTTGTCGTGTTCCCGATGGCTTTTAATTTTACGACGAAGGTTGCAAGGCACTTGAACTTGATCGAAACGTACGGCATTTATCAGTACTTCTCTTTCATGCTCAACATTGTTCTGCCGATCTCACTGCTCTTCGAGCTGCCGATCGTGATCATGTTTCTAACGAAGCTGCGCATTCTGAATCCGAAGCGGTTGCGGAAGATGCGCCGACTGGCGTATTTTATCCTCATCATTGTCGGTGTCGTCGTAACGCCGCCAGACTTTATTTCGGACTCCCTTGTTGCAGCCCCGCTCATTCTGCTGTATGAACTGAGTGTGCTGCTCTCGAGCGTAGTGTATCGGAAACAACTCAAGGCTGATCAAGCTTGGGAAGCAGAATATGGGAATTAGTAGCGAGAGTCGGCCGATTGGCCGGCTTTTTTTATTTGCTCGAGGCTGGTTGGGGCTGATTGTAAAATTCATTTGAATTCGTGACTGTAAGACTTGAAATCTGTCAGCAAAATCGGTATTATAAAAATTGTTATTAGCACTTGATGATTGCGAGTGCTAACAGTAAAAATTTGCAGCACCAAATCAGAAGGAGGCTATTTTCATGATCAGACCTTTAGGTGAACGCGTATTGATCGAACCAATCGCGAAAGAAGAAACGACTGCTAGCGGCATTTTGTTGCCGGAAACAGCGAAAGAAAAGCCACAAGAAGGCAAAGTTATCGCTGTAGGCAGCGGCGCGGTTAAAGACGGCGTACGTATTGCGCTTGAAGTTAAGGAAGGCGACCGCGTGTTGTTCTCCAAATATGCCGGTACAGAAGTGAAGTACGAAGGCAAAGAGCTTTTGATTATGAAAGAAAGCGACATTCACGCGATCTTGGGCTAAGCCTCACGGCTTGACTCCACATACATGGCAACAAACAGATACGTCTTACTTATCTTTTACACGACATTAGGAGGTTATTAACGATGGCGAAAGAAATTAAATTCGGCGAAGACGCTCGTCGCGCAATGCTGCGCGGTGTAGATGCACTGGCTAATGCCGTTAAAGTTACACTTGGTCCTAAAGGCCGCAACGTGGTGCTTGAGAAGAAATTCGGCAGCCCATTGATCACGAACGATGGCGTGTCCATTGCGAAAGAAATCGAGCTTGACGATGCATTCGAGAACATGGGTGCGCAGCTTGTTAAAGAAGTAGCTACAAAGACTAACGATGTTGCCGGTGACGGTACAACAACTGCAACGGTTCTTGCGCAAGCGATGATCCGCGAAGGTCTGAAGAACGTTACTGCAGGCGCTAACCCAATGGTTATCCGCAAAGGTATCGAGAAAGCGGTTCGCGCAGCGATTGAAGAGCTTGCAAGAATCTCCAAGAAAGTTGAAGGCAGCCAATCTATTGCTCAAGTAGCTTCGATCTCTTCCGCAGACGATGAAGTTGGCCAACTGATCGCTGAAGCGATGGAGAAAGTCGGCAACGACGGCGTTATCACAGTTGAGGAATCCAAAGGCTTCGTAACGGAGCTTGAAGTGGTTGAAGGTATGCAGTTCGACCGCGGTTACCTCTCCCCTTACATGATCACAGATACAGACAAAATGGAAGCTGTCCTCGACAATCCATTCATTCTGATCACAGATAAGAAGATCTCCAACATTCAAGAGATTCTTCCTGTTCTGGAGAAAGTGGTTCAATCCGGCAAGACGCTGCTTATTATCGCTGAAGACGTTGAAGGCGAAGCACTGGCAACATTGCTCGTTAACCGTCTGCGCGGTACATTCACTTGCGTAGCTGTTAAAGCTCCTGGCTTCGGCGACCGCCGCAAAGCTATGCTTGGCGACATCGCTGCTCTGACAGGCGGCCAAGTGATCACAGAAGAGCTCGGCCTTGAGCTGAAAGCAACAACTGTGGATCAACTGGGTACAGCTCGTCAAATCCGCGTAACGAAAGAAAACACAATCGTTGTTGACGGTGCTGGCGACAAGAAAGACATCGAAGTTCGCATCGGTCAAATCCGTGCTCAACTGGAAGAAACAACTTCCGACTTCGACCGTGAGAAGCTGCAAGAGCGTCTTGCTAAGCTTGCTGGCGGCGTAGCGGTAATCAAAGTTGGCGCAGCAACTGAAACAGAATTGAAAGAGCGCAAACTGCGCATCGAAGATGCTCTGAACTCCACTCGCGCAGCAGTGGAAGAAGGTATCGTATCCGGTGGCGGTACAGCACTCGTGAACGTATACAGCGCAGTAGCAGCAGTTAACGCTTCTGGCGACGAGAAAACAGGCGTAAACATCGTGCTTCGTGCGTTGGAAGAGCCAGTTCGTACAATCGCGGCTAACGCGGGTCAAGAAGGCTCCGTTATCGTTGAGCGTCTGAAAAAAGAAGCAATCGGCATCGGCTACAATGCAGCTTCCGGCGAGTGGGTAAACATGTTCGAAGCAGGTATCGTTGACCCTGCGAAAGTAACACGTTCCGCACTGCAAAACGCAGCATCCGTTGCAGCTATGTTCCTGACTACTGAAGCTGTAGTAGCTGACAAGCCAGAAGCTAACAAACCAGGCATGCCTGACATGGGCGGCATGGGTGGCATGGGTGGAATGGGCGGCATGATGTAATACATGCCGAAAACCCTTGATTTATAAGGGGTTTGAGGTGTCGGGGTATCCTGAAGGTAACTAAGGGTAACATCGGCAGAAAACTAGAGGCTTCTCATGAGTTCACCGAACTTGTGGGAGGCCTCTTTTTTCTTTGGTTTCGTGACGTGCAGATACACGTTCTTGGTTGTATCGTCGTCCTTGTGCCCAAGACGCGCCACGATCGTTTCTAAACTTACTCTGGCTTCTGCCAGTAACGAAGTGTGCGTATGACGCAGAGAATGGGGATTAGTTCAGGATTGAGTTCGGCTATTCTCAGCAGTCTAGCCATACGATTCTGAATTTGCTTGAGGTACTCCGGGTATCCGGCGTTCTCTTCATCGGACTTAGCGAAAACAAAACCATGATCGTGATAACTCTTACGGTATCGCATCATAATAATGTTTTGTTTTGCCCGATGTCGCTCAAGCTCACCTACGACGATATCCTCAACATCGATTTCGCGTTTCGAGGTCTTCGTTTTAGTTGGAAGAAGATGATATACCTTCGTGTTGTTCGTAGGGTTATAATACGTCATCGTGATACTTATTGTTTGCTCCGCGAAGTTGATATTCTCCGCTATTTCAGCGCACACGCTCCCTGGCACGAATACCTGTGTAGGCTAATGCCAAGAATATGGCGTAATCACCCTCCAAGCCATTTTCCTTGGCAGTACGCAGAAAAAGCGTAAGCTCTTCCTACTATTTAATAGCCGCTTCTCGGACAAACGTCCGGAAAGCGGCTTTTGTCCTGCTATTATTAATTCCTTTAATATAGAGTTTACGTTATTTAACGACAGAACAGGAAGCATAGTGATCCATATGACCTACGTTTTGTTAAATCAAACGACATTTTGTTAAAAATGTCTTTACACAGTCCCTAAATTTTACTATATTGATAGTTGTTTAGTACCATGACCCATTTACTAAATCTATTAATTAAAGGTAGGCAGGGATGATAATGTCAAAGGTACTTGATGCAGAGACGAAAGCAACCTTGATCAAGAACCTGACCGAGAACCTTCCTGTAATGAGGGCGAAATTAGGGATCACTCAAGCTGAGTTGGCGGCACGAGTTGGCATTAGCAGGCAAACTGTCATTTCACTTGAACTTGGAAAGAGATCAATGTCGTGGGGGACCTTCATGGCACTGACGCTGTTGTTTCTTCAGAATGAGTCTACTAAGGTACTCCTGCCGGTAGTTAACATATACACGCGGGAATTAGACGACTTCCTCCAATTTGGGAGTGAATGCAAAACGCGAGGAGGTGAAGAATGATGGCGTTAATCGATCGGATTAAATACGATGGACCTAAAGATGGCGAACCATGGCTGGTCTATAAGTATCCCGGAGAAGATTTTGTTCTTGGCTCTCAACTAATTGTCAATCAAAGTCAGGAAGCGCTGTTTCTAAAAGGCGGAGAGGCGCTCGATCTGTTCGGCCCAGGGACGTTCACGCTTAAGACAGGAAATTTGCCGTTTCTTGATAAGCTAGTTAATCTGCCTTTCGGTGGAGAAACACCATTTTCGGCGGAGATCTACTACATCAATAAATCATCACGGCTTGACCTGCGTTGGGGAACTTCGATGCCATTTCCGGTGGAAGACCCTAAATATGGCATTTTGTTATCAGTACGAGCCTTCGGTCAATATGGCGTTACGATATCGGACCCGCGTTTGTTCGTCTCTCGCCTTATTGGAGCGGTTAGGGGAGGAAACGTTACCGATTACGAGATTATAACGCGCTATTTCGAGGGGATTATTAATACCAAGATCAAAGAGATCGTCTCCACTTACATGGTTAGAAAGCAAATTTCATTTCTGGAGATCACTACGTATATCGGAGAGCTCTCAATTGCTTGCCGAGAGGTGCTCAGTGAAGAATTTGCCCATTATGGTGTCGACATCGAGAACTTCTATGTGGAATCGGTTAATGTTCCTAGAGAAGATACTGAGAAGCTAAGAGAGCTGAAAGACAAGCGGGCTGAGCTTAATATTCTCGGTGAGGACTACTACCGAAGAAGATCCTTTGATGTGATGGAGAAGCTTGCGGAAAATCCTGGTGGGGGAGGGATGGCGAACGCGGCAATGGGCATGGGTATGGGGCTTAGCGCCGGTATAGCTGCCGGAGATGCCTTTTCCCAGATGGGAGCAAACCTTATGACATCTCGCCCGGTTCAACAGACGGGATCCTCACAGCATGATATTCAGCAGGAATGCTGCCTTCGTTGCAATCAGCTTAACCCGAAAGGGAGCAAGTTCTGCGGGAATTGCGGTGAGAAGTTTGCAGTCGGAATCGCCTGCTCTAGCTGCCAGGCGCAAGTATCGCCTGGCATGAAATTTTGCGGAGTATGTGGCACACCGGCTGGTAACCGAAAGTGCATGGACTGCGGGACTGAGGTTCCTACTGGAAGCGTATTCTGCGGAAATTGCGGGCGAAAGCAATGAGGGAGGTGAAGAAGATGAGTACGACAGTAGTCATTCACGAATGCCCACAGTGCGGTGCTCCGGCCAGCTTGAGCAGCAATACCTGCCAATATTGCAAGGCGGAGTTTATTGTTCGAACGCTAGGAAGCTTGAGCGCTCTGGATAAAGCCGGAATTGACAAATACATATCCGCTTACAAGAAGGCCGCATCGGCGGATCCCGGAAACAAAGAGGTCAATGCAGCGCTTGGTATGTGCTACTTGAAACTCGGTCTCTACGATTACGCACAGAAGTTCTTTGATAAAGCGATAGAGGACATGGTCGAAGAAAGCGACGTTTACTTCTATGGTGCAATCAGTCTGCTGAAAGGCAAGAGACCGTTTGTCACTACGCTTCCTGTTATTCGCAAAGCCGAGGAGCTGATGGAAGCGGCAGCAAGTCTTAATCCCAATGACGGGAAGATCTATTATGCCCAGGCTGTCATTAAGCAAGATTATTATCAAAAGAAATTTATTAATACTTCGCCAAGTGTAGGCGAGCTGCTGAAAAAAGCAGAACAGACGGCGATCAGCAATGAGGATATATCGATCATTGCAGGTTATATGTCAATACGACTATAGAAAACTATTTTGGAGGTCATTATATGCAAACTGTCGATCGCAATCTAATTAAAAACTATTTTACCCGGAAATTTCCGGTATGGGCGGTTGTTGTAGCCGTTATCGGCCTTTTGTTGTTGGGTTCGAGCGCTACCTTTGGAATTATTCTCCTATTAGCGGGCGGAGCAGGTCTCTACTTCCTCTATTTTGGCAAGAAAACAGCTACTGATCAGCAAGTTGACGAAGCAATTGCTAGAGATCGCCAAGCAGCCGTCGAGCGTGGACGCGACAAGGTCGGAATTGTTCCTGAAATGGAAATGAAAGAGCCGATCGTGATTACAGGAGCTTACTACGGGTTTGTTAATAAAGATACAAAGCTGATGTACAAAAGAGGTTCGGACAGCCAACTGCGGTTCTCGCTTGGCACGATTACTAGCTTCTTTATTACCGAGCACCAGATTTATTGTTACACGCGCATTGTTGATTTCACAACGGGCGAAACGTACTCTGAAACGACAGATGAATATTTCTACCGTGATATTGTATCCGTGGCAACCTTGTCCGAGAAAGTTCAAATCGTCGATTCCAAAGGGAATCCAACATACATCAAGAAAACGAAAGAACTGGACATTCGCGATGTCGAAGTATTCAAACTGACAACGTCCGGCGGTACATCGATTACGGCCTATATACAGGACCGCACAGCAATGAAACAGAGCAAAGGCGCGATGGATATGGCGAAGGTTGAAGAGCAGATCAAAGCGATGAGAAACATTTTGCGCGAGAAAAAAGTAGGCTAAACGCTCCTGCTTCGGTCGCTATGTGGCACCGAGATAAGAATGATGCAAGGCTTGTAATGGCTTGCTGTCGCAGTTGAAAGCATTTGCGGCGGCAAGCATTCTTTATAGTTAAGTGGAGTGATGATATGTCTGACTTGCTTATTGCCCTATTCATTGATAATACCGTCAAGGAGTTCAAGCTGAGCACACTGCTTACCAGGACGAACGGAGCGGTGATTGATCAGGATTTCTTAAACAGCCGCGTCCGCCTAATTCTGCCGATTTATAAAGTTGGAAGCGAGTGGGTCATCAAGTCGACAGAGACACATCAGGTCGATCTCATCGTTAACAGCGAAAAGGTAGAGACTCGAACCATAACGCATGGCGATTACATAACTGTAATAAATCCAGCAAGCAAAGTAGAATATGCCGTACTCATTACCGAAATCGGCCAATCCGCGTTGGAGTTTATTAAGCTTAAGCTGGAAGAGAATAAGAACATCTTTATCGGTCGCTTGCCGGAGAGCGATATCTATTACAACTTGAATAACAGCATATCCCGCAAGCATGCCGCGGTTCGGGTGGAAGAGAGTCATGCCTATATCGAGGATTTATCCGGCAAGTCCGGAGTCTATCTTAACGGTTCCAAGGTTAGTTCAGCTAAGCTGTCAGTCGGAGATTTGCTGTACGTAGTCGGCCTTAAAATTATTTATCTCGGCGGCTATATCGCTGTGAGCAGCAATATTGCCGGTACGACGATGACGCCTCATCACCTTGACTATGCCAGGCCGCTTGCGGCAGATCCGGGCGAAGAGGCAGGCTATTTTACTCGTTCTCCTCGGATCATGAAGACACTGGAATCAGGCGTCTTAGAACTTGATCCGCCTCCGGCTTTGAATAAGACGGGGAAGATGCCCTTGCTCTTTACATTAGGTCCTTCAATGACCATGATGATCGCTATGCTGGTTAGTCTCGGGATTACGATCGCCAATGCTTCATCAGGCTCTTCGATTATTACCAGTGCCATAATGAGTGTCACGATGCTTACTGGAGCGGTGCTATGGCCGGTTCTGAGCAATCGCTACCAAGCTCGGGTAGAGAGAGCGGAGCGGCAATACCGCGACACGCGATATCGCGGATATCTAGATCAACAGAAAAAGATGTTAGAGGCAAAGTACCAGCGCAATAAGCGGATCTTGAACGATACCTTGTTCCCGAGTCCTCAAGTTGTCGCTGGCTTCCTTCACGAACCGGGCAGTGAACGCCGTCTATGGGAGCGCACGCCAGAGGATACGGATTTCCTCACGGTTCGCCTAGGGAAGGGCGAGTGTGACTTTCAGGTGAAGATCGACGTGCCGAAGCGAGGCTTCGTCCTTGATGAGGATGCGCTTGCCGATGAGCCGCTCAAGCTCGCCTCACAGTACGCCAAGCTGCAGGATGCACCCGTTACCGTCTCGCTAGCGGATAATCGGACAGTAGGGATAATCGGCAGCTGGGATCGGATTATGAACACGATGAAGGTGATGGCACTTCACTTGGCAGGGCTTCATTCTTATGATGAAATGAAAATCGTCATGATCTACGACGAGAAAGACGGCGAGCATTTTGAATGGGCAAAAGAACTTCCGCATCTGTGGAGTACGGATCGGGCGCTGCGGCATGTCGCAACAAATCGGTATGAGGTTCATCAGCTCTTTCATGCGTTAGATGAAACATTGAAAGAACGCGAATCGGTTGAGAGCGGCCAAGCGGCTCAGCAACTTCCTCATTATGTCTTTCTCATTGCCAATGAGAAGCTCGTTGAGAGTGAGCCCTTGATGCGGTATGTTTCGAATCCTCACAACAAGGTAGGTGTAACAGGCGTTTTCGTCTATGGCTCCATCTCTAAGCTTCCAAAAGAATGCGAAGTAATCATTCAGAACGAGAGCGTATGCGGGATCTATTACAAGAATAAGTTCGACAACCGCTTCCACCCGTTCGACCAAGATGAGGTGAGCAACGAACTGCTGCAAGCCTTCTCACAGAGAATGTCTACCTTGACCGTGAAGACAGAGAGCATGAACTTAAGCGTGCCTGAGCGTGTATCCTTCCTTGGCATGTATAAAGCGGGGAATATTGATGAGCTGAACATCGAGGGGTTGTGGGAAGAGAATTTATCCTATAAGTCCCTTGCCGCGCCAATTGGAATCAAGGCAGGCGGTGAAGTTTTCTCTCTTGATATCCACGAGAATTACCATGGATCGCACGGACTCGTAGCAGGGATGACAGGATCGGGGAAAAGCGAGTTTTTACAAGCGTATATCATATCGGCTGCGATTAACTACCACCCACACGATCTATCCTTCGTGCTGATTGATTACAAAGGTGGCGGTATGGCGAACATCTTCGATGGTATGCCGCATATTGCGGGTAAAATTACGAATCTGTCCGGAAGCCAGCTCAATCGGTCCCTTGTCTCGATAAAGGCCGAGCTGAACCGCCGTCAGCTGCTATTCAATGAATATGGCGTTAACCATATTGATAGATACCAGAAAATGTACAAGGACGGTAAAGCCGGAGCGCCATTGCCGCATCTAGTATTAATCTCTGACGAATTCGCCCAGCTCAAAACGCAGCAACCTGAATTCATGAGAGAACTAATCGATGTCGCGCAGATCGGACGAAGCCTGGGCATCCATCTAATTCTGGCAACGCAGAAGCCGTCAGGCGTGGTGGACGATCAGATCTGGAGCAATTCGAAGTTTAGAATCTGCTTGAAGGTGCTGGATAAGTTCGACAGTAACGAAATGATTAAGAAGCCGGATGCAGCCATGATTAAGCTGCCTGGACGGTGCTACGTTCAGGTTGGCTATGATGAGGTCTTTGAGTATATCCAATCTGGTTACAGCGGCGGCGACTATATCCCGGTTCCGGGCTATATAGACGAAGAAGAGCTGACGATTCACATGATAGACAGCACGGCTACCTCGCTTAGAAGCGTAAAAGCGATAACGGCAGGGAAAGCAAGCGGGGAATCCCAGCTTGAAGCTTTGATCGGCGAAATCAACCAGATCGCATCCCGCAGCGGTATTAAATCCCTTCCGCTATGGCTAGATCCGCTCAATGAAGAGCTCGAGTTAAGCGAGCTTGGCCTGAATAGCCGCAAAGGCTTCGATGGAATGAGATGGCAGCAAGGTGAGTTGAGCATAGAGGCCGTGGTTGGATTAGCCGACTATCCGAAGCAGCAGCAACAGTTACCCCTCGTTATCGATCTGTTAAAGGACGGTCATATCGTTCTTTACGGCACATCAGGCACCGGTAAAACGACTTTCCTGCAAACATTCATCTACAGTATGGCTGATTCGTACAGCCCCGAGGATATTCATTTCTATATCTTTGATTTTGGAGGTCGTACGCTTGGATGCTTTGCAGAATTACCGCATTGCAGCAACGTTCTGTACACGGACGATGAAGATAAGGTAGAGGAAACGATCCATGGACTGCTGCATGAGATGGAGCGCAGGAAGCGGTTGTTTGCTGAGCATAGTACAGGCAGCTTTGAAGGCTATCGAATAAGTACGAAGAAGAAACTACCAGCCATTATGCTCGTACTGGACAATTACACGGCCTTCAAGGAAAGGTATCATGAGCTCGAAGAAGAGCTGGTCAAGATTGCAGGAAACGGGAAGACGTACGGTATCTATTTAGTCCTAACAGGAAACAGCAAAGGAGCGGTCTATTACCGGATCACCGAGCATGTGTCCAATTTCCTTACGCTTCGTCTGAATGACAGCTTCCATTACCGGGAGGTGCTGAATGCCCCTGTTCCGATTGAGCCTGATAGCGTCAAAGGAAGAGGCTTGACAAATGCTGGCGACATCGTCGAATTCCAGACGGCACTCATTGTCAAGTCGGGGAATGAAATGGAGCGGATCTCTTACATTCGGGAACGAATAGCGGCCTATAACCGAGCTTGGGACGGTCCAAGGGCAAACCGGGTACAGCATGAAATGGTGGATAAACTTATTGCTGCATCGGATGATCGGTACAATCAGGCAACTGCCGCTCCTATGCTTCAATCCCGAAATTCCAGCAGGTATCATAATGCACTGCCGATTCTGGAAATGAGTGAGCATAGCTTGTTCGCTGGTCTTCACATCAAAGGCGACAGACCTCACGGTTTGGAACTAAGAGGCTTGCATGCCTTCTTCCTGGGAGGCGTCGATCCAAGCCCTATTTCAGCGCAATTCATGTTCATGATCAGCAGAGCTGCCGAATATCGCAACCGGAATCTCATACTTGTGGACCGGGAAGACCAATCGATGGTTGAATCCTTTGGCCAAGCAGTAAGTGGCGGGTCTTATCTGTCTTCCGCTCATGATGTTGACCGGTTCACGCTGGAACTGGAGCGGATTGCGGAGCAAAGAATGGCGGATTACCGAGAACTTCGGGAGAATGGCGTCCCAGAGGAGGAGATGTATGGACTCATGCTGAAGCATGAGCCGCTGTTTATCTTCATTAATGGGTTCAATGATTTCTTCGATATGATCACGGATGAAACTGCGGAGAAGTGGACGCGAATTGTTCCGGCTACCAAAGGCCTTAACATTTACTTTGTCACCTCTGGCCAGTTGAATAAACTGGCGGCATACAATGCCACTGAGCTATACATGTACCTTGTTCGTACAAATAAAGGGGTTTTGATTGGCAGTTCCGTGCAGTCGCAGCATGTCTTCACATTCCCGAACATGAATTATCAAGAACGTACCAGAATCTTGCCTCCGAGCCATGGCTACTTAATTGACGAGGATAAGTATGACGAAATCAAAACACCTCTCTAGTCAGGAGAAAGGGGAAGCTAGGCGTGAGTAAGGGAGCACCTTTGGAACTGGATTTTTCGAAAGAAGAGTTCATCATGCTCTGTTTCGTGCTTGGAGCGGAATCGATCATCGGGTTGGAGGATACGTCCAACCTCCTACAATCATCACCTGATAAGCTGCAGGAAACTTGGTCCAAGGTTAGGAGTTTCTTGCAGACGAAGCGCTTTATTGGCACCGTGCGCGAAGGGGCAGTTGAGATTGATGCGGGAATTCATGCGTTGATTTCTGCCTGTTCCTGGCCGACTCGGGTGCTCAGCGTACAGTTTCCGGATCGCAGTAACAGAGGGATTAGCCGGATGAGCTATTACTTCTGCGATCATGGCGTCGTAGCTGTCATGCAAAGCTCGCTGAGCGAGGAGCGGCTGAATGTAAGCTTCTATGGAGAACCGGAGCTTGCATTTGAAGGCTTGCATATGCGGTTGAACGAGCTTGCCGATGGATTAATGGAGGATGATTCGCAAGAATCGGTCTTCGTATCGCTAAGTCGGTCGCAATATTATAGCTTTTTGTCACCGGTCTATATGAAGAATGTAACCAAAGCTGCCGAGTCGCTTAGCCTTGCAGGCTTGCACATGGACATAGCGTTGGATGCAGCCGAAGGATTTATTTCCAGAGATCGATTCATAACGCTTAGCCAGTGGATTTCAGGAAAGGAGGCGACCAATGAATCGCTGACGTGCTATTTCAGCGGTACGAGCTGTTGGGTAATCGGCATGCCGGATGAGCCGGATTGTGCTCTCAGGCTAACCCGGACATCACTAGCTGCATGCAAGCAAGCTTATCAGCAGTTTTTCGAGGTGCTGGTCTGATTGCACGGGTTAAGGAGGAAATCATCATGCATAGCAAAGTTACCGTATCGGTCTTCGTTCCGTCCGTTGGACAGTATCACGAGTTCACCATCCCCAACCAGATGCTGGTAGATACAGCGGTGCCCTTAATCGCTAATCTGCTTTCCGAGGAGTATCAAGGGCTTGAGAGTAATTTGGGGTTGCTCCATCTGTACGACCGCAAATCCTTTGAGATCTTAGATCCAACTAAGGATTTCCTGCAGCTGGGCATTAAAAATGGAAGCAAGCTGATGCTGGCATAGGAGGTGAGGCGATGAATGGAATTACGAATTAATTACATGCAAGTGGTGCGGCAATCCAATGAATGCATGGAGCAGGCGCATCGTTTACGTCAGGAAATTCAAATGCTCGACAATCAAATGGGGCAGCTCAAGCAAGCGTGGCAAGGTCAGGCTTCCGAAGCCTATTTGAAGCAGTGCGAGCTTATGAAGGAACAATTAACGGCTGCATGTCGAAAGCTGGAAAACGTGTCCGGCACAATCCGCAATGTAGCAGACCGAATTCAACGTGAAGACGAAGCAGAAGCAGAGCGCGCAAGGAAGCTGGCCCAGGGAAAACCGAGCGGCTGAAACTAGCAATTATTCATAAACCAGTTGGGAAGGGGCAATAAGGAATGGCAAACAAGCAAATGCGGGTAGAAACCACAGATCTTAAGAAGTCGGCAGAAGCGATTTCGGACAAGACGGCTAAATATGAGGCAGAGTACGCAAAAATTTATGCGGAGGTTGCAAATCTTCGCGTGTCTTGGTCGGGAGAATCCAGTGATGCATTCAACAAGCAGCTGGAGCAATACCGCAACGATTTCCAAGAGCTTGCCAAGGTACTGAAGGAGTACGTGAAGCATCTGACGACATCGGCTGAGAAAATCGAAAAGGCAGAGGATCAATTGAAGAATACAGCTAGCAAGCTGAATGCAGGACGTTAATCATAGACGAAAAGGAGAGCTGTGCAATGGCATCGATTAAAGTAAACTCGACGGTAATGCGTGATAAATCAAATAGCTTGAAAGCTAGCGGCAAGGCTATTCAACAATTTACGGCTGAGATGACAAACGAGATTAACCGACTGCGTTCCGCTTGGGAAGGCGATGTAGCGGAGACGACAGTGAAGAAGTTTAATGAGCTGAAAGATGATTTCCAATCTCGGATCGATACGATCAACCAGTATTCTGATTTTCTGAAGAATGCAGCTGATGAGTGGGATCGCGTGAATCAGGAGAATTTGCAGTCAGCGGAAAACCAGCGCGGCGACGCTTAATACAAGGGCTTTGCATGGCGAAATTGCATCATCCTTTCAGCAGGAATGATGCAATTTTCGTTCTGCAACCGAACCTTCATGGCACAATTTTGAGGTGATTGATTGACATTTCTATATGTGGATCGAGGAAGGCTTAAGGGGAATGCAGATGCAGTCCGAAAAGTTAGCGGCAATGTGAGAAGAATCGGCTCGGACCTTGCCGCAATTGACAGGAGTCTCGACTGGGACATCCGCTCGAAAGAACAGATTGATCGCATTATGAACGACATTAACGCAGAGCTGGAGAAGCATGCCGATGTTCTGCAAAGAATGGGCGATTTCTTAACGGATGCCGTGGATACGTATGACAAGCTGGATTCGAGCCAGCTGCAGGGTCTTGAGAGTCTTCGAACAAATGCAACGCCAGGCTCGGCAAGCGGCAATAATCTGGGCGATATCGTAAAGTGGTTTATAGGGAATCGAAGTGAGCTTCTTCCTGTTATTCTAGCCAATCCACAGCTCTGGGCAATTGCTGGCGAGTTCATTCAGAAGAATCTGCTGGGCAGCGGAGTTGGCACGGTAGGAACGAGTACGGGTACAGGTGGAAGCAAGCGCGGATCGGATACGACCCAATCAGGTGTTGATCTGACGAGAACAAGCGTTGATGCTTACGTGGCTAAGACGCAGGCGTGGGATAAGGAAGGATTAGCCCAAGGAGAGGCAAGTGCGCAGGTTGGCCATGCCACTGCAAAGTATGATGCAGAGCTCTCCTTATGGACGGACGAGAAAAGATTTAATCCAATTGTAAATATTGGGGCAGACACGCACGTAAGCGCTGCAGAAGTAGCGGCTAGCGGTTCTTTTGGGAATGACAAAATAGCGGTAACTGGCGGGGTAAAAGGCAGTGTATTGTCTGGGGACGCCGGTGCGGGTCTCGAGATTGATTTGAAAAATCGCGAAGTAAACGCTCATGCCGGTGCCCATGCTGCCGTGTTTTCGGGAGAAGCAAGCACGGGATTTCAACTTGGTGGCTATGAAATTGATCTGACTGGATCCGGCCATGCGATCGGCATAGGGGCAGAGGGCCATGCTGGAAGAGAAGACGGCAAGTTCAAGTTCGGAGGCAAGGTATCGGCATTATTCGGATTAGGGTTTGAGGTGTCCATTGGCAAAAAATAAACCCAATTATTACGAAGTCAGCCTCAGTCTTCGGGAGATCGGCTATCTACTTTTCGGGCGAAAAACATGCCCGAACTGCCGTGGAAAGCTGAAACGAACGAATAAGAAGGAATTTATAGGTACAGGTAAAAGGGGCTTCAGCAGCTTCCTGGATATACGGAGCCAAGATGTCAACATTAATGAAGTTACGGTGCTGTATACTTGCACGAGCTGTCAATCCGTCTATCAAATCAAGGACTTGGTGGGCCGACAAGTAAACAGCCGATGAAACAGGAGGGCCATTATGAACGAAATGCTACCAAACGGATCTGTCGTTCTTCTCAAGAATAGTACGAAGAAAGTGATGATAACAGGCCGACTGCAAAAAGAAGCAGATGCAGAGACAATCTGGGATTACTGCGCTTGTCTCTACCCGGAAGGCATTCTGAACCCGGAGCAATCCTTCTTATTCCAGCACGATCAGATTGAACGTGTTTACTTTATCGGCTATCAGGATGAAGAAGAGCTCGCATTCCGTCAGTTTCTGAAGCAGAAAATGAGCGAGCGAGTATAGGACAGCCTATGTATCAAGTTCATAGAACGAACGATAGATCGGATGATAGCTTCCGAGTCAGGGCGACTGTGGTTTCGCACATCGGCATCACTCGCACGAATCATGAAGACAATTATTTACTGGGTCATGAGCGTTATATAGATGCACATACACAACAAAGAATGAAAAGAGCTGATGAGCTGTTCGATCCGACTTCCTTCGTTCAGGATAGCTGCGAGCTTAACGGTGACAGCAGCGGATTATTCGCAGTCAGTGACGGGATGGGCGGACATCTGTCTGGGGAAGTGGCAAGCCGAATGGCGGTAATAGGTTTAAGCGAGAAGGCTGGCTGCATATTGGCTGCTGCCCATCGTGAAGAAGGAATTGCGCGCTATCAGCAAGTGCTGGATGAGGTAAATCACAGCATTTGCGAACATGCGCGCTTCAATTCGGACATGCAGGATATGGGAGCGACACTGTCTGCGCTACTTATCACAGCATACGGCGCAGCAGCCATTCAACTAGGTGATAGCCGCATATACCAGTATGATGGAGCCATATTAAAGCAATTAACCCGTGACCACACAGAAGGGCAGCGGCTAATTGATCTTAAACTGCTAACCGCTGCCGAAGTGGAAAGTTTCAAGTCGCGCAAGGCACTCAATAGGCATTTGGGTATGGAAGGACAGGGCATGAAACTTAATGGAGAAGTGAGTCTCATTCCTCGTCCTTCAAAGCGTTCATGGTTTCTGCTATGCAGCGACGGTCTAACGGATGCGGTACCGGATTATGTGATCGAACTGCTGCTGCGGCGGAGCTACGATAATGAGCGACTGGACGAATCTGCACGAGCTTTAGTAAAAGCAGCGTGCCAGGGAGTCAATGGAGAAGCCGGCGGCTTTGACAATATTACGGTAATGATCGTTGAATTCATTCCTTCATCTGCATAAGCAAGGAGAACTACTATGGCCAATTCAAGGCAGCTCACCGGACAAACAAAACTAGGTTATCAAGTTGGCGAAGCAATCGGAGCGGGAGGATTCGGGACGGTATATCGCGTATCCAAGCGTAATCAGAGCGGTGAATATGTGTATGCCCTGAAGCATATTTCGCTGCCAACCGAATCCCAATACAAGGACGTTCTAAGCTCCATGGGCGGAGACTACACGAAGGCCGACCGCTACTTCCGCTCCGTACTCTCCGATATTATGCATGAGATTAGCATATTGAGCGATCTGACGGAGAAAGACAATAGCCATATTGTCATCTACTATGATAACGAGATTGAATCCAGCGAGAATCCGTTGAAATATGATATTTATATCCGCATGGAGTATCTCACTCCGCTTTCCGAATACATCAGCACTAGGGAAATGAAGGTATCGGATGTCATCGAGCTGGGGCTCGGCATTGTTTCCGCATTGGAAGTATGTCACTCCAATCAGATTATCCACCGGGATATTAAGGATGATAATATTTTCGTTAATCGGGACGGCAAGTACAAGCTCGGCGATTTCGGAGTGGCGAAGCTGCTCAAGGACACCTCCAGAGCTGCTTCGGTCAAAGGAACACCTGCCTATATTGCACCGGAGGTTTATCTCGGCAGGGAAGCTTACACGAGTATCATTGATATCTATTCATTAGGTATTGTCCTGTACAAGATGCTTAACTTTTCACGAATCCCTTTTCTTCCGGAATTTCCGGATCATTACGAGATGGAAGATGTGGATCAAGCCATCGGGCGAAGGCTTGCAGGAGACATCCCTGGGCTACCGGCGAACGCCAATAACTTGCTGGGCGAAGTGATCGTGAAGGCGATCTCATCTCCGGCGCAGCGCTTCCAGAGCGCGCGGTCCTTTAAGGAAGCATTGTCAGAAGTGAGAAGCAAATTGTCAAATGCCGAGCTCGAGCGCGTCATCAATCAGCATACTTTGCAGGTTTATGCCGCCCAGTCCGAGTTAAGCCAAGCGACACCTATTCTAGTTGGTGCAGACGATTACGGACCAACGCTGGGAGCATATTCCCCTCGAATCGAATCGGAGTCGATTATTAATCGGAACGAAAAAGCTGCCGAAGGGAACCGTCAGCTAGATTTGTTCGGTACAGAAAGTGCAGGTAGCGGGTGGCAAGTACCTGAGCCTCTGCGTAAGGTCGAAGTCCCTGCGCCAGTCCAAACGGACGAAGCGCCTGTGCCTGTCCAAACAGACGAAGTTTCTGCGCCAGTCCAAACAGACGAAGTCCCTGCGCCAGTCCAAACGGATGAAGCATCTGTGCCAGTCCAAACGGATGCAGCGAATAATTCGGTTCAACCGAGCGGAGACGATAGCTCTCCTGTCGGGCTTCATATGGAAACTATCCGCCAACAAAGTGTGGATGACCAGCTGGATACGAAGAAATCAAGGACTGGCCTAATCATTGCCATCGCATCTGGCATCATTGGCTTGGTAATTTTCGGAGTTTTGTTTGTGAAGGTGTGGACGGATTTGACTGCCGTTCAGGGATCCAGATCAAATCTTGGAGTCTCAGAGTCATTGCAAGTGGATAAAACAGAGAGCCCGATACCGAAGGAAACTCCATCCTCCGATGCGACGGACAAGCCTTCGGACCTAGCTGTTACAGCTTCGCCTGCTTCTTCCGCTGTTCAGGGATCCAAATCAATTCTTGAAGTCTCAGAGTCGCCGCAAGCGGATAAAACAGAGAGTCCGACACCGAAGGAAACTCCATCCTCCGATGCGACGGACAGCCCTTCGGACCTAAGTGTTTCAGCTTCTTCAGCTTCTTCCTCTGCTCAGTCATCCAATGTCACGAATCTAATCGCAGCGCTGAAGAAAAGCCTGCAAACCAAAAAAATTGGTTACGAAGAAATTGGTTACAAAGGAATTAATAATTGGGACATTAAAGTAAACAAAGGATATTTGGTTGCTAATGCGGTGCTGCCGTTATCAGTTACCAAGATTATCGACAAAAACTTGCAGCTCGATGATAACAGTTTTTCCGATAGTATCGGATTTACGGATTACGGAGACAATGCGGTCTTCCTCATTTATAAAACGGCTTCGAAGTTGAATATGGACTTCAAGCTTAACATTCAATCGGAAACCTGTATGTCTTATATGCCTACATCCATGTCCCCGGAAACAATTAAAAAGCATGCCAGCTCATGCGGCTATACCATTCCATTTTATTCCTATGATTCTACCAGACCGGGCCGCTTTGCAACTGTTTTAGACGAATCTAATTATTGGTACGTCAGCAGTACGGACAAACCATTCGTCTTTCCGAAAGATTTCTTCGCGAGCCTAAATAAGAACTCTATTCCCGAATTGAACTTCTTGGCAACAACAACATATGCTCAATTAAAAAGCGTACGCGGCAAGCGTATATCTGGGGATAGTGAAGACATTATTCAAGTTACTTTTGGCGAAGACAAAGAGTACGAAGAGCTCGATTACGGAGTGACCTGCTATTATTTTGATTTAAACAGCAAACGTTTGAAGGCGATTAAAATCGAGCTCAATGGGGGTAGCACGCAATCGACGAAAGAAATTCTGGCTTCATTAGGAAAACCGACTACAACAACTAAACCAAATAAAACGAAGGACTGGTATGTTCTAACGTACGAGAGGGAGAATTTGAAAGTGGAAGTAAATATGAATTTCGATATGTCCGATATATGGGATATCATCGTTTTCTACAAATAAGCAATCAAGATTCAAGACAAGCCAAAAACACCAGTAACAGTGGATATGACATCTGGCGTAATTACAACAGTAACTTCCGGGAGCGCTGCTGTCGTGGGAGGTGACTGGTTCCGATGCTGTCACGGCAGCGGTATGACAATATGACGGCAATGATCGTTGAATTTATTCCTTCATCTACATAAGCAAGGAGAACTACTATGGCCAATTCAAGGCAGCTCACCGGACAAACAAAACTAGGTTATCAAGTTGGCGAAGCAATCGGAGCGGGAGGATTCGGGACGGTATACCGCGTATCTAAGCGTAATCAGAGCGGTGAATATGTGTATGCCCTGAAGCATATTTCGCTGCCAACCGAATCCCAATACAAGGACGTTCTAAGCTCCATGGGCGGAGACTACACGAAGGCCGACCGCTACTTCCGGTCCGTACTCTCTGATATTATGCATGAGATTAGCATATTGAGCGATCTGACGGAGAAAGACAATAGCCATATTGTCATCTACTATGATAACGAGATCGAGTCTAGCGAGAATCCGTTGAAATATGATATTTACATCCGCATGGAGTATCTCACACCGCTTTCCGAATACATCAGCACTAGGGAAATGAAAGTATCGGATGTCATCGAGCTGGGGCTCGGCATTGTTTCCGCATTGGAAGTATGTCACTCCAATCAGATTATCCACCGGGATATTAAGGATGATAATATTTTCGTTAATCGGGACGGCAAGTACAAGCTCGGCGATTTCGGAGTGGCAAAGCTGCTTAAGGACACCTCCAGAGCTGCCTCCGTCAAAGGAACACCTGCCTATATTGCACCGGAGGTTTATCTCGGAAGGGAAACCTATACGAGTATCGTCGATATCTATTCATTGGGCATTGTCCTGTACAAGATGCTTAACTTTTCACGGATCCCTTTTCTCCCGGACTTTCCGGATCATTACGAGATGGAAGATATAGATTACGCCATCGGACGAAGGCTTGCAGGAGACATTCCGGAGTTGCCGGCGAACGCCGATAACTTGCTGGGGGAAGTGATCGTGAAGGCGATCTCATCTCCGGCGCAGCGCTTCCAGAGCGCGCGATCCTTCCAGGAAGCATTGTTAGAAGTGAGAAGCAAATTATCAAATGCCGAGCTTGAGCGCGTCATCAATCAGCATACTTTGCAGGCAAATGCCGCCCAGTCCGAGTTAAGCCGACCGACGCCTGTTCTAGCAGGTGCAGACGATTACGGACCAACGAATGGTGCACAGTCCCCTCGAATCGAATCGGAGCCGATTATCAATCGGAACGAGAAAGCTGCCGAGGGGAACCGTCAGCTGGATTTGTTCGGTACAGAAAGTGCAGGTCGCGGGCAGCAAGCGCCTAAATCTCTGCATAAGGATGAAGCAGGGGCACCTGTCCAATCGGATGCAGCGAATGATTCGTTTCAATCGGTTGGAAGGAATAGCCGTCCTGTAGTCGTGCCGGTCGCCAAACAAGACTTTGTATGGATGATATATGCATCTCCTGTGGTCGTCGTTCTGTTAGCGTGCATCCTATTCTTCGCGGTTGTCCCTGGCATGGTTGGGAAAATTGTCTCGATTCATAACTTATTTACTGGAGATTATAGTCAGTTTTCGGGAGCGAAGATCGTCTCGTCCTTATTTAGCTTGAAAATGTTGATCATTCGGATCGTATTTTACATGCTGTTTGTTTGTTTTATCGTGACGCTTTTCTTAGTAGGGAAGCAATTGCAGAAGAAGGCTCCAAGTGTGGAGGGGGCATTCCTGCATGGCAAAGAAGCCTACCATAGAATGATCGAAATCGGCGCAATGGCGAATGGAATTTCCGCAGGGCTGAATAGAAATGATTGGAGAAGCATGAAGCAGAAGTTCAAACGGCTTGAGGAGCAGTTAAAGATTGAGACCGATTTTGGCTGCGGCAATGAGCTGGTAACAAACTGCGAGAATGAAATCGCGGAGAATCTGCAACGCCTTAACGAAAGCTTAAGATACCTCGTTGACGATGAGCGATATAGTAATAACTTGCTTACGATCGAGCAGTTGACTGTTAGTCTAACAAGTCTTCTAAAAGTAAGACGGGAGCTTTCGGTAAGATGAACAGTGAGGACAGCGCGCTGATATGTTCTTCAACGGTCACCTAAAGGTAGGACGAAATTGAATTGGGTAACAAAAAAGTAACGCACTCAGATGAAAAACCGTTATCTCCCGTTAATGATATTACCCAAAAATTCACGAAAACGCTGATTTTCTGCACTCTCGTGAACTGCCGTTAACAATCTTACAGCTTACGACTTCATGGGCGGCATGATGTAATAAGGCTTTCTAAGCCTTATGCATCAAACTGTAAAACCTTAATAACTACAAAGCAGACTACTTCCTAGTAATAGGAAGTAGTCTTTTTTATGTTTGAACACTGGGAATGGGGAAGTCGTCAGAGAGGATGAGCTGATCTCATCGAAGCTGCTTCTTTAAATACATGTGAACGCTTTCAATGTAACAGAACGTTGTCTTATAATGAGCCTATCTGCACCGATTTGCGTAAGTCTGTGTTTGGAAATTCGAGTGATCGGACAAGAGGAGCTGGACTATGGCTAAGATTGAAGTGTTAAATGTCGATCCGGACTGGTTCGACGTCGGCGGCGGTCTGTTGTGCGATTTGCTCGGCGCGGGGAACGGCACGACGCCGGACTTCGTGATTGGTGGAGGCAAGCAGTTCGGACATCCCGAACGGGGCTTCATCATGTGGTATCACTGGGATGGCACCGCATGGCGGGAGACGGAGATTAGCCGGAACTACCGTCATCAAGTCGGTGTCGCCGCGATGGATGTAACAGGCAATGGCAAGTTGGACGTGGTGTTCGGCGAATGGACGAACGAGTGGGAGGGAGAGTGGACGAAAGTGACCGGCAGACCCGGCGGCAACATCTACTGGGCGGAACAGCCGGCAGATCCATTTGCGGATTCTTGGAATATTCATTTTCTGGGTGACGGATGCTTGAACGCACATGATATATCCGTCGGCGACGTGGCGGGCAAAGGCCGGCCCGACGTCATTGTCCGCAACAAAGACCGCGTGATATGCCGGTTCACGCCGCAAGAAGATCCGACGCTGCCTTGGCATAAGCAAGTCATCGCCGAACACCAGGAAGGGGATGGCCTTGACCTTTATGACATTACGGGAACGGGCAGCTTGGACATCGTCACGAATACGGGGTACTACGAGAACGTCGCGGGGGACGGCTCCGAATGGCGCTTTCGCCCCTATGGTGTCGAAGATATTGGCTTCGATCCCGAATCCCGTGTAGCAGCCGACGATTTGACGAATGACGGAGCGGTGACGGTCGTCGTAACGGAATCCGAAGTAACGGCTTCAGCGCGTATCTTGCTGCTGACATCCTGGGACCAGGGGGCGACGTGGACGCGGCACATGCTGATCGAGACTCAGAGGGATTTTCGAGCACTGCACACGCTGCGATTGCTGGACTTGAACGGGGACGGGCGGCTTGATATTTTCACGGCGGAAATGGAGAATGGCAAGACCGACGGCGTCACCCGCCAGCCTCGCTGGTACGCGTTCTTGAACAAAGGCGAGCTGAAGTTTGACGAAGTCGTGCTGCTCGATCAGAACTTAGGCGCGCATCAAGGCTGCGTCGGTCCCATCTTCCAGCCGAATCAACCGGCGTTCGTAGCCAAGGATTGGCATCCGAACAAGGTCAACGGGAACGATGGCCGGAACCATGTCGTCACGATTTCCGACGTCGATTGGGGAGCTTAACCATTGACCGGGATCGTCCAATTTAACCGAGGAATTGCTTCAGAACGATTGCCGGTTTCCGTATTTTGCTCAAGCCACAATCCCAAGACTACTTCCTAATTTCGAGGAGGTAGTCTTTTTATGTTGTTAAATGCGATCTTGATAACGTTTCTGTCGACAAAATGTATCTAAGATGATACAGTATGTAACATAGTATTGCGCTTTTACAAAACCAGACTAGGGGTTAATCCAATGAAAATTAAAATGATAGCCATTTTAATTATTTTTTGCATCTGGGGCGTACTTGCGATTGCTCCATTATGGTCGCCGGAATCCAATCGTGTGCTAGCGGCCGCGGCTGCAGCCGGACCCGGACAGTCCTTCGTCAAGAACCGCGTAGTTGCGCTGGTATTTGACGATTCAGGAAGTATGAAAGTCACCCCAGATCCCTCAATAAATCAATTCGTGCCCATAGACAATTGGAAGTATGCGAATTATTCCGTGCAAAGTCTGGCAGGTTTACTCGCTCCCGAGGACAAGCTGTATGTCACGCGAATGAGTCATCCAACTACCGTAGAAGAGATTGCGCTTGCACAAGGCAAACGGCAGAGCTCTATCCAATCTGTTCAGCAGTGGACGGTCGATGTGTCTACACGGACACCATTCCGATCGGTAGAGACGGCGATGAATTTCTTAACAGAGAAGGCCAAGGAAAACCCGGATTCCGAGCTTTGGCTGGTCGTATTGACTGACGGTGTGTTCAATGATTTCGATCCGAATGATGACGAGGCTACAGACCCAGAAGGCAATATGAAACAGGCTCGTCAGAAGTTTCAGACGTATCTGCAAACGATGAAGTCGTATAACGCGACGGCCCGGAGCGCATTGGTGACGATCGAACAGCACCTGGACAACAATGCGAAAGTAACGATGAACAAGATCAAAGCGTTATGGAAGGATTCGCTCGACGCGAAGATCATCGAGAGCAACGGGCAGCAAAATATAATTAGCAAAATCAACGAAGTTGCTGCGCTAATTACGAACCGCGATCCAACTTTGGGAGCTGATAATGACAGTCTCCAACCCGTATTTACGGACGGAGGCGTGCAGTTCAATTCTCTGTTTCCGATCAGACGATTGACCATGCTGGAGCAGGTCGTTCAGAATTCTTCCGGGCTTACGATACCGAAGAGTGACGGCAAGCTGAGCATTAATCAAGGTGGCAGTGCTGGGATGGAGGGGCAATTTCAAATTGCAACTCCTGTTGATCAGGAAGGTCTCCATCCGCCGATTCTCGGCCAGATTACGCATTACCATGATCTGACGAATGAAGGAGCTATGCAGGAAGGGGAGTATCGCATTGCGCTCAAGGGAGCGAAGGCCCGGCAGGATCGCATGCAGTTTCTGGTGGAGCCGGCGCTTGACTTCCGGTTGACGGTGCACAAGCTTAAAGAGGACGGCGCGCTCAGCGAACAGGAGAACGAGTTCTTCTTCGGCAGCCAGATGCTTGCTCAGGTTAATCTTGTTAAGAACAACGCAACCAATGAGCCTCTTAACCTGCTGCCAGCCTCGCGGAAACTCGTAGATGTCACCGGTGTGCTTAATGATGGTTCAATACTGCACTTTCAGTGGGATGACAAGCTAAAGGCGTACACGGCGCCGTTTATCCTGCCGAGCCAGGCGCTAAGCAAGGTGAAGGTTCTCGTCCACATTCGCGGGTTTTATCAAAATGAACAGACGATTGATTTTCGGGGATATACGCCGCGGAAATTCGGAATGGAGTCCGGGCAGGCAGAATGGTCGGCCCATGTAGATAAGCTTAATCAGGCAGAGCCGCTCCGTTTCTTCGCTACAGTGGATGGAGAGCCTGTCAGCAACGAAGAGTTGAAGGCGATTATGCCTTCTCTAAAGGTCGATACGGGTGGAAAAAGCATCCATTTCGATGTTCATCAGGAGGGCAATGAAATTAGGCTGCAGCCGCGCCTACATTGGAATCTCTGGTTTACGGATGTTGGGAAAATTCCTTTAACCCTAACGATGGATGGTAAATATCCGAATGAGAAGGCTGCCATCCATTACGAAGCTCTGATTCAAGATGTGCCATGGTGGTACCGCTATGGGATTCCGATTCTGGCCCTGGTAGCGCTCGTTGTGGCAGTTTGGTGGATGTTAGGCATGCTCAAGAAACCGCGTTTTAACCGGAAGTCTTCGTACATGTCTGTAACGAACCGAACCTTAATTAATGGTCGTGCAAGAGGTGAATACAAGTCTACAATACCATTCCAAACCGGATGGTTATCCCGCTGGCTTATTCCGTACAGGGCAGAGATGTCAATGATCCAGGATTGTACCTTTAAAGCAGGTGAGAAAAGGGATTATATCATCCTGCCGAAAGGCTCGCAGTCACCAGGAATGAAAGTGGTGGAGGAAGTATTGATGGATGATGATGTTGGCCGCCGAGAGTACCGGATTTACAACAATGATGAAGTTGTCATCCGTACGGGTCAGAATGAGACCGTATATCGCTATTTCAAGCAATGATTGACAGGTTTCCCATCCAAATACGAGGAGCTGGAAAATAGATGTCACACAATGTGCCAACAATCCTTATCGGTCTTGGCGGAATCGGCGGCCAGATCGTCAATGAAATCTACGGGAGGATCCCGGAAAGCAGCAGGGAACGAGTTGCCATCCATGCATTTGACACGGATGTCAACAGTCTGCACAAGCTAGAGCATCTCAAAGGTAACGTGACACAGACCAGTACGACACGTTCGGTTAATGAATACCTGGGGCAGAACGAATCGCTGAAGTCGTGGTTTCCCGAGAATCCACAGCTGATTCGCAAGACGATGACGGAAGGAGCAGGCCAGATTCGCGCAGTCTCTCGGCTCGCATTCCGCGCAGCTATGGAAGAGGGAAAGATGAACGGTCTCTGGGAAAGTATTAACGAGATCTTCCCGGTGCAGCGCGACAATACGGTGCAGGGAGTGCGTGTCATTATTCTGAGCTCCCTTGCAGGCGGTACGGGCTCCGGTATATTCCTTCAGATTGCAATGTACCTCCGCGAGGTGCTGGAGAGCCGATTCGGACAGACGAGTGTTCTCATTCGTGGCGCGTTCCTGCTTCCGGATTTGTTCGTACATACCGGTATATTGGACCATCGAGAGTGGGAGTCGGTCCAGGCCAATGGTTATGCATGCATGAAGGAACTGAATGCAATTACGCTAAGTGCGGCCGGTAAGTGGAGTCAGAAGGAAGAGGACGGGGTAACCATCGAGCTCGAATACCGTCCGAATCAGGTCGATCTTGAGGGCAATGTGACCCATGCCGTAACGGAGAAGCAGCTGCCATTCGACTTCTGCTTCTTCTATGATTACGAGAATCTTAAGGGCCAGCATCTGAACGGCTTCAGCGATTATCTCGAGCTTGTGACACGGACGATCTATCTGCAGTTGTTCAGCCCAATGTCAGCCAAGCATTTCTCCCAAGAGGATAACCAGATCCTCGAATTGATTGCGTCTGAGGGCCGCGGCCGATTCTGTGGCGCCGGCGTCGCCTCCTTGAGTTACCCGTATGAAGACATTGTCGAGTACTGTGCGCTCAAACGGTCTGTGGATGGGCTCGGTGAAAACTGGCTCTATCTCGACAATCTCTACGAAGAGGAAATGAACCGTTACGAGAGTGATCTGCGCCGGGGCGTGGCGCGCGAAAGACCTGACCGCGGAGATCTCTACATGCGATATCTGGAAAATTTGTACGGTGACGAGAAGCCGCAGCTATTCTTCATGCAGGTATACCGCCAGGCGTATGAACAATTAGAAAAGGGACAGCTTGGCGATATGAAATCCGCTCAGTTCCTTCAAAAAGCAGAGGAGTTTGTAAACCATATTTTAAACGATGATGCTGAACTTCGGTCGCTTGAGGCGAACAGTCGCATTGATGAAGGCAAGCTTGGCGTTAAGCTGCAGATCAAACAGGAGATCGTTCGTGTCGAGAGCCAGCTCTCCTACTACCAGGAGCAGATCAACAAGAAGGTCTATGAATATCGGACCTATGCCGCCTACCAAATCATCGAGCAGGATGCGAATGTACAGCATATGAGCGAAGGACAGGGCTACCGATTGAACACATGGTTTCTGGGTAAACCGGACCCCGTACATCCGATTGCGGTTCGGTATATGCTCTATCAGATTCGGTCCATGCTCGGGAAGAAGATTCAGTCGTTACGAACTCAAAATACGATGGCTAAGAAGCAGATTGACAAATATCAGGAAGCCTACAATCTCAGCCGCACAGACCGGATAGAAACCGCTCAACAACGTGTAGATGCCGCGCTGAAACAGAACGCGATCAGCTCGCTTTATAAGAATCAACTGAAAGATTTTCGCGCTGAATATCTGGAGAAGGCGACTCGCCAGCTATCAACGTTGAAGAAATTCGAGCGTTCCCTACTGCTTGAACTTGTGCTTACCTCTGTGGCGCAGTCGATCGAACAGATGTGCAAGGATTGGGAGCGTTTCTTCGATAATCTCAAAGATACGCGTCTTAATCTGCTCCAAGAGCAGGGGCGTATCGAGAAGAAGTTCGAGAACACCGATAACACCCCGAAAAATTATGTATTGGCATCGTCCACGATGATGCAGAAGGCTTGGGAAGGCATACGTCGCATGTTCGATAATGACGTACTGCCGCTTGATGTGGCTGGCCAGATCTACAAGGCGCACTACCTGCAGTTCTGCCGCCGAAACGAGAATCGTCTCCCAGAGGAAATGCAGCAGGATATGCGAGTGGAGGAGCTGTATCGTCAATACGTGCTTGCTTATCTCCGCGAAGATACGAAAGAGCGCTGTGCCGATCGTCTGGATATCGACGTGACAACGGCCTTGCTGCGAGAAGCAGCTATCCTTAACAAGGAACCGAAAGCGTATATCGAGTCCAAAACGGAAGCGCTGGAGGAGCTATCCAGCCCATTCATTCCAAGTATTCCGGAGAGCCGAGAGCTACGGTTCTGGGGGGTTCATCCGGACAGCCTCATTCCACTGAACGCAACTCAGCGGCAGGAACTGTTTGGTGAACGGGCGGTTGCCGACAAGGCATTCTCGCGGCATGAGCTGATCTGCTACCGGGCCCACTACGGTCTCAGCGTCCAGAATTTCGGCAAGTTCTCTTCCGGGGAATACACCGATTCGTATGTTCGCCCAGCTGGGCAATATTATTCCGCTTACAAGAAGCGGGTGGAGAGGCTTAACCGGAACGAGCCGGCGGTCACGCCGCATCTTGATCGTCGGTGGCATGTGCCAGCTTTCATGCCGGACCTGAATCCCAAGCAGGCGGAACTCGATAACAAGCGCGTGGACCGGGCTCTCGTGCTGGGAGTTATCTACGGCTGGCTTGCGATGAAGAACACGCATGGCAAGTATCTCTACCAGTATTTGGATCGTACGAGTACTCGCCTGATTTACCGGAACGGGAAGGACATTGGCGGCGAGATTTATTTGCTGCATAGGGGATTGCTGCACAATCCGATCATCTGCGAGGAGATTTTGGAGCGGCAGAGAGAAGAGTTCGATCAAGACCGGAGAAAGCATGGCGACAACATGGAGATGCATAACTTCATCAAGCAGGCCTCAGAGTTGTCCATGACCACCAAGAATGTCAGCAATATTCTCGACGTTCTGTTCCTGTACGAAACGGAGGACTCTTCACGGCAGGAGCTTTCAGAAAAGGCGAATAACTTGCGGGTCCTGCTGCTGGATGAGATCGAACGCTATTTTATAGAGACTTACGGCGTTCACCGCGGTTCCCTCGCAACGGAAGCGGCTTCCTCCTTCATTAGACGGCTGTGGGAGAGCTCCGCTCAGCGCAAGATGGTCGATACGGATTCGTATACGTACGGGCAGTGGGAGAATTTGATCAAGGGAAGATTAGATACGATAGCCAGAGTGTAGGCAACTCGAGCTGAAGGATGGAATGCAATGCTGACAATCGTGGTGCATTATGACGAGACACCTCAAGAATGGAACCTTATAGCACGTTTCTTCCACTGTGGAATCGCATCCGGATCACTCGCCTTCTTTCGCCACATGAACAGAAAAACGGACTATCAGGATTTGCTGAGCAGCGTTTATGAGTATCTACACATCCATATGGTGGAGAGATGGCAGCTCGTCTGGATGATGAATGTCTCTGAGGAGCGTGATTTCCGGGAGCGGTTAAGTTTGCAGCTGGCTAGATTTCGCGAGCGGTTCCTCGTCCGGCTCCAGAACCAGAAGCTCGCGCCTGACAAAGTCTATATTATGGCCTTGGACGGTATTGAGCGGGAAGAGAACGGTGCGCCGCTTGATGCCTATTTAAAAGAAGTTTGGACGCTCGATATCCACGGCTATCTGTGGAACAAGCCAAGTGTCGAAGGCAATCTGTTTCATATTGATGATCTCCGCACACTTGACCAATCATGGACCCTGCCCGATCTCAGCGGAGCTGGACCAATTGAGAAACCGGAGCCGGCGTATCTGATGCTCCTGGAGAAGCAGGTAGCGAAGGTGCAAGCGAGCTTCAGCGAGATATTGTCAGAGAAGAAGAAGGTCGCACAGCAATATTCTCGGCATTCGGGCAGCATTCCGACCGACGTGCTGTTCGAGGAAGAACTCGAGGAGGTGCAGAACGGGTTCGACGCGCGGATTAAACGCATCACGATGCCTCCTCTGTCCCCGAAGCTGGTCGATTATAAACCTTCTGACGATTTGAAGGCTGTTTTGAAGGAACGCATGGGCACGAAGGCGTCGATTGCTTCTTATATTTTTATCCGGGTGCCCTATCCACACGAGTATGCGGCAAGAAGAGTACGAACGCTGCTCAAGGTGGTCTATGCCATTCATGCAATCGCGCTTAACGATCCCGTTTCACGGCTTTGGCAGGAGGGCAATGCCTACACGCTGGACGTATTATTTCGGGAGCGAGAGTTGGGGTTGCTGCTTAACCGTTATCTGACAAGACTTTATATCTCTAAGTCTCGCATTGAGGATTTGCTGCGTAACAGGCGTCTCGACATGGCGCCGGATTATGCGGCTTGGATGGCGCTCCCGCACGGACGAGAGGTGCTTGAAGAAATTGACGTACCGACACCTCCGTTCAGATACAGCCAGAGTATGCAGTTCGAGCAGCAGTTTCGAGTATTCGAGGACTCAGCTCGAGAAATGATGGAGCGGCGTGATCAGAGAGTGCTTCATATGGCTAAGGAAGGCATGCGCAAACTCGATATCCAGAGAAAACTCAAGGAAGAGCCGTTGGCATTCATCAAGAAGGAGCCGGAGGAGATTATCCGTCATCTGCAAGCGGAAGCGGACGCGACTCGGCAGCAGCTGCTATCGAAAGTGCCGCATGCGCCGTCATCGGTATCGAAATGGAATGACTACATGAAGCAGACCAAGCAGGAGCTGGCATTCTATCTGCGCAGCATGCCTGGCACTCGCCAGATTGGCTGGCTCTTTGGCGCGGTGACCGGGATTCTGCTCGCGCCAGCAGTTGTGAAATGGAACGGCGTAGGTTCAATCGCAGCGGACAACTTGCATCCTGCTCTAGCATATGGTGTTTATCCAGCTGCCTTAGCAGCGATATTCGCGCTCTGTCACCGCCTGTCGCGTGGGCGAATCGTCTCCGCAATCAAGAGGATGGTCCGGCAGACCAATAAGCGTTTAGGTGAACTCAAGATGGAGCAGGAGCATATGCAGAAACAGTATACGGATTATTTGAACCAGCTGTACAAGCTACTGAAGCTGGCGAGTCGAATACGTGATGTGAGCAGGTTCAGCAGCGAGAAGGGCGAACAGAACCTGCAGCTGCGTTTTCACCAAGCTGCATTGGAGGAGGCGATCGATATAGGCAAGCGGCTCGCCTACTTGTTGAATATCCAGCTGAAAGAAGTGCAGGATCGAGCGATGGAGAGCGGATACAATGAGCAATCGTGGTTTGATCAGGATGCAACCGCACATCCGGTATATTGTCCATTATGGGAGCAGCCTGTCAATGGAGAAGGAAAGGCGGCATCCGCAGAGCTTGTCGTTGGCATGTCTCGCGATACGATAAGTGGAGCAATCATTTATCCAGTAGAACGACTGGTATACGAGCATGATCGGGTGTATCGGCTATGAGTGCTTTTCGATGGGAATTGCTGTTGAGCGTCCTTGTGCTATATGCCATTCTTGTTGGAGCTCTGAAACTTTCCAATCATCTGAGGACCGAGCGTTATCTGCAGTTCTGGTCACCTCTGCTGGCTCTGATTGCGGGAGTCGTTGTCCTGGCATTTCACGGTTCTATCGGAGCTTGGATCGTGAAGTTTCTGGATGCATATGCACCTTGGCTGTCGCCTTACTTGCTGCTGGTCGTGAATCTGGCTTATCTAACCGGCTTCGCGCTCGTCAAAGCCATCGGTATATCCGGACAACGCATGATCCGCTTGCTGGCTAACAGGATGAAAGGGCCGGTATCGTCTTTACGATTCTTTGAGGTACATCAGGAGAGTGTGAGGCTCAAATCGGAATACCGTTACGCCAGTCTCATGTTCCACTATTCTTCCATTATGTCAGGGCTGCTGCTTGCCGCCTATTTCTCGTTTGCCATTATGCCGGAGCTGCAGCCTTACAGATCGCTGTTGCCTGATTATTTGGCGTTGTCATTCCTCCTATTGGTCGAATGCAGCTGGTTCCTCACAGATGGCAAGGGCGAGCGTGTGATGCGAGCGCACCGGAAGTCCGAGGCACGCGCCAATGTTTCCTTCAGCGATCTGTTCGAGGAGTATCGCAGATTGTGGCCCAAACAAATACTGACCTCCGGCGTTATCAATGACCCCTCCGAGCTGGAAAGTAACGCGGAGGCGCAGCAAGGAGAGGAAGTTCAGGCCATTGTCGAAGCGCTTGTACAGGGTCGGCATCTGCTTGTGCGGGATGGTCTGTTCCGGCCGATGAGTCGGTCCATTTTCCCGGCGCTTTACAGGCTGCTTCTCCAGAACAAGAAATTTCTGCTGATTGTCGAGTCGCAGCAGGATCTTGCGCAAGGAGCTTCATGGTTTTATGAAGGAATCAGAGAAGCAGGGGGGCCAGTTTTTGCATGGACGGCCGCTACGTTGTCGGATGCGGTGGAACAGAATCTCGCGGCTGACCTGCTGTTGATCCAAGCAAGCGACCTTCTTACGGATACACTGCCCGATTACATTCAGCATGAACATGAGCAGCATAGATCTGACATTGTCGTTCTTGTGATGGAGGGCGAGAAAATGTTCTCTAAGTACGGCAATGACTTGAAACTGTTTGCGGGACGGCTAAGCGGGGTGCTTGACAGCGCTCCTCAGTTCGTCGTCTTCTCCGATTGGGCGGAAGCGCTCGAGGATGCGATGCAGAGGATATTTGCCGTGCTGCCGGATGATATAACGATTCACCAGAGCCGTAGCCAGCAGCTGTACTATATGGCAATTGCGCAGGATCGCGGCATGCTTCAGGAAGGGATTATGCCAAGAATGGCGCATAGGGTGCTTGACCCGGAAGCCAGTCTTGTCCTTCCGGCGCTTAAATTTGGGCACCAAAACATGATTATCGTCGATTCCAACAGCATGCCCGGACGAGACAATATGGACGAGTTGTCTGAGAATATCGTGCATGCCATGAAAGACTATCAGCTATCGAACCAAGCCGCCGGCCGGCTGCGAACGAGTGTTGAACTGCACGCGCGAGAATGGACCGTTGCCGAGCGTGACGATGTTGTAGTCATTCATCGCGATGCTTCGAAAAACCTAATCCAGAGCATCGGCCGTTGGTGGTCCGCAGGTAAAGAGAACGCAATCGTAGTGGTGGTTTCTCCTCCTTACCTGCTGCGAGATTATCTTGCGGACAACGAGAGTTTCTTTCTGCGCAATCATCGGAAGATCGCTTCTATCGTGCCAAAGCCTATGGCAAATCTCAAGACCAACTACCTCTATATGATGGATCGATTGGCACGTGTCTGGTTAACCGGTGCCGAGCTTCAGGCGAGCCTTCGATACGCTGGCATCGAGGAGAGCTTCCTAGTCGATGGAGTACGGAAGTACGCTGAGCTGCTTGGACAGAGCAGCGCGCGGCGCGACATGCTTGAGGTCCGATTCCGGAAGCGGTTTGACCGCGCGGCGGGACATTATCAAGAGGAGATTCTATACCGGCTGAACGCGGAGGAAGCCCAGCGATACAAGACGACCATGCTGCCTAGTTATGAAGTGCGGCTGCAATCGGGGCAAACGATAGCGCATCTCAGGGGAGATGTGTATCAGCAGTATTTGCCTGGCCAGATTGCTTCTTTTGACAGCCGCTGGTACCGGATCATTCGAATTGACGACAATTTGAAACGCTTGGAGCTGGCTGCCGAGCCAATGACCAGCTCGCATCTTTACAAGCAGAGCCGCACATACACCATTCGCAAAGATAGCCTTAACTTGCCGAATGGCATCCCGGTTCGGTGGACGATTGATCGGTTCGAACTGACGTTCCGAAGTGAATTTCGGGGCTTCGATGTACATACCAATGGCTACTTCGATTTTGAAGGCAGCGTCAACCTTCAGAGCGAACGTGTCGTATACGTGCCGCTTAGCGAGGAGGATCAAGGGGCTCGTCGCTCATTTACCCAAGGTAATATCTTATCCATTACGATTCAGTCGAAGGATGCCGAGTTCGAACAGCCGGATCGACTGGCGTTCACGCTCTGCTATTTGCTGAATGAATTGTTCGTGACCTTGTACCCTCACAACCATCATACGCTTAGCGTTACGACGCCGCTGCCGGATTCGTTCTATAGCGACAATGTCAGTCGGAATGTCTCCCATGAGCGAATCGGTCTCTACGTCCCACGTCTGAAGCCGTTGTCGCAGAAGGGGAATACGAAGGAGATTCTGCAACTGTATGTGTTTGAGGACAGCGAGCGCAATCTTGGGATGATTGAGAGTGTAATGGAGCACTGGAATCACTTTATTGAGATTCTGGATGACTATCTTCATTGGGTGTTCGAGGAAAGCGAAACGGCCGGCAGAGATGACTATCTCCGCAATGGAGGCTTGAGACCGATAAGCGTCCTAGCGCTGCGGGAACTCGCTGGCATCATGAGACGTTGGCTGAAGGAGCAATCGCTTCGGACGCTGCGTATGCAATTCAATAAGCAAGTAGAGAGCCCATCTAAAGGGACGGAGACGCTCGCCAAACCGGAGGCAGAGGCTGCCATATCCGAAGACCGACCGGCGGCCGTGATTCGCGACATTGCGAAGAAACCGCAGCGTGAGAGCATGAAGGCATCTTCAAGACGTCAGCAGAAAGAGCAGACGGCGCTAGATTTGATTGCCGCTTATAAGGAAGTGGCGGCAGCCGCAGAGCCGGCGGACGACCTGCTAGCCATTTTCCAAGATGTTCGAGGAGCTCTTCTCCAAGAACTAAGGGGCAATCTGCGACATGTCGATCTTGTTCTAGTACCGCAGGGCAAGCAGCTGATTGATAATGAGATGTCTGAAGGAGCGGTTCTACACGTGTCTGAGCTTGGCCGATCTCAGTATGGCAAAGCGATTCGTGCGGAGGAAGGCAGCGTAAGTATTCGATTGATGGCGGATACGGCAAGAATTGCTGCCGTTGTCGCAATCGCTCAAGAACTTACCTATATATGGCAAGCGGACAACTTGCAAATGGAGGTTATATACCCGAGAGAGCTCCTCGATGGTCATGCCATCTGGGCTGGCATCCATGTGCTAGAGAAGCTCGAATATGCAGACTTGGCGGAAACGATGCGAACCGCATGGATAGACCGTAAAGACGCGTATGGGGAAGGGTTCCGCGCTATGCTGAAGAAGCTTCAGGATCACCCCAAGGCGGACGGGGCATTTGCCATTATGATTGAGGCATATGGCCGCGTTGTATTATAGGTAAGCAAAGGAGCATCGCCTATCCGGTTGATGCTTTTCTTTGCATGTTGTTTACTGGACTTTATGTTTTATTTCTTGGAAAGAAATAAAGAAATAGAAACTATTTTATTTAAAAATATTAACAATTTTTTATAGTAAACATTTCGTATATGGAAGAACTACGGTCTGCAAATGTTACATATAAGTAAATAAGCAGCTGTGACAAGAAGAATGATGAGGAATTGAAGAGCGAACTCTACCCTTACGAGGAAGAGGATTTGTTGAAGCTGCTGCGTTACCATTCTATAAGCTTCGTCTTGAACAAGGATGGATACGCGAGGACTATCACCAAACTGCCGAAACCAATCTAAGGAGAGTGAACGTTATGGTTCCGCCATTTGTTAAGACCCTGGCTCTGCTAATCGGTATCCTGAGCCACACGCCAACAGAAGTTTCCGAATACACAATGGTTGAGTGCCCGCACGAACATTGTTATGAAGCTGTGGATAGTTCGGATCATCCTTGCTTATTCACTGAAACGAATATCCAGGAAGAAGCACCGTTATATGCCGGTGACAAAGTATATATAATTTCGCTTCTCAATGATGAGCACAGAGTGGTTCGAGTTATAAAAGAATAAAGCCATAATAGACTACTTCCTTATTTTTAAGGAGGTAGTCTTTTTATGGTGTTAAAGACCAGGATTTTCTTTAGAACGGGGGTGAGATGAGGAAAGGTTTCAAAAATGAAGAAAAATGGAGCAAATTGTTGTAAATGTGAGTGACATAGAGCTAGTGACAATATTCCATTGCAAATTGTTCTTAAATGAGAACATTTAAGCCGTTTTGTCCCTTTTCATTTTGTCGGAGACTAAGGTATATTATGTTTACAAGTTGTTCTTAATTAAGAACAAAATTGTTCGTTAAAAGAAAAGTTGTCTGGGAACACAAAATACGCGCTATGCGCAAAGGAGATCAAATTTAAATGAGATCAACTATCAAAAAACCAAAAAGCAAAAAAGTAGTGGTAGCTATAGCAACAGGAGCGATTGCACTTACTATGCTTGCAGGTAGTGCATACGCAGCAACAGCAGGTGCTGTATTCACAGGTAGCACAACGCTTGCCAACGTCACTCAACAATTGCTTGGTCTTGGTGAAAAGGTTAGCGATTATGAAGCTAGCGAAGCTAAACTAGTTGCCAAGATCAACAATGTTAAAGCAAGTGCTAACGAGCGTATAAAAGCGGCAAATGTACTTATCGCTAATCGTAATGTAACTATTGGAACATTGGAAGCTCATAAGATTGAACTTACTAAGGAAATTGCTAATTTGAAAGGCGATATTGCAGGACTTCAAGAGCAGCTTAAAAACTTTGATGAGAAGATGACTTCAGTTCAAAATGAAAATCTTGCCCTTCGACAGGAAATTGAAGATTTGAAAGGTCAAATCACCCAAAAGAATGCTGATATTGAGAAGTTAAACGGCCAAATTAAAGAACTTAGTAGCGAGTTAGACGGTGCTAATGCACAAATTTCAAATTTGACTAGAGAAAAACAAGAAAAACAAGATGAAATTGAGCGTTTGAACACCGAATTAAATAAGGCGAATAGTGAATCGGAAAACCTTGAAAGAACCTCCCAAAAAGTTTCTTCACAAACGGATGCAGTTGAACCTTTGACAGATAGCGAGATTGGCAATATCGACACGACGCTAGTTGAAGTAAAAGAATAATGAAATAATACAGAGAAGACTCCTAATTAAGGGGTCTTCTCTATTTTTCAAATAGAACATGTCGACAAAATGTATCGTTAGTGATACAATATGTAACATAGATGCAAAGAGAGGAGATCAATAATCAATGATACCATCCTTTATTCAAGTTTTGGCTATGCTAATTGGCATGTTGAGCAACACGCCCACTGAAGTCTCCGAATACACCATTGTTGAATGCCCTCATGAGCATTGCTATGAAGCAACCAATGGCTCAGATAAACTTTGTCTGTTCAGCGAAACGAATATTCAGCAAGATACGCCCATGTACGTAGGGGATAAAGTATATGTTATTTCCCTTCTCAACGAAGAACGTAGAGTGGTACGAGTTATTAAAGCGGAGGAATGATCAGTTAGGGTTCCGCCCGATATTGTATTGACACTTAAAGGATAAATCTGCTACCATCAGACATGTAAACGAATTCATTATGAGGAGGTCCACAAATGGGAGCCAGCAAAGTCATGGATACAATTGCACATGAATATTTTGCGCGGCCTCGCTTGGACTTCAAGTAAGAATAATCGTTTCTACGATTGTTACGAACAATGTCCACTGGTGCATGCCAGTGGTTTTTTATTTTGTTGTCGTACCATTCGTCCGGCCTCTTCCGGGGATACGATTCTTTTTATCTGCAGCCACAGGTCCGCGCGGGTCTGTGGCTTTTTTGCGTCCACCGCAGACGATAATTCGAATTATGACCCAAGAGAGGGAGATTCATCTGAACATTCGTCAATCCGAAAAGGTATTCTACATCATGAGCGCAATCATGTCGCTCGCGAATTCGATTATGTTCACAACCTACGCTTTGTATTATGTGAACGAACTAGGGCTCAACCCGTTCCAGCTTGTACTGGTCGGGACTTTTCTGGAGCTCGTTATTTTCTTGCTTGAGATTCCTACCGGCGTACTTTCTGATACGTACAGCAGGCGACTTTCGGTCATCATTGCTTTCTTCATCATGGGAGCGGCCTATATTCTCGAAGGCAATGTTGTGCTGCTCTCGGATGGGCTGTTGCAGGGAGCCGTTTCTCTGTTCATCCTAGTCGTGATCGCCGAAATGATTCGAGGAGTCGGCGAAACCTTCCTCAGCGGAGCACAGCAGTCATGGATTACGGACGAGGTGGGCGAGGAGCGATTAGGCAGACTGTTCGTACGTTCGGGTCAATTCCAGCAGATCGCTTCAATTGCAGGCATTATCCTTAGCGTCGTCTTGTCTACGATCGCGTTAAATCTGCCTTATATTATAGGCGGGGTATTGTATATGGGGTTGGCTGTCTATCTTCTTATTGCGATGAAAGAGAATAACTTTCACCGGACTGCCAAGGACGATCTAAGCTCATGGGGCCAGTTGCGATCGACCTTCAAAGAAGGCTCCTCCTTTGTTAGAAAGTCACCTATACTCCTGCTGATTCTCATCGTCAGTCTATTCTCCGGGGCTTCATCGGAAGGATTTGATCGGCTGTGGGAAGCTCATTTCATTACGGATATCGGCCTGCCCACCTTCAATGGCTGGAATAGCGCGATATGGTTTGGGATATTTGGGATTTGCGGAATGCTTCTCGGCTTATTGACCAATGAGGTTGTCATTCGCAAGCTAAACCTGGAGAACCGAGCTGTTGTCCGCAATCTGATGCTGCTGTTAACTGCATTGAAGATCGTCTGCGTGATAGCGTTTGGCCTTGCTCCCAATCTCATTTGGGCGCTTGCAAGCTTCTGGCTGCTCGGCATGTTCAATTCCGTCTTCTACCCGCTGTATTCGGCTTGGCTCAATCAGCATATCGAATCGGGTACACGTTCAACCGTGTTGTCGTTTCTTAGTCAAGCCAATGCAATTGGTCAAACTGCGGGAGGTCCCGTAGTAGGCTGGGTGGGCGTGCGGTATACGATCCGAGCTTCCATTGTTTTGTCAGCTTGTATGCTATTTCCCCTCGTAATCATCTTTCAGAAGCTGCGTAAGCAGAAGGAGAGCGCTGATTAACGGTTAAGCGGCTTCGCGGGAGTTCATCACTGAACTTCCGTGAAGCCTTTTTATTTGAACTTCCGCTCCCAAACAATATCTGATAAACTAGCATAATATTCTGGGCAGAGCTGTCATGCTGTCCAATACGACTGCTGCCCATAGCTCAGATTGGAAGCGCTTTAGGAGGATAGGAGCATGGTTTTTCGCTATTGGCACCGAGTGCGATTGCTTCAGAAGCTTATACTGATCGTTATATTCTTCTTGATATTGCCTGTCCTAATCGTAGGCTACAGCCTGTTCTCGACAAGTCTGCCGCTCGCACAGAAGGAAAGCCGAGAGATGCTGGAGAAGGTGGCGTACCAGCTGAATGAGAATATCGAATACCGCATTATCGGCTATCAGAACATCCTGATGCAAATGTCCCTTGACCCTGGCATTACGACTGCGCTGACGCAGCAATATCAGTCGCTGCAGGAAGAGGTGACCGCTCTGCAGCAGATTAATTCAGCCGTTAATCGAATCCGTTCTTATTTTCCGATGAAGAAAATTCAATTCTACAAGAGCAACGCGAGTCTGCATCAGGATGGCGGCGTCGTCTTGAATATGGAGCAGGTAGCCTCGCAGCCTTGGTACTCTGCAATGAATGATCACAACCAGCAGTTCTATTGGTATTTCGACCGGAAGGGTGCTGATGGTCAGCCCTCGCTTCATCTAACGAAGTGGCTTGTGGATTATTTAACGAATGAGAAGTTCGGTATTATTCACGTTGAAGTGACGAACCGCGCGTTGTTTGATCAATTGTCGAATCCACTTGAGTTCAAGAAAGGCTGGGTCGTCGTTGCGGACGCGCAGGGGAGAGTGCTGACGAATGCAACGGATTCGGTGCAGGTAGACAACATTAAGGCGCTCCCTTACCTGCAAGACGTCTATACCGCAGGTCAGGGCTGGTATTCGACGAAGATAAACGGTAAGCAAAGTATGGTGGTCTATCAGACCAACCGGCTAGGCTGGAAGATCATCACGGTCGTGAGTCAGCAGGAACTGTGGCAGAAGCTGCAGCTAGTCAAGAATGGCGCCATTGCGGTTAGCGTGTTGTTCGTTGTGCTGACGATTGCCGTTCTCGCGAGCTTCGGACTGCGCATCAAAAACCGGCTCAATTCGCTCGTAAGAAGCATGCGGCGGGTGCGAGACGGCGACTTGGGACTCACCGTCAAGGTTTATGATAAGGACGAGGTAGCTGATGTCGAGGAGGAGTTCAATACGATGTCGCTCCGTCTGAAGCAATCGCTCGATGAAATCGCCGAAGCGAGGAGCGCAGCGGAGACGGAGAAGCTGAAGCTTCTGCAGGCGCAGATCAATCCTCATTTTCTATACAATACGCTCGCATTGGTCAAAAGCATGGCAATAGATGTCGGCTCAGCCGAGATCGGCCGCACGATAGATGCGCTGGCGAAGTTTTTCCGGTTGGCGCTTAATAGAGGCGGCGATATCTTGCCGTTTCGCGAGGAATTGGAGCATGTACGGGCGTATCTGGATATCCATGAGTCACGGTTTCCCGGCAGGCTCACGACCCTATTCGACGTAGAAGAAGAGACGCTCTCCTGCGAGATTATCAAGATTACGCTGCAGCCCATTATCGAGAATGCACTGCTGCATGCTTTTGTCCGCACAGGTGGAAGGGGCACTCTGCATATACAAGCTCGTTTGCGGAATGACATGCTCTGCATTACGATCACAGACAACGGAACGGGCATGACCGCAGAGCAGGTTAAGGATTTGCTGGAGAAGGCTGAAGGAGCGAAGCAGCGAATGGGCTTTGGTATCTACAACGTGAACGAACGATTAAAACGGCAATATTTCAATTCCTATCGCATGACCATTCAAAGCGAGCCGGGCGAAGGGACTTCGATTGAGCTGCTCATCCCGCAGCAAGCCAGCCAGATTGCGATAGCGAATTGATACGAACGGAGGAATACGGCGTGGACATGAAAGTGTTTGTTGTGGACGACGAGGAACGGCAGCGTAGATCAATTATTAAGCACGTGAATTGGAGTCAGTACCATATGCGTGTAACTGGAGAAGCGGAGGATGCGCAGCAGGCACTTGAGATGGCCGAACACGCCCCTCCGGATTTGCTCATTACCGATATCCGCATGCTTGGGATGGATGGCCTTGAGCTGTCCGCCAAGATGCGTAAGATCAATCCGCACATGCGAATCATCATGGTGACTGGATACGAGGAATTCGAATATGCCAAGTCTGCGCTTGATATTGGCGTGGATGCGTTTCTCGTCAAGCCGATCCTATTCGAGGAATTGACCGCCATACTTGCGCGCGTATGCGAAGCTGAACAGCAGGCTCTCTTACGAGACCGAGAAGAAACACGAATCAAAGAACAGCTGGATACGTTCAGGCCAATAGCGCGGGAGCAATTCCTTCAGGAGCTGATTCATGGCCTTATCCTGAGCGAAGAAGCGATTCAGACCCAAGCGAATGCGCTTGGCATGTTTGCCCACGGCGGTTTACGCCGCGTATTGGTCGTCGTACTGGACGCCGATCCGAGGTCGCCGCTTCCCAAGGAAGAGCAGGTGCGGCGCGCCCAACAGCTGCTGAATGAATCGGTGGCGGCGATCTGCGGTTCACTGCTGGAGGAGAAGACGACAACACTACGCGGAAATATCGTATTGATTCTGCGGGATGCGAACTCGAAGGCGGAGGCGATAGAAGCGTTCGAGCAGAAGACGGAGCACATCCTGCGGAATCTCGGCCAGGAAGCAGAGAGAATCGACTGCTGCTCGGTCTCCATTGGAGCGGGACCATCCTTCGCGGAGCTTAGCCGCTTGAGCGAGAGCTTCCGCTTGGCGCAAAGAGCCGTGAATCAGAGACTGCTGGGAAGCGATGAGCGGACGTTCAGCTGGCAGATTCTAGAGGAGCAAGCGGATATTCACAGCAAGAGCGTAGAGGAGCTTCGGGGAGATTTTCTGGAAGTATTCGGAGCCGGAGATAGCCAGATTAGTCTGAGTCTGCTGGGAGAACTGCTGCGAAGCATTGCTGGGGATCCTCACATTCAAGGCGCAAACTTGAGAAGCCTATGTCTCCAGCTCATTAGCGGAGCCAACCGAATAGCGGCAGAAATCGGCGACGTGAGTCGTCATGTCGGATCTGAACAGAAGCTGTGGGAGCAACTTCTAGAGTGCCGAGAGGAGCCGGAGCTGCTGCAAGAAACGGTGAGGATCATTACCAGGCTGAGCGACTTTATCGCGGAGCGGAAGAAAAGCCCGACCCAAATCGTCGTTCAGAAGGCGCTGGAGTGGATGAACGAACACTATAAAGACAATCTCTCTTTGCGCTCAGTTGCGGACTCTGTCTACTTGAGCCCGAATTATTTGGGAGCATTGTTCAGAGAGGAGCTAGGCGTCTCGTTTACCGATCAATTGATTCATATCCGGGTCAATAAGGCGAAGGAGCTGCTGCAATACTCGCAGCTGAAGCTGTACGAGGTCGCGGAGAGTGTCGGCTATCAGAATATCGGGTATTTCACGAACGTGTTCAAGAAGATTACGGGCTACAGTCCGAAGGAATATAGAGCGTTACTCGGAGTGGCCAGTTAGCGAGGCAATAACTTGCCTGAATAATAAGCGAAAGAGTGATCGCGATGATCGCTCTTTTTTTTTATGCAAAGAAACGTGAAAACAAGATCATGCGATAGCGCAACTAATCGTGCATTACGATTATTGAGAGCGCTTCCCTGCTTTTCTATAATCAATATAAGTGCTGGGGCCTTGAGTGCTCGGTGCATTATACAAGGCTGCTACTTAAGCCTAAGAAAGGAGAAACGCCGAATATGAATCGTCTCTCTGTCGTTAAACGGAAAGGCCTTCTCCCGCTCTATATTTTCATTCTACCGGGACTGGTGCTTATTCTCTTGTTTAACTATATTCCGATGCTAGGCATGCAGATCGCATTCAGAGACTACAACTTCCAAGGCGGAATCTGGGGAAGCACATGGGTCGGGTTGCAAAATTTCAAGGAGTTTACGGCGAGTTCGGATTTCTGGAGAGCAACCGGCAATACGTTTCTGCTAACGATGCTAAGGCTGCTGTTTATCTTCCCCACAACGATTCTCGTGGCGTTAATGATTAACGAGGTACGGGCATTCCGGTTTAAGCGATTCGTGCAATCGTTCAGCTACTTGCCGCATTTCATCTCCTGGATCGTGGTGGTAGGATTCTTGGATGCCTTCTTATCCATCGACGGAGGCGGTGCCAATTCCTTGCTGCACTTCCTCGGGTTAGATCCGATTGCGTTCATGGGATCGGAGACGTGGTTTCGTCCGATCTTCGTCCTGAGCAGCATGTGGAAAGAAATTGGATGGGGCACGATCTTGTACCTCGCCGCGATCTCGAGCATTAACCCGGTGTTCTACGAAGCCGCGGTCATGGATGGAGCCGGCCGTTTCGCGCAGATGCGTTATATCACGCTGCCGAGCATCGTTCCGATCATCTCTATCGTGCTTATCCTGACGGTTCCAAGCTTGCTCAGTGTCGGCATCGACCAGATATATGCGATGATTAACCCGGCGAATATCGGCGTGGCCGAGGTCATTGATACGTACGTACTGCGGCTCGGTATCGGACAGGCGCAATATTCCCAGACAACGGCGATCGGACTTGTGATGAGCGTCATGTCCACGATATTGCTGCTGCTCAGCAATTGGATCTCGAAGCGCATCGGAGGCGACGGGATATGGTAGGAAAGCAGGTGTACGTATGTGGCGGTTAACGCGAGGCGAGAAAACTTTTGACGTTATCAACAGCAGTTTGCTGGCAATATTTGCTTTTGTATGCGCTTATCCATTGTGGTATATATTGGTTCTGTCATTCAACGAAGGCCGGGACGCAGCCCTCGGCGGCATATTCTGGTGGCCGAGATTGTTCACGCTGGATAACTTCCGGGTCATTCTGAACGACAATACAATTGTCAACGCTTTCTGGATTACGGTAGCACGCACGGCAATCGGTACGGCAGGTTCGCTGCTGATCACCTCCATGGTTGCCTACGGCTTGTCCAGGAAAGAGCTGCCCGGCAGAAACCAGCTGCTGCTAGTCTTCCTGTTCGTCATGCTGTTCAACGGCGGACTGATTCCATTCTATCTGCAGCTTGTTCATCTGAAGCTGATTAATAACTTCTGGGTCTATGTACTGCCGGGACTGTTCAGTATTTGGAACATGTTCGTCATGAAGACCTCCTTCCAGAACTCGATTCCGGAAGCTGTAGTAGAATCCATGAAGCTCGACGGAGCAGGGTACACGCGCATTTATTTCAATGTCGTGCTTCCTTTCTCGATGCCGCTTTTCGCAGCGCTCGGCTTGTTTACAGCTGTGGGCCATTGGAATGATTGGTTCACCGGCGCCTTCTTCGTCAATGATCTGAATTTGCAGCCGCTGCCGACCTATCTGCAGCGCATTATGAGCACGATCGAAGCGAGCCAGATGATCAGCGCGAGTCAGATGACCAGCGCACATTCGGTCAGCTTATATAACCCGGACGCTATTACGTCCAAGTCGGTTCGCATGGCAACGATCGTCATTACGATCCTGCCGATTCTGTTTGTATATCCGTTCGTTCAGCGATTCTTCGTCAAAGGCGTTCTAATCGGCTCCGTCAAAGAGTAGCGTTAGCGTCCATCCGAGCTGAGCGACAAAGGAACGAAGGTATTGCGAGAGCACCGGCCGCGGCATGGATCCTGCCGGGCCAGCCTTTACGAATCTCTGCTTCTTTCGTTCGTTTGATGATATAGATGTGTTCCACGCATGATTACCAGCAGGCTATTATGAGGGGGAAATCAGGGTATGAATAACAGATGGAAGAAGAGTATGATTTCGGTCGCGGCAGTGACAATGCTAGCAGCATTAACCACGGGTTGCGGAACGAATGGGAATAATTCGAATACGGCTGAAGGCAATAAGCAGGGTTCGTCTACCGGCACAGCGAAAGAAACACATTACACGCTGTATGCTCCGACACAAACGACACCTGTTAATTTGGACGGACCGATCACCAAAGAAGTGATGGAGAAGTCCGGCGTTCACTGGGATAAAGTGGAGATCGGCAACGGCGGTGACGTCACGCAGCAAATCAATCTGAAGCTGGTTGGCGGAGATTTCCCGGATGCGATTATTTTGCCTTCTGACAGTCTCATTTGGTCGCGTCTTGTTTCGGAGAAGAAGCTGCTTCCGCTCGACAAGTACTTCGATGATGCAGCGGGTTATCCGAATCTAGCGAAGATCGACAAGCGCATTATCGATAACTGGCGCGCTGCCGATGGGCATATCTACTTCGTGCCGTCGGGCTACGAGCCAGTGGTAGACGAGCCTTCCGCATGGCAGGGCAACGCGCAGGGACTCTGGATTCAGGAGTCCATTCTGAAGAAAGCGGGCATGAAGACCGAAGATCTGCAGACGATCGAAGGATTCGAGAAATATTTGAACGCGATCAAGGACTTTAAGGACTCGCAAGGTCGCAAAATGATCCCATTGTCACTCGGCGGCGAGAACTTTGCCGGGCTTCAAGTGGTTATGTCCATGTTCGGCGTGCAAAGCACGGGCTATGGCTGGAATGAACAAGCGGACGGCTCCGTCGTTCCGGATTACAAGCTGCCAGGCTTCAAGCAAGCGTTCGAGTGGTTGAATCATCTCCAGCTGAACGGGCTGCTAGATCCGGAAACGAGCTTCCAGAAGAAAGACTTGTTCATGGAGAAAGTGAACAACCTGCGCTTCGGCGCGATGCTGTTCGATGGCTGGGATAATCCGAACCAGTCGCTGATCAAGGCGAACAAGCTTCCAGAATCGATCTCGTACAAAGCGTTGGCAGAGAAAGGGCTGCCTGAAGGCTGGTTCTCGCCGACGAAGCTGCCAACCAATCCAGGTGTGAAGTTGGCGCAATACGCATCCTTTAATCCGTTTGGAGGCTCCGGCACGGGCGTCAGCGCGAAGATTGACAATCCGGATGCGCTCATGAAAGGGCTGGACTGGATGCAAACGCAGGAAGCGTTCATCCTCATGGAATACGGTCCGGAGAGCATGGGAGCGTACAAAATGGAGAACGGCGCGGTAGTCGTCAACGATGACGTCTTCAGAGGTCCGAAGTTCTGGGGCGGCGATAACGGCGGCATGACGAGCGTCACGGAGAACGGCTTCTGGTGGTGGAAGAACCTTGCAAGCGTCGGCAACACGCATATCAAAACGATGGAATCGCCATGGCCGTCGTATAACGCGATGCTGTACAAAGCGGAAGAAATCAATCACGAGCAAGGCACATTCGGGCTGATTCCGAAGTCGAGCCGCATTAAGCCGATCATCGGCGGAGCAGTGGAGAAATACAACCCGGTACAGAGCGATATCCGCCTGCAATATTACGCGAAGCTGCTGCTTGCCAAGAACGATCAGGAATTCGAGAAGGTCTACAATCAGTTCCAGAACGAGATGAAGGTACGCGGTCATGATGAAGATACGATTGCGGAGTTCAACAAAGAGTACAAAGCATACAGCGAGACGCCGGCAGGCAAAATCACGATTACGGTCAAGCGAGCTCTGGATCGTAACGTATATAACGACAAGCCTGTCATCGTCGGTGAATAATACAATTGGAGCGTGAAACCTTGAGTAACTTATCGCCAGCTTATCCGAATCATGTCAATATTATTAACTTCATCCGGGGCGTAGAGCCCCGGGAAGCGGTGGATCTCGTCGAACCGGTGAGAGAGCAGCTCGCTCTTGTGCAGAAGCACGGTCTTCGGGCGACATGGCTGCTCCAATACGATGCGCTGATCGACCCGGCTTTTACGGACCTGCTGGTGAACGAGGCAGATGCCGGGCAAGAAATCGGCGCATGGTTTGAAATCGTGCAGCCGCTTACGGAGAAGGCCGGCATCCCTTGGCGCGGCCGATTCCCTTGGGATTGGCACTCGCATATTGCTTTCTCCGTCGGATACACGCCGGAGGAGCGGGAGCGACTCGCAGACGTGCTCATGGAGGATTTCCGCGCGAAGTTCGGCCATTATCCCCAATCCGTTGGATCGTGGTTTATGGATGCGCACCTGCTCGGTTATCTGTCGGACCGCTATCAGATCGTAGCTTCTTGTAACTGCAAGGATCAATGGGGAACCGATGGCTACACGCTCTGGGGCGGTTATTGGAATCAAGCCTACTATCCGAGCCGCTTGAACGGATTCATGCCTGCGCAGACGGAGGCCAATCAAATTCCGGTTCCCGTGTTCCGCATGCTGGGAAGCGATCCGATCTACCAATATGACGCCAAGCTTGGCGGTAACGGCCAAGCCGTTATTACCTTGGAGCCTGTCTATTCGGGCAAAGAAGGCGGAGGCGGCATTCCGGAGTGGGTAAGATGGTTCTATGACGTTAATTTCCGCAAGGAGCAGGTCTCGTTCGGCTATACGCAGGTCGGTCAAGAGAACTCCTTCGGCTGGGCGGCGATGAAGGACGGTCTGATCGATCAGGTCGACTTGCTTGCCGTTAAACAAGCGGAGGGCGTGCTGAAGGTAGAAACGCTCGCGGAATCAGGTCGCTGGTTCAGACGCCAATATCCCGTCACGCCGGCTGCTTCCATCAGCGCATTGACAGACTGGCGGGGTGAAGGCCGTCAATCGGTATGGTATAACAACCGGAATTACAGGCTTAACCTGCTGAATAATGATGGCGAGCTCTGGATCCGTGATATACACCGGTTTGACGAGCAGTATGCGGAGCGGTACCTGGACGCTACATGCCCGGACAAGAATGCTCATTACGATACGCTTCCTGTTGTAGACAGTGCCCGTTGGAGCAACGACCAGACGTCTGCCGGACTTCGTCCTGTTATCTATGACAGCGAAGGAAATGCGGTTCCGGTAAACGTGCAATCGCTCGAAACGGATGAAACGGTGCAAGGCGAGCTTACGATTCTTGTACGCTTGGAAGGCGAGCATGAGCTGCGCATTCGCTGCGCGGATCAGGAGATTATCATCTCCACTGACATGCCGAACTGGGGCCTCCTGTTGGAATGGGGAGATGTAGAGGACTTGCCGGAGATCCGTCTGGAGCCGGAAACGATCGGGTATGTGTTCAATGGACATCCGTATAAGCTTGGGCTGACCGGCGTACAGCAGGCTGATCGAAGCAGCGATAGCAATGGTGCGGGGCGGATTGAGCTTCGCTCTGCGGGGCAGGAATTGCGGTTGCGATTATAAGTAGACGTTTCATAGAGAGCAAAGCTTCTCATGAGTTCAATCGAACTTGTGGGAGGCTTTTTCTTTTTGACAATGCTGCCATAATCCAGTATCATCTAATTCAACAAGAATCTAATTAGATATTTATTTAATTAGATTTATTTTTTGTTTATCGGATTAGACAACTATCTAATTAGTGGGGTGTGACATGAATCATATCCGTGTGTTAAGTCAGGAAAGACAGTATAGCCGCTTGTTCTGGTCGGGTCTTATTAATGGGATTGGGGACCGATTCAGCCAAGTTGCCATACTCAGTTTGTTATTATCGCTTACCGGCTCCGGCTTGGCGGTTGGGATTACCTTTGCAGTGAGATTGATTCCTTATTTGATATTCGGTCCTCTGGGAGGAATCATCGCCGACCGGTTCTCAAAGAGGAACGTCATGATAATCACCGATGCAGCTCGAATTGGTTTTGCTCTAATACCTTTATTAATAAGAGACTCTTCTGACGTTTGGATTATCTATGTAAGCTCGTTTCTTCTATCAGCGGGCGAGGCCTTATACGCTCCAGCAAGAATGTCTTCGATTCCCCAGATCGTCCAGAAGGAAAATTTATTATCGGTAAATGGTCTCGAGCAGGCCATGCTGGGGATTGTGTTAATTGGCGGATCTGTTACTGGAAGTGTTGTGTCTGCAACGATTGGGGTTCATGCATCGTTTGTTCTAAACGCGCTGTCGTTTCTGTTTTCAGCTGTTATTCTGCGCCAAGTTATAATTCCAAGGCAGAGTAAATCCACTGCTATCATCCTATCTAAGATTGAAAAAAGCCGCTTTAGAAGAATGAATGAGTATCGCAAATTAATACCGGAGTCTCCCTTTATTCGCGGCATGCTTCTCGTTTTTCTTCTCACTCCTGTTGGGGATGGCATCTTTAACATTCTTATTAGTGTATATGCTGTAGAGGAGTTTAAGATGGGGGATATCGGAATCGGCATCTCTTATGGCGCATTAGGATGCGGACTTGTATTGGGTTCGGCGCTGCTTGGGAGATTTGCAAAGCATATGAGGGTTACTGTCGTTGTTCTTCTCATAATAGAAGGGACGATGAACATAATCATTAGCCAATCGGCCTCTTTTGTAATGGCTGCCATACTCCTGACTCTCACTGCAAGCTGCGGAGCAATCGGGAACGCGTGCAAAAGAACGATTCTTATGAATGAAGTTCCCTTACACGTGCAAGGTCAATTCTTCGGCATATTGGCGACGCTTCAAAATACGATAATGGGGATCTCTATGTTTGCAGCAGGGTTCCTGCTCGAAGTTGTATCACCACGAACATTAGGTTTAACAGGGGGAATGTTGTTCCTTGTGGTAGCAGCTGGTTTTACATTTCTAATCTTCGTCAGATCAGGCCATTCTCATCGAGCTTAATCTTGTCATTCCTCCCATCAAAGGTTAGGATGAAAGCATCTCTATCTCAAGAAAAGAAAGGAATATTATGACGATGAAATATAATCCGGAAGAAGACCAAATTATTGATACTGTTGAACGGCTGAGAGAGCTGGTTGGCGTTCCGCATGAGGCTGTTGTGAAGAAGAGTATTGACCATATCGACGATCATGTTCGGGGCTACTTGGCGAAGTGCCCGCTGTTCTTCCTGGCGACCGCCAATGAAGAAGGACAATGCGACGTATCGCCTCGCGGCGACGGACCGGGCTTCGTGCAGGTGCTGGATGATCATACGCTGGCATTCCCTGAAAGGATGGGAAACAGAAGAGTCGATTCGATGATCAACTTGCTGTCCAATCCACGGCTTGGCATGATTTGCATTTTGCCTGGGATGAATGAGGTGCTTCGCATTAATGGCCGTGCCCAAATGATCCTCAACGAGTCGCTGCTGGAAGGCATGACGTTAAATGGCCGGAAGCCGAATCTAATCGTCAAGGTTACGGTGGAAGAATGCTTCATCCATTGTCCTCGGGCGCTCAAAACTTCGGATGTATGGGATGCGGAGACTTGGCTGAACCGGGAGGAATTCCCGAACATTCAGCGTATCTTCGAGGATCATATTACGCGTAACGGATACGTGATCGAACGCGAATCGAATTAATGCATTGCGGCGACAATGGTGATAGGGAGGGATGCTGGATGCTGCTCTTTACACCATTGAAGCCTATGCTTGCAAGCAGGGGCATGGAAGCGTTCGACGATGATAGATTCATCTTCGAGCCGCAATATGACGGCGGTCGTCTTCTTATCCATAAGCAGCGTGAGCGTGTAGAAGCTTATACGCGATACGGGCATGTCGTCACGGCCAAGTTCCCGGAGTTGCTGGATGCGGCCTATGCAATCAAAGCGGACACGGTGATTCTGGACTGTGAGGGCATCTGCTTGCGAGATGGACGGCCTATATTTGACGACTTCAATCATCGCGGGCGGCTTGGCAAGGCGACAACAATTGCACAAGCGGCGAAGTCGCATCCGGCGACCTTTGTTGCCTTCGACGTGTTGTATTCGGGAGAACAGTCGCATATAGATGAGCCGCTCATGCAGAGGAAGGAACGGTTGGCCAGCCTCATTGCGGATTCGCCTGTGCTTACGAAGACGCTATATATAGAAGGGCAAGGCGCAGCACTGTTCGCCCTGACCAAGGAGAAAGGCATGGAAGGGATTGTCGCGAAGCGGCGGGATTCGATCTATCGGCTGGATCGTCGATCAGCGGATTGGCTGTCGATTAAGCATGTTCGGACAATTGATGCAGTTATTGTCGGGTACCGGACGGAGCCGTTCGCGCTTGTGATTGGGCTGCATTTTCGCACGATGAAGAATAAGCCTGTTGGCACTGTGGAAGAAGGGATCGGCCACGAGGATAGGCAGGCATTCCTCGCTGTTGCGGAGCAGCTCCACACGCAGAAGGATCGGCAAACCGGGATACAGTGGATCGTACCGAAGCTCTGCTGCCGGATTGATTACCTCGATCGGACGGATATGCATCAGCTGCATACGACATGGTTTAGAGGCTTCCTGCCTCATGGGCGGCCGGAGGATTGTGTCTGGAATTATAACTAATCTTAGGTGAGAGGAGTTGTCGCAAATGATCGTAACCACTGTAAAAGTATTCGTGAAGCCGGAGCACATCGAAGAGTTCATCGCTGCAACGCTGGATAACCACCTTGGTTCCGTGCAAGAGGACGGGAATCTGCGGTTTGATATTTTGCAGCATCGTGATGATCCGTCCGTGTTCACGTTCTATGAGGCGTATGAGTCGGAGGAAGCGGCAGCGAAGCATAAGGAAACGAGCCATTACTTGAAATGGCGGGATACGGTGGCGCCTTGGATGGCGAAGCCGCGCGAAGGTACGCCGCACAGGGTCATCGCGCCTGCGGAGGCTTCGCAATGGCGGTAAATTGGCAATCGGCACCTTTTGCATTTACCGGAACGCCTCATATCTTATTCGGCAGCGGTATGCTTCATAAGCTGATCCAGGTGCTGCCAGAGGGAGCGAGTCGCGTTCTGTTTGTGATGGGCGGCTTCCAACAGGCAAGCGCGGAGCAGTGGAAGCGAGTCGTTGATGCGCTTGCTGCCGCAAGCATCGCCTATGATATTGCTCATATCCGCCACGAGCCTACGGTGGAGTGGGTGGATGATGTAGTAGACCGCTACCGGAGCGATGCCAAGGTTGATGCGGTCATCGCTATTGGCGGCGGGAGTGCGATGGACGCGGGCAAAGCGGTATCCGCAATGCTGACGACGGAGCCTGGCGATACGGTGCTGCATTATTTGGAAGGGCAAGCCGCGTTCCGAGCGCATAACGGGAGCAAAATCTTCTTCGTTGCTGTCCCGACAACGTCCGGAACCGGAAGCGAAATGACGAAGAATGCTGTGATCTCCATCAAAGGCGGGTTCAAGCGCTCCTTGCGGCATGACCGGTTCATTCCTGACGTCGCTATCGTAGATGGCAGCATTACGATGAGCTGTCCAACATCGGTGAAGGCTGCGAGCGGTCTCGATGCGCTAACACAATTGATCGAGTCGTACGTATCGACCAAGGCCTCACCGATGACAGATGCACTCGCTTTATCCGGCATTGAGGCAGCCGTGAGTAGCTTGCTGCCGATCTGTACCGACGCTGCCGAGAATGTGGAGCTGCACGAGCGGATGGCTTACGCCTCCATGATGTCAGGCATTACGCTGGCGCATGCGGGACTTGGGCTGGTTCACGGATTTGCAGCGCCGCTCGGCGGGCAATTTCCGATTCCGCATGGCGTTATCTGCGGAACGCTGCTGGCGGAAGTGACGAAGCGGAACTTGGAGCAGCTCAGCAAGGTTGATGGGGAAAAAGATGCGACGGCGGCAGCATTGGCTTTGGAGAAGTATGCTGCTGTCGGCGCACTGCTAACCGGTCATCCGAAGGAAGATGCGGAGGGCTGCCGAATGCGGTTAGTTGAGACGTTAGAGGCGTGGACGGAGTCGCTGCACATTCCAAGGCTTGGCGCCTATGGCGTCAATGCGGACAATCTGGATGCGATTCTTGCCGCGTCAGATAATAAGCAGAGTCCGGTTCAGCTGGACAAAGCTGTCATGCGGGAGATTGTGCTGGCGAGAATCTAGCTGGCGGATAGAGAAAAAGACTGGTTCCTCGTAACGAGGATCCAGTCTTCTGTTTGTTTGTCAAGCATTTTCCACGGATTTAAAACGGTATATCAAATCTCGTTCTTCATTCTTATACTGGTAATAGATAGTCGATTACGGATAGGGGACGAGTGAGAGATGGATGAGCTTCGCAAAGCCGTTGAAGAATTAATGAAGGAAATCCCTGAATTGCGCGATGTGTCGAGCGAAGAGTTCATTCAGCTCATTCAGGCGCTCCTTATGGCAAGTCGTCAAAAACAAGCTGAATAATCTTCTCCAGCTTCTCTCTCGTGTGCTGGTTGGACAGATTAATCTTGTAGCGTGATACGAGATCTTTAATAATCAGTTCTTCTTGCGTGGCCGACATGGGTCTATGCTTAAACTCCTTGCCTGTCGTTAACCAATCCACGCTCACCTCGAAGAAAGCGGCGATCTGGGCCGTCATCTCATGGCCGGGTTCACGTTTATTCGTCTCATACATGCCTAAGGTGCTTTTCCCAATGTTAAGGCGTTTCGCAAACTCCTCTTGGGACATATCTTTTCTGTACCTCAAATAGGCGAGTCGTTCTCCGAATGTAAGCAACAGTAGCACCTCCATCAGCTAAGCGCTAATCAACTGATATTATATCTTACAACAGAAGGACGAGTTTTTGGTCAATCTCGTAATGTGATTATAATAAGTTTACAATCGCGAAATGTGAATATATACTAAGTGGGATTGGTAACGTTGTTAGCTTGTGGAGGTGAATATACATATTAACTCATGACGGATGCCCAAGCGATAGCCGGTCGCCGATCTATGTCTACTGCGTGAAGATGGAGCCTCAGAATGATCGCGTCATATGCAGAAGCTTGAACATTACAACAGAGGTTTTGTATATGGGAGTAACGCCGCGGCTAAATGGAACCTCGGGCTATAGGGCGGGTATTCCGATGTTCGTTACGAAGGATGGAACATACTTGCAGCTTGGTAACGTTACGGGCTATAAGGATGCGCTGTCATCGCTTGGCTTCGATCGGTTCCATCCGTCTTGCTTAGTGAATGTGCGGCTTATCGACCGGATAGAAGCGGGACCATACGGCAATGACGTTTATTTCAAGGGAGCGGGCGAAATCTCTGTGCCGATCTCCAAGGCGAAGACTGTACAGTACCCGCATCTGGTGGTGAAGGCGGACTCAGATCTAAACAAATTTCCTCCGGTAAGATGACAATGATCCCAGTACCAACAATCCCCAGAATCTATTATGATAGCGTTGAAGCGCTTTAATAGGGAGGATGGTGGATGTGATGTATCAGTTGAAGAAATCGAGCAGCAGAGCGTTTACGGCAGAGAACAGGTCAGGGGCAGCGGGAAGCGGCGGTCAAGCGAACAATGGACGCAAAGGGGCGCCTTGCATCGAGGGGTTCAAGCAGGGGCAGACGATAGAATTGCTGAATTGCGAGGGACCTGGTGTCGTCAGGCATATCTGGATGACGCTGCCGCCTGGCAATTTCGATCACATGCGGAATGTTATTCTACGCATGTACTGGGATGGGCAGGAGTATCCAAGCGTAGAAGCGCCAATCGGCGACTTCTTCGGCGTCGCTCATGGACGGCAGCGCATGATGCAGTCGGACTGTGTTTCCATGCAAGCTGGCAAAGGCTTTAACTGCTGGATTCCGATGCCGTTTCAGAAGAAGGCGGTCATTACAATCGAGAACGATTCTAGTACTGATGTCGCGATGCTGTTCTACCAGATTGATGCGACGATCGGCGACGAGCTAGACGAGCAAGCAGGTTACTTCCATGCAAGCTTTCGGCGCAGCAATCCGTGTCCAATGCACGAGGATTTCGTTATCGCCGACAATATCAAGGGCCAAGGCGTATACCTCGGCACGACCCTCGGGGTGCGAAGTATCTACCGGGATTGCTGGTGGGGCGAGGGCGAAGTGAAGTTTTATATGGATGGCGATTCCGACTATCCCACGATATGCGGTACAGGCGCTGAGGATTATATGGGCTCTGCCTGGGGATTGGAAGAGGTGCTGACGCCTTACCAGGGCGCTCCGCTCGTGGATGGAGAGAACGGGCTGTATTCAATCTACCGTTTCCATGTGCGAGATCCAATCTACTTCCAGAGCAGCCTTAAGGTAACGGTACAGCAGATCGGTTACGGTCCTCTCGATAAAGCCGAGCAATATTTCGGTGACCGCCTCGTTCATTACCGTGCTGCTGGTGCTTCTGAGGAAGATGACCATCGGTACTTCGAACTGAGTGACGACTACTGCGCGGTGGCATATTGGTACCAAACATTGCCATCGCAGCCGTTTGATCAATTCCCGAACAGGGAAGTGCGGAGTAGGGACCTGCAAAGCAGCAAGGGTGAGGATGGGCCGGCGCGGAGCGATGTTTAGAGACTTGAAGCGAGAGAGGTTTTTCATGAGTTTATTAAACTTGTGGAAGCCTCTTTTTTTTATTGTGTCTAAGCTAGTAAATGATCATAAATTACTAATATTTGGAAGAGCGTTCATTATCATACTCTTAGTCCTCATATTGACATTCTTGTCCGAAACCATTATAATATTTGAGATCAAATGGTTCTGTGTGTGAGTCGGGAGCATCAATGATCATTTCAAATCTCGTTGTGCAATCACGCACCTAGAGCGTTAATCAAGCAAGAAGGCTTCTGTTGCCGGCTTGCTTTTTCTTTTCTAAACAGGGGTTGGATTGATTGATTTACGGCACTTTTGGCGCTTGATTTCGTATGAACGAGAGAGAGAATTGGAGTCTATTATTTGAAGGAGGGGCATGATGAAGAAACGAAGTCTAAGACTGCTTCTCTGCACGGCAGCACTGCTTACAATGATCTGGTACGAGAGGGGAACGAGCTTCTACGAGCATGTAGATGGGGCAGTTGATACCATCACGACCCAATTGACCGAAACACAGGAAGCTTTCAAAAATCCGATTATGGGCTTCAGACCGTCACGCAACGTTAACGATACCTCTTTCCCGAAGCGGGAATATGCAGATATTTATAAACATTATATCAAGTACACCGATCTGGAGTATAACGCACAGGACTCCGTTCAGAAGATTATCGATTGGAGCAATAAGGCTTGGGCGGGCATTGAGAAGAAGAATATTAAGGTCGTTCCTCGAGTCGTTATTTTGTACCCTGGTGCTGGAGAGTTCTGGCCGAATGGAGTCGAGCATGGAGATCCAGTCAATCAATGGCTGTCAGAGGACTTGAAATCCCGGCTTGTGGCGTTCATCGGCAAGCTTGGGCAGGCTTGGGACAATGATCCTCGTGTTGCTTTTGTAGAACTCGGATTGTACGGCAACTGGGGCGAGCACCATATTTATCCCTATAAGTTTTCTGACAGGGGCAGTAGGATCCCACTCAGTTTTCAGACGGCGCTTGGTGACGCGTATACAGCAGCGTTCCATAACAAAAAAATTCTCGTGCGTTATCCAGAGACGTTCGAAGATTATGATTTCGGTATTCAGTGGGACTCATTCGCGCTACCAGATGATGCTTTTAGTGGGAATGGGGAGATTTCACGTGATAGTTGGAGGACGCAAATCAACAGCGGTGAAGTTGCCTATAATTGGGGCAATCAATCCAAGTTGGGCGGAAGTCCGAATGGAACACTCAGCAGTACGTCCAATACGAACTATGTCATTGATTGGATTATGGACACCCACACCTCGAGCTTAGGGTGGATTGCCGACTATAAAGCAAACAATCCCGCTGTTGAAGCCGGGGCAGCTGCTATGCAGAAGGTGCTTGGTTATCGATATGTGATCAGTCAGGCAACGTTTACGGGCAATGTTTCGCCCGGCGGAGCGATGAACGTATCCTTCCAAGTGACGAACAAAGGTTCATCGCCATTCTATTATAATTGGCCGGTGGAAGCGAGTCTGCTGAAGAGTGATGGAACAGTTGCTTGGAAAGGATTGTTCTCGGATGATATTCGAACCTGGCTGCCCGGGACAGAATGGAACAAGACAACACGTGCATACAATGATGCTCCGGCTGTTAATCTGGTCAACGGAACGTTTGCGATTCCAAAGTCTGTGCCGAAGGGTACCTATACACTGGCGCTCTCGATACTGGATCCGGCCGGCTGGATGCCAAGCGTTCGATTCGCGAATACCAACTATTATACTGGCGGTAGAACACCGATTGGTAAAGTCGGCATCGGCATGAATCCAACCGATCAGAATCTCGGTTCGTTCGCAGGCTTGCAATCGGATACGACGCTTGGATATAGTCTGCAAAACAGCTCGTATAACGGGTCTATCGGCAGTCGAATCAGCGCAGTTATCGTAAACAATAAAGCGCTTAGTTTCGAAGCCAAACCAGTGATCATTAACGGCAATATTATGGTTCCTTTTCGCCCCATCTTCGAGTCGTTGAATATGAAGGTGGAATGGAACAATAAGGACAAATCGGTTAAAGCATCAAAAGAGAATTTAACCATCAATTTGACTAACGGTAGTTTTAAAGCCACTGTTAATAACAAGGAATTCAAGCTGACTCAAACGCCATTCATTACACCAGCAAGCATGTTTTATGTGAATCTCAGATTTATAAGTGAAGCCGCTGGCGCTTCTGTGAACTGGGATAACGATAAAAAAGTAGCTACGATTACGACTGGAAAATAGTTCAATATTGTCGTGATAAGCCACCGCTATGGTGGCTTATTCTCTTGTAAGGGGGTTGGATGATCTGCATCTTGCATGCGTAAGAGGCCCGTACATATGTACTGGGCCTGCTTGGCGTTTGTGGAACATTGTATTTGTAGGGGGAGCGAGAGAAGTGATAGAGAAATAAGCAAGGAGGAGAGGCTTAATGCATGCGATGAACGAGTTTAGGTATCAAATTAAATTGAAGGTCAGTTCGCTCACTGACAGTCAAATATCTAAAGCGTAAATATCTGAGATAGGAGTGCATTTCTGCTTCATATTGCTCGTAATTAATCGTGCCTTTTTCGAGCAGCCGCTCCATCGTCCACATCGTTACCTTGATTGTTTGGGCATCAAGTTCCGATAGTTCACCGTTAATCTCAATTCGCAGCTTCTCCATGCGGATTTCGTTACTTTGATTCATGGAAATATCACTCCTCCTGATTGGTGGTGTAACTCCCATATCCCCCACGTATTTGCATCGTAAGTTATTAAGGTGATGCGACTTCCGAATTTTCGGTTGTATCGGAAGGGGGTGATGTCCACATATATTTGGTGCCTGATAGAACAACCGGCTTTGTGAAGCTGATCGTATAGTTCACATACGCTTTTGCTTCCGGAATGGTTAGAATCCAATTCATTCCGTCATTTTCAGGAGCAGGCCCAACCATTACGGATACGCCGTTCGCTTTAATGTGGTTCTTCAATTGATCAGCGGTGACTTTCGTGGTTGTCGTTATTTCGAATTTCCCAACCTCCGGGTAGAAGCCCAATTCCCCAAAGATGTAATCTTTGCTCCATAACAAGTTTGCATCGGTTGTTTTACCGAGAACAAGTAACTTCCCCAATTTCACCTTATAACTCGAACCTCTGGCTACGTTCTTCATTACGCCATAGAAGTACTTGTTAGTGCCTCCATAATACTCGGTATACCAGGTGATTGTCTTATTCGGTATCGAAAAGTTTGCCTCAAGTTGTTTGAGTGTAATGGGTGAGGACAGCTTCAACGTGAATTCGCCTGTACTGAGCTCTTCATCAATTGACAAAATGACTGAAGGTTTACTGCTCACGGTACTGCTGTTACTTGCTGCAGACGCCACTGTCCCAGTAGTCAAGGCAAGCAATAATGAGAGTAACACGATAAAATGGTTCCTAAACATATGAATCTCCTTCCCCATTCAAGGGAGTTAGTGGGTGGACGGCTCAGCCCAAATGAATGGAACAGAGCCGTCTCTGCAGCAAAGCGTTAATCTCTATCGATCGTTATCGATAATGTCTACATAGTTTGAAGAATGTGGATCCAACGTTGCGCCACCAGTTGGGTTTTTCAGTTGAATCAGGAAAGCTTCTTTGGATTCTTTAATTTTGTCGTCGATGATTGGAACATAGAAGGATTTCTCGGTTTCGCCATTGCGGAATACGAGCGTACCGGATACATGAGTGAAGTCGATTCCGGCAGCAGCTGTATAGCTGCAATTGCAGTAATCCACACTAACTACGCCGTCACTGCCGGAGATACGGCGGACGGTAATTTTAATCTTCCCGTCATTCTCCTTAACACTGAGATGGTCTTGTTTAAACGATAGCTTTCCAGGTTTGACTACCTTTGCTGAAGCCTGAAACGGCAGCAGCAGTGAAAAGGCCGTGCAGAAAACGAGAAACAAGAATGAGACCTTGCGAAGACTTCTTGCTGACGATCTGACCATGTAGGAACAACCTCCACTAAATTATTTTTTGATACAAAATGTATCTAACGCTATTCTATGACACGATTAGTGTCTCGTCAATTAAATTTTAAAAGACTTGTAAATCCGCAAAAATCGGGAGTTTATCTGATTTTTCACATTTTCTTTATGTTAATTATTCTCTCATACCATTTACATCATTCCATCGGTTTGATACAATTCGTATACAAAAGTATTGTAAGTAGAATATGGAGGGGGATGTGGAGTCATGAGCAGGGCTAATCGGATAAAAGTGTTTGGAGGGGATGTGAAGTAATGGGAAAGGCTACAATAAAAGAAGTGTTTCTACTTCGTGCGGTCGCGTGTTTAAGCATCGTATTCCTACACTCCTTTTCTCAAGTATACGGCAGTGATGATGGTTGGGTCGGTGCATTAAGGTTGCTTCTTACATTTGGTACACCTGCTTTTATCCTTATTTCCGAAATTGTCCTAGCAAATGCATATCCTTTGCATACTCCTAAAGGATTTTTGAAAAAAAGACTACGTTATATCCTAGTACCGTATTTATGTTTTGTCACTATTTATTACTTCCAGAGCCTGTTTACCTCCGATGGAGAGCCTAAAGTAACTCAATTTATCTCTAGCTTATTTCTTGGTGTAACTCCAGCCTATTTCGTCCTTATTATTTTTCAATTTTATCTTCTGCATATGTTCTTCGTTCGACATGTTTTCAATCGTTTCCGCCCACTGTGGATATTGATTATAGCCGGCTTGGTAAACCTGGTTTATCTTGCTTTCTTTAACTTAGTAAGTGCTCCTGATCATTCAATAGCGGAATTTATTTGGGGTAGTTTCTACAAGATGCCGTTTTTTGCGTGGGTTTTCTATTTCGTGGTAGCTTATTATTTGGGCAGAAACTACAACACTTATCTAAAAAGGTTGGTTCAATATCGATATTACATCTACGCGTCAGTCCTTCTGTCAGGCATAGCTTCGATCTATCTGTTGGAGCAGGATATTATTCCTGTTATAACCTCCAAGCGCTTTGATATCATTTTTTTCACAATAAGTACAGTGTTCCTGCTGCTTATCATAGCATCTAGATTAAAAGCAGTACCATCTTTTATCGTAAAAATAAGCCAGTGTTCCTTTGGCATCTATTTAGTCCATCCATTGGTGCTTTCAGTATGTGATTATTTTATTTCTTTTCACAACAGCATAATTGGCTCAATCATTATCTTTGCTATCGTTTTGTTGGGTTCAATAGGTGTAGTATCCCTTCTTAATCGGTTCCCATGGGGAAGCTATATTATAGGACGCATTGGAATAGGTATAGATATGAATCGTCCAAAGAATCCGTCAACAATCCCGCTAAAAGTTAATACTTAACGAGTGCGGACTTTTTTTCGGTAAATTACCCTATAAATGAAATGGTTTCGGCAAAAGCAGTCAAATTTCGATAGAAGATGTCTATTAACAATATTTGGGTGCTGTAATAAAATGAAATTATATCAACTTTACTTACTATTGAACGTTCTCGATGCGGAGGGAAGAGGAATTGAAAAGTCAACTGATTCGTGGATTGAAAATAGGAAGAAAGAAATTGCAGAAATGGCGGACCACTACTTTTTACCGACGTAAAATCGAATATCTGATTCGAAGTAATCCCGACCTTACTGAGAAGCAACCACCACAACACTTTTCAAATCAAATTGATTCGTTCTGGGGACAAAAGCTTGGTTTAAAAGTGAGCAAGAAATGGCATTACGCATACAGTTCGGTAAACGGCATCTTGGATGAAAAGTATATTCCCGAGGATATCTACTACGCTGTCGTTGAACCTAAGCTCAATCGTACGGATCTCGCCCAAGCCTATGTGGATAAGAACAGCTACTCTACATTTTTGACAGATTTCCATGCTCCAAAAACGATCCTGAAAAATAAAAATTCGATCTATTATGATGACAATGGCCGAATAATCGATCGGGAAGACATGAAGCAATTTCTTACCAAGGCCGATGGAGACTGGGTCATCAAGCCAAGTATAGATAGTGGAGGAGGCAGGGATGTCAGTCTTCTGACTTACAAAGCCGGCCAATTTTACCTCTCAAATAAACCGATCGATTTCTTGGAGATCGAACGAAGCTACAAGAAAGACTTTATCATACAGGAGCGAGTCAAACAGCATTCAGAGCTCGCTGCAATCCATCCCTCATCTCTGAATACACTTCGTATTATTACATTGCGATATAAGGGAACCATACGTATTCTATCGACGATTATTCGCTTCGGAAATAACGGAAGCAATGTGGATAATCAGGCCTCCGGTGGCGTGTCTTGCAAAGTGGACGAGCAAGGGAAACTCAATCACTACGCGATCGATAAAGTTGGACGTAAATTTACGCAGCATCCCTTTACGAAGATACCCTTCGAGGGTGTCCAAATTCCTAATTACGATGAAGTTCGCGGTTTTGTTTCCGACTTGCACCAACAGCTCAGTTACTTTGATCTTATATCCTGGGATATTGCTATTGACCAAGAAGCTAGACCACTATTAATTGAATTGAACTTATACGGCCAGGAAATCAATTTTCATCAATTCAATAACGGTCCACTGTTCAAAGAATTGACCGAGGAAATTATGAGAGATATTGTGTCCTAAACAAAAAACGGTCAAAAATTAAAACACCTTCAAGTGAATGCCTCATGTCGTAAGATATGAGGACAACTTGGAGGTGTTTTTGTATTTGCAGCTCAGACACAGGTATCTCTAATCTCGCATATGATACGTTGATAGACTCATTTTCATATAATGATGGAGGTAGATACGCATGGGGGTAACGAAAATATATGCGGGACCCACACTTCCGGACGAAGGGTTAAACCAATTTGATGTATTTATGGATGGTGACATTCCAGGCTATCTGCAACCGCTTATGTCAGAGAATAACGACGTCGATCTGTTGACGGTTGCGATGGAACAATTCTCAAATGTCTATGTAGCAGCAGGAACGCCAGGGACACCTGAGAATGCTGCATATTTGCGACTCTCAAACAATGTAGCTCCGCCAACTGAAGACGGAGACATGCTTAAATCGGTATATGATCTGAATAATGACGGTATTGTTGATAAAGCAGCAAAGCTGCAAGTTGCCCGAACAATCACGTTAACAGGTGATGTGACAGGGAGTGCGGCTTTCGACGGCTCCACGAACATATCCATCCCCTCGTCCATTCCAACCGCAACCCCAACCGATAAGGGTTTATTCAGTGCTGCGGATAAAACAAAGTTAGATGGCGTGGAAACGGGTGCCAACAATTATACACATCCTGCAACGCACCCTGCTACGATGATTACTGACGATGCTCAGCATCGCTTCGTAACGGATTCGGAGAAAGCTGCATGGAGCGCTAAGGGTGATATGCAGCACTCTGTTTATGATATAGATAATGACGGCACAGTCGATCAAGCAGAGAAACTGCAAACGGCAAGGACGATTGCGATCAACGGTGATGTAACAGGTACGACGATCTTTGACGGATCTGCCAATGTCACGATTAACGCGGCTATACCAACCGCCTCGCCGAACGTGAAAGGGCTTATGGGAGCATCAGATAAAGCCAAATTAGATAGCGTTGCAACCGGAGCGAATAATTATGTGCATCCTGCAACGCACCCAGCTACGATGATAACGGAAGACGCAGGGCATCGCTTCGCAACGGACCCGGAGAAAGCTGCATGGAACGCTAAGGGTGACATGCAGCGATCCGTTTATGACGCAGATAATGACGGCACAGTCGATCAAGCAGAGAAACTGCAAACGGCAAGGACGATTGCGATCAACGGTGATGTAACAGGTACGACGATCTTTGACGGATCTGCCAATGTCACGATTAACGCGGCTATACCAACCGCCTCGCCGAACGTGAAAGGGCTAATGGCCGCATCGGATAAAGCCAAATTAGATGGCGTTGCAACCGGAGCGAATAATTATGTGCATCCTGCAACGCACCCAGCTACGATGCTAACGGAAGACGCTACTCACCGCTTCGTAACGGATTCGGAGAAAGCTGCATGGAACGCTAAGGGTGATATGCAGCGCTCCGTCTATGACACCAATAATGACGGAACAGTGGATAAAGCAGCAAAGCTAGCTGCAGCCCGCACGATCTCCTTAACAGGAAGCGTCACTGGGTCGGCGGCCTTCGACGGTTCTGCAAATATATCAATTGTGACTACTGGCAGCGGCGTGGCCGGCAACGTAAAGAACTATGGTGCAGTAGGTAATGGGGTAACAGACGATACGGCGGCAATTCAAGCTTGTTTGGATGCCAATAATGCGGCCTATTTCCCGGCAGGGACATTCCTTACGAAAACGATCGCGATCAATAATGCTTCCCGAAGCATTATTAGCGGATCGGGTCAGGCTACCCTCATTAAGGCGCATCCCCAAACCGTGGGAAGTGTCATTGCAATTAAAGACACAGGTGGTGTTACGATAGAAAAATTGCGTATTGACGGAAACATTGACAATACCGTCAATACGATTGATTGCATCGCAGATGTGATAAGCAATCCAAGCTATATCCGGTACTCAAGCAAGTTCAATGAACTCGACATCGTAAATTTCAACGGAAATGGGATTAACCTTACAGGCAGAGCGATGGACTTCGTTATCAATGATATTGGGATGTGGAATATTGGCGGGTACGGCATAAATTTGCCTAACGTTTCGGACAGTAGTATTTCTCAATGTCATATCGGTGGGACCAAAAAGAATGCTATCCGCATCACCGACAGTAACTATAGAATTGTCGGAACAAAGGTGTTTATGGCTGGCACAGACTTGACCACATCATACGCGGCCATGCACATAGAAAATGCACTAAATGTCATGCTGACGGGTTGTGAATTTCAGCAGAACTGTTATGACGGTCTTATGATTGTAGGCGGCGGCGGACACACGATTACGGACTGCGTATTCGACAGTAACAATAAGATCGGCGTGGAGAGTGTGCCTCCAGGTGTTTTCGGGCAAATCAACGTAAAATCTTCTCCGTTTAACCGGTTTAGCGGAATAATTGCCGATGGACGATTTGTGAATGTGGAGCAGGGTATGCCGTGGAACATGGCCGGCCAGTACGGCATTGTTGTGGACGATAAAAGCCCGTACTGTACGTATAATTTCACATACGCGCCTTATTTCTACAATGTATCTGGCAACTACCCGCGCTTCAAAGGACACTATCTTTCACAGGTCAATGACCATACTTCCGTATTTAAGTTGAACAACTTGGATTATTTTGATTACACTCCTGCAAATGTTTTAATCGGTACGAACGCAACAATTTCCAGCACGCATAGTGGGCCTAATGCTAATGGCGTTACTGTTGCAGGCGGCAAGGGAATTAATTTTACCATGCTTTCGGGGGCATCTTTGACAACATCAAATTATTTTACCCAGAGGATCATTCTTACTACAGCGAACTACAATGTCTTAGGGAAGACCAAGATTTACATCAGCTATGAATCGAAAGCGCTTGAGGGACTATCCATTTTCCTCACGCCCGGAGAGAATAGCACCGCACATCAAACGATCAATGAAACCGGATATGTAAAAGCAACAAACGTGAATCATAACAAAGAGTGGATGTACGGCGCTGGATGGATGCCGCTCATCTATAGCAATGAATCGGGTTACACGATCTACCTCACAGTTGGTATCGGGGTGGATAGCAATAGAAGCGTGAACACAAATGACATTATTGGCTTCATTAAAAATATCAAAGTGTCGTTTGGGTAAGTAACTTTGAACTTTGTCTTGTATACGGATTTGTCGCTAGGAATTCGTAGAAAAAAGGTCGGGATAATAGGGAACCTTAGTCTGGTATGAACCGGACTAAGGTTTCATTATTCTCGTGGAATCTATATCAAACGCTTACATAGTTCCTTTGATACAAAACGGCATCTTTTCATGGTTTTAAAAGAAAAAACTATTGACATGTTACGTTTTGTATCGTAATGTTAGACGTATCAAAGGATACGATTCGTATCATTTTTAAACAAATTGCTACAAAATTCGAAGTTAGGTGAGGGATATGGTCGAAATACATTCGCATATATTGCCTGGCTTGGATGATGGTGCTTTAAGTACTGACGAAGCGCTGAAGATGGCGCGTCAAGCAGTAAATCAGGGAATCACACATATCATTGCAACGCCGCATCATGGGGATGCCGCATACGATACACCAAGAAGCGTCGTACTTGAAGCAACCAGGAGGTTGAATGAAGTATGCAAGCAGCATGACGTTCCTGTAACCATCTATGAAGGACAAGAGGTTCGAGTTCATGCAGATTTGATCGATGAGTACGAGCAGAGCCAGCTTGTGACACTGGCAGGAAGCCGCTACTTATTGCTTGAGCTGCCACCCAATCACATACCCAGCTATATGGATGATCTCATCTTTGAGCTCGCGGTTCGCGGATTGGTTCCGGTTATTGCTCATCCCGAACGCAACAAGGCGTTCAGTGAAGCGCCTGCCAAGCTTGGCTCACTTATTGAACAAGGCGCTTTATGTCAGTTGACTTCGCACTCCTTAATGGGCTTTTTCGGCAGGAAGGTTCAGAAGCTTTCCTTGCATCTATGCAAGAGCGGAATGATACATTACGTTTCATCGGATGCTCATGATGACAGGTTGAGGCCGTTTGCCTTACAAGAGGCCTATCGAGCGGTTCGCAGCGCATTAGGTGAAGCCTATGTGCAGCGCTATCAAGAGAATGGATCACGATTGCTGCGTAACGAGGAAATTGTGGTAGAAGAGCCGGTTATTAAGCGCAGAAGACGGTTTTGGTCAAAATAAGAGCCAACTGGAGGTAGCTTACGTGGAACTGAAAGAGTTACTAAAAATGGTGAGAAAGAGATTGTTCCTCATCACGGTCTTTGTCATTGTTGCTTGCGGGTTAACCGGGGTAAAGAGCTTTCTGTACACGACTCCCGTCTATAAAGCGTCAGCGAAGTTGATTGTCAGTCAATCGGTTGAAGTGAATGGAACGCGAACGATGAACTGGGATGCTATTCAATCGAATATCAAGCTCATTAATTCCTATAAAGAAATTATTAATTCGTCGGCCATCATGGACAAAGTGACAAGTAAATATCCGGATTTAAAAACAACGCCAAGAGAGCTTAGCACCATCCTGCAAGTCACTTCGGCGAGTGATTCACAGGTCATGAACATTCAAGCGACGGATACTTCCTACACGCGAGCAGCTAAAATCGTGAACGCCGTTGCGACCGTCTTCAAGCAAGAAATTCCATCCATTATGCATGTCGATAACGTTACGATTCTGACAGAAGCGAATGTAGGCGCAGAAGCTTCTCCGATCAATAAGAGCCCCATCTTCTATATCGTTCTTAGCTTTATCGTATCTCTCATGCTAGCCGTTGGCTTCGTCTTCCTGCTCGACTACTTTGATGACACGATTAAGAGCGAAGAAGATGTTCTGCAATCGCTCGAGCTTCCCGTGCTATCCCATGTGACCAAAATCAGCAAATCAGATTTGAACCCCCGCAGATCGCGGACATCTGAGAAAAAGGTAGGTGAAGGCACATATGTCACAGCTAGACAATAAACAGCGCCCTCTAGTTACAGCTGTTAATCCAAAGTCACCTGTTTCCGAAGCCTACCGCACGCTGCGTACGAATATTCAATTCTCCGCGATTGATCAGCCTATGAAAGTGCTTATGGTTGCTTCTGCAAGCGTTGGTGAGGGGAAGACAACGACGATTACGAATTTGGCTGTGACCTATGCCCAAGAAGGCAAGAGAGTGCTTCTCATTGATACCGATCTGCGCAGGCCTTCCTTGCATCATGTCTTTCAACAATCGAACCGTGCGGGTCTCACGAGTGCCATTCTGGGTCACCAGCTGCTTACGGAGGTTATTCGAGAGACGGGTGTAGAGAATCTCTACTTAATCACATCCGGACCTATTCCACCTAATCCTTCCGAAATACTAGGCTCGCAGCGGATGCAAATGGTGATAGATGAGCTGAAGGACATGTACGATGTCATTCTCTTCGATACACCGCCTGTTCTTCCGGTCGCTGACAGTCTTATCGTTTCTTCTTACTGTGACGGCGTTATTCTTGTTGTTCATGCCGGCAAGATGAAGAAAGAGATGGTCAAGAAAGCGAAAGCGAACCTGGATCATGTGAAAGCCCGCATTCTCGGCGTCGTTCTCAATAATAAGGAACGTTCTAAGAAAGAAGGGCAATATTACTACTATGCCGAGAAGAAGAATAGCAGAGAGTCTTAAGTAAGCGTTCCTTTGGTAATGTCTACTGGACCATTATCACAAGTAGGCACTCGATCATGCTGTGGGCTGGCTCGCCAGCCTTAGACGTTCATCGTCAAGGGTGTGATGTGAGGCGGGGTTTAATGCCCCCTACTAGCTGGAGTGATTACAGCTAAAAAAACGAGCTATGTTTTTAGTGCGGATAAAGGTATAGCTGGTTTTTTTAACAACAGCTACCTGCTTATAAATCAGATCAATAGGGGTGTAAATGATGATGAAGAAGGTTAGAAAAGCGATTATTCCAGCCGCCGGTTTAGGAACACGCTTCTTGCCAGCCACGAAGGCCATGCCTAAAGAGATGCTTCCCATTGTCGACAAACCTACCATTCAATACATCGTTGAAGAAGCCATTGCATCTGGGATTGAAGATATTATTATCGTGACGGGTAAGGGAAAACGTGCGATTGAGGACCACTTCGACATTGCTTTTGAGCTGGAATCTAGCCTGATGGAGAAGGGAAAGATAGAGCTGCTCGGAGAAGTGCGCAAATCATCCAGTGTAGATATTCATTACATCAGGCAGAAGGAACCAAAGGGTCTAGGTCATGCCGTTTGGTGCGCCCGCAAGTTTATAGGGGACGAGCCATTCGCCGTTCTCCTAGGGGACGATATCGTCGTTGCTGATGTACCTTGTACAAAGCAGCTGATCACCCAGTACGAGGAGGTACAGCGATCCGTTATTGGTGTTCAAGCTATCTCTATTGAACAGACGGAGCGATACGGAGTCGTTGACCCATTAGTGGCAAACGGCAAGCTCTATTCCGTCAATCGTTTCGTGGAGAAGCCTAAGCTAGGTACCGCGCCTTCGAATCTGGCCATTATGGGCAGATACATTCTGACGCCTGACATCTTTGATTATCTGGAGAAACAAGAGGCTGGAGCAGGTGGGGAAATACAGCTTACAGATGCCATTCAGAAGCTGAACGAAGCCAGCGGCGTCTATGCCTACGACTTCGACGGGAAACGCTATGACGTTGGCGAGAAGCTAGGGTTCATCACCACAATGCTTGATTTTGCGCTGATGAATAAGGATCTGCGTCTTCCGCTGTTAGCGGCAATTGAAGAAATTCTTGAACATGAACAATTAAAGAAATATAAATTGTAGGATAGGTGAGGAAGAATGAGTTTATCCACACAGAGAAATGATGGGGATACCATACTGGGCGCCAAGCTTTCTACTTCAATCCAATCGATGGAAGGATCAAGAGGTCTGGTGCAGTACTTAATGGTAAAGCGGGCATTGGATATTGTTCTGGCAGCGCTTGGATTAATGTGCTTAACTCCTCTATTCCTTATCGTGGCCATACTGATTAAACTCGAGGACCCTCACGGTCCTATTTTTTTTCATCAAGTTCGAATTGGCAAGGACGAGAAGCCGTTTCGGATGTATAAGTTCCGGTCCATGGTTTCCAATGCGGAAGAGCTGCTTCATGGACTGCTCAGCCAGAACGAAATTGACGGTGCAATGTTCAAGATGAAAGCAGATCCGAGAATTACAAGAGTAGGGAAGTTCATTAGGAAAACGAGTATTGATGAGCTGCCACAGCTATGGAACGTAATCATCGGTAATATGTCCATTGTCGGACCTAGACCGCCGCTTCCGCGTGAAGTAGAGAAGTATACGAGTTACGACAAATTGAGACTTATAGCCATGCCGGGCTGCACCGGTTTATGGCAGATCAGCGGAAGAAATGGGCTGAGCTTCGGCGAGATGGTTGAGCTAGATCTCACTTACATCGAGCAACGAAGCGTTTTTGTCGATGTCAAAATTATGTTCAAGACAGTCCGGGTATTGCTTGGAACGAAGGATGCCTTCTAACTGGAGATTATATAGATTGAGGTGCGCAAATGGATAAAAGCTCGAGCATCTATGTTGCAGGTCATCGGGGATTAGTAGGTTCAGCGATTCTAAGAGAGTTGGTGAGAAGAGGTTATGACAATCTCATCTACCGTTCCAGCTCAGAGCTCGACCTAAGGAAGCTTGATCAAGTTCAGGACTTCTTTGAGCAGCATCAGATCGACTATGTCTTCCTGGCTGCGGCTAAAGTAGGCGGCATCGTGGCGAACAATGATTATCCGGCGGATTTCATCCGAGATAATCTATTGATCCAAACGAACGTCATCGACACCGCGTATCGTGCTGGCGTCAAGAAGCTGATGTTCCTCGGTTCCACTTGTATCTATCCTAAGTTTGCGCCTCAGCCGCTCAAGGAAGAGTACTTGCTGACTGGTTCGCTTGAGCCTACGAATGAACCTTACGCGATTGCTAAGATTGCCGGAATCAACATGTGCCAATCGTATAATCGCCAATACGGAACGAAGTTTATATCCGTCATGCCGACGAATATGTACGGACCGAATGATAATTTTGATCTGGATACTTCGCATGTGCTGCCGGCACTGATCCGGAAATTTCACGAGGCGAAATTAGCAGGCGCGTCTCAGGTTGAGATATGGGGAACAGGGCAGCCAAGGCGTGAGTTCTTGCACTCCGACGATCTGGCAGAAGCTTGTCTTTTCTTAATGGACCATTACGAGGATAGCGAGATCGTGAATGTCGGCGTGGGAGAAGATATCTCGATTCGGGAACTGGCGGAGCTTATTCAGCGGCTTGTCGGTTATCAAGGCGAGCTTGCCTTCAATACTTCCAAGCCAGATGGGACGCCAAGAAAATTGGTGGATGTTACGAAGATCAATCGTCTAGGTTGGAAGGCTGGCATTCCGCTTCAGGATGGAATTAAGTCAGCCTATGCGGCTTTTCAACAACAGTATTTAGTGAATCACTAATAATCGATATCCGGAGGAACATATATGCAGAAACGTGCTCTGATTACAGGTGTTACGGGTCAAGATGGATCTTACCTGGCAGAATTGCTGCTGGAGAAAGGTTACGAGGTATATGGACTGCGAAGAAGAACAAGTACTCCAAACTACGAGAATGTCAGCCATATTAAAGACAGAATCAAATGGATCTCCGGAGACCTGACAGACCTTGCTTCCTTAATTGAAGCGGTCAAGGCTTCTGATCCGGATGAGGTCTACAACTTGGCCGCTCAATCGTTCGTAGCTGCCTCTTGGCCTCAGCCCTTATTGACAGGTCATGTCACGGCATTATCCGTAACGAATATGCTGGAGGCTGTAAGAATCATGAAGCCGACAGCGAAGTTCTATCAAGCATCGAGCAGCGAGATGTTCGGCAAAGTCGTAGAGACGCCGCAGAAGGAAACAACGCCTTTCTATCCGCGCAGCCCATATGGTGTAGCGAAGGTATATGGGCATTGGATTACTGTGAATTATCGGGAGAGCTTCAATATGTTCGCTTGCTCAGGCATTCTGTTCAACCATGAATCGCCTCGTCGTGGTTTGGAATTTGTTACACGTAAAGTAACGGATGGCGTTGCGAGAATTAAGCTGGGTCTGCAGAACGAGCTTCGAATGGGAAATATCGATTCGCTGCGCGATTGGGGCTTTGCAGGCGATTACGTGAGAGCGATGTGGCTGATGCTCCAGCAGGATGAGCCTGATGATTATGTGATTTCGACTGGTGAGATGCATACCGTTAAAGAGCTGCTGGAAGTGGCATTCTCTTATGTGGGACTTAATTATGAGGACTATGTTGTTATTGATGAAGCTTTCGTACGGCCGGCCGAAGTCGATCTATTGCTGGGCGATTGCTCGAAGGCGAAGGAACAGCTAGGATGGGAGCTTCACGTTGGCTTCAAACAGCTGATTCATATGATGGTCGACGAGGATTTGAAACGAGTGAAGGCGGAGGATCGTTACAATCAGCTTATGTTAACGTTCTAAAGCATCCTGAGCAATTAGTGGCAGCTTGCTGGACATCTTGTTCTAAGGAGATTCAGAGATATGGCTGTTAAAAAGTATCTTTTTGTAACGAATGCTCTTTCATACGGCGGAGCAGAGAAAGTTGTATCTATATTAGCAAGCGGCATTGCTGAACGTGGATATGAAGTTCATTTAATCCTTTATAAAAAAGATAAGGATGAATATCCGATCTCTGATAAAGTGAACATTCACTTTCTGCCTAAAATTGAGGGCAAGCACCGAATCAAGTATTTTGCTAAAATGCTTTCAGCTATGAGACGAAAGATCGCTGAAGTCGACCCTGATGTCATCATACCTTTTCTGCCCAATCAAGTGATTCACTTCTTTATCGCGTCCAGATTGATGAATATTCCGTTCGTGGCTACCGTTCGAAACAATCCGTTTGTATATCCGGATTCAAAACCGATGAGAACGATTGGAAAGATCGTTGCCTTATTGGCATCAGGGATATTCCTTCAAACGGATGAACAAGCCGGTTTCTTCCCGAGATTTGCAAAACGTAAAACGTTCGTAATTCCTAATCCGGTAAGTAACGACTTAATTGATTGTAACTATTCGAATAGAGAGCATATTCAAGAAATAGCAACATTCGGAAGGTTAAGCACCCAGAAGAACCAACATTTACTGATTGAGGCTTTTGCAATCGTGCTTCAATCGAATCCATCTATACGATTGAGCCTTTATGGAGCAGGAGAAGAAGAACACAATTTGAAGGCGCTCGTGGGCAAACTGGGCGTAGAGGATGCTGTAACGTTTAGAGGAAGAGCAGCTAGCCTTGGTGAGGCGTTGATGTCTACAGATTTGTTTGTTCTATCGTCCAAATATGAAGGGATGCCTAATGCATTAATGGAAGCTATGGCGGTCGGGATACCTTGTATTTCGACGGATTGCCCGACTGGCCCGAAGGATTTAATTGATCATATGAAAGACGGTATCTTGGTTAAAAGCAACAATGTCAGCGATTTAGTTTCTGCGATTCATTACTGCATCACGAATCCCGTATTTTGCAATCATGCAGGAAGAGCGGCAAAGAAAAAGATCAAAGAAGGATATCAAGTGGATATCATCATCGATAAGTTTATTCATGAAATAAACGGGGTTAAAGGGTGTTCCTAATATGAAACAGAACGAGATGAGTATTAATTTGAAAGGCATTCTATTTACCAGCATTGTTGTGCTCATGCTGATCGGTTTAGTTCTTCCAGGAATGACGGGGTCATGGACAAGAAATGACGCTTGGATGGCGTATACGTACACCTTTCATTATTCAACGCTTACAACATTATGCTCTTCCATGGCAATCTGTTTCATTTATCTGCTGCTGATTGTTTGCATCTGGAGTAATCACCGAAGAGGGAAGGCTCTTTTATTTATCTATTTAAGCACGCTTGTTTTTGTTGTATGGGCTTTATTTACCATCTACGAAGCGAGCTTCCAAGCCATGCTTCTTGGTGATGTATCGATCAATATTATTCTGGTTCCGCTCTTCTATTTACTTGGTTATGAGAAGAGTGTTTTTGAGAGCGCCAGAAGAATGATGCCATATATCCTCGTCATCATGTGCGGGTTGATTATATGGAGCAGTGTTTCTTTTATGTTGCAATATGGGGTATCTACGGAAACAATATCCTCCCCTAGCAAAGAAATGTTTGCTGTCGCAATAAGTGCATATTGGTGTTATGCGCTGGGGATGCCTGAAAACTATCGTTTCCATAGATCCTTTAAATATGTGCTAGGTATTTGTTTGTTAATTTGTGCGTTTATGGTTCGTTCCAGAAGCTGGGTTATTCAGTGTGTGTTGCTCCTATATGCCATGTCCACCTATGGCTCTGGAAAGAAGGCAGCATTGCGGAAAGTACTTGCGATTTTCAGTGTTGTACTCGTGTTTGTCCTCATTATTTATCTGCTGCCTAATGTAACAGGGGCTCTATTTAACCGTATCAATGAAGATACGAGATCCGGTCAATATGAAACGTTCTTCTCGCAAGTCCAGCCGGTTAGTTTGATATGGGGACAAGGGTTTAATGCCGGCTACAGCTATATAGGAATTGAAAACTATCAATACTTTGATAACCAGTTTATCTACATCATGTTTCATTATGGAGCTCTTCCCGTTCTTTGTTTATTAGGTGTTATCAGCGGTCTATTTAGAAAAATCAATAAGGATCGTCTTACTGCGGAAGAGAGAGCCTATATTATCGGATGCCGGATGATGAGCTTCTTCTTCTTGGCGGCTTTAGGCGGGTTGTCTGTCTATTTCAAATTCGGATGGAATCTGAGTACATTATTGGTATTTGTCTTTATTGGGCGAGGGCTTAAGATAATGAGCGAGGCAAGAGAGCTTCAGAATCATAGCGAGTTGCGGGTTGTAAAGCCGCGAGTGCACAAGAGCGTCATTTATCTTGATAAAATAACAGGCTAATCTATTGGAGGAACTTTAATGAGGAAGAGAGTCTTTCTTCATGGACTGTGTAATTATCCTCGCGGTTCAGCCGCTGCTAATTATATGCAATATTTATCTTTGGCGTTGAAAGAGGCGCATTACGATGTCTACCTGAATTCAAACTTGAATGATGAATTTAAGCTTCTGGAGCAAGAAGGCATTTTGAAATATAACGGTGTTAAGATCATTCCATATAACATGCCGAAGAATAAAATTTTAAACTTCGTAGAACGTAAGATGAGAGGGCATATCGTCGTCAATATGTTGAAGCAGCACAAGATTACAAGAGAAGATATTGTTATGTTAATTTCTCCAAATGTACACGTTCATCGTGAGGTACTAAATTACAAAAAGAAAATTGGATTTAAGACCGTTAGCTGCGCCTTGGAGTGGTTCGCTATGAGCCAATACAAGTCAAGACGCGAATGGAAGAAGAACAACATATATTTTGATCGTTTCCTACCTCGACATGACTTACTCTTTCCCATCTCAACTTATATCGAAAATCATTTCTTGGAGAAGGACTGTAATACGATGTGCTTGCCGATTATGGCCGATGTACATGAGCATTCGGTAGGAACGAAGTCATTTGCTAAGATCAAATTCATTTTTCCGGGTAACGGGATGATGAAGGATGCAATTGAAGTGATTCTAAAGAGCTTTAGTCGGCTTGCTCCTGATGACAAGAGGCGGGTGGAATTACATCTATGCGGTGTTAAACAGGAGCAAATTGAAGCTATATTGACTCCACAAGAATATGAGAGTCTTAAAGATGTACTCGTCATACACCAATGGATGCAGTACAAAGAACTTATAACGTTATATCAGGCTATGCATTTCTTAATACTAGCAAGAGAAGAGAATCAAATGACGCTGGCGAACTTCCCAAGCAAAGTTCCTGAAGTCATGTGCTATGGTGTCATACCGATCGTTTCTCGTGTAGGTGATTATACCAAATATTATCTGGAGGACAATGTGAACAGCCTGATCTTTGACGGCTGCGATATCGATCTGTGCTTGGACAAAATCAATCAAGCGTTGTCGATGACGCAAAGAGAGATTGCAGAATTATCGGCCAGGTCAAGGGAATGTGCTGAGAAGAAATTCGATTATCGAAATTGGGTTGGAAAGATCCATCATGCTCTTGAAAGCTTATAACGAATATGAAAGAACTCGTCTTCATGGAAGACGGGTTCTTTATTTTGGAGGTCAAGTGAAATGACGATAAAAGAGTTCGTGAAAAGCAGTCCACTCTTATTCAACGCGTTTAAAGCAGCACGGAACGCAAAGAATTCAATTTCCAGTTTAGTGCCTGACGAGCCCTATATCAAAATGCAATACAGAATACAAATGGGCAAGACAATCGATCTGAATAATCCTCAGACATTTAATGAAAAGATCCAATGGATGAAGCTGTATGATCGAAATCCTCTAATGACGAAGTGTGCGGATAAGTATGAGGTCAGAAGCTATGTTGAAGAGAAGATCGGCAAAGGACTTTTGAATAAGCTTTATGGCGTTTACGAAAAAGTAGAGGATATTGATCTATCAGTGCTACCGAGCTCCTTCGTTATTAAGGTTAATCACGGCAGCGGACAGAATATCTTATGCCGGGATAAGAGCCAAATGGATTTTAATAAAGCCTTCTCATCAATCAAGGACTTTATGAAAACCAATCATTATTATTATGGCAGAGAGTGGGCCTACAAGAATATAAAGCCATTAATTATTATTGAAGAGTATCTCGATGATCATGGTCGTCCGCCAGCTGATTACAAGATTTTATGTTTTCATGGCAAACCGGAAATGATCCAAATCGACCTGGATCGTTTTGGAGATCATCGGAGGAATTACTACAATGTCGATTGGACTCAGATGGACTTACAGTTTGTCAAAGAAAATTCTTTAGAAGAAGTGCCTAAACCGCAGCATTTGAATGAGATGGTAAGCTACGCTGCCACTCTAGCCGAAGGATTTCCTTTTGTAAGAATCGATTTTTATAATTTTGCCGGCAAACTATATTTCGGAGAAATGACCTTTTATCCGAATAACGGTATTGGAACGTTCTACCCTCTAGAGTCCAACAAAATGATTGGCAATAAACTAACTTTACCTGTGTAACAAAGGAGGGGGAGAATGAAATTAAGCATCGTACTTGGAGATGTTTTCAAAAAAGCTAGAATAAATGAAATTTTGTATAGTAACAACTTTGCTCGTAAAATATTGGCTTCATCCGTTAATAATAAAATTCCAACTTCAGATACGGCTAGAAAATATTTATGTGATTTAAGCGCTAAGCCAGCAGGAACCAGTTGCGTTAATAATACGATTCAAAAAATAGAATATGATTTGAAAATTATTATTCCGGCATATAACGTGGAGCAATATATAGATGAATGTCTGTCTTCTATTTTTGCTCAAAGAACAGAATACACCTTCTCTATTGTTGTGATTAACGATGGTTCGAAAGACAACACGAGAGAAATTCTGAAAAAATATGAAGGGTTCCCGAATATGGAAATTATTGATCAAGCCAATAAAGGTCATTCAGGGGCTAGAAATACAGGACTGCAGAATATTAATAGTACCTATCTGATGTTTGTTGACTCCGATGACAAACTTGAGAGCAATGCCATACAAGCCTTGCTGACCTCCGCTTTTAACAATAATTCCGATGTTGTTGAAGGAGGATATTGCAAATTCACTCATGATAATGTCTTGCATAAAAATACCCACCGCACCAATAATGACACGAAAGCACTAGGGAACTTAACCGGATTCCCATGGGGAAAAGTCATCAGGTCATCATTATTCGAGCATATTGGGTTTCCAGAAGGGTTCTGGTATGAAGATACGATTATTTCATACTTAATTTATTCACAGAGTAAAAAGTCATCCACCGTTAGCGATCATGTATATCTGTATCGCCAAAATCCCACAGGAATCACCCAGATTTCTAAAAAAAATAATAAATGTATCGATACGTACTGGATACTAGAACAAATGTTCAAAGATATGAAACAGCTTAATTTAAGTTTGACTCAGGATCTCTACGAGGAGACGTTACGACAGATTCATTTGAATTTTAAACGAACGAAGCGCATGGACGATATGGCGCAGAAAAGCATATTTACTCTTTCAATAAATATTATGGAAACACAATTCAAGGATTATAAAACATCTACAGCTGCCTATAAAGATTTGGAAAATTCTTTGAGATCTTATAACTACAAGCAGTATTACCAGTATTGTGCGATGTTATAGTACTTCCGAAACTATTTTGATACGAAATGTATCATAAATCTGCAAGCTTAAGCGCAAGTTGACGAAATAGGGAGGACAATCAGTTGAAAATTTTGCAAGTCAACAAGTTTCTCTATTGGTTCGGCGGCAGCGAGACGTATTGCTTCAAGCTGTCGGATCACTTGACGAAGCAAGGGCATGAGGTACAGTTTTTCGGCATGGATCATGAACGCAACGTGAAGGGTAATGCGCTCGGGGTCAACGTTTCCAATGTCGAGTTCAAGAAGATGTCGATTAATAAAATCAACTATCCGTTTCGGATTATCTATTCGTTTGAAGCTAAGAAAAAAATCAGACAGGTCATTGAGGCGTTCAAGCCGGATATCATTCATCTCAACAATATCAACTTTCAGCTTACGCCTTCGATCTTGTACGAAATCAAGAAGCACAACATCCCGGTTGTCATGACGCTGCACGACTTCCAACTTGTTTGTCCGAACCACATGCTGTACCTCGAGCATGAGGCGCGTATTTGCGAAGATTGCAAAGGTCGCAAATATTTCAGTTGCGTGACGAACAACTGCTTGCACGACTCGAAGATAAAAAGCATGCTGGCTGCGTTTGAAGGCTACTTGCACCACAAGCTCAAGTCTTATGACGATGCGATTGACATGTTCATTGCACCGAGCCGGTTTCTGCAAAATAAGTTTGTCGAGTTCGGAGAATCAGCCAGCCGTATTAAAGTCATCTCGAACTTTATTGATCAGCCGGCTCCGACAGAAGCAACGGTTAAGGGCGACTACATCCTCTATTTCGGTCGACTCTCCGTGCAAAAAGGAATTCGGACGCTCATTCAAGCAATGAAGCGGTTGCCGCATCTGAAGCTGATCGTGGCGGGCGAAGGGGACCTGGAGAAGGAGGTCGCCGAAGTGCCCAACATTGAATACGTCGGCTTCCGTACGGGGGATGAGCTCAACGACTTGATCAAGCGTGCGCTGTTCACGGTGTATCCATCGGAATGGTACGAGAATTGCCCGATGTCCGTGCTGGAATCGCAAATGTACGGCACGCCGGTTATCGGCGCCAATATTGGCGGCATTCCGGAATTGGTCGACCATCAAGTCGATGGCTTGCTGTTCCCGCCTGGCGATGCTCTGCAGTTGGCTGACAACATTCGTTATCTGTACGACAACCGGGACGTGCTAACGGAATACACCCAGCGCTGCGTCGTGAAAGTTCAGAAGTTTTCTATTGATCGGTATTACGCCGAGTTAATGAATGTGTATGAGAGTGTGCTCCACAAAGCGAAGGAGGAGGGCGCATGAAAGTTGCGATGATCGGACAGAAAGGCATTCCGTCCCGATCGGGAGGGATCGAGGTACATGTTGAGGAGCTAGCCAAACGGCTGGCTGGCCAAGGCTGCGATTTGATCGTGTATTGCCGGGAAGGCTACAGCGACGCTCCGATTATCGAACCGATCCAAGGTTTGCAAGTGAAAAAGACGAGTTCGATCAAGTCCAAGCATCTGGACGCTATCTCGCATACGCTCTCTTCGACTATTCATGCTTTGTTCGCCAAGTGCGATATTTTTCACTATCATGCATTAGGCCCTTCCACCTTATCGTTCATTCCGAGGCTATTCGGCAAAAAAGTCGTGTGCACCGTTCACGGACTGGATTGGCAGAGGGCCAAATGGGGCAGGCTCGCATCTAGCTACTTGAAATTCGGCGAATATGCTACTGCGAAGTTCTCGCATGAGACCATTACCGTATCTGACGCCTTAGTCGACTACTACAGAAACAAATACACGCGTGAAATTAAATACATTCCTAACGGCGTCGAGAAGCCGATGAATCTCTCGCCGAACATTATCCTCCATAAATACGGGCTGGACAAAGACAGCTACGTACTCTTCCTAGCTCGCCTTGTCCCAGAGAAGGGAGCGCATTATCTAATCGAAGCGTTCAAGTCGCTGCCTCCGGGCAAGAAGCTCGTTATTGCCGGGGGATCCAGTCATAGCGACGAATATGCTGAAAGTCTCAGACGGTTGGCTGCAGACCGCGCCGATATTGTATTTACAGGATTTGTTACGGGAAATGAGCTGAAAGAACTGTACAGCAATTGTTACTTGTATGTGCTCCCTTCCGATGTTGAAGGTCTTCCCATCAGCTTGCTGGAAGCGATGAGTTACGAGAACTATTGCTTGACCAGCGACATTGCGGAGAACGCTAACGTTGTCGGCAAACTCGGTGCTACCTTCGCGGCGGCCGATACGGCAGATCTAGCAAACAAACTGCGGTATTTGCTGGACCATCCGGACGTTGTACAATCCAGCAGGGCCGAGACCCGGGAATACGTCATGCAAAAATATAACTGGGACGAGATTTGCCAGTCCACGCTCAACGTATACAAACGGTTGGGATAACGGATTATCCGCTGGAGGTGAACGAGCAGATGAGCAACATCGTCTATATGCTACCGAATCGATCGGGGCTGATCATGCTTTACAGATCGAACGACGGGACGCTGATGGCCGAGAAAGAAGGACAGGTATTCGAGCGGGTAAAGCTGGTTCGCGAAATCCCGTATTCGTTTCCGGATCGATTCATCTCCGTCAGAAGTGAGCTGGGCGAAGAAATTGATCTCCTTCACGATCTGACGGTTTTGGATGAGAGCAGCCAGTGCTCGGCGAAGGAAGAACTGAGCAGATCCTTCGTGGTACCTCATATTCAACGAATTACGTTCATTCGCAAGCTGGCGTCGGAATGGAGCTGGCAGGTCGATACCGATCTCGGCCGGATGACGATCATGATGGATAATTTGCGAGACAACATTCATAAGATCAACGCCGATAGGTGGATCATTACGGATACTGAAGGCCGCCGCTATATGCTGTCGAATGCGGAGCAGATGGATGCGGAAAGCCGGCGATGGTGGAAGATAGTGATTTTCAAAACCAGAAAGTAGTGGGGATGGCATGAGCGATCAAAGTCTTAAAGATAAGGTGTTGTCCGGGGCGATCTGGGCATTTGGCGAGCGGGTGATTTCACAGGGAGTTTCCTTTGTTCTGTCCATTGTGTTAGCACGGCTGCTTATGCCCAGTGAGTATGGAGTCATCGCTTTAGTTCTTGTGTTTACGAATTTAGCCAATGTTTTCGTGACGGGTGGATTGGGAGAGACACTCATTCAGAAGAAGGATGCAGATGAAACCGACTTCTCCTCCCTCTTCTATTTCAGCCTGATTCTCTCTACCTTGCTTTATACGATTTTGTATTTTGTGGCACCATACATAGGTATGTTTTATGGTAATTCTAAGTTAGTGCCGGTACTTCAGGTGATTGCACTTATCCTGCCACTCTCATCTATCATTACCATTCAGCAAGCCTACGTATCCAAGCGAATGCTGTTTAAGAAGATGTTCTTCGCGACGATAGGGGGCACGTTAGCCTCAGGCTTCATCGGGATTATGATGGCTTATTATGGGTTTGGAGTATGGGCACTGGTTGCCCAATACTTAATCAATGCGGTCGTGAATACCATTGTGCTGTTCTTCATTGCACATTGGCGACCGAGACTTCTATTCTCCATGAGCTCTCTGAAGCAGCTCGTAGGATTCGGCTGGAAGCTTGTAGCCGCTAACTTTATTAATATTTTCTATAATGAGCTACGAAGCTTAATGATTGGTAAACTATATACGACGACGGCTCTCGCTTATTACAACCGAGGCAATCAGTTTCCGACTCTTCTGATTACGAGCATCGACACAGCGGTGGGGAAAGTGTTGTTCCCGGCAATGGCGGAAGTGAATAATGATATCAGGCATTTGAAGAATGTGACGAGGCGCTCCATGAAGACGACAGCCTATCTCATCTTTCCGCTGATGATCGGCTTATTGAGTGTTGCACATCCTCTCATCGTAGTGTTGCTGACGCAGAAGTGGGTTTCCGCAGTGCCCTTCTTGCAGATTTGTTGCGTGTACTGGTTATTCCAGCCTATGCAAACAGCCAACTGGCAAGCGATTAAAGCATTAGGAAGAAGCGACCTGCTGGTGAAGCTGGAAATCTTCAAGAAGATAATCGGGGTTTCACTGCTATTAATGACGATGAACATAAGCGTATATGCAATCGCGCTATCCAATGCTGCTTTTGCAGGTATCTCGATGCTAATCAATATGCTGCCAAATAAGAAATTGATGAATTATTCGATGGCGGAGCAATTTCGTGATCTAGCGCCTTCCTTGGCATTAGCGCTCGTGATGGGAGGGAGCATTTATACGATTTCGTGGCTGGAACTCCCTGCCATCTCAACCTTGCTGCTGCAAGTATTGTGCGGGGCAATCATCTACGTAGGAGCTTCCCACTTATTTAAACTGGATAGTTATGTGTATTTATCAAATATGGTCGCGACGAAGTTGCGGAGAAGAGGCGCCTTGGTAGCCTCGACTTAATTCCTTTATGAAGCAGAGGGGGCCCCAAATGTTTAAGATTGCAGTAGCAGGAACCGGATATGTCGGCTTAGTTGCTGGTGTATGCTTTGCAGAGATGGGACATCAGGTGACTTGTGTAGATATCGATGAGAACAAGGTCAATGTAATGAGATCTGGAGTATCACCTGTTTATGAAGCGGGACTAGAAGAGCTCATGCAGAAGAACTACGCTTCCGGAAGAATCACATACACGACGGATTATCAAGAAGCCTACCGTCACGCAGATGCGATCTTCATTGGTGTTGGGACCCCTGAGCAGCCTGATGGCTCTGCCAATCTTTCTTACATTGCGACGGTAGCCAAACAGATCGCGGAATCAGTGGAATCGGATTGCTTGGTCGTCGTGAAGTCAACCGTTCCGGTTGGCACGAATGATAAAGTAGAACAGTTTATCAGAGACTTCCTGATTAATGATGTTCGAGTTGAAGTCGCATCCAACCCGGAATTCTTGTCGCAGGGCTCGGCTGTCCATGATACTTTGCACGCAGAGCGAATTATTATTGGCGTGGAGAGCAGCTGGGCTGAAGAGATTCTGAAGCAGATCTATCAGCCTTTTCATTTGCCTATCGTTTCCGTAAACAGAAGATCGGCAGAGATGATTAAGTATGCCGCTAACAATTTCCTGGCGCTTAAGATTTCCTACATGAATGATATTGCCAACCTGTGTGAATTGGTAGGTGCTGACGTCCAGGATGTCGCACGAGGCATGAGCTATGATGAGCGGATCGGAAGTAAATTCTTGAATGCCGGAATCGGATACGGCGGGTCCTGCTTTCCCAAGGATACGAAGGCATTGGAGTACATCGCTAGACAGAAGGGCTACGAGTTGAAGACGGTGAAAGCCGCCATTGATGTCAATAAAGAACAGAAGACGATTCTATTCAAGAAGGCGAGTCAAAGACTGATTACCCTGAGTGGCCTTAAGGTGGCTGTACTAGGCTTAACCTTCAAGCCCGGCACGGATGATCTAAGGGAGGCCGCCTCTCTTGAGAATGTTCCGCTGCTATTAGAGCAAGGGGCAGATATATATGCATATGATCCGGTAGGGGCGGGCAATTTCGCCAAAGGATACCCGGAAGGTCAGCGCAGCAAGGGCAGCATGACGTATGTCGATCAAATCGAGCATGCGCTGGAAGGCGCGCACGTATGCTTTATCTTTACGGAATGGGGAGAAATCAAGACGCTGCTTCCAGGAACCTACAAGCAATTGATGAGAACGCCTCTTGTCTTTGATGGCCGGAATTTATACGACGTCGCGCAGATGCAGGAAGCGGGCGTAGAGTATCATTCCATTGGCAGAAGGTCTGCAAGCAAAGAAGGAGTAAAGGAGTCGAAGAATATTGATTTACAATACTCTTGATCGTAGTAAAACCTACTTCATTACCGGAGCAGCGGGGTTTATTGGCTATTATTTGGCCAGAAACCTGCTAGAACAAGGCTGCCAAGTAATTGGCATCGATAATGTAAACAACTACTACGATATAAACCTGAAATATACGCGGCTGGATCTTCTCAAGCCTTATAAGAAGTTCACGTTTATCAAAGGGGATATCTCCGATAAGGCGCTTGTGATGAGTGCATTTGACGAATATAAGCCTCACGTTGTGGTGAATCTGGCTGCTCAAGCCGGTGTCAGGTACTCCATAGAGAACCCTGATGCATACATACAGAGCAATATTGTTGGGTTCTACAACATTCTGGAGGCGTGCAGACATCATCCGGTTGATCATCTCCTCTATGCATCTTCAAGCTCAGTCTACGGTACCAATCAGAAGGTGCCCTTTGAAGAAACCGATCCGGTGGATCACCCTGCATCGCTTTATGCCGCAACCAAGAAGTCTAATGAATTAATGGCGCATACCTACAGCCATCTGTATAAGATTCCTGCAACGGGATTACGCTTCTTCACGGTGTATGGTCCATTGGGGCGTCCGGATATGGCGTATTTCGGGTTTACCAAGAATTATTTCGCAGGCGAAACCATCAAGATCTTCAACAACGGCGATTTTGAAAATGATTTGTATCGCGACTTTACATATATCGACGATATTGTGGAAGGGATTGCGCGCCTCCTCAGTCAACCTCCGGTGGAGCAGGGGAATGCTCCGCACCGGGTGTTCAATATCGGCAATAATAGCCCCGAGAAATTGATGACCTTCATTGAAACGCTTGAGAAATGTCTGAGTCTTTCATTAGATAGAGAAGTACAATTCGAGAAAGCCTATGAACCGATTAAACCTGGCGACGTACCGGCGACTTACGCCTCAACGGAACGGTTAGAGAAGGTCGTAGCGTTTAAGCCGAGGACATCGATCGAAGAAGGCTTGCAGAAGTTTACGGATTGGTACTGCGAATATTATAGGCTGAATTAACGATTAATTTGCAAATAGGGAGTGGCTGCTAGCAGCCGCTCCCTATTTTTATTACTAGAAAATAAAGATCGTTTACAGAGAGAATGGAGGAGTGGAAGTGAAGCTCATATTATTGTCTGGCGGTTCAGGAACAAGACTGTGGCCATTATCCAACGATGCGAGATCCAAGCAATTTCTCAAAGTTCTGGAGAACGAAGATCAGCAGTTAACATCCATGGTACAGCGGCTATGGGGTCAGCTTGAACAGAGCAATCTGAGCAAAGATAGTTTCATTGCCACGAGCAAAAGTCAGGTGGAGATGATGCAGAGCCAGATCGGAGCAGAGGTGCCGCTCATTATCGAGCCGGAACGCAGAGATACGTTTCCTGCAATTGCACTTGCTGCGGTTTATCTGTACTCCGTGGAAGAGATCAGCCTGAGCGAGACGGTTACCATCGTGCCGGTAGACCCCTTGGTAGAGAAGGACTTCTTTGAAACCGTGAAGGAACTGGAGCATGTGCTCGCCGAATCTGATGCGGATTTGGCGCTCATCGGGGTAAAACCGACGTATCCATCATCCAAATACGGATACATTATTCCGGTACAGGAAGCAGAGGAAGCAAGCGAAGGAGGATACAAGCGCGTCAGAAATTTCCGCGAGAAGCCTACCGAAGCACAAGCGGTGGAATTGCTCGAACAGCAGGCATTATGGAACTGCGGGGTGTTCGCCTTCAAGCTTGGCTATCTGATCTCGCTTCTAGAGCAGCTGAATATGCCGATTCAATATGATGAGCTGCGGAAGCACTATCACGCACTGCCGAAGATCAGCTTCGACTATCAAGTGTTGGAACAAGCAAGCAATATCGCAGTCGTTCCCTATGAAGGCTGCTGGAAAGACCTCGGTACCTGGAATACGCTCACCGAAGAGATGAATAATAAGCAAATCGGTCTAGGAACGATAAGCGAGGATTGCCAGAACACGCATTTAATTAATGAGATCGAGATCCCCGTTTCCATAATCGGATTATCGGATATCGTTGTCGCAGCCAGCCCTGACGGGATCCTGGTCTCGAGTAAGAGTGCCAGCACCCGAATAAAGAATTATATTAACTATAATCAGAAGCCGAGATATGAAGAACGCAAGTGGGGCTGGTTACGAATTCTGGACGACCAAATCTATGAGGACGGCCGGTGCGTAGCGACCAAACGCGTGGGAATCCGGGCGGGGGAGAACTTGAGCTACCGCATGCATACCTACCGTGAAGAGGTATGGACGATCGTTAACGGTGAAGGGGAATTCCTGCAGAACGGCAACTATATGAAGGTAAAGGCAGGCAATGTCCTTCATATTCCGATGAAAACGCTCCATACGTTAAGGGCGAGCACAGATGTTGAGCTTATTGTCGTTCAGAGCGGTCTCAGCCATGAAGAGAATCGAATCGTTGAATTATACAGCACATGGAAAGAAATCACGGATAGCTGCATGAAATCACTATAAAGCGCATAAAGCCGGCACCATGAATAGGACTTAGGCTTATCAGCCTAACCTATTTATGGTGCCGGCTTTTTTTGTTGCTCTGACAATAAATGTGCCAAATAAAAAAAGAAGCCAGCTCTCAGCGAGTAGACTTCTTTTTGATGCTTAATTTGATCCATCTGAATAGCAGCAAGAAGATGAGCAAGAATATCAATCCGCCGGTTACATCGACGAATACATCCAATATCGTGCTGGTACGCTGCGTCGTGTACTTCTGATTCCATTCATCGGATAGCGCGATGCAGGCTACGACTGCAAGGGAAGCTGCAGCGCCGCGAATGGCATTGAACCGAAATGGAATAAATGCGATATACATGACAATTGCGAACATGCCGTATACAAACAGATGAGCGCACTTGCGGAATACGAATTCCATAAACTGAAAGGGTTCTTGTTTGGCCGATACGACGGAATGAAAATAATGAATGGTAATATCGGGCAGAATCTTGCTCCAAGTAGCTTCATTAAGATGACGATGGAGAAACGGGATAATGGTCTGTTCGTTATAAGGCTCTGAAGAGAAATGAAAGATGAGCGCGACCCACAGGAGTGCGGGAACGAAATACAGCAATTTATGTGACAATCTAATTGTTACACCTCTTTTGGTTCATGGTGAATGTTATGTAAGTTTTATTGAACCCTTTTGTGAGGGTTTATAATTTGTTCAACGGAAACATTAAATGTATCGGCTAATAGGACGATAAAGTTTAGCGGCGGCTTCCTTCGGTTCTTCTCATAGTGCGAGAGTGTCGATCTGGAAATGCCAAGTGTCTTTGCTAATTCTTCTTGTGTGATTTCTCTTGCTTCTCGTAGTTCTGCGATTGTGTTGCCGAGGTGTAGCACGACTTGATCCCTCCTACTCCAGCCTATTGGATAAAGCATCGATTCACTTAAGGAAAGCTTCGTCATATCACATTTTCCCAATTTCAATACTACTAATTGTATCTACCATTATACTATGATACTAAACGTATCATGTCAATCTGTTTTTTACGAATGATTAAAATAATTTACAGGCTTATCCGCCAATTTTGATACGAAGTGTATCTAATCTAAAAAGCCCGCATAACGTTTCATTCGCTCATTCGGAAAGAAACGTATGTGGGCTTTCGTCTAGGCAAAGGGATACCTCCGCCTGTTAATATTTCGCATATTCCTGCTGCAGGATCTCATATGACCTCTTCAGCCGCTCATGATAAGCGGGCTGGTTCCACTCGCCCCACTGGAAGAGCTTCAGCTTCGCGGTCGTAACCGGCTCGCCGCTCTTCAGCTCCGGCAGCGTGCTCAGCTTGCTGCCACCGCTGTCACCGCCTCCAACGTCACCGTTTCCGTTTTGTTCCACAACAAGCAGATGAAACCCTTTCGTCGTCACGCTGGACTGATAGCCTTTGCCGGATGACCACAGATCGCCTGTCATTTCATGCAGGCTCGGATCTTTGGCGTTCAGCATCAGCCACGGAATGCGCAGCTCAACGATTCCGCGCTGCTCATTCACCTTGTAGTCCGCAAGCGAGTTATAATCCGGCGACCTTGTATTGCTGTTGCCTTCCTGCAGCAGCCCGGTATGGTACGACTCGAACGGGTAGTTGAGCTGCTTACCGCTTGGCAGCACCTTCCGAGAACCCTTATTAAGCACAAGCCGAATCGGATTGTACATGCCGTTATTCTTCGTGCTCACACCGCTGACAGCCTTGATAAGCTTCTTCAAGTACGCGTAATCGAAATAGAAGGTATCGTAATAACTGTCCACGAACGTCTCCGCATAGCTTGCGCTAGAGAGGTCGATATAGAAGTCGAACCCGACTTTGTTGGCAAGCGGTATGCCCTTAGGCAGCTTCGTATTTCCTTGGCCATCCACCGTATCGAACATGATCGACGTATGGATATTGTCCTTGGTCAGCTTGCCGTAATCGAGGCGCAAGTACACATACTCCGAATCATTCGTCATATAGAGCGCCTTCAGATTCTGCTTGCTGCCTGCCGCCGCCTTATAGATCGGATCAAGATGCAGCGCATCCCAATCAAGCGTATCGCCATCGACGTCGATTGGCACCACATTCTCGCCGGGATCGAAGGAGAGGAGGCCAAAGTATTGCTCGTTCGTTTGAACGTTCGACCAGAAGGGACGGCGATGCGCATTATCGTACTCCATCGTGTTCCAAGTCCGCTTGAACCATTCATCCTGCCAGGAGAAAATCATTCCTCCCATATAGCCCTCATTCAGCATATCTCCATACAATCCCGCGATAAGCTGCCCTTGTTCCTGCTCCGAGTGATGCCCTTGATCCTTCCCGCTCACATTGCGATGCGTCATGCCCCGCGAGCTTGGAATGCCGAACTCCGCCACCAGAATAGGCAACCGGTGTACCGCCTTCAGCGCGTGCAAATAGCCGGCATAGTTGTTCTTCGTCCCCGACTTATCCACGTAATTCTTATATTCATTGTTCATGAAATCCGGATAGTACGGATAGATGTGATAAGAAGCGAAGGAGCCCGGGTAGAAGCTGTCCTTCGTATAGATATGGTTCGGATTCACCACCGACATATCTTCTTCGGCGAACGATTCCAGCGGATGCTTCAGCATATCCGTCGTCGGCCAGTTGGTGAAGCTGAGCGCATGCTGCACCTGGTAATGATCCTGCTCATACGTCGCCATGTACTCCATGCCCTGAGCGAGCCAATTCTCGAACGGGGATGCGCCTTTGGTATAGATATAGCGTCCGTTGTAAGGCTGCTTATGCGCCGACTGCTTATTCGTGTCCGCAACCGCATGCGGATCCCATTCGATGCCGAGAATCCAGCCGATCAGGTAAGGAGAGACGTCGTAGGTGTAGCTGCCATAGGCATGCCCCGCACGCTTCGGCAAATTCGCCTTGCCATGCACGGCGTTCACGACATCCACGATCTCCTCGTGGAACGGCTTCATCACGGCATCCGAGAAGGCGTTGCCGGAGGAAACGAGCGCATCTTCGAGCACCCAAGCGCCGTGGAACAGGTAGAGCGGTTTATCCGTCGTCTGATTAAACTCGTACAGCGCCTCATAGAATGCAGGCGGCTGCAAGGTATAGACGCGGATCGCATTCGCGTTCATCGCCGCGATCTGCTGGAACCAGCGATAATATTCATCGAGGCCGATGGCGGCATTTCCCGGGAAAGCGCCGGGCTTGCCCATCCCGATGTTAACCCCTTTTACGGTGAAATCCGTCCATTTGCCATTCGAAAGCGTCTGAAAATGATCACCGAACACGCGAGCCGAATAAGACGTGTTGTCAGCACGGATCTTCTCAACCTGCGTATGCACAGCAGGATTCGTCATGCCATGGTCGAGAATCGCCTTCATGAGCGGAATGTACGTCTCCCAATAGAACGCATCCTCGGCGTCATGCCAAGTTGGCAGCTTGCGAAGCGCCGTCTGAATCGAGCTTTGATAGATCGACGGGAGATCCGTATTGACGGAGAACTGCCCGTTGAAATAATACGTGCCGTACAGATCATTCTGATGATGAATGATGGCAGGCATCGTCAGCGGGATGTACCTGCGGCTGAGCTTCTCCTGCCCGGATGGCGAGAGCGCTAGCGTATAGCTTGCCAGCACCTCACGACCATCGGCCGGCTTAATTACATCTACCCAGTCTGTATAGGGTTGTTTTCCCTTGCCCGTTAGCCCCAGCTGCTGCTCGCCTTCCGCTGTGTAAGCGAAGGACGGCGCGCCGCCAGCCAAATCCGCTTCCGTCAGAACGAGATTCTCTTCGGTAAATTCATTGATGAACAGATAACCGCTGCCTTTGTAGGTCCAGCTGCTCCCGTTAGCTTGAGCGACACTGGCCTTCAGCTTGTCCGGCACTTCAGTGCCCGCGAGGTCAGCCACATACTTATACGACCAGCCGTCCCAGGTCAGGTTCAGCAAGCTGTACATATCTTCACGCAGCTCAGGCTCAGTCGGCTTGCCTAGCAGATTACGCTCGGCGATGAGCGTGCCGCCCTTCGTCAGCAGCTTGCTGCGAATCGGATCGAACTCCGCTTTCGTCATGCCGCCGTATAGGCTTTTGCTCTCTGACGCTTCTGGTTTCTTGCCGGTGTATTGCTCTTTGTCTACGCCATACATGCTCGCCAGATAGATGAGATCATAGTTATCGACATTACCAGGAACGGCATCGATGCGATACTTGCCACCAGTCAGCGGCTTGAAACCATAGTAGTCGCTTGAAGGGTTATAGGCTTTGCCCGAAGCTTGCACAACCTTCGCATTGTTAAGCATCCAAGTCAGCCCTGAATGGCTGCGATAGGATGTATCCGGCACTGTTTTGTCGACGATCAGCACGTTCAGCTTATGCTCTTGTTTCAAGTACCAGCTCCAGATCGGCGACGACACGACCAAGAGGCCGACGGTCACGGCAGCAGCCATGAGCCATCGGCGATTAATGAGGTCAAGCTTTCTCATGATGAAATTCCTCTGCGTTTCATTTCTCCCCAAGCGGAGTAGCCGAGGAAGAATTGGAATATGCCTTCTACGCGCCAGAGCACCGTTAACGGACGGTACCATATAATTTCGGTCAAGGAATAGAGATACAGCTTCAGGACATCCTTCTTATTGGAGTACTTCTGCAATCCCCATTCTTCCAAGATTAGCGCGAGCAGCGAGATTAATGAGCCATAGAGCAGGAACGACATGAACAGCAACACTGCAAATTCAATCGAGATGCCCCCCATAAACAGGGACAACACGATGAAAATATAGCCGCACAGCTCAACAACAGGTCCAAGCAGCTCAATGATCCAGAAGTAAGGGAACACCACCAGTCCGATGTAGCCATACCTCGGATTCAGCGTCATGCCCCGATGTCTCCATAAGCTCTCAAGCAAGCCGCGATGCCAACGGTTGCGCTGTTTGCGCAAATCAGCAGCCGTCTCCGGCGCTTCCGTCCAGCAGACCGGATCGGCTGCGAATTCAATGCGTTTGTTCGATCTGCGTTTCTTGATAAGCCGCTGCAGCCGAACGACAAGCTCCATATCTTCACCGGCTGTCTTCGTCGAATAGCCGCCTGCCGCTACGACCCACTCCTTCGAGAACACTCCGAATGCTCCCGATATGACAAGCAGCAGATTATAGCGACTGAGTCCGACTCTGCCGACAAGGAAGGCGCGCAAATATTCAACGACTTGATAGATGACAAGCGGCTTCTTAGACAGCTTAATCTGTTTCACGCTGCCCATCTGAATCGTATTGCCGTTCGCTATTCGCACAGATCCCCCGGAGGCGATGACGTCCTCATTCGAGGTCATAATCGGCTTCATGATCTTCACAAGCGCATCCTGTTCAAGAATAGAATCTCCATCAATGGAACAAAAATACGAATATTTGGCATAATTAATGCCGGCATTAAGGGCATCGGCTTTGCCGCCGTTCTGCTTGTCCAGCATATACAGATGAGGCAGCAGCTGCGATTGATAGACCCCTGTGACTGCTTCCGTAGCAATCAACTGCTGGGCATTCCGATCAACAGGCACCATCTGAAAATGCTCGATGACCTGCTCCCGCGTGCCATCGCTTGATCCGTCGTTCACGACAATGATTTCGAATTCCGGATAGTGCAGTCCGAGCAAGGAGCGGATGCTCTCTACAATGCCCGCTTCCTCGTTATGTGCGGGCACGATGACCGATACGGGCTTCGTGAATGCAATGTTGAGCAGCGCTTCATGCGAGCGGAAGCGGTTCAGCTTGTACTCGCGGCGCATCGACATGAAGGAGAATAAAAACATGATCAGATAAAAGGCGGTCGCGAGGAGCATGAAGGATAGAATGAAGCGACCATAGATGCCGATAACGTCGATCCACAACGTCTCCGCACTCATCCGGGATGCAGTCCTAACGTTTCTTTGGCTATATCCCGGGCGAACCGGTCGTGATCATGCTCAGCAATATGCGTTAACAATTGCCTTCCCTCCTTCATGTTCAGCAGCGCGCCGGCCGCTTGCGTTCGAACCCACCATGAGCGGTCCTTGATCAGCTCGGTAAGCGGCTCTGCCAGCTCCGGCTTCCTCAGCGCTCCGAACAGCTTCGCGGTCATTGCCCGCTCCTCCCAGCTGCTGGAGGTGGCGAACTTGCTGTATTGCTCCGCCCGCTCCGTGAATCCGAGCTGCGCGATCGACTTCAATAGCTTAATGCGCAGCTCAGACGATTGACCTTGACTCGCCGAATCTGCGATGCGGAACAGCTGCTGCTCCAGAAAATCCAGCTGTTCATATTTGTTCAGAATGCCGATCATCTCAACGAGGCTATGCTGAATCGGTTCCGGCAGCTCATGGAACTGCGCCAATGCTGTTTCGAACTGGTCGTCCGTCAGCATGGACAACAATTGGCGGTAATTGAATGCCGTTAGATCGCCTGGCAGGCGAATGAGACTTTGTATAAAGCTGCTGTGACGGGAATGGATGAACAGCCTGCAGACTTGGTACTGCTCTTGCTCGGTGCATTTTGGATTGTTCATCAGCTCCGTAATGTCTTCTTGGAGGTTGTCCATGCCGAACACAGAAGCATGGTAGAGCGCATTCATCCGTATGCTCCACTTGCGGTGTCGCAGCATCTCCCGATACGTGCTTGTAAAATGCTCCTCAGCGAACTGCTTCGCCCGAAGCTGAATTTCGTCGCTCTGCGTAATTTGCAAGTAATCGCTCAGCAGCTTCTCCGAGGCGGCGAATGTTCGCCTGTTATGAGGCACGAGCGCGCGGCTCGTCTCGCCGCCAGTCAGATACTTGTACATGAGCGAGCTATTCTTCTGCGCGAAGCCACTCATATAGCGTGAAAGCCGTATGTCGCGTGCTTTTACGATCGTGATATAGAGGAGGACGAGACTGCTCATCATGAGCAGCGACGCCGTGAATACGCCAAGTGCAATGACTGCATGACTGTTATACATGATTACTTCAGCCTTTCCAGAAGCCGCTTCACCTTGGCCTCAAGAAGCTTGATGCTGAATGGCTTCGCAATATAGTAGTCTGCGCCGTGCTCCATGCTGTAGATTGTCATATGCTCCGTGTTGCGGCTTCCGAGCATAATGACAATATACTTGCTGGCATTGGGCATGCTGCGCAAGTCGCGAAGCACCTCAATGCCGTCGCGCTGCGGCAGGATGTCGCTGAGGAAGATCAGATGCGTATGCCCGGAATGATGCCAGTCCGAGTCCGCGAAGCTGGCGCCGTCATGGAAGCTGCGGATTTGGAACTCCATATGCGGCATCGTAAGATTCTCCAGCATGTTCGTGAGGATGCTCTGCGCAATCGGCGAGTCCTCAATAATCGAGACTTTTATTGTACTCACATCAGGCTCGGCGGCGACAGACACAGCTTCCAGCTGGTAATCGCCTTTGTCCCGCGCCAAAGTCAGCGCCTTCGAAGTCGCTGCGAGAATATCCTCATAGGTGGTCGTCGAATAGACAACCTCCGTCATGCCAGCCGTAAGCTGCACCGTAGACGTCGTCTGGAAGTCCGTGTAGATTCGCTGGAATAGATACTCTGCTTCGAGAAAACCGGTATGCATCAGCACGGCGATGAAGCGGAGCGGCTGCTCGGTAGCAAACAGGTAATCCGTATTGCGCAAATGCTTTGCGATCAGCTTGCTCGTATGTAGCAGGGCAGGGAGCTCGCTTGTTTGTGCTATTTCAATCGCCACGACGGAGAATTTGGTCCGGATGCGCGGCATGTCGGCAAGCTTCCATTGAATGAACGACATGAGCAAGTCGCTGTGGTACAGCCCGTTCTCCTCGTTGTATAGCAGCGAGATGAGAGGAGAGTGGGGAGAGGTACGTGTGGTTGTACTACTCATAGCACACCTCAATTCTAGTAAAATCATGTTGTCTTTCCAGTATAGACGGAACGTGCAAAATAATGTTTAGTGAATTGCTGGGGATTTGTCGGGGCTAACAGACTTCAACTGAGAGCAGAATTCGCGCTGCTAGGTGATTGCCCTGCGCTAACGAACTCAATCAGCGCTATTCGCCCCAAAATAGCTTCGTATATCGTCTAACGAATCCACGTCACGCTATTCCAGCATTTCAAACCCAATCCAATGCCAAACGGATCGAATAACGCTGCTGGAGTTCGTTAGAAATTTTTAGCTGCTTATTTCGACCAAATAGCGTTCCTAAGATTCGTTAGCCCAGCTAGCTCGCCGACCGGGGAGAGCCATTATTGACTCTCTCTTTATTAACTATATTTGCTAACTAAAAATGTGATAAGATGGAAGAACAACGCCCTACTATACGACTAGGACTCACAATAATACATCTCAGATCAGGCAGCCATCTCTAACCACCGGCTGTCTTTTTTCGTCTCACGTTAACATTTCAAAGGTAAAGGTGACATTGTCATGGCCAACACCATTCTTTTTCGAATATTGCTTCCGATCTTGCTCGTCATTATTTCCTTTTCCTCCATCTATCTCGATCGGACAAGCCATCCCTATCTGATGGTTGCAGTGGGCATCGCTGTGTACATGTCGATCAATGCCAAGCAAACAAACAACAAGCAGATCTATATCCAAATCGCTTTACTTGTCCTCTTTCACTGGCTCAGCCAGCTGAACTGGTCCTTGACGATGTATTTGATATTGCTGATCAGACAGATTACACGCAGCGAAAATCTGATTCGGGCACTCCTTCATGCGATTCTCATTATGTCGCTTTACAGCGCTGTACGCTTCTCCTACTCGGTAACGAATGGTTACTCTGTACTTGTTACGCTCTCCGACCTTGCTAGCTCGCTCGTATTTGTCACGTTGGTATGGATCATTAAGAGCAAAGAAATCGAGAAGAAGAGCCTTGAGCAATTAAACGACGAGCTCTTGAAGAAAGACGTGCTCACCGGGCTGCTCAATTATCACGAATTCCGCAGAGAGCTAAGCAAGATGAAGGAGAGCAGCGAGTACGGTTTAATCATTATGAGCTGCCAGGATTTGCGCATGATCAATTTCAAGCATGGTTACGAGCAAGCGAACAACAGCTTGAAAGATATTGCCGTTCAGTTAGAGCGCCACTTTAGCCCGGCTATTGTGGCACGTTATGGCGGAAGCGAGTTTGCAATTGCGATGGATCATACGGATTCGGATACTGCTGCAGCGGAGGATTATATCAAACAGGCTGTCGCCGGGATTATTGAACAGATGCCCGAAATGGACATTATTTACGCTTATGCCTTCTCAAACGGGTGCACGACGGAAGAAACGGTAGAGAATGTGGAGAAGCAGTTGTTCCTCCTGAAGAAAGAAATTTGGATGAAGCGAGATGAACACTTCTTCCGCGCAGATAAATTGAAAGTCATCGGCGAGCTTGCGGCGGGCATGGCCCATGAGATTCGCAACCCGCTAACGACGATCAAAGGCTTCCTGCAACTGGCCAATCAGAACGACTACAAAGATTTCAACAGATACCATCCGATGATTATGGACGAGATCACGCGCGTGAGCGAGCTCACCTCGGAGTTCTTGCAGTTCTCCAAGCCGAATCTGTCCCAAATGAAGGCGGAATCCATCCAGTCCTGCATCGACCGCGCCATCTCCATCATGGGTACGGAAGTTGAGCGGAGAGGGCATCGCCTCAGCGTAGAGCACCCGGGGACTCCCTTGTATGTCAAAGTGGATAAGGACAAAATCGTGCAGGTGCTCGTTAATTTGTTCAAAAACTCCATTGATGCGATGGAGGATCTCGGGCATATCGGCGTCAGGGTGTACGAGCAGGATAAGCATGCGTGCATTGAATTGTTAGATACGGGAACCGGGATGTCTGAAGCGACGAGGGAGAAACTATTCGAACCTTTCTACACTACAAAAGGGCACGGCACAGGTCTCGGCCTATCGATCTCCCACAAAATTGTCCAGGATCATGGCGGACGCATGGATGTGAAGGAGACGAGTGCGAGGGGGACGGTGTTCCTGATCGAGCTACCGTTAGTGTCTAAGTCGGTAGCGGAGTAGCGGTGGGAAGCGTGTGCGTGAATGGTGTGAGCACAGATGTGAGAGTGTCGAAAACACCGGAAAGCCTCGCTGCAAGCCCCGAGTGATCACGTAAGAGCGGCGGCGGTCGAAAACACCGGAAGGCGTCGCTGAGAGCGGAAAAACCCTCTCTCACCATCAGATTAGCCCCGAATGATCAGACAAGAGAGGGAAAAGCCTCTCTCGCCGAGCAAACTGGCTCGAAAACACCGGAAAGCGTCGCTGAGAGCGGAAAAACCCTCTTTCAACACCAGATGAGCCTCGAATGATCACGCGAGAGCGGGAAAAGCCTCTCTCGCCGAGCAAACTAGGGCACCAACGGTGATTTCAGAGCTGAGAGCACAAATACGCTCTCTCAGCGCGAAAAACGAGCATTCGAGCAGCTGAGAGAACGTATACGTTCTCTCGCGAGCAGCAAGTGCCCGAAATCCTGCGATTTCGGAGCTGAGAGCACAAATAGGTTCTCTCAGCGCGAAAAACGAGCGCTCGAGCAGCTGAGAGAACACATACGTTCTCTCGCGAGCAGCAGTTACCCGGAATCCTGCGCTGAGAGCACATATACGTTCTCTCGCTCTCGTCGGGGGCCAAGCTCCCCCGACGTACTCAAACATGTAAAAGGGAGAGCCCCAACAAAACGGGGCTCTCCCTTTTACATATGCCGCCTATGCGCCGACGCCAACCGCGGCGCCCTGCTGCAGCTGGTACATGGCGAAGTACTTGCCGCCATGTACCATCAGCTCGTCGTGGTTGCCGCGCTCAACGATGCGGCCGCGATCGAGCACGAGAATTTGATCTGCCGCGCGAATGGTCGACAGCCGGTGAGCGATGACGAACGTCGTCCGTCCGCGCTTCAGCACATCGAGCGCCTGCTGGATAATCGCTTCGGTCTCTGTGTCGATGCTCGCGGTCGCTTCGTCGAGGATCAGAATCGCCGGATCGAAAGCGAGCGCACGCGCGAAGGAGATGAGCTGCCGCTGTCCGGCGGACAGCGTGCTTCCTTTCTCGATCACAGGCTCATCAAGCCCGTGAGGCAGTTGCATGAACATGTCGTACGCGCCAACGTCGCGAAGCGCCTGCTCGATCTTCTCCCGCGTAATCGCTGGGTCATCCAGGCTAATATTCGAAGCGATTGTGCCGGTGAAGAGGAACGGCTCCTGCAGCACTATGCCCATATGCTGGCGCAGCTGCTGCTTCGTCATGTCGCGCACATTAGTGCCGTCAACCGTAATTGTCCCACGGTCGATATCGTAGAAGCGGAAGAGCAGGTTCAGAATCGAGCTTTTGCCTGAACCCGTATGGCCGACCAGTGCAACCGTCTCGCCTTGCTTCGCGCTGAAGCTGATATGCTTCAGCACATCTTCGCCTTCCTTGTAGCCGAACGTGACATCCTCGAATGAAACATTCCCCTTATATCGCGCCATCCGCTGTTCAGAAACCGGCACTCCAGGCTCATCCAACAACGCGAATACGCGCTCTGCCGATACCCGCGCTACCTCGAGGTTCGACAGCTGATTCACCATCCCGACGATCGGCTGCATCATCCGGTTCATGTAATCAATGAAAGCGTAGAGGACGCCGACGGATACAGCCGTACCGAACCAGCCGCCAGCAAACAACCAGATAACCGAGAGAAAGATCACATTCCGGAACACGTTCAGCAAATTGTGACTCGTCACGGAGTTCAGGCGAAGCAACTTGTTCTGATACTTGAAGTACTCGTCGTTCATCACATCGAATTCCGCCATCGTTTCTTTCTGCTTTCGGAACACTTGGATGATCGGCATGCCTTGAATGGATTCGTTAATCATGCCGTTAATGTCGCTCAGTCGCGAGCGAATGACATGGTTGAAGCTGCCCGCATACTTGCGGTAGATTACGATCCAGAAGTATAGAATCGGCAGCAGCGGCAAGGCAATTAGAGCAAGCCGCACGTCGAGCAGGAACAGAGCGCCAATAATCGCGGTCATATAGATGATGCCGGAGAAGAAGTTCGCCAGCACCGATACATACAGCTCGCGGATCGCCTCGGTGTCATTCGTTACCCTCGCGACGACTTTGCCTGCCGGCAGATTATCGAAGTACTGAACCGGCAGTTCTTGAATATGCCGGAATACGTCATTGCGCATCTTGCGTACAATGCGGTTCGCCGATACTTGAAGCAGGTACTTCTGCCCGTAAGCAAGCCCCGCTCCGATAAGCAGCATCCCGACATAGCCCGCTGCCAGCGTAATCATGCTTCTCAGCTCAGGCTGATAGAAGTGATACGTCTCATCTCGGCTCAGCAGAGCGGCAGGATATTGATGCGTGCTGCCATCCTGAGCTGTAATCGTTAACTTGTCGCCCGCGAACGTGCGCTTACCTTTATCAGCCACATCAGCTGCATCTACAAAATAATACGTAAGCCCCGTCTGCAGCACACGCACCTCGCGGCCTTTCACTTCGCCATCTTTCCAGTGATCGGCGCGCTTATAATAGCTTCCGTTGTACTCGACATCGTAGCGCCCGTTCTGCTTGCTCTCGTACCATGGCTTCTCGATGCCCATTATGTTCGTATCAATCATTCGCTTGGCGAGAAAAGGTCCGACCAGTTCCGCGGAGATCGCGAGTGCAAGCAGCAGAAGCGCCAGCAGGATCGGCCGTTTGTAATGCCATGCATATTGAAATAATCGTTTTCCGTTATTGCCCATTGTAGGTGTCACCTTCGTTTCCTTATCTCTCATATCAAGTCTTCAGCCAGCCTAGACGCTTCTGCGCATTATTCTTCCACCAAGGAAGCGAGCTGCTGCCGATCATACTGTTCTTTGTACCAGCCATTATTCAGAAGAAGCTGCTCATGCGTGCCTTCTTCCGCGATTCGTCCTTCGTCAAGCACGATAATCCAATCCGCATGCTGCACGGCAGAGAGACGGTGCGTCGTAATGAGCGTCGTCTTGCCCGCCCGTTCATTGCGCAGCCCTTCCAGAATCTCTGTCTCTGTCTTGGCATCGACTGCCGAGAGAGCATCATCCAGCATAAGAATTTCCGGGTTCGCGATGACCGCTCTTGCGATGCTGACCCGCTGCTTCTGTCCGCCGGAGAGAGCAACGCCTTTCTCGCCAACGAGCGTTTCCAGACCTTCTGGCAGGAACGTCACGTCTTTGCGGAAAGCAGCCAGCTCCAGTGCTTTGTTCAGCAGCTCATCATCCATTGGACCGCCTGCCACGCCATAAGCAATATTCTCGCGGATCGTCTTGCTGAACAAGATCGGCTGCTGCGGCACATAGCCGACCCAGCTGCGGATCTGATCGAGCTCGATGTCCGTAATCGGAACGCCGCTAGCCTTCAAGCTGCCTTGGCCCATCGGGTATTCGCGAAGCAGTTGGCGCAGCAAGGTCGTCTTGCCGCTGCCTGTTCTGCCGACGATGCCGAGCGTTTGGCCGCGCTTCAGCTTCACGTTAATATCGACCAGATTGTCGATCGAAGAGGACGGATAACGGAAGGTGAGCCCTTCGGACTCAATGGAATCCGGCACCTGCATCTTCACTGGCGACTCCTTATCAACGACGTTCGGCTTAACGCCAAGCGTCTCATTGATCCGGTCGAGCGAGGCGTTACCCCGCTGCATAATATTGATGAGCTCGCCGATAGCGAACATCGGCCAGATGAGCATACCGAGGAACATATTGAACGAGACCATATCGCCAAGGGAAATTTCTCCCCGGAACACGAGCCAGCCGCCGAAGCAGAGACCGATCAAATAGCTGATGCCAACCAATATTTTGAGCGAAGGCTCGAAGAGCGCGTCGATCTTGGTGACCTCGATGTTCTTGCGGAACACCTCATCGGTCATATCGCTGAACCGTTTGCGGTCCGCATCTTCCTGCACGAACGCACGGATGACCCGAACGCCCGAGACGGATTCCAGTACCTGATCGTTCAGCTTGCCGAATGCGTCCTGCTGAATCGTGAACCGTTCATGAATCTTCTTGCCAAAATGCTGCATCACCAGCGCGAGGATCGGCAGTGGCAGCATCGCTGCAAGCGTGAGCTTCCAGCTGATGAAGCCTGCCATCATAACGAGAATGGTCGCCATCCAGATGGTAGAATCGACCATCGTCAGTATGCCGAAGCCTGCCGTATTCGATACGGCGCCAATATCGTTCGTCGCCCGGGCCATCAAGTCGCCGGTACGATTGCGTTCATAGAAGGTAGGCGTCATCTTCAGCAGATGCCGCATGAGGCGCGAGCGGAGTTTACGTTCCAGAATGAAGGAGGAACCGAACAGCTGCGACCACCAGACATAAGTGATGAGATAAACAATGACAGTGAGGCCGCCCCATAAGAGCAGCAGCTCCGTCAGCTTCATACGCGTCATCGTGCCTTGGCCGATGCTATCGATCGCGTAGCCGATCAGTCTCGGAGGTATAACCTCGAAGATACCGCAGATCGTAAGCAGCACGAGCGCAAGCGTGTACCGCTTCCAATGCATTTTGAAAAACCAGCTTAATTTCTTTAATACGTCAAACACGTAGATCAACAACCTTTCCAGCTTGGATCGAACAGAAAATAAAAAAGAGGCCTACCGCCGTAAGCGATACGCCTCATCCTGCATGCCGGCTGCGTGTCAGCGTGAGAGCTGCCGCAGCTAAGCCGGATGCAATAAAAAAGGCGCACGATTACGTTGCCGCAACCATGCACCTACTTCCGTTACCGAGCGAGAATTCCGCCTAGTTAACGCTCGTTTGCGCGAGGGTTACGTTCACCGTGAAATTTGCATTGCGAGTAAAAACAATCAAATGTGCTGTGCGTCGGTTCATCATGACGTAACCCTCCTTTCCGTTCATCGAATATATGAGCCACTGTATCATTTGCCCCTAAACATTGTCAACGGTGAAACACGAAAATGTGTCTAAAATATGGCACTTCCCAGTTTTTTGCAACTAATCCGGTATATGATGCGTCAAATGAACTGTACCTGTTGTAATTATACAAATACGTATGCAACAATACGCATTCGAACGAAGTTAAGCGAGCAGAGGAGACGAAGCATGAAATCGTTAAAATGGTTGTTGATCTTATCATTCTTAATACTGCCAATCGCTACCACAGTACCTAAGGATACTTATGCAGCGGGTACCATCAGCACGGACCCTACGCAAGCCCCTTGTACGACAACAGACCCTGGCACAACAACAGATCCGAACGCATCAATAGACCCAGGCACAACAACGCCTGATCCAGGCAATCCCTCGGACCCTTGCATGAGTCCACCACCCGTGCAGACGGACAGACTGGATTTGACGATCGGAAGCACGAACATGCTGCATAACGGCAGCACGTATCAGTCGGCTCAGCCGGTCACTAGCCTGAACGGAAGAACGTTCCTTCCGTTTAGTTCGATCGCAGCCCGCTATGGCTACAAAATCTCGTACAATGCGAAGACGAAGGAGTCCATCGCGACAGGCACTCAGCATACGCTTGTGTTCAAGATCGGCAGCGATGTGGCGACGAGAGACGGTGTTCAGACGAAGCTGGCAGGTGCAACCTTCATATCGAAGGGATACTTGATGGTCCCGCTTCGCTCCTGGGGCGAGATGTCCGACAGCACAATTGCAGTCGTTGGCAAGCAGATCACGCTGAAATGGTCGTCCATCGTCATTCCGCCGAAGCCGACAGCGGAGTTCGAAGTACAGCCAACTGAAATCTATGCCGGTCAAACGGTAGTTACTTATGTGGATCATGGGACTAATGCGACGGGACAGCCTTTTGTAGACGAGCGCTGGGAGAACCGGATGGACATCTTCCCTTCGGCTGGCACTTATATCGTCACAAGACAGGTTGAGGACAGCAACGGTGTTTGGAGTGATCCGTACAGCGTTACCGTAACGGTCAAGGCGCCGAACTTGCCGCCGGTTGCAGACTTCACAACAGATAAGACGCAATACCGCATTGGCGAAAATATCACTTACACCGATATCAGCACCGACGATGAGAATGCGATTGTTCGCAGTACCTTCACTGGCAATGATAAAGCCTTTTTCGAACCGGGCGATAAGGCTGTTACGCTTGAAGTCGAAGATAAGAGCGGCTTGAAATCGCAGGTTACGAAGATGGTCACGATTACGAATGACGTGCTCTACACGAAGGATGAATATCAGCGGTTATTCACGGCGCCGGGCGATATCTATACAATCAACGGCTCAGACGTGCTGAAGTATGCAACGAACAAATATACGATCCAATCGGAGCCTGCCCAGATGGTACGGAGCAATAGCCCAGAGGTCCTTCTGCAGGAAGGCATTGCGTATCATGCTCAGATGACTGGCAAGGTGCGATTCATGTTCCATAACGTGAACAAAATCGGATATTCCGTCACGGTTCATCTGCTTGCAACGAATATGGGCAATTCAACGGCACGAGTGAACAAATCCGCAATCGGCATGGGTGGACCGACAGCCTCGCCTGAGCTTGCCGGCAAGCTGTCCACATCTCGTTACCTGAGCTCGCTCTCGAGCAATCCGGAGCCGGTTTGGACGTCGGTTGCGCCAGGTCAGACGGTTGAGATTCTGCCTGAAATCGCGAAGGTGCCGCTCAAGCCTAACGAGTCCTTCAGCTCATATGCTGACGTCTTCTCCGACAAGGAGCTGCAGTATACCGTTGTCGTCACGGCAGTGGGCAAGGACCCGATCGCAGAGCTGCCGAATCTGGCAGTTATGCCGCGAGACGGGCATGTTAGAGGTACTTTCTACAATGCAGATCGTTACATTGAAATCACAGACACGCTCGGCAATGTGCCGGAAGTGGTTAAGGTTGGAGATAAAGTCATTGACCCGTTCCTGGACGGAATTGACGAGACATCGGGGAATCTCGAGTATAACGAAGGCAATTATGGGGTGTTGTACCACATGCATATGGCGCACGTCGCGCCTCATACGCTGATCTCGCTCAATCCGCGCGGCGGATTGTATACGGGCGCGTTCTTGGTTAATGGTCAGCTCGTAACGGTATCGTCACTACGAAATAATACACAAGCTACCGTCCTGTATCGGACTGGCGATACGGAAGAAGCGGTCGATATCGTGTTCACCGTCGCTTCGGGCGCTTATCTGCCGATTGCGATGGTGTTCACGCAGCTGCCGCAGATCCGCCAGTAGGATATGGCTTAACTTAAAGAGGCTGGAGGCCATCATCTCAGGATGATGGCTTCCAGCCTCTTTGCGGTTCAAGCAAGCAAACAAGCAAGCAAGCTTAGGTTAGTGCGACAGACCGTTCGCCTCGCGAATGAGGGAGAAGTACTGGTCAGCGCGTACCACTTGGTAATCGGAACCAAGCTCTTTGCTCATCTCGACGACATCCGTAGGCGTCATGCTCCATGCCAACAGGCCGAGGGAGACGAAGAGCGGCGACTTGCCGTCCCAATTCGCTTTTGCAGCTGCTAGGATGCTCTTGCCGTCTTGCGCGGTGCTGATGCCTTGGATCGTCGATACCGGCAGTTTGCCCTGCTGGATCTTAACGCCGTAGTTGCCCTCCCAGCTTTGGAACAGACCTTGTACGTGCAGATCGTTCACGTAGGAGTTCGCTTTCGATTCGCTAAGCGGCACGTTCTGACCATCTACGCGGTTCAGGACGTAAGGAATCGTCATGCCAGTCTTCTTCAAGTACGAGTAAGATTGCTTCATGAACGTGGAGAAAGTGCTCTCCGGCCATGCATCCGGGTAGAAGTAGCCTGCGCCGGAAGGACCCGCAATAATTTGATCGTTCGCGGTTGCTGTACGCTTGAAGTAGTCCAGCATCACAGGAGCAGCGTCAACGAGAAGTGGGCTCGATGTCCAGTTGATTGGCACTTTGCCGCGGTTCGGATCATCCCACAGAATACGCATCCGGTGCTGGTTGTATTGCAGGTTGTCGCCTTCACTGAACGTGTAGGAAACATAGATTTTGTTCGCAAGTTTCGGTGTTGCTGCTGGCTTCGCATTGCCCGCTACGGCTTTCGCGCCGGAGAAAACGGTCATATTGCTGAACCAGTCGGCCGCGAGCACATAGACGCTATGATTCGACGTCACTTCGGTGCCGCTGAATTCGCCATCCACATCGTTGCTGAACCAGCCGAGGTAAGGCGAGCCTGGTTCTACACCAGACAAGAAGCGCTCGAACAACTCTTTCTGCTCAGGAACGTTCGAGTCCAGCCAGACGACCATGGCTTTGTTCGCGACCGCATAATCGCGGAGGTAGCCATACGGCTCACGCTGCTGCGAGGATGGCGGCTGTTCGCTGCCTGCAGTTACTTTGTACTGGTTCCACATATCTACCGACGCGGTGAGCTGCTTCGTGCCGGCAGGAGGCGTGAACTTGTACACAAAATACCGCCCGTTGTCCGCGAAGCGATGACCGCCGTTGCCGGAAGAGAGCTGCGAGCTTTGCGGATCATAGAGGAAAGGTGCTTCGTCCTCTGTACCCGGGATGAAGTGCGCGATCGTTTGGCCGTCAGCCTGAACCGTCACTTCATGCACAGCCGTACCCCAGCCGTCTTGCGTGAAGGCATCGTCGAAGCGCAGGTACACATCGGAGTTGCCGAGGAAGCTCGTCAAGTCGAGATCGTACACTTTGCGATTCTTCCCGTCACGCTCCTGCGTCGTATCTTGCGCAATCGTCTTGAACGACGGCGGAAGCGTAGCAGGCAGCCTAACGGAAGTGTCTGGGCTGAGACCGACCAGCATGCGGTGCGACGTCTGGTTCCACAGGTTCTCATACGCCCATGTATAGGCGTCCATACGATCCTTGAATTTGCCTTGAAGGTCTTCCAGCACTTTCAGATTGTAAGGAGCGGCCGTTAGCTTCGCCACTAAATCAGGGCTTGCAACGACAGCGCCTTTCAGACCTGCTAGTGTTGTTGCGACATTGACGGAATCAGATACTTTCGGATCATAGACGATGATGCCTTTGGCTTCCTTGGCGAATTTCTTGACGATGTCCCAGTAATTGTCGCGCACCTTGTAAGGGACGTCGAGATCGTTCAGCCAAGTGAACTTGCCTTCTTCTTTATTCTCGATCAAATAAATCCGTGGCTCCGTGCGGTTCACGATCCCCTGCAGCGTAGCCAGCAGCAATTTAATATCTCCAGGCGCGTCATACACATCAGCGACTTCCAGCTGCTTCACCTTGGCGAAGGTAGGCAATTCTTGCTGCTTCGGCCACGAGATGGAGGAAGCGGACGGCTTCTCGCTTGCCGTCTGCCCTTCAGGATTGCTGGCAGCGGCTGATGCGCCGAGCGATAAGGATACAGTACATAGCAATGCAAGACTAATTGAAGCGATTCTTCGGATCAAGTTGCACACCTCATCTTAGCGGAATTTGTTAGCTCCATTGCTCTTGCCTCGTTCGTCCACCTCCTTAGCGGCTGAGCTTTTGAACTACAATGTATATTTAATATAATGTATATAAAATATTCAATGCTTTCGACAAAGGTTATCAGGATATTACAGCACTTTTTTACAGCTAGTTCGATAGTATTGTTATTATATTGTGGTGGGTCTATTATTTTTACTTCATTTAATATATATTAAATATATACTAACTAGATGTGCGAAAATGAAGCTGCAAAGACGTTTGATCCAGGGAGGAATGAGGCAATTGAAGAAGGCGAGGAACGAATGGACCGGCTTTCAGGAGTCGCGTCCATATGGGCCGAAGTATGATTTGCGGACAGATTTTGTCATGGTGTACGGCATTTCCAAAGATTTGCCGGGCCGCATTGAAGGCTGGAAGAAAGCAGGTTATACGATCCATCTCATGACCGGTGTTTCATGGGGAGAGTATCAGGATTACCTGTTCGGTCGTTATGACGGGCGTGACCATTGGGATGAAGCGCAGAAGGACCGTGCGGGCAATCATCTGCTCCATGGCAAGGATGTGCCTTATATGGTGCCGACGATTTCTTTTGCCGAATATTTGGCGACGTTCATCAAGAAAGCGATTGATGCCGGCGTAGAAGCGATCCATATGGAAGAGCCGGAGTTCTGGGCCGCCGCAGGCTATTCGGACGCATTCAAGCGCGAGTGGCTGAATTTCTACGGCGAAGAGTGGGTTGCGCCGCATTCGTCCCCTGACGCGCAATACCGCGCATCGAAGCTGAAGGCGCAGATGTACTATCGGGCGCTGGATCGGCTGTGCAGCCAGATGAAGGAATATGCGCTCGTGACCTACGGACGCACCGTTCGTTTCTATGTGCCGACGCACAGTCTGATCAACTATACGCAGTGGCGGATTATTAGCCCGGAGGCGCTGCTTGTCTCAATGCCGGCATGCGACGGCTTCATTGCGCAGATTTGGACCGGCACAGCGCGGACCCCGAATGTCTATCAAGGCGTGCGCCGCGAGCGGACTTTTGAGACCGCTTACCTGGAATATGGCAACATGCAAGAGCTTACTCGCGGCACAGGGCGGGAAATGTGGTATTTGCACGATCCAATCGAGGACAATCCGCGCTACACATGGAGCGATTACCGCAAGAACTACAAGTCGACCGTCGTCGCTTCCTTGCTTCATCCGGAAGTGAAGCAGTACGAGGTTTGTCCTTGGCCTTGGCGCGTATTCTCGTTGGAATACCCGAGGCAGGCCGTAGACAAAGAGACGATTCCAAACCATTATGCGACTACGCTCCTGACGGTGATGGAAGTGCTGCGGGATATGCACAATCATGAAGAGGAGCATACGGGCGACGGCTATACGTCCGGCATCGGACTTTGCTTCGCGAACTCCGCAATGTACCAGCGTGGCGATGTAATTCCGGAAGGGGAGGAGGATACGGCCGAGTACAAATACGACGGCACGACGACCTCCGATCTGCTCTCGCCGCCGCAGCAGGAACTGCTCGACTTCTCGGCGTTCTATGGCATTGCGCTGCCGCTGGTGAAGAGCGGCATTCCGCTTCGCACGGTGCAGCTCGATAATATTCTCACCTTCCCGGGCTATCTGGATGGTTACCGCGTTCTGCTGCTCAGCTATGAGTTCATGAAGCCGGAGCATCCAGGCATCCATCAGTCGATCGGGCAATGGGTGCGTGAGGGCGGCGTGCTCATCTACATTGGAGACGGCTCGGATCCGTTCCATACGGTGAACGAGTGGTGGAACCGCAGCGGTGCGCGCCGGACGTACGAGCGGCCGGAAGAGCATCTGTTCGAATCGCTCGGCCTCGGACGGAATCCGGCGGAGGGCGAGCATGCGGTAGGCGACGGTGCTGTGCTGTTCCTGCGCCAGCATCCGACGGAGCTGTCCCGTTCTGCCGAAGGCGCGAAGATCGTGCAGGATCAAGTGCGCCGAGGGCTTGCGATTCGCGGCGAGGAGAGCGACTACAAGGAAAAGCAGGCGCTTCAAATCAAGCGCGGTCCTTATCTCATTACGCATGTGCTCGATGAGGTCGAGTTAGGGGCTTCGGCTTCGGAAGGCGTGCGTGGGAACGTGGTGCTGCAAGGTTCGTTCATCGATCTGTTCGAAGCTGATCTGCCGGTTCTTACGACAGTAGAGCTTGCGCCGGGCGACGACAGCTTGCTGTATGATCTTGGCAGCTTAGCAGCAGGGAGCAGCTTAGCGCAAATCATTGTAAGCTCATCGAAGACTCGTGACGAACAGCTGGATGAAGCGAGCTTCTCCTTCGTATCCGAGTCCCCATCGGATATGACGATCAGCACGCGAATTGCTGTCGCAAGCGAGCCGGCTCGCGCGATTGCAGGCGGCGCGGCTGCGGAATGCATCTATGATACTGCATCGAGCACGGTGCTGCTTCGTTACCCTGGCGCGCCAGAGGGAATAGCTGTCAGCTTGGAATGGTAAGCAGGGACCGCTACCGGTTCGCTGCTTGAGGGAAAGCCGTCTTCTGACCGTTTGGTCAGGAGGCGGCTTTTTTGACATGCGGCAGGGAGGAGTTCGGCTGTTCCTTCTCGAACTTGGTTGTAAGTATGTAGTCGTGTCGCCTCGAAGTGCCAATGACAAGGAGGAGCAATAGATGTGGAATCCGGACCAGTATTTGGAGTCGTTCTATAATCAGGTTCAGCCAAGTGAAAGTTTCACAGCAGGGACGCAGGAGGAATGGCAAGCATGGAGGGAGCGGCTGCGCAGCCGGTTCGTGGAGTTGCTTGGAGGCTTTCCGAGGGAAGCGGCGGAGCTTAAGCCTGAGCTGCTGGAATCCGTCGATTGCGGAAGCTATACGCGGCAGCGGATTCAGCTTCAAACGTACAACGGGCTCTACATGCCGGTGTATGTTCTGATTCCGAAGTCGTATCAAGCCGGCGACGGCGCGGTTATTGCTCTGCACGGCCATGGTTATGGCAGCAAAGATATTGTCGGGCTGAATGAGGATGGCACGACGCGGACGGGCGACCCGGGGTATGAGAAGGATTTTGCCGTACAGCTTGTAGAGAAGGGCTTCCTTACGCTTGCTCCTGAGCTCCTTGGCTTCGGTGACCGCAAGCTCGCTGAGGATGCGGACAAATATAGCTCCTGCCACCGGCTGTCGACGTTTCTGCTCGCGATGGGGCAGACGATGGCGGGCTATCGGGTCAATGAGACGCTTCGCTGCGTCGATTATTTGCTTTCGCGCGATGATGTTGATGCTGAGCGTATCGGCGCGATGGGCATCTCAGGCGGCGGGCTTGTTGCTTCCTTCGCTGCTGCGGTCGATGACCGTATCTCGGCAGTTGTCGTAAGCGGCTTTGCCAATACGTTTCAGGCGAGCATTCTCTCGATTTCGCACTGTATCGATAATTTCGTGCCGGGGCTGTCGCTTGTGGCGGAGATGCCGGACTTGCTCGCATTGATCGCACCGAAGCCGATGCTGCTGGAGTCGGGAACGCGCGATCCGATTTTCCCAGAGCATGCTGTTCTCGAAGCGTACGAGAAGCTGCGGACGGTGTATGGGTTGCTCGGAGTAGAGGAGCGAATTGTGCTCGACCTGTTCGAAGGGGAACACGAAATTTCGGGCAAACAGGCGTTGGAATGGCTGAAGCGGGTCTGGGCTTAAAATATATGCGGGGAGGCGAATGCGGTGAAAGCAGTCAAATTGAGACCATTTATTCCGTCGGGGGAGGACTATGAGCTGGCGATGCGCTTCTTTGAAGAGCTGGGCTTCGAGAAGGGGTATTCCGACAGCGGACTGAGCATCTTCCGAAGCGGTGAGCAGGAGTTTTTCCTGCAAAATTACCACAACCAGGAGATGCAGCACAACTTGATGGTGGAGCTAGAAATCGAGGATTTGGATGGCTGTTGGCAGCAGCTTCAAGCCATTGAGAAGTCGGGGCTGTACCCGATTCGTGTGAAGGAGCCGATGGATTACCCCTGGGGTAAACGTGAGCTTCACCTCGCTGATCCAGCCGGTGTATGCTGGCATATTTCGCAGACAAGATAGCATCTAGAGAGGATACGTGGATAAGATGGACGTGAAACCTATTGTATTGACAGGCAGCCGGGTCGAGCTTGTGCCGATGGAGACCGGACATGTTGAAGGCTTGTACGAAGCCGGGCGCTACCCGGAAATTTGGGAAGTTACGCAGGGCACGATGGCAACATTGGATGACGCAAAAGCATACGTGGAGAAAGCGCTCAGCTTGCAGAACGATGTACGTTTTGTCATCAAGGACCGCGTATCTGGCGAGGTGCTAGGCAGCACGCGGCTGTTCGATATCTCCGTCGCCAACCGCAGTCTTGAGATCGGCTCGACGTGGCTAACACCTTCGGTATGGCGCACGAGTGTGAATACGGAGTGCAAATATTTGCTGCTGCGGCACTGCTTCGAGACGCTCGGCACGATCCGCGTCCAGCTGAAGACCGATCTGCGCAACACCAGATCGCAGCGGGCAATAGAGCGGCTCGGCGCGGTCAAGGAAGGCGTGCTGCGCAACCACATGATCCTGCAGAACGGCATCATCCGCGACTCGGTCTACTTCAGCATCCTCGACCGCGAATGGCCGTCGGTCAAGGAGCGGCTGGAGAGTTTGATGAGCCCGCTGTAGGTTGCGAGCGGTGAAGACCTGACGTTCCGTGCCGGGAGAGAGGTAAGTACCTCTCAGCCAACGCCTGACGGACAAGTCGGCACGCGTTGGCAGTTGAGAGAGTGGAAAGCCTCTCTCATGGCATCAATAGGCCGATTTGGTGTCCAAGAGAGGCGAAATCCTCTCTCAGTACACGTGTACCACGCGAATCGGCGTGCAGTGGTAGTTGAGAGAGTGAAAAGCCTCTCTCACTGCTGGAAACATGCCGATTTGGTGTCCGAGAGAGGCGAAATCCTCTCTCGGCGCGCGCATACCGCACGAATCGGCCTACGGCGGTAGTTGAGAGAGTGAAAAGCCTCTCTCACAGCGGAAAACATGCCGATTTAGTGTTCGAGAGAGGCAAAAGCCTCTCTCACTGTGGCGAATCCGCCGATTAGCTGTTCGAGAGAGGAGAAAACCTCTCTAAACTTCGTGTGCTCACCTTCGTCGAAGTGCTTACTGATCCCGAGAGCACACATGCGTTCTCTCAGCGCCAAAACTAACCAATTACTCAGCTGAGAGAACATATACGTTCTCTCAGCAATCTCCTACACGGCTGCCCTGAATTTCGGGCAGCTTTTTCATTTCCATCGTCCCCTCACCCGAAATTTTGTGCCACGATGCAAAATTTGAGACCTTATATTGCCGTCTCTCGCCAGCGTACAATGAACACACGGCAAGTTTGTAAGTGCTTACATTGAGTGCTGCATCATTACCTGTTCATTATTCTTGCCAGTCCATAATCCTTACCTACTCACTATCCTTACCTATCCACTATCCTTGTTTATCACTATCATTGCATGTTCATCATCAAGCTTTTGGAGGTCTGCCAGCATGAGTGCCTATTTGAGTTATGAACTGTCTGCCAAGCAGCAGCTGCCGGTTAGCCGGAAGGACAAGGCGCTGAAGCTGGCCCGCAAGCTAGCTGGCCAGAAATACCTGCAGATCATGGCGCTGCTCGGCGTGGTGTGGATGGTTATTTTCAACTACATCCCGATGTACAGCGTTATTATCGCCTTCAAGAATTTCAATATTATCCACTCGGTGCACGATGCGCCTTGGGTTGGGCTCGATAACTTCCGCGAATTTCTCGACGACGACGAGCTGCCCGGGGTCATCTGGAACACGGTCGGCATGAGCGTCATCAAGCTCGCCATCGCATTCCCGCTGCCGATTGTTTTCGCTCTATTTCTCAATGAGCTGCGCTCCTTACGCCTTAAAAAAGCGGTCCAGACGATCTCATACCTGCCGCACTTCCTGTCCTGGGTCATCCTCGGCGGCATCCTGACAACATGGCTCGCTGATGTCGGCATTATCAACCATGTGCTCATGGCGCTCGGGTTCATTGATGAGCCGATTAGCTACCTCGCAGAACCGAGCTACTTCTGGTCGATCGTCATCACCTCGGATATATGGAAAGAGCTCGGCTGGTCAGCGATCATCTACCTCGCGGCAATCGCAGGCGTATCGCCGGAAATGTACGAAGCCGCCACAATCGACGGTGCAGGCCGGTTCCAGAAGATGTGGTTCGTCACCTTGCCGAGTATCAAGGGTACCATTACGATTCTGTTCATCCTCGCGGTGAGCGGCATTCTGAACTCGAACTTCGATCAAATTCTCGTGCTGCGCAACTCGCTCAATGAGAGCGCCAGCAATGTCATCGACATCTACGTCTACCAGACGGGTATCCTGAGCAGCCGATATTCCTACTCCGCCGCAGTCGGGCTGATCAAATCGGTAATCGCGCTCATCCTGCTGCTGACGGCGAATCAAGTGTCGAAGAAGCTGAACGACACATCGTTATTTTAACGGCAAAAGGAGGTCCTACTCACGGTGCTCACACTTAAACGAAGAACTCCCGGCGAAGCGATCTTCGATGCCGGCAACGTCCTCGGCATGCTGGCGGTCTGCTTCATTACGCTCTATCCGATCTGGTACGTGCTCGTCAACGCCTTCAATGAAGGACAGGATGCGATGCGCGGCGGCATTTACTGGTGGCCGCGAGTGTTCAGCCTCGACAGCTTTCAGGCGGTATTCAATAACCCTGGCATTATGACGGCGATGGGGATTACGGTCGCCAAGACCATCGTAGGTACCGCGCTGCACGTCTTCTTCACCGCAATGGTTGCCTATTCGCTCTCAAGAAATGAGCTCGTCGGACGCAAACTGTACATGCTGATTGGAACGGTCACGATGATCTTCAGCGGCGGCCTCATTCCGTACTACCTGCTCATTCGCGATCTCCATCTGCTGGATAATTTCCTCGTCTACATCATTCCGGCGATGTTTAATTTCTTCGATCTGATCATCTTCCTGGCATTCTTTCGCGAGATTCCTTCAGGACTTGTGGAAGCGGCGAAGATTGATGGAGCTAATGATTTTGGCATCTTCGTGCGGGTCATCATCCCGGTCTCGATGCCGGTTATTGCGACGATTGCGCTGTTCCATGGCGTGTACCAGTGGAATGATTATTTTACAGGGATGATCTTCATTAACAACATGGATCTGCAGCCGATCCAGACGTTCCTGTACCGCGTTATCGCCCAGTCGAGCTCCAACCTGATGATGGCGGCAATGCCAGGAGGCATTACGAAGAGCGTCACCTCGCAGTCGATCAAGCTCGCAACGATGGTTGTGACCACACTGCCGATCGTGCTGGTGTATCCGTTCCTTCAGAAGTATTTTGTCAAAGGACTCATGATCGGTTCAATTAAGGGCTAAGCAGCTGCTCCAAAAGTTGGTTTTTCGTCTGAACTGGTAGCGTTTACACCGGGGATGACCTTATAATAAGCGAAGCAAAGGGGAAGAGCACATGAGAAAAGGTAAGCTTCATCGCGTCGTAGCTTTCATGTCTGTACTTGCTTTAGTCTTCACCATGGCAGCATGCTCGAGCAACAACGGCAATAACACCGCGAATACGGGCGACAGTTCAACAAACGGCAACAAAGCCGCCAATACATCCACAGATGGAAACGCAGCAGCAACGAACGATGCAGGAGCAGACAACAAGCCTGCAGCGAACCCAGACGAGCCGGGCTGGAAGTCCGATACATCGCCGATTACGTTCGACTGGTACCTCAACTTCTCCTGGTTCCCGAATAAGTGGGGCGTAGATGCAACTTCCCAATACATTACGAAGAAAACCGGCGTTAACATCAACTTCATCGTGCCGGCAGGCAATGAGAACGAGAAGCTGAACACGATGATCGCTTCCGGCTCTCTGCCAGACTTCATTACGCTTGGCTGGTATGAGGACGGCGTGAAGAAAATGATCGAAGGCGGAATGGTTGAGCCGCTGAACAAGCTGGCGGAGCAGTACGATCCGTACTTCTTCAAAGTAGCAGACGGAGCGAAGACATCGTGGTACACGCAGCCGGACGGCAACTTCTACGGCTATCCGAACGCATCGTCGTCGCCGAAGGATTTTGAGAAATTCTCCGGTGATTACACGTCGAACCAAACGTTCGTCGTTCGCAAAGATATGTACGAAGCGCTCGGCAAGCCGGACATGCGCACGAAGGAAGGCTTCCTGAACGCGCTGAAGCTGGCCAAAGAGAAGTTCCCGGAAGTAAACGGACAGCCGCTTATCCCGCTCGGCTTGCATGAATTCACGGAAACAGGCAACTACTCGCTGGAAGGTTACCTGCAGAACTTCCTTGCCGTGCCATACGAGAAGGATGGCAAGCTGTACGACCGCCGCACGGATGCTGAATATCTCAGCTGGCTGAAGACGTTCCGCCAAGCGAATGAAATGGGCTTGCTTGCGAAGGACATCTTCATCGACAAACGTCCGCAGATGGAAGAGAAGATCGCGCAAGGCCGTTACTTCGCCATGCTGTATCAACGCAGTGATTTTACCGCTCAACAGAATGCCTTGTTCGCCAAGGACCCGAACTCGGTGTACATCGCTGTAGACGGACCTGCTAATGAAGCACAAGATGCGCCAACATTGTCCGGCCCTGGCATCTCCGGCTGGACGGTAACGCTGATCTCGAAGAACGTGAAGGACAAAGCAAGAGCCATCAAGTTCCTGAGCTACCTCGTCAGTGAAGAAGGCAACAAAGACTTGTACATGGGTATTCCAGGTGAAACGTATGATGAAGTGGACGGCAAGGCGACATTCAAGCCGGAAGTGCTTGAGCTGCTGAACAAGGACCGCTCCGCGTTCGATAAGAAATACGGCGCATCATACACATTCTGGATGCTGATGGATACGAACATGAACCTGCAGTGGGCACCGCCAAGCGTTGAGCCTTCCAAGCAAATGGAAGATTGGACGAAGGGCAAGACGACGAGCTTCTCCCAATTCGACCAGATCGACCCGACGGGCAACTCCGAGGAAGGCATTGCGAATACGAAGATCGGTCAAACTTGGGGCAAAACATTACCGAAGCTGATCTTAAGCAAATCCGATGCGGACTTCGACAAGTTGTTTAACGAGTTCATCGAGAAGCGCGCTGACGCTGGTCTCGATAAAGTTCAGGCGTACCAGCAGACTCACTACGAAGATAATGTAGCGAAGCTGAAAGAGTTTCTGAAATAATAGAATGACGTTTCTGTTCAGTGAACAGCCGGCGGACTATCCGCCGGCTGTTTATGCCCGTTTCTTGGCCTATACTCTATCTCTTCTGAAGGCGGTTGCATGTGCATGATAAATCGGTTGCGAATGACAAGTCGAGAGATGCTATATAAGCTAGAGCAGCTGTCCCTTCAGAAGAGACTGTTCTTCTCGTATATCCTCATTCTCCTTCTGCCGAGTCTCTTCATCTCGTTATTTATCTTCAAAGAACTGAAGGACAACTACATGAAGGACATCATCAAGAAGTATGAGAATACGCTCGAGATCGAGCGCGTCAATATGAACAACAACGTCGAGACGATGGAGCGGGCGGCGCAGTTATCGATCTCGGACAAAGAAGTGCTCTATTACTTGGAGCGGACGAGCGAGCCGAACGCGTCGGAGCTTATTCAGTTCGATACGACAGCCGTCTCCAACATTCTGCGGTTGCAGTTCAACAATCCGAACATCGAGCATATTCGGCTGTTCTCGAACAATAAGCAGATTAATGAGATTTGGCCGGTCATTCTGCTGGAGAGCCGCATGGCAGCGGAGCCTTGGTACAAGAAAGTGAATGAGCTGAACGGTGCGGAGCTGTGGTACTTCGACCGAATGGACCGGGAGCCGATCCGTCCGATTGTGTCGGATGCGAAGGAGTCGAGACCGAAGCTGTCGCTGCTGCGCGAGATCGAATATCCGGCAGGCAGGCATGTCGGCATTATGCAGGTCGATATGCTGCTGACCAATTTCTTCCCGAACGTGTACCAGACTCCGGACGAAGGTCAGTCCCAGATGTTCATCATTGACCGCGAGGGCAAAATGTTCCGTAATGACGGAAGCAGCTTCCTCGGCAGCGTCGGCTTAACGGAGAGCGATATCCATGGTGAGCTGAACAAGCACCTAACCGGAGTAGGTAGAGGACATTTCTTGTTTGAGCAGAAGGGCACGCCTTTCCTCGGTAACTATATTCATATTGAGAAACTGGACGCTTACGTGTTCAACGTTGTATCGCTGAAGAACGTATTCGCGGACATTAACAAATCGCGGAACAAAATTATTTTTGTCAACATCCTGCTGCTCGTCATTCTATCGATTTCCACTTACTTCCTGAACGCCATTATCCTGAAGAAGCTGCATACGCTATCGGACTTCATGAAGCGGGTTCGCCAGGGTGACTTTAACTTCGATTTTACGATTCGCGGGGGCGGCGAGGTCGGGGAATTGGCCCATCATTTTCGCAAAATGCTAAAAAAAATCAATGAGCTCATCGCTGATGCCGTCACGAAGCAGGCGGCTTCCAAGGAGGCGGAGCTGCGGACGCTGAAGAATCAGATCGATTCGCACTTTCTCTACAACACGCTCGAGAATATCAAGATGCTCGCGGAGATTGAGAACCAGCCCGTCATCTCAGATGCGCTCACCTCGCTTGGGGGTATGATGCGCTACAACCTCAAATGGACGAGTGAGTACGTGCGGCTGAAGGATGAGCTTGGCCATATTACGAATTACATTGCCATCATGAATGTGCGGTTCGATAATACGGTGAGTTTGCAAATTGATGTGCCGCCGGACTTTATGGAGCAGGAATTGCTCAAAATGTCGCTGCAGCCGATCGTCGAGAACTCCGTCAAGCACGGGATGAAGTGGAAAGCGTCAGAGGAGCGGAACCTCGTCATTACAATCTCGGCGGTCGTGACGGATACGAGTATTGTGCTGGAAATCGCCGACAATGGTACGGGTATGACGCCGGAACAGATGGCAGAATTGAATGCGAAAATTAGCCGGGAAGATGTGATGCTTGGCGCTGGCAAAGGGCATGCGGAGGTGGCCGCAGCACAGGAGAAACAGAGCGAAGGCAGCGGCATCGGGCTGCGCAACGTGCATCAGCGGATCCAGCTGTTCTACGGCAAAGAGTACGGGTTGCGAGTGGAGAGCAGCGAAGGCGCGTATACGCGTGTCATTATGCGAATTCCTTATTTTATATGGAGCGGAGGGCTAAGCTGACATGCGAAACTTATTGATTGTCGATGATGAGAAGAATATTCGGCTCGGGCTTCGGGCGATTATCGACCGCGGGCTTCCGGGTAGCTACCAGATCCAGTTCGCTGCTGAGGGTGAGGAAGCTGTGGCGCTCATCCGTGAGGGCGGTATCCAGCTGGTTATTACCGATATTCGCATGCCGGGGATGGACGGCCTGACGCTTATCCGTGAAGTGCAGGCGCTTGAGCTTGAACGGAAGCCGGTTATGATGATTCTGAGCGGACATGATGACTTCCAATATGCAAAAGAAGCCATGCTGTACGATGTGAAGGAATACCTGCTCAAGCCAATCGTACGGGATGAGCTGTTCGCTTCGCTTGCGCGGGTGGAGCAGGAGCTTGCGCGCAGGGAGGCGCTGACGGACCGGCTGGAAGAGGTGCATCATTACCGGGATGAGCTGCTTGCGAGCCAGCTGAATTATATCTTCCTGCATCCGGATATGGCAGAGGCGGAGATTGCCGAGCGGTGTGAGAAAGCAGGCTGGAGCGCTGTTGTGGCTAGCGGCAGTGAGGCGGAATCAAATGCGAAAGTCGCGCCTTCGGCGGGGTACCATGTCGCGTTGCTCAAGCTGGCTGGCGGCAACCGGGCCGGACAGCTGGAAGCGCTTGTCGCGGCGGAGCTTGGCGGGGGCATCCGATTTTATTTCAAGGTTAAGGATGACCGGTTCGTCTTGTTGTGCGAAGCTGTTGAATCCCTTGAGCGACTGACTGCGTTCATGCAGATGCATAAGCTGGCGGGACAGATAGGCATCAGTGACCGGATGCTTACGGCAGGCAGGGTGAAAGAGGCATATACGGAGGCGCGTGAAGCACTCGGGTACGGCTTCTTGCAGACAAGCAGCGAGTCGCTGCTGCTTCATTATGATCGGACGAGAGAGCGCTCGGGCGACGAGAGTTACCAGGTGCCGATAGAAGAGATTCGGAAGCTCGCCAACATGCTCGGCACTGACCGCGATAAGGAAATGAAGGCAATTCTGACCGAGCTGCTTGATGCGAAGAAGCTGGCGTCCTTCGATATGGCGTATATTGAAGAGATCAGCCGTCAGCTGAACGAGCTTGTCTTCGACAGCGTCTTCAACCGATATGGCGAGGAATCGGTAGAGATTCTGCGCATCTATAAGAAGGTCGGCAGCATCTATAATTTCGAGTCGATTCACGATTATTTCCACGGCGTGGAGGACCTGATGCTGCGGCTGAGCGACTACGTGCGCAGTTTGCGCTCGGTGCATGCGGAGCATAAAGAGATGAAGAAAGCGGTCTGCTACATTCACGAGAACTATCACCGCGACTTGAATATGGCGATGGTGTCCAATCACGTCTCGCTGAACTATTCGTACTTCAGCCAGTCGTTCAAGGAGTTCACGGGCGAGAGCTTCGTCACGTACTTGAAGAAGGTGCGGATCGAGAAGGCGAAGTCGCTGCTGCTGGCGGAAGCGGACTGTAGGGTGTACGAAGTGAGCGAACGCGTCGGCTTCGAGAACGCGAAGCAGTTCAACCGCGTCTTCCGCGAGATGGAAGGCATCTCGGCGATGGAGTACCGCACGAAGGCTGCGGTGCAGCGGGTTTGAATAGGGTGAAAGTAAAGGAAGGCAGCCTTGGGGGCTGCCTTTTTTGCTGCCTACGGTGCTGGTGAACGCATACAGAGATCGATTACCTCTAACGGATGCCAGCGATCTTATTTGAAGAAAAACGGCGCTGAGAAAATTCTAACGGTTCCTAGCATGGTTATTTGGTCTCAATAGGGTAGTTCAAAGCCCAATTCAATACAATAACCTCTCTGGTAACCGTTAGCGCCGAAATGAATCGAAAAATAGGCAAATAAGCGCTGTAGGAACCGTTAGAAATTCGAATGTTGGATTGAGTGCTCACTTCTCATCCTCATCCGCATCAGCACCTCAGTTACGTACCTCGATCACCTCGCCTACCAACCTTCGGTATCCCCTACCCTTGCCGCGCTGTTTCCGTGGTTTCTCTAATCCTGTTTTGGTATTATCCTCCCCGTGAGAACTAGTTCCCGCGGGGATTTTTGTTTGGCAGGTAGGCTACCTCCGGCTAACGAACTCCAGCGTAGCTATCCGGGCCAAAATGATATCGAAAATCGGCTAACGAACCCCAGCGGCGTTATTGGGCGGAAGTTGGGCAATTTATGAGCAAATTCGAGGCAATAAGGCTTCCTGGATTCGTTAGCGCTCAGATCAGCGAGATTAACGCCAAATAAGCACTCTGTGGTTCGTTAGACGGGGGAGAAAAGTTGCCGACAAGCCGCTTGAGGTGTCGTGGGGGCAAGTTTCGGCTCTGGCATGGCTATTTGCCGATCAAGGATGCCAGTTCCCGCACGAATCTGTTGGTAAACTCGTCCCCCAGCGCAACCCCTAACCCTGCCGCTCCTGCTTCCGAAACCCCAGCGGTGTCATCCCCGCCACCTTCTTGAATATCCGATCAAAATGCCCCGTGTTCTCGAAGCCTGTCCGCTCCGCAATCACGATCACCTTCAGCGCGGTCTCCTTGAGCAGCCGCTGCGCCTCGCGCACCCGCGTCAAATGAATGTACTCGACCAGCGTAAATCCTGTGATCGTCTTGAAGCTGCGGCTGAGATAATATGGGCTCATGAAGAACTGCTTTGCGAGGTCAGCGAGCACGAGCTTGGTGTCGTAGTGCTCGTTGATGTGCTGGACGACCTCGGAGATTTTGTGCTGGAGCGGACTCCCCGCCATCGCCGCCTTGGACTCCGAGCTGCCGCCTTGCTCTTCCTGCACGGCCGGATGCCTCGCCGCAAACAGCAGCAGCTCGGTCAGCAGCACGCGCAAGTACGTCTCGAAGCCGAGGCGGCGCTCCACGGTTTCGTTGACCATTTTGCCAAGAAGCTGCTGGACGAATTGTTGATCTTCCGAGCTAAGTCGCAGCAGGCAGGCGTTGCCGGCGAACGGCTCGAAGAGCGCCGAATGGTGCAGCGGATGGCCGTCGCCGAGGAAAGCATCGCTGAAGTTAATGACGATGCGCTCATGCTCCAGCGGTCCGAACGCAGCGGAATTGTGCACGACATGCTTGTTCACGAACACGAGGTCGCCAGCGGCAATCGTATAAGTCCGGTCATCGATAAAGTTGTACCGCTGCCCCGACACTTGATAGTAAATTTCATAGGTACGGTGAAAGTGGTTTTTCCGCTCGAACGGCTTCGTCCGGCGGACCTGTTGAATGAAGAAATCGCCTTCCTCATCCCCATAGGAGAGCGGTTCGTCTGCAATTAGCCTCACTTGGAGCACCTCTTTTGCATAATGGCTGTATAGTTTGATTTTAGCGCAAGATCGGTTAATTTTGAATGCAGTATAGCAAGATTGGTCACGAAATATCGCAAATATTGCGCTATGCTGAATATAGGAATGGACTCTATTAAAAGGATGGTGCCAGCAGCAATGAAAGCTTTTATGGACGATGATTTTCTGTTACAGAGTGAGACGGCGCAGAGGTTATATCACGAGTACGCGAAAGAAATGCCCATTATCGACTATCACTGCCATCTGAGCCAGCAAGACATCTACGAGAATAAGACCTACAACAATCTCACTGAGGTTTGGCTGTACGGCGATCATTATAAATGGCGAGCGATGCGTGCGAATGGCATTGAGGAGAAATACATCACAGGCGGCGAAGGAGTCAGCGACTACGATAGATTCCTGGCTTACGCGAAGACGGTGCCTATGACGCTCGGCAATCCGCTCTATCACTGGTCGCATCTGGAGCTGCGCCGGTTGTTCGGTATCGAAGAACTGATTAACGAGAAGAATGCGCCGATTATTTGGGAAAAAGCGAACGCTAAGCTGCAGGGCGGCGGTTTCGCGGTGCGCGACTTCATTCGAGACGCAGGTGTTGAGGTCGTCTGTACGACAGATGATCCGGCTGACTCACTAGAACATCATGCACTGCTCGCGCAGGAGAAGGACCTTGGCTTCCAAGTGCTGCCTTCGTTCCGTCCGGACAAATCGCTCGAAATTAACCGTGGAACATTCGTCGAATACATCGGCAAGCTAGGTGCTGCTGCTGGCATTCAAATCGCAAGCTACGAAGATCTTCTGCAAGCGCTGGAGAAGCGGGTACGTTATTTCCACGAAGTCGGCAGCAGAGTGTCCGATCATGGGCTCGACTATATGCCGTGGGCAGAGTCGACGCGCGAGGAAGCGGCGGAGATCTTTGCTCGCGGACTGCAAGGCGAAGGCGTCTCGCTCGAAGATGAGAAGAAGTACAAGGCGCACACGCTCGTGTTCTTGGGCGAGCTGTATGCAGAGCTGGGCTGGTCGATGCAGCTACATATGAACGCGCACCGCAACAACAACGCGCGAAAGTTCGCTCAGCTTGGACCGGATACCGGCTTCGATTCGATCAGTGACAGCCCGGTTGCGGTGCCGGTTGTAAGATTCCTTAGCCGCTTGGATGAGAATGACAAGTTGCCGCGCACGATTGTATACTCGCTGAACCCGTCGGATAACAATGTGCTGGCTTCGCTCATCGGCAGCTTCCAAGGCGGAGGCATTCCGGGCAAAATCCAGCTCGGCTCCGCATGGTGGTTCAACGATACGAAGGACGGGATGCTGGAGCAGCTGAAGTCGCTCGCGAACATGGGGCTGCTGAGCCGTTTTGTCGGCATGCTGACGGATTCGCGCAGCTTCCTCTCTTATACGCGACATGAGTACTTCCGCCGGATCTTCTGCAATTTGATTGGCGAATGGGTGGAGAACGGCGAAGCGCCGAATGAGTTCGAGGCGCTCGGCGAGCTCGTGCAAGCCGTCTGCTACAACAATGCGAAGGCATACTTCCGTTTCTAATTCGGCGCATAAGAGAGGGCTGACTGTATGAACGCAAATATAAACGTCAATGCCACTGCACATGCAAATGTGGCGGAACTGAGCCGTTCATCCTTGACAAGCGAGCAGCAGGAGCAGTTCGACTCGATGCAGGAATCGCCAGTCACGATTGTTCAAATTGGCGAAGGCAATTTCCTGCGCGGCTTCTTCGATTGGATGATTCATGTGCTGCGTCAGCAGGGCTTGTACAACGGCAGCATCGCGCTGTGCCAGCCTCGGCCGAGCGGCAGAGCGAAGCTGGAGAAGCTGCGCAGCCAACAGGGGATCTATAATCTCGTTACGCGCGGCTTCGAGCATGGCGAGCAGGTCGAGCGTAGAGAGACGATTGCCGTATTCTCGAAGCTGATTGATCCTTATGTAGAGTGGGAGACTTTCCTCGCGCTTGGCGAAGAGCCGCAGCTGCAGGTGGTCGTGTCGAACACGACGGAGGCGGGACTCGTATACACGCCGGAAGCATACGAGGAAGGGAAGCCTGTGCTGTCTTACCCGGGCAAGCTGACCGTGCTGCTGTATCGGAGGTATGTGACTTTCGGCGGTTCACCTGACAAAGGACTGCTGCTGCTGCCGTGTGAGCTGCTTGAAGGAAACGGAGATTTGCTGCGGCAATATGTGCTGCGGTATGCACAGGACTGGGGATTGCCGGAGGCGTTCATTGCATGGGTAAGCGAGCATAACCGGTTTCTGAACACGTTGGTGGACCGCATTGTTACAGGCTTCCCTGAGCGCGAGGCGGATGAATGGTTCGCGGAGTGGGGTTATTCGGACTTGGCGCTTACAACGGCTGAGCCGTATCATCTGTTTGCCATTGAAGGCGAGCCGGAGCTTGACCATTTGCTGCCGCTTGCCAAGGCTGGGCTTGAGGTGCAATGGGTTCCGGATTTGACGCCGCATCGGCTGCGCAAGGTGCGTCTGTTGAACGGCGCGCATACGCTCATGACGCCGCTCTCGATCTTGCGCGGGCTTACGCATGTGCGCGAAGTGATGGAGCACGAAGAGCTTGGCTTCTTCGTGCGGAGCACGGTGAGGGATGAGATTATCCCGGCGGTGCCGCTGCCCGCGAAGGAGGAGCTTCGCAGCTATGCAGACTCCGTGCTGGAGCGGTTCCTCAATCCGTTTATCGAGCACAAGCTTGAAGCGATTGCGATGAACAGCGTCAGCAAATTCAAGGCGCGGCTATTGCCAACACTGCTTCATGACCCGTCGCGGCAGGGATTGGTCCTCGGATTTGCAGCGCTGCTGCGGTATTACAAAGCATCGGCAGATACAGACGGTCGCTACTGGGGAAGGACTTTCGATGGCGCGACCTATGAGCTGAAGGACGACCTTGCAGCCCTTGAGGCGCTCGCTGCTTGCTGGTCGCAATTCAATAGCAATGGCTCTCCGGCCCAGCTGGCTGAAGCTTTGCTCAGTATGGAGGAGGTTTGGGGCCAGGATTTATCCAAGGTTGCCGGATTAGCTGAGGGCATCGCGGCAGCGTGGAGCGAAATAGGCTGAGCTAAGTATAGATAATGTTATACATCAAGTGTAGATAGTCGGGGGAAAGTTGGTATGAAACGGTTTTTAATTGTTACACAAACGATTTATGCACTAAGTTTGCTGGGATGGATATTCGTGTGGATGATGTCCTTCATGCTATTCGATGGGGGCATTGTTCTCTGGAACTCTCTGATGTTCATCGTAATTAGCATCTATCCAATTATGGTTGTAGTATGCGGAGCATTAGCATGGTTTCAACGATCTCGCAGAAGACGAATTGCAATAGTGATCAATCTTATACCTATGCTATGGATCATAGCTTTCGCCGTGTTTATGATTATAAGCTGGTGATCGTAACGGTGTAGGGGAGAAAGCTTTCGGACTGGAGGACAGTCGATGTTCGATGCAAGTAAAATCAAAGCACTTATCCCGCATCGCTATCCGTTTCTGCTGGTCGATCGAATAGTGGAACTGGTCGAAGGGAAGCGTGCGGTAGGCGTCAAGAATATAACGCAGAGCGAGTCGTATTTGACTGGATATTTTCCAGGCGTTCTCGTTGTTGAAGCATTGGCGCAGGTCGGCGGTATCTTGATGGCTGGCGGAGACCCGAGCAGTCATTGAATCGGTCTGTTGACCGGCATTGATCATTGCGAGTTCAGACAACAGGTCAGAGCGGGCGACCAGCTTATGCTTACTTTCGAGGTCACTCGAAACAAGGGGCAGATCGTCAAAGGCCGTGGCGTCGCTGCGGTGAACGGTGAGATCGTATGCGAAGCGGAGATCATGTTTGCTTTTAGCGGCATCTGAATGGAGTGGATATAACGAGGGCCCAGTTCGTATGTGGACTGGGTTCTTGGATAACGGAGGATCGCCGATGAATGCCGTCATTTTTGATATGGATGGAACGCTTTTTCAGACGAATACGATATTGGAGCTGTCGCTCGAGGATACATTCAGATACTTGAGGTCAGCAGGGGAGTGGTCATGGGAGACGCCGATCCATACGTACCGTGAAATTATGGGCGTGCCTCTGCAGGTCGTGTGGGAGACACTGCTTCCGAATCGCTCGGATACGGTTAGACAGCATGCCAATAGAATCTTCCATGACAGGCTAATCGACTACATTGGGAAGGGCAGAGGTGCCCTGTATCCGCATGTCTGTGAGATTCTCGCTTACTTGAAGCAGACAGGCTGCCCGATCTTCATTGCCAGCAACGGGGCAAAGGATTATCTGAATGCCATCGTGAGCTACTACAGGCTCGATCAATGGATAACAGAGACGTTCAGCATCCAGCAGATCGAATCGGATGAGAAGGCGGATTTGGTTAGACATATGATGCAAGCGTACCAGCTTGAAGCTGCTGTTGTCGTTGGCGATCGGCTTATCGATATTCATGCCGCGAGAAGCAATGGTTTGCCATCCATCGGCTGCCGATTTGACTTCTCCCAAGAAGACGAGCTGGCACAGGCGGATTTCGTTATCGATGATTTGCTGGAGCTAAAGTCGATCATTAGAAATAGAGATAGCAATAGCAGTAGCGGTTCAATGACAGGGTAAAAGCAAGCCAAACGAAAGGGAGGTCCGCAAGCGGACCTCCCTTTTTATTTGGGATTGGTGATATCGAAGATTTTGCCGATCATCCCCGCGGAGCCTAGCGTATTGACCGCGTCCGTCGGGATAAAGATCGTCGTTGCTCGGCCTTCCGCCATTTGTCCCAGAGCTTCGAATGACTTATAAGCCAGTATCTGCGCGTCCAGTCCTGCCAGCTTAATGGCCTCGATCCTCGCTCGCTCTGCATCGGCGACATGCTTGATCGCTTCCGCTTTGCCTCGCGCTTCGAGCTCCTGCGCCTTCTGCTTCGCTTCCGCATCGAGAATTTGCCGCTGCTTCTCTGCTTCGGCCGCGAGAACGACCGCTTGCCGCTGCGCCTCTGCACGCAATACCGTCGATTGCTTCTCGCCTTCAGCCTGCAGGATAATGGCGCGCTTCTCGCGCTCCGCTCGCATCTGCTTCTCCATCGAATTCTGGATATCCGATGGGATGGCTAATTGCAGCACCTCAACGCGCTCAATGCGGACGCCCCAATTCTCCGACGCTTGATCGAGCACCATTCTAAGTTCCGTCTGGATACGATCGCGATTGGAGAGAATTTCGTCGAGCTCCATTTTGCCAATGGTCGCCCGCAGTGCCGATGCCACAATGTTATGGATACCGCCAACATAGTTCGCAATGCCGTAGGTGGCGAGCTTAGGATCCACAACGCTGAAGAAGGTCGCAAGCTCTATCCCAATCGCAACATTGTCCTTCGTGATGACCGATTGTGAGGGCACGGTTTCCTGATGAATGCGAAGATCGTGGCGCAGCCGGATTTTGTCGATGACCGGTATGATGAGGTTTACACCAGCATGCAGCGTTTTGTTGTATTTGCCGAGCCTCTCCACAATCGCTACGGTCTGCTGCGGAATAATCCGAATGCCTTTTATGATAATGACTGCAACCACGGCAAGGATAACAATGAAAACAATAATGCCAACCAATCTGCATCTACTCCTTTGTCACGATTAGTTTCGTTACTCGCACCTCGGCGACGGTTACTTTCGTTCCTTCTTCAAGCTTCTCGCCAGCGTTAGAAACCGCGGACCAAATCTCGCCTTGCACCTTGACTAACCCCGCCTCATCAGGTGTGATGGTCTGAATGACGAACGCTTCTTGTCCCACCAAGTAATCGGAGCCTTGCCTCATTAACGTTCTTGTACTCGAAGGGACGACTCTTCGAAGGATGGGCAGCAAGAAAATATACAGCAGTGCCAGCAAGATTACGAACGTAAAGCATTGAACCAATGGCGGTAATCCGGTCAGTGCGGTTATGATAGTAATAGCAGAAGCGGCAGCCATCAGCAGAAAATAAAACGTTCCCGTAAACAGCTCAACCAGCACAAGCGCAGCGGCCAGAATGAGCCAAGCGATTGCGTACAAGGAAGTCCCCCTTTCACGTAACGAAGCGTCCATTTCTATTTCTATGTTTGAATTGGTAGAACAGAACCGTTCAGGAGGAATGATTGCGAGGATGAACACACGTTATAGCTTCAAACAAGATGAGATCGACAATATTATCAAGGAATTTGGCACGGATTTCTATGAGAAGGTTCAGAGGGATATTGAGGTATATGCAGAGAAGTGGGGGCTAACATCGTTTGAGCTTATCCCGTCCTATTCCGCGAAGCTTGTTTTTAAATGCAATTCGGAAGTCCATGGCAGCGCCGTTCTCAAGCTAGGCAGACTTTCTCAAGGTGTCATAGATACAGAATTCAGCACGATGCGCGAATATAATGGCAGACGATATGGCAAAGTGTTTGACGCTAATATTGAGAACGGTGTCATCCTTGAAGAGTGTTTGCAGCCGGGGATTCCTTTAAGGGCTGAGAGTTCTCTTGAACAGAGATTATCTGTATTTGCTTCTCTATTTAATGGTTTGCACATTGCACCTGCTAATGCAGAGATATATACGACTTACACAGAGTGGGTCAGCAAAATAACAGCATACATGAGCACGCGCGAAGATTGTAAGGAGCTATACCGGCATATGAAACAAGCAGAGGATATCTGCCTATCGGTTGCTGCCTCCTATTCGAAGCAGATGCTGCTGCATGGCGACTTTCATCATGATAATATTTTGCTGGGCGATGGCGGGCAGTATGTGATTATTGATCCTAAAGGTGTCATTGGCGACCCTGTATTTGATGTGCCGCGGTTTATATTAAATGAGTTCGGAGATGAAGTGAATCAAGAGGTTTATCAGAAAATAAACGGTATCATATACAGCCTAGAAGAGAAGCTTCAGATTCCTAATGATATCTTGCGAAAATGTCTCTATGTTGAAACAGCAATGGGAGAATGCTGGATGGTGGAAGACGGAGCGCCTCCGGAGGAATTGCCAAGATTGCTTCAGGTGGTTGCTTTCGCAGAATCGCTTCTGATAGATCAATAACTGATTTATGTAGAAACCGCACCCTGAAGGGGCGGTTTTTTTGTTTTGCTGTCGAACGGGAAAATTGGTTTCTGTGGTGAACCAGGTGAAATGTCCTATTAACCCTACTAAATAACTAGTAGATATGGTATAACCTAATAGATGGATTTTTTGCCAATAGGAAGGGGAAGTCGTAATGAGTCGAGTAAGAAACAGATGGGTTAAGTCTATGGTTTCCGCTGCTTTAATCTTTGTATTTGCTACGGCCGGGCTGAAGGATTATGCCCATGCGGAAGAGACGGAGGCGCAGCAGGCGGAACAATCGACAGCGGCAGCTGCGGTTGAATTGACGGCAGGCGTGAAGCATATTCCAGGCGTTAAGGGATTTAAGACGGTCATTACCCGTTCGGAGCTGCCGGAGCAAGCGCAGGGCTTCACGCATATTACGGTTCAGTCGTCCAATGCGCCGTTCGCTGCACGCGAAGTAGGCATCGAAGCGTTCGCAGGCTTGCCGGAGCCGTATTCTCAAACGGGCTATAACAGTGGACTACCGAATGGCGGCACGTACTATGCGCTGACAATTCTTTACGATAACAATCGTCATGTACTTGCTTACAACGAGGCGACTGTAACTGTCGCTGGCGATGAAGGCACGCAGCCGACGCAACCGGATCCTGTTAAATCAACGGATCCGAACAGCTATGGCAGCGATATCGACCCGAACTACGATAATGTCGGCGATTCCCCATTTACGGATATTACGAATCAATATTGGGCGTTTAGCGCGATTCAAGACTTGGTCACACGTAATGTTATCACTGGCTACCCAGATGGTAAGTTCCGTCCGGAGAGAGTCGTAACACGCGCCGAGTTTGCGAAGATCATGGTGCTGGCTGCGGGTCTTGACCCGGTTAAAGTGGACAAGTCTACGTTCTCCGACATCAAGGCGACGGACTGGGAAGCACCATACGTGGAAGCAGCTAAGCCGTACTTGAACGCTTACAAACTAACAAACGGTAAGCTGGCGTTCAAGCCAGATGCGCCGGCAACTCGTGAGGATGTTGCAGTGGCTATCGTGAAGCTGAAGGGCTACAACAAGACGAAGCTGGCTGACCGTACGATCATTCAAGCGATGTTCAAGGATTACAACTCGATCTCGTCTTATGCCAAGGATTATGTCGCTTTGGCGGTTGAGAATAACCTCGTATCCGGCTTCCCGGACGAGACGTTCCGCGCACAGCAACCGGTGAATCGCGCGCAAGCCGCGTCGATGCTATGGAGAGCTTACCAGTACGGCGATGAGAATAAGGAAGAGAACAGCGACGATGCGGAATCTGCCGATACTGGCGATGGCGAAGAGATCGTCGAGTTCACGGAGTAACGGATGAAGAGAATATCTAAGCTATTGCTGTTAATGGTATGCATTGCGATGTTCATACCAGCCTATTCCGTCTCGGCGCAAGAAAGCCAGCTTCGCAATGTTCATATTTACAGGGTGCTGTGGCAAGGTGATCCCGCCATCATTAAACCGATTCAAGGGATTTCCTTCGACTTCATCGTTTCGACGAGAGAACATATCCATGGCGAAGATATGGTGTTCCTTGATAAAGCGGGCAAAGATTTTATTTTACGGGCAGACGGGCATCCGGATGTTGCTGCTACCATTATGGGCGGCTTCGGAGATCCTGCCGATACGGGCTTTGAGTTTCATGTGGAAGACCTCAGCCAGATGGTAAAAGGCGTACACTATCAGCTCGTCCCGCCGTCCATTAGCTCCGAGTACACTTGGCAAGTAGAGCCGGGCGTAACGGTAAGCAAGGGTGGTTCCAGCTCTTCGACAACTCAGCCTGGCAACGGGGGTAATCCGCTCGATTACGGCAGTGAGCTTGATCCGGAGCCTGATAAGCAGACAAGCTCCCCATTCAGCGATGTCTCTGACGACTACTGGGCGCTGAGTGCGATCAAAGATTTAGCAGGCCGTGGCGTATTAGGCGGCTACCCGGATGGGAAGTTTAGGCCAACCAAGGTTGTAACGCGTGCAGAGTTTGCGAAGATTATGGTTCTGGCTTCTGGCGCGAAAGCGAAGAAGGTAACGAAATCGACCTTTGCCGATTTGCAGCCGTCCGACTGGGAAACGCCTTTTGTTGAAGCGTCCAAGACTTACTTGAACGGCTACAAGCTAACTAACGGCAAGCTCCTCTTCAAGCCGGACTCGCCGGCTATCCGAGAAGATATAGCGGTTGCGCTAGTGAAGCTGAAGGGCTACGACAAGACTCATCTGCCTGACCAAAGCATGCTGCAGGCGATGTTTAAGGATTTCAGCGGCATATCCAAGTATGCTCGCAACTACGTAGCGATTGCAGTCGAGTCGGGCATCGCCTCAGGCTTCCCGGATGACACATTCCGTCCTCAGCAGCCGGTGACGCGCGCGCAAGCGGCGTCCATGCTATGGCGGGCTTACCAGTACGGCGATGATAATAAGTCGGACGATACGGAAGAGATCGTTGAGCTCGATGATAGCGACATCGATTCGGGAACTGGTAATGAAGATGCCGAGCAGCCAGAAGATGATGGGCAAGGGTATTCCGTTGCCGTTAAAGTAACGGATGCGGATGGCAACGCCGTCAATACAGGGCTTTATCTGCGAGGCGAGAGCAAGGACTATCCAACCTCGCGTAATAGTGGGGATACCGGAACGTACTCTTTCACTAACATTCCGAACGGCATATACGAAGTCAAGTTCCACTATGCAGGCTACGTGCTGCAAACGCCGGGAACGATTACGATCAATGGCGGGAATGTGAAGCAGATAGCTCTGCAGCTCGCAGTGCCGACCTTTACGGTAACGGGCAAAGCACTCGATGCGGAAGGCAATCCGATCTCAGGTGCCCGCATCTCGTTAGTAACAGATAGCAATACCGGCGGTTATTGGCCGGCGACGGATGCAAACGGCGGCTTCAAGCTGAACGACATTGCTCCGGGCACATACACGATTGTAGTCGGGGACACGAACAATCCCAAGGCTACAGCAGAGCTGGAAGTGACGGACGGGGACGTAACGGGACTTGTTGTTCAAGGGAATTAATTGAAAGGGTGAGCAGGGCTGTGGCCTGCTTGCTCTTTTTTTTAGTGGATCTGTTAGTCGAGCAAAAGAAAAACCAGCTCTCAAACAGAGTATCAGTTAGTTTGTTCAACTTCGGTGCTGAGAGCACATATGTGTTCTCTCAGCGGGCTTTCGGCGTATTTAAGAGGCTGAGAGCACGTATAGGTTCTCTCAGACAAAGAAAATCGGTTAGTTTGTTCAATTTCGGTGCTGAGAGCACATATGTGTTCTCTCGGCAGGCTTTCGGCGTATTTAGGAGGCTGAGAGCACGTATAGGTTCTCTCAGTTTGGTTTTTGCGAGGTTTTGCGGATGGGGTTGCCCCACTGCTCGCGCGCGATTATTCGCTGAGAGAGGTTTTCGCCTCTCTCAGCACCCATTTTCGCTATTTTCGCACACCGAGAGCGGGTATTTCCTCTCTCGGAGCAGAAAATCAGAGCGCGTAGCAGTTTTCTCCTGCTGAGAGAGGTTTTCGCCTCTCTCAGCACCATTTTCGCTGTTTTCGCACACCGAGAGCGGGTATTTCCTCTCTCGGAGCAGAAAATCAGAGCGCGAAGCGGTTCTCTCCTGCTGAGAGAGGTTTTCGCCTCTCTCAACACCATTTTCGCTATTTTCGCTCACCGACATGACCTTTTTAGAAAACTGAAAATAATCGAGTATACAACCGTATATGTAGGGAATGAGTTAAACTATTAGCGGGCAGGATTGAGGCATAGACTTATTTTGGGAGGAATCATAATGGAAGTATTTGCAGAATATTTGGCAAGCGTCAAGGATCCGCTGCACCGGGCTCGTACGGAAGAAGTGCTCGGCTGGATTATTGAGAAATACCCAAGCTTAGTGCCAATCATTGCATGGAAACAGCCGATGTTTACCGATCACGATACCTACATCATCGGCTTTAGCGTCTCCAAACAACATATGGCGGTTGCTCCTGAACGGGCCGGAATGGTTCATTTTGCTGATGATATTGAACAGGCGGGCTATGACCGGACAGACCTGTTGTTCCGTATAAAGTGGAATAGTTCGGTTAATTACGAGCTGCTTGAGCGAATTATTGCGTTTAATATGTTGGACAAAGCGGATTGCACGACCTTTTGGCGGAAGTAGAAAGGGAACGCATGTCAAAAGAATATAGAATGATTACGGCAGGCGCATTCGCTGGGAAGAAGCGGATGAAGCTGCATTACATGGATGATGAAACCGAACAGATTCTATGCGGCACGCACCTCTCTGGATATGAAACAAGGCCCAGAGAAGGGGTGAGCGTATGTAAGAGATGTGAGGACGCGCATAGAAGAAGAGGCGGAACCATATTAGAACCCGTAGATATCGATGCATGGCTGGGGGATGCTTATCCAGACTTAATGGAAGATAGTCTGGAGGAGGAAGTAGCAGAGCAGGCGGCAATCATTAAAGAGGGCAATCTTGCAGTAAATATAATCGGTCGATGGTCGGCAGATCAGCTTTACGCACCGGGCGCTATGGAAGATACCGAGGTTGTTTTCACTCCGACAGGGGAAGGTTGGTTATGCTTTCAGAACGCATTCGAGCAAATGGTTGAACGATTCACGTGGGAAGTGGATAGCCAAGGGTTGTTGCAGATTGAAGGAGCATCATCGTCGTTCCAATTTCGAGATGTACATGTCGAGATTACGATCGAATCGACTCCCCGTGGGGAGAATGAGGTCATTTCATTTTCCCAGCCGCTTTGGCTAGTGGATCGTCGATTTGCTTTGGTACCGAGAGATCAATCCGACGAATCATTCCACTGAGCTTGCTAAAGTCCGCAGATTGCGGGCTTTTTTCTTGCACGATTAGAGAAGTACTGTTTACAATGCTGCTAGAATACTTATTCGAAGAGATTCGAAAGGTGATGATCGTTATGGAAGTTAGCACAGTTGGAACAGTCGTTTCAGTAAGTCGCAGCACAGCTCATACTTTCAGCAAAGAAACTGTCCAGATCATACGGCTGCTTGCCGGGCTAGGCGTGGAGGGGGATGCGCATTCGGGCACGACCGTAAAGCATCGTTCACGGGTTGCTCAAGATCCGAGTCAACCAAATCTGCGTCAGGTACATTTCATTCATTCGGAGCTGTTCGATGAAGTGCGGAACGCTGGCTTTCACGTCGAGTCGGGGCAGATGGGTGAGAACATTACAACCCGCGGGATCGAGCTGCTAGCGCTCCCTACTTGTACAAAGCTGTATATCGGCGAAACAGCGATTATTGAACTTACTGGCCTTCGCAATCCATGCGTGCAGATCGACCAGTTCCAGCAAGGGCTGTTAAGCGCGGTTCTGGACCGTGATGAGAACGGGAAGCTCATTCGCAAGGCTGGCGTGATGGGGATCGTGCTAGCTGGAGGGGACGTTGCACCAGGGGATACAATCCGCGCCGAATTGCCGCCGGAGCCATATCGTCCACTGGAGCGGGTTTAAAAGATTCGGCTCACACTAGAAAAGTTGCTGCGAGCGTTAGGCTAAGGGTAGCAAATCACGGCATATGAAAAAGGCGAGCGGGGCTGGTCATAAGCCCTGCTCGCCTTTCTTATTTGCGCACACCTGCTGCGGTGAAGCGCGTCCATTCCTGCTTGATCTTGCTCTCGTCGAGCTCGATGCCGATCATGACGAAGTACGGCTCACCGACGTAGCTGCTCGGCGCCCATTCGATCCGCTTGCCCGCCAGCTGGAACAGCATTAGGCTCCCATCGCGTCCGAAAGGCATATACCCTTTGGCGCGCAAGCAATTGTTGCCGCGCCCGCTGACGAAGCTCTCGAACTGGCGGCGCGTCAGTCCTCCGGCGTCAGCGCCGGGATAGATCGCCGCGGTGCGGATGCGCGCGAACGACGTGCTGGTCGCGGTACCCGCCGCGCTGCTGCCGCCACTGCGGGATGCCGCCGCGCCACCGCTGGCGCTGGCGCTCGCCGCAGCGGCCTTGCCGGCCCCGGCCGCTACCGAGCCGGCGGCGATGCGCCCGCCGCCTGTCGCGGTAGCTCGCGCGCCGGTCACAACGGCTGGCTGCCGCCGTCCCGTCGCTGTGACGCCCTCGAAGACGACTGCAGAGTCGATCTCGCAGCGGATCGCCGGCACATAGCGAGCGTCAGGATTGCGGTCCAGCGCGAGCTGGTGTACTTTGTCCGCCGTACGGTTCGAGATGAGGTCGGCTTTGTTCGCGATGATGAGATCCGCGACCTCAATCTGCTTGCGCAGCGTCCGGATCAGCTCGCGATCCGATGAGAAGATACTGTTATAATCAAGCGCATGCTCGGCATCCAGCACGGTGACGATTCGGTGCAGCTTTACTTTGCCGATAATGTCCGGCTCGGTAATCGCCTCCGCGATTTCTTCCGGGTTCGCAACGCCGGTCAGCTCCATTACAATAACGTCCGGCCGCATTAGGGCGAGCCGCTCCAGGCAAGAGGCCAGCTCGTTCTTCTTGCTGCAGCATAGGCAGCCCTCTGTAATGCGCTCCAGCATCTGATAGGCGGACTCGCTGCTGACGAGGGTGCCGTCCACGTCGACGGCGCCGATCTCATTCATGAGCACCGATGCCCGCAGGCCGCTTGACCTCGCATGCTGTAGCAGCCTTAGCAGCAGAGTCGTTTTGCCGCTGCCCAGAAAGCCGCTCAATACGATTACTGGAATTGCTGTTTGTTCCATGATTGCGCGCTCACTCTCCCTCTAAGGTCCATTGCAAGAAAGAATATGCGGCTGTAAGCCAAAATAAAACCCCGGCGTTCCTCAACTGTTAAATTCGCTCAAATAAAGGTATAATTTGAGCCAGCTATTCTATGTGTGAGAGGACGTAAATTATGCCAGTTTCTATTGAACATTCGATTCCGGTTCATCTGCTGTCCGGCTTTCTCGGCAGCGGCAAGACGACATTGCTTAATCAAGTGGTTGATTACTATAAAGCGCAGGATGTGAAGGTCGCTATCATTATGAACGAGCTTGGCGACGTCAATCTGGACGGGCAGTTCGTCGAGGGCGACGTGCCGATGGCAGAGATGCTGTCCGGCTGCATCTGCTGCACCATTCGCGGCGATCTCAGCATCGAGCTGAAGGAGCTTATCGACGAGCACCAGCCGGATGTCGTGCTGATCGAATCGACAGGCGCCGCGAATCCGATGGAGATTATCGACGCGGTGACGGAGGCGGCGCTGTTCATGCGCATTGACCTGCGTACGATCGCGACCGTCGTTGACGGACCTGAGCTGCTTGAGCGCAGCCGCCGTGGCGGCAAGACCTTCAAGCTAATGCAGGACCAGATCCGCTGCGCGACGGATCTGATCGTGAACAAGGCGGATAAACTCGCGCCCGAAGAGCTTGTTGAGGTGCAGCAGCTGGTGCGGGAGCTGAACGCGTTCGCTCCGCTGACTGTGACCATTCGTTGCGTGACGGACCTCAGTATCTTCGACTTGTCGGCAGCACCCAAGGCGAAGCTCGAATCATCCGCGGAGAGGCTCGATGACTCGGCGAGTGGAAAGCATGTATGCGGCGCGAATTGCAATCACGATCATGACCACGACCACGAACATGGCGAGTATAGCTCGCATTCTCATGTCATGACGCTCACGCATTATTTTGCCGGACCGATTAACAGCCACGCCTTCGAGGAGCTTATCCAGCGTCTCCCGCACGAAGTGTACCGGGCCAAAGGAATCGTCACGTTCACCGACACGAACAGCCGCTTCCTGTTCCAATACGCCTATCGCGAAGTGGAGTTCATCCGCATCACGCCGCAGGGGAATGTGAGTGATGTCGCGGTATTTATTGGAGAGCATTTCGGCAAGGAAGCGCTCCAGCATGAGCTGGAAGAACTTGAGCAGAACCGTCTTGGATAGAAGCTTCCACTCATGGGCATGCTACCGCTTGAACGGGCTGGATTTGATTTCCAGTCCTGGAAGGGAGCTATTACATAGTGAAAAAACAACTACGCAAGCAACTTCTCGTACTCGGTTCGGCAGCGGCTCTGCTGCTCTCCGCAGTGCCCGCTTACGCGCAGGAGCCTGTAAGCACGGCAACTCCGCCTTCGGAGCAGCTGGAAGCGCAGCATGAGCAAGAACGCGGCCACCAATGGCGCTGGTCACATCATGGCAAGAGCGATCATGGCAAGGGCGATCACGGTCCGAATCACGAAGCTCGCAAGCTCAAGCATCTGAACGAAGCGGCAGCTTACTTCGGCATTAAGACCGAGGGCAAGTCGAACGAGCAGATCATTAAGGAGCTCAAAGCGGCGCGTGATGCAGATCCGGCGAAGTGGGACAAGTTCAAGACCGAGATGAAAGCGAAGCGGCTCGCTAAGCTGCAGGAAGTCGCGAAGGGCCTTGGCATCAAGACCGAAGGCAAGACGGCGCATCAGCTCCGTGAGGAAATCCATGCGAAGTGCAAGGAGAGCGCGAAGAAGAACGGCGGCAAGGATGAATCGGGAGCTCAGTCCTCCCAGGTCCCTAGCAAACATTAGCGGTTAAGCACATAAGAAGCAGCGGCAAGAGCATCGTGCTCGAGTTGCTGCTTTTTTATATCCGATTTTACAGGAATAGGAAGCTAGTTGTGGAATACCAATGGGAGATCACGTTATAGAGGGGGAATGTGCATGAAGCAGCTCATTATTATCGACGGGATGCCGGGATCAGGCAAGACGACGATGGCGACGCATATAACCGGGATGCTCGCGGTTGCGGGCGTATCGCACCGTTGTTATTTGGAGCAGGAAGAGAATCACCCGCTCATGCTAAAGGACGTCGATTATGCGTCGCTGTCACAAGGCGAGGGAGCAGACAAGTTCATTGCCGAGCTGGAAGCTTCCTACAAGGCATTCGTGCAGGAACGGCTTCGTCAGGAAGAGCAGGTCACGATCATCGAGAGCGTCATGCTGCAGGACGTCATCAGCGTCTCGCATTTGTGCGGGATGGACCGGGGCAAGCTGCATCAACTGGCGATATCGCTACAGAAGCAGCTCGAACCGCTGAATCCTCGGCTCATCTATTATTATCAGATGGACGTGGAGGGACAGTGGCGGTTTATTTGCGGTGTTCGCGGCAATGAATGGGGGCCGGTATCGCTGCATACCAACGAGGACTTCAGGGAAGCTGGCGAAGTATGGTCACGCGCTCAAGTCTTCGTCCGCGGGGTAGTCGATGACTGGTCCATTCCGAAGCTGATTATCGAGAATCGCGATTACCGCTGGGATGAGAATACGGAACGGGTGGAGCGGTTTCTGGCGGAGTCGCTGGGTGTGGGGCGGTCTTTATAGGGTTGCACTCACCAATTATCACACTGGTTTCACTAACATTGCGCTCACAACTATACCAACCTGCTGCTCGGTTGGCCTAACGGAACGTCAAGCGCTTATTCGCCATTTTTCCGCGCATTTAGCGCGCTAACGGAACATAGAGAAGTTAATGCCCTGATCTTACCCCTAAATGGGCAAAATCGCAGGTAATAAGGTCTCTGTGTTCCGTTACAATTCCCAAGCCGCCTAATTCACCCCAATAACGCGTCTGAGTTCCGTTAGTCTCGTTAGTCTAGTCTACAAACAAGTGCCCCCCATGCGTTCATGCTAGCGTTCGCGAGCGGGCCGCACGAGATAGAAAAAGTCCGAGAGGAAGTCGCAAGGACTTCATTCTCGGACCTCTGAAACGGCTGCCCCCACGGGCAGCCGTTCACTATTCACGCGCCAACTTCTCAATCAGCGCGATTACCTGCAGCGTAGAGTCGCCTTGCTGACCCTGCTGCATCTGCTTCTTAATCGCTTCGCGGCTATCATACACCTTGCCGAGCGACTGCAAGAAGGTTTCGTCGCTCAGCTCCTCCTCTTGAAGCACCTCGCAATAGCCTGCCGAACGGAACGATTCGGCATTCAGAATCTGATCGCCTCGGCTTGCAGACTTCGAGAGCGGAATGAGCAGCATCGGCTTGCGCAGCGCCAGAAACTCGAAGATCGAGTTCGAGCCCGCCCGCGAGACGACGATATCCGCGCAGGCAACCGCATTCGCGAGTTCATCGTGAATGTACTCGTACTGCCGATAGCCAGGCGTCCCATTCAGCTTGTTGTCGAGCTCGCCTTTGCCGCAGATATGAATGATCTGATACGTCCCTGTCAGCTCCTTTACATTGCTGCGAATGACGTTGTTGATGCGCTGCGAGCCGAGGCTTCCGCCCATAATAAGCAGTACCGGCTTTCCTGGCGTGAACTTGCACCACTGGATGCCTTTCCACGCGCTGCCCGATCGCAGATCGCTGCGAATGATCGGACCGACATGCACCGACTTGTCGTCCTTAATCAGTGTCGTTGTCTCCGCGAAGGTGACGCAGATCTTCTTGGCGAACGGGCCGGCAATCCGATTGGCAAGGCCAGGCGTTAAGTCCGACTCGTGGATGATAACCGGCACTCGGTTCAGCCAAGCGCCAAGCACGACGGGGACGGAGACGAAGCCGCCCTTCGAGAACAGTACATCCGGCTTCAGACGATGAATGAGCCGGTATGCCTGGTATACCCCCTTCACGACACGGAAGGGGTCTTTGACATTCTCAAGATCGATATACCGGCGCAGCTTGCCAGTGGCGATTCCGTAATAATCGACCTCCGGCAGCCGGCTGATCAGCTGCTTCTCGATGCCGCTATGCGAGCCGATATAGGACACTTTCCAGCCCTGTTCAATCATCGTTGGGATGATTGCTGTATTGACGGTCACATGTCCCGCCGAGCCGCCGCCGGTAAACAGAATATGGCGCGGTGAATCCTGATGCGGGGGGGATGCGGGTTTAGTTGGCATGGTCCGAACTCCTTAATCACAATCTCGTTAGCCCAGCGTACCACAAAATAATGTCATTGCGTGAGCAAATCAAGCTGCTACCAGTCGTATTTGCCAATGGATGGAGTACATCTTAGAAACCATATGCGCGGACCTGGCATTCATTCCATTATTTTCTATGTGACGAACTGTTGACACCTCTTGACTTTGAAAATGATATTCATTATCATTCATCCATAGACAAATCACCATTATCAGGGGGCTACTACGTTGTTGCGCAAAACAGATCGCGTTAAGAAATTCAGCATTGTATTCATGAGTATTCTAGCCATTATGCTTGTACTTTCCGCTTGCGGAAATAACAAAGCTAACAATAGCGGCAATACGGGAACCGAGAACACAGGAAACGCGAATACAGGAAATACAGGTTCAGACAATGCAACAGCTGAGCCAAAGGTTGTCAAAGATGCAATGGGTCATGAAGTTACAATTCCAGCTAACCCGCAGAAGATCCTGGCTTCCTACCTCGAAGATCCAATTGTAACGCTTGGTCTCAAGCCAGTTGCACAATGGTCTGTAGCGAACGGCATCCAAGACTACTTGGCACCGCAATTGAATGGTGTACCTACAATCTCGTACGACCTGCCGGTTGAATCCGTGCTTGGTTTCGCGCCTGACCTGATCATCATCGGTTCTGAATCTGCCGTTCAGAAAGGTCTGTACGAGCAATACGCGAAGATCGCTCCTACTTATGTACTGGGCGATAAAGTGAACAATGACTGGCGCGAAGCGCTTAAGACAATCAGCGGCCTGCTCGGTAAGAGCGATGCAGCTGACAAAGCGATCGCTGAATACGATCAGAAGGCAGCAGATGCGAAAGCTAAGCTGGAAGGTTCGGTTGGCAAGAAATCCGCAGCGGTATTGTGGCTTGTAGCGAAGAACTTCTACCTTGTAGACGATACGAAGTCGAGCGGCGCGGTTCTGTACAAAGACCTTGGCCTGACGCCTCCAAACCTTGTTTCCAACATGCCTGCTGAAGCGAAAGCAAGCTGGAACCCCGTTACAATGGAGAAGCTGGCTGAACTGAACGCAGACTACATCTTCCTCGTGAATAGCGACAAGACAGAAGCAGCTGAAACATTGAAAAACCCGGTATGGCAGAACATTCCTGCCGTTAAGAACAAGCACGTGATCGAGCTTCCAGCATCGAGCGCATGGCTGTACTCCGGTAAAATCGCCGGCGAAATGATTATCGACGATGTTCTGAAGAACCTCGCGAAATAATAACGGCTGCTAGTACGAGCAGCAGCTTAACAATGGAGCGTATTTCCTTTTTCGAAATTCGAAGAGGAGGTACGCTCTTTGTGCTATAATGAGGCAAAAAAAAGTAGGATGGCCTGGCCGATGAACCTGTTACGCAAATTGCCGATTCGCGGGCAAATGTACTTAATCGCTGTACTAACCGTAAGCGTTATCATCGTAATCGTGCTCTTTAACTATAGCCGCAGCGCTGCGTATTTGACGAAGAACAATGAGATGTATACAAGGGACATCTCCAACCAATTGGAGCAGACGATTTTATCCAATTATGATGTCATCAAATGGCTAACCTATAACGTTGCGTATAACCAAACCATTCAAGACTATCTGCTTGATGAGAATCCGCTAACCAAGTACCAGCGTTTCCCGACGCTCAAGAACTTGTTCATCAACTTGACGACGGTCAAGTCAGGCGTCCTCGACTTGATCGTAAGCGGCAAGAACGGCGATTCGTTCTCGCTGCAGGGATTTTCAACGGAGCCATTCGGCAACTTTATGCCGAAACGGGCCGATTCGTACTTCTCGAACGTAGCAGAATGTCCTTCCGGCAGCATCGAGCGGTATTGCTTCGCTGTCGGAACTAATATTTTCTCCAGTAACATTCATAACAAGTATACGAGCGAGATCGGCCAGATTATCGTGGTCATTGATGCAACAACGCTTACCGGCGGCTATGATTTGAAGACGCTTCAACCGGGCACGACCGTCTATTTGCTCGATCGCGGCAATACGATCTTCATGAGCAACGACCGCGACAAGATCGGAAGGCCGTTTCAGCTGCCGAGCGGCGAGGATACTAGCGGCCTCGTTCGCATCGATGGGAAGCTGGCACATATCCAGATCAAGGACATTCCCCAGATCGGCGGAAAGTTCGTCCGTGTCATTCCGGATGACGTGTTCTTCAAGGACATACGCAAGCTCCGCGAGCAGACGCTCATTGCTGTGGGCATTGGCGTGCTGCTGTTGCTGATTCCGTTCCTGTTTATTTTGAACAATATGATATTGCCGCTGCGCAAGCTTTATTATTATATGAGGATTAATCATCAGGCCGATTTGAACCGGCGTGTTGATTTGAGCGGATCTGCGGAAGCGGAGGTCATCGGGGCGCGTTATAACCAGATGCTCTCGAATGTGCAGGACTTGACCGAGCAGCTTGTCGATTCGAAGGAGCGGCTGCTGACGTCGGAGATTGAGAAGAAGCGGGCGGAGTATGATTTTTTGAAAAGCCAGGTGAATCCGCATTTCCTATATAACACGCTCGATACGATACGCGGCCTCGCCTCTGAGCGAGGCGTGCCGGAAATTCGGGAGATGACAGGCGCGTTATCGCGCATCTTCCGCTATAGCATCAAAGGCAGCGATGCCGTTCCGTTGTCCGAAGAGATACGGGTTGTCGAAGCGTACATGAACATTCAAGCGGTCCGTTTCTCGCATCGGTTCGAGCTGAGCTGTCATATACCGGAGCCGCTGAGGCAGCTGAAGGTGCCGAAGATGATTTTGCAGCCAATCATTGAGAACGCTGTTTATCACGGGCTGGAGCCTCGCTACGAGAAGGGGAGGCTTACCGTCACCGCAGAGCTGGACGCGAACGGGCAAGATCTGATTCTAACGGTGCAAGATGATGGCGTCGGCATGGACAATGAGCAGCTAGAGCGTGTTCGGCAGCAGCTCCATCCAAACCGGGAAGTAGCAGCAGCAAGTGAAGAAGAAGGCAGTAACGGTGTTGGACTGGCGAATGTTCACAACCGGCTGCAGTATCTGTATGAATATCCATATGGAATTGATATTTCGAGCAAAGAGAAGGCGGGTACAATTGTAACCCTTCGCATTCCTGTGCAGATGGAGGTGGGGCACCATGTATAGAGCGATGATTGTAGATGATGAGCAGTGGGTCGTCAAGAACCTGCTGGATGCGGTGGAGTGGCCTCGCTTCGGGTTTGAAATTGTCGGCACGGAAACGAATAGCCCGCGTGCGTTGCAGCTTATCAAGGATATGAATCCGGACCTAGTGTTTATTGATATTCGGATGCCGGAGATTAGCGGACTGGAGCTAATTAAGAGATGCAATGAATCGCAGCTGGATACGCTCTTTATCGTCGTCAGCGGTTTCGCGGAGTTCTCTTATGTGCAGAAGTGCATGAATCTCGGAGCGCTCGGCTATTGCCTGAAGCCGATTGAGGAAGAGGAGATTATTCCTTTATTGAAGAAAGCGAAGGACAAGCTGGATGACCGTTCTGCCCGAGATGTACCGTCCTTAATAGACTGGATTATGGAGGACAAACAGGAGAGCGGCGAGCGGATCGGTCGGCTGCTATCGAACGCAGGCATGGATCCCGCGAGGGGGTTGCGTGCGATTGCAGGGCTGGATGTAGAAGATGCCGAGCTGCTGCGTCCGTTCCGCCACCTGAAACTTAGCACGGGAAGCGGCAAGGTGTTGTATGTAGCGGAAGAGATGGGCCCGGATTCGGTCCACGCCCATCTTCTAGCGTATCGCGGGAAGTTCCGTGGTATGGGCATAAGCTCGCTTGTCTACGAGACAGCACAGCTGCGTGAAGCGATTGAGGACGCGGAGCTTGCGGCGTTCCAATATTTTATCGCCGGTGGACCGACGGTTTGTGTGGCGAACGTAAGCAGCAGCAAGGGATTCGGCGATTTCAAGCAGCTCACGACGTCTCTTGGGCAGCAGAATATGACTGCATTGCTAGCTCTATATGACCAATATGCGGAATGGTTTCGGACGGGCGCTTATCAGATGAAGCATGTGTTCTACCTCTACAACACGGTCATGTCGACGATTATTCAATCGCAGCATGTCGAGGAAGAGCTGCTGGCCAAATATTGGATCGTGGATTACGAACGGCTCATCGAGCGTTATTCAGATATGGACGACTTGATCCACGATTTGAAACGGATGTCTGGCGCGTACTTAGGCGGCCTCTACCATCAGGGGCAAATTCGCAGCGAGTCGTTCAGCGCCGTCATCGATTATGTGAACCGTAACTTTCATCAAAATATATCGTTGCAGATGCTTGCCGATGAGTTCTATATGAACCGAAACTATATCAGCCAGCTGTTCATTAAGCATGTGAGCCAGTCGTTCACCGATTACTTGGCCGAGCTGCGGGTTCGCCATGCGTGCGAGCTGCTGCGGGGCAGCAATTTGCCGGTGCACCGGGTTGGGGAGCGAGCCGGCTATCCGGATGCGTACTACTTCAGTAAGATATTCAAGAAAATGATTGGCAAGACGCCTCGGGAATATCGGGCCGCGAGTGATGCTGTGCAGAAGGAACAGCGGGCTGGGACGGGAACGGTAACGGGAACAGGGACAGTAACGGGAACGGGAACAGGGACAGGAACAGTGAGTAGAAACGACTAATTGAGTGAGATTAGCTTTACTAGCGGGAGGGGCTGCCGAAGGGCAGCCTCTTTTTGTGCTGTGAGGGAGTGGCGAGCGGCGAGAGTGGCGAAAGAGGTCCAGCAGGTGGACTACATGGGTTGGAAATGAGTGAAAGTAGACGAAGAGAGTCCTCCAAATATCTACTATGAGCAAATTCAGCGAAATTATTGCAAAGAGAGTCCACCAAGTATATACAATGAGCTAATTCAGCGAGTTAACCGCAAAGAGTATCCCCCAGTGATACACATGGAGCGAAATCAACGGAATTATCCCAAAGTGTATCCCCCAGGGATACACATGGATTGAAATCAGCGGAATTATCCCAAAGAGTATCCCCCAGGGATACACATGGATTGAAGTCAGCGGAATTATCTCAGAGAGTATCCCCCAGTGATACTCATCGAGTGAAACCAGCAATTTTACCTCAAAGAGAATACTTCACCAAGAGCAGTGGGTACCCTTCAAACGAGCAATCCCCACCAAACTGGCCAAAGAAGAGTAGTGGCTACCCCACATGCGAGCAATCCAAGCCGAATTGGCGAAAGAAGAGCAGTGGGTACCCCTCAAACGAGCAATCCCCACCAAACTCGCCAAAGAAGAGTACTGGTTACCCCTCATGCGAGCAAACCCGGCCAAATTGGCGAAAGAAGGGTAGTAGCTACCCTTCATACGATCAACTCCCACCCAATCAGCCAAAGAAGTGTACTGGCTACCCCACATACGAGCAATTACAACCAATTTGCTCAGTAATCACCTATGCTCCAACTATTTTCACCACAGAAATGGACAATTGCTATATCTTTTTGTATTTTGATTAGATAATACTTGTGCCCGCGCACGGAGATGACCGCAAAACAACGATTGCAACAACAAAAGCAGCTAACCACCGTACATGGAAAGCGCTTTCATAAATCAGTACGATTAGTGCATGCACAGCTGATTGGAGATGGTCATGATGAAGAACTCCTTATGGAGAAGAGTGATGCAGTATCGGATTTTCTACCTGCTTCTGGTGCCGGTAGTCGTCTATTACGCTATCTTCTCTTACATCCCGATGTACGGGGTGACGCTTTCCTTCAAGAAATACATGTTCAACAAAGGGGTACTCGGAAGTCCCTGGGTCGGCTTCGACAACTTCCATTACATCTTCCGGTATTCCGCATTCTGGAATGCGTTCCGCAACACGATCATGATCAGCTTCGGCAGGCTCCTCGTGGAGTTCCCGATGGCGATTATCGTCGCACTGCTGCTCAACGAAATTGGAGGCTCACGCCTGAAGAAGCTGTACCAGACCGTATTTACGTTCCCGCACTTCCTGTCCTGGGTCGTTCTCGGAGGCATTCTGGTCAATATACTCGGCAACACCGGCACGGTCCACGCGCTGTTTGAAGTGCTTGGCTTGCCGGAAGTCAACTTCCTATCTAATCCGGATACGTTCAGACCTTTCCTCTATCTGACGAACATCTGGAAGGAAGCCGGCTGGGGAGCGATCATTTATATGGCTGCCATTGCGGGCATCAGCCCAGAGCTGTATGAGGCGGCATATATGGATGGAGCGAACCGCTGGAAGCAAATGCTGCACGTCACTTGGCCTTCGATTAGCGGCGTCGCTGCGATGATGCTCATTCTGGCAATCAGCGGCATCCTGAACGGCGGCTTCGAACAAATCTTTAACCTGTACAGTCCTGGCGTTTATGATGTGTCGGACATTCTCGATACGTTCATGTACCGATTGTCGTTCTCCGGCAATGTATCGCTAGGCTTCGGCATCGTAACAGCGGTTGGCTTGTTCAAATCCGTCATCAGCCTCGTGTTGCTGGTCATGGCAAACTTTATTGTGAAACGTATGGGTCAGGAGGGGCTGATGTAAAATGGACACTACGACTGATTTCAATCAAGCTACTGGCCTCTCGGAATCCCGGGTCGCAAACCGCGGCAAGAGCAGTGTCGATCTGGTGCTGCACGTCTTATTCATACTGGTAGCGTTATGTGCGATCTTCCCGTTCTATACCGTTGTCATCAGTTCATTCGGCACGCCGACAGGCCATGTGCTGCCGACGAGGTTCACGCTTGAAGGCTATAAGCAAATTATCCAGTATGGCGTGGGACGCGCATTTACCGTATCCGTTCTCGTCACGTTGGTCGGAACGTTCATGAGCTTGTTCCTGACGACAATTGCTGCTTACGCATTATCGAAGAAAGGAATGCCAGGCTGGAAATATCTGATGGGCTTTATCGTATTCACGATGTTTTTCGGCGGCGGCCTTATTCCATACTACTTGACCGTCAAAGGTGCGGGGCTGTTCAACAGCTACTGGGTTATGATCCTGCCCTCGGCAATTAACACTTTTTACATCTGGATTATGCTTTCATTCTTCCGCGATTACCCTGTAAGCTTGGAAGAGTCTGCGAAGATTGACGGTGCCGGAGACTTTACGATACTTCTTCGGATTGTCATTCCGACTTCAATGCCGGTCATCGCTTCGATCTCGCTCTTCTATGCGGTTGACCGTTGGAACGATTGGTACACGCCGATGCTGTTCCTGCAAGATACGACGAAGTATCCGCTACAGCTGATGCTCAAGAACATGCTTGCGAACATCGGCCAAATTCTTAGCGCGAATGCAGGCATCTCATCTGTCGCGCAGAGCAAGATCAACATCCCGCAGGATTCGCTGAAGATGGCTGCGATAATGATTGCAAGCGTGCCGATTATGGCCGTTTATCCTTTCTTGCAAAAGTATTTTGCCAAGGGGGTGATGATCGGTTCGATCAAAGGCTGATGCCAGCCTGAAATAGCGATAATTGTTTAGTGGGGTCAACAGATAATTTCGAGAAAATGTTCATATGCCAAGGAGGTTAAGAGACATGAAGAAAAAGAATGCTCTTACGGTTGGTCTTAGTGCTCTGCTGCTCACATCCGGTTTACTGGCGGGTTGCGGCTCTAACGGTGATAATACAAGCAATTCTGAAGATGCGAATACGGCTGCAAACAGCGGCACTGCGAATACGAGCAGCAATGGCAGCGGCAACGCAGCGCCAGAAGATTTATATAAAGATCATCTCGATATTTCGATTGCCTACATGGACATCGGCACCGTCATTAAGGAAGGCCAGACGGATGACATGTTGAAGATGCTGGAGGATAAGTTCAACATTACGATTAAGCCGGTGAATGAATCTTGGGGCGACTATGGCGACCGGACGAAGCTGTGGGCAGCATCCGGCCAACTGCCTGATGCATTCTTCACGGATGCAACGAGCGGCGATCTGTTCAACCAGTGGGTAGAGCAGGGCATCATCAAAGCACTTCCGGATGATATGAGCAAATATCCGAACCTGAAGCAATATACGGATCTCCCAGACGTGAAAGGCGCAGCGGCTGCGGATGGCAAGAACTACTTCATTCCGCGTATGTTGGCAAGCCGCAACGAGCTTCCGAACGATCGCGGTATTCTCATCCGTAAGGATTGGATGGAAGAGCTCGGACTTAAAGATCCGACAACTTATGATGAGCTGAAAGTGGTATTGAAGACGCTGGGTGAGAAGAAGCATGTTATTCCTCTCACAACTTCAAGCATCGACTGGACGAGCGACAGCGTGTTCCATAACCTTGCTCCTGCGATGCAATGGTGGCAGAAGATTGATGGACAATGGAAGCCAGGCTGGATGACGGATGCATTCGCTGACGTGGTTGCGCATGAGCGTGATCTGTACCAATCCGGCATTCTGGATAAAGACTTCTCCGTACCGAACATGGATGCAAGCGCGAAGTTCAATCAAGGCAAAGCGGCAGCGCTTGTAAACACGGTTAAGAATATGGCTTACGACGTGCCGAGCTGGTCGAAAGAAAATCCAGGCGTCAAATATATCGACGCGGTGAAGATTTTGCCTCCGATCCCGGCAGCTGACGGCAATAACTACCTGTACGGTTACTATGATTACTGGTCTGGCACGATGTTTAACGGCAGCTTGAGCGACGAGAAGCAAGAGCGACTTCTTGCGGTGTTCGACTGGCTGGCTTCGCCTGAAGGTCAGAAGACCGTTCGATACGGCTTGCAAGGCGTAGACTGGGAGCCGAAAGGCGACTTGGTAACGAACAAGCATGCCGAAGAGAAGGACTTTGATCTGGCGAAGAAATACCCGTCCTCCTCGATCTTTAACGGAATGTCGATTTGGTCCGACGGCAAGCGCTACGTAGAAGGCTACGGTCCAAGCGAAGTCGAGCAAACGCAGAAGTACCTCGATGAAGTCGAGGCGCAACAGCTGCAAACGGGTCAGAAAGCGCCTGTTAACTGGGTAGTCAACGCATACGCAGGCTCGCTCAACACAGGCGGCGGCGACGTGCAAGGTCTCGTAACGAAGCTCGTAATGGGCAAAGAAGACATCAAGGAAGCAATGAAGAAGTTTGCTGATGAGCAAATAGGACTTGGTCTCCAAGATGCGATCGACAAAGTGAATGAGAAGTTCAAGGACGAGAACTAAGCGAATGCGAAACAAGGGTGGAAGTCGGGATGACTCCGCCCTTGTTTTTTCCCTTTTGATTGGAGGCGCTGAAATGGCAGATAACGGCTGGAAGCTCGTATGGAACGAGGAGTTTGACGGAGCGGGGCTCGACAAGGCACGGTGGGATTATGATATTGGCGGTCACGGTTGGGGGAATAAGGAATTGCAGCACTATACCAGAGAAGCCAGAAACGCTTATATTGAAGACTCCATACTTTTCATTAAAGCCATTCAGGAAGAGTACGAGGGAAATGCATATACATCGGCCAAGCTGGTGACACGGGGCAAAAAGGATTGGCTGTATGGCCGGTTCGAGATTCGTGCGAAGCTCCCTTATGGGCAGGGCATCTGGCCGGCGTTCTGGATGCTGCCGACCGATCCGCAGGTGCATGGCAATTGGCCAAGCTCGGGCGAGATCGACATGATGGAGATGGTCGGCCATGAGCCGAACAAGGTGCATGGCACGCTTCATATGGGTAACCCGCACATCTACCAAGGCGGCAGCTTCATGCTAAAGGATGGCAATTTTGCCGATGACTTTCATATCTATACGCTCGATTGGACGCCTGGGCAAATACGATGGTACATCGACGGCGAATTGTACTATAAGAGCAGCGGGTGGTATTCGCGCGAGACGGAATCTTCTGAACCTGTGCCGTTTCCGGCGCCGTTCAATAAACCGTTCTATTTGGCGCTGAATCTCGCAGTAGGCGGCTACTGGCCTGGACATCCGGACGAATCAACGGTGTTTCCGCAGATGCTGGAGGTTGATTATATTAGGGTCTATCAGCCGGAAGACGGGAATTACGGATCTGCAATTTAAACCAGGCTAGGAGGCAAAAGGCCATTATGATGAAATTCGAAGTTGTCGGCATGAATGAATGGCTTTACCCAGATAGCATGGTGAGTGACAGCGGTGCTAAGGCGATCCAGTTAAATACGGCGAGAGGCAGCTATGCGGCATGTCAGATTCTATTGGGCGATGCTGCACCGAACGCACCGATTCATTGCGAATTTATTCGATCGACGAGCAGCGTGTTTCTGCGCCAGCCGGAATATTATCAGTTGATTGATATTTTCGTGGAGAAAAATACAGGCCCGGTTAGCTTTTGCGTGCAAGAGGGCGAGTCGGCGGAAGGCTATACGACAAGACAGGCGCCTTTCCGCGTCTATGAAGCTTTGCAGCCTCTTGTGTCTGCTACCGCTTCGCGTGCAGCTACGGAAGCGCTTTATGTGTGTTGGGAAATTCCGGTGGATGCTGCTGCGGGCAAGTTCAATGGTGAATTGTCCATCACAATCGGAGAGGACAACTGCCTCATTCCGGTAGAGATTGAGGTATTCGCTGCCGTCGTGCCTGTGAAGGAGACGCTTGCCGTCACGAACTGGTTCAGTCTGCCGAACATGGCGAAACGTTATGGCGTAGAGCTCTGGTCGGAAGAGCACTGGGAAATGATTAAGAAATACGGCCGTTTGATGCGCCGCGCGCGGCAGACGCATTTCTGGGTACCGATGGATGCCATTCAGGTCACTCTGGTTGGCGAAGACCGGTATCAGTTTAACTTCGAGCGGGCAGAGCGCTTGATCAGGCTTTATTTCGAGCTCGGATTTACGCATATCGAAGGAGGTTTGGTTGCAGGACGCAAAGACTTCTGGGGTTCCGAATTCCACATCTTCAACACATGGAACGGCGGCGAGGCGCTCAAAGCGATCGCGGCGGAAGGCTACGCGTACTTGTCGCAGTATCTGCCTGCATGGCGTGAATTCCTTAAGCGTAACGGCTGGCTGGATGTTCTCGTGCAGCATGTTGCCGATGAGCCGACGGAGAACAGCGTGACGGAGTATCGCATCTTGTCCGGTATGGTGCGTAAGTTTATGCCGGGAGTTCCGCTGCTGGAAGCAGTAGAGACTTATGATCTGGCAGGCGCGGTCGACATTCTCGTTCCGAAGAATATCTACTATCAGGAGAATCGGGAGCAGTTCGAGAAGCTGCGTTCACTCGGGGATAAGCTGTGGTACTACACATGCTGCATCCCTGGCGGCACTTGGATGAACAGGCTATGGGACATGCCGCTATTGCGCTCGCGTTACTTGCACTGGGGCAATTATAAATATGATCTGGAAGGGTTTCTGCATTGGGGTCTTAACCACTGCGACGATGATAAGGACCCGCTCAATCAGACAGATATCTTCTTCCCGCCGGGCGATACGCACTGTACGTACCCTGGGGCGAACGGTCCGCTTGGGGGCATGAGGCTCGAGGCAATGCGGGCGGGCGTCGAGGATTACGAGCTGCTCAGGCAGCTGGCTGCGAAGAACAAAACACTCGCTGACGAGCTGACGGACTCCTGCTTGATGAGCTTTAATCGGGCGAATGAAGACCCGGTTCATTTTGCCGAGGTGACTCGCAAGCTGTTGGAAGCTGTATCGGAGGGGGCTTAATGATGTCAGAACAGACGGTGAAATTCGAGACAAGATGCCTTCATTCGCTGGTGAAGGTGTTCGCGGATGAGGAACTGCAAGAGGCGGCTTACGAGCGAGGCACTGCGCTGCGAGGTGAGTTTTATTCATTCCAGGTGGCTTATCGAACAGCTTTATATATGAAAAATATTAAGGTGGCTGTGAAAAGCGGTTTGGCTGATTCGGTGGTGACGTTGAGAAGCGTTGGCCTCGCTCCTTCCGAGCTGCCCAATTACAATGACCCGGATGACTATCTGCTTCGGACGACTCCGGGTCTGTATCCGGACCCGCTCTATCCGCTTGAAGCCGGAAGCGGAGTTGTCCATGCGCTGCCGAATCAGTGGCGCTCGGTGTGGGTGACGGTTCAAGTCGCAGGTGACTCGGCACCGGCTAAGTATCCTGTAGAGATCGCATTCACGGACGAGAACGGAGAGGCTTTGGGCTCCAGCGTGTTCGAGCTGGAGGTCATTGGCGCTGAACTGCCGGAGCAGCAGCTTGTGCATACCGAGTGGTTCTATCTCGACTGCCTTGCAAGCTGGTACAAGCTGGAGACGTTCTCCGAAGCCCACTGGCAGATCATTGAGAAGTATGTGGCTCACTATGTGGAATCGGGCATGAACATGATATTGACGCCGCTGTTCTCGCCTCCGCTTGAGCTTGATTACGGGAAGTACCGTCCGACGGTGCAACTGATTGGCGTGAAGCTTGCCGGAGGCACGTATACGTTTGATTTTGCGCTTCTGGAGCGGTGGGTTGAGGTGTGTTTGCGAAATGGCGTCAAGCATTTCGAGTTCTCGCATCTGTTCACTCAGTGGGGGGCGAAGCATGCACCGAAAATCTATGCAGAAGTGGATGGCGAGGGTGAACAGCAGATCTTTGGCTGGGAGACAGATGCGGAAGGGGAAGCGTATCAGGGTTTCTTGATGCAGTTTATTCCGCAGCTGGTGCAGTTTATTCGGGCGCATGGGCTTGAGCAGCAGTGTTACTTCCATCTGTCGGATGAGCCGAATACATGGTGCCTTGACTCGTATACGAGTGCGAGCGAGACAGTTCGTTCGTTGCTGAATGATGAGTTTCCGATTATCGATGCGCTGTCTGAGTATGATTTCTACAAGCGCGGCCTGCTGACGCATCCGGTCGTGTCGACCGAGCACATCCATACGTATATCGAGAACCAAGCTGACAATTTATGGGCGTATTACTGTTGCTGCGAGTACAAGCATAACGAATCGAACCGGTTCTTCAACATGCCATCGGCGCGGAATCGGATCATCGGCGTTCAGCTGTACAAGTATGACATTCAAGGCTTCCTGCATTGGGGCTACAACCACTGGTACTCGCAGCGTTCACGGCGGGAAATCAACCCGTATCAAGTGACGGATGCCGACATGGCGTTCCCGTCAGGGGATGCATTCCTTGTTTATCCGGGAGAGGACGGTCCGATTGACTCGATCCGTCTCGTGGTACTCCGTGAAGCTCTTCAGGATATTCGGGCGCTTCGTCTGCTGGAGAGTTTGACGAGCAAAGAGGAAGTAATTGCGCTTCTGGAGGAAGGTTTAAGCGAGCCGATTACATTCCGCCAATATGAGCATGGCAGCGCGTGGATGCTTGCAATGCGCGAGCGAGTGAATCAACATATTGCAGAGTGTGTTATGAAGGCGGAGCAGGGGAAAGAGCTAGGGCAAGGGCAAGAGCAAGGGCACGAGCGACTGCAGGGGCAGGACAAAGAGCAAGAGCAGGAAAAAATGCAGGGACGTGGTTTGTCGTGCTGAAGTTGTCGGAATGGCAGGAGACGCTGCTGTATCATCCGGTCGTGCCGAGTGGTCCGGTTCCGACCATCTGCGACGCCGAGGGCATCTATCCGTACGAGAGCTTCAGCGAGACGGCGGAGCGGCCGGTGCTGCGCAAGTTCCGAATGATCGCGATCGAGAATGAGTGGATGAAAGTGACCGTTTGTCCCGATCTCGGCGGCAAAATCCACTCTGTCTTCTTGAAAGCGAGCGGGAAGGAGATTCTGTTCGACGCAGGCGCGGTGCGCCCTGTGCGAATCCTCCCGCGCATGGCGTTCATCAGCGGCGGTATTGAGGTGAGCTTCCCGATCGCGCATACGCCTGTGCAGATTGAAGCCGTTCATGCGGAAGCGAGGCAAATCGGCGACCGTCTCTATATCTGGTGCGGCGAGCGCGAAGTGCGCTACGGCATGCATTGGACGGTCGAATATTCGCTAGGCGAGAATGATCGTTTCTTGACGCAGCGGGCGACGTTCGTGAACAAGACCTCGGAGGCGCATTCGTGGATGTCTTGGTCCAATGCGGCGCTTCCGGTGCGCGCAGACTCTCAGTTTCATTTTCCGGCGGGACGTGTGCTGCGGCATGCGGATATTCTTGAAGAGATCGATTGGTCTCGTGAGCGCGGCTATGAGCTGGCGGACTTCGACCGGATGCAGGGCTTCTTCTGGAAATCAGCCGACTGCAACGCATTTGGCATGTATACGCCAAGCCTTGGCAGCGGCTTGTACCATATTGCAGATCCGGCGGAGACGCCGGGCATAAAGCTGTGGCTATATGGCCTCGGCAAGCACGAGGACTGGGCACATTCGACGGCGATTCGCCGAGAGAGCTATGTAGAGATTCAAGCAGGTCCGCTTCTTGAGCAAGCGGACAATAAGAAGCTGCAGCCGGGTGCGCGGCATATGCATACGGAGTTCTGGATCCCAAGCGCGGAGCCGCTGGAGATCCGGGAACTTGAGCTGCCTGCGCCGCAGCTCATTCCAATCGAAGAGGTCCCGCTCTTCGATTGGGCGCCGCGAGCGAGCACGGCGCCGTGGCTGGCGCTTGCGGCGGCATATGCTAGTCGCGAAGCTGGCGCGCTGGCGGCTCCGCCGGCGGCCGAGGATTGCGTCTGGCCGCCGCCTTGTATGGAGCAGCTAGGCGAAGCGCTGCTGTGGGCCGCGGAAGCGGGAGCAGGAGCAGGTGGTGCCGCTGGCGAGGAGCACAGGCAACTATGGCGGTATTACTTCGCCGTCTGGCTAGCGGGGCGAGGCTCGCTCGATGAGGCGATTGCTGCGCTTGCGGCGATCCGGCTGGATTGCGGCTATGCGCTGCTTGCCCGGCTGCTGCGCGTGAGCAGGCAGGATTACGCAGGCTCGCGCGCTGCATACGCACGGATTCGCTCCGCGGCGTGGAGCCTGCATCCGCAGCTGTTCTTCGAGCGCGATGTGACCCTCGCGCACTTCGGAGCGGAAGCTTTCGAGGAGCGCGAGCGGTGGTTCGCGCAGGTCGACTCGCTGCAGGATGACGCGCTGATTGAGCGGAGAGCGAGCTTCCTGCTCGACCGCGGCGACGTCGCCGAAGCGAAGGCGGTCTTGGAGCGCCATGCCTTCGGCAAGGTGCACCAGCGGTATGATCGCTCGCAGCTATGGCAGCGTCTTGCTGCAACGGCTGGGGAGCCGGTAGGCGGCGCGAGCGAAGACATGCTCGCTCGCCTCGGCGAAGACGACCTCGCCGTCTACGGAGCGTATCGCGTGTCGGAGCACGCGCAGAAGTAGCAGCGGCTTGGCGGGCGAAGGTGCTGAGAGCACAAATACGTGCTCTCAGCCCCAAAACTCGCCGCAATCCGCGCCGAGAGAACATATACGTGCTCTCGCGCTGCGAAAGCGCCAGCGCAGCAGCAATAATAAAGCTGAGAGCACATATACGTGCTCTCACGCAACGAAAGTGCCAGCGCAGCAGCAATAATAAAGCTGAGAGCACAAATACGTGCTCTCAGCCCCGAAACTCGCCGCAATCCGCGCCGAGAGAACGTATACGTGCTCTCACGCAACGAAAGCGCCAGCGCAGCTCTGCACGCAAAACGTTCCCTCGGCACATCACCACATACGACCGACTGCAGCAACGCAAAAGCGTGCATTCCACTTGAATGCACGCTTTTTTGCTTTTGACAATCACCTCTCCGCGCTGACTATTTCACTAACCTTATCGACAGCCACTGCGGCAATGCCGCAAGCGGGTTCGACTTCCAGTCGCAATAGCTGTCCAGCTCGGCTTGCGACGGCTGTGTCGCATTGTCGTCCGACTCGTCTACCCAGAACGTGCCGTCAACTGCATACATCTCTTCCATTCGTGCTACGCTGAAGCCAGATGACACCATCGCATTCACGAAATCCTGCACCCGCCATTTGTACGTCGGAACGTCTCCGAGGGGACCTGTCATATCGTAAGGCTTAACGACCTCAATTGTGCCAGCTTCACCGGAGAACGGTCGCATAAACGGGTGAACATCGAACATGACCGAGCATCCGCCCGGCTTCAGTTTCCGATGAATGCTCCGGTACATCGCGTTCAAATCATGAATCCAGACATGAACCCCGTTGGAGGTGTACACCAGGTCATAGGCGCCATCCGCCACGCTGCCCAGCTGCATCGTATCGTCCACGACAAACTCAATCTCCCACCCATGCTTGCGGGCAATAGCTGCGCTGTTCGCCATCTGCTTCTCCGAGATGTCACAGGAGGTGACCTCTGCGCCGAGCAGATGAAAAGCATACACCGCGTGGTTATCTCCGCTCGACGGAACACAGACCTTTTTGCCCTGTAGGTTCGGGAATGCCTCTCGGATAAGTGAGTAGGTCACGGGATGGAAGGCTGACGCTGGATCGTTGATGATTTGAGCGATGGCTTCTTCTGTCCGGTAGCGTAAGTACCAGGTGTCTGACCATTCATTCCAACTGTTTCTAATGATCTGCTGCTGAGTGTCCATTCTAGCATCCCCCCTAGTTCGGTATGCTTCAACTATGACACAAGCAAACTCGAAGTGGAATAAAAAAGATGGAAGTTTCTCCCTGCGCGATCTACAATGAAACTAGCTTCCGAATACGGGGGCTAGAGGAACCTTTTTTACACTATCTCTTACTGAAGGAGTGATGATGTTTGCATACGAACGAACATTTCAATAAGCCGGTGAGAGGTCGCGAAGAAGCATAACCGTTGAAACGACAGCGCCATGCTACTTACCTCTCATCAGGCACTGGGAGGCCAATAGGCGACAATGATGTTACTTAAGAACATGTGGCGTGCGACAGTCGATGACGCGCCAGCGAAACAACTTATTTCCAGATGGAATCACGACCCGAATACGCTCCAGTTCTGGAGGGCGAGCAGCAATTTCGTATATCGTTTTGAAGCAGACGGCGGTAAGTCATTCTGGCTTCGTTTCATACACGAGGCGGATAACACGATCTCGAATATCGAGGCCGAGCTGCACTATATCCAATACTTAATCGCAACGGGATACTCTGCGGCTGCGCCTGTCTTGTCGTTGAACGGACGTTTCGTCGAAACCATCGAGACGGAGCAGGGGCTTTATTACGGTGTTGTCTTTGAACAGGCCAAGGGAGTCCGCGTACAAGTCAACGAAGTGACAGACGATCAACTTGAGCGATGGGGCAAGTCGCTGGCACAGCTGCATCTGCACGCGGAAGCCTATCAGCCGCCTCCTGAAACCATAGCAAGAAGAAGCTGGGCAGATATACTCCGCTTCATCTCTGACGTGCTGGATCGTCACCCGAACGAGAATACAGCCATAGCCGAGATTAGCCGTTCTGAGCAATGGCTACGTACACTGCCGAACGAAGCGGGACACACAGGACTTATCCATTATGATTTTCAGCTTGATAATGTGTTCGATATGGGGGAGCACGAGGCATTCAGTGTCATCGATTTCGATGATGCGATGTACCACTGGTACACGATGGACATTGCAGCCGCGCTTGCTGATCTGGATGACCTCGAAGAAGAGCGAGCTGTCTATGCCCGGATGCAATTCCTGCAAGGGTACCGGTCACTCAAATCGCTGGATGAGCACCTCCTGAATGATCTGCCTCGATTCAGACGCTTTGCTAAGCTGTACACCTTCGCCCGACTATTGAGATGCATCGAAGGGCTGGAACTTACGAATGCTCCGGAATGGGTGATTGGGCTTCATCAGAAGGTTCAGACTTGGTGCAGCCAGATGCGGGAAGCGTTCAGGTAAACATCGATATATATTTATCATTACCAAGACAGCCGATCATTTCTGATCGGCTGCTTCTGTCTGTCTATCTATTGTTCTCTCCCCCCATTATTCTCTGTTTATTCATTTTCATTTCTCCCACAGCTCGATTAGTCGACCGTCAGGATCTTCGATCCAAACAAACTTTCCGTATTCACCAACCTCTTTGTTCTTTGCAAGAGGCACGCCAAGCTGTTCTAGATGCTGAATCGTCTCGTCTAGATTATGTACCTGGAAATTCAACATCACTTGTTGATCGCTTGGAAAATAATCGGCATCCTCGCTAAAGAAAGAAAAGATCGTCTGATGTTCTGCTTCGGATTTGATTACTGTGCCATTCCAATTGTTGATTTCAAGCATTAATACGTCACTGTACCATTTTTTTATCGCTTCAAGATTTTTCGTTCTCCAAAATATGCCTCCAACGCCTTTAATCATTCTATTTCACTCCTATCTGACAAATATAATATAGGTATTCGCTCCTATTTCTATGATTCCCCCCTTTGGTAAAAAGAACTATAAGCTTCTTCAGACCGATAAATGGTATACTTGACAAGAAATCACGACTAATTACTTGAAACTTAAGGAAGATCTGACACTATGCGAAATTGGTCAAAAAAGCATCGATCGAATACGGCGCTCAAAATTGCGCTCTCTTATGTCATTATCGGAGCCATTTGGATCCTGCTGTCCGATCAGATTATGGGGCTGCTGCATCTTGCCGATGTCATTCGGATTCATTCAACTAAAGGGATTTTCTACGTATTCATTACCGCGTTTATTTTATACTTCTGGGTCAAACGAGCGAAGAAGGATCTTACTGAGAGCGAGGAGCGATACCGCATCCTTGTCGAGCATTCCCCCGAACCGATTGCGGTTTATTGCGAAGGCAATATTGTGTTTATTAATCCTGCTGGGGCAACCGTATTTGGAGCGACGGAACCGCGGCAGCTCATTGGCAGACCGATTGTCCACCTTGTTTCTTACGACTACGTATTGCTAAGCGCGTCTCATCCTGGCGTGTCTACGGAACAGGTCTTTCAGCGGGTGGATGGTCAATCGATTGATGTCGAAGTTACTTCTGTGCCGATTACGTACATGGGCAAGCCTGCAATGCAGCTGCTATGCCGGGATATTACGGAACGCAAGCGCGCAGGGCGCAAGCTGGCGGAGAATGAACAGGCCGTCAAATCGCTGGTAGAACATAATCCGGATGCGATCTTCTCGCTCGATCTGGATGCCTGCATGCTGAGTGTCAATCCGGCTATCGCGAGAATTACCGGCTATCAGCAGGACGAGCTGCTGCAGCAATCCTTTTGCGGAATGATTCTTGAACGGGATAAACCGCCTGCAAGAGCGATTTTCGAGCAGTCCCTTCAAGGGGAGTCTACCAGTATTGAAATTACGATCCTCCACAAGGATGGAACGCATATTGATGTTAACTTAAAAATGGTTCCGATCATTGTAGACAGCAAGATCGTAGGCGTCTATGGCATTGCCAAAGACATTACGGAGCTGAAGCGGACGGCAGAGCTGCTGCTGAAATCCGAGAAGCTATCCGTCGTGGGACAGCTTGCCGCAGGTGTCGCGCATGAAATCCGCAATCCTCTGACGTCATTAAGAGGCTTCGTTCAGCTATACAGCACGAAAATTAACCAAACCTACTACCAGATCATGCTGTCGGAGCTCGACCGGATCAATGATATTGTCAGCGAGTTTCTGGTGATTGCCAAGCCGCAGGCGGTTGTCTTTGAAATGAATGATATCCGCAAAATGATGGATGACGTTATCTCGCTCCTCGAAACGGAAGCTGCGCTAAGAGATGTACAGATTCATGCTGAGCTGGCGCCCGATATCCCGCTGCTCTATTGCCAGCAGAATCAGCTCAAGCAGGTATTCATCAATGTGCTCAAAAATGCGATTGAATCGATGGCAGGCGGGGGCGAAATCGTTATTCAGATGGAAGCAAGCGATCAGCAGGTCGCGATTAGGATTAAGGATAACGGCTGCGGCATTGCAGAGGAACGGCTGGCATCGGTCTGCGAGCCTTTCTACACGACGAAGGAGAAAGGAACAGGGCTTGGCCTGATGATCTGCCATCAGATTATAGAAGCCCACGAAGGCTGCCTTCGGATTGAGAGCCGGGTTGGTCTCGGCACAACAGTTGAACTTATTCTGCCCCTTAATAATCGTGCAGCCGCATAGTAGTACGGCCATAGTAGTGCGATAGAACAGCCTTCCGGACAGCACATGTCGGGAGCCTTATTTGCATGTCCAGCAACATGACACCTGCCCCCAAAGCATACAGATAACAAACAAGGATAGCTTCGGAGGCGATCGGTATGAGCGAGGAGATCAGTCGGTACGTGCCTGTTCATCACATTCGTTTTGTCACGGCTTCCGCATTGTTTGACGGTCACGATGCTTCTATTACGATAATGAGACGAATCCTGCAAGCAAGCGGCGCGGAGGTTATCCATCTGGGCCATAACCGATCAGTGCAGCAAATTGTTCGAACCGCCATCCAGGAGGATGTGCAAGGAATCGCGGTATCGTCGTATCAAGGTGGGCATGTCGCCTTCTTCAAATATATGGTGGATCTGCTTCGCGAGCTGGGGGCAGATCATATTCGCATCTTCGGCGGAGGCGGAGGCGTCATTATTCCATCCGAGATGGAGGAGCTGCATGGGTATGGCGTTTCGCGGATCTTCTCGCCGGAGGACGGGCGAAAGCTCGGTCTGCAAGGGATGATTAATGTGATGCTGCAGGCTTGCGATTACAGCACCTTAGCGGATTACGAGCCTAAGCCGGAGACGCTCGCAGCCGGAAGCAGCGTCACGACGGCGAAGTTTATGACGCTCGCCGAGCTGAAGGTAGAGCCGCGGACGACGAGCGAAGAGAAGGCACTGCTAGGTGCGTTGTTCGCTGAAGTCAGCAAGCTGGTGGAGTCCGGTGCTGGCACACCTGCGCCGGTGCTTGGTATCACCGGCACAGGCGGCGCCGGCAAAAGCTCTCTCACCGACGAGCTCGTCCACCGCTGCTTGCAGCATTACCCGGAGCGCAGCATCGCTGTTCTGTCGGTCGATCCGACGAAGCAGAAGACCGGCGGCGCTCTGCTAGGCGATCGGATTCGGATGAACGCGGTGTATGCAGACCGCGTCTTCATGCGTTCATTCGCGACGCGCGGCTCGCGCTCGGAGCTGTCGAGCGCGCTTGCGGATGCGATTGCTGCGGCGAAGGCAGCTGGCTACGAGCTTATCATTATCGAGACGAGCGGCATCGGACAGGCGGATAATCAGATTACCGCCGTTGCCGACTTCTCCGTCTACGTCATGACGAGCGAGTATGGAGCTCCAAGCCAGCTGGAGAAGATCGAGATGATCGATTATGGCGATCTCTTCGTGATTAATAAGTTCGACCGGCGTGGCTCCGAAGATGCGCTCCGCGATGTGAAGAAACAGGTGCAGCGCAGCCGCGGGCAGTTCGAGCGCGATTGGCATGACATGCCGGTATATGGCACGAACGCGAGCCAGTTCAATGACGCCGGCATGAACCGGTTCTTCGCTGCGCTTATTGCGAGGCTCAATGAGAAGTGCGGTTTAGGCTGGGATGCGCCGCTAGCATTGGCAGAGGTGCATGCCGGGCAGGGGCCTTCGCACAAACGCTCGATCATCCCCGATGATCGGAGCGGGTATTTGAGCGAAATTGCCGCGGCGGTGCGGCAGTATCGGCAGCTGGCGGAGGAGCAGGCGGATGCGGCCTCCTCCTGCCATCGCATCGAAGGCGCGATCGAAGCGGCGCGCCTGCAGGGAGAAGAAGCGGCTTTGCCGGTGCTTGAGCAGCTTTATGCTGCGTATGCCAGCAAGCTGAGCGAGCATACTCGGAAGCTGCAGAAGGATTGGGCGTCCGTGTCTCAAGCTTACTCCTCAGCGACCTATACCACGTTCGTTCGGGGCAAGCCGATTGTCACAGAGCTGTATTCGCGAAGTCTCTCGGGGCTTGATATTCCGCGGATCGCACTGCCTGCTTATCGCGACGATGGTGATCGAATCAGCTGGATGTACAAGGAGAATGTGCCAGGCGAGTTCCCTTACACCGCGGGCGTGTTCCCGTTCAAACGCAAGGAGGAGGACCCGAAACGGCAATTTGCCGGCGAAGGAACGCCCGAGCGGACGAACCGAAGGTTCCATTACTTGTCCAAGGACGACACGGCGAAGCGGCTCAGCACAGCGTTCGATTCCGTGACGCTGTATGGCGAGGACCCGGCTTACAGGCCCGATATCTATGGCAAAATCGGCGAGAGCGGCGTCAGCATCTGTACGCTTGACGATATGCGTAAGCTTTATGCCGGCTTCGATCTATGCCATCCGTCCACGTCGGTGTCGATGACAATCAACGGTCCGGCGCCGATCATTCTCGCGATGTTTCTGAATACGGCGATTGAGCAGCAGACGAACGCAGCTGCCGCGAAGCATTGCAGGGCGCTCACCGAAGACGAGCTTGCGCATATCCGCAAGGAGACACTGCATAACGTTCGCGGCACGGTGCAGGCGGATATGCTGAAGGAGGATCAGGGACAGAATACCTGTCTCTTCTCCATGGCATTCGCGTTGCAGATGATGGGCGATATCCAGCAATATTTTATCGATCACCATGTCCGCAATTACTACTCTGTCTCGATCTCTGGTTATCATATTGCCGAGGCGGGGGCGAATCCGATTACGCAGCTTGCTTTTACCCTCGCTAATGGATTCACGTATGTGGAATATTACTTGAGCAGAGGGATGCCTGTTAATGAAATCGCGCCGAACCTGTCGTTCTTCTTCAGCAATGGGCTGGACCCCGAGTATTCGGTCATCGGGCGAGTGGCGCGGCGCATCTGGGCGATCGTGCTGCGGGATAAATACGGTGCTGACGAGCGGAGTCAGAAGCTGAAGTATCATATCCAGACGTCAGGACGGTCGCTTCATGCGATGGAGGTGGATTTCAACGATATCCGCACGTCGATGCAGGCGCTGATGGCGATTATGGATAATTGCAATTCGCTCCATACGAATTCGTACGACGAAGCGGTGACGACGCCGTCTGAGGAGGCGGTTCGCCGTGCGATGGCGATTCAGCTCATTATTAATAAGGAGCTTGGGCTGATGCGGTGCGAGAATTTGCTGCAAGGCTCGTTCCTTATTGAGCAGCTGACTGATCTGGTGGAGGAAGCGGTGCTGCTCGAGTTCGAGCGGCTTCATGTGCGCGGCGGCGTGCTTGGAGCGATGGAGTCCCAATATCAGCGAGGTCGCATCCAGGATGAATCGATGGTTTATGAGATGAAGAAGCATAGCGGCGAGCTGCCGATCATCGGCGTGAATACGTTTCTGAATCCGAACCCGACGCAGGAAGAGACGATGCAGCTTCAACTGACGAGAGCGAGCGACGAGGAGAAGGAGCAGCAGATTGCGAACTTATTGAAGTTCCAGGAACGGCATCAGCAGCATGCTCCGGAGGCATTGAAACGGCTGCAGCAAACGGCGGTAAGCGGCGGCAATCTGTTCGCGGAGTTGATGGAGACGGTGAGAGTCGCCAGTCTGGGGCAAATAACGAATGCGCTGTATGAGGTAGGCGGGCAGTACCGGCGTAACATCTAGAGTGTACGGTCCATTCGTCAACCAAAAGAAGGCTGTCTCCAAAGTGTCCTCACTTTGAGACAGCCTTTCTTCTTGTTGCTGGTACTATTATTTCGCGTCCGTTCGAACCTCGCCTTCAATCGGGACGATGACTACACTATTGTATTCAGGCTGCTGTTCGCGGTTAATTTGTCCGAGATCCGTATCTTTACCGCTAGCGTCTTCCTTGCCATATGTGAGTGATCCGCCCATCCAATTATCGATAAAGTATACCTGATTGCCTAGCTTGTCCGGTTTCACTCCGAATTCGCGTTTCTTGCCAGCCATATCAGGGGAATCCGTTTGATAGGTAACCTCTGCTAGACCGTCCTCATTAATCTTCACGTACTCCAGCAGTCCTTTGTAATCTGAAGTGTACAGCAGAGCCTGCCCTTCAGGAAATTTATATACGGTAGTGAAACCTTCGCCCAGTGAAGATAATGCTCCCTCGGCACGGTACTTGGGTAACTTGATCGCAATCTTCCGCGCTTCCGCCAGGTCTCCGCTCATTAAAGTCTTATATGCTTTCTGCCCCGCCGGAGTCCTAACAATGACACGTCTATCTGCAGCATTATAAGAGACGTAGCCCTCCAACGATTCGCTGATGAATCGGAGAGGTACATAGGTACGACCGTTTTTGTTTACAATTGAAACATCCAGCGTCATCTGTTTCCCATTTACGGTGAACACTTTCTCACCTGCTTTCAGTTGCACGACTTTGCTATTATCCTTACTTCGAATGGAAACGGTTTGTGTCTTCGCATCATACTGATAAGTAAGCCATTGCGGATCATCGAGAGATTTCAGCTCTACAAGTGTTCTGCCCTGTTGAGATATGACATTATCTTGCTTCATACCATCGATATAGACCTGGTTCTCAACGGGACTGCTCGCGTGAACCGAAGATCCCTCGGCTAACAGGCTGCCGAACAAAGAAGCGGCGATCAAAGCTTTCATTCCAATTTTCATACTTAACTACTCCCATCTGTATTAATTATTGTAGGTTTTCGAAATACAGACGGGCAGTTAAGAGAAAAGGTTTCAATAATTTGGTTATTAAATGAAAATAAATGGAATAAATCCTATCTCGTTCCATAGCTTGTTGTGCGTGCTGCAGCCTATTATTACCAATTTACTGCGCAGCAGTTGCAGCCGCTGGCGAATCAGAGCTCGAACCAGAGCCCGTGCCACTCGCAGAATCGTCGTCTTCTCTCTTCGTTAGTACTTCCTTCTTGAGGAACCAGCAGAGGATGAAGGCAGCAATGACGAAGGCGAGCGAGATTTCGAAAATATTCCTGAACGACGAGGCGAATACCGACTGTACTTGAAGGAGCAGGTCATGCGAGATGCCCTTCGGAATGCCGCCAGTTGCGATATTGTCGGCAGTTCCGGCAGGCAGAGATCAAGCCGGACCGCATGTAAGCCGCCAGCTTGATCTGACCGAGTTAGACTTTAAAGAAATTAATATTCCGGTTGAGCTCATCGGAGAGATGGGCGAGCGTTTGTGAGGAGCTGGCGTTTTCCTCCGCCGCTGCTGCCGATTCTTCGCTTGCTGCGGCAATCGTCTCGACTGCGCGCATTACTTCTTCTGTCTGCGATGTTTGCTGCTCGCTCGCAGCTGCAATCTCCGTCACTTGATCCGCTGTATCGCTTACCATGCGGACGATGTTGTCGAAGGTTTGACCGGTTTTGGATGTTTGCGTTGTCGCAAGCTCCATCGCCCGCAGGCTTTGGTCGGTATTATGCTGCATGCCTTTAATGATTCCGGCGATTTGCTGCGTTGCTTCGCTGCTGCGTTCCGCGAGCTTGCGCACTTCATCGGCAACGACCGCGAAGCCGCGTCCTTGCTCGCCGGCTCTGGCTGCCTCAATGGCAGCGTTCAGAGCAAGCAGGTTCGTCTGTTCGGAGATATCGTCGATGACCTCGATAATTTGGCCGATCTTCTGTGAGTCGCTCTCCAGCAGCTTCATCTGGGAAGAGAGGTTCTCCATGCTATGAACGGATGCTTGAATCGTTTCGCTGCCAGTGAGTGCGCCGCGTTTCGTCTTTTCGGACAGATCGGCTACCAGGCTTGCCTTTGTTGCCACATCGTTAACGGCGATGGACATTTCACGCACAAGCTCGCTGATGCTTTGAGCCGATCCGGCTTGCTCCGTGCTGCCCTTGGCAATTTCCTCGGTCGTTGCGGAAATTTCCTGCGAAGCTGCGGATACGCTCTGGGAAGAATGCAACGTCTGGCTGATCAACTTGCGCAAATTGTCCATCATATCGTTAAATGCTGTCGCCAGCGTGCCAAGCTCATCCTTGCTCTTTGCAGCTGCTTGGTCGCGCAGATCGCCTTTTGCCGCCTTGGTTGCGACTTCAAGAATGGAGCGAATTCCTCTGACTAGCGATCCAGAGATCCAGTAAGCGAGGCCGAGGCCAATCAATACGGCGATGCTGCCGAAGACGATTATTAGCGTTCTGCCTACTGCGTTCGTATTGGCCGCTTTATCCACTTCGGCTTTGGCGCCGTCGCTATTGAAATCGAGCCAGTTTGTAAAATCCTCCATTACTTCTATGCGGATCGGCGACAGTTCTTTCACAAGTTGATAGCCCTTCTCCGGCTGATTATCTTTGCGGGCTTGAATAATGGCAGGCAGCTTATCGGAATAAGCCTGCAGATCTTCTTCCAGTTCTTTGTAGATCGTCTCTTCTCTCGGCGAACTAATTAAGGGTTCATAGCTTTGCATACCTTGCTGAGCGGACGCCATGCTGTCAGTAATTATTTTTGCGATTTTATCGATTTCAGTTGAGTCGCTCTCCAGATTTATTTTGTTGACATTGGTGCGCGCTTCGGCGAAGTAGTCCTTGATGACGCTGATCTTGCTCATGCTTGGCAGCCAGTTCGATTGTATGATGTAGCTGGATTTCTGCAAGGACGCCATTTCTACGATGGCTAGCGTTCCAATGCCAACCAAAAGCAATAGAATGGCAAAAAAGCTGGACATCAGCTTTGTGCGAATGGATAGTTTCATTAATGTTCTTCCCCCAGTTACGTCGATTTGTCTATCTGTAGTACTAATAGTAGTGCGAAAGTGTTAAAAAAAATGGGTAAAAACTATTTGGTTTGTGTATGCTCATAGCCGTTGAGAACGGATTCAAGTTCAAATTGCTAGAAAAGTGCTAGAAAAATATTCCGACATAGGATGACAGCGACCTAATGAATAGAACTCGGATAATGTCGAAAGGTATCGATTAATTATAATTGACAATGAGAATCATTATCGAATAAACTGTGAGTATTGAATTGAGATTGATTCTCATTATTAATTAATTTATATTTCAGGGGGATGATGTTGTGTTTCACAAGGTTTTAACTCGTAGTTTATTAGCGGCGGCTGTGCTGCTCGCTCCGGTAACGGCGGCAGGCGTCGACAAGACTGCCAATGCGGCAGGATCTACAATTAAAGTAACGCTGGATGGCAAGACGTTGTCGCTTGGAAGCGGACCGCAAATTTCGAAAGGCAGAACGCTTATTCCTTACAGCGGCATCGTTAGCGCACTAGGCGGCAAAGCGACTTGGGATGCGAGCACGAAGACGGTTACAGCTACTAAAGACAATACAACCGTCAAGCTGACTGTCGGTTCGCAATCCGCTTCTATTAACGGCCAATATACATATCTGGATTCCGCTCCTTATATCTCGGGAGGCAAGACATATGTGCCGCTTCGCCTTGTGTCTGAAGCATTCGGCAAGTGGGTCAACTTCAACGCTAGCTCGAGCACAGTTGCAATCAGCAGCACATTGACCGTCTCGACAAGCACAGGCGCCTTCACACTGAAGAAGAAACCGAGCCGCATTGTAACGCTATCCTCATCGGATACAGAAATTATCTATGCGCTTGGCGGCAAAGTTGTCGGTCGTTCGACAGCAATCGGTCCGGTTATTCCATCGGCAGCAGCTTCCGTACCTGAAGTGGGCAGCACGCATGGCATTAATTTCGAGACACTCGCCTCGGTGAAGCCTGATCTGGTCATTGCCAGCCCATCGCTGAAGTCGCAGCAAGCTACAATTGAGAAGCTAGGTGCGCAAGTGTTGTTCAACTCGCACAACACGTTCACGGATATTCAAGCTTCGATTCGTCTGTATGGCAAAGTGCTGAGCCAAGAAACGAAAGCGGAGCAAATCATCAAAGGCATGAACTTGGACATTTCTTCCTTGAAAAAGCCAGCTACAGCGCCAAAAACGCTGATTGTGTACGGCGCGCCAGGCAGCTTCGTCGTTGCTCTTCCTACAAGCTACCCAGGCAACTTCCTTGAGCTTGCAGGCGGCAAGAACGTTGCGGCAAACTTCCCTAAGATGGATATGATGCCACAATATGCTGATCTTAGCCTGGAGCGTATCATTGCTGCGAATCCAGATCTTATTCTAATGATTACTCACGGCGATGCTGCTGAAGTAAAAGCAAGCTTCAAGAAACAATTCGAGACGAATCCGGCTTGGAAGAGTCTCTCGGCTGTGAAGAATGACCGCTTCGAAGTGCTGCCAAGCGACCTGTTCGCAGCGAACCCAGGCATCCGTGCTCCGCAAGCGATTGAAACGATCAACAAACTGCTGCTGCTGCAGGTGAAATAATCAATGGCTACAACAATTGCTACCAAGCAAAGTGTGAAGGAGGCGGGCATTGCCCGCCTCACCCGCAACAGTGCCGTGCTGCTCATAAGTGCGGCACTGCTTGTGTTAGCGGGGTTATATGGTCTGATGTCCGGAGCGATTGCGATTCCCGCCCGTGATGTATGGACGTCACTGCTTCATGCTTCGGATACGGAAGCGAGACAGATTGTGTGGAACCTGCGGCTTCCGCGCGTATTAACCGGCATGCTGGCAGGTATTTGCCTTGCGATCTCAGGCGCTTTCCTGCAAGGCGTGTTCCGCAATCCGCTCGCTGATCCGGGCATCATCGGCGTCTCGTCTGGAGGCGGACTCGCCGCTGTTGTTATAATGATTCTGTTCCCTGAGCATATCGCTTACTTGCCGATCTCTGCGTTCCTCGGCGCATTGGCTGCTGCTGCAGTCGTCTACTCGCTCGCTTGGAAAGGCGGGGCATCGCCGATTAGGCTCATTCTGGCTGGCGTCGCGGTGAACTCCTTGCTCGGCGCGGCGATGACTGCGCTTATGATCTTGAACAGCGAGAAGGTGCAGTCGGTTCTGCCTTGGATGTCAGGCAGCTTGAATGGCAGAAGCTGGCCGCACTTCGATACGCTGCTGCCGTATACGATCGTCGGCCTTATCGCGTCCGTCTTTCTCATTAAGACCGCGAATTTGCTCGTGCTTGGCGACGATGCGGCTAAGCTGCTCGGCAGCCGGGTGGAAATTGGCAGGCTGCTGATCATTCTGCTCTCGACCTTCTTGGCGGGAGCGGCGATCAGCATTGTCGGCATGGTTGGCTTTATCGGCCTCGTTGTGCCGCATATAGCTAGGCTTGTTGTCGGCAACGACTATCGCATCTTCCTGCCGATCTCCGCGATTGGCGGCGGGGCGCTCATCGTTGCGGCGGACACTGCTGCTCGCAGCTGGTTCGACCCTATTGAGTTCCCTGTAGGTATTCTGCTCGCACTGCTTGGCGCACCGTTCTTTCTCTACTTGCTGCGAAGGGGGGCTAGACGATGAGCAAGACTCCATCATCAACTTCATCATCAACTTCAGCTTTGGCTGCTGCGGGGCTGAAATTCGGCTACCATGCATCCAGTCCAATCGTGGACGGCTTCCATATGCAAGTGTCGCCTGGCGAGTGGCTCGGCATTGTCGGACCGAACGGCTCCGGGAAGTCGACTGTGCTGCGTATGTTAGCAAGACTCGTCTCGCCGCAGGGCGGCACGGTCACGATGGAAGGCAAAGACATGGCTGGCATGGATACGAAGGCGATCGCTCGCCAGATGACCATGCTGACGCAAACCCAGGAGGGTTCGCTCGACATTACGGTTCGCGAGCTTGTTCGCCGGGGGCGCAATCCGCATTTGAAATGGTACGAGGAATGCAGAGGCAAGCACGAGGAAGTGGTGGATTGGGCGCTGAATGTTACTAGCATGAGCGACCTGCAGAACCGCTCGCTTCTGGAGCTGTCCGGCGGCGAACGCCAACGCGCTTGGCTTGCGATGTGTATGGCACAGACGCCGCGCATTCTGCTGCTTGATGAGCCGACAACGTATTTGGATATTGCTCATCAACTGGAGTTAATGGAGCTGATCCGTGAGCTGAACAGAGAGCAGGGCATAACGGTTGTGATGGTTTTGCATGATTTAAACCAAGCCGCGCGTTATTGCGACCGCATTATTGCGATGAAGCAGGGCGCCATTGTACGGGAAGGTACGCCGACGGACGTATTCCGCGTCGATTTCTTCCGCGAGGTGTTCGGCATCGAAGCGAAAGTCTACCATGATGACGGCGTGCCGGTCTATTTGCCGTGCGGGATCGTTCAGCAGAAGGTTACAGCTACAGCCCCAGCCGCAGTCGCGGCAATCTAATCCGCAGTAACGAACGAAAGGGAGAGAGAATATGGCAAAGTCAGCTTTAAGCAATGAGCTCGTACGTGAGTTTGTAGGCTCCGCACATGCGGATCTCGCGAAGGTGCAGGCACTGCTGGCGCAGGAGCCGGGTCTGCTGCACGCTTCAATGAATTGGGGCGGCGATGATTGGGAGACGGCGCTTGGCGCGGCATCCCATGTTGGACGCAGGGACATTGCACAATTTTTGCTTTCCAAAGGAGCGCGCATTGACCTCTTCGCTGCAGCTATGCTTGGCGAGCTGGAGCTCGTGAAGTCGACGCTAACGCAATATCCGCAGCAACTGCATGCACTCGGGCCGCATGGCATTACACTATATCAGCATGCCTTAATCGGCGGCGAGCAAGCGAAGGAAGTCGCGGCGTATTTGAAATCGCTACTGTACAAAGATGAGGAAGGAAGTGGCTATATGATCGTCGTTGAGAATCGCATCGAAGTTCGTGCGGGCATGGCGGACGCTGTATTGGAGCGTTTCCGTACGCCTAAGAGTGTACATACGTTCAAAGGCTTCGTCCGTATGGACGTTCTGCACGCTGTAGTATCCGAGGAGACGGAAGAAATTCGCGTTTGCACCACTTGGGAGAGCGAAGCGGACTTCCAAGCATGGGCAAACAGCGACTCGTTCAGACATGCGCACGCGAAGCGGGCTTCTGAAGCTGCTGTCAAATCCGATGCGCAGCCTGCGCACGGCTCGGCGCATGGCCAAGGTCAAGGCCATGGACATGGCGGGCAAGGCGCTCATGGCGGCGGTCAATCGGCAGCAGCTGGCGAAGCGCCGGCAAGCGGTCCGATCGTCGGCAACAAAGTGACGATCTACAAGGTTGTCGTTTCCCACCAGCCAGAAGCTGCGGCTGAAACGGTATAGAATTTATGAAGAACCGCCCGAGTTAATTGGGCGGTTTTCTTTTTTGTAATCGCGTCAGCCGCTAACGAACTCAGGTAACGCTATTCGGACCCATTAGGCTGCTTTTCTAGGCTAACGAACTCCAGGAGCGTTATTTGACTCCACGCGGCTTCAAGGTGGCTGATTTGGGCCGAATAAGGACGCTGGAGTTCGTTAGCGCACGGGGAGGGCTGATTTTCGGCAAATAAGCACAATACGGTTCGTTAGCGGTGGCGCAGATGCGAGAGAGGGGAAAGCGCGGTTAGTTTGAGAGAAAAGAGAGTACTGCAAGTAATTACATGAGCAGAAACGCGCCAGTTTGAGTGAAAGAGAGTACCCCAGGTACCTACAAGAGCGGAAACTCGCCAGATTGAGTGAAAGAGAGTACTCCAGGTACCTACAAGAGCGGAAACTCGCCAGTTTGAGGCAAAGAGAGTACCCCAGGTACCTACATGAGAGGAAACTCGCCAGATTGAGGCAAAGAGAGTATTCCAAGTACCTACAAGAGCGGAAACTCGCCAGTTTGAGGCAAAGAGAGTACCCCAGGTACCTACATGAGCGGAAACTCGGCCGAGCGAGGGCTGGATGAATAGGAGTAACGTTAGCGGCTGCGGAGAAGTCCCCCACCCCGACCAGCACGCACATCTGAACACAAAAAAACAGGAGAGGTACCAAGTACCCTCCTGCTTCCTCACTACTACCACAAATCTTTTACTGCAATCTCCCACACTTGAGTCTGCTTATCCGTCACCTTGAGAACACCGTTCGCGTCGTATTCGCCTACGCCGAAGTCGTTGTCGTTGGCAACGAGGATCGTGTTCTTGTTCAGTACAGTAAGTCCCTCGAACTTCTCGAATGGATAGCCGAGCTTCGTCAGGTCGAGAATGAGCGATTTTGGCGCCGTTGCGATGCTGGAAGCTTTCAGCTGGTCGCTGCTAAGCGCTTCGACATTGCTGCTAATGTCCGCTTTATTCAAGATGTTCGTCGCTTTGGACAAGTCAATCTTGTACACGCGCTTGATTTGCGCTGCTGCGCCTTCGTTCTTGTCACGCTCGTCCACGAGCAGTACGTCTGCCGACAGCGCATGCAGGTCAGAGATGACGACATCCTTCTGCGATACATTGACGAATGTTTTCGCATCCTCAGCGATATATACGTATTCGCCGATGACTTGCTTCGTCGCCAGATCCATTTTCAGAATGCGAAGGTTGCGGGATGCCTCACCTGTTGCTTTGTCAGGCACAGCCATCGGGCTCTGGATGGACGCATACAAATATTTGCCGTCCGGGCTGATCGTTACGCCCTCAAAGCCGCGGTTCACGATGCGCTTCGAGTAGATAGCCGGGAACGCTTCAACGATAGGGATCTGCGCGTTCGCAAGCTTCGCTTTGTCGCCAGTAGGCACATAGCGGCTAATGATTGTGCCGTCACGCTTCACTTGAATGAGGGATGGGCGATACTCGTCAGCCATCCAGTACGTATCGTCAGACGGGCTGTATGCAATGCCTTCAAGGTCAAGGCCGTCCGGGTCAAGCGGAAGCAGCTTCGTGCCCGTATTATCGTAGGATTTCTCGTCGCTTGCGATATTGCTAAGACCTGTCGTGTTGCGGTTGCCGGAGACAACGCCTTTCTTGCCTTCTGGAAGGAGGAGCTTGTTCGTCTCCAATATCGTAACTTGTCCGCCCTCAAGCTTGATCTTATAGAAACGCGGCACGTAATCCTGAACCGGGAACGTGCGGTTTACGGATTTGTCGATCGTAATTTGTCCGTTCGGACCGCGGTCAGCCAGCGTGTAGAACACGTTGTCCGGGTCGCCCGGCATATGCAGAAGTCCAGAGAAGCCGCCTTCCTTCAGCCCGAATCCAAGACTTGGCGCGTTCGTCCATGTATATTTACCTTCGACAAAAGGATACTCGCGAAGCGTCACCTTCTTGCTTGCATTATCCCAAGTGACGTTCTGACCGAGCGCTTCGCCCATCGCTCTAACCGGCACATACAGGCTGCCGTTGATTGTGACAGCGTCCTTGTCTAGCGCTACCTCGTTATCGCCAGCAAACACTTTCACTTTGATCGCGATCGCTTTGAGCGCTGTATCAGCAGCCTCTACGATTTGCGAGCTGAGCACGGCAACGGATACGACCCCCGCGATTGCGGCCCATTTTGTAAAGCGGAACTTCTTCATTAGCTCTCCTCAATTCTCTAATATAGTGGTGAGGCTTAGTAACTTTAACTAGAGTAGTGGAGTTGTGTTAACGGGGTATCAATGCAGAAATGAGCTTTTGTAAATGCCGCTATCATTTTTATTCGAAAATTGTCACTTTCTGCAACTTTAGTCTCAAAGAGATCGTTAGAGAAGGTGGATTATGGAAGCGAATATAATAAGATGGCGGTGATTATGATCAGTTATTTCATTGCTTTTATGGTTTCATTCCTTATCGTGTACCTGCTCATTCCTCCTTTAAGCAAGCTTGCTTTCAAGCTCGACTTCGTGGACAAGCCTCGTAAGAACGTTGAACGCAAGATCCACCGTGAACCGATTCCGCTTACGGCCAGTTATGCGATTTTCATCGGATTTTTTGCTACATATCTAATTGTTTCAAGAGGAGTATCGTGGGAGACCGGCGCATTGTTTGCGGGCGGAGTTCTTCTGCTTATTATTGGCACAGTTGATGATTGGTACAAAACAAAAGGAAAAGACTTCCCAGCTCTGCCTAAGTTGGTTGTTCAAATGTCGGCGGCTATTCTCGTTTATGCGTCAGGTATCGTATTTACGGGATTCATTAATCCGTTGTCAGGCGATTATATCGTGCTGCCGGTCATCCTTCAGTTCCTGCTCACCATTCTCTGGATCTTCGGAGTGACGACGGTGATCAATTTCTCCGACGGTCTGGACGGTCTGGCGGGAGGACTATCGGCGATCTCGGCGACAACGCTATTTATTGTAGCTATTGCTATGGGACAGTCAAATTCAGCGTTGATGGCTATTATTCTGCTAGGTGTTACTCTTGCCTATTTACGGTTTAACAAGCCGCCTGCCAAAGTATTCATGGGGGATGCCGGTGCTACCTTCCTAGGATTCTTACTTGCCGTTATCGCGCTGGATGGGGCGTTCAAACAGGCGACGGTCCTATCGTTATTTATCCCGATCTTGGCGCTGGGCGTACCTATCTTTGATAATCTGTTTGTTGTTGTGAAACGTTACCTGCAAGGCAAGCCGATGTATCAAGCGGATGCCAGCCAGGCGCATTACCGTTTGCTGCGTGCGGGTCTTAACACGAAGCAAGCTCTTATGGTACTCATGCTGCTAAGCACATGCTTCGGGCTAACCTCCATTATCTTAATGTTGGTTCAAGTGTAGGCCCGGCCAAACTCGTTCAATAAGCTTGTCATGCTAGTCTGCATAATTGTCCAAGTCCCCTCATAGACATAGATCAACTGAAGCGTAAACGGCTTATGTCCCGTACGAGCTGCCAACTATTTTGCAGCATGCGTACAACTCCGGATACGTTTAAATCAATGGAATGAGGGGTTGATCTCATGCGTCGTCGAATCAGTATTCTCGTAGTTCTTATGGTGTGCCTCACGGCGGTGCTCGCAGGCTGCGGGACTAAGGACGCGGAATCGGTTGTCAAAGATTTGGACAAAACGTTAACCGGATTGGGCAGCTATCACGGCAAGGGCACCATGATTCTGCATACAGGCCAGCAGCCGCTGGAATATCAAGTGGACGTATCGTACCAGAAGCCGCAGTACTATCGCATCGCCCTCACGAATGCCAAGAAGGATATTACGCAAATTGTGCTTCGCAACGATGAAGGCGTGTTCGTTCTGACGCCGCGCCTCAATAAAGTGTTCCGTTTCCAAAGCGATTGGCCGGCTAACCAAGGACAAGTCTACTTGTATCAAACGCTGGTGCAGAGCATCCTGCTCGATAATTCCCGTCAGTTTGCCGTAGACAAAGATGCGTATGTGTTTGACGTCATGGCGAACTATCAGAACGGCTCGCTGGCGCGCCAGAAGATTTGGCTGAACAAGTCCGATTATGCGCCGAGCAAAGTGGAAGTGAGCGACGCGAACTCCGCGGTGATGGTCGAGGTTAAATTCGATTCCTTCGAATTTGGTTCGAAGCTGGAGAAGAGCGTATTCGATACGCAGACGAATATGGGCACGCCGGCCGGAGACAAGCCGACAACAGCGCTTCCGTCGGATGACAGCAACAGCAGCAGCAATAATAGCAGCAGCACCGACAATAGCAGTGCAGCGAACAATGGAAGCAGCAACAATTCGGATCAAGCGGCGACTTCACCTGACAACAACGCATCGCAAACGGATAATGCGCAGGCGGACTCTAATGCCGATTCCAATTCCGCCGGCAACAATCCGGACAACAGCGCTTCGAGCAGTACCAATGCAGACGATACAAGCAGCAACGGCAGCGATAACAGCAGCACTAACGCAAGCGAGGATGCTGAGGATACAATGGCGCCAGTTGGCAGCCAAGGCTTCGTAGCGCTGGAGCCTTCCTACTTGCCTGACGGCGTGTCGGAGAAGGATCAGCAAGACATCGTATTCGGAGGCAATCCGGGTATCATCATCCGCTACGCCGGCGACTACGAATATACATTAATTCAGACACAACCGAAGGATGTTGCCGTATCTCAAACGAAGGGCGAGCTGAAAGACCTTGGCTTCACGGTCGCCTCCCTCTCTGGCTCCCTTCTGGACGGCGAACAGCAGACGCTGACTTGGACTTATAATGGTACGGAGTTCCGCCTAACGAGCGGTGACCTGCCAGAGAACGAAATGCTGAAGATCGCACAATCGGTACAAGGCGAAATGTCAAAATAATGCTGGAGAACGAAACAATTTCCAGCACTTGTTTGGCCCGAAATACCCGCCAATTCATTGACAGTCGTAAGCCTAAGCGTTTAACATATAGGCTACGGGTTTAATAAGAAAACGCCTGCCCAATTTGCGGTAGGCGTTTACTTTTGGAAATGAAGGTGGACCAAGTTGGACTTTGGTGCTTATTATCGCCCCACTCGGGCAGAGATATCATTAGATGCGCTCGCGCGCAACTTGCAGTCCTTTCGCGAGGCGATGCCGCAAGGCATGAAGCTCATGGCGTCCGTGAAAGCGAACGCTTACGGCCACGGCGCGGTTGAAGTCGCCCGTGAAGCGGAGCGCTGCGGCATTGATTACCTCGGCGTTGCATTCCTAGACGAAGCGCTGCAGCTTCGGCAGGCGGGCGTCGCCGCGAACATTCTTGTGCTCGGCTATGTGCCGCCGGAAGGGCTGGCTGCCGCACGAGAAGCGAACATCGCGATCGCGCTGTTCAGCGACGCCATTATCGCAGCAGCTGCTGCGCTGCCGCCAAGCGATAAGAAATTGACGGTTCATGTCAAGGTCGATACCGGCATGGGCCGACTTGGCGTGTTAGCTGGCGACGATGCGCTGCCGTTCATCCAGCGCGCAATGCAAGAGCCTAGCTTGGAAGTCGAAGGGCTGTTCACGCATTACGCACGAGCGGATGAGACCGATAAGAGCTACACGGAGCTGCAATACGAACGCTTCTCCTTGGTGGTGAAGCAGCTGAAGGAAGCGGGTCTTGAAATTCCGATTATTCATGCCGCGAATAGCGCGACAGGCATTGATACGCCCGAGATGGGCTGCGGAATGCTGCGTCTTGGCATTAGCATGTACGGCCTTTATCCGTCTGCTGAAGTGAATCAGACACGGATCGCGCTTGAGCCGGTGCTGAGCTTGAAGACAGCAGTGGTCATGGTGAAGGATGCTCCTCCGGGCTGGGGAATCAGCTACGGAACGCGGTATTTCACGCAAAGGACGGAAGCAATCGGTACGTTGCCGATCGGTTATGCAGACGGATACAGCCGGATGCTGACTGGCAAGGCAGAGGTGCTGTTGCGAGGCGTTCGTGTTCCAGTGCGCGGCACGATCTGCATGGACCAGTGCATGATTGGGCTTGATGCTGCGGCAGCGGTAGGGAACAAGCCGGTCGAGGTCGGCGAGGAAGTTGTCCTGATTGGCGGACAAGGCGATGCAGCAATAACGGCAGACGATGTTTCCGATCAACTTGGTACGATTAATTATGAAATCACTTGCATGATCGCAAACCGCGTGCCCCGCGTTTACTTGCGCGGAGGCAGCGTAACAGCGGTAACCAATCCGCTGCTGTAACCTCATAGGAAGCATTTGCCTGTGAAGGATTTTCATTGGATTTAGAGGATTTTATCATCTTACCGCGAATAATGTAACTTAGAGGCGTTCGCGGATGCATTGTAGGTCAACCACGTCATACAGTTATGCAGCATACTTGATATACGGCTCGCATACATATGAGGGTGTATAATACGGACCAAACAATGACATACTGTTACTGTTTTTTGTTGGAAATGTTTTGGAGGTGCGAGTTCGGTGGCCAATATGCAAAACACCAAAAGGATTATGATCAGCTTACCGGATCATTTGCTGGAGGAAGTCGACGGAATCGTCGCCAAAGAAAACTCGAACCGGAGCGAATTCATTCGTCAGGCAATGAAATTGTATTTGATTGAACGGAAGAAACGTCAGATTCGCGATTCGATGCAGCGAGGCTATTTGGAAATGGCTAAAATCAACTTAGTGATGGCGTCGGAAGCTTTTCAAGCGGAGGAAGATGCCGGCGATACGCTCGGCCGACTCGTAAGCGGGGTGTAAAGCTTGATCGTTAAACGCGGCGATGTGTTTTTTGCTGACTTGTCACCTGTTGTCGGTTCTGAACAGGGAGGAGTGCGTCCTGTTCTCGTTATTCAAAATGATATTGGCAACCGCTTTAGTCCAACCGTCATTGTAGCTGCGATTACAGCTCAAATACAGAAGGCTAAGCTGCCGACGCATGTAGAGATTGATGCGGCGCTTCATGGGTTTGACCGTGATTCCGTCCTTCTTCTCGAACAGATTCGCACGATTGATAAACAGCGTCTTACCGACAAGATCACACACCTCGACGATGAAACGATGCGCAAAGTAGACGAGGCGCTGCAGATCAGCGTTGGACTTATTGATTTTTGAATATGGGATATTAACGACAGCAGGGCCGAATAGGGCTCTGTTTTTTTTGTGTTTATAGAGGTCGGTCTTCGGACGTAGTGGAAGTTCAATCTTGCGGCGCTGTCGGCTGCTGCGCATCAGGTCCATAATGAGAGTAAGATGATGAACTGATGGAGGTATGCAGATATGAGCACAATGAATCGGCCGGATTTTGCAATTTCAGGGATGGGACGGACAGGCGGCGGAGACTTTCATCGCGTAGAGCTGGAAGGCGTCAGCACCGTGGATGGTGACCTGGATTGCTATTCGTTCAAGATGAACGGGATGGCGACGGTGAAAGGCAGCGTTAGGGCGGAGGAACGATTCGAAGGCAACGGGAAGCTGAAGGTGGAAGGGCCAGTAGCGGCCGAAGTGATGAAGTTGGAGGGTCAAGTGACGGTGAACGGGTCCGTACAATGCGACGTCTTCCAAGGCAGCGGCTATGTGAAAGTGCGCGGTGATTGCCGTACGAACCGCTGTGACATGCGGGGGGCGCTCGCCGTTGACGGCGTGCTCAGCGCGGATCAGCTGCAAGTGTGGCTGGAAGGTCCATTTCGCGCAGAGTCGATTCGCTGCCGAGAGCTGCGTGTGAAGAATACGCACAGCGGCACGCTGAAGCGGCTGCTTCACTCGATCCTTCCTGCTGCATGGCATACACAGCTGCGTGCGGATTACATTGAAGGCGATGAGATCGAGCTGCGGGATACAACTGCCTCGCTCGTTCGGGGACGCCGGGTATCGATTGGACCAGGCTGCGTCATTAACCGTGTTGAATATGAAAGCGAGCTTATCGTGCATCCGGACGCAGTTGTCCACTCGCGCGAACAGCTCGTGCGTTAGGAGGTAGCAGGCGATGGCAACAGGCGTAAGCAGGAAAGTGAAGATTACCGGCTCGGGAACGACATCCGGCGGTCTGTTCGATAGCGTCCGTGTTATGGGCGAAGGCAGAGTGCTTGGCAATATTGAGAGCGAATCGTTCAAAAGCATGGGCTCGCTTAACGTATCCGGCTCGCTTAAAGCGGGGCAGTACCAGCAAATTGGCGAGACGACAGTGTCCAGCGATGTGTCAGGCGGGTATTTGAATGTGCTCGGTCAGCTGAGCGTTTCCGGCCGCGTCCGCTGCCGATCGATGAAGCTGAGAGGCCAGCTGGATGTGCTCGGCGAATGCGAAGTCGATCACTTCGATGCGCGAGGAGGCTTCCATATCCATGGACTGCTGAGCGGCAAGGAAGTCGACATCCGGACTTGGGGGCCGTGTAAAGCGAAGGAGATTGGCGGCAATAAGGTGACCGTGCGCAAGAGCAGATGGGGCGGCATGAAGCAGTGGTTCTCGTCTTCGCAGAAGCGGGAGCTGACGGCGGAGCTGATTGAGGGCGACAACATCTATCTGGAGCATACGACGGCGGATGTCGTTCGCGGGACGGAAGTGACGATCGGCCCCGGCTGCCGGATCGGGCTCGTGGAATATCGCAAGACGCTCAAGCTGAGCAAGGATGCGGAAGTGAGTGAACAGGTGAAGCTGTGATCGAGCAGCAGCTTATAGGAGGGGCCGCAGGCGGCCTTGTGGAACAGCTTTGCAGGCTGATTCTCCACAGGTAGCTTGCGGCCTCTTTTGTAAACCTTACCCTACTCTCCCTCTAATGATTTGGGTGGCAAAATCGGGCCAATAGCGTGATTTCAGTTCGTTAGCTGATTTTACTAGGGCGAAATGGGCGGGATAAGCGCTATACGATTCGTTAGCCCGAGTTTCCTTCTGACGTTGTATAATCCTACCCGCGCGCTATAATAAGACTATTCTGCGTAAGGTGAGGAACTAGTGTGATCGTAAAGCTGTGGCAACGACTTCATGGATACATATCAAGCAAGCTGCGCAACCAGCTTATTACGCTGTTCTCGGCGATTGGGGCATGTATCGTTATTTTGCTGACCTACTTGTCCTACTTGCAGTCCGCAGGCATGAATCGGGATAATTTCATCGAGAGCAACCGTAAAATTCTGAAATTGGTCAATCAGAATCTGGATGGCTACTTGGGCAGGATGGACGAGCTGTCGATCTCGCTGCGCAAGGATGCTCAGTTCATGGACGCGATTATTTCCAAAGAGTACGGTGGACCGTTATATATTCAGAATCAGCTGAAGAACTTATATTACTCCAGTGATGACATTGAAGCGGTGTCGATCTTTACGCCGATTAACGGCATGCAGTACACGATGTCGAAAGCATTCGTAAACCTCAAGCAGGAAGCGACGAACGCGCCTCAGGCGCAGCGCTGGTATAGAGAAGCATTGCAGAGCAAGCGGTTCCGAAGTATTGAATCGGGCTATAGCTCGGGCGGAACGGCGGCATTGGCAAAGGATAGCACAGATGCTGCGAACGACACGGGGGCTGGTGCAGGCGACGGAACGGCCACGGGCAAGAATGGCAGCGGACACTTCCTTATTTTTCATCGCATCCTCATAAACATCGCGGATAAGAAGCCGCTCGCAGCGGTATCCATTTCGTACAATCTCAATGAAATTAAGCGCATTTTGAAGGACATGACTGGCAAATCGGGTGAATACATCGGCATCTATAATGAGGCGAATGAGCTATTCTACGCCGAAGGCCCCGAGCTGGCAGCATCGGAGACGGCCAAGCTCCTGCGGACCATTCCGATTGATGCGACAGATACGGAGCACCGGAGCTGGACGATTGGCAAAGAGCGGTACTTGGCGATTTACAATGTCTCGCAAGAGAATGGCTGGAAGCTGGTGACCTTGACGCCATATAGCGTGCTGAACAAGGAAGCTTCGCATGCCCGTTGGATCAACCTTATCGCTGGCGCGGCAGTCGTCGTGCTGCTCATATTCGTCATCGTCATAGCGGCGAATGCCATTACGAGACGGCTCATGAAGCTGTCGCGGCAAATTGTCATGCTCGGAGACGGTAATTTCGAGGTGCAGAGCGAGATTGAGGGCAGCGACGAGATTGCGCATCTGTCCCGAAAGTACAACCAAATGATCGTGAGAATCAATGAGCTGATTGGCGAACGCTATGAGATGCAGATCAGTGAACGCAATGCGCGGTTAATTGCGCTTGAAGCGCAGATCAATCCGCATTTCATGTACAATTCACTGCAAGCGATTTCGACTGAGGCGATTATTAGCGACCAAGATAATATTCAAGAGATGGTCGACGCGCTGGCTTCTTCACTGCGATATGCCATCAAGCAAGCGGAGACGGTCCGGGTGAAAGAGGAGCTTGCTCACGTCGGCAACTATATGCTATTGCAGCAAGCGCGGTTCGGCGCAAGACTGCAGCTGCATGTCGAGGCTGAAGATGCGGTGATGGAAGCTTGGATACCGAAGATGACCGTGCAAATCTTGGTCGAGAACACCATTAAGCACGGGCTGGAGCAGATGACAGGACAGATGCAGGTGCATGTGAAGGCGGAAGCGTCTGAAGGCAACCTCATCATAACGGTAGCTGACAATGGCCCCGGCATATCGGAACAGCGGTTAATTGAAATCCGGTCGCTGCTGGACAGCCAAGTGCTCGAGTATCGGGAAGGCATTGGTCTTAATAATATTAATGCGAGAATTAAACTGTTGTTCGGGCCGGAGTCCGCGCTTCACATTCGCAGCAGGCATGGTGATGGGACGGCTGTCATCGTGACGCTGCCGTTAAGAGAGGAGAGACCCTATGTACAAGGCTATCATCATTGACGACGAATTGCCGGCACGCCGGGCCATAAGGGCGCTTGGAGAGTGGGAGTATTACGGTATTGAGATTATTGCGGAAGCAGATAACGGGCAAGAGGGGCTGGTTCTGCTAGAAGAAGAGGAGCCTGATCTGGTATTCGTCGATATGAAAATGCCGCTGATGGGCGGAGTCGAGTTTCTTGATAAGGCGAGAGCTTCATATCCAGAAGCCTGTTATATCGTCATCAGTGGGTTCGACGATTTCTCTTATGCACGAAGCGCCATGCAAGCAGGATCAGTTGATTATTTGCTCAAGCCGATCCGCAAGGCAGACCTGAACGCCGCTATTGGCCGCGCGATTGCGATGATCGTAGAGCGCCGGGAGCGGCTGCTAAGCGAGAGTCGTTCGCAAATTTACAGAAACCTGTCGGCACCGCTCGTTAAGGAGAAGATCTATTCGTCCATCATCGACAAGAGCGGACGCTTCCATCACATTGACGAGCTGCGTGCTGTGCTCGATACAGAAGAGTTGTCCTCGCTTTGCCGCGTCGTCGTCTTCAAGCTGCTCAATGCGCAAGATGTCATTGAACTGCGGTTTAAGTACGATTCCCACGCCTTCTACTACGCGCTTACCAATGCGATGGACGAGCTGCTTGGCCGATTCGGGAAGACGTTCAGCTTCAAGAACAATCGCGACGACACGGAAATCGTAGCAGTGATCAAGCTGGCTGATCCGAACAATCCGCAGCGAATGGACATCAGCGAGCTAGCAGCTCGATTGGCCTCTGTCTTCGGCATTAAGCTGGTTGCCGAGGAAGGACCTGATGCTTCGATGGAGCGGCTGGGTGAATCGTATGATGCGGCGCTGAGATCGCTCATGGAGCTGAACATGATTACTTTGCGTCCGGTCTCACCGTCGCAGCAGAAGGAGATGGATGAAGGGCGCAGATCTCTCTTGGAGCGGGCAAGGCTGTTCATCCAGCCAATCGAATCCGGCAGTGAGCGACAAGCGATGCAGGAGCTGCGCAAATGGCTAGAGGAGCTTGAAGCTTCCGGCGTCGTCACGATGAGCGGCATGCTGGCGATTGAAGCGGAGCTGCGAATGTTCGCGGAGTCGCTGCTCGCTCAGTTCAAGACGGAAGAGCAGGAAGCCACGGATAGCATCGTGCTGTTCGACCGCACGCTCCGCCGCCGCGTGTATGATTTTACAGCCTTCAAGGCGGCTGTATTGGATTACTTCGAGCCGTTCTTCACCGTGCTGGCCGAAGCGGGGCGATCCGGCGAGAACGCGTCGACGGCAGAGAAGATTAAGGCGTATATCGAGCTTCATTACGGCGACGAGCTGCCGGTTTCGTTCTTCGCCGAGCGATTCCATATGAGCAAAGAGCACTTGGCAAGGCTGTTCAAGCAGAAGTACGACATCGGCATTCACGAGTACCAGCTGAAGATTCGGATGGGCAAAGCGAAGGAATGGCTGAGCGACAAGTCGCTAAAGATTCAGACGGTGAGCGAGCGAGTCGGCTTCCGCGACCAGAACTATTTTAGCAAGGCGTTTAAGAAATATACCGGTCTGACCCCGCAAGAGTTTAGGGGAAAGATGGAATCCTAGAGGCGGGTGGACATGTTCCACTCGTCATTTTTTTACCCATAAGGCGTTTGTTTTTTGCATTGTGATAATGCCCGATTCCGTCGAAAATAAAGAAGCAGCAAGACATTACAGCAACATGTAAGCGTTAAACAAACAGGGGAGGCTTACGAAACATGGCAGCAAAGAAATGGATAACAGTAGCAGCAACAGCAGCACTTGTGCCGGCACTTCTGACGGCATGCGGCAGCAATTCGAATAATAGCAACGAGGCGAATACGGGCTCGAATACGAGCGCGCATGCAAACTCGAACGCCGCTGCAAACAACAGCGAGAGCACGAAGCCAGTTGAAATCACGATTCTCCAGTACGCACCGGAGATGACGGAAGCGATCAACAAGCTGGCGGCGGATTACAAGAAGGAGCATCCGAACGTTACCATTACGGCGACGATTCACCAAGATGACTACCCGACTTTGCTCAAGTCCCGCATCAACTCTGGTGATATCCCTGATATTTTTATGACAGGTGCTTATAACGAGAATAAGACGTATCAAGATTATGTTTACGACCTGAAGGACGAGCCGTTCATGAAAAATATCGTTCCAACCGCGCTTCCGGGCGTGACGCTGGACGGTAAAGTACTAGGCTTCCCGCTCGTACTGCAATCGCACTCGTTCATTTATAACAAGAAACTGTTCGCAGACGCTGGCATCACTGAGCTTCCGAAGACGTTCGCTCAATTGGAAGAAGCAGCGAAGAAGCTCCAAGCGAAAGGCGTTATTCCTTTCTCCAATGGCTATAAAGAATGGTGGGTTCTCGAGCAGACGTTCACGCAAGTATTGGCATCCATGGGTGGCGACTACGCGAAGACGTTTGGCGAGTTGAACAGCGGCGACAAGAAACTGTTCGACATTCCGGAAGCTTCGAACGTGTTCAAGCTGATCGACCTGACAACGAAATACGGCAATCCAAAGCCGCTTGAAACGGATCTAAACTCGCAGGTTGCTCTATTCGCAGAAGGTAAAGCAGCGATGATGCACCAAGGAACTTGGGTTGAAGATTCCGTACGCAAGCTGAACCCGACCATTGACATGGGCTTCATGCCAGGTCCGGTAGGCGACGATGCATCGAAAGCGGGTCTGATGGTTGACTCCAACATCGTATGGCGCGTGAACAAAGATTCCGACAACCTGAAGGAAGTATTGAAATTCCTTGACTGGATGACAACGTCCGAAGCGGGCAAGTCGTTCATCCCGGTTGGCACGAAACAAATCTCGACAGTAGCGAGCGCTCCATTCCCGGATGCTGAGCTGTCCAAAGAAACGCAAAACTTCCTGCAGAACGGCGTTACTTACCCTTGGGTAAAAGGCTACTGGCCAGACGGCTTCGAGCAGAAAGTCGGCGAAATCCTGCAGAAGTACATTGCAGGCGGCGCGAGCGCAGATGAAGTTAAGGCAGAGATGAACAAGACGTACCGCACGCTGGCGGAAGCCGCGGAATAAGCAATTTCGCAGCAGCAACAACAATCGTTCTCGAACGAGTGATACAGCATCAAGTCTGACAGCCAGGCCGGAAGCATCCTTTCCGGCCTGCTGTTCATTACAGCATTCGAGTGGAGTGACAGGATGAATACACGCAACAGATGGGGAAACAGAGTTGAGTTTGGCGTATTTGTATTGCCGGCCGTCGTTTGCATTTTGCTCTCGGCCATCATACCTTTCGTAATGTCCATGTACTATTCCATGACCAAGTGGAATGGCGTAGGCAAACACATTAAATTTATTGGCCTCAAGAACTTCAAAGAATTGCTGACTTCAGACACTAACGCGCTAAAGGCACTTATCTTTACGCTTGAATACACGCTGCTGGCTGTCGTGCTTACGAACGTAATCGCGATTGTGCTGGCTGTACTAATGACGAAGGCGTTTAAACTGCGCGGCTTGTACCGGGTTTCGTTCTTCGTGCCTTATATTATCAGCTTGATCATTATCGGTTTCGTGTGGAAGTTTATGTTCACGAAGGGCTTCGACGTCTTGTTCGAGGCAACAGGCTGGGGCATCTTCCAGTGGAGCTGGCTTGGAAACGCGGATCTGGCGTTCTGGTCGATTCTGTTCGTCGGTATTTGGCAGTCGGTCGGCTTCTACATGATGATCTACATCACAGGCTTGCAGTCCGTTCCTGGCGATTTGCTCGAAGCGGCTTCGATTGACGGCTGCGTTGGCCTTAACCGGTTCTTCCGGATTACGCTGCCGCTATTAATGCCTTCAATCACAGTCGCATTGTTCCTATCGATTGCGAACTCACTGAAGGTATTCGATATTATCTACACGCTGACATTCGGCGGACCAGGTGGAGCAACAAACAGTATTACGATGGATATTTACAACGAAGCATTCGTGAATAACCGCTTTGGCTACGCAACGGCTAAGTCGCTCGTGTTCGTCGTTCTCATCCTGCTCATTACCGTTATTCAAGTGCGCTTTACAAAAAGCAGGGAGGTGGAAGCGTGACGCATCGCAACCAGAGAAGATTCGATATCATCCTAGAGATCGTCATCGCGATCCTCGCCCTATTGTTCCTATACCCGCTGTTCCTTGTCGTGTTCAACTCGTTCAAGACGTATGATCAAGTCCTTACGAATATCTTGGCACTGCCGAAGTCGCTCATGCTGGACAACTACACGGAAGTATGGAAGCTGATGGGCTATCCGAAGCTGTTCGTGAACACGTTCTTGCTTACGCTTGCTGGCGTTGCAGGCATTGTCGTATTCGGTTCGATGGCTGGCTACAAGCTGTCCCGGACGAAAACAAGGCTGAGCGGTTTCCTGTTCTTTCTATGTATCATGCCAATGATGATTCCGTTCCAGTCGTTCATGATTACGCTCACGAAACTGTCCAAACAGTTTCACTTGATCAACTCGCTTGGCGGCTTAAGCGTGATCTACTGGGGACTTGGCGCTCCGCTTGCGGTATTCATGTTCCATGGTTTCGTGAAGTCGCTGCCGATGGAGCTTGAAGAGAGCGGCGCGATCGACGGCGCATCGCGTTATGGCGTGTTCGTCCGTATCGTATTCCCTGTTATGGTGCCCGTCATCAGCACGGTTATTATCTTGAATGTCATGTGGATCTGGAACGACTTCCTGCTGCCGCTGCTTATGCTGAATGGCAAGCAATCGACGCTCCAACTCGCATCGTACAAGTTCTTCGGGCAGTACAAGAGCGAATGGCAATACGCGCTCACGGCCGTTGTCTACACGTCGATTCCGCCGATTGCGGTGTTCCTCGTGCTGCAGAAGTACATTATCAAAGGCATGGTTGCAGGTGCTGTAAAAGGTTAATAGGTTGGGGCCCGCCGTTATGAGAACGGTGGGCTTTTTTTGTTGGTTTTGGTTTTGGGTGGGGGCGGAACGAAAAAAAGGACGCAGGCAGATCATTCAATCTGCCTACGTCCTTTATTAATTCTAAAGCTCAATAACCACTTGCGCTGCACCTGCAGCCGGGATGATCCGAACGCCTTCAGCGCCAGCATCTGCTATGCCGCCTTGAACGGAGACAACGCTGTTCACTCCGCGAAGAAGAACTGTCCAGCCCACAGCTTGACCCGCTGTTTCCACCGTAATCGTGGAGCCGCTGCGAGTTGCCCGAGCTGTGAATGCAGTTTCGCCTGTAACCGTCGGTACAACCGCAGTTGCCCCAGCGCCGTCTTGAAGCGCGAACAGCTCAAGCGTAACGCCTGTTGCGTAATCATAATCCGGACGGCTGTCTTCCGCGCCGACAGGAATAAGTGAATTTTCACGAACGAAGAGCGGCATGCTGAAATAGTCATAGCTATCTTGACGCCATACGCCGCCTTCTACTTGCTCTCCAGTGAGATAGTGTGTCCACGTGCCACGCGGCAAGTAGTACGTCGATTCGCCTTCTGCGTTGAAGACCGGTGCGACGAGAATGGAATCGCCCAGCATGTACTGGCGGTCGAGGTAATCGACAGTCGGGTCTTCGCCGAATTCCAGCACCATTGCACGCATAACCGGCAGGCCGATTCTCACGGACTCTACGGATTGGCCGAACAGATACGGCATAAGGCGCAGCTTCAGCTTCGTATAGTGGCGAAGCACGTCAACCGCTTCTTCGTCATACAGCCAAGGCACGCGGTACGATGTGCTGCCATGCAGACGGCTGTGGCTCGAGAGCAAGCCGAACGCAACCCAGCGCTTGTATAGATCTGGCGGGGAGCTTTGCTCGAAGCCGCCGATGTCGTGGCTCCAGAAGCTGAAGCCGGACAGACCTAGCGACAGTCCGCCGCGGAGGCTCTCCGCCATCGACTCATACGTCGCTTCGCAGTCGCCGCCCCAGTGAACCGGGAACTGCTGACCGCCTGCCGTAGCGGAGCGGGCAAACAAAGCAGCCTCGCCTTTGCCGCGCTTCTCTTCAAGCAGTTCAAAGACGACTTTGTTGTACAGCTGCGTGTAGTAGTTGTGCATCTGCTGCGGATCGGAGCCATCGAAGTAGACGACATCTGTCGGGATACGCTCGCCGAAGTCGGTTTTGAAGCTGTCAACGCCCATATCGATCAGCACTGCAAGCTTGGATTTGAACCAATCGCACGCTGCTGGATTTGTGAAGTCAACCAGACCCATGCCATACTGCCACAGATCCCACTGCCATACGCTGCCGTCCGCACGTTTCACGAGGTAGCCAAGCTCCATCGCTTCATCGAACAATGGGGATCGCTGCGCGATATAGCTGTTGATCCAGACGCAGATGTGCAGACCTTTTGCTTTCAGGCGCTCCAGCATTCCTTTCGGATCCGGGAATACACGCTCGTCCCATTCGAAGTTGCACCACTCATATTCCTTCATCCAGAAGCAGTCGAAGTGGAACACCGCAAGCGGAAGATCGCGCTCAGCCATGCCGTCGACGAAGCTAGTTACTGTCGCTTCATCGTAGTTTGTTGTGAACGAAGTTGTCAGCCACAGGCCGAACGACCATGCCGGTGGAAGTGCCGGTTTTCCTGTTAGCGCTGTGTAGTTGGAAAGAACGTCTTTGAGCTGCTCACCGCCAACGATGTAATATTCAAGCTGTTCGCCGGCTACGCTGAACTGCGCCTTGGACACTTTCTCTGACGCGATTTCGTAGGAAACGAGCTCAGGGTGATTCACGAATACGCCGTAGCCGCGGTTCGTTACATAGAACGGTACATTTTTGTACGCTTGCTCGGAAGCTGTTCCGCCATCTTGGTTCCAGATATCAACGACTTGTCCATTTTTCACAAAAGGTGTGAACCGTTCGCCAAGTCCGTATACCGTCTCGCCAATGCCGATGTCCAGCTGTTCGCGGAATTGGTGATTGCCGTCTGCTGCTTTGATATAACCAGTGGAACGGAAGCCGCTGCGAGTCAGCTTGCGGCCTTTGTATGTGTACGTAATCGTAAGCGGATGTGCTTTGGTAATCGTAACTGCTGTGTCTCCACTCTTCAAAGTAACGGATTCTGCGGAATCTTGAATCTCGACAGAGGCATCGCCTTCATTCATAAGCGGGAAAGATGCTGGGCCAAGACGGCGAGTTCCTTTATGATGATAGAACTTTGCGCGAATAATATCCTTCATCGGCGACGAGAATTCCATCGTCATGAGCGGCTCGTTCAGCGTGTTTGCACGGTTCTCCAAGTGCCGGTGAGTAGCATATACGGTAATGCGATTATTAGTAACTTTAACGTCATGGACTTCATAAGGGGTGAGTACTTGATACCCTTCGCGGGTCATCCAGTAACCGTCGCTGAATTTCATAGATCGGTTCATCCTCTCAAAATGGTTGTTTAATCAATGTATTTAATAACAGTATACTGATTGAAAAGTATTCATTCTTGTATTATTATGCTTAATATTAATACAATTATGATGTTTGGGGATGGTATGATGGATATCCATCATTTACGCGAAAATCGCCGTCATGGCAGCACCGGATTGCCTGTCGGCATCTACCTTATGGACCAGGCGGCAGGTGAGCCTATTCTTGATAATCATTGGCATGAGGAAGCGGAATTTCTCGCAGTTGTGAGCGGAGAGGCCGTGTTCCAGATTGGCTTGTCTACCTATACGGCTCGAGCTGGGGATGTGCTGTTTATTCCAGGCGGGGAGCTGCACGGGGCCTATTCTTTGGATGGAGCTGCGTGCTCGTATGCGGCGCTCGTCTTCCATCAGGACTGGCTGATGAGCCAAGGGGACAGCGCGACGACGCAATATTTGGAGCCGATTCGGCGGGGGAGACTTGTGCCGGAGCCTCATGCCACAGCTGGGCCTGGCAAGCTCGCGGAAGGTTTATATGGGCAGCTTATGCAGTTGATTGCAATGGAGCATTCGGAAGATCCGGCGAAGCCGATGCGGTTGAAGGCAGGGTTGTTCCTCCTGCTTGCGGAATATGTCACGCGGGATGCGTTCGTTCGTAGGGAGCCGCGTTCGTCGCTCGATATGCATACACAGGAACGGCTCAAAACAGTGCTGACCTATATTGATACTCATTATGCAAGGAAGCTGACAATCAAGGAGCTGGCGGCGGAGGCCGGCATGAGCGAGGGGCATTTCACGCGAGTATTTAAGTCTTTTATGCGTAAGACTCCGATCGATTATATTAATGCACTGAGGCTTCGAATTGCTGCCGCACTCATTGCCGATAACCGAATCTCCATTGGTGAAGCAGCCCTTGAGTCCGGTTTTGATAACTTCAGTTATTTTTGCAAAATGTTCCGTTCTGTCTATCAATGCACGCCGACAGATTATCGGGAACGCGAGGGATTAGGTTAGTTTTTGAGAAAAATATGTATTTTTATGGTAGACAGTTTTATTATTGTCTGCTATTATGAGTTCAATATTAAGAAGCAGATGATTAGCGACCGCTATGCGAAGAACGCAAGCACGGGCACATGCCCGGCTTGCGTTCTTTTTTTTATTCTCGCTTTGAGGCTGCGGAAAGGAAGGGCTAATAACAGATGAACAGAAAGCGGAATATGCTCATCACGGTCACGGCTGCGCTGCTGTCGGCATTGCTCGTATATGGTGTTTATGTGCTTCAGCTGCGGCAGGTACAGTTTCAAGAAACGGTAAACATCGTGGTACCTCAGCGTTTTGTGGCTGCTGGTGAGCGATTAAGCGTAGAGATGCTGGGAGTTAAGCAGATCGCCAAAGCATCGTATGAGCCAGAGATGTCCATAGATGCCAAGGAATTGATCGGATCGGAGGCCGTTGTGCCGCTTGGCGCGAATGAGCCTGTACTGTCATGGAAGGTAGGGAAATTCCGACTGCAGCCAGGGCGCAATGAGTCGACCTTCCAAATTCCAAGAGATTATGTCCTGTCTGTATCAAGCGGCATCCGGGCAGGAGATAAGGTCATTGTATATGGATCGGGAGCGGAAACGGAGTCGGTACGGTTGTTTGCAGAACCGATAACGGTCGCTTCTGTGAAAACATCAGGAAATTTGGAAATTGACGATATGAACGATTCGAATTTGAAAGCACTGGCCAGCAGCGATCAGGAAGCGATGTACGCAGCAAGGCGCGATGCGAATGGCGTCATCGATGCGATTAATTTGAATTTGACGGAGGCGCAGTGGCTGAAGCTTGATGCATTGTGCAAGGCTGGCACGAGCAAAGTCGTCATCGCATACTCCTCGGATTCACTCGACATTACAGCTTCTAGTGAGGGGGCGGTGCGATGATTGGTGATCGAATTCAAAAGGGAATGGCGCACAGAGCGCCGCTCCTTACATTCTTCGGCACGACGCCGAATATCGGGACGACAGTGACCGCGTTCGCAACCGCTTGTCGGTTAGCTCAGTTCAGCGGCTTGTCGGTCGGGTATTTGGAGTTGAACCTGAAGAGCGCTAAGCTCCATCGTTTCATTGGCATCGATCATCCTGCTGCTACGCTGGATGCACTTCGGCCTGAACTGCGGACGGGGACGCTTACAATAGATAAGCTGCTTCGCTCGATGCATATGAGCCAAGCGGTGCCTGGTCTTCATATGCTGCTTGGCAATCTGATGCGTGATCAGGCTGAGTTCTACGCAATTGAAGAGATTGAGCATCTACTGAGTGCAGCTGAAGCGGCTTTTGACGTTGTTGTCGTTGATGCCGGATCTTACTGGGATAATGCAGCCATTCTTTGCGCGCTGCGTAGAGCTGACCGGCGGCTGATGACTACTACGAGCGCTTTGTCCCATTTTCAAGAGGATGGCCAGCGCTGGATGAAACAGCTTTCTATACTTTACGGCATTGGGATTCATGACTACGAGGCGGTTATTATACATCAGCCATGGGGTAAGGGAGGCTTTCAAGTGAAGGACATTTGCAAAGAGATGGGGGTTTCGCTGTTTGGGGAGATGGCTATGTCCCAGCCAATGCTTTCGCAGCTTGACCGAGGAACGCTAGATGAGTGGATGATGCAAAGCGAGCTGGGTAGAGAGGCGATGAAGGAGCCTGCGAGGCAGCTTATAGCGGCCTACGGACTGAAGCGTCCAGCCAAACTTGCCGTGCAGCCGTGGTATAAGAAGCTGCTGACGCATCGCAGAGGGGTGAGCTCTTGATGCAGCGGGAAGAGAAGTTCTCTCCATCTGCTTTCTCTGCGAAGCTCTGGGCGATGGAGCCGGGCGTAGCTGCGGTGGCGGAGGGCGGCAGCGATGCAAGCGCGCAGCGGGATTTCAATCGGCTTGCCGACGATATTCGCTCGTACCTTGCACTGCCTCGCGGCGATACGGAAGAAGAGAGGCGCGAATATAACGAGAGCTTGAACCGAGCGGTGCTCGGCTACACGGATGACCGTGAGCGTATATTAGCGGTTATTGCAGATCGGCTGCTGCGTCAGAGGATCCATGAGCTGCCTGGACACAATCATCTTTATGGCACACTTGCAGAAGCGTTGTTCGCAGAAGTTATCGGCATGAACGTGCTGGAGCTCATATTGGCTGATCGCGATGGACTTGAGGAAATTCAAGTTGTCGGCACTCGCATCTTCGAAGTACGCGACGGCCATAGTGCACCATCGGCGTATGCATTCGAGTCGCTAAGAGAGGTGGAGCGGATTCAGCAGAACCTCGTGCTCTACAACAATGACCGGATTAATCCGCGCAAAAGATGGGCCGAAGTGATGCTGCGTGACGGAACTCGAGTGACGATGACCGGCTTTGGCTTCACGGCATTGCCGACATTGACGCTGCGGTTCTACACGGTGCGCAGGTTTCAGCTCGCTCAGCTAAGCACGCCGGAATATGGCACGATCAGCGAGCGGCTGCGCATGATGCTGCTTGCTGTGTTAGATGCAAGGTTCAATGTTGTCATAATCGGTCCGACGAACTCCGGCAAGACGAACCTTATCAAGGCGCTTATCGGCGAACTGCCTGACGAGGAGCGGCTTGTGACGATTGAGAGCCGGCATGAGCTGATGCTGCAGCGGGATTTTCCATCCAAGAACGTCATCGAATACGAGGTGGACGAAGAAGATGTGCAGCACCGATCGAACCAGGCGTTCAAGCTGGCCTTGCGGCAGTCGCCGCAGCGAATCATCCACGCGGAGATACGGGATGATGATGCCAACATCTACGTCCGTGCCTGCACGCGCGGGCATGCCGGTTCGATGACGACACTGCATGCGAATGCGCTTGAGGATGTGCCGGAAGCAATTACTGATATGTGCATGCTTGATGGCCGTGGTATGAGCCCGGAGCGGCTGGCGAAGCGGATCACTGAATATGTCACGCAAATTGGCATAGAGATGCAGTTCACGGCAGGTAAGCGCAGACTAGTGAGACTTGCGGAGATTGGTTGGAAGGATGGCTCGCCAGCGGTTCGGGATTGGGCTGTGTTTCAAGAAGAGTCACTGGAATGGAGCTATCCGGGGTCACCTTCGGAGCAGGCTTGGACGAAGCTAGTTCAAGGTGGGAGAAGTTGTGATGGTTTCACTATACAGCGTGCATGGCCAGGGGGGAGGAGCTGATCGAAGCGAATGTTGAAGCTTGGACTGATTACTTTTACAGTTGCGTTGTTCTGCTGTATGTACATCGTATTTAGGGGGTTGCTTGGCGTATGGCTGCATCATCAGCAGGCTGCCGGTCGGCTCAGTTATAAGCAGGATCAACGGCTGCAAGCGCGCATCTCCAGGTATTTAGAACAGTTTGAACGGCCGCACCGCCACTTGTCGGAGCTGCTCGAGTCGCTGCATCTGGAATGGAGAGTTAGTTCAATTGCCGGATTGAGCTTGCTGTTGCTGCTCGTCGGCGTTTCATTCGGCGCCCTATTCTTTCAAAGTCTCAAAGGCTCGTTGCTGTTTGGCGGACTTCTCGTATCGCTTCCTTATATGACGCTGCGCTCCATGCTCATTCGCCGTCAGATGAAGACTCGCGTTGACTTCTTGCCGGCTGTCGAGCTGTTCTATCAATGCTGTCTCGTTAGCGGCGGCAGGCAAATTCGTGCGGCGCTGCAGCGGACTGTCGAGGAGAAACGGCTGCTTGGACCGATGCAAGCCGTGTTCGAGCAGCTGTACCGCAATGTGTCCGTTCGTGGCGATGATGAAGCAAGCCTGCGTATTTTTGCAGCGTCGCTCGGTCATGTGTGGGCGGATTACTTCGTCAATATCGTCCGGTCAGGACTTGCAGAGGGACATCCCATAGCTGCTAACTTGAAGGATTTGATCGTTGATATGCGTAAAGCCCGCATCGCCAATCAACAGGAGCGCAACAAGCTGCTTGAGATTCGCATCGCCAACTTCTCTCCAGTGCTCTTCCTCATCTTGTTTCTTGGGATCAACTTTCATTACAACGCGGACAATGCGTATCAGTACTATATCGCCGACCAAGGCGGCCGCAATATGCTGCTAAATGCAGCGGTAATGATATTCTGTTCCTTCTTGATGGGATTGTGGCTGTCTCGCAAAAAGATGTGAAGATGTGAAGCTACGATGGTAACTTTGCGGAGGGAAGGAGAGACGTGGGACTTATGAGTATTTCCATTGGTGCAACGGTCATGTGGGCGGCGCTTGCTGGACAATTCTTGCTCGGCTTTGTATTCGTCGCTTCTCTATTGAGGGTTATTACGGCAAGACGGCCTAGGTTCGCGCATTTGGCCTTCATGCAGTGGCGGACCAGAATAGTGAGCGACAAGTGGCTTGCCGTCGCTAGAATTAATCGGGCAGAAGCTTCGTTCAAGGAGCGGGAGCGGCTGCTCGCAGGCTGCGGATTCACTGGCGATGCGGCGCTGTACGTATTGGCGCGCCGGTTGTTTTTTGCAGGGACGCCTCTCTGGTGCTTAATTGCATATGGGTTATCGCTAGTCGATATGGGGGGAATACCGCGAGTGGCCGCTCCGTTGCTGCTATCTATCGTTATGCTGCTTCTGCTCTGGGATCAGACATGGCTGGATGCGATTCGAAGGACGCGCGCGGAACGAATGACCAAAGAAATTTATATTGTCAGTAACCAGCTGCTCTACCTCGCAGGCTCCTCGCTTCATATTCATACGAAGCTCATGCGATGTCTGCCTTATACCCGCACGATGCGCAGCGAGATGCAGATGCTTCTTGGCGAGTGGTATCACGATGCGGAAGGAGCGCTACGAAGGCTAAAGCTGCGCCTCGGCACTGAGGAGGGGTTAAGCTTCGTCGAGACGATCGATTCTCTTCGATTACATGAGAGCGAGCATTACTATGAGCTGCTGCGCGAGCGAATTCAGGATTATAAGGAGAAGCTTGAGCTTGCGAAGAACAGTCGGAAGGAATCGACTTCTTATCTGTTATTCGTGCTCGCTGGCTTGCCGATTATGTACACGTTTCAGATCTTCATCTACCCATGGGTTAGAGAAGGGCAGAAGTTGTTTAGTACTTTAAACTAATTATTGGAGGCGTTTAAGAGGATGAGAAATATTTTGATCACGGTCATGATGCTGGTTGTCGTTGTGCTTCTGTTTAATGCTGTAGTTGCCAAGGATTCGACTGGCACGAAGGATCAGATTGAAACACAAGGTGTAAATGCCAATACGAAGATCGGAACCATCGTACTTCCATAAGGATAAGGAGGGTTCGCTGTGCGTTCGTTATTGATGACCATGCTGCTCATTGTCGTAGTCCTTGTCATTTACTCGAATGTGACCGGCGGTGAGAAAGGCACCAAGAAACAACTCGTTCAAGCAGGCACGCATATGCAGGAACGCATACGGAGCATGAGCCCATGAAGAGTTTGCTTGTATTTATTCTGCTTGCAGCGATGATGTGCTGGTTCATGTTCTCTCCAATCTACAAACATGTGCTTATCGTTAGGCAAGCTGTGCTGCAGCAGGAAGTGGATTATTTGCTGGAGGTTGGGGCGAATGGCAATCATGGCTACATAAGCGCGCAAATGATGCAGGAAGCAAGAGTTCGGCTCTCAGCGTTTGGGCTCAAGCCAGGATCTGTTACGTTTGAAGTCAGCTCAGATGGAGGCGCGGATGCTACGAATGCTGCAGCGCCGCTTCCAAGAGGAGCAACGCTTGCGCTGCGAGCGAGTTATCCGGTTGAAGGCTTATTCGCTATTGATCAGTTAATTGGCATTGCAGCGCCTCCAGCAGCGATGAAGCTAAGCGCTTCGGGCATGAAAATGAGCGAATATGTCCCTTAGAGCGAGAAAGGGGCGAGAGCGATGTACAAGCTTGTGTTTATGATGCTGATGATGGTCATTTGGATGCTGCTGCATGCTCTGCAAATAGATGAGGAAATGGCAATCAGTGCCTTGTTTCAAGGGAAACATGCCGTCAACCGAGCCGCTCATGCAGCTGCTCAGCAGATAGATGAGTCTGCGTTAGCGAATGGCCGACTGCACATTGATGAAGCTGCCGCAAGAGCGAAGGCGGACTTCTATTTGCAGCGAAACTTGCAGCTGGATACGAATGGTCTGCCGCTTCCCGGCACTTTTTTGAAAGAGCGTGTTGAGGTGGTGGCGTTCGAAGTGGTTAATGACGACGAGGCTTTTCCGTATAACTATCGCAACGATAGTTTCGATTACGAAGTGACGCTGCAGCGGCCTGGGGTTGTATTGATTGCCCGGATTGTGTATCCGCGCGTATTCAATGTGATTGCCCCAATAGAATGGACGATCAAAGGAACAGCAGAGTTGACGTCTTAGTTGACTCAGCCGTTGTTCTTCGAGCTTGGATTCGAGCGAATAGATTCGGCTTCGAACTCTGCTCGACAGAAAAAAAGGCACTCCCGTCATAAGAAGTGCCTTCATCATAGAAGGGAGATGAAATTTACTTTTTACTCAAAATCACATCGATTTCTTCCGAGATCTTCTTGGCGCCTTCTTCAGGTGTTACTTTCTTGTTCAAGATCTGGTCGCCATACGTCGAATAAACTTGATCTTCTTCCGGTTGCGTTTCTGTAAACTGATAGAGCTTGCCTTTTTGCAACATTTGCGAAATGATTTTGGCGTTGGACGGCATTCCTGTGGCGTTCAAAATCTCCTTCTTGTCGACGACGCTCGGTCTTGGCGGGATAATGCCGCGGCTCGCCGCATCATCCGCGTACGAATCCGGCGTCGTAAGCGCCTCGATGACGGCCCAAGCCTCGTCAGGATGCTTCGTATCCTTCGAGATCGAGAAGCCTGAGTTATGAATGTAAGTTGTCAGCGGATCGATATCTTTGCTGGCAACCGGCATAGGCGCTACATTCCATTTAAACGGCAATTCCTTGTAGCCGCCGATGGCCCACGAGAAGTTCTGCTCCATGGCGATTTTTCCTGTTGCGAACGTCATGCCTGTCACGTCCTGGCCGCCACCGGCAGGTGAAGGGGCGACGCCGTACTTGTTGGCTAGCTCGCTCGTAAACGTGAGCGCTCCGACGACCTTCGGATCCGTGAATACCGACTTCGAATTGTCGTCACTCAAATACATGCCGCCGTTCGTGTATACCCACGCGCTGTACCACCAGCCGCCGATGCCCGGATAGCTGGTTCCGAATTGCGTCACGCGGTCACCGTCTTTAATGGTTAGCTTCTTGGCGTCTTCCAAGTAAGTATCCCAAGTCCAGTTGCCTTCTTCGTACGATTCCCAAGGGGTCTTCAAGCCGGATGCTTTGAACAAATCTTCGTTATAGAAGAAGAGCGCCGTATTTAAGTCCTGCGGGACACCGTACTGCTTGCCGTCATATTGATAGAACTGCAGGGAAGCGGGATAGAAATCGTCTTTCTTGAAAGTAGAGCTGGAATCGATGTATGAGGTCATATCGAGCAGTTTGCCTTGGCTGGCGAACTTCTTAAGCGGCTCGCTCATGAACAGAACGTCCGGCTGCGTGCCGCCGGCAAACATGGTCGTGACTTTATCCCAATATTCGCCGCCCGGAATCGCTGTCACCTGGACGTCGATATTAAGCGATTTGTCCAAGTACTTGTCAATTCGTGCCTTCAGTACCTTCGTCGCGTTCTCGTCGCCGGTGTACGTCATCTTAATTGTCACTTTGTCCTTGGAATTGCCTGAATTACCGCTGGAACAGGCCGTTGATAAGGCGAGTAGACCAACTGCAGCTAACAGCAGCCAACGTTTCCATTTTGATAGTGACGGCGTTTTCATTTTTGTTGCCTCCCCTTGGTTTCTTACGTCTTTGGTATGCTCACGGTGCAATGCTTCGCGCATCCCCCCTCTCGTCACCCTTTGATTCCGGATACGACCACGCCTTGGATCATCTTGCGTTGGAATAGGAAGAAGATCGTGACCGTTGGAACAAGCGCGATAACGGAAGCTGCCATGAGCAGATGCCACTCTACCGTGTGCAGTCCTCTCAGCGCATTAATGCCTAACTGAATGGTGCGGAGTCTCTCGGAATTGATATAAATCAGGGGGCCGAGAAAATCGTTCCATACCCCGTTGAAGGAGAAGATCGTCACGACGCCGATGACCGGAAGCGACATGGGAATGATGATGCGGAGGAAGGTGCTCCAGTAGCCGCAGCCGTCAATCTTCGCCGCATCGTTATATTCTTTCGGGATATTCATGAAGAACTGCCGGTATAAGAAGATGTAGAAGGGAGTGCCGAAGAACGCAGGCGCGATCAGCGGCAGATAGGTGTCGAGCCAGCCCATTTCTTTGAAAATAATGAATTGAGGCACCAAGGTCGTATGATAGGGAATCATCATCGTGGAGAGCATGACGATGAACAAAGCGTTTCTACCCGGGAATCTGAGGTTGCCGAAGCCATAGCCGATCATGGCGGACGAGAAGACGGTGCCGCTGACGACGAATACAGCGATGAGTAAGGTGTTCAGAAAGTAACGGCCGAAAGGTAGGATACGGAATATATCCGAATAGTTCTCGAAGCGGAACCGCGAAGGAATGACCTCCGGCGGGAAAATAAACACGTCCGCATAAGGTTTGATCGAGGTTGTAATCATCCACCAAAGCGGAACGAGCAGGAAGAGTGCCCCGCATGCAATGATGAAATACACAATGGCTTTCTGCACCTTCTCGGAGGTTGAAGTCATCCACGGTCCTCCTCTCCGGTCGCATAGTAGACCCATTTTCTCGAAGAAGCGAACAGTAACATCGTCACCAGGAGGATGATTAGGAACAGAACCCAGGCCAGGGCCGACGCATAGCCCATCTTGAAGAACTTGAAGGCATTTTGGTACAAGTACATCGCATAGAAGAGCGTCGCGTTGTCCGGGCCGCCGTTGGTTATGACGTAAGCTTCGGTGAACGTCTGGAACGCGCTGATCATGCCGATGATGAGGTTAAAGAAAATGACGGAAGTCATCATTGGAATCGTAATTTTCCACAGCTTCTTCCACTTGCTGCAGCCGTCGATTTCTGCTGCTTCATACAGCTCCGTAGGAATGCCTTGCAGGCCTGCCAAATAAATGATCATGCCGCCGCCCGAGCCCCAGACGCTCATAATCACGAGGGAAGGGAGTGCCCATGTCGGACTGGCAATCCAGCCCGGGCCATGGATGCCGACATACGAGAGCAGCAGGTTGATGACGCCGAAATCCGGATTCAGCACCCACATCCACATGAGCGACACGGCGACGCCGGATAAGATAGCGGGAAAATAGTAAATTGTGCGCCAGATCGACAACCCCTTGATTTTCTGATTGAGCAGCAGCGCGATGCTGAAGCCGAAGATGATCCCGAGCGGGACTGCGGTAACGACATAGATGACCGTGACCCGAAGCGAGATCCAAAACCTCTTGTCATGGAAGAGTGCTTCGTAATTGTCCATGCCGATCCATTTGGATGGGGTCAGCAAATCCCAATCCGTCATGCTGACGTAGAAGGCGGTGACCAGCGCTCCCAGCACGAATACGACGAAACCGACGATCCACGGAGCAATGAACAAATAGCCTGCGATTGCTTCGCGTTTAGCCTCTTTTCCCAAAGCCTTTCACCTCTCGCCGAGTTGAATTCGTATTAGATTTGCAACTGCTACAATGGTAAGGAAAGCGCTTGCGATATCTGGTAACCCGAGTATATGATAATTTGTAAGCGCTTAGCAGATGGTATATTGGACGAAAAGATATGGGCTTTTGTTTTTTATAAACAGAGGGGTGATCTCATGTCTCAATCGCTATTTATTGAACCATTCCTGCCTTACGTACATGCGGTGTTGGATTTTGATTTGGAACGGGGCGAATCATTCGCATTCCCGATGCATCATCATCCGGATCAAGCGCAATTATTGCTTATTTGCGAGGGAAGCGGTTCGTTCGAGATCGACGGCAAACTTTATCGGGTAGGTCCACGTTCGCTGCTGGTCTACGATACCGGCGTATGGCATGAGGAGTTTGCGGATCCTGTTTCGCCGTTCAAGGCCATTTCCTTGTCCTTCTCGGCATTTCAGCTGACCGATCAGCAGCCGGGTACTCTCATCAAACAAGGAGCTAGCCCTGTGATCGATCTTGGCGAACGCTACGTTGAAGCGCTGGAGCTGTCGAGGATGCTTGTCCGGTTGGCCGATGATCCTTACGTGCCCGCCGGTTTTAGCACTCGTTACTATATGGCGCTGTTATTAATCGAAATGGCCAAAATCACACATGGCGGTTTTGCAAAGGAAACGTCCACAAGCAGCAACCGGACCGTCGACGCCATCAAGCAATACATCCATAATCATTACATGGATGCAATAACGCTTGAACAATTGTCGAAGGCATCATTCTTTAGCCCTGGCTATACGTGCCGCGTGTTCAGCCAATCGGAAGGGATCAGTCCGATTCAGTATTTGGTCAGTTATCGGATAGAGGTCGCGAAGCATTACTTGAGGACGGAGAACGAGCCAGTCTACCGCATCGCAGAGCTGGTAGGCTACCAGAGCGAGACGCATTTCAAGAATGTGTTCAAGAAGACAATAGGCATGCCGCCGCACAAATATCGCAAGCTGCACCGGTCAGAGGGGTAAATGTCAAGGGGCGGCTAAGAGAGCATAAAGGCGTTTACTCGATAGAATGGACAATTAAAGGAACAGGAGAGCTGACGTCTTAGTTGACTCAGCCGCTGTTCTTTTGTTGTAATGGAGGAAAATACGGCTTTACGCAAGGAGCGAACGCGGTGCACAGTAATGTAGTGGCAACGATCGATAAGGATGAAGTGTTGGCGCGAGTCGTCCGGCTTCAGCAGCTGATGGTTGCTGAGTCTATGAATGCTTTCCTGGTGACGCAGCATGTCGACTTATTCTATATAACGGGATCCATGCAGGCGGGCTATGCTTTTATTCCTGCGGTGGGAACGCCAGTTTTCTATGTCAGGCGCAGCTTGGAGCGGGCGAAGCTGGAGTCGGCTGTGCGCGTTGAGGCGATGCCATCACTGCGCGGATTTAGGGCACAGCTAGAGCAGGATCATCCGGCTGTGTTCGCGAATGGCAGCAGTGAGAAGGCGGTTCGAATCGCGACGGAGATGGATGTGTTGCCTGCGGCAAGCTATGCGCGGTTGGTTGATGTGCTTGGCGGCTGCTGTGCGCTAGTGGACGGATCATCGCTGATGAGACAAGTGCGCATGGTGAAATCACAATGGGAAATAAGCCGAATTGAAGCGGCGGCGCAGGTCGTTGCTAAAGCGCTTGTGGAAGCGGCTTCCATCATCCGGGAAGGGATTACGGAGCTTGAGCTGATGGCTCGTATTGAATATGAGATCAGGGTTCGCGGGCATATCGGATTGATGCGGACACGGACGTTTAACATGGAAATTACGACGGGCATGGTTGGGGCAGGCGAGGCAGTTGCGACGCCGAGTGCTTTTGACGGCCCTGCCGGAGGGCTTGGTCTAGGGCCATCCTTCCCGCAGAGCACCAGCCGGAAAGTGATTACGCGAGGCGAACCGATTCTCATTGATATCGGCTGCTGTATTGATGGCTATGTCATCGATCAGACGCGCACGGCGGTCATCGGGGGACTGCCGGACGATCTGGCAGCTGCGTATGCGGCGGCGGAGCAGATCATCCATCAGACGGAAGCTGCGATGCGTCCGGGTATTGCATGCGACAGTCTCTACGCTGATGCGCTCGCAGGAGCGGCTACTGCCGGACTTGCCGACCACTTCATGGGCTATGGCGTCAATCAAGTCAAATTCCTCGGCCACGGCATTGGCCTTGAAGTCGACGAATGGCCGGTCCTCGCCAAAGGCTTCAACACACAGCTTGCTCCCGGCATGGTGCTCGCAGTTGAACCAAAGTTCACATTCCCCGGCCGTGGCGTTGTCGGCATCGAGAACAGCTACCTCATTACGGACACCGGCTGCCGTCAATTGACCCGTTCGCCGGAAGGGTTGATTGTGCTTCCTTAGTGGAGCGAAATGGCATGCTTGAGAAGGTGAGAGAGGCATTTTCCTCTCTCACTAACTTAATGTGAGTGTTGTCGGAGCGTCCTTTATACATTTGAGAGAACACATATGTGCTCTCAGAGCAAAAAACGAGGCGGAAATCCGCTGAGAGAACACATACGTGCTCTCAGCGACAAAACCGAACCACACCCGCAGTATTTTGCACTTGAGAGAACTCATATGTACTCTCAAACGCAAAAACTCGACCAAAATCCGCTGAGAGAACATATACGTGCTCTCAGCAACATGCCTTACCATCCACCTAGCCTGCATTACCACCAGCTATCATCACCTGCCGAAATGTACACTACAGAACGCCTCCAGCACCATCAGCCATATCACCCACCACCGTCTTACCGGCAGCCACCTTTATCCACACGCTCCACCATCCCGCCGCACGCTCCCATCACTCGCTCCACGACCCATCACACTCTCCCATCAACCCATCTCGCCAACCACACCAACTTAACTCAAACACTGCTTTTCACCCCTTCATTTAACTGTGGTTAAGCACATCCTTGAAGTTGGCTTTTATTTATGCGCGCTATGCTACAATTAGCTTGAAATTCTATATATAAACAACTAGCCGGACACTAACATTCCTAATCCAAGAGGTGTAGAGCATGATTATGTCATTTAGGTGGTTCGGCCAAGGCGATCCGGTCACCTTGCAAAATATCCGCCAAATTCCTGGGGTTTCCGGTATTGTTACGGCGCTTTACGATGTGCCTGTCGGTGAAGCTTGGCCGATGGAGTCCATTCTCGCACTGAAACAGACGATTGAAGCTGCCGGACTCACGATCTCGGTTATTGAAAGCGTTCCCGTGCACGAGGACATCAAGCTCGGACGCCCGACTCGCGACCGCTACATTGAAAACTACAGTCAAACGATACGCCGCCTGGGCGAGGCTGGCGTACCGGTCATTTGCTACAACTTCATGCCCGTATTCGATTGGACACGTTCCCAGCTCGCATTCCAGCTGCCAGACGGCTCGAATACGCTCACGTTCGAGGACGAGACGATTTCGCGCATGGATCCGGTCAAAGGCGATCTCTCGCTTCCCGGCTGGGATGCCAGTTATACCAAAGAAGAGATGGGGCAGCTCATCGACGCTTATGCTGATGTGAACGAGGACAAACTCTGGAGCAATCTCGCGTATTTCCTCGAGCGTGTCATTCCAGTCGCAGAGGAAGCGGGCGTCGTCATGTCGATCCATCCGGACGATCCGCCTTGGTCAATCTTCGGCTTGCCGCGCATAGTCACCAACTTCGATCAGCTGCGCCGCCTCACGGAGCATGTCGACAGCCCCGCGAACGGAATAACGTTCTGCTCCGGCTCGCTCGGCGCGAACGAAGACAATGATCTGATCGCGATCATTCATCATTTTGGCTCACGTAAAAAGCTGCATTTTGCTCATACGCGCAATATCCTGCGTACCGGCCCGCGCTCGTTCCAAGAATCGGCGCATCTCTCCTCTGCCGGTTCCATTGATATGGTTCGCGTGCTGGAGGCGCTCTACGACACCGGCTTCACTGGTCCGCTCAGACCGGACCACGGCCGAATGATCTGGGGCGAGCAAGGCCGCCCAGGCTACGGCCTCTACGATCGAGCGCTTGGCGCGACATACTTGAACGGCATTTGGGAAGCGCTATCGAAGACGAAGACGAGGAGCTGACCATTCTCACAATGGCATCATCATCATCCAAGCTGAAGTTATCCGTATTCACCGTTGCTACGCCGGATGTGACACCGGAGCAGCTGTGCGAAGCCGCAGCCGCTGCAGGCATCGACGGCATCGAATGGCGCTGCAAAGAAACGGCGCCGCATCTGCTAAGCGAGCCGCCGTCCTTCTGGGGCAACAACCGCTGCACCCTCTCGCCGAGCGCGGACGATGACGAGAGCAGCCGATTCAAGCAAGCCGCATCCGCACATAACAGACAAGCGATATCCGTCACGCCATATCTCACCTGCGGCGACGTCGAGGGCACCGAACAGATCATGCGTCTAGCCAAGCAGCTTGGCGCCACTATGATCCGTGCCGGTGTCCCCGGCTACGACCGCAATCGCAATTATAACGATCTATATGATCAAGCCAAAACCTACTTGCACGAAGTCGAACAGCTCGCACGCACCTACAACGTCAAGGCAATCATCGAGACGCATCACGTGACCATCGCGCCAAGCGCCTCGCTTGCGCACCGGCTTGTCTCATCATTCAATCCTGACCATATCGGGGTGCTGTACGATCCCGGCAACATGGTATACGAAGGCTTCGAGAACTACCGGATGGGGCTTGAGCTGCTCGGCCCTTATCTGGCGCACGTTCATGTCAAAAACGCAGGCTGGCATCCACAGGCACAGCAAGCACAATCACTGCAATCAGCATCAGCCGATGATCCGCTTCAATCCATCGAATGGAGCTGCGGCTGGCGTCCGATCGCGAACGGGCAAGTGCCGTGGAAGCAAGTGCTGCGCGACCTGAAGGCGGTCGGCTATGACGGCTGGCTGGGACTTGAGGATTTTAGCCAAACCTTTGATACACCAACAATGCTTCAAACCTATGTGAACCAAATTCAAACTTGGATGGAGGAGATTTAAGTGAAACAGCTTCGTTACGGCATTATCGGGATCGGCAATATGGGTTCGGGCCACGCGTCTATCCTGACATCGGGCAATATCAAAGGTGCAGTCCTCACCGCAGTATGCGACGGATTCGAGAGCAAACGCGCTTGGGCAAGAGAAACATACGGCGAGCAGATTGCAGTATTCGAGAGCTCCGCAGCAATGATCGATTCCGGTCTCGTGGATGCAGTTGTTGTGGCAACGCCTCACTATGACCATCCGTCCGAAGCCATCCATGCATTCGGCAAAGGCATGCACGTTCTCATCGAGAAGCCGGCTGGCGTTTACGCGAAGCAGGTCCGGGAGATGAACGAAGCGGCAGCAGCTAGCGGCCGAACCTTCGGTATCGTCTACAATCAGCGGATGAATCCGCTCTATCAGAAGCTGCGCGAAATGATCCAATCCGGTGAAGTCGGCGAAGTCCGTCGCATTAACTGGATCATCACCAACTGGTACCGGACGCAGGCCTATTATGATTCCGGCACTTGGCGCGCAACTTGGGGCGGCGAAGGCGGCGGCGTGCTCATTAACCAATGTCCGCACAACCTCGATCTGTGGCAGTGGACGACCGGCATGATGCCGACTCGCATGCGCGCGTTCTGTCAATTTGGCAAGAATCGCGATATCGAGGTAGAGAACGAAGTGACCGCTTATGCGGAATATGAGAACGGTGCGACAGCGGTGTTCATTACGTCGACATCCGAAGCGCCGGGCACGAACAGGCTCGAAGTAGCGGGAAGCCGCGGCAAAATCGTCATCGAAGACGACAAAATGACGTTCTACCGTATCCGCGAGGAAGAAGCAGACTTCAACGCGCGCAATACGGTGCCGTTCGCTTCGCCGGAATGCTGGAAGATCGACATTCCAAGCGGTGGACAAAGCCCTGAGCATGCGGGCATTCTGCAGAACTTCACCGACGCGGTGCTGAATGGAACGCCGCTTGTTGCGCCGGGCGAGGAAGGCATCTTCGGCCTCACGCTCTCGAACGCGATGCATCTCTCGACATGGATTGACGGCTGGGTTGACCTGCCGCTTGACGAAGCGCTGCACGAGGCAGAGCTGAACAAGCGAATCGCCAGCTCCAAATTCCAGAAGCAACCAGCCCCTGCTGCGACAAAATAGTTCATACATTGACGTCCACCATCATCCAATAAGGAGTGATCCACCTTGTTCAAGAAGCAAATCGCCGCGCAGCTCTATACGCTCCGCGACTATGTGAGAACTGCCGAGGAGCTCGACGAAACGCTGCGGAAAGTAAAAGCGATCGGCTACGACGCCGTACAGCTATCCGGTATCGGCCCGATTGCACCGGAGGAAGTTGCCAGCATTTGCGCACGTCATGGTCTGACGATCTGCGCGACGCATGTGCCGTATGAGCGACTGCTGGACGATCTGGATGGGCTCATTGCCGAGCACCAATTATGGAATTGCAAATACATCGGCTTAGGCGGGCTGCCGCAGCAGTATCGCGCTAGCCGCGAAGGCTATGAAGAGATGGCGGCAATTCTCTGCGGTATCGGAAAGAAGCTCGCAGCTGCAGGCCTTGAGCTGGTGTATCACAACCATAAGTTTGAGTTCGAGAAGTTCGGAAGCGGCGGCGTAACAGGCATGGATATCCTTCTTGATGGCTCAACCCCGCAAGGACAACCAGCTGCTTACAGCCTCGAGCTGGATACGTACTGGGTGCAGGCAGGAGGAGCCGATCCGGTTGCATGGATTCGCAAGTCCGAGCGGATGAAGGTCATCCATCTCAAGGACATGGCGATCTTGAACGATCAGCAAGTGTTCGCAGAGATTGGCGAAGGCAATCTGAACTGGCCGGCCATTATTGAAGCATGCCGTGAGATTGCCGTCGAATGGTATGTCGTGGAGCAGGATACATGCCAGCGCGACCCGTTCGAGAGCTTGGCGATCAGCTACAAAGCGCTGCAGCAATGGGTTTATCAGGAGGAGGAGCTAAAGGGCGATGTCACTGTTTAATCGAAATGACGGCATGAATTACGCGCCGGTATCCATCGTGAAGCCGTCGCCTGTGTGCGGCCCGGGAGAGTTTGTCTTCGCGGCAATGGCGCTCGATCACGGCCATATCTACGGGATGACGAACGGACTGCTGGAAGCAGGCGGTACGATCAAATGGGTGTACGACGCTGATCCGGCGAGAGTCGAGCAGTTCCGTAAGAGCTTCCCGCAGGCGCAAGTCGCCTCATCCCCAGAAGTGATTCTTGAAGATCCAGAGGTGCGTCTCGTTGCAGCCGCTGCCATTCCTTCCGAGCGCGGAGCATTAGGCGTGAAGGTAATGAACCACGGCAAGGATTATTTTACGGATAAAACGCCGTTCACCTCGCTCGACCAGCTTGAAGCGGCAAAATCAGCGGCAGAATCCACCGGGCGCAAATATATGGTGTATTATAGCGAACGGCTGCATGTCGAGAGCGCGATCTACGCGGGCAGGCTCATTCAGGATGGCGCCATCGGGCGCGTCCTGCAGGTTCTCGGCACGGGTCCGCACCGGTTGAACAAAGCTTCGAGGCCTGACTGGTTCTTCCGCAAGGAGCAGTACGGCGGCATTCTCTGCGATATCGGCAGCCATCAGATCGAGCAGTTTCTGTACTTTGCTGGCTGCAAGGACGCAACGGTTGCCCACAGCAAGGTTGCCAATTACAGCAACCCGGACTATCCGGAGCTGGAGGATTTTGGCGATGCAACGCTTGTCGGGGATAACGGGGCGACGAATTATTTTCGCGTGGACTGGTTCACTCCGAACGGCCTTGGCACTTGGGGTGACGGCAGAACGACAATCCTCGGCACGGACGGCTACATCGAGCTGCGCAAGTATATTGATGTCGGGCGCGAGAAGACCGGCGATCACGTCTATCTCGTCAACCACGAGGGCGAGCATCATCTGTCTGTCGGCGGTCAAATCGGATTTCCTTTCTTCGGGGAGCTCATCTTGGATTGCTTGAACCGGACGGAGAACGCGATGACGCAGGCACATGCCTTCAAAGCAGCAGAGCTTTGTCTGCTCGCGCAAAATAAAGCGATCCGTATCTAGCAAAACTGGTACTGAAATTCGGAGCGGCATGATAAAATCAGTTCATATGTACTTCACTATGGAGGGGAACTAAGTGCCGCTCACGATGCAATGGCAACAGCCGATCGAGCTCATGTATCGGAACGATCAACCGATGCCTGGTGCTCAATTCCATTCGCATGCCTTCTATGAACTGTATTATTTTCAAGAGGGCGAGTGCAATTACTTGATCGGCGATAAGCTGATAACGCTTCAGCCTGGTGATTTGATTCTCATGCATGGGATGACGCTTCACTGTCCCAACCCGTCTCCGCATAAGCCTTACATTCGCACGATCATTCATATGGATCCGGCCTACATACATAAAGTGCTTCAAGCGGACACCGCCGCGATGCTGCTTAGACCTTTCGAGGAGCTGCGCAACATCCGCATCTCGCTTAGCCCGCGCGACCAAGCGGAACTCGAAGGGCTGCTTGAAGAGATGAACCAGCTCTATCTGCGCAAGAGCGAGTCCGGCGTGCGAACCGCCTATGACCGCTTCGTGCTGCGAGTCGTCGAGCTGCTGCATCTCGTTCGCGATTGGTGCAGCGAGCCGGCCTATGAGCGCGATCACCGCTCTCTGAAGGAGCAGCATGTGCAGAGCGTCATCTCGTACTTGGAAGACCATTATCTGGAGGAGATCACGCTTGATCATATCGCAAGCGCGCTTCACCTCACCAAGCCGTATCTGTCCAATTTGTTCAAAGATGTGACAGGTACGACCGTTTTCAAATACTTATACAACCGGCGAATCAATCAGGCCAAAATGCTGTTTCGGCTCGAGCCCCGCCAGTCCGTATCGGAAGTGTGCCGTGCAGTCGGCTTTCACCATCTGGCTCATTTCAGCAGGTTGTTCAAGACGACAGTGGGCGCAAGTCCTGAGACGTACCGGAGAAAGATGCTTCAGTATGTAATGGAGCATTAGCTTAAGCATCAAGCATTGGCCTGTCTGCCCGCCGCCGGTTCCCATCGGAGGCGGTTATCATCGCACAAGCTAGCCCATTATTTGACCTAACCGGCCGCACCGCGGTCATCATTGGCGCTGCCAGCACACTCGGCAGCGTTATGGCTGAGGCGCTTATCGATCACGGCGCGCACGCGGCACTAGTCGTGCGCGATCCCGAGAAGGCGGAGCCGAAGCTGCAAGCGCTGCTGGCAACGGGCCGCGCGGCGTTGTTCCAGGCGGACGCCGCTGTGAAGTCGGATCTCGAGCGAGTTCTCGGCGAGATCATCGCGTGGTCGCCGTCAGGGCAGGCGAATATCCTGCTGCACACGGCAGGCACGAACAGCGCGACCCCATTCTTCGAGATTACCGAAGAAGAATGGGATCGCATCATGGACGTCAACGCGAAGAGCGTCATGCTCACCTGCCAGGTGTTCGGCAGGTCGATGATCGACGCCGGCGCTGGCGGCAGCATCATTACGGTCAGCTCGGTCTCATCAGGACCGCCGCTGTCCCGTGTCTTCACGTATTCGGCGTCGAAGCATGCCGTGAACAGCATGACGCAGTTTCTGGCGCGCGAATTCGCGCCGCACGGCATCCGCGTTAATGCCATTGTGCCGGGGTTCTTCCCGGCGGTGCAGAATCGCGCGATTCTGTCGGAGGAGCGGGTAAGCAGCATCATGGGGCATATGCCGATGAAGCGCTTCGGAGACCCGAAGGAGCTGCAAGGCGCGGCCGTTTGGCTTGCTTCCGATGCGGCGTCCAGCTACGTGACCGGCTCGCTCATTCGAGTGGATGGCGGCTACGGCGCAATGACCATATAACGTGAATATCCGGCTCGTTTCTGCTGCATAGCAGAAGCGGGCCGATTTTTTTTTGCAGGGGCAGTGAACAAATCGGCATACCTGTACGTCATATTGGCGACAACGAACATAAAGACATAAGAAGGAGCTAGGGCATGAACACAGTACAGCCGCCAGTTGAAGACGAGCAGCTGATCAAGCGCGCGGTTCGCGGAGACGAGCATGCGCTGGCGAGTTTGCTGCACAGCCATTATCCGATGCTGTACCGATACATGCTGAAGGTGACGATGAACAAGGCGCTAGCGGAAGATCTGGTTCAGGATACGATGCTGAGAGCGATTGAGCGAATCCATAGCTTTCAGCGAAGAAGCAAGTTTTCGACATGGCTAATCTCGATTGCGACAAGGCGGTACTTGGATGAGATGCGCAAGCAGAACCGGGAGAAGCGATGGCAGACCGAAGAACAGGCTCTGCATGCCATACGATATGATGCCGCGATGCAGCAGCAAGATTGGCCGGATGCCCTCGATGCGCTCGGCGCGTTGTCTTATGAACTCCGGGTACCGATCTTATTGAAATATTATTACGGCTACGCCTATGAGGAAATTGCTGTATGGCTCGAGATTCCGGTCGGGACCGTGAAATCCAGGCTGCATAACGGATTAAAGCAATTGAGGAAGGAGCTGAACGACGAATGAGAAAGCGCGAAGATAAGAATCTTCCGGCGCAAGAGAAGGAGAAAGAGGGGGAGCTGGAGCAAACAACGGAGCAAGCACTGGAAAAGGATTACCGCGAGCTGCTCGCCCCTCACGTTGAGCAATGGGATCGGTCCATCGCACCACCGAATCCGCCTTCGCTTGCCGCTCTAACTACGCTTGTCGGCGAGCGTAATAAAGCGCAGAAGCAGCGATACTGGAAGGAGCTGGCGTTGCTCTGGCTGATTGGCGCACTCATGCTGAGCGGGCTGTTGCTTATCTGGCACAGCAGCATTGTCTTATTCGCAATTGTGCAAGGCACAGCTTTTGTGGCAGCAGCTGTGTTCCTGACCGTGAGCGGCGTGAATCGCAGAGAGAGGCGGAGACGCGAATGGCAGGAATGAAGCTTGTCCTCCTTCTTGTTGGAATCGCAATTCTGCTGATCGGCCAATCCTCTTGGCTGTTTACGGATGCGCGGAAGCATAGCAGATATCCATGGTTCTGGGGAATATGGGGACTCATCCAGTTTCCGATGCCTCTTCTGTTCTATCTAGCAATCGTACGGGTAGACTGGAGCCGATTTCGTAAGAGAAAGGGAGATTAGAAGATGGATCAACTTACAACTACACAGCTGATGACGATCATTTTACCGCTTGCGATCGTTCAGCTTCTTCTGATGATTACAGCAATCGTCGTATGCGCTCGGGCGGAACAGACAAGAGGACCCAAGTGGATGTGGATTCTTATCATCGTGCTGGTCAATATCATCGGTCCGGTCTTGTTCTTCCTTATTGGAAGAAAGCAAACGTAAGATAGGGGTTATACGTGATGGTGAAACTTCTCGAGGTTCATAAGCTTACCAAACAGTTCGGCAGCAGCTCAGCCAAAGCACTGCAGGATGTCTCCTTCTCGCTCGGGGAAGGGCGCTGCACTGCGCTCCTTGGACCGAACGGCGCTGGCAAAACGACGACGATCCGCATGCTGACCGGGCTGCTCGCTCCTACATCGGGAAGCATTCGCTTCCGAGATGTGCCGCAAGGAGCGGATCACCGCGCGCTAATTGGATACTTGCCGCAGACGCCTGCTTTTCACGGCTGGATGAGCGGCTTGGAATTTGCCCAGTACGCGGCTGAACTGTGCGGCATGGGGAGACGCGAAGCGTCTCAAAGAAGCGCCGAGCTGCTGGAGCGAGTCGGAATTAGCGCAGCTGGCAAACGGCGCATCGCCGGCTATTCCGGTGGCATGAAGCAGCGCCTCGGACTAGCGCAGGCGCTCATCCACCGTCCGAAGCTGCTTATTCTGGACGAGCCGGTGTCCGCATTGGACCCGATCGGGCGTCGCGATGTAATGGAACTGCTCGGCGAGCTGAAGCGGGAGACGACGATCCTATTCTCGACGCATGTGCTGCACGATGCGGAGGAGTTGTGCGATGATGTGCTCATTATGGAGAGCGGACGCATCGCGGTTCAAGGACCGCTAAGCACAATCCGCGCGGAGAATCGTGATCCGGTTCTGCTGCTCGAAATCGAGAATGACTCGGCATCAGGATCTCGTGAGGCGCTGGCGCAATGGCTGCAAGAGATTGCTCCTCCGACAGCAGCTGAACCATGCATCGTGCGTTACGAAATCGATCCGCTCAACAGCTGCGCAGCAAAGCTAATCGTGCGTGACATTAATGAAGCAAGGCGCATCGTGCTGACCCGGTTGCTCGAAGCGAACCTCCCGGTAACAAGGCTGGAAGTCGGCTATTCAACATTGGAGGATCTCTTCATGAAGGTGGTGAATCGCAAATGACTATGGGATTAAGGCAGTGGCTTGTCCTGTATCGCAAAGAACAGCTGGAGCTGCTACGCAGCTATAAGCTGTTATGGGTGCCGCTTGTGTTTATTCTGTATGGCGCGATGCAGCCGGTTACGTCCTATTTTCTGCCGGACATTCTTGCGCATGCCGGGAACTTGCCGCCTGGGGCTGTCATTTCCATTCCTAAGCAGGCGGCTCCCGAAGTGATGGCTCAGACGCTGGGGCAGTTCAACTCGATCGGCGTCCTTATTCTGGCCCTCTCGGTCATGGGTATCATCTCTGCAGAACGATCAAGCGGTTTAACGAGCATGATTCTCGTAAAACCAATCTCCTATCTCTCTTACGTTACGGCCAAATGGGCAGCAATGGCGCTGCTCGTCATCGCTGCTTTCGCGGGGGGCTTCGGCGCTGCGCTGTACTATACGACGGTTTTATTCCATTCCGTCGACTGGCAGAGCAGCATGTGCGCCTATCTGCTATTCAGCCTGTGGCTCTGCCTTGCGGGCTCGCTGACGCTGTTCTTTAGCTCATGGCTGCGAAGCGGAGCAGCAGCTGCGGCTTGTGCGCTTGGCGTGGCGGCGCTGCTCGCATTGACCGCTTCTGCTTTTCCGCATGAGCTCGCGTTTAGCCCGGGAATGCTGCCGCACTTGGCGTATTCGCAATACGACGCTGCTGCGAGTAATCAGTACCTGGCAGCAAGCGTCATGACTACTCTTTTACTCATGCTCGCCTTACTTGTCGCTGCATCCGCGCTGCTTCGCAAACGCCCTTCTCTAGATGCCCTCTAGCAATCTCGCTCTATTGGACTTCACTCCTTTTTTTTAGTAGGATAGAAGGATAGAGCTTTGGTTAAAGGTGACGGGAGTGGTTGTACATGTTTAAGCTAGGCCAGCGTGTTGTAATTATGTCGGACCTTTTTGAACAGGGGCTTCCGGTAGGGGAATATGGCTATATCATCGCGTATGACCGCAATGCGGACAATGTGTTTGATTATGTAATTCGGGTTCCGAAAGCGAACCGTAATTTCTATGTGACTGCTGCGGATGTGGAGCTTGAAGAAGTGCTGGTACGACTTGAAGTGGATCGTTTGGAGCGAGAAGCGCTTATCGACTTTGCACTGGCGACGCATAATGAAGAGCTGTTCAAGCGTATTATGAACGGTGACGGCGAGGATGCCGAAGAGGAAGAAACAGAAGGCGAGCCTCAGACACGGGAAGAATTTATTCGCCAAGTGCATTTGAAGGCTTGGATTTAACGAACTAGATAAAAAGGCTGATGCTGGGATTAACCAGTGTCAGCCTTTTTTGCGCTAAGCAATTCTTTTTTTCTAATCTAATATCATCTAATCTACCTAATCTATGCGCCTCTCGCATCCTGCTCAATCCGTTCAGCGAACTCGCGATATTTCTGCACGACATGCGTCGGCTCCTTGCGGATGCGCCATAAAGCGGAGACCGACTCGCGAACTGCAGCGAAGAAGCTTGGGGCGGCGGCAGGACAATCCTGCTTGATCTCATCGTGAAGCTTCGGCAAGTTGTAATACGGAACCATCGGGAACATATGGTGTTCCATATGGTAGTTCATGTTCGTGTACAGAAACCGGAGAATCGGATTTGTATAGAAGGTCCGGCAGCAGAGCCGGTGATCTAGTTTATCTTCATACAACCCCATATGCTGAGTTACATTCAGCACGGTCATCAGGAAGGAACCGTAGTAAGCGGGCAATCCGACGAACATAAGCGGCAGAATACTATGCATGTAGAAGCAAAGTCCAATTAAGGCCAAGAACACGCCGATAAATATCCGTGCCTCCCAGATAAGCTTGCCATACTGACTTTCCGGTATAAGTTCTTTCTCGTCCTTATTCAGACGGCCGATGGCATGCTGGAACAATGTTTTTGGCGTATTGCCCTTCACATCTTCAATTCGAAAAGCTGCCCGAATTAGCTGGCTGAACTTCGGCGGACGAGGGGCCATAATTTCCGGATCGCTGCCGACGATATACGTGTCCGTATGATGCCTGACATGGCTCCAGCGGAAGTTCGTCGCTTGCACGAGGATGAGGAACGAAGTGAATTGATAGACCACTTCATTAGGCCAGCCGGTTCGGAACGGTGTTCCGTGGCTGTATTCATGCCATTTGGAGACAGAGCCAACGAAGTAAACGGTGCCGTATAAGGCAAAAGCGGGGATAGCCCACCAAGTGCCCCAAGATAGAAACGCGATATAACCGGTCCCAATAATAGCGGCAAGATAGAGCAAGATATCTCTCAGCGCCGGGCCGTTCCGCCTCACCATTAGCTCCTTCAATCGTTTCCGTGGAATTGCACATTTGTACCAATCGGCCGACACGAGCCCCTTCTCCATCGCATGGAACCGCTCGGGACCTGTAATGCTATAATCTCGTTTTGCAGCAGTATCACTCATCGGAACGCTCCGCTCCTTATCATCTAAAGTGGCAACGCTTACTTTCTAGTGTAAGGGAATGAAGCGCGTGAAGCTTTCCGAAAATTACGTGAGAGGATTTGACACATGAACAGCCGTGAACAGCGCACTCCATAGAAAAAAGCCGCCCGCCTGCCACAAGAGACAGAGGAACGGCCATTTCATCAATCCAATTCAATTCAATCCGTTAAGTATACTTCCCGATTACGCACTTGTCGTTGAAGTTGTAGCGCTAGTGTCGCCATCCTTCACGTGCTTCTGCATGATATGGAATTTACGCTCGATCTTGTTGTTCACCAAATTCGTTGCTAGCTCATCCGCTTTCGCAATTTGTGCATCCGCCTGCTCCTGCGTCAATTTGCCCGCTTTTACAGCTGCATTCAGACCGTCCACGATCGTTTGCTTCACGGCTGTGATGACATTTTGCACGCCTACGCCTTTATCCTTCGCAACATCTGCTAGTGTCTTGCCGGAAGCTAGCGCTGTCTTCAGGTCATCAACGTTCATGCTAAGCGCTGTTGCAGCATAAGTCAGAGCGTTGCTGTCAAGTCCGAATTGACCGCCCATCTTCACGCGGGAGCCTTTGCCGTTCACTGTGTTTTCCGCGATCTTCGCTGCATTTGCAATCGCTTTGTCCGCTTGATCCTGTGTGAGGTTGCCTGCTGTGACGGATGCATTCAGATCGTTGACGATCGCTTGCTTCACGGCGTCGATGACCTTCTGCACGTCCACGCTTTTATCCTTTGCAAGGTCTGCCAACGATTTGTCGCCGGATTTCAGCGCCGTGTTCACATCGTCCGCTGTCATGCCGAGAACGGGGGCTGCCGCTGCGTTAATATCTGTTTTGCTCTCGAAGTGGAAGCCTTCATTGCCCCGGAATCCCATGCCGAAGCCGCCTTTGCCCTTACCGCCATGCCCGCCCAGCATTGCACCGGAATCGCTGTCAACAAGCTTGTCGAGGTTGTCCGTGAAATTTTGCTTCGCAGTCGCTTGCTGTTTATCGAAAGCTGCAGTCAGCGCTTGCTTCAATGCGTCGCGAGATACGCCTTGCTCATCAGCAACCTGCGCGAGTGTCTTGCCGGCAGCCAGCTTCTCTTTTAGCGCTGCAGCATCCAGCTTGAGCAGATCAAGCACTTCTTGGCTCACTGCGCCGCCGAAACCAACCTTTTGCTCGAAGCGAACATTGAATTTGCCGTTCTCCGAGCCTTGCTGCTGGGTAGTTGTAGGCGTGATCGTTGTCGTCGTAGTAGAAGTAGAGTTTGTTGCTGCGTACGCGCTCAGCGGTATCATCACCGCAATGGCTGCTGTTAGTCCAATCGCTTTCATCGTTTTGTTCATTATTGTTTCCTCCTGTTTTTTGGGAATGGAGTTGGTTACGAGACCCAGTATGTACGCCTAACCTTAAATAAAGCTGAAATAATCTATAGTGCACCCTTAGCTCCAGATGAAGATTCTCTTCATATTCGGTAACCTTTTGCCGCTTCCGCTCATGCGCTTTATCATTGAGTTTGAACGACCGCTTACGTTATAATAGGTAGAATATGTGCAAAATGGTTAGAAAGGACGGGACATGAAACGATGAGCATTACGATCAAAGATGTTGAGCATGTGGCCAATCTGGCCCGGCTGGAGCTTTCCGAACAGGAGAAAGAGCAGTTTAACGGTCAGTTGAATGCGATTCTCAAATACGCAGAGAAGCTGAACGAGCTAAATACAGATGATGTAGAGCCGACCAGCCATGTGCTGCCGGTATATAATGTGATGCGCGATGATGTCATTAAACCTTCGGTTTCCAATGAAACGGCGCTGCGCAATGCACCAGACGAAGATGACGGCCAGTTTAAAGTGCCGGCTGTATTGGAATAAGAGTTTTACGAGATACGCTTATATAGCGAAAGGAGGAAAGGCTGTTGGCACTCTTTGATTTACGCCTTCAAGACGTACATAGCAAGTTAAGAACGAAAGAGCTGTCGGCTCTTGACCTCGTAGAGGCTTCCTACGCGCAAATTGCGAAGACGGATGAATCCATTAAAGCCTTTTTGACATTGAACGAAGATGGCGCGCGCAAGGCTGCGGCTGAGCTGGACAGCACATTGCAAGCAGGCGGAGAGCAAGGACTGTTGTTCGGTCTCCCAGCCGGCATTAAAGATAACATCGTAACCGAAGGGATCACGACAACTTGCGCGAGCCAGTTCCTGCGCAATTATGATCCCATTTATGATGCTTCGGTCGTGAAGAAGCTGAAGGCAGCGCAGTCGATTACGATCGGCAAGCTGAACATGGACGAGTTCGCGATGGGCGGCTCGAACGAGAACTCAAGCTTCTTCCCGACTCGCAACCCGTGGAATACTGAATATGTGCCGGGCGGCTCAAGCGGCGGTTCCGCAGCATCCGTTGCTGCTGGACAAGTCTATTTCTCGCTTGGCTCCGACACAGGCGGTTCGATCCGTCAGCCTGCGGCATACTGCGGTATCGTTGGCCTCAAACCAACTTACGGCCTCGTGTCGCGTTTCGGTCTCGTAGCGTTCGCTTCATCGCTTGACCAGATCGGTCCGCTGACGAAGAACGTTGAAGATTCCGCTTATGTGTTGCAAGCCATTGCCGGCTATGATCAGAGCGACTCCACTTCGGCGAATGTGGAAATTCCCGATTATGTCGGCGCGCTCTCCGGTGATGTTAAAGGGCTTCGCATCGGAGTGCCTAAGGAATATATGGGCCAAGGCATTGACCCGGCTGTCAAAGAAGCTGTGCTTGCAGCGCTGAAACAGTTCGAGAGCCTCGGCGCAACATGGGAAGAAGTGTCGATGCCGCATACCGAATATGCGGTTGCAACTTACTACCTTCTCGCTTCTTCCGAAGCATCGTCCAACCTGGCGCGTTTCGACGGCGTCCGTTACGGCGTTCGCGCAGAGAACCCGGACAATCTGCTTGACCTGTACCGCAAATCCCGCAGCCAAGGCTTCGGTCCTGAAGTAAAGCGCCGGATTATGCTTGGTACGTATGCACTCAGCTCTGGCTATTATGATGCTTATTATCTGAAAGCACAGAAGGTCCGCACGCTGATCAAGCAGGACTTCGACAATGTGTTTAAAGACTTTGACCTCATTATCGGGCCGACTGCGCCGACAACGGCTTTCCGCATCGGTGAGCAAGTGGGCGATCCGCTCACGATGTATTTGAACGATATTTGTACGATTCCGGTCAGCCTTGCTGGCGTTCCGGCGATCAGCGTGCCTTGCGGCTTCGCAGACGGCCTGCCAATCGGCCTGCAAATTATCGGCAAAGCGTTCGACGAGCGCACGGTGCTTCGCGCCGCGCATGCGTATGAGCAGCACACTGAGCATCACAAACAGCGTCCGCAGCTATAAGATACGCGGATGCCAATGAAGCAGGAGGGCTAAGAGATGTTTGAACCGAACCAATATGAAACGGTCGTCGGGCTGGAAGTGCACGTCGAGCTCCACACGAAGAGCAAGATCTTCTGCGGCTGCTCCACGTCCTTCGGCGCCCCGCCGAATACACATACATGCCCGATCTGTCTCGGGCACCCTGGCGTGCTGCCGGTGTTGAACCGTCAGGCGCTTGAATATGCGATGAAGGCTGCAATGGCGCTCAACTGCCAAATCGCCGACATTAGCAAGTTCGACCGCAAGAACTATTTCTACCCGGATTCGCCAAAAGCATACCAAATCTCGCAATTCGACAAGCCGATCGGCGAGCATGGCTGGATCGACATTGAAGTGGACGGCAAGACGAAGCGCATCGGCATTACTCGCCTTCACCTTGAAGAAGATGCGGGCAAGCTGACGCATATCGAAGGCGGCTTCGGCTCCCTTGTGGACTTCAACCGTGTCGGTACGCCGCTCGTTGAGATCGTTTCCGAGCCGGACATCCGTACGCCTGAAGAAGCGAAGGCTTACCTTGAGAAGCTCAAAGCAATCATGCTCTATTGCGACGTTTCCGACGTGAAGATGGAGGAAGGCTCGCTTCGCTGCGACGCCAACATCAGTCTCCGTCCTTACGACCAAGAGCAATTCGGCACACGTGCCGAGCTGAAGAACATGAACTCGTTCCGCGGCGTTCAGCGCGGTCTCGAGTATGAGCAAATGCGCCAAGCAGACATTCTGGATAGCGGCGGCAAAGTCGTGCAAGAAACGCGCCGCTGGGATGAGACGCAAGGGAAGACGTTCTCCATGCGCTCCAAGGAAGAAGCGCATGACTATCGCTACTTCCCGGACCCAGATCTCGTGCAGATGCATATCGACGACGAGTGGAAGGAACGCGTGCGCGCGTCGATTCCGGAGCTGCCGGATGCGCGCCAAGCTCGCTACTCCGCGGAGTTTGGGCTCCCTTCGTACGACGCAGGCGTTATCACGTCCTCGAAGAAGCTCGCAGATTTCTTCGAAGAATCCCTTCAATATACGAAGGATGCCAAAGCCGTTTCCAACTGGATTATGGGCGACCTGCTCGGTTATTTGAACGCTGGCGGTCTTGAGCTTGATGATATCAAGCTGACAGGCCAAGGTCTCGGCGAGATGATCGGTCTGATGGAGAAAGGGACGATCAGCAGCAAGATTGCGAAGACAGTGTTCAAGGAAATGCTTGAGACTGGCAAGCGACCGCAGCAAATCGTCGAAGAACAAGGGCTTGTTCAGATCAGTGACGAAGGCGCAATTGCCGAAGTGGTTGACCGCATCGTAAGCGGCAATCCGCAGTCGGTGGAAGATTTCAAAGCCGGCAAAGAGAAGGCAATCGGCTTCCTCGTCGGTCAAGTTATGAAAGAAACGAAGGGCAAAGCGAATCCAGCGCTTGTTAACAAGCTGCTGCTTGAGCGCCTGAATCAATAGGCTTCACCATAAAGTGAGAGGCATGTCCGCCAAGCGTGGACATGCCTCTTTTGCATGGCAATAAATGTGATACAATATGTACTACATAATAACGACAGGATGAAGGAGAAGAAGGAGGCATGCCAATGCGTGAGCGTTCATGGAGTGCGTTCTTTGCGCCGCTGTTTGCATTTATCGTCCCTGGCGGCGGACATTTGGCGCTGGGCAAACATTTGACAGGGCTGCTCCTGCTTCTCGGGACGCTGACGGATATAGCTGCGATGATTCGTTTCGCCGATGAAGGCGGCGGCAAATTTGCGCTGCTTATTATTTTCCTTGGCCTTGCATTGCCATTCTTCTGGTTCTACAGCGTCTTCGATACGCTGCAATTAGCCGCCAAGCTGCGCATCTCTGATTCCGCGGGCAGCGAGGAGGCAACATCGCTTCCGCGGGCGAATGTGTTCGTCACTGCGCTGCAAGGAGTTGGCGTCATCGGACTGGCGCTTATCCTGCTCTGGCTCGTGCAAGCCCCCGAAGCGCTGCTCGCTGCGCTTGATGATGTAGGATCATACGCCCCTGGAGCGGGCTTGATCATTCTTGGGCTCTTCGCGGCATCAAGGAAGAAGAATGCGATGTTCAGGCTAGGCCGCTTTACCGCAGCCGCAATAATGATGACGATAGGCGCATTCCTGCTCTGGGACCAAATCCGAGGTCGCAACGATATCGAGCTTCTCGGTAAGTGGTGGCCAGCTGCTTTTGTCATCCTCGGCATAGAGATGGTCGTGCTTAGCCTTGTGTACCGTACAGCTACGAGGAAGCCGGCCTTTGATATCGGCGGTGCCGTGCTCGCAACAATAATTGCCGTTACCGCTTTCGGCGTGACGCAGTATGCTTCAATGCCATTTCGCTGGCTGGACGAATTCAAGGTGAATTTGACCGGTACGAGCGGATATAGCGAAGAGAAAGGTTTTCAATATAATAAGGGTCTGATGAGCGAGGTGCTGCAGTCCGACTCCATAAGCGTTGCGATCAAGAACCCGAATGGTAAAGTGATTGTGAGGCGCGGTGATGTTCTTGCAATCACGGTAGAGACGGTCATGTGGGTTGATTCGGCTGATAAGGCAGAAGCTGACGAAGTTGCGGAGAAGTCGATTGTCACAATGAACGGCGGCAAGAAAATAGAAATCGAGGCGAAAGGCCATCCCTACGGTGCTAATGGCAACCGTATACCGCGTATGAATATGATAGTGACGATACCATCGCAATCCATTTTTGGCAGCCCGCAAGCAACAATAACGTCGCCTGGATCGTCTACGAATAATAATGCGACAGCTGGCACCAACACGGCGTCTGATCAGACAGCTGAACTTGAACCAGAGCTTAGCCTCGACATTATGAATGGCTCCGTTGATATTTCTGGTCTCAATCTGCCCGGGGGTCTCCGTATCCGAGCAACATATGGGGAGCTTACGCTACGCAATCTCACAGGACCTGTTGACGCCGAGACGAAGAACGGAGGCATTGCCGTCTCCGATTTGCAAGGAGATTCTATGTTGAGCGCGTTTAACGGTAACATTAAGTTGGTGCAAGCTACCGGTTCTGTGCAGGCTTCTACGCAAAGCGGCGACATCGAGCTGCGGCAAATTACTGGGGATATCGAGACGGACACGAAGAATGGCCAGATTACGATTAAGGAAGCCTCAGGCGCAATTAAGGCAGATACGCTCAATGGTGATATTGGAGTGGCTAGTGCTGCCGTTGGCGGTGACTGGGATATTGACAGTTCTATAGGTGAGATCCGCTTGCAGCTTCCTGTACAGGGCAATTATTCCGTTAACGGCTCTGTTACATTTGGAGATGTTTCGAGCGACTTGCCGCTTACGATCAGCAAGAAGACGATTCGTGGAAACATCGGCGCAGGCACGTTTCGGATCAATATAAATGCGAACAGCAGCATACTGGTAAATCGTTACAAATCATAAAATGATTTTCCACTTCATTGACAAAATGAAAAGCATCCACGTAAAATGGTTCTAACAAAGCGGAAAGGACGTGCCAATATGGGTGCAACCGTTGAACAAGCACTAGAACAATTAAAAAGCACCGGCGTTCGTATGACCCCGCAGCGTTATGCTATCTTAAGCTATCTTATGCATGCCATGACTCATCCCACTGCAGATGAAATTTATAAGTCGCTTTCGCCTTCGTTCCCTAGTATGAGCGTTGCGACCATTTATAATAATCTCCGTCTGTTTGTTGAAGCAGGTCTTATTAGGGAACTGACTTACGGTGATGATTCAAGCCGATTCGATGCTGATTTGTCTGAGCATTATCATGCGATTTGCCGATCCTGCGGCACCATTGTAGATTTCGACTATCCGCCGCTGACAGATGTGGAAGCAGCTGCCTCCAAAGAAACCGGATTTCAGGTAGAAGGTCATCGCATGGAGATCTACGGCATTTGCCCAGATTGCATGGCGCGGCACAATCATTAATTGATACGATTATTTTGTAAGATCTGAACAGTTGAACCTGACGCGCGCCTGGGGAGTGGAAGACACCTTCATGCGCGTTTTTTATGCCCATATTCCGGGCGACACATATTGTTTACGATCAGGGAGGAGTGTTACCAAGTGGAACCCGTACGTTTCCGGCCCAGACAAAAGAGTGGCGGCTGGCTGAAATGGATTGTCGTGCTGAGCGGATTGCTCGCAATGCTAAGTGTGATTTGGGTAGGCTGGGAACGGCTGTCCCCTAACAATAAAGAAGTGAAGCCTGACTATGGTTCAGTGCATCCGATTCTCTATCATGGCGAGGCTGCCAATATCGGAGCATTAGTTGATGGAGACAACATCAGATTGCCATTGTCCTTTATTCATAATCAATTAGGGCTGGAGCAAGAGGTATACTTCGAGGACAAGACAGGCACGATCGTCATGACGAATGCTAATAAAGTGCTTCGTTTCAAGACGAATGCACTGACGGCGACGATGAACAAGGCGGCATATCCGCTTCGTATTGCGGCCGAAGTGAAGGACAAAGAGGTTTACTTGCCTACGACGCCGCTTGAAGAGCTTTATGGTTTACACATCGAATATAACAAAGATGCTGATATCGTCACGGTCATGCGTGCCGGAGACGCGGTACAGCGGGGGATCTCGCCTGCCGAGAGTGCAATTCGGACAAGCCCGTCCATTCATGCAGCAATCGTCAAGCGCCTGGCTCAGAAGGATGAGCTTCGCATTTGGGGCGAGAAGGATGGCTGGTACATCGTTCAGAGCATCGACGGCGTTGCCGGATACGCTCCGAAGAAGGCTATCGAGCTCACGGAACTCGAGCAAGTGAAGACGCAGCAGCAGCCGGCTCCTTATAATGCTTGGAAGGTCATCGGCAGCAAAATTAATCTGACTTGGGAGGCCGTTTACCAGCAGACGGTCGATACGAGCAAGATCAGCGACCTGACAGGAGTGAACGTCGTCTCGCCAACCTGGTTTGAACTGCTGGATGGCGAAGGTAATATTAAGAGCAAAGCGGATATGCATTATGTTCAGTGGGCGCATAATCGTGGTATGCAGGTGTGGGCTGTGTTCAGCAACAGCTTTGAGCCGGACCGGACCACGGCAGCGCTCGGCAGCGCGAATGCAAGACTTCAGATGATCCGCCAGCTGTCGGCATTTGCGGAGATGTATCAGCTTCAAGGAATCAATTTGGATTTTGAAAATGTAAACACGTCTGACAAGGCGAATCTTGTTCAGTTCGTGCGTGAGTTGACTCCGCTTATGCATGAACAAGGCGTCGTTGTATCTATCGACGTGACGCCGAAGTCGAACAGCGAGATGTGGTCCTTGTTCTTGGACCGTGCCGCGCTTGGCAAGACCGTCGATTACATGATGATTATGGCTTATGATGAGCACTGGGCGTCTAGTCCTGTCTCCGGTTCCGTAGCGTCTCTGCCTTGGACGGAGCAAGCGCTTAAGACCATTCTTGAAGAGGACGGCGTTCCGGCTAACAAGCTCGTGCTGGGCATGCCTCTTTATGCAAGGCTTTGGACCGAGAAGAAGGACGATAACGGCAAAACAAAGGTGTCTTCGAAGGCAATCGGGATGGACACCGTTAATGGAATCATTGCAGAGCGTAAACTGAAGCCGACCTTTGACGCAGATTCCGGTCAGCACTATGTGGAATATAAAGAAGACGGCGCACTTCAGCGCATCTGGATCGAAGATGGAACATCCATGAAATCACGCACCGCGCTCGCGAAGAAATACGGACTTGCTGGCGTTGCCACTTGGCAAAGACAGTTTTCGTCAGACGATATTTGGGGCATCATTAATCAATCATTGAAACAGCTGCCATAATGCTTATCTAAACAATAACGCCCTTCATGCGGTCCGGCGGACTCGCGTGAAGGGCGTTTCGTTTGTTTATGGAGTTAGACTTGCGGCTGTGTACTCTCTGCGATTTCCTCAGTCTCGTCTAGATCTGTCGCCTGCTTTGGATCAAGCGTCATCTTTGTTTTACAATACATACAGCGGTCTGTTTTGCCGAGCATTTTCGTTTGACGGTTGCATTCCGGACATGTGATGATGCGCGCGCTTGTGGAGAGCATGCCTGCCCAGAAGTAGACGCCTACGCTGGCCAGCATGGCAATCATCCCGATGACCATGAAGATTGCTGCGAATACTTTGCCTGCTTGTCCCCAGAATACAATCCCGGCCGTACCCAGTATCATTAGGCCCATGCCGAATAGCGTGAACAATAGGCCCCAGAGCCGAAATTCGTTAATTTTGCTTGATTTTCCAAACATGCCTTCAATCCTTTCTGACAGTTACCAGCGCTTTTCTATATAAGCTAAGCAGGAAAATGCGCAGACATTGTCGAACAACATATATAAACAACTGCGAAATCATTATAGCTTAAACGAATGCATGAAGCTATATGGAGGATAGACGTGGAGCATATAAAAGAACATTTTAAACAAAGTTTTGAACATAATGAGAACGTGATCAGCTTAGCCGCGATTGAGAACCCTTTTCCGTATAATCCGCTAATCGATGGTTTGGATCTTCTGCTGCTCGTTGTATCTTCAGTGGATGAACCAGATCGGGGCATTGAGCATGTCAGCTACGGCGGTGAACGAATTCAAATTCGTACCGTAAGTCCTTCTGTACTTGAGCAATGGACAGCAGGCGTGGAGAACCGAAGCATCATACAATGGCTCGCACAGGGGGAGATCCTATTGGATCGAGACAATTACTTGACGGATTTACGCGACAGCTTGTTGTCCTTCCCATCTTCCGTACGCGGACAGAAGGAGCTTGCCGAGTTCTCAAACTTTATTCGCACTTATCTGCAAGCGAAGCAAGATCTGGAAGACAACAACCTGCTTGATGCGTATACGCATATTCTTGCGGCGCTTCATCATTGGGCGCATATTGCACTTATAGAAGAAGGCGCTCATCCGGAGCTTACCGTATGGCGGCAGATGCGCAGGTTCAATCCCGGCATCTATAAGTTGTATGAAGAGCTAACCACTTCGCCTGAATCGTTGGAGAAGCGGGTGCAGCTTGTATTGCTTGCTTGTGAGTTCTCTGTGATGAGCAAAATGAAATCTTCCTGCGAGCTGCTCTTTACGATTCTATCCAGCCGCGAGGAGGCGTGGAGCGTAATGGAGCTTCAGCTTCATCCACTGCTTATGGATTTGCATATTGATTTATCGCTCTTGTTGCAAAAGCTGGTCAAACGGGGCTACATTCGCGAGGTCGCTTTTATGCCGTTAGCCGGTGATACGGAGGCTCTTGAACTGCGTTATCACAGCGTTTCATAAGGGAGGAATCGCAGGCTATAATGGCCTGCGATTTTTTTGTCGAAATATGCTTGACGAGCTATAGGGGGATGTGATAAATTCTTTATTACCGCCTCCGAGAAACGGACAAGTAGCCGCAAGGCTGGCAAGCGAGTAAGAAAAAGATTTAAAAAAAGTGCTTGCAATTGAACGTCCGGATGTGATATATTAATCAAGTCGCCGCTGAGACATGGGCGAATAAATGAAACGAATTTGTTCCTTGAAAACTGAACAATGAGCGACCTGTTAAAGGTCTTAAAACAAGCTAGTTTTTTGAATGAGCTAACAAGCAAATTCATGAATGATCTTCGGATCACTTTTATGGAGAGTTTGATCCTGGCTCAGGACGAACGCTGGCGGCGTGCCTAATACATGCAAGTCGAGCGGATCTTGTCCTTCGGGACAAGGTTAGCGGCGGACGGGTGAGTAACACGTAGGCAACCTGCCTGTAAGACCGGGATAACATTCGGAAACGGATGCTAATACCGGATATGCAACTAAGCTGCATGGCTGAGTTGGGAAAGACGGTGCAAGCTGTCACTTACAGATGGGCCTGCGGTGCATTAGCTAGTTGGTGAGGTAACGGCTCACCAAGGCGACGATGCATAGCCGACCTGAGAGGGT
>NZ_JBWDNO010000005.1:0-459526 GCF_056269245.1 Paenibacillus sp. J31R98
TCACCCGTCCGCCGCTAACCTTGTCCCGAAGGACAAGATCCGCTCGACTTGCATGTATTAGGCACGCCGCCAGCGTTCGTCCTGAGCCAGGATCAAACTCTCCATAAAAGTAATTCTTTTATGAATTCGCTTGTTAGCTCATTCAAAAAACTAGCTCCGTCAGAAACTCCTTCGCCAACGAGTGGCGAGCGACGTTTCGACGTTATTTAAAACATTGTTGAATCTGACGTGATCCATATGTTCAGTTTTCAAAGAACTTGTTCGCACCGTTTGTTTCTCGGTGACAGGTGTATATGTTATCAGCTCTTGTCGACCATGTCAACACTTAATTTCACATTCTGTCGAATGTTGTTTGTTATTGGCGTGTGTCTTCCGAAGCGACAAGAAATAATTTAACACATCCATGAGCGCGATGCAACTTGTAAAAAATGACAGAGGACTGCGCCGACATAACCGTCAGACACAGTCCTCTCTATAAATCATTACTCGCCTAGCAAACGCTGCAGCTCAGCTTCGTCTTCAATAACCGTCACGCCGAGATCACGCGCTTTGGTTAGCTTACTTCCTGCGCTCTCGCCAGCAATAACGAAATCCGTCTTCTTCGATACGCTACCGCTGATCTTCGCACCGAGCACTTCCAGCTTCCTCGCTGCCTCATCGCGCGTCATGGTCGAGAGCGTGCCCGTCAGCACGACGGTCTTGCCGCTAAAGATGCTATCCGTGCGAACCAGCGCCTGCCGCTCCGCCTCAGCCTTCACGCCAAGCGCGAGCATACGGTCGATACTATCAGCCGCTACCGGGTCTCTGAAGTAGCTGTAGATACTCTCAGCAACAATGCCGCCCACGTCCGGCAAACCAACGAGTTCCTCGACGGTCGCTTCACGAACGGCGCTCAAGCTGCCAAATTGGTCCGCGAGCATCTTCGTCGTTGCTTTGCCCGTATTCGGGATGCCGAGCGCAAACAGGAATGCCGCTAGGTCACGATCCTTGGACTTATCGAGCGCTTCAAGCAGCTTCTTCGCTTTGCGGTCGCCGAAACGGTCCAGACCGATCAGTTGCTCATACGTAAGCGCGTAGAGATCCGCCGGATCACGCACCTCGCACTCATCAAACAGCTGTTCAGCCGTCATAATGCTGAACGATTCAATATCCATCGCATCACGAGATGAGAAGTGTGTTATACGACCAATCGTCTGCGGTCTGCAGCCAAGCTTGTTGTTACAGAATAGATGCGCTCCGCGAAGCTCAAGCGGCGTTCCGCAAGACGGGCACTCCGTCGGCGTCACGATCTCGCCGCCCGGCTCATCGTCCACTTTGCCCAAAATTTCCGGAATGACATCGTTGGAGCGGCGAATGAACACATGGGTGCCTAGAGCGAATTTTAAATTCTTCCGTTCGATATCGCCCATATTGTTGAGTGTACAGTTCTGTACCGTTACGCCGGCAAGATCGACGGCTTCGACTCGCGCTACCGGGGTGATCTTGCCTGTACGGCCCACTTCCCAAGAGACGGATTCGAGAATCGTCGTCGTTTCTTCCGCCTCGAACTTAAACGCAACCGCCCAGCGCGGGAACTTATCCGTATAACCTAATGCTTCACGCGTACGCATGTCGGTCAACTTCACTACCGCACCGTCAATTAAGAAATCATGCTCGGTTCGGCCAGCGGCAACTCTCTCAAGCTCCGCCTGCACTTCTTCAATCGTCGAGCAATAAACCGCATACGGATTCACTTTGAACCGGTTATCCCGCAAGAACTGAATCATTTGCTCATGTTTATCGAAAGAGATTCCATCCGCATAGCCGACATTATAGAAGAACGCGTTCAGCTTCCGCTCCGCCGTAATGCGCGGATTCTGGTTACGAAGCGCACCCGCTGCCGCATTGCGCGCATTCTTGAGCGGTTCTGCCGCCGTCTCATTGTAAGCTTCCAGCACCGACAGATTCATAATTCCTTCGCCCTGAACCTCGATAACCCCATCGGTAAACGGAATAGTGAGCGGAATGGAACGAATCGTCTTTACCTGTGCCAAAATGCCTTCGCCAACGACGCCGTTGCCGCGCGTTGACGCCTGCACGAGATTGCCTCCGTCATAAGTGAGGTTAAGCGTGAGTCCGTCGAACTTCAGCTCGATTACATAGCTAGGATCGGGCAATGGCGCTACGTCTGGATTCTTCGCATTATAATCGGCAATCGCTCTGGCAACACGAGCATTCCATGCCAGCAAATCTTCATGGTCCTGCGCTTTATCAAGACTCCATAGGCGAGCAAGATGACGGTGAGGCGCGAAGCCTTTCAAAATATCGCCGCCAACGCGCTGTGTCGGAGAATCCGGGAAAACCAGCCCCGTCGCTTGCTCCAGCTGAACAAGCTCATCATAGAGCTCGTCCCACTGTTTATCGCTAATCGCCGGCTTATCCAGCGTATAGTAGTTGTAATTATGTTCCGCAATGAGGTCCACAAGCTCGCGCATCCGCGCGTTCTGTCCCGTTTCCTTGGCAGTAGCCATTGTCGTCCTCCCTCTCTCGCCTCTCGTCGATTATACTTTCGTAATCGGAGCGAAGCTGGCAAGCAGCTTCTTCAGCCCGACCGGAGCCGGAAACGCAATTTGCAGCTCCTTGTCATTGCCAGTACCGCGCACGGATACGATCGTACCAATGCCCCACTTACCGTGCGACACTTTATCGCCGGCTGCGAAATCACCGCCGCCGGCCGCACCGCCTGCACCAGCGGCACCGCCAGCCGTACGTGCTGCATCCATCGGCGTGCTGACGCGTACGCCGCTGCCGCTCGCCGCGGCGCCTGGACGTGCCGACGCCCCGCCAGCACCGCTGCTGCCACCGTTCCGGAAACCAAAGCCGCTGCCGGAACCCGAACCGCCGCTACCACTGCTGCTTCCAAACCGACTGCCAGAGCCAAAGCCAATGCCGCTGCCGCCGCCAGAACGCGCTCCGCGGCCGGTCTCCATCTTCAGCTCGTCCGGCACTTCGCGCAAGAAGCGTGACGGCATATTCGCGCTTGTGCGCCCGAACAGCGTGCGCATCCGCGCACAAGTGAGGAAGAGGCGCTTCTCCGCACGCGTGATGCCTACATATGCAAGGCGACGCTCTTCTTCGAGTTCTTCATTATCTTGAAGCGCCCTGCTGTGAGGGAATACGCCTTCCTCCATCCCGATGATGAAGACAATCGGGAACTCTAGCCCCTTGGCGCTGTGCATCGTCATGAGGACGACTGCGTCCTTCACTTCGTTCTCGGACTCGTCCTTATCCATAGAGTCGATGTCAGCGATCAGCGCGAGGTCAGTCAGGAAGGAAACCAGCGACTTGTCCTCGTTGCGGTTCTCAAACTCCTGCGTAACGGAGAGGAACTCGTCGATGTTCTCAAGGCGAGCCTTCGATTCCAAGGTATTCTCGCGGTGCAGCTCCTCACGGTAGCCGCTCAGCTCGAGTATCTTCTCAGTCAACTCCGTTACAGACAAGTACTCGACCATACGCGTCAAGTTATCGATCATGTCGCGGAATTCGGTCAGCGCCGTACGAGCGCGACCTGTCACATCGAGCCAGTCAATCTGCTCAAGCAGGGCAAAGACCGAGATGCCGCGCAGTCCCGCTTCATCCGCGAGCTTCGCGACCGTCGTATCGCCAATGCCGCGTTTAGGCACGTTAACAATCCGCTGGAAGCAAATGTCGTCATCAGGGTTCGAGATGAGACGCAAATAAGCGAGAATGTCTTTAATCTCTTTGCGGTCGTAGAACTTTACGCCGCCGACGATTTGATACGGAATATCAGACTTGATTAGCGTTTCCTCGATTACACGAGACTGTGCATTCGTCCGGTACAGAATCGCATGGTCGCCGAACTTGCGCCCTTTGTTCACCTGCTGGCGAATCTCGCCTGTGACGAAGTAACCTTCGTCATGCTCGGTATCCGCTTGATAGATCGTAATCGCGTCGCCTTCACCTTGATCCGTCCACAGCTTCTTATCCTTGCGGCCCGTGTTCAGCTTGATCACAGCATTAGCAGCATTAAGAATATTCGACGTCGAGCGATAGTTCTGCTCAAGCAGAATCGTCTTCGCTTCCGGATAGTCTTCCTCGAAGTTCAAGATGTTCGTGATATCCGCCCCGCGCCAACGGTAAATCGATTGATCGCTGTCACCAACGACGCAGATGTTGTGATGCTTACTAGCTAGCATATTGCAAAGCATATATTGCGCTCTGTTCGTATCCTGATACTCATCGACGTGAATATAACGGAACTTGTTCTGATAGAATTCCAGCACTTCCGGCACTTCTTTGAACAGCTCAATCGTCTTCATGATGAGATCGTCAAAGTCCAGCGAGTTGTTGTTCTTCAGCCGCTTCTGGTACGCCGTGTACACTTTGGCTACGATACCGTCAAAGTAATCGCCAATCTTCAGCTCGAATTGCTCCGGCGTTATCAGCTCGTTCTTCGCGCCGCCAAGCGCCGCCTGCACGCTCTTCGGCTCGAATTTCTTCGTATCGATGTTCAGATCCTTCATACAGTTACGGATAACCGATAGTTGATCCGCGGAATCGAGAATGGAGAAATTGTTCGTGAAGCCGATCCGGCTAACATCTCTGCGCAGGATCCGCACGCACATGGAGTGGAACGTGGAAACCCAAATATCTTGCCCGGAATTGCCGACCAGCGCGCTCACCCGCTGCTGCATTTCTCTTGCTGCTTTATTCGTAAAGGTAATCGCCAGGATGCTCCACGGCGCTACGCGTTTCTTCTGGATTAAGTATGCAATACGGTGCGTCAACACGCGTGTCTTGCCGCTTCCCGCTCCCGCCATAATGAGCAGCGGACCATCTGTCGCTTGAACGGCCGCACGCTGCGGGGGGTTCAGCTTCTGAACAGCTTGGTCGATGCTAAATTCATTCAACATAAGGTAAATAAGCTCCTTTGTTCGCATTTGTTCGCCTATCTTTAGTCTAGACAACCGACCGGGCAGTGTCAATTGCATTCCGGCCAGTTAAGCGAAATAAAAACGGCCTCCAGTGAGCGAACTGCACGAATGATGCGATTCGCTAACGAAGCCGTTCTTCTGATTTATTGTTGCAAGGCAAGGCGAACTGCCTCTACGGTTGAGAGCGCCGCATCCAAGTCGTCATATATAATATTGCCTACGATGACCGTATGGGCCACTTCCGCCGCTGCCCTTGCTTTATCCGCGTTGTCGATGCCGCCGCCGTAAAATACTCTGGCTCCTGTGACCAAGCTCCTCGCTCGCTTCACAAGCTCCATGTCGCCGAATTTACCGCTGTATTCCATATAGATGACAGGAAGGCGCATAAGCCGATCCGCCATATAAATATGCGCTGCAACACCTTCTGCGTCAAGCGACGACGTCGCGCTGGTCAGCCTGGCCGCTTCTGCGTCCCCATTCAGGATGAGATAGCCTTCTGCTGAAGTATTTTCCCACGGAATGAACGCCCCGAACTTGCGCAACGCTTGAATCTGCCGTCCAGCCAGCCATTCTGCCTTATCGGTATTAAGCACGAGAGGAATAAAGTAATGATCGAAGCCCGGAACGGCAGCCTCTTCATTCGATACTTCCAATGCGCATGGCACTTCATACCGACGAATGCGCGACATTAAGTCGACCGTGTTATCGAATGTGACGCCGCTCGATCCGCCTACGATAATCGCATCCGTACCGGACATGCAGATCGCATCAAGCCGCTCGTCGCTAATCTCGCGGTCAGGGTCGAGCTTGAACAGATGCCGCCACTCTTTAAATATTGCCGATTGCAATTCCATAATGCCCTCCGCCTTCTCAAACTATCCTTCGCTTCCAGACTATTGTCCAAGCGCTTCGATCCGCTGCATGACGGCAAACTCGTTCGGATAAATCATCATATATTCCGTTAAGCCGACCATACGAAACAGTTTCTCGTAGTGAGGGGTAATCCCCCAGGCGAAAGTATGCACCCCCGCTTTGCTTCCCATGCGGGCAAGCCGGATCAATACAGCCATTCCACCGCTGTTTATGTATTCGACCTTCGTCAGGTCAAGCGTCAGGAAACGGATGCTCTTGCCAAGCTCCGCCTCTCCTTCGAAGCCGCTCAGCAGCTTCGTCTCCGCCGATTTGCTCAAATCCCCTTCCAGCTTCAGCGCAAGGCCACCCTGGAACTTATGTAATGCTATCGAAAACGGCTGGTCCGCCATATTCAATCTCCTTTCTGCGCAACCTGCTCTGCTTCGGAATCCGGATGTGATTTTCTCATAAAATAAAGCTCCGTGTAGAAGCCCCGCTCGTCCCGTCCGGTCGTCCAGTAATCCGCAAGCGTATCGATCATGACCAGCCCCCATCCGCGAGGGTCCTCGGATTCCAGCTTCTTACGCATTTCATCCTCATCCCGCGATAATTTCGGGTAAAAACCGCCGCCTTCATCGTACACCCGGCACACCATCAGCATGCCGCCAATCTGTGCGATTACAGATACATACGCATTGGGCTGCATTTTGTTGCCATGTTCAATTGCATTAATCATCGCTTCGCACACGGCGCTTTGCACATCTTCATATATATCGGAATTCGGCCATCGTTCCTTTATCCAATCGCCCAGCTTGAGCGCAATGAGCTTCTCGTCGCCGAGCTTGCTGCGGATCGCCCATTCGCGTGACATAAATGGATTCTCGAAGGAAGCCGCAGACGCGAGCGAACTGCGGTATTCGCCAGCCAGCTCAAGGACGACGACAGTCCTGTCATCCATGCCGGAACCACATTCCAGATCCATACGGGCCAGCCAGTCATCTACGATTTCCGTAAGATCCTGCTCAGGCTGCCATAACGCAAGCTCTGCCTCTAATCCGTCGAAGCTGTACATTTGACCGCTCTGATTAACGGCCTCAATGAGTCCATCGGTGTACAGGAGGAAACGGTCGCCATTGTTCAGTCCAAAACTGATCTCCTCATACGCTACGTCCGGATCAATGCCGATTGGGAGCGAGCTGCATGCCACTGCTTGAACGCGGCCATCTTGCGTAATGATATAAGGCGACAAGTGACCAGCGCTTGCATATTGCACCTCATTCGTCGTTAAATCAATGACGCCTACGCCGATAGAGACTGTTCCTTCCTCTCCCATCGCTTCGCACAGCTGCCTGTTCATCCGTGCCAGCACTTCCGATGGACTGCCGTTACGCCGAATTTCCGAGCGGAAAATAAGCAGCTGAGCAGACATGATAAGCGCCGCAGGCAACCCTTTGCCGGAAACATCGCCAATCATAACCGCGAATCGGTTCGGGCTGAGCGACACGACGTCGAAGAAATCGCCGCCAACCTCACGGTACGACTTGCAGCGCGCCGTAATCCGGTAAGCCCCGATCGTTAGATCCCCGGGCGGAAGCAGCTTCTGTTGTACATTGTAAGCCATCTTCAGCTCGCGCTCCAGCGATTCGTATTCGCGGTTGATTCGGATCTGCAGCTCGTTGTACGCAACAGCCAGCTCGCCGGCTTCATCATGGAGAATGGCAGGCGCGCCGCCGCCTGGCAAGCCTTGTCCGGCCACCAGCCCGCGAATGTCGCGGATAAGACCGCGCAGCTCCTGTCTGAATTGCATCGTGACGTAACTGAATAAAGCGATACTCATTATAATATAAAACGCAGCGATTAAGCCGAGCTTGTACGGGTCAATGGTTTCTTGCGGTCTTAATGTCATGAACGCCAGCTGAAGCAAGCTGAATATCGTCACCAGCATCGTACACGCGTAGGTAAGAATGATCGGCTGAACGATTGAGGTCCGCCCGTCAAACCGATTCGGCAGCGGCTGCATGCGCATGACCGGCCTGAATATACGCCTTGTCGTCGTGAACAGGACAATCGCTAGTGAGATGAACAAGCTCTGCTCACCGGATACTTGCCCGAACAGGTGCAGCCAAGTGCAACTGCCCTGCACCACTTCAGCATGGTACAGAACAGAGTAAACCACGCCGATAACGGATACGCCGATGAGCAGCTCATACGGCATCTTGTACAGCCGGTGAAGCGAACTGTTCGTCAATCCCGCGGAGCTCTTCTCGCATTGGCGATCGAGCTCCTGCATGATCGGCTTCAGCCGCCAAGCGGAATACCCTGCTATCGCTAGCGCAAGCAGCAGGGCGAATATCAGATAGCCCAGCCGCGGGATACGCAGCCCGTCAGAAGCCGAAGGTGCTACCAACATTGTATCCGCCTGCAAAATAATTAGTCCGCCAAGCAGTACGATACCATAGACGAACAGCAGTCTGCTTAGCAGCATATAGCCAGTGTAGTGCGGCTTGCCGTCTTGGTCACATCGGTAGGCTTGATGGACTGGTGGGACTTGGGAGGCTGGAGAGACGGGTTGGACAGGTGGAACTTGTTCCTTGCCCGTCACTTCCATAAGAGCTTCCTGACTTCCTCAAGCGGCTCACTGCCCAGCTCTTCCTTGCAAATCCGCTCCAGCCGCCGGTACCAGCTGATCGCCTCGATTCTCCGTTCTCCGCGCAAGCAGTGAACGATCATTGCCTCGTACGCTTCTTCCTGTTCAGGACGAAGCGCAATCCAATCCGCGAGGCACTGCTCTACCCGTGCCTCGTCACACAGCTCTCCATAATAGACAGCTAGCCGTTTAATCATATTCGTCTGACGATCTAGCAGCTGCTCCCGCACACGCTCAAGCCATTCAGTATGCGGCAGCTCCGTACCAAGCCGTCCATAGAGCTCTCTGGCCTTCTCATAGAGTCGGCAAGCTTCTTCACGGTCATCCATCCACAGCTGATCGCCGATTCTTGCCAGCGTCGTGTAATCCTCCACATCATTCGCTTCGAAGGTGTTCTCGGCAATACCGATAACGCCCCGCTTGGCAAAGACGATATCCTCCGGCATGCCGAGCTCCTTGAGCGATGAGCGCAAATCGTGAAGCGTCACATACAGCTGATTGGATCGTTTGGATAGATCGCCTTCGCCGAAGACACGATCAATCACTTGCTCCCGATTTGCACGGAAGTTCGGTTGCAAGAGCAGGTAGACGAACAATTCGCCTGCCTTGCGCCGCTTCCAGATTGGCTCGAAAACATGGCCATCCATCGCAGTGAAGTTAATGCCGTTAAACAGGCGCACCCGCCACTTAGCCGACGTTTCCGGTTGCTCTGGAGCAGCGGCTTCCACGTATTCTTCCAACACAGCATCTCTGTGGGGTCCATTTCGTTCCTCGATCACTGTCGGCGATGCGACTTCTTCTAAACCGGCCGCGGCGAGAGAGGCCGCCAGCTGCACCGTCAGCTTCTCTATAGCAGGCGTTGTTAACAGCTTGCGCATGCGGTCCAGCTGACCAAACGCTTGCTCCGCCTGGACCAGCTGACTTTCCTGCAGCAGCTGCTTGATTCTCGCACCTGCCGCATAGATGCAGCATTCGAGATCAGCCGTGAGCGCTTGCGGCAACTCCGGCGCCGAATCCAAGAAAATGGCTTGGCTTAAATAAGCGTAGCGAGCCGGCAGCTCGCTGCACAAGGACTCGCTCAGCTCAGTAGCGGCCAACACGCGAGCGACAGCCGCGCCATGCGAATGATCCGACGCGTGGCGCTTGAGCCAGCTTAGCCACAGCTGCCAATCCGGTTGTTCGCTCGCTGAGCCATCGAACAGCAGCCGTTCCAGCAGCACAAAGCCCGCCCAGACCGGCTTGCCTTCCTCGCGAAACCGCTCAGCCGATGCTTGGAACAATCGATTCGCTTCGGGAGCGTATTCCGCTGCACCTCTTTTAATCGATGCCGCGGCGCGGGCTAGCGCCCACGGCACAAAGCCGCTGCACTGCTCAGGCGTGCGGTTCCACTCCTCGGCGAGCTGAGCCATGAACGGCCCCGCTTCTTGCCGATCGCCAACTTGCATATACAGCAAGCCAAGCATCGCCATCATCGTCAGCATCGCTGACTCATCCGCTTGCGCAGCGAAGCCGCGCAGCGCCGCTTCCAGCATCTGCTTCGTCTCGATCAAGCGGCCGTTCAACAGGCCCTCTTCGCATTCCGCGCGAAGCAGCAGCGGCGATTTCAGACGTATATCAGCCGGGATGGCCTGTAAAAGCTGTGCGGTGGGCATGTTCCCATCCAATATCGCCCGCTCCGCCTTAAGTACCTCTATAAGCCAATTATCCTGCTGCGAAATCGTTATTCCATCGTTTTTTTGATTCATTGGTCATTCCTCACCATGCTACTTTGTTAACCTGCCAAGCAATATCCCGGCAGCCTTACATCCAAAATAATACTTTAGGGTATAGACATTATACGACGTTAACCTTTGCTACCTATTCGCCCTCTATCTCCTAATCCCTCCCTGCTTCTAGAAATCGCCACTGCTGGGGCTAACGAAAAAAGAGGAGCCGAATGACCGGCCCCTCTAGTTCTGTCCATTATTTGACCAACTGGCCGCGAGTTACGCCAAGCTGATTGATGGCTTTCAAGCTGCGCCACACTTGCGTTCCGCCAATGCGTCCTGCAAGCGCGTCGCTGTATAGGTCAATAACTTCATTCACTTTATCGGCTGTCTCTTCCAGGAACTCTATCCGGAACGAAGCTATGCCGAGCTCGCCGAACTGCTTCATATACTCCGCACCAGACTGCTCAATCGCATTGTACACCGTATTGCGGCAGCCTTCGTCGACGCGAACAGGATGCGACATGCCGATCCGATCCTGTAGGGAGACGTTATGATCCTCGCAAGGGCGACCGCAGTTCGTGAAGTCCGTCCCTTCACTGAGGAAGGTGCAGTAGACGCAGTGCTCGGTATGGAACATCGGCAAATGCTGATGGATAACGACCTCCATCTTCGACGTTTCGCTGCGGCGCAACAGGTCGAACATTTGCTGAACATTCAGGTCATAGGAAGGTGTGACGAGACTGCAGCCTGCATCTAGGAACAGATTCGCCGCCTTATGGTTCGCGATGTTCAGCGAGAAATCGCCAATCAGCTCCGGGAACGACTCGTTCGGCTTCGCAGCACGAGCGCGCAAGTAGTAATAGAGCGCGCCTGTGTTGCGAACTAGCACCGCATCCGGCTTCAGCTTCAAGATGTTTGCATGGTAGCCGTTCTCATTCGGCATGTGAATGCGCGGCGTTACAAGGCCGATTGGCTTGCCCGCGCTCCGCGCCAGCTCCATTGCAGCCGGCAGCTGCTTAATAAATTCAAAGTCGGCGTATACCATGCCTACTTTATCGGACTTCACGGCAGCTTCCAGCTGAGGAAGGCTGCGGCAGAGCACCGTGAGCTTCGCTTTAGCAGCTGTAGCAGACTGACGCCCGCTCTCGATGCCACGATTGTCGTCATTGATATCGACTTCGTGCTTGATATAAACCGGCGGCTTCGGACGTTCGCCAGCCAATGCTTCTACCGCTTCGCGGCGCATCCGGTTCAATTCGCGCATCGGCACGATCAAATCCCCGTTCAGCTCGGCTTCAAGCGACTCCAGCTGATAGACTGTGCCGCCAAGGCGGCCAAGCTGCTCTTCGAGAATGGCACGGTCCATCGGGCGCTTCTGCGCCTGCTCGAGCTCCAGCTCAGAGCTGACCTCAACCGTGTTGCCCTTCTCTACATCCGTCCATACGGTACGAAGCGGTTGTCCGAGCTCACCTGTCACTTTCACATTCAACGGGAATACACGATATGGCTTCTCCGTCTCGAACGAAGCGCGCAAACGCCGGTCAAGCGCCGGATCGCTCGTCTTCCATACACGGTCGCCGACATGAACACGGCGCAGGTCTACGTCATTTCGACCTGGAACAAGCTCAATGACGAGCCCCTCTTGCGCCTCGCCCTCCAGCTTCGTCCCTTGGCGACGAATATCATAGATGCGGCCGCCTTCTTCTTTCTTCGTTGGATCGCCAGCGTCGAACACGATCCCATCACCGCGCTTCACCGGCGCTTCCACCCGGCAAACGACCGCATCGCGAAGGATCTTCTCGACACGGCCGAGATAGACGCCGCGGCTCTTAGGGAATGTCCCTTCCACGAGCTGCTTGTTGTTCGTGCCGTCGAGGAAGCCGTGCGTAAACCCACGCGAGAAGCTCTGCTGAAGCTCGCGCATCTCTTCCTTCGACGGCGCAGAACGGTCGCCATCGAAATACTTGTCGATCGCGCGGCGATACTTGCTTACCACGTTCGCTACATATTCCGGACTCTTCAAGCGTCCTTCAATCTTAAAGGACGTAACGCCAGCTTCAATCAGTTCCGGCACAAGCTCAACCGCCGCAAGGTCCTTCGGCGAAAGCAGATACGCCACATCGCCCATCGGCTTCTGTTCTCCGTCGACCATCAGGTCATACGGAAGACGGCAAGCTTGCGCGCATTCGCCGCGGTTAGCTGAGCGTCCGCCCCACATTTCGCTCGTCAAGCACTGGCCTGAGTAAGAGACGCACAGCGCGCCATGCACGAATACTTCCATCGGAAGCTTCGCCTGATCGCCGATAGTTTGAATTTGCTTCAAGTTATTTTCGCGTCCAAGCACGACCCGTTCAATATCAAATGGCTTCGTGAACTCAACTGCCTCCGGCGACGTAATCGTCATCTGCGTCGATCCATGAATCGGGAAGTCCGGCGACATCTCGCGAATGAGCTTCACGAGACCCAGATCCTGAACGATTACCGCATCAACGCCGGCGTCGATACAAGCTTCAATTAGCGCTTTGGCTTCGCCGAGTTCTTCTTCGAATACGAGAATATTAAACGTAAGGAACCCTTTGACGCCGTAGCTGTGCAGAAACGCCATAATCTCTGGCAACTCGTCTGTATGAAAGTTATTCGCTCTCGCTCTAGCATTAAATTTCTCCACACCAAAAAAAACAGCATCGGCCCCATTGGCCACTGCCGCCCGCATACACTCCCAATCACCGGCTGGTGCCAGCAATTCGATATCTTGCCGTTTTATCGTACCCATCTTTAATTAACGCCATCCTTATCCTCGTTCACTTATTTCCCTACAGTGTACCAGAGCAGACGCCCAAACGAAAGCCGCGCTATAACGCAAAAGCCGCTTCTTCCCGAAATATTTCCGGTCCGAAGCGGCGCAGCGCCTTATGAATCACTAGCTTGTGAATGTGAACGATCCAATAACTTTCTCTACCGCGGCGATATTGCTGTCCGTATTGTTGGACTGCTGACGGGTATAGTTGATCATGTACGTCGTACCGTTCTTCTCGAAAATATAGTACGTCGTTGTTGTTGGAACCGTGTCTTTAGGGAAATCGACAACCAGCTTCGTTGCCGAAATGCCGCCTCCCAAAGTTACATTCTCTGTTCCTTGAATAGTCGCGCCAACCTTCTTCATCGTGTCATCGGTATTAAGGAAGGTTTTCACATCATTGATGTAGTCACTAGCACTCGTATCCTCAATAACATCAATTCCGAACGAACCATATGGAATGCTGTAGTAAACCGAATCCTTCTCAAAATCTTTATCAACGCCATGCCAAGATTCAGGAAGTGCAATGGAATAACCATAAGCTTTGCTTGATTTCGTAACCGTCTGCTGATCCAGCGATTCCGCATCATCCAGGTCACTGAAGTTTGCTTCTACATAAATCGTATTGATATCCAGTGAGCCAACGATATTCTTAAAGAGTGTTTCGCCAGTACCAGATCCATCCTCTACATAGTAGAAGTCCGTTTCATACTTATGCTCACCTACGGTGAGGAAAACATTATATTCTTTGAACCATTTCTTCTTGTCGAACGTGAACTCATAGCTTAGCACTTGCGCTGTTCCATCTACTAGAGAAAGCGTGGATTCTGCGACATTACGCAAAGAATCTGTTACAAATGCGCTCTCTACCTTCTGACGAACACGGTGCATCCAATCTGCCGCTGTGTCGCCTTCTTTCAACGAGCTGATCTCGAAGCTCATATAGCCTTTTTCATTGTAGAACGCCGGGCTTGGCAATTCTTGGTCCCGCACCCAATCCACAGGCAGCTGAACAGACAATCCGTAATCTTTATCTGTCGCCGTGAAGAAGCCATTGCGCACCTTCGTAATGTCTTTCAATGCCGATTCATTCTTTGCAAAAGAAGGCTTGAAGCTGCTCAAAATATCATCATATACCGCCAATTTATCGCGCGAATCCGACTTGATGCCTGCCATAATGATATAGATGCGATCACCGACTTGAATCGCACGATTATCGTAGAACCATCCGTCGCGGTCTTTACTAATGACTTTCTCAAAGCTCAGATCGCCGATCGTAACGGTTTTCTTCTCCATCGCAAACTCGTTATCATCGAAATAGCTCATAATCTGCTCGCGAACCTCTTCGCGGGTATAGCTCTGGTCTACTTTATCTACTCTGACGATTAGATCACGATCTTCGGCAATGGAAGACCACTGCGTGATACTGCCGTTGTCGCTCTGATACGTCAACACCAAGTCCGACGGATACTTCATCGACCAGTTGTAGTAGCTATCGCCTACCTGTGTTTTGCCTGCATCGGAATTAATGCCGCCTGTGTTACTGCCAGTTGAAGTACCTGGCGTAGACACCTTTAATCCTTTGATCGTAATGGAATTACCGTTTAGCGCAAGCGTAGCGCCAAACGCCGATACAATGACACGAAGCGGAACCATCGTTACACTGTTCACGATCTTCGGTTCAGCCGTAAGCGTAATTGGCGAACCGTTGACCTTTACCGTCTTGCTGCCGATCGTAAGCACAACTGTCGTCTTGTTGTAGGACAGCGTGATGATCTTGTTATTCTCCAGCTTCAAGCCTGCGCCGAATGCTTTCGTAATGACGCTGAGCGGCACCATTGTTGTGCCATTCTGCTTATACGGCTTCTGAATCGTGGATGTTGTACCGTTCACAGTAAGCGTTGGACTGCCAATCGCTAATTTAATCTCAACTGATTTGGTTTCATAGGCCATATCGGATGCTCCTGCGACTGCAGGCATAAGTGCAAATAACATACATGCTGCAATGAGTAGTGCAAGCAGCTTGTTCTTCATGTTGATTTCTCTCCCTTGATCTAATGTTAGTTCGTCTCAGACAATGTCAGTTTCTTCTTAACGAGGTCTCCCTCGGACTGCACCATCACTTCAATTTGCTGCCCAGGCAGATATGCCTTCAGCAGCTCATTCACTTCAACAATTGAGGATACCTGCTTGCCGCCAACGGAGTAGATCTGGTCGCCCGCATGCAAGTTCGCTTGCTTCGCCCCAGAGCCCCAAACCGACTTGACTTCAAGCGGTTCTGTTGTAGGCAGACCAACGAGTGCGGACCAGCTTTCTTCCAGCTCCACGCCTAGCGACGGACGCTTCACTTTGCCATACTTAAAGAACTGATTCACGACATAACGGACGGTATCCGCCGGAATGGAGAAGCCCAAGCTCTCGACGCCATCGCTGACAAACTTCATGGAATTGATCCCAATGACTTCGCCCTTCAAATTAACGAGCGGCCCGCCGCTGTTGCCCGGGTTGATTGCCGCGTCGGTCTGAAGCAGCTTGTAGTACGAGGAGATCGAACGGTTCATGCCGCTCAAGATGCCTGTCGTCGCTGTGTTGCGCAGCGAGAACGACACCGGCGTCCCTATCGCCACGACCGTCTCGCCCACTTGCATCTGCAGCGGTACAGGCGCGAATACAGCCGGCTTCAAATGGGTTGCGTTGATCTTCACAAGCGCAAGGTCGCTTGTTTCGTCGATATTGACGCGTTTGCCTTCGTACTGTTTTCCGTCTGATGTCACGACAACGATATTATTCATGTCTTTCACGACATGGGCGTTCGTTACGATCCATCCGTCCGCCTTCCAGATCACACCTGTTCCGTGTGCCAATGCAAACCGGTTGTCTTCATACTCAGCCGGCTTGCCGATAATGCCGACGACCGAAGGCGATACTTTCTTCACAACATCCGGTACTTCCGACTTAGGCGTATAAGCGTAGCTTTGCGTCTTGGCATCATAGACCCCAGAACCGCCGAGCTCCTTCGTCAATGAACTTGCTTTGACGTAAACTTCTCCGTTAATCATCTTTGCATCCAGCTTCGTACCGCCTGAACTTCCGGCGGCTAATGCGGTCCCTGTCATGAAGAGCGCACCGGCTATGATGACTAGAACTAGACGTAAACCCTTATGCCTCACAATGCTTCCCCCATTTGAACAATCTACTAATTTACAATATTTTACTAGACCAGTAGGTCCACTCTACTATATTTGGGTTTATGTGACAATTGGTTGCCCCTTAAACTTTATTAAAACTTGATTTGTCCACTTCGTATGCTTTTTTGGCATTAGCCCTGTTGAATCTTAACCTTGCAAGTTGCTCATGTTATAATAAGAAAGGCTACGCGCAATACATATCCCATTTAGGAGGTAACTATACACGTATGAAACTCGGTGTATTCTCTGTACTCTTCGCCCAAAAATCATTGGAAGACGCACTCGACTACATTGCATCCAAAGGCTTGGACGCAATCGAGATCGGCACAGGCGGCTACCCTGGAAACGCACACTGCGATCCAGACGTATTGCTTGCTGACGAGAGCAAGCTGAAAGCATTCAAGGATGCAGTTGACGCTCGCGGCTTAACAATCAGCGCGCTTAGCTGCCATGGAAACCCGCTTCACCCGCAAAAAGCAATTGCAAGCGAGCATGACGCTGTCATCCGTAAAACAATTCAGCTGGCTTCTAAACTCGGCGTACCTGTTGTAAATACATTCTCCGGCTGCCCTGGCGACCATGAGGATGCGAAATATCCGAACTGGCCGGTTGCTCCATGGCCAAACGATTTCCAAGACATCCTGAAATGGCAGTGGGAAGAGAAAGTTATTCCTTACTGGAGCGAAATCGCGAAGCTTGCAACGGAAAGCAACGTGAAAATCGGTCTTGAGCTACATGGCGGTTTCTCTGTTCACAGCCCGGCTACACTGCTTCGCCTTCGTGAAGCTTGTGGCGATGCAATCGGCGCTAACCTTGACCCGAGCCACATGTGGTGGCAAGGTATTGATCCTGTTCAAGCGATCCACATCCTGGGCCGCGCAGGCGCAATCCACCACTTCCATGCGAAGGATACAACAATTGATCCAATCAATGTGAACAAGCACGGCGTAACAGACATGCAGTCCTACGCTCTGATGCTTGACCGCGCTTGGCAGTTCCGCACTGTTGGCTACGGTCACGATCTGAAGGTTTGGGCTGACATCATCAGCGCGCTTCGCCTTGTTGGTTACGACTACGTCGTGAGCATCGAGCACGAAGACGGCCTGATGTCCGTAGACGAAGGCTTCACGAAAGCTGTTCAAAACCTGCAATCCATCCTCATCAAAGAGCCGCTCGGCGAGATGTGGTGGGTTTAATACCCGGATAAACGAAAACCTCCAGCCCTATGGGTTGGAGGTTTTTTATTTACGTATATAAAAATGCCGAAATCCTGAGCGCTCAAGATTCCGGCATTATCCGTTCATTCATTATGGTTCCCTGGAAATTACTGCAACCAGACTTTGAAAATCATAACGTAGTTCGCGAACAGGAATACGGCAAGCGAAACCCCCGCAAATCCGATTGCGAATACATTCTTCTTCGGACGAGCCATTAGCAAACGCACAAATCCGATGAAAATAACAATTGTAAATAGAAGCATCATAATATCCATTGGATCGAACTTTGTAAGGGTATTTGCTGCTTTTTCAGCAAGAAACATGGGTGTAGACCTCCTTATTTTCGCACTTAGCCTATATTAGTTTATGTTAGCCTCATCACGAGCTCGATGCAAGTGACAATCGAGAATCGTAACAAGTTTGTCACCATTTGCTAAAAGGATAGTTATATAAACAAACCCTTCATTAATTATAATAATCTCTTATAATTACATGATTCCTACTCATTGTCGCTTGGTCTGAAGTGTGGTACCATTCTGTGTAGTATTCATACGAAAATCGTCGGATTTTCGCAAATCAGCGCACGATATGCTGAGCATAACATCCTTAGGAGGAACGAGCAATGGCGTATGAAGCCGTGTGGATGAATGACCCTTCCAAACTAAATAAATTTGAATTTATTAAAATGGAAAAAGATGGACTAGATGTAATTCGAACCATTATCGACAAGTATTCAAAGGAAGGCTATGCCTCCATTCCCGAGGATGACATGAACCGGTTTAAGTGGGCCGGCGTCTATGAACAGAAGCCTAAAGACGGCTACTTCATGATGCGAATCCGTATCAACACCGGTATCATTACTTCTGCACAAGCTCGTGCAATCGCTTCAATCGGCCGCGATTACGGTCGTGACCTGATCGACGTTACGACGCGTCAAGCGATTCAATATCATTGGTTGAAAGTCGAAGACCTGCCGGACATCTTCAACCGCCTTGAAGCGGTTGGCTTGTACTCCTACGAAGCGTGCGGCGACTGCCCGCGTACGATTGTAGGCAATCCGCTTGCCGGCATTGACCGCGATGAGCTGATGGATACTCGCGAAATCGTTGAGCAAGTGAATGATTTCTACCTGATGAACCGTGATTTCTCCAATTTGCCTCGCAAATATAAAATGTCCATTTCTGCAAACATCTATAACAATGCGAATGCCGAGATTAATGACCTTGCATTCGTTCCTGCAACGAAAGTGATTGACGGCGAAGAAGTCATCGGCTTCCACGCTTATGTGGGCGGCGGTTTATCCGCTAAGCCTCACATGGCGAAAGAGCTCGACATGTTCGTTCGTCCTGAAGAAGTACTGAAGGTCTCGATCGGCGTTACGACGATCTTCCGTGACTACGGCTACCGTGAAAAGCGCCACCAAGCCCGTCTTAAGTTCCTTGTCGCTGACTGGGGTCCAGAGAAGTTCCTCGAGAAACTGAAAGAAATTATCGGGGACATGCCTTCTGCAGGCGAGAACAAAGTCGTTGGCTGGAATGCCGTTTACTACGATGGCGTATACCCGGAGAAAGAAGAAGGCTTGAACTTCATCGGCCTGAACGTGCCTGTCGGCCGTACAAACTCGGATGAGCTTGAGCAGCTGGCTGATGCAGCGGATCAATTCGGCGATGGCAAGATTCGTACGACGATGTCGCAAAACATCATGCTGAGCGGCATTCCTGATGATAAACTTGAAGAAGCGCTTGCTGTTCCTGTGTTGAAGCGTCTCTCTCCTAAAGCAAGACCGTTCATGAGCCGTACGGTTTCCTGCACAGGCAACGAGTTCTGTAACCTTGCTGTAGTAGAAACCAAAGAACGCGCACGCCGCGTTGCCGACTTCTTGGACGACCATGTGGAGCTGGATGAGAAGATTCGTATCCACTTCATCGGCTGCCCGAATGCATGCGGTCAGAAACACATTGCCGATATCGGTCTGCAAGGCGCCCTGATTAAGACCCCTGAGGGTATGGTTGACGCCTTCGATATCGCTGTTGGCGGCATCCTCGGTCCCGGTGCGAAGTTCAATGAATCGCTTAAAGGCCGTGTCAAAGGCGATGACCTTGGCTACGTGCTTGTGAAGCTGATCAACTTCTACAAAGAAGGCCGCGAGTCCGGCGAAACGTTCCATAACTATGTGAACCGTGTAGGCGTACCAGCGTTCCAAGAACGTTTAACTGAAATTTTAGCTAGCTAATGAATAAGGGGCTGAACATCCTGATGGATGGTTCAGCCCCTTTTTGTTATGATCGCTTACTTATTGATGCTTCGAATGCTGATCGACGTTCCGCCGCTGCTCTTTGTATACTGCACGACACAGCTATAAGCTTCTGCGATTGTCCGAAGTGGCACATAGACACGACCGTTAATCAGCTCAGCCGGTTGTGATATCGCGATCGTCTGGTTCCGTACATAATCGGTGAACTTCTTCTCGCCTATTGTAATTGTGAAGCCCTTGCGCCTCTCGCCGGGAGCATCTAAGTCAATCGTATCAATCTGGAGCGTTTTCTTTTCTGTTAGGTAATAAACCCCTTTAGATGCAACTCTGAACGGCAGGATATTCACGATATCGCCTGCCCAAAGCATGACTCTCCCGTTCACTAGCCGGTAATCACCTTGATGCTCCAATTTAGTTGAATAGTCATTCGGATATGCAATCGTAATCGGCTCCACCTTATTCGCGGCATTAGCCGACGGCATACTGGAAGTGAAACAGGCTAACAGCCCGAGAATTGCTGCTGCACCTAGAGATTGATATCGTCGTTTCAAGTTTGGTTCCGCCCCTTCTTATTGGCTTGTCATTCTTGCTGACGGCTATTATGTGCAGAAAGTTTCAGATCAGTAATAAATAAAGCCCTTCTGATAACACCGACGACAAGTATCGTCGATGACCAGAAGGGCTAACTATTTTCAGTTCTCGATTCCAGCTGCCGCAACGCTCTCTACTTCGCGCTGCTGCGCAATCGTGCGCTCACGGTCACGCTCGAGGATCGGCTTCAAGTAGCGGCCTGTATAGGAGCCTTCCACTTTAACGACGGCCTCAGGCGTACCTGTCGCCACAATCATACCGCCGCCATTGCCGCCTTCCGGCCCAAGATCGAGCAGGTAGTCGGCTGTCTTGATGACATCGAGGTTGTGCTCGATGACAAGGACACTCTCGCCGGAGTCGACGAGTCGGTGAAGCACGACGAGCAGTCGGTCAATATCATCGACGTGGAGACCGGTTGTCGGCTCGTCGAGGATATAGAGCATCTTGCCCGTGCTGCGGCGGTATAGCTCCGCAGCCAGCTTCACGCGCTGCGCTTCGCCGCCGGACAGCGTTGTCGCCGGCTGGCCAAGGTTCATGTAGCCGAGTCCGACGTCAAGCAGCGTCTGCAGCTTGCGATGAATACGCGGCACATTGCGGAAGAAATCGGTCGCATCTTCAATCGTCATCTCCAGCAGCTCTGCAATGCTCTTGCCTTTATATTTCACGTCAAGCGTCTCGCGGTTATATCGTTTGCCTTTGCAAATCTCGCACGGCACATAGACGTCCGGCAGGAAGTGCATCTCAATCTTAATAATGCCGTCGCCGCGGCAGGACTCACAGCGGCCGCCCTTCACGTTGAAGCTGAAGCGCCCCTTCTTATAGCCGCGCACCTTCGCTTCATTCGTCGATGCGTACAGATCACGGATATCGTCGAATACGCCGGTATACGTCGCCGGGTTCGAGCGCGGTGTACGTCCGATCGGCGATTGGTCGATATCGATGACCTTCTCGATATGCTCGAGACCGCGGATCTCCTTATGCTCGCCAGGGCGAACCTTCGCTTTGTTCAAGTCGCGAGCGAGCGTCTTGTAAAGAATCTCGTTCACGAGCGTCGACTTGCCTGAACCGGAAACTCCGGTTACCGCTGTGAATACGCCAAGCGGAATCTTCGCGTTCACGCCGCGCAGATTGTTCTCCTTCGCGCCGCGAACCTCCAGCCACTTGTCGCTCGTCTCACGGCGCTTCAGCGGAACCGGAATGAACTTGCGGCCGCTGAGGTAAGCGCCTGTGAGGGATTGCTCGTCCGCCATTACTTCTGCCGGCGTCCCCATGGAGACAACTTGACCGCCGTGAATGCCGGCGCCTGGTCCGATATCAATAATATAGTCAGAGGCAAGCATCGTGTCTTCATCATGCTCGACGACGATGAGCGTATTGCCTAGATCGCGCATATGCTCAAGTGTTTGAATGAGCTTGTCATTATCCCGCTGGTGCAAGCCGATACTCGGCTCATCCAGGATGTACAATACGCCCATTAGGCTGGAGCCGATCTGTGTCGCTAGACGAATTCGCTGCGCTTCACCGCCAGAGAGCGTGCCTGCCGCACGGTTCAGCGACAAGTATTCCAAACCGACGTTGACGAGGAAACCTAGGCGGCTGTTGATTTCTTTCAGAATGAGATGAGCGATTAAACGCTCTTTCTCCGTCAGTTCCACCCCATTGAAGAAGCGCTCTGCTTCACCGATGGAGAGAGAAGTGACATGCGAGATATTCTGGCTGCCGATCGTGACAGCAAGGCTCTCCTTACGCAGACGATGGCCCTTACAGCCGCCGCAAGGCTTCGCGCTCATATATTGTTCGATATGATCGCGAATGCCGTCCGAGCCTGTTTCACGGTAACGGCGCTCCAAGTTGTTTACGATACCTTCGAAGGGTACATGAGCTTCCTTGGAATGGCCGAAGTCGTTCTCGTAACGGAACCGGACTCGCTCTCCACCTGTTCCGTAGAGCAGCTTCTTCATATGCTCAGGTATCAGCTCACTGACTGGCACATCACGCGGAATGCCATAATGAAGGCATACCGACTCGAGAAACTGCGGATAGTAGTTCGACGTGCTGCCCGCCCATGCTTCAAAGGCACCTTCTTCAATCGACTTCGAGCTGTCCGGAACGAGCAGATCAGGGTCGACGATCATCTTCGCACCGAGTCCGTCACAATCCGGGCAAGCGCCGTACGGACTGTTGAACGAGAACATCCGCGGAGCCAGTTCATCGATACTGAAGCCGCACACGGGACATGCCAGGCTGGAGCTGAACAACAGCTCCTCCTTCTCCATCACATCGACGATGACTTGACCGCCAGACAGCTTCGTCGCTGTCTCCAGCGAGTCCGCGAGACGGCTGTGGATGTCGCTCTTCACGACGATTCGGTCGACGACTACCTCGACGTTATGCTTCTTATTCTTCTCCAGCTCAATCTTCTCGCTAAGCTCGCGCAGCTCGCCGTTCACGCGGACACGCACGAAGCCCTGCTTCTGCACGTCAGCCAGCAGCTTCGTATGCTCGCCCTTGCGTCCCGAAACGATCGGAGCAAGAATCTGCAGCTTCGTCCGCTCCGGATATTCCATAATCCGGTCCACCATCTGTTGAACCGTCTGGGAAGTAATTGGGGTCCCGTGTTCCGGGCAGTGCGGCGTGCCGACACGCGCGAACAACAGACGCAAATAGTCATAAATCTCCGTTACCGTACCGACAGTAGAGCGCGGGTTACGGCTCGTTGTCTTCTGGTCAATCGATATCGCCGGCGACAAGCCGTCAATGGAATCGACATCCGGCTTCTCCATTTGCCCGAGAAACTGACGCGCATAGGCGGATAGCGATTCGACGTAACGGCGCTGCCCCTCAGCATAGATCGTGTCAAAAGCAAGCGACGACTTGCCCGAGCCGCTGAGACCTGTCAGAACGACGAACTTATCCCGCGGAATCGTCACATCGATGTTCTTCAAATTATGGGCTCGCGCCCCTTTAATGACGATCGAATCATTAGCCATTTATTTAATCCTCCTAAAGGAAACATCAATATCATCAAATCTATCAATAATTGCAGCGCTACATCCCAAGCTCTGCCTTCAGCTCAAGCAGCGCATCGCGCAGCTCCGCCGCCCGTTCGAACTGCAAGCCCTTCGCCGCTTCCTTCATCTCGGATTCCAAGCGCTGCACCAGCGACTGGCGCTCCTTCTTCGTCATCTTCTCTACGCCGACGCCTGTGAGGTAATCGCTCTTCTGCTCGGCAACCTTCGTCGCTTCGATGACGTCATGAACTCTCTTACGAATCGTCTGCGGCGTAATGCCATGCTCATCATTATAAGCAGTTTGAATGGCACGGCGGCGCTCAGTCTCGCCTATAGCCTTCTCCATGGAGTCCGTTATCTTATCCGCGTACATAATGACGCGACCTTCGGAGTTACGCGCCGCACGGCCCATCGTTTGGATTAGCGACCGTTCGGAGCGGAGGAACCCTTCCTTATCCGCATCGAGAATCGCCACAAGCGAAACTTCCGGCAAGTCGAGACCTTCCCGCAGCAAGTTGATGCCGACAAGGACATGGAACACGCCCATCCGCAGGTCACGCAATATCGCAAGCCGCTCCAGCGTCTTAATGTCCGAGTGCAAATAGCGGACTTTAATCCCGACATCCTTCATGTAATCAGTCAGATCCTCTGACATCTTCTTCGTCAGCGTCGTCACGAGCACACGCTCATCCTTCGCAATGCGGTCGCGGATCTCGACAAGCAAATCATCGATCTGCCCCTTCGTCTTGCGCACTTCAATGATCGGATCAACCAAGCCAGTCGGACGAATAATCTGCTCTACCATCGTCGGACAGTGCTCCAACTCATATGGACCTGGAGTTGCTGATACGTAGACGAGCTGCTTCGCCTTACCTTCGAACTCCTCGAAACGAAGCGGACGGTTATCCATCGCGGACGGCAGACGGAAGCCGTGATCCACGAGCACCTCTTTACGCGCACGGTCGCCATTGTACATAGCCCGGATTTGCGGAAGGGTAACATGCGACTCATCGATGACAATCAGCATATCATCAGGGAAATAGTCCATCAGCGTATAAGGCGTCGCCCCACGCTCGCGGAATGTCAGTGGCCCCGAGTAGTTCTCAATGCCGCTGCAGAAGCCCATCTCCGCCATCATCTCCAGATCGTACCGCGTCCGCTGTTCCAGACGCTGCGCTTCAAGCAGCTTACCTTGCTCATGCAGCTCTGCAAGACGCCCTTCCAGCTCCGCTTCGATGTGCTTCAGCGCTACCTTCATCGTATCTTCATGCGTAACGAAGTGAGAAGCCGGGAAGATCGCAACATGATCGCGTTCGCCGACGATCTCGCCAGTCAGCACATCGATCTCGGTAATCCGTTCAATCTCATCGCCGAACAGCTCGATACGCATCGCGCGCTCGTTATTGGCAACCGGGAAGATTTCGATAATATCGCCGCGCACGCGGAATGTTCCCCGAATGAAATTAATATCATTGCGTTGGTATTGAATATCGACAAGCTTATGAAGAATTTCGTCGCGCGACTTCTCCATGCCGACCCGCAAGCTCAGCACAAGCTTCCCATACTCCATCGGAGAACCGAGGCCGTAGATGCAGGATACGCTCGCTACGATAATGACGTCTCGACGCTCGAACAAGGAGCTCGTCGCCGAGTGGCGCAGCTTATCAATCTCATCGTTGATGCTCGAATCTTTCTCGATAAACGTATCTGAGGACGGGATGTAGGCTTCCGGCTGATAATAATCGTAATAGCTGACGAAATAAGAAACCGCGTTGTCAGGAAAAAACTCCTTGAACTCGCTGCACAGCTGCGCGGCAAGCGTCTTGTTATGCGCAATAACTAGCGTCGGCCTGTTCAGCTTCTCAATGATGTTCGCAATCGTATAGGTCTTCCCTGTTCCGGTTGCGCCAAGCAGCGTTTGATGCCGAAGACCGGCCCCGATGCCCTCTAGAAGTTGCCCAATTGCTTTAGGCTGATCGCCCTGCGGACGGTATTCCGACTTCAGCTCGAAGAGCTTGCCTCCGCTTAGTTGCTCATTCATCTGTTCCTACACCCCAATCCTACGTCTTCTATGAATAAGTTCTATTAATTGTATGCCCAATATACACGGAAAAAATAGATTCATCCGTAACCAAATTTCATCGTCTTCCAAGGAACATAAGAATATGTGTTCCCATAACAAATTTATTATACCGATTCGGGGCAATTGATGCAATGAAAGGTTATCGCTTCTCGTCCCGAATGGCACAAAAAAACACCCCGGGCCCGCCAGACAAGCAGCGGTTACCCGAGATGTTCCATTCCATCAACACATTACTATTATAAAGGTGTCGTTGTTGTCGTTGATACGCCTGCCTGCCGTGATTTGGAAGCCCGCTTCTGACGAAGCAGATCGAAGAGCGAAGCCGGCGAAGCCACCGCATACACATCCGCCTTATCATCCGGCGATAGCACGACGCCAAGCTGATGATGCTCGCCTGCATAACGCGACCGCTGAACAAATTTGATTTGCCCCTCGTGATTAAGCACCTCAAGCTTACAGAACGCGGAGTTGACGTGCAAAGCGGCGTACAGTTCTTCTTTGGTACGTACCTTAACGCCGTTAACCTTGTGCAGCACTTCCCCCGTCAAGATGCCCATCGCTTCAGCCGGCGTGCCCGGAATAACGGCAAGCACGCGCAAGCCTTGGTCATTATGCACGTAATACGGCGGGCTTGATTCCTCTGTAAAATAGCTGATCGCAACGAGTGCCTCATGCAGCAGCAATGCGCCGAGTGCAGCCGCCAAGGTGAGCGGCGACCAATACGAAGCGAGCACTGCGACGATACCTACTCCGAGCCCGTAGATCAGCAACCCCTTCGAGGCGTTGCGCGCTTTCGCCGCAGGCAGAAGGCTGCGCGTTAATTCACTGAATCCGATCATCATCGGGAACCCGATCATCGTAAGTCCGCTGCTCCACTGCGCGCTACCTTCGAGCAGCATCGACCACGGCAGCGACAGATCTGTGCCGCTCCCCGCCGCAGCAGGCACCAGCATCAGCATCGGTACCGGCCAGTAGCCTTGCAGCGTATAACCGCCGACGATTTTGCCTCGCTTTCCTTCCAAGAAAACGGGGCTCGCGAAACGATCCCCCTGCCAGCGTACAAGCAGCGCCTCCGCCAAATGCATGAGCGCGACGATCACTAGCAAGCCTGGAATATCAAGTCCCGCAAGTGTTGCTGCCGTAGAGCCAAGCCAATCCGTACGGTCAGCCAGCGGCGTCCAGCCGATAATCCATTGCAGTACTCCGAGCAAGCCTACGCTGTACGCGAAGCATAAATATCGCACACGCACGAGGACGAGCACCGCCGCCGTCCCCCACATCCACAGTATCGCTTCTCCTGTTATCGTCACACCGAGAAACAGTCCTGCAAGCGACATAATCACACCGACAGCGAGACCCGCCAGCATCGTGCGGATCAGTTGATTCGGCCATGCGCGAAGCCTCACGCTGAACAGCTTCCGTTCCAGCCGAGTCTGACGCATATATTGAAGCATGATGAGCAGTACAGCTACATAATAGAATGGGGAAAGCAAAAGTCCGACCGTCGCCGACCCTGCCAGGCGAAGCAATTGTAATGCTGCATCCAACGCTTATCACTCCCTTAATATAAAAAAAGAAGGCCGCTCCTAATCATCGGAGCTAACCTTCTTTCTATTCGACACAGAGCCCGCATTCTCCTGCAAACCCTTTATTTGGATGCAACAAGCTTCTGCTGCAGCACGCTAACCGCCTTTTGCAGCTGCGTATCGCTCGCTTCATCGCGAACTTTCTGTACGAGCTGTTCTTCGAGCTTCTCCGCTGTCGCTTTGTCGGCAAACCCGGTTACAGGCAGACCCGATTTCTGCTGAAAAGCTTGAACGCTCTGCTGCGTAACTTTGCTATAGTAGCCGTCTTTGCGGTCCACTTTGTACCCGAGACCCGAGAGCATAATTTGCAGGCTCTTCGTGTTCTCGTCGATCGTATCCGGCGCAAGCGTCTTCGTCTTATCCAGACGCGCAACCGTGTAATAATCCGGCGGAAGCACTTCAACGTCCGGCTTCAGCCCTTTCTCATGCACCCAATTGCCGAGCGGCGTCAGCCACTTCGCAATCGTCATCTTCACCAAGCTGCCGTCTGACAGCACCTTGTCATAACTCACTTGTACCGTCCCTTTGCCGAAGGACGTCTCGCCGACAAGCACCGCATGCGCCTCTTCCTTCAGCGCACCCGCGAGCACCTCCGATGCGCTTGCACTGCCTTTATTCATCAGCACCGCAACCGGATAGCTCTTGCCTGTCCCGCTTGAGACCGTCTTCTCGCGGTGCCCGGTCTTGTCCTCAACCTGCACGATCGGCTCGCCCTTCGGAACGAACGGCTGCGCAACCGATACGACGACCGGCAGTACGCCGCCGGGATTGCCGCGCACGTCAATGATAAGCCCCTTCATGTGCTGCTTCTCGAGCTTGGCGAGCTCCTCGGCGAAGCGATCGCCCGTATTGAGCGAGAATTGGCGAATCTCAATGACGCCAATGCCATCGCTGCGCAGATGTGCATAAACCGTCTCGTAGTCGATATCGTCCCGCACAATCGTCAGCTGCAGCGGCTGTGATAGCCCTGCCCTCTCGATAACAAGCTTGACCTTCGAACCCTTCGGCCCGCGGATCTTCGTCACCGCATCGTTCAGCGACAAACCGTCTAGCGACACCCCGTTCACAGAACGAAGCACATCGTTCGGGAGCACGCCGGCACGCTCTGCCGGGGAGCCCTTAATCGCGGATTCTACCGTGATTTTGCCATCCTTCAGCTGCACCCCTGCTCCAATCCCGGTGAACGAGCCTTCAATCGACTCCGAGAAATGCTGCGCAACTTCTTTCTTCATATAAACGGAGTAGGGATCGCCGAGCGCCTCCATCATCCCGTTCACTGCACCGTCGAGCACCTTCGTCCGGTCCACTTCGCGAAAATATTTGTTCTCGATTAATCCGAGCACCGTGTTTAATTTCTGGAGCTCCTTCGCGGTTAAACCACTGTTTCGCATGGACGATTCTGATGACGCCGCACCAGCTGTACCGCTGCTCTCGATTGCGATGAATCGGTCGGCAACCGTCAAGGTGACAAGCGTTGAAGCCGCCATCGTGAGCAATATAAACGCTGCCACTGTCCGTCCTTTGAACTGCACGTTAACACTCCTTTCTACCCTAGCGCCATGCTCATTTTATGAGCCGAACATCTTCCCTAGTATACGACAAGCCGTACCCAATTATTTGCATCAGGTACGGCATTGTCTATTCGGATAGAGCCGCCAGCCTCTTGCACGGCATACTCTCATCCGTTATTTATTTCAAGTAAGGCGCCGGATTTACCGCTACCTCATTCTTGCGCACTTCGAAATGCAAGTGGTTGCCCGTCGAGTTGCCCGTGCTTCCAACCTCAGCAATTTTCTGACCTCGCTTGACTGCTTGGCCTTTCTCCACCATAATACCGCCGTTGCGAATATGACCGTAGATTGTCCATAGACCGCCGCCGTGATCAATGATTACGCAGTTGCCGTACTCGCCCATCCACTGGGCAACGAGAACAATCCCCGACTCCGCTGCATAGATCGACGTGCCTTTTGGCGCTGCCATATCCATGCCTGTATGCAGCTTCCGCTTGCCCGAGATCGGGTGAATCCGGTAGCCGAACGGCGAGGACAGATGCCAGCTCGCATGAAGCGGCATGCCTAGCTTACCGCCTGTATAGTACACTTTGATTCTGCGCTTCTGCGATTCGAGTTCAGATACCTTCTTTGCAAGCTTGATGAGCATCTCTTCCTGATCGTCGCTGATTTCTTCGAGCTCTTCTGCTTGCGCGCTGTACTTCTGAACCATGACTTCTTTCTCGTTCTCTTTATCCTTCAAGAGATCGTGGTAGTCTGCCAGCTTGCCGTACATCTCTTTCACATCGCCAAGAGACTTCTCGATTTCCTTCTTCTTGGCAGCGATCGTCGCTTTATCTTTCTTGTGATTCTCCAGAATGTCCTGATCCTGGCTAAGAATCGATTGCAGGGAATCCATCCGGTCGATGAAATCGCCAAAGCTTGTCGCACTAAGCAGTACATCCAAGTAAGAGACAACGCCGTTCGTGTACATAAGACGAATACGCGACTTGAGCAGCTTGTCCCGCGTGTTCAACCGCTTCTCGGCCGCCTCTAAATCCGTCCCTGCCTGCTGCAAATTCGCTTCCGTCGTATCAATCTGCGTCTGCACGCCCGTAAGCTGCGTACTCACATCATTAATCTGCTGCAGAACTTCACTAACCGACTTCGCCGTCTTCGCTTTCATCGAGAGCACATATTCTTTATCCTTGGCCGCCTGGTTGCGGTTATGGGTTGCAGCGCTCATTTCTTTGCGGACTTGTGAAAGTTCTTGGTTGATCTTATCGAGTGAGGAAGCTTCGCCTTGATAAGGCTGAAAAATATATCCGGCTAATAGGACAACAACGAGGACAATTAGCCCCTTCTTCACGCTTGCATTCACGCTCAACGTCACCTACACTTTCAAATATTTGCGCACAGACAACGTACTGCCCCATATGCCGATCAATGTACCCAAGCCAAGAATGAGCATGGAAATGTAGAAGCCTGCTTCCTTCAGCGTCACAAGCTTGATCATCATGAGGCCAAGCTCAAATTGGGACACTTCCACGAGACGAGAGTAGCCAAACAATAGGATGGCAATGGTTACACCGGAACCTGTCAGTCCAATCAGCGCACCTTCGATAAAGAATGGCCAGCGGATGAAGTTGTTCGTCGCGCCTACCAGCTTCATAATGCCGATCTCCCGGCGTCTTGCGACAATGGTCATCTTGATCGTATTGGAAATCAGGAACATTGCAGTGAGTCCAAGTCCTGCCACGATGACAAGTCCGATATTACGGACAGCGTTCGTAATCTTAAACAGCGTTTCAACGGTGCCTTTACCGTATTTGACGCTCGTAATTGGCTTTGTTTCGTCTGTCTTGCCGAGTGCTTCGATCTGCTTCGCCGCATACGCGATCTTCTGCGGCTCGAACACCTCAACCGTGAACGAGTCCGGCAGCGGATTGTTCGTCTTATCGTAGCCTTCCAGCAGTTCAGCGCCGTCAGCGCCAATGTTCTTCCGAAGCAGCTCAAGTCCATCATCCTTGGAGACGAACTCGACGCTCTTCACTTCCGGAATATTACCGATTGCATTCTTTAGCTCGCTGATCTTCGCTTGTTCGGTGTTCAGCTGCAGGTATACGCGGATCTCGACCTGGCTCTCAATTTGGTTCGCCAAGTTGTTGACGTTCATCGCAAGCAGCAGAAACACCCCGAGAATAAAGAGGGAGATGACGATTGAACTGACGGAAGCGAATGTCATCCATCCGTTACGCACCACATTCTTGAATCCCTCCCGCAAGTGGCGGATCACGGTATTAACTTTCATACCCGTACTCTCCTCTCAGTTCATCGCGCACAATCATTCCGTTCTCAATGGCGATGACACGTTTGCGGAGCGTATTGACGATCTCTTTGTTATGCGTGGCCATGATGATGGTGGTACCGCGGAAATTAATTTCTTCGAGCAAATTCATAATGCCCCATGAGGTCTCAGGGTCGAGGTTGCCCGTAGGCTCATCCGCTACGATTACAGCCGGATTATTCACGATCGCCCGTGCAATCGCGACCCGCTGCTGCTCGCCGCCGGACAGCTGCTGAGGCAGGCTGCTATGCTTGCCGCGCAAGCCGACGAGCTCAAGTACCTCCATCGTCCGCTTCTTGATAATGCGGCGCGGTGCTTCAATAACTTCCATCGCAAAAGCGATGTTCTCGTACACGGTCAGCTTCGGAAGCAGTCTGTAATCTTGGAAAATAACTCCGATGTTGCGGCGTACATATGGGATCTTGCGAGGCTTCAGCTTGCCGATATTAAAACCGTTGACGGAAATTTGACCTTTGGTCGGAATTTCTTCACGGTAGATGAGTTTCATGAATGTCGATTTTCCGGCCCCGGAAGGCCCGACCAAATATACAAATTCGTTGCGGTCGATACGAACGGAAACGCCGCGAAGCGCATGAGTGCCATCAGCGTACGTCTTCCATATGTCTTGCAGTTCAATCACAATATCACATCCTGTATGTAGTCAGCTTATTACTATTCGACACGTTTTCGGTAAATCCTCTACCAAAGTACTGTTTTCTGCATTTTTCATATTTCTCATGGTGCAAATTTTAGCCGGGACTCGTTGTTGGATGAAAGATTTTTCGACAAATGGTTGGTAGTGGACAAATTATAGGCAAAAATCCATTCTTGGCGCATATACATCTAGGAGGAATCCTTGTCCGAGGTGATGTGTGTTATGAAACTATCGCGGCTGCATCTGATATGGACCGCTATTGCGGCATGCCTTCTCCTGCTCTCTATCGGTGCTGGTCTGATATGGACCTATGCTTCGCAGAAGACCGTTCCGAAGCAGGTGAACATTGTGCTTACGAAAGATGGCGCAGGACTTTCGAAGCAGCAAATGCTGCTAAAGAGCGATGCCATGCTCCAAGTCGGCGCTATGCGTGGAGAAGAAGCGCTACAGCTGTTGGCCTCCCGGAAGCAGGCGCTGGAGCAGCTTGCAGTAACGATAGACGGCAATAGCGTCGCGAAGAACGGCAAGAAGCGGACATGGACGTTAGCCGAGCTAGGCGTTTCGGTGAGTATTGCAGATGCGCAGCGTGCGATTGAGGGGCTGAAGCAAGGCAGTGTGTGGGACCGCGCGCACTACCGTTATGATTTTCCGAAGGTGCTGGAGATGAAGGTGGTCTTCGATCGGGTTACGTTTGTGAAGCAGGTGCTGAGCCAGTGGGGGTATCTGAATACAGGCCAGCCGGTGAATGCGAAACGGACGATTACGTCGCGTGATGAGGTTGTATATTGGCCGCATAAAGACGTGTACAGACTTGATACGGATAAAATGATCGTTCGTGCAGTGGCGGAGATCGAAGGGGCTTTGCGCGACAATTGGAGCAGCGGCGGCAGCTTGGCGCCAATGAAGCCGATGACCTGGCCGCTCGTGCAGAGAACGGTGCATCCCGCCGTGACGCTTGATCGGCTGACGAATGAAGGCATTGATCACATGCTTGTCTCCTTCACGACGGAGTTTGCTACCAGCGGCCCTGGCCGTGCTTACAATGTGACGATGACTGCCCGCACGCTAAACGACTGGGATCTGGCGCCTGGCGAAGTCTTCGACTACAGCACCGTCATTAAGCAGACGAACAAGCAGTACGGCTACCGCCAGGCACCGGTTATTCTGAACGGCGAGTTCGTCCCCGGCATCGGCGGGGGCATCTGCCAAGTGTCGAGCACGCTCTACAATGCGGCACTGCTGGCGGGTCTTGATATGGTTGAACGTCGCAACCATTCGCTGCCGGTCGCCTATTTGCCCTTGGGACGTGATGCGACCTACGCGGATGATGCGATAAACTTCCGCTTCAAGAACACGACCGGCAAGCATCTGCTCATCCGTACCGCCGTGGATGGGCGCAAGCTGACGGTAAAGCTGTTCGGCTCGCTGCCGAAGGGCGTGTCCTACTCGCTGGAATCGAAGACGATTGGCACCGTTGTTCCGCCGGTGAAAGAAATTGCGAGAGCGGGCCTGTTCCGCGGTGAGCGTCAGCTCGTGACCGAAGGCAAATCCGGCTATGTCGTCGAGACGTACCGCATCAAGAAGGTCGCCGGCAAGGAAGTGTCCCGCACGCGGATCTCGCGGGATGTGTACAAGGCGCAGGCGGTCGTCTATGCAGTGCCTCCGGAGCAGGCGAAGCTGCACGGCGGCGGCGGCGACAAGCAGAAGCCGCTGCTGGAGGATGGGGTTGGGCAGTAATGCGGCACCCACCATTCTCGCGCAAACAAAAAAAGCCCGCTCGCGCCTCCGCTGCTTGATCATTATCGTGATCAGCAGTGAGACTCGAACGGGCTTCTATTATTTAACGGCTGCGCTCCGCAAATTCCGTGACCCATGCCGCTGTCGCAGCAAGCTCCACTTCAGCGCGGGCAATCGCTTCTGTCACTTGCGGCTTCGCAGTACCGCCGTAGACATTACGGGCGTTAACGACCTGCTCTGGCTGCAGAACAGCGTAGATACGGTCGTCAAACAGCGAAGAGAACTGTTTGAACTCGTCCAGCGTTAGATCGAGCAAATATTTGCCCTGCTGGATGCAGTATAGCACCGTCTTGCCAATGACTTCGTGCGCTTGGCGGAAAGGCATGCCTTTGCCAACGAGGAAGTCCGCGATGTCTGTTGCATTGGAGAAATCCTGATTCACCGCTTGGCGCATCCGTTCCTTGTTCACCTTCATTGTCGCGACCATCGGCGCGAACAACTGCAAAGCACCTTGCAGCGTCTTCACTGTATCGAACATGCCTTCCTTGTCTTCCTGCATGTCCTTGTTGTACGCAAGCGGCAGCGACTTCAGCACGGTCAAGAGGCCAACGAGATTGCCGTAGACACGGCCTGTCTTCCCGCGGACAAGCTCAGGCACGTCCGGGTTCTTCTTCTGCGGCATAATGCTGCTTCCTGTGCAGAAGGCATCATCAAGCTCGACGAAGTGGAACTCCGTACTCGACCACAGGATAAGCTCTTCGCTAAGGCGCGACAGATGCATCATGATGATCGACGCGTGCGACAGGAACTCCAGAATGAAGTCGCGGTCGCTGACTGCATCAAGGCTGTTCTCATACACACGGTCAAACTTCAGCTGGCTCGCGACAAAATGGCGGTCAATCGGGAACGTCGTTCCCGCAAGCGCGCCTGCACCAAGCGGCAGCGTGTTCACGCGTTTGTAGCTATCCTGCAAACGCTCGATGTCACGGCCGAACATGGACACGTAAGCCATCATATGGTGCGCGAACAGAATTGGCTGCGCACGCTGCAGATGCGTATAGCCTGGCAGGATCGTATCGACGTTGGCTTTCGCTTGCTCCACGAGCGCCGACTGCAGCTTCTTCAGCAGGTCAACGAACTCAACTACGCGTTTGCGCAAGTACAAGTGCATATCCGTCGCAACCTGATCGTTCCGGCTGCGGCCCGTGTGCAGCTTACCGCCGACCGGACCGATATCGTCAATCAGCGTCTTCTCGATATTCATATGAATATCTTCATCAGAGATGGAGAAATCAATATCGCCGCGCCCAATGCGCTGCAGGACGCGATGCAAGCCGTCCTTGATCTTCTCCACATCATCGAGCGTCAGAATGCCCTGTTTGCCGAGCATTGTGACATGTGCCAAACTGCCTTGAATATCCTCTTCAGCAAGCTCTTTATCAAACATAATCGATGCCGTATATTCTTCTACCAGTTGGTCGGTCTTCTTCGTGAACCGGCCGCCCCACAATTTACTCACAGTAGGTGCACTCCTTTATTCTCGCTCTCTTATTTCTTGCTTTGCTCTACACCGGAGGATACCTTCAGACGCAGCGCGTTGAGGCGGATAAAGCCGGTTGCATCGCCTTGATCGTATGCTTTGGACGGATCTGCTTCCATCGTTGCGATATCCGGGTTGTATAGGCTGACTGGGCTTTTCACGCCAGCGCCGATGACATTGCCTTTGTACAGCTTCAGACGAACGACGCCTGTCACGTTCTTCTGGCTTTCCAGTACCAATGCTTGCAGTGCAAGACGCTCAGGCGCAAACCAGAAGCCGTTGTATACGAGCGATGCATATTTGGAAATGAGCGAATCACGAAGGTGCATTACATCGCGGTCCATCGTGAGCGACTCCATTTTGCGATGTGCAGTGAACAGAATTGTACCGCCTGGCGTCTCATACACGCCACGGCTCTTCATGCCGACGAAACGGTTCTCGACCATATCGACGCGGCCGATACCGTGCTTACCGCCAAGCTCGTTCAGCTTCTCCATGACTTCGAGCGGGCTAAGCGCTTTGCCATTAACTGCTGTACAGTTACCTGCTTCGAACGTCAGCTCCACATATTCGGATTGATCCGGTGCATCCTCAGGGGACACGGACAGAACGAACATACCTTTGTTCTCATCGCTGCTCGGATCGAACCATGGATCCTCCAGCATGCCGCTCTCGAAGCTGATATGCAGCAGGTTGCGGTCCATCGAGTATGGCTTTGCAGCCGATGCCTGAACCGGAATGTTATGCTTCTCCGCGTATGCGATCATCTCTGCGCGTCCCGGGAACTGCTCGCGGAACTCTTCAAGACGCCAAGGCGCGATAACCGCGATGTCCGGTGCAAGTGCTGCAGCCGTCAGCTCGAAACGCACTTGGTCGTTGCCTTTACCTGTTGCACCGTGAGCAATTGCCGTAGCGCCTTCTGCGCGAGCGATGTCAACCATGCGCTTCGCGATCAGCGGACGAGCAATCGACGTGCCGAGCAGGTATTGGCCTTCATACAGTGCGCCGGATTGGAACATCGGATAAATGAAGTCCTGTGCGAACTCATCGCGCAGGTCATCGATGTATACTTTCGAAGCGCCAGTTGCCAGAGCTTTCGCTTCCAGGCCGTCAAGCTCATCCTTCTGTCCGATATCTGCCGTGAATGCGATAATCTCCGCGTCGTAAGTTTCTTTCAGCCATTTCAAAATAACGGACGTGTCCAGACCGCCCGAGTATGCAAGAACGATTTTTTCCTTCGCCATGAGTTCATTAACGCTCCTTATTTATAATTTCATTTATTAACGCCATTACATAATGGCAGCCATAATCGCTTTCTGTGCATGCAGACGGTTCTCCGCCTGGTCAAAAATAATCGAGTGCTTGCCGTCGATAACGCCTTCGCTCACTTCTTCGCCGCGATGCGCAGGCAGACAGTGCATGAACAGATAGTCGCTCTTCGCGTAACGCGCAAGCTCCTCATTCACCTGGAAGTTTGCAAAAGCAAGCTCGCGCTCCTTCTGCTCCGCTTCAAAGCCCATGCTCGCCCAAACGTCCGTGTAGACAACATCGGCATCCGCAATCGCTTCCTTCGGATCACGGCAAACGACGATGCGCGAGCCTGTCTCCGCTGCATTTTCCTTGGACAACTGGATGATCTCCGCATCCGGCTCGTAGCCTTCCGGTGTCGCCACCGAGATGTGCATGCCAAGCTTGGCAGCGCCCATCATCAAGGAATGAACCATATTGTTACCGTCGCCGATGTACGCCACTTTCAGCCCTTCCAAGCGGCCCTTATGCTCAAGCACCGTTTGGTAGTCGCATAGCGCCTGACAGGGGTGGGACAGGTCTGTAAGGCCATTAATGACCGGAATCGTTGCAGCGCGCGCAAGCTCAATGACGGTGCGGTGCGCAAACGTACGGATCATGATGCCGTCCACGTAACGTGACATCACCTGCGCCGTGTCAGAGATGGGCTCGCCGCGGCCGATTTGCAGATCATTGCGGCTTAGGAACAGCGCATGCCCGCCAAGCTGGTACATGCCTACCTCGAACGAAACGCGCGTACGCGTCGATGATTTCTCAAAAATCATACCGAGCGTTTTGCCCTTCAACGGGTGATACACTTCACCGGCCTTCTGCTTACGCTTCAAATCGATCGCCAGATCGATCAGATAGCGCACCTCGGCAGGCGTATAGTCCGCGAGCCCAATAAAGTCGCGGCCTTTTAGGCTAACCGCCATTTCTTCCGTTAACAGATTCGTCATCATTTATATCTCCCTTTCTTCTACAGCTATCTATACCAGTGCCGTTTGATCCGCAAAGATCGAAGCCAAAATACTCACTCCATGGTCTACTTCCTCACGCGAAATGAGCAAGCTAGGCAGCAGCCTCACCACATTCGGACCAGCCGTTACAACGAGCAAGCCGCGCTTCTGTCCTTCTGCAATAATGTTCGCAACCGGACCGCTGCATACGATGCCGATCATCAGTCCTTTGCCGCGAATCTCTTGCACGAACGGGTTGCCGGCAAACTTCTCGCGCAGCTGGCTCATGAGATATTCGCCCGTCTCCGCTGCACGGTCCGCCGCTTTCTCTTCGAGCAGCGTTTCAATCGTCGCCTTCACGACAGCTGTAGCAATCGGGGTTCCGCCGAACGTCGAGCCGTGGCTGCCTGCGTTAAACGCTTCTCTGAGCTCGCCCTTAGCGAGCATGGCGCCAACCGGGAAGCCGCTTCCGAGCCCTTTTGCCAGCGTAAAGATATCCGGCTCAATGCCGTAATGTTCAAAGCCAAACAGTTTGCCCGTACGGCCCATGCCTGTTTGAATCTCATCAACAATAAGGAGCAATCCGCGCTCCTTGCACACCTTCGCCAGATGCTGTACGAATGCAGGCTCTACAGGGATTACGCCGCCTTCCGCTTGAATCATCTCAATCATGATCGCCGCTGTCTTGTCGGTAATCGCCGCTTCGAGCGCATCGTAGTCATGCAGAGGAATGTAATTGAAGCCTTCCGGCAGGGGGCCGAAGCCTTCTTTTACCTTCTCCTGGCCTGTTGCAGTAAGAGTCGCGAGCGTACGTCCGTGGAACGATTGGGCGAACGTAATGATCTCGTTGCGACCGTTCCCCTTCACCTTCTGATGGTAACGGCGGGCCAGCTTGATTGCCGCTTCATTCGCCTCCGCGCCAGTGCTGCAGAAGAATACCGCGTCCGCATGACTGTTATCGGTCAGCAGCTTCGCCGCCGCCTCCTGATTCGGAATGTGGAACAGGTTGGATACATGCCACAACTCATCGAGCTGCTTCACGAGCGCTTCCTTCACTTGCTTCGGCGCATGGCCAAGGTTCGTAACAGCAAGCCCGCACATGAAGTCCAAATATTTGTTCCCTTGATCATCCCACAACCAACTGCCTTCGCCCTTCACGAGCGCTATCGGATATCTTGCATACGTTGGAAAAAGAGAGCTGCTTGCTGTTTCTGCCACTTTGTTCATATCGCTCATCATTCGTTCACCCCGCTAAATAGTAATGGTATTAAGCTTGCACAATACGTGTGCCAATGCCGCCTTCGAGGACTGCTTTGCTCAGTACGCCAGGCACATCGCCATTCACGATAACAACTTCCTTCACGCGGCCGTGGATGCATGCAATCGCTGCGCGCACCTTCGGAATCATGCCGCCGTAGATCTCGCCGCTTGCAATCATCGCCTCGATCTCTTCTACAGTGACCGTCGGCAATACTTGCTTCTGGCCGTTCATAATGCCCGGCACATCGGTAACAACGATCATCCGCTCTACGCCGAGGTGCGACGCTACTGCGCCGGCCGCCGTATCCGCGTTAATGTTGTAGCGCTGACCTGCCGCATCAATACCGATTGGTGCGATGACCGGAATGTAGCCCATGCCCATCACACCTTCGATGATCTCCGCGTTCACGTCAGTCACATCGCCGACGAAGCCAATCTCATGCGCGTTAGCCACAGGCTGCGCCTTAATGAGCTCGCCGTCCACGCCGGACAGTCCAAGCGACTTCGCGCCGCTTTGTTGGATGCGCCTTACGATCTCCTTGTTAATGCGCCCTGCGAGCACCATCTCGACGACGTCGAGCACTTCGTCACTCGTCTTGCGCAGACCATTCACGAACTCGCTCGCAATGCCGAGCTTGCCGAGCGTCTCGGAGATAGCCGGACCGCCGCCATGGACGATAACCGCCTTCACGCCGCGCTCCTGCAGATCGCGCAAATCCTCGAAGAAAGAAGCCGGCAGCGCCGCCAAGGTGCTGCCTCCGCATTTCATTACAAACCGCTGTTCCATCGTTCGCCCGTTCTCCTTCTATCCGAAAGCGGCGTTAGCCGGCCGCTGTCTCTTATGTGCGGTATGCCGCGTTAATGCGGACATAGTCATACGTCAGGTCGCAGCCCCACGCTGTTGCGTAACCTTCGCCCATATGCAAATCGACGTAGATGACGACCGTGTCGCCTTTCAAATACGCCAGTGCAGCCTCTTCGTCAAAAGCAACCGGACGCGACTGGGTCAGCGTCACGATGTCGCCAAGCGCGATATCGACTGTCTCCGGGTTAACCGGAACGCCTGCGCGTCCGACTGCCGCGATGATGCGACCCCAGTTCGCGTCTGCGCCGAATACGGCAGACTTCACGAGCGAAGAGCCGATTACCGTCTTCGCAATTGCCTGTGCCGCATCGTTCGATTCCGCACCGCGAACTTGCACTTCCACAAGCTTCGTCGCGCCTTCGCCATCACGCGCGATCGCTTTCGCCAGCACTTCGCATACGTAGCGAAGGCCTTCCGCGAATGCCGCGTAGTCCGGGTGGCCTGCGTGCAGCTCATCATTGCCTGCAAAGCCGCTCGCCATTGCAACGAGCATGTCATTCGTGCTTGTATCGCCGTCAACGGTAATCATGTTGAACGTCACGTCCGTCACTTGGCGGAGCAGCGTGTGCAGCTCTTCGCTGCCAATCGCCGCATCCGTTGTTACAAAACCAAGCATCGTCGCCATGTTCGGATGAATCATGCCGCTTCCTTTGGAAGCGCCGGCGATATGTACCGTCTTGCCGTCGATCACAACAGAGACGCACACTTCTTTCTTCACGAGGTCTGTCGTCAGAATCGCTTGGCAGAAGTCATCCGCCGCTTCATATGTGGAACCGAGACGGGCTGGCAGTTCTGCAATGCCGCCGCGTACGCGGTCCATCTTCAGCAGTTCGCCGATGACGCCAGTGGACGCAACGGCAACCTGCTCGGCAGGAACGCCAATCGCTTCCGCGAATGCGGAACGCATCTCATAAGCATCAGCTTCGCCCTGCTTGCCCGTGCAAGCGTTCGCGTTCCCGCTGTTCACGATCACCGCACGCAGCTTGCCGCTCGCGCCGATGCTCTCGCGCGTTACATGAATCGGTGCCGCTTGAAATACATTCGTCGTATACACGCCGGCTGCTGCCGCGGGTACTTCACACACGATTGCGCCAAGATCATGGCGCGTCGTCTTCTTCAAGCCGCAATGCAAGCCTGCGGCTTTAAAGCCTTGCGGTGTCGTGACGGACCCGTCCGGTACGACTGTATAAGTTGCTGCAATGTTCCCCTGTCCCATTGTTCAATCGCGTCTCCTTATGTTTACGGATATACCGGTACGAACTTCAAGCCTTCCGTCTCGTCCCAGCCCATCATTAGATTCAAGTTCTGGATCGCTTGCCCTGCAGCGCCCTTCACGAGGTTATCAATAACCGAGATAATCGTGATCCGACCTGTGCGCTCATCAAAGGAGAAGCCGATATCGCAGTAGTTCGAGCCGTATACTTCTTTCGTCGCCGGCCAAATACCATTGGCGCGAATACGGACGAACGAACGACCTTCGTAATAATTGCGATATAGCGAGATGAAATCTTCAACCTTGCGATCGCCAGTAACCGTCGCGTACATCGTGCTCATAATACCCCGCGTCATCGGTACGAGATGCGTCGTGAACGTCGTCAGCACCTTTTTGCCCGCAACGTCCGACAGCACTTGTTCTATCTCAGGAATATGTTGATGCTTATTCACTTTATAAGCTTTGAAGTTCTCATTGACTTCAGAGAAATGCGTACCAAGGCTCGCACCCCGGCCAGCGCCCGATTGGCCTGTCTTGGCATCGATAATAATCGTCGCCGGGTCGATGTATCCTTCTTTGACCGCCGGTATCAGACCAAGCAGCGTCGCAGTTGGGAAGCAGCCCGGATTGGATACGAGATCCACGCCGCGCACGGCATCGCCGTACACTTCCGATAGGCCATACACCGCTTGATCCAAGTATTGCTGCTCTGCAGCTTCTTTCTTGTACCAAGTCTCATATTCGCTGCGAGATTTCAGCCGGTGGTCGCCGGAAATATCAATAACCTTCAAGCCTGCTGCTAGCAAGGAAGGCATTAATTTCGTTGCAACTCCTGCTGGTGTAGCTATAAATACGACATCCGCTTTGCTCTTGATCAAAGCCGGGTCGACATCATCAAGTAGATCTGTGCGAATTTCTGTCAGATGCGGATAGCCTTCCGCGATTGGCGCTCCCGCGCTAGAAGACGAAATAACCGAGGTCACTTCCACCTTCGGATGGCCGGCTAGTAGCCTTATGAGCTCAACGCCGCCGTATCCGGTTGACCCGATAATTGCTGCCTTTACTGCTGTACTCATACCTGTTCTCTCCCATCCTTTATTTCCTAACTATCCATTTTACACGAACAGGGGGATAGAGGAAATAGCTAACACTTTGTATTATTATACATACGTATTCATATAAATACAACGCAAAAGTTGTGGATATTTCGAACGTTTTTATGGCAATTTAAAGCCTTCCCCAAGCACCTCTGCCGTCTCGCTAATAATAACAAAAGCATACGGATCCGTTGACCGCACGAGACTCTTCAGCTTCGATACTTCATTCTGCCCTACGACTACCATGAGCACAGTCCGCGCTTCCCCCGTATACCCGCCATGACCGTCCAGTTTCGTGAGTCCCCGGTCCAGATCATGCAGCACAACATCCGTAATTTCCGTCGGCTTGTCCGAAATAATGAACGCCACCCTCGAAGTCGCAAGTCCTGTCTGGACAAAATCAATCGTTTTGCTCGTCACGAAGAGGCCGACCAGCGCATAAAGCGCATTCTCCGGCGCAATCAGAATGCCTGCTGCCGCGATAACTGCCCCGTCGAAGCAAGCCACAGCAAGGCCAAGGCGTATGCCAGTGAACCGATGCAGCAGCTGTGCCGCCAGATCAAGGCCGCCTGTCGACGCCTTGCCGCGGAATACGAGGCCAAGTCCGGCGCCCACGCCGATACCGCCGTAGATCGATGCAAGCATGGCATTATCCGTTGGGGCATGCCAATGGGAGGTGAATAGGACAAGCAACGGCAGCAGGAACGAGCCGAGCGCTGTCTTCAGCGCAAACTTCTTCCCAAGCAGCCAGAGACCAACTAAGAATAAGGGGATATTCAGCGCCCACTGCGTGTACGCCGGTGTGATGCCCCACTCATGCTGAACGAGAATGGAGATACCCGATACGCCGCCGGACGCAATACCAAGCGGGACTAGAAATAAGTTGAAGCTGATGGCAATTAGGAATGAACCGATAAGCAGGAGCGCTACACTAATTACAGCTTCTGTCTTCGCCCCCATCGGTTTCCTCGTTCGGCTGTTCGGCTTATGCTTTGTAAATGAATGCTGATCTTGTTGTTTCTTCATCGTATTGACCCGTCCTCTTATGTCGTTATCGTTTCCATTATAATGATCGCAAAAAAGAGTTCCAACACATTCAGTGTAGGAACTCTTTCCTTAGGCTATGCAAACAGCCTTAACTTCACTGTTCTTCATGGCGGATTTTGCTACGCAGATAGCCGTCGATAAACATATCGATATCGCCGTCCATCACTGCGCCAACATTGCCTGTTTCTACCGATGTGCGATGGTCTTTGACCATGCTGTACGGGTGGAAGACATAGGAGCGAATCTGGCTGCCCCAAGCAATGTCGGATTGTTCGCCGCGAATCTCTGCCAGATGCTTCTGCTGCTCTTCGATCTTCCGCTCATAGAGCTTGGAACGAAGCATCTGCATCGCGCGCTCGCGGTTCTGAATCTGGGAACGCTGCGTCTGGCACGATACCACGATTCCCGAAGGGACATGCGTGATTCGAATCGCCGATTCCGTCTTATTGATGTGCTGACCGCCCGCGCCGCTGGCCCGGTATGTGTCCACCTTCAAATCCTCGGACCGAATATCGATCTCGATGTCGTCGTCAATCTCCGGCATAATGTCGCACGATACGAAGGACGTATGGCGGCGGCCCGAAGCGTCGAAAGGCGAGATGCGCACCAATCGGTGCACGCCTTTCTCTGCTTTCAAATAGCCGTATGCATTATGGCCTTTAATCGACAAGGTTACGCTCTTAATGCCTGCTTCATCGCCTGCCAGGTAGTCGAGCAGCTCGACCTTGAAGCCGTGCTTCTCCGCCCAACGGGTGTACATCCGGTACAGCATTTGGCCCCAGTCTTGCGACTCGGTGCCGCCTGCGCCGGGATGCAGCTCCAGAATGGCGTTCAGCTTGTCGTATGGCTCGCTCAGCAGCAGCTGCAGCTCGAACTCGCTCACCTTGCCCATAAGCTCGGATACGCCCTTCGTCAGCTCCGCAGCCAGTTCCTCATCATCGCCTTCATCTTCCGCCAGCTCCAGCAACGTCTGCAAATCCTCTTGCTCACTTTGCATCCGCGTATACTGGTCGACGACGGACTTCACGGCGTTCAGCTCCGCAATCGTGCTTTGCGCCCGCTCGTTATCGTCCCAGAAATCCGGCGCGCTCATTCGCTCCTCGAAGTTCGCGATCATCTCTTGCTTAATATCTAAGTCAAAGAGACCCCCTGAGTTCTTGGAGACGCTTCGCCATTTCACGCAAGTCTTGTTTGACCGCTGTGTCTATCATGACTGTCGCTCACCTCAAAATATATTCGTTGCCCTACCTTATGCAGGTAGCAGCCTTATTGTCCGTGGCACTGCTTATATTTCTTACCGCTGCCGCAAGGGCACGGATCGTTCCGGCGTACACGTTCTTCCTTAACAACTGGACGCTTCTGAGCATTTTCGCTGCTGCCGCCAGACTCGGTTTGGCCTTTGGCAACCTCTTGACGCTCCAGGTTGTTCTCGACATGCGCCTTCATAATATATTTGGTGACTTCTTCTTGGATATGCTCAATCATTTCCTTGAACATTTCGAAGCCTTCAAATTGGTATTCGCGAAGCGGATCTGTACCGCCGTATGCACGGAGGTGGATACCTTGGCGAAGCTGATCCATCGCATCGATGTGATCCATCCACTTGCTGTCTACTGCACGCAGCACGACAACCTTCTCGAATTCACGCATCGTCTCTGCGCCGATATCTTCTTCACGCTGATCGTATAGCGCAACGACTTTCTCGAACAGGAACTCGATGATCTCGTTTGGCTCCTTGCCCCACAGATCATCCTTCGTAATCATGTCTTCATGCAGAATGTTGCCTTCCGCGTAATCGACGATTTCTTGAAGCTCCCAGTTCTCCGGAACATCATCAGACGGGCAGTGCGCTTCAACGATCTTCGTAATGACCGGTTTAATCATCTCAAGAACGATCTCGCGAATGTTCTCAGAGAACAATACTTCGCGGCGCTGCTTGTAGATGATTTCACGTTGTTGGTTCATTACGTCATCATATTGAAGGACGATCTTCCGCTGGTCGAAGTTGTTGCCCTCAACCCGCTTCTGAGCAGATTCAATCGCACGGGAGATAAGACGGCTCTCGATTGGTTGATCTTCCTCGAAGCCCAGACGCTCCATCATGCCCATAATATTCTCGGAACCGAAGCGGCGCATCAGTTCGTCTTCAAGCGACAGATAGAACTGCGATGAACCCGGGTCGCCTTGACGTCCCGCACGACCGCGCAGCTGGTTATCGATCCGACGGCTCTCATGGCGCTCCGTACCGATGATGTGCAGACCGCCCACTCCATCAACCGATTCGCCGAGCAAAATATCTGTACCACGGCCAGCCATGTTCGTCGCAATTGTAACCGAGCTCGATTGGCCCGCACGCGAGATGATTTCCGCTTCTTCCGCATGGTACTTCGCATTGAGAACCTTATGCTGGATGCCTTTCTTCTTCAGCAACTCGGACAGCTTCTCGGAGTTCTCGATGGATACCGTACCTACAAGCACCGGTTGATTGTTCTTATGGCGATTCACGATTTCCTCAACAACAGCCTTGAACTTCCCGTTCTCCGTTTTATAGACAACATCCGCAATATCATTACGAACGTTCTTCCGGTTAGTCGGTACCGTAATAACTTCAAGACCATAGATCTTCTTGAACTCTTCTTCCTCTGTCTTCGCCGTACCTGTCATACCAGACAGCTTGCGGTACATACGGAAGTAGTTCTGGAACGTGATTGTCGCGAGCGTCATGCTCTCGTTCTGTACCTTGATTTGTTCTTTGGCCTCAATCGCTTGGTGAAGACCATCGCTGTAGCGGCGACCAGCCATCAGACGGCCTGTAAACTCGTCGACGATGACAACTTCATCGTCTTGCACAACGTAGTCAACGTCGCGCTTCATAATAACATGCGCTTTAAGCGCCTGTTGAATGTGGTGATTAAGCGTTACATTCGCATGATCGAACAAGTTCTCAATGCTGAATGCTTTCTCCGCTTTCTCTACGCCGGCTTCCGTCATCGTAACCGAACGCACCTTAATATCAACGGTGAAATCCTCTTCTACTTTCATACGCTGCACGAAACGGTCCGCAGCGAAATAAAGCTCCGTCGATTTCGCAGCTTGACCGGAAATAATTAGCGGCGTACGCGCCTCATCGACAAGGATGGAGTCAACTTCGTCAATAATGGAATAATAAAGCGGACGCTGTACCATCTGTTCCTTATATAGAACCATGTTGTCGCGCAGATAATCGAAACCGAACTCATTGTTCGTTCCGTATGTGATGTCGCAAGCATAAGCCTCTTGCTTCTGTTCATGCGACAGGCCGTGCAAGTTACAACCTACGGTCAAGCCGAGAAAATTATATAGCTGGCCCATTTGCTCGCTGTCGCGAGTCGCCAGGTAGTCATTGACAGTAACAACGTGAACGCCTTTACCTAGTAGCGCGTTCAAATAAACGGCAAGGGTCGCAACTAGCGTTTTACCTTCACCCGTCTTCATCTCTGCGATTTGGCCCTCATGCAGCACCATACCGCCAATCAATTGAACGTCATAATGACGCTTGTCCAGCACCCGCTTGGATGCCTCTCTACAAACAGCGAACGCCTCAGGAAGCAGGGAGTCAATATCTTCTCCTTGTTCAAGACGAGCTTTAAATTCAGCTGTCTTATCTCGAAGCCCATCGTCCGATAGTTGTGAGATTTGCGGCTCCAGCCCATTAATTTCCTCAACAGTTCGCAAAAGACGCTTAATCTCTCGTTCGTTGGCGTCTCCGAATAATTTTTTAACAAGTCCGAGCATGGTCTTCCCCTTTCGTGTGTAACGCCTGTTTGCATAAATTGTATCAGTTTGCGGCAGTTCTCGCAATGTTGCCCCCCTTAGGGATAAGCTGGGTTAACCTAATTTTCCATTTTTCACGCGTTTCTTCCTTATAAAGAAAGACCCTGGTTGCCCAGGGTCCCGTAACTTGTCCTAATCTGCTGCAATTAATCCGTATTTGCCGTCACTGCGTTTGTAGACGACATTCACTTCCTTCGTCTCGGAATTGGCGAACATGAAGAAGGAATGGCCGACCATATTCATTTGAAGAATGGCTTCCTCCACATCCATCGGCTTTAATAGAAATCGCTTCGTCCTAACAAGCTCGTAATCCTCTTCCTCATCAAGCACGCGTACCGCTGCACCGTCATCCTTAAACAACGTTCGGATGCCGCTTTCCCTACGGAATTTATTGTTTAATTTCGTTTTATGTTTGCGAATTTGCCGCTCGAGTTTGTCCACAACCAAATCAATCGAAGCGTACATATCCTCGCTCTTCTCCTCAGCTCTAAGTATAACGCTCGCGAGCGGGATCATCACTTCTATGACATGCTTGCCTTTCGTTACAGACAGTGTAACATTTGTTTCGGAGGTAATCGGCTCTTCAAAATACTTCTCCAGGCGGTTAAGTTTCTTCTCGACGTAATCGCGCAAGGCGTCAGTCACCAAGATGTGTTGACCTCGAATGTTGTATCTCATGTGGCATTCCTCCTTTTACATGTTCTTATTATAACACTCTATGAACCCAATCTCAAAGATATTTTCAGTCAATTTTGAATATTTAATTTATTTTAGTAGATTCTGTGAATGCGAGGCAAAATGAGAGTTTCTGTCTGCGTTTGGAAACAACAAAAAAACCCCGGTTGCCCGGGGCTGCTGCTGTTCACATTCGGTTAAGCGATTACAATTATGTGGCCGCTTAACAGCGGGATGATTACAGTTTAGTTACGTTTGCTGCTTGAGGACCGCGTGCGCCTTCGACGATGTCGAACTCTACCGCTTGGCCTTCTTCAAGAGTTTTGAAGCCTTCAGCTTGGATAGCTGAGAAGTGAACAAATACGTCTCCGCCTTGCTCAGTCTCGATGAAACCATAACCCTTCTCTGCGTTGAACCATTTAACTTTACCTTGCATTCAGAACATTCCCTTCATCTTCAAATAACTGTAGGATCACTAGGCGTGGCCCACAAATCGAATATACCATCGACTTCACAATATTGTCAATATATTTTTGTAAGCGAATACATTTTGAACAAAACTCACTTTGTTCACAGGCAATAATACAATTAATAGAAAAGGTCCGGATATCTCCCAGACCCTTTCTATCATTTAAATCATTAGTTCACAAAGCTAGACAGCCAGCTAGATTGTGCGTTGCTGTTTGCAATAGCCGTGTCCATTTTGGAGAACATCGAATAGTAGTTATCTTCTTTGGTCGATAGCTTGTCTTGCATTTCAAGAATTTTTGCATTCAAATCATTCACTTGATGACCTAATGTATTTGTAACTTTATCATAGGCTTCCGATCCAGAACCCGCGGTCTTGATAATGTTCGTTATCGAGCTGGTTGAAGAGGAATAGAGCCTCTGCATAACACCTTGTTCCGATGTCGTGCCAGTTAGGGACTGATTCGCAAATATCTTAATGACGCCTTGTGGATCTCTGGAAATTGCATCCTTCAATTTCGTTGCATCTATTGTAAGTTTACCTGCATTGGTCGTATCCCCTTGGGTAAATCCAGAGGTTGAGATTCCGATTTCGTAGAGCGCGTTCATGTCGGATGGTAACCCAGAGACAGAAGAATACGAAATTTGACGCATTGAGTTGCGAAGCTGCTGCAGACCGCTATCTCTAGCTAATAGCCCGCTCTTGGACTTTGCCTCCCAGTTGTTAATATCCGTCTCGGTCATTGCCTTCCTCTGATCATCGGTCAGCGGCTGAAAATCACGGTAGACAGGCTCATTGATTTTCGTATTCAGACTTGTCATCAAATCGTTATATTTATTAACAAAGTCCGTAATCGAATTATAGATGGAGTCCGTATCCTGGTTAACATTCACATTGATACCAGCTGAATCCGTTTGGGCTTTCAACGTGTATGTTACTCCGTTTGAAGTTACTGTATTGGATGGGTAAGTAGCGTCAACGCCGTCAATCTTTACCACCGCGTTCTTCCCTTGCTGAGCTGCTGCAGGTGTAGCTAAATTGAATGCCGATTGAAAGTCACTAGAAGCTCCAAATTCGATTCTAGCAGTATCGCCCGTGGTTTTGCTTGTCACGCTAATTTTATCCGTTACGGAATCATAATACATGTTGACGCCTGCTGCGGAATTGTTCACTCTAGCCATCACGGAACTGAGCGTATCTGTTGCTGAAATGGTAAAAGTTTGATCGTTGATTGTAAAAGAGTCGCCTGTCAGATCTACTCCGCCTAATTTTGCCGCTTGTGAAGCTAAAGTAGCTGTGCTATCCAGCTTGAAAGATTGGCCCTCGGTAAAACCAAGGTTAGTCATCAGCGCTGAATTACCGCCAGCCGCCCCCACCTTCAGTTGCGGCAAATAACTAGGATCTCCTTTTGGAGTCAAATTTATTTTACCCGAGGATAAATCAGCTTTAATTTGATTAGCGCCAAAGGATTGATCCATCGCGGATTGAATAGCTGATTGTAAGGAATTGTTATCACTGTATGTTCCAGCTGCAACTGTGATCGTCTTCGTTACTCCATTCAACGTTACACTGAGTTGATTGTTGTTGTTTGCAGAAGAGATCGTAAGACCTCCGCTCAAATCTGCAGTCCCTTGCAGACTCGGCGCTACACTAGCAGTAGAACCGCTTACCGCGGTAGCCCCTCTTGCTAATGATGTTACAACAATATTATGAGTACCCGAAGGTGCATTTCCAACCGAGGATACATCAACCTTCGTCGTATCGGAAGACACCGAAGATGTTTTTCCCCATGAGCCGCTGAAACGAAGTGAAGACAATGAATCACGGAAAGCTGATATTTTCACATTAATGTCGCGGTAAGCTTGAGCTTTCCATGCGAGTTTCTGATCGGTTTGCTTTAATTTGTCTAGCGGGGCTCTTTCTGCCGTCATCAGCTTTGTAACCATGCTGTCGATATCCATACCTGAGCCTAAGCCTGCTATTCTCATGACCATATGCGTTTACCTCCGATAAAGTTCTTCTTATTATTAATATCGTTGATTCGACCGCAATTGTTTAATGTTTCCTTGAATTTCCTGTCTATAATATTGCATTAACAAACGAAAGTCCTTGAAGCTTCGGGAACTTCTCCAAGAAGGCTTTCTTATAGCGTTTTTTATCGGAATGATTACGAGTCTGCTTGCAGTACAGAAGATATAAATCCGGCTTGTCCGGACTTAGCGCAATCGCTTGAGTGAGCCATTCCAAGCCTTGATCGATTTCACCTTGGCTTAGATACAACTTCGCAAGGTTCGCGTAACCAGTCGCTTGTAGAGCATTCTCCTTAAGGAGCAGAGAATAATAATCCAGACTTAGTTCAATCTGATGAATGGAGTAGAAATAATCACCAATATAGTTAATAGTATTTGGTCCCGATAAATGATTAATTAGTAAATCATACGCCTCATAAGCTTGCAGATTAAATAGCTGCATAACTAGCTCATTGAAATAGATATGGTCTTGATCTGCAATTGGGGTAGGCTCCTCGCCTTTTAGCAATGCAGTAACAGAAGACCAAACGTTATGCAGCGAGTGACTCTCTGCTAGTTGAAATTGGGCCATGTGAGTCGGCTCTCTCCAAATCAGTAGAGCAAGCAAACGAAGCTTTATAAACAATGGCTCCAGCACTTCTGTCTGTTGAATCATATCATTCACTCGATTAAATAGTGGCAAGTCATTAATTAGCAGCGCGTAGTCAAGCCATTCTGGCTTGCCAGGTTCTACCTGCAGTGCGGTCAGTCGATTATAGTAATGCCCAGCAAGTCCCGCAGCAGAAGCCATAATGGACACCCGGAACAGCAGCAGTAAATTGGTAGGTTTAGCTGCAGGGTACAGTTTCTCAAGCAAAGAGATAATTTCCGAATCCTGCTCGGACTGAACCAGAATCTTGATGAGCTTAAATAATACAGCAGCATCATCTGGTGTATGGTTTAGCACCTTAGACAAATAGTAGACGCTTCGTCCCATGTTTTGCTCATTATAATAGATCTGTGCCAGACCACGAGATGGGAACACATTAGCAAATTGCGATCTAATAATCGTAGCAGATTTTCCTGATTGATCCGCTGTCTCTTCAATCTCTATTGCCTTCAAATAGGCTGTCTTCGCCATTTCATTAAATCCCAGTCCTTCATACAGAAAGCCGGAATAATAATGATAGTCGCTATAACCCCCCCAGCGCTTCAGGCCGGTTTGTATCATGTGATGAGCCTTGGCATACTCATGTATAAGTAAATAATTCGTTACCATGAAATCACTGCAATGCGGAATCCAGTTCAAACTTAGGTCGGACCGTTTATAGGCGCGTTCGTAACATTCCAACGCTTTATGGGGATCCCCTGCATTCGCGTACTCATTCCCGAGTGTAAAATCATAATAGGGATCAAGTTCATCACCATTGCTTTGAATGGCATCGAAGATCTCCATATTCCGCTTAGACTTATCTTTCTTAGCTACTGTCTCATCGGTGTAACCCGAATGGAAAATAGTGAATTCCATCGGAATACATTCAACTTCACCATGTCTATAAGTCAATTGCTCATGAATCGGTCTTGTATAGTAAAGGTCCGGAGAATTGGGGAACAGTCTGGCAGCTGAGGACTGCAGCAAACCGCTCATGTTCTCTTCATTCTGACCTGTCATATTCATAATTGTCAGCAAATATCCTTGAGGCATGCTGGTGTCGACTTTGGAGATCGCATTTCTCAGATTGTCATGATTCACTTGCTCAACAAACTCATCGGCATCTAGTACAAGAATCCATTTCCCTGTCGCTTTCCGTAAGGATTCGTTCCGTGCGGCGGAAAAATCTTTCGTCCACGTATAATCATAGAGATTAGACGTATACCGGAGTGCTATTTCTTTCGTGGTATCCGTTGATCCAGTATCGACAATAATGATCTCGTCCACTAGCCCCTTAACGCTGTCAAGGCATCGTGCTAATGTGAGCTCTTCATTCTTTACGATCATACAAAGGGATAAAAGCATCGTAATCGTTCCTCCTAGCTTTAACAAATGAACCCCTTACCGGCTAGCAGGCCGGCAGGGGTCATTTGTAAGCCATTTTATTGATGTTCATCCAGAAAATATCCTTCCGCCTGCATATAAGTCGTCTGGTACTTGCTGCGCGCCATCTCAGCTTTCTTAAATTGACTTATATGCCCGTTCAAAACTCCGCGTTGTTCTGATAGCTTCTCTGCAATTTGTCTTTCCATTTCGACACATTCAATAATCGGCTCTCTCAAACTCCGTTTATCAATAGGCATACCGCCGCTGTTGCACAACTCGTCAATTCGCCCTCTCGTTAGAGATTGAACCGTTTGAAGCTGCTCCAATCTTTCAATAGCGGATTCATTGCTCAAATCCAGCTGCAAAATTTCCAGAGCAGTTGACTTCAACCGCAGAATTAACTCTTGTACGGAATCCACTGCATTCATTTTGCACCCTGACTCTTCACTTGTTTAAGCGCTTGTGCCCATGTATCGCGAAGCTCCTCAGTCATCTCAAAAGCAACTTGAAGACTTTCTTTGCTCATACGCATGTTCGCTTCAATCAGCTTGTCCTTAATAAAAGCATACAAGCTAAACAGATTGCGAGAAATATCATATTGCATATTCAGCGTAGCTTGAAGCTCTTCGATAATATCGAGCGCACGCTTAATGTTGGTATTTCTCGCTTCAATATTTTTATTCTCGAGATGCTCCCTAGCCTGTTTAATAAATTTAAGACATCCGTTATAGAGCATCAATGTAAGATCACCTGGATGAGCCGTATTGACTTGAGTCCTCGCGTAAATATCCTGGGGCCTGGCATTCATCTGTTTCTACCTCTTTTCATCGACGACTCTACCGTTAATTTCCTGAAGTTTATCGATTAAATCTAACAGTTTCTCATTCGGATACTCATGAATGACTTCTTTCGTATCCTTCTTCAACACTTTGACAACAATGTCTCCTGACGGCTTATGCACGCTGTATTCGACATTACTCTCCATGCCCGCACGTACTTTATTCGCTTTCTCCACAGCCTTCATAACGACGCGTTCTGAAATCGTGAGATCGGAATCTGATTTTTGCTTCAGATCTTGCGTTGTCGGAAGCAAATTCGTGTTCGCACCAGATGCGGCAGCGATATCCGAAGTCTGCTTAGCTGTGGGTACGTACCCCACTTGATTGGCTTTGTTTATTTCCACGACCTACACCCCTTATATAAAGTTCTCTACCAGTAATATCGAACTTTCCGCTCCTAATTTTTAGAGGGTTTGTGAATTTATTGCCGTAAAGCCAATTGATTTAACCTTTCTTGTGCTGGCACATAGTTCGATGCAGCAGAAGATCTATAATAATGAAGCGCCTTCGCCGTATTTCCCGTAATTTCATAATAAACAGCCAGATTATATTCCGCCTTATATGAACCTACACCATCAACAGACGTATACTTCGATGTATCCCCTATCGCTAGAGCTTTCAAGAAGTTAGATTCAATTTCGGCAATCTTACCTGTGTCCATAGCCAACAATCCAAGCAAGAATGGCATATCTGGAAATTGCGGATAGTCTGTCTGCACAGCACTTAGCAACTCTTCAGCTAGCGCACTTTGTCCAATTTCCTTTAGCGTGTAGCCCAGCATAACAAGCATGACAGGGTAGTACAGCTGCCCCCTTTCATTTACAGCAAGACACCGCTCAAAGGCGTCGAGGGCCTTGTCCAGCTCCTTATTGGAGTGGTACAGCTTCCCTAACTGATATAACATATAACCGTCTTTCGGGTTATGGCTTAAATGTTTATTATACAGCTCCACATATTTGCTTACTTTCGATCCATCCGCATATTGTTCTTCCTGATATCCATAGTGATATATGATCATCTCCGATGTTTGGAACGGAGCTGGTTGTCGATGGTGATACAGCATCTCATGTACGATGCCGATAAATTGAAAGTCACGCTTATTCGGGAAGAAGCGAACCATACGATGTTTATGCGCTTCATCGTTAATCGTGGTTATAATCGTAACCGCGGCAGCGCTGTCCGGCTCCTTCGCGATAAATTGTTCAATCTGATTCTCAATATCATGATCGAGTGCTTCATCTGCATCCATTATTAGAATATATTTGCCTGTTGCATGGGAAATACTGTTGTTTCTTGCAGCAGCAAAGTCGTCCATCCAAGTAAAGCTTGCTAGTTTTGCACCTAGCCTTTGAGCAATTTCTACTGTTGCGTCAGTTGAACCGGTATCAACAACGACCTTCTCATAGGATGCAGGAATACTGGTTAATGCCCGTTCCAAATTCGCCTCTTCATTTCGTACAATCATACAGACAGATACGAGCATCTAGACCCTCCATTAAAAAAAAAGCCCATTGAAATTTCAATGGGCTTTTTCCAGTTAAAATTAGTGCAACAATTGAAGAACGCCTTGTGGTGCTTGGTTCGCTTGAGCCAACATTGCTGTAGCAGCTTGCTGCAGAATGTTGAACTTCGAGTAGCTCATCATTTCTTTCGCCATGTCTGTATCACGGATACGGGACTCAGCTGCTTGCAGGTTCTCAGTTGTCGACGCCGTGTTATTGTAACGGTGCTCGAGTTGGTTCTGAACAGCACCAAGCTCGGAACGGCCAGTGTTAACAGTGCCGATTGCAGTGTCGATTTCAGACAGCGCGGATTTTGCACTTGCAGCAGTCGAAATGTTAGTGAAAGTCAGAGTGCTAATAGTTGCTTTCGACAGGTCAATCGCAACGACGTCAGCGCTGTTGTCGCCAGTTTGAATCGAAACAGTCCCTTTCGTACCGTTCAACAGAGTGATACCGTTGAATTTCGTGTTGGATGCGATATCAGTTGTGATCGAAGTAGCGAGCTTCTGATACTCGTTATCCATTGCTTTCAGGTCAGTAGCGTTGTACGTACCATTGTTTGCTTGTGTAGCAAGCTCTTTCATACGAGTCAGCATGTCGGAAACTTCGTTCATCGCGCCCTCAGCTGTTTGTACGAGAGAGATACCGTCTTGAGTGTTACGTTGTGCTTGGCTAAGCGATTTGATTTGTGCGCGCATTTTCTCGGAGATCGAAAGACCTGCAGCGTCATCTGCTGCACGGTTGATACGGTAACCGGAAGACAATTTCTCGCTGGATTTGCCTTGTTGAACGTTGTTGAATGCCAAGTTGCGGTGAGCATTCATTGCATTAATGTTGTGATTGATAATCATTGAAAGTTTCCTCCCTGAATGTTTGTTTTCCACTTCCATGTGGAACCGGCTGTTAGCCTTACACATTATTTATCGGAAGAACTTAATGAAAGTTTAGAGTGATTTCAAAAAAAGAATAAAAGGCTTCTGCTTAATTTTTCTTTAAGCTTGAGAGCTTTTTCAAGTCATTCAGATTTACCTGAGTTTGCATTGCTTGCTTATTGCTTGCTTGCACAGCTTCGTATACTTCTTTACGCAGTATACTAACCTCGATCGGCGCATTAATGCCAACCTTAACCTGATCCCCATCAATCGCAGAGATAAAGATCTCGATATCGTTATTGATGATGATGGACTGACCTTTTTTCCGGCTCAATATAAGCATATCTATTCACCACTTCCCACTGATTCTGCTTTAAAGAGCGGTTCCACCGTACTGTATTTACGCTTCGGTGGAAGGACTGTCTGTTTCCCTTGTTCATTCTTCACATTCAGAATAATCGGAGCAAGCAAATTGATTGTAGATGCATGGAAAGGCTCATTGATTGTTACGATCGACAGAATGCAGACGTCTTCAGGAGCTTGAATGCCCAGAAGCTGATTATCCTTCTCCTCTAACTCAACCCAATAGTCCGGATAAAACGAGAACGGGGAGACGACTAGAAACTCAACACCTTCCTGATTAACGCTTCGCAAATAAGCAAAATGATCATTCTCTTCCACCACAGATATAGCAAACTCATTGCATTGATCGAAACCAAGTATAGTGCCATTTAATTGAAACACTTTATCCTGCAAAAAATTTAGCAAGTAAAAAGCCCCCTCAAACGAGATAATGCTATAGCATGTGCTATAGCATCTCTTTGTATTATTTGTACCAATCATATTGACTCGCTTGAATATCAATACTATTCTGCTGTTTCATGTAGATGTTAACTGAACCGGGATTATATTGAACATCCAATTGAGGAGAGGAAGCTTGCAATTCAACTGGATGCGGCACACCTGTAACTTCTGCAGGATGAGCCTGATAATTGATTTTCACATTTGTGTAGGAGGGTGCTGTCGTATACTGAACCGGATTTGGCGCACGGTAATTCTGCTTCGCAATCTCAGCAAATGGATTCTGCGGATTCGTAATCTGAGCCATGCGATGCCCCTCCGATACGATTCGAGCGATTCCCTGAAGCGCGATGCCTTTGCTCTGGCTATAGATCATCGACATCCACTCTAGATTGGGCCCTTTCCCAAGTGCCGACCAGGCAGCCGAAGAATCGATGTTCAAATCACCAGGTGGCGAATTGATTTCAAGTGTTCCAGGTGGCTGTTTAATAGACAGCTCCGCAGCTTGCGAATGCATCTCTTGACTAGCATTCTGTGTCTGTATGGCAATTTGCCCGAAGGTTTGTTGAATAGACACCTTAGATAAGTTCATAGTCGAATCACCCGCTTTGGATTATCTTAAGTAGTCCATCAGGCTCGGCTGGATAATCTTAGCCCCAACGGAAAGAGAGGCCTGATACACATTCTGATCTTCTTGCAGTTTCGTAATCGTCTCTGCCATATCCGCGTCTTCTACCTTGGAATCAAGTGCCGTAATATTGGTGTTCATATCGTCAAGGCGATTAGCCATCAGATCAATACGGTTCGATCTTGCCCCTACTTCTGATCGGACATTTAATATTTTATCCATTCTGCTGCTAAGCTGATTCATCAAGTCTCGCGCCTTCTCCTGATCGCCTGACGAGAAAGCATTCTGCAGCCCTTTTAACACTGAAAATAGGTTATCTGGGTTCGTTTCGGGAGCTGGAGGAGCTGGGTTGGCCTCGCCAAACACTTCATTGCCCGTCACATTAATGGGAACCGTAACGCCTGCCGCAAATGTATAGTTGATGGATTGGGTATCCGTTTGCTCATACGCTGCATTTGCAGATGTGTATGGAGTTTGATCTGTAAGTTGTCCATTGAAAATCGATTTGCCGTTATATTTATCATTAGCAATCGTTACGACTTGGTCATAAATCGTTCCCATCTCTGCAGAAATCGCATCCAGAGCTGTCTGTGGGTTTGTTCCGTTTACGCCTTGATTCGTAATCTCGGTGGCACGCTGCAGCGTATCCGTCAGTTGGCTTAGAATGGTATCCGTGTAATCAACAAATGACTTCGCGGAGTCCACATTCTTCTGATACTGCTCATTTATGGAGAGCTCACTGCGATAACGCAGCGCATATGTAATACCGACTGGATCATCAGAAGGCTTGTTGATTTTGAGTCCTGTTGCAAGTACATTCTGCCCAACGTTCATACGTTGCAGATTATTATTGACGTTACTAAGCAATTGCGAATGCATCATGCCTTGAGTGATTCTTAATGCCATTTAATTGCCTCCTCTTCCGGTTAGCGACCGACTTGACCTGTCCCATTAATAAGCTTATCTAGAATCTGATCGTAGGTTGTCATAAAGCGTGAAGCTGCTCCGTATGCGTGCTGAAATTTAATCAAATTAGACATTTCTTCATCGAGCGATACTCCGCTCACCGATTGGCGACTAGCATCCACTTGTTGAACAAGATTCTGCTGGTTATCATACTGTCGCTGTGCCTCTTGCCCTTGAACGCCGAGTTGTCCGACAAAAGATTGGAAATAATCGTCAATCGTTCCACTCTGGACTCCATTTGTGCTTGAAGTAAAGGAGAACGAGGTGTCTTTGAGATTCGCCATCAATAATGCCATCGTATTATTACCTTTAACCGCAACTTCGTTCGCACCAGTTCCTGTAGTCCGTAGCGATGTCGCAATTAAGCCGGAATCATTGGCCAGATCGGGATTCAGTTGAATGCTTGAAGCTGTAATTGAGCCGTTAGTAGATGTGAAGAAATCCCTACCTGATTGAGCAGGAGTTTCAAAGGTATAGCCAAGTCGATATAATCCATTCAGACCCGCGACGTTCACGGTAACATCTGAATTAACAACGCCTGAATAATCTACACCGTCGAAAACAGAACCAGTAGGCAAAACGGATCCTGCTGGAATAGTTACAGACAAATTACCATTAGCAATGGTATTCGCAAGTGTATCCAACTGCTTCATATAATCTCCAACGTATTTCTTCTGTGATACAAACATACCGAATACTTCGCCGTCGTTTAAGTCACCTGTTCCGTCCCCGGTACCATACGCCGCTGTCAAATCCTCTAAGGTGGTTGGAGTTGCTGTAGCGCCGGAAACTAGTGAAACGTTGCCCATCGAAATGTCATAGCCTTGTGGCGTATTCGTCACATTGATGTTCACGATTTTAGACAAATTATCCGTTAACAGGTCGCGTTGATCTCTGAGATCGTTCGCATCATTACCTAAACCTTCGACCCGTTCGATTTCTACGTTCAAGCTGGAGATTGTGGAGATCGTCGAATTAATTTCGCTCACTTTAACTTGAATGTTAGACGTCAGGTCATTGTTAAAATCGTTCAACTGCTTGCTCATTTGATTAAAGGCATCGGTGAGAGCCATCGCATTTTCACGAACGATTTTACGTCCGGTTACGTTCTCAGGATCTTTGCTAAGATCTGACCATGACTTCCAAAAGTTGTCCATAACCGTCCGCAGTCCAGAATCTGAGGGTTCGTTCACAATACTTTGAAGCTTGTCCAATGTGCTTGCTTGTACTTCCCAGCTGCCTAGCGATTTATTCTGGTTTCGGAATTGATCGTCTAAGAATGATTGACGAATGCGAGTAATCGATTGAAATTCGACACCTGTACCGATTTGTCCCGGTGTACTTGAACGCTGCATCCCGGGATACTCCATCGGTCTAGCAGCCGTCATATTGACAACTTGTCTGGAATAGCCCGCTGTATTGGCATTTGAAATGTTATGCCCTGTTGTATTCAATGCGGCAGTCTGTGTAAACAAACTTCTCTTCGCCGTTTCGATCCCCATGAAAGAAGACGTCATGCCTTAGTTCACTCCCTATCCTCTTGTATTGAAAATACCAGATCGCACATTGGTGTTATAACCTTGACTATGGGGATGCTGATAAACAACATCACTGTTCGGGTCTTCCACCATCAAATCGATGGAATAATCTATAAATTTAAGAGACTGCTGAATAAGCTGCTGATTAAGCCCACTTACTCTCTGCAGATCTTCCAGTAGGCTCGTTAACGTGTGATGCAGGTCAGTTAGCTGCTGCTTCTCGCGTGGCGATGTCACGGTACGGATCATCTCGCTGATCTTGCCGCCTTTATAGCGAAGCATCCCGAGACTCGTAAAGTATTGGCCGCACAGCCTCATACGCTGCTGCTCCAGATCATCTGCCGCCTTCACTAACTTCCGTTCCTTCTGAAGCGCCATATTCAGCTGCTCCACTTGGTTATTTACAAGATAAGGTGTTTTTTCATTCGCCAGAGCAAGTAGTTGACCATACACATCAGCCTGCTGCTCAAGCGTTGCGATAATTGTTTCTACATTCACGAGGCTCACCTATCTTGTCGTTAATTTTTCAAAAAAGGAAGCAGCTTCTCAGCGATCTTGCCGGATTCCACGTGATAAGTGCCGGAGTTAACCGATTGCTTCAAGTTGTCTATCAGCTGGCTGCGGTCGGCGCTGCTTACACGGCTGCTAGATAGCATCTCTTGCGCCTCTGCTGAAATTTGCACCTCGTCTGTCTTGCGCTTGCGGTTAGAAGCTCCTGTCTGCAAGTCGTTCTGTTTCTGATATGGATTTACCGCATTAATCCGCTGCGTCTGATTGATCTTCATCATAATCCCTCCAAAACATATAAAAAAGCCGATAACTCTATCTAAGAGTATTATCGGCACATTACGTTAATATTTTATAGGAAATGCAAAGGAAACCGCAATCATTCGCCTCTGTCCAAATTCCGGTAGGCAGAAGCAGCGGAGGATGGTGTTTTTTCAGGGGCTTTGGTAGAAGTTGAAGTCTGAGTCGAGCGATACTTGTTTACTTCCGTCAGCAGCTTGGCTCTACAACTATCACACTTCGTATGATCACGAATCAAAACACCGCACATCTCGCAAGGATACATCAAGTTCGGAGCATTCACTAGCGAAATCCGGCCCTCACGAATAAACTTCGTAATCTGCTTGATGGAAACTTCGGTTGCATCAGCGAGCTCATTAATATCGGTACCCTTATTTTTGCGAAGGTAGTCGGAGCATAAGGTATATTCATGATCAATATCTTTTATACAATTTCCGCAAACATCACGAAAGTTTTTGGCAAACAGCTTTCCGCAGCGAGGGCAATTACCGAGATCCATCGTTCACTGCTCCCTTCATTCATCCATTGGTGACTTCATATTAACTCATAAAAGGACAAATTTCACCACCTTTTTCACCAACTTTTAGCAGGATTAGTTCGTTATGTACTAAAAATGATTCTATTGTCCTATGAGCGCGCCAACGTAAGAATGTAGAGTTCCACGACAGCGGTCGGCTTGTGCCTTCGAATTTCTTCTGCGATTGCAACTGCGCAAGCATTCGCCGTACTTCCAGTTGTATATATATCATCGACGATAACGAGGCGGATATGGGTTTGGTTTAACTCTAATAGCATGCTCGAGGTGAGCGCTGGGTCTGCTGCAAAGAGATTATTCGTATCACGCAAGCGCGCTCCTCTGGTCTTGTAGCTCTGCTTAGAGCTATGGCGTGTTCTCTTCAAAATGGGATGAAGCGGAGTCTGTACGTTTGCCGCGAGGTAAGCGCCAAGTCGCTCCGCTTGATTAAACTCGCGCTCTGCCAGGCGCTCGCTGCTTACGGGAACCGGAATAATCGCATCAATTGGAGGAAGCGATTCAACACGGGCTTCCCGGGGAGGAAGCTCCTTCGATAGACCGCGATAAGCAGCTGCCAGCATCTCGCCAAACAATGGAGCGAGCGCTTCGTGTCCCCTATACTTATAGAGCGCGAGCCATTCCCGAATGCGAGCATCGTATCGCACAGCCGAACGGTTGCAGAGAAAAGCTGCATCGCTGCGGCGGGAGCAATCTGGACAATACTCGGGGCGGCCGCAAACCATGCAAGCCATTCGGGTAATCCACGGGATTTGGCGAAAACAAGGCGCGCACAGTGAGGGGAATTTCGGATGACGCGGTCTGCTGTCTGCGTTACTGCAGATTAGGCAAACGCTGGAGGCAGTGGTAAGCAGCTGAACCGACTGCCGCATTGCAGTCATGATCGATCGGAGCTTGGCAGGGATGGTGATGGGCAACACATTGGGGGAGACGGGAGAGCTAACACTGGACATGAAGACAATCAGCTCCTTTCCTTGCGGGATAGTAGGAAACCTTTGCGGCGTGCGATTCGGTTCATGGTTTTAATTTGCCGGATAGCGGACTGCTGCGATCGCGTACGGGAGGAACCGAAGAAGTAGACCATGCCCGCAGGGTCGTCGCTGGACCTCCCCGCTCGGCCTGCCATCTGGATAAGCGAAGCATCGTCAAACAGCTTGCCATCCGCATCAAGAATATACACATCGATCTTCGGTATTGTGACACCGCGCTCGAGTATCGTAGTCGTAACAAGCAGCCGAATCGCTCGTTCCCGAAAGCGAGTAACTTTCTTTGCACGATCATCGTCTTTGGATGAAGTGCCTTCAATGACAATACCAGGAAAGCTGGTTCGGAGCATGCGAACAAGCGGCTCGACCTCACGAATCTGCTGAACAAACAAGAACAGCTGAGCGCCGCGATCAAGCGAACGTTGAATCGATTGGACAAGCTTCCTCGGGAAGCGGCGCCCGCCTAGAAGTTTATGCACAGGCGGGATGCTATGCTGCTTAGGCACCGGAAGCGGATGCCGATGAAACCTCACAGGCACGCGTGCATGCGCAAGACGGCCTTTCTTTGCCGCGCTGCGAAGGTCTGCTGGCGGTGTTGCCGACAACAGCACGTTCACCCCGTCAGGCTTGCATACCTTATCGGCGGCATACTGGAGCATTGAATCGTTATGATAAGGAAAAGCGTCGATCTCATCGATTACGACCAGATCAAATCCATGTTGAAAACGGAACAATTGGTGTGTCGTGGCGATCGTAATCTCGCCCTGGTCCCAGCGCTGGTTGCTCCCGCCGTACAAGGTGACTACAGCCGCGGCAGGGAATGCTTTGCGAATTCGTGGATCTAGTTCCAGAACAACATCACGGCGCGGAGTTGCGATTAACGCCCTTCCCCCTCGCTGAATTGCAGCTTCAATAAGCGGGAAGATCATTTCGGTCTTGCCCGCTCCGGTGACTGCCCAGAGCAGGAATTTGCGCGGAGCACTTGGGTGGCGGGTAGGCGGTCCCGCCATGTAACGCAGCGCCGCGGCTGCAGCCTCGGCCTGGGCAGAGCTTAGTGCCCAGGATGCACTTGGCGCGAGGGTAGCGCTTGGCACGATGGCGGCGCTGCGCACCTGCAGACTTGGCGTGCCAAGGATGAGCAGGCCGCACTCACGGCTGCGGCCCATGGTGAGGCACGCCTCGCAGTACGCGCATGCGCGGCCGCATCCCGCGCATGGAGTGCGGCGCATTCGCGCCGTGCCGCTGCCGCAGCGCTGGCAGCGGAGCCGCAGGCGCGGCCTTGCGCCTAGCGCCGCACGCCACCGGAGCAGCCGGGGCTGCGGCTCCGGGGCGACTGCGCCGCCTAGGCGCAGCAGGCCGAGCAGCGCGGCCAGCTGGAGCGCGGGGGCTGCCGCGCTCCACGGCTGCGGCGCTGCGCCGGCCGGCTCGGCCGCGCCTGCGGCCCCAAGCAGGGCGAGCGCTTCGCTGCTGAGCAGCGCTCGGCCCTGCAAGAGCGAAGCTGCGCGGCAAGCTCGCGCAGCCAGCTCCGCCGCGTCCGCCGTACCTCCGGACGCAACAACCCGAACCGCATGGGCAACCTCCCGCTCCTGAATCGGCAAGCCTAAGCGGACATCGAATGCCCATGCTTCCTGAACAAGGCGCGTTAATTCCTCGCGCAGACCATGCTCGTCCCGAGCTTTGCCGGACCACCTCGCTGAAACTTGCGCAGCGTGCCCTAACGGTATCGGAGCTGACCACGCCATAACAGCATGCGCATAACCAGCCTTTTCCTCAAAACGGACTCCTCCACTCCGATCTGTCGCAGCGCTCCATTGCTGGGCTACCTGCTCAGCTACCTCCCTATATCCGCTTTCCAGCAAGTAAGCATAATCCACCTCAGGCGCTACGGACCAACTAGCCCACGATTGCCCCTGTGCCAATACCGCATACACAACAACCTGCATACCATAACCACCTCTCCCTTCTCCGCTCGCTCAAACCACTATCTCTCTGGTTTACTGTTTTCCAATTCGGCGGCAAACTTAAGTTGCAGCTATCTATTTCACGCTCGTACGCTTGTACGTTCCCAAGTATCACTCCTAACCACTAGCTCCAGCCCCCTTCCCTCAAATCCGCACAACAAAAAAGCACACCCCAAAACTGCCAAAGGCAGCTTCTACGGGTGTGCTTCACTCGTCCGGATATTCAGTTGTTACGATTATACATCGACCTCCGCGGCACTGCAATCCCTTGTAAGAACAGCGCAGGGTCTTCCCGCATCTCTTCCGTCAATACGGCAGCTTCGACAAGTCCGCCGGATCTCGCAGATCAATTAATACCGCATGTTCCTTCGCAGAAACAATGCCTTCAGCCTGGAGCATCCATAACAGATTCGTCGGTTCAACGGAAGCAGACTGCTTCTTCGCTCGCGGCTTGCGCGATTTCCAGAGGCTCACACGGAAGCGTTGCCATTTTGAAGGTCTGTGCCCGAGACTTGCATCAGGCTTTTGCCCATTCGTTACGATCTTCTGTACGGTTTGTTGTGGATCGCCAGCACGCAATGCTTCCTTCCCACTACGCTCGTCGGCTGTCACCGTAGCCGCACGCCCTTTTACAGATGCGAACCTTCCGCGTGTCTCCATCACAGTGCCGGTATACTCATTCTGCAAGGTAGCGGAGTGAAAATCGACATTCATGCCCATTCTTGCAAAGCACCTCGCGATGCCCAGCGTATCATCATGCGAACCGCGCTCAACGACAGTCACTTTCACTTCTGTGCCGGTAAAACGAGAGAACCGCCTAAGCGATCGCATATACCACTCCATCTGCAGCTGGTGGTTACCCGCGATTAGCACGTAATGCTGCACATTACGCTGTCGCTTCCAGGTAAGCGCGTATGCGGCATGGACGGCAGCCGCTGCCAAGGCGTAACAACCGAAGATCCATAATAGTACTGGAATCAAGGCAGCCACCTCCTTTTTTGTGACATCATATGCCGCGAAGCGCCCATGGGTGACGGACATTCACGGACAAGTCGCAAAAAGGGGCTTGCCTGTCAGCCTAAAAATACTACTGTATGACTTGCCATCCCTTCGGCAGACTAGGTCCCGGCGGCATCATCATCCCTGACCCTTGCCTAATGCTAACCGCCTTCTCGCGCGGCAGCACAATCGTAAGATCGCATGACGGCGTACCATCGTTCAGCATATGCCGTTCCTCCGAAGGCTGTTTCACCGTTACGTACAGCGCATCTCCTACCTGTCGCGTCTCGACCAGCTCCGGTGATCCAGGCGCCGCAGCATCCTTCTGAAGCTCAAATCGGCAACCACCGAACGCTTGAACCTGACTGCTGCCGCTGCCGTCGGCATCGAGATGAACACGGCCGTTCCAGTAACTCTCGCCTTGTACCACGATCCGTTTCACGTCAGAAGCAATTGGCTCCGACACCGCTTTGGCCTCTACACGAACCTGCTGCGCGCCGATGCTGCCACGCACCTCATCGAGCAACCCAGATGCGCTTACTGTCGTAAACACCAGACAACATCCGCCCAGCGCCGCTACGACGATAATGCTGAACAAGTCATATCGAAGAATCACTGCCTGCTGTTCGGATTTGCCGCGCCATAGATAGATGACGATCTCAATTCCGAGTAAAATAAGCAGCATGGGCCACCAGACAATGCTCTGGTCCAGCCACTTAACCCCGCCAAGAGTGGAAGCCATCAGCATGACGCCCATCGCAATGAGAGCTGTCCCCATCGACCAAGTTCCTACACGCCATTGTCTCATTCCGGCTTCACCTCTTTCTTGCCAGTGAGCAGCTTAACGCCCGCTCCGATAAGCAGCAATGCGGTCAGTCCAGTCTTGAAATAGTAGCGAATGCTCGAAGAGAGCTGCCAGTCCCAGAATCGCTGCACATAATCGAGCAGTATCCGATCGGCGAGATAGTATAGTCCAAGCGCCATAAGTCCGATTCCGAGCCATTTCTGCTGATGAATAAGCCAGTCGACTATCGGCACATCCTCAAGCTGCCCTTCCCCGCTGTTCAGACGGGATTGCTGCTGCAACGCGTCAAAGAAAGAGAAGCACCAAAGAATCGGTACGATAAACAGAAACAACGACAGGTGCAGCACGTCGAGAAGATAGATCGACAAGAGGAAGCCTGCCATGAGCTGAAGCCCTCTTTTTTGCAGACCGAGATACATGTGACCCGCTCCCGGCATAATCGAGAGTACCGTCGAGAGCCATTTGCTGCGCTTGCCCCCTTGGCGGTGCTCCTCCCAATCCTCGAGGACGGACTTATCCTGCAGCGTCACGCCCGACTGCTTCAATTGCACAAGTCGAATCGCATCAAACATGCCGAAGATCCAAATAATCGGCAGTGCAATGAGGAAGGTCAGGAAGCCTGGCTGATCCGCCCAGATTGCTATAAAGACGATCATCGCGAACAAGCCGAAGAAACCAATCATCAGATTCAGCCCCCGCTGCATAAGCCCCAGCTGCAAATGGCCAAGCCCTGGAATAAACGACAACAGAATCGTATAAAATTTCTCTCTGGACCTGTTCTCCATCTCCTCAGGGGACGGGGATGGGGAGGAGGTATACATCACGCTATCCATCTGGTCCGAGACATACATCGGATGAGCCGGCGGGGCTGTAATTGCTCGATTGCCTCCGCTATGACGGATGAGATAGATAATGAGATCCAAGAAATTAATGATCCAGGTTACCGCGGAGAAGAATAGCCCCATGAAGAGAAAGCCTTCCTCATCGGCGGATCCTGCTATAATCGCGAAGAATAAGAAGCCAATGCATAATAGAAGGTACAGCATCCCTCGTCCCGGGCGACCGACATTGAAATGCCCGATGCCCGGCAGAAAGCCTAGAAACAAGGTCAGCACTGGATTTTTGACCACAACGCTCTCTCCTTTACTTATATAATTGATTATTTGTTCGGCTTCTCGACCATCGCATCAATAACGGCAGATGTCCGTTCCATGATGGAGGTCGTTACCGTATCTTGCTTACTAAGCTGCTGCTCCTCCCAATGCTCGGGCTGGTCAGCAAGCTTCTGGAATACTCCTGTCGACATGAGCAGCAGCATGACGCACACCGCAATGAGATAATGAATGAGCGTCTGTTTGCGACTTCCTCTGCTCGTCTTCTTGCGCCGCTGAACCTCTGCCTCGCCTGCATTTTGCTGAGGAGGGGATTGGACTGCCGCAAGCTCTACCTCAGGAGTCGTTACAAGTCTTGGCTCTAACGCTCTTACCTGTTCCATGACTCGCATTGTGATTGCATTCGCAGCCTGCTCGCTTAGATGCTCCACCTGCGGGCCACCTGCATCCGCATCCACATTCGATAGCAAATCCATATACCGCATCAAGCACTGCTCGCACTCTGCCAGATGCATCTCCGTCTCAAGCCTCTCTTGCTCCTGCAGTCTATCCTCCGCGTAATCTCGCAAGTTCGTTTCGTCCCGATGGTTCATTCCAAATCCTCCTCCTTCCAATGCTTGCGCATCCATTGTTTCGCGCGGTACAACTTCGATTCGACACTCTTAATCTGCAGCTGCTCCCTCTCTGCAATTTCCTTCTGCGGCCGATCTTCCAGGAAATACGAGCGTACAATGCTGCGATATCCTTCCGGCATCGCGCCGACCAACGCCCTCACTCGTCGCCTGCGATCTCGCTTCAATACCTCCGTCTCGGCAGGCAGCGCATGAAGCTGAACCGCCGGCGTTTCGGTACTTGCTGCAGCTTCACGCTGGAGCAGCTCCGTCTTGCGGGCATTGCTCCGTTTGCAGTCAATCGCAAGATTAACCGCTATCCGCGCTGCCCACGTCTTGAATCCTTCACCCCGATAGTTCCCGAGGGAGAGGTAGATTCGGACGAATGCTTCCTGCAGCGTATCCTCCGCATCTGCCGTATCCCGCAGCACGCTCCAGATTAGCCGGTACAGCTCGTCCCGGTACTGCGCTACAAGCTCGCTGTACGCCTCCTGGTCCCCATTTCGAATTTGTGCAATTAACGCTTCGTCCCGAATCTCTCTCCCCCCTCTCACCTACAATAGACGATTGTGCCCTCGCTTACCCCTGCACTTCGCACAAACTTTTTTGAAGATGACATACAAAAAGCTCCCGCCATCAAGCGGAAGCTTCTTTACGTTACTATGTATGCATCGAATTATAGCGTGACCCAGCCAAATTTGATGGAATTAATAACTGCTTGCGTACGGTCATCCACTTCCATCTTCTGCAAAATGCTGCTGACATGGTTTTTAACCGTTTTCTCGCTAATAAACAGGAACTCGCCAATCATCTTGTTGCTCTTGCCCTCTGCCATGAGACGAAGCACTTCAGCTTCACGGCGTGTTAGCGGGTTATTCTCGCCTGCGATAAACTTCACGCCAGCCTCACGTGTTGCAGCCGCTCCTGAAGTTGCGCCGATCTCATCGAGGTACGTCATGCGGCGCAGCTGATTAATCAGCTTGCCCGTTACCTTCGGATGGATGTACGCGTAACCGCTCACAACTGAACGAATGGCATTTGCCAGCGCCTCTGCCTCCATATCCTTGAGCAGATAGCCGCTTGCACCTTTGCGAAGCGTCTCGAAAACGTAGCTTTCATCATCATGGATAGATAGAATAATAACCTTGACCTCTGGGAAAATATCCCGCAGCCGTTCCGTTGCAACGACCCCATTCTCAATCGGCATATTAATATCCATCAGGACGACTTCCGGCTTGTTCTGGTTGCAGAATTCGAGCACTTGGATGCCGTCATTGCACTCGCCGATGACTTCAAGATCTTCTTCCATATTTAGAATCCGCTTTAAGCCTTCGCGGAATAGCTGGTGGTCATCAGCTATCAATACTTTAATTTTGCGTTTGCCGTTTACAGCATTGATTTCCATCGTCAATTACTCCTTTCTTTGATCCGGATTTATCGGGATATGAATAATAATTTTGGTGCCATTATCAATCTTGGACTCAATCTCCATCCTTCCATCGAGCAGTTCAACCCGCTCGCGCATGCCAATCAGCCCGAAGTGGTTACTGTCGCTTACCTGCGACTCCAACGCATCGACATTGAAACCTACACCGTTATCTTTCACGACAATCTTCATCATTTGGCCTTGATACGTAACCTCGAGCGAGACGAAGGATGGGTTCGCATGCTTGAACGCATTCGTGAATGCTTCCTGGACCATGCGGAAGATCCCCGCTTCCATTGCCGATGGAAGTCGAATTTCCTTGCCGATCGTATCGAACATCGCGCGAATTTTACTTTTTTCCTCAAAATCTTGAATATATTTGCGAAGTGTTGGCACAAGTCCCAGATCATCTAAAGCCATAGGTCGCAGATTGAAAATGATTTTGCGAATTTCTTCGATGCCGGAGCGCACTTGACTCTTCAAATCTATTAATTCTTCCTGGACGATTTGAAATTCCTGCTTAACCAGCATTCTTTCCGCAATTTCCGTCCTAAGAACTATATTGGCGAGCGACTGGGCAGGACCGTCATGAATCTCTCTAGCAATCCGCTTGCGCTCTTCTTCCTGTGCCAAAATAATTTTCAAACCAATCTGCTGTCTGTTCTTAGCCGATTCAAGAATGCGAGTGACCTGCGTAAGGTCACCCGACAAATATTCAAGCACGACGTTGATTTGCGAAGCGATGGATTCCGCACGCTCTATCGACTTCTCTACGCCCCGCACACGCTGCTGTAATTCATCGCGGCGAGACTTCAAGTAGGTCTCTTTCTCCCTGAACACCATGAGATCGAGCTGCAGCTGCGTCGCTTTCTCGTAGGCCGCTTTAATGTCCTCTTCCTTATATCGGACAAAGTCGCGACTTACTTCAGTCAAGCGGATTCGCGCTCTGCGATAATCCAGCTCCAGCTTATCAACCTTATCGATAACGGCTCCTGTTTCAGCAATAACCTGGTTCAGCTCTTGGCCTAGGGCAAACATTTCCTTGCGCGCGGACTCGCAAATTTCGAAGATTTGATATTTGCTGTCCTCCATCACAAGAACCGCGTTTTTAATTACACGATCAATGTCGTTAATGCGGTAATCCATGCTCTTACGGCCCACTTTCTACAAGTTCTACTCATTCTATCATACCACATAACGGTAGACTGGCGGGCATCTTAAGAAACGGTAATCCTGCCCAATTTCTGCTCCCAATTAACCGTCAGACCCAGCTGCTCGGACACGAGACGAACTGGAATAAGCGTCCGTCCGCTGCGCGTAATCGGCGCTACTTCAGACTGCTTGCGTACGCCTGTGAGCAAGAAGTCCGTTTGGCCTACCTGCATCTCCAGCAGCTTGTCGCCGCGAAGCACGGATACGCGCTTCGCCTTCGCATCCCAGCTTACCTGCGCACCCATTGCCTCGGATATAAACCGCAGTGGCAGGTATGTGGTCCCATTCAGCAGCAGCGGCGCGACATCCAGTTGGTATGCCTTGCCGTCTACCTTCGCGCCCTTGGAACCGAGCTTCAGCTCAATCGGAACCCGCTCCGGCTCGGGTGTAACCGCAGGGTATTGGAAGGATAGATTATCCCAGCCAATCGTGCCTGTCAGCTCCCGCTCATCCTGACCGTCCGCTAGCGAAGCGACATAGAGCCGCTTAAGCGTAATTGGATACGCCATCTGATCGGCTGGCAAAGACACCTTAATCTTCTTCCATCCCGTCCAGTCGACCTGTTTTGCAATCGTTACTAATTGGGCTGCGCCTTTGCTGTCAATGAACTCAGCCCGAATCCAGTTCAAGCTGTTGTCACCCATAACGTCCAGCGTCATCGACGAAGGATTGCCTTCTACCTTGCGTCCGCTGCCGTTCAGCACCGCATAAGCCGCCTTCGTACCGGTCCCACCTGTGAAATCATAGGCGAGCTGCAGGACATTCGTCGTATTCGTGCCTGACAATCCCGATACAACGGTAGAAGTTCCCATTACACCATTCGTACCTTGGAACGAAATTGGGTAGGTCTTCGCTTCAAAATCTTCAAATTTTTTGTCGGCGCCCGCCGCGAGTACCGCCATCGCAGAAAAACCGTCATAACGGGCGATCAAATATCCCGCCTTTGCAGCTGCATTCACCGTTCCAATCTTCAGCGTGCCGCCGCTCATCGCGCCTGTGAACCCGTTCATTTCCCATTGCAGCGATGCCGCCGGTACCGTTAGCTTCCGGCCGTCCGTAAGCGTCACATGAACCGGAACGGAAAGTGACATGCCTGCCTCAAGCACGGCCGCGCTTGGATCCACGCTCATCGAAGCAATCTGTGCGCCCCCGATAATTTCAACCGGCAGCTTGTCGCTAATCGCGCCCGACTTCACCGTAATAGACGTCTTGCCTGCTTTGGAAGCTGTGAACGTATTGCCCGCGAAAGTGCCGAGCGCGCCGTCCACATTCCAATTCTTCGTTAATGTACTTGGATCGAGCGGATTGTAGAACGAATCGTAAGCAGTCATATCATATGCCGCCTGCTGTCCGATAAAGAGGACGCTGCTGCCTTTGGCAATGATGCCTTTCAATTGCCCTGTTGGCGCGGTCGTGAAGACGCCGAGACCGTTCGCCACTTGACGCTGTGTTGTGCCATACTCCGTCGGGAAGGCAAGCAGCGTGCTTGTATCCCCAAGCGGGCGGTCAATCATCGTCGTCGAGCCGCCGCCGTCGAGGTTGACGCCGCGCCATACATTCAACTGCACCATCAATTGCTGTAGCTCAGGCAGTGTCACGCCTTGACTTGACGTGCTGTCCTCAACCGTTATGATAAAGACTTTCTTGCCATCCTTCGAATAGCCCACAGCCGTACGTGCACGGTCGCTGTTTGGACTGATACTGCTTGGATTGCGCGAGTATGCAGACGCTGCGCCTTGATCCACGAGAATGGTATGGCCTCCGATTACCATTTGCAGCGAATTCGGGTCTACCTTCTCCCCAGTCGATTGCGCAATCAGGTTATAGTTAGCCGTTACCTTCTGGCCGACTTGAAGATGCTCGCGCGCATATTGCGCTGCCTTGCCGTGCGTACGCAGTATGTAGCCGTCTGCCGGAATTGCGCCAGTGATCATGCTATTGTCCGCAAACTTGGTGACAACGCCATTCTGCACGAGTACCTCCGTCGGCGTCGTCGCGCTATCTGTGCTATCAGGCCTCGTCTGCGTCCATGCGCTTGTATAGATGTACATCGCATTCACGTGGCTGTACGCATCGTCCGGATCCATTCGGTAGGCCGCCTTGTTAACGCCGGTCAGAGCGAACGTCGTGCCGTCTCCTGCCTTCACTTGTCCCTCAAAGCCAAACATATCAATGAGCGGCTTACGGTCCTTCGTCACGGCAAAAGCATACATCCCCGTCAGCTTGGATGGACTTGAAACCAATGTCCCTCCAGTGACTTCTGTACCAATCGGCGCCCCTTTGCCACTGCTCGCGGTATTGAAGTAGTCGCCATTCACACCGGCTATCGCGCCGGAGTTCTTCACCATATTGCCGACAGAGCTTACGCCTGTTACCGAACCGGTCTTGCCATTCATGACATCAAGCAGTACATACGGATTCGTTAAATCTACTTCTATGACATGCACGTTCGACAATACTCCGCCAGGCTTGCTTGTCCATGTATAATCGACTCGTTTCGCGCCTGCTGTCAGAATCTCTTCCCCAAGGCGCACGAGCTGTGCTTGTGTTGTTGCCGCTACTATATCATTGCCCGCTGCGTGTGCAAATGTAGGCAATAGAATGGATACCGGCTGAATGAGCAATGACGCTCCTAATGACAGTACAAGGAGCCGCTTCGCATGCTTCTTCTGTTGTGGCTGCAGCAGCTGCGGCTTTCTATCAAGACTCTTATTCCTGTGCATTTTTCTCGCAACTCTCCCATCTCTTAATCTATCTCTATATATAGACTATGAAACTAGTGGAAAGTTACATGTGATAGAAGAATGCTATCGACATCATTCGACCGACAAAAAAAAGCTATCCGATCCCAAAGGACCGAATAGCTCCATTCACCTAAACATTGATAAATTCTAAGTAGGTCAGCAGTCGCTTCACCATAACAGCCGCTTCCGCACGCGTTGCATTGTTCTTGCCGCCGAACGCGCCGTTCGACATTCCGTTAATGACGCCTGCCTCAACTGCCTTCGCCACGTCTGTCTGCGCCCATGTCCCAATTTTGCTGCGGTCACTAAACTTCTTCAGCACATTCGCAGTGGTTTGCTGCAGGACGACTTGGACACCGGCAGCGCTTGCTGCACGGACCATCATTGATGCCATCTCTTGACGCGTCACTGGACTGTTCGGCTTGAAAGAACCGTCTGTCATCCCTTGGACAATGCCCGCCTTACTCGCTGCGCCTATATAAGCGGCAAGGATCGTGTTCGTGTTCACGTCCTTGAACTTCGCCGCTGCGCTGCGGTCACCCGTAAGACCGAGTCCCTTCGCGATGAACATCGCAAATTCGCCGCGCGTGATTGCTTTATTCGGAGCAAAGGTCGTCAGCGTATTGCCTTCGACAATAAACTTGTTTGCTAGCAGAAGGATGTCGTTGCGAGCCCAGTGCTTCGTAATATCCGTATAGGATACGGAGCCTTTCACAACGGCATAAACGCTGTTGCCTTTGCGCTTGAAGCTCACGACGCTTTGGCCGTTCTCTTGCGTCACCTGCGTCGGTGCATAAGAGATTTTGCCGGATTGCGGATCTAGCCATACAACCGCGATTTGTCTGCCATCTAGGCTCGCGGAAGTCTTGATCGTACGGGTTACAAAGCCGCTGAAATCATCAAAATGCTTCGTTTGGCCATTGCTGGTCACCGCGAGGTCGAAGCTTATCGGACTAACGAGCGTTTGAACACGCGCGCCGTTCAGCTGAGTCGTCAGTGGCGTTGCCAACGCGCCTGCGTTCGTATCTATTGATACGACCAGCTGGCCGACGGCGCTCGCTGCATTCATCATTTGGCCGAGCTGCGTATAGTTCAGCGCGCTAAGCGGAATTTCATAAGTCGCATTCTGGTATGCGATCACGAATGACGCATTCGGCGTCGCCTTCTTCACGGATTCCAGCGCCGCTAATGGAAGTGCAACCATTGCAGCCTTCTCTGTACTCGGTACGGTGAAGACAACCCTAGGCAACATGCCACCTGTCTTGCGAATCGTATTGTAGGCGTTATTGACCGTCTCCGCCGTAAGTGCAAACTGGTTCACGGAGTTTCCTGCTGGCGACACGGCGGACATCGTCGTTGCTGCAGACGTCTTGATACCGAGACCGCCTCCTGTTGCCGAGGTGTAGTCGCCACTTGAGCTGTCATCCCAAGTTGTCTGATTCGCAGCAGTCTTATCCGTGAAGGACGCTGCTGTCCCGCCAGTCGTTGAGCGAATGCCGACGGTGCTCGAGCTGTAGCTCACCGCCACCACGTCGCCGACATTTACCGGCGTGTAAAGCGTCAGTACGACAGTCGAGCCGCTTACTGACACTGAGGAGACCGGACGAGCCGCTGCGTTAACCTTCACCGCAAACAATGAAGTCGCCGGTTGATACGCTGTATCCAAGATCGAATCGAATGTAATTGTGATGCTGTCGCCTTTGGCAATCATGCCGTTAAGCGCCATTGTACCTGTTGAATTATCCGCATTAGCCTGCTTGCCGCTGAATACAGAAGCAACGTTACCGCCCAGGTCTCTCAGCCAAGGAGAACCACCCGTGTAAGACACAAGAACAGACTCACTGGATAAAGCAGCAGACGTTAAAGTGATGAGTACCTGGGAACCGCTGATGCGAATGTATGAAATAGATCGCGTTACGCTATTTACTGTCACATAGTAAGATGAGACCGGCGGAACATAAGAAGAATCCAGATCTTCATTATAGTTGAGAGTAATCGTCGAACCTGTCGAAGTAACCGACTGCAGCACCGGAGATGTCGTATCAACCCCGTTCTGAATCGCGAAGTTGCTGAATGATACGAGCGCGTTGTTCGACAAATCCCGGATTGGATAAGAGCCGGACGAATACGAGAGCGTGACCACTTGCGATGACGTAGCAGCGGTGCCGCTGTAGGATATAAATAAGGTATCGCCAGCTGCAACGACTTGCGTGACGCTACGGGATGAACCATTAATCTTAACGCTGAACTGCGTATACGCATAAGTACTAATGCTTGCAAGTTCCTCGCTCAGATCCAGCGTAATCATGTTTCCGCTTATGGAACCGCTCAGCTGCTTGGGAGCTGTTGTATCCACTACATTCGTTACACTCAAACTTGAGAAGCTCGCCGCCAGTGTTCCTGTTAAATCTTTGACAGGGGTCGCTCCTTGCGAATACGAGACTTGTACCGATTGCGTGTTGGACACCGTCCCTTGCAGCGTCAACGTAACGACCTTACCTCTAACCGAAACCGCTGTAACCGCTCGGCTGCTTCCGTTCGCGGTTACGTAGTAATTCGCTGGCACTGGCGTAGCTCCCACGCTTGAATCCAAGGTTTCATTGTACGTGATCGCAACCTTTGTACCGCCAATCAGCTCCAACTTTGATACTATAGGGGCACCAGACGTGCTGCTGGAGGTTTGGAATGTCCATTGGTAGGTATTCAGAATGCCGTTAAAATTATTACCTACCATATCTGTAACGGTATCGGAAGCAATCTCCACATAATAATTAGTTGAAGTTGCCATCGTCCCCGTAGCGTCGATTAACAACTTCCGATTGTTCGTCGAATCAATGGATAACGTCGTATCAACCGGCGAACTGAACGAACCAGACACCTGCTTTAACTTCACGCCGGAGGTGTTTCCAATCTGAATCTGCTCACTGAACAGCACTTCGAAATGAGCTCCTGTAACAGGTACGTCAACTGATTCATTGTCAGGTGTCAATGTTACAATCGACGGCTGAACGGTGTCTGTCGTTACTGTAAACTTCCACCCAGTTTGACTGGTTAATCCAGCATAATAGTTGCCGTTTGAATCAGAGAAAGCTTGACTGTCAATCTCAACATAATAGGATTGACCATTGGTAAGCCTCTTTGTGCTGTCTGTTACTGTAATTGCTGTTGTACCCCCACCGTTTACATTGCTGGAACGTACATCATAGGCGGCAAACTCAGCGCCTGATGGATAACTGCGAATGGTTATATTTCCTCTATCTTGATAGACTGGCTCACTGAAATTCATTACAAGCTTAACCGTTGTTGATGCTTGAGTGCTAAGTGGCTCCCTGTTCGCTAGCAATGTCGGGGGCGTTGTATCATTGCTTGCATTCGTTGTGAAGTTCCAAGCTGTTGCATCAGAGATCCCTTCATACTGCTGGTTGGATGAATCAATGAACGCACCTGCATCAATAAGCACATAGTATCCTGTATTCGCCGCTAGATTGCTTGTTGGATTGATAATGATATTCGTACCGCCGCTTCCATTAGCAGTCGTAATGTTGCTGGATGTCACGTTCATGGATTGAACCGTGCTATTATCAGCGATCTTCTTAATTATAATCGTCTTAGACGGTGATGCGCTGTTTACGTACACTCGCTCTGGAAAACTAAGCACCAGGTTGGAATCGACAGGTACTCCATAAGAATTATCCTCAGGCTGTAAGGTAACGGTACCAAGTGGCGGCACCGTTGTCGTAAATCGCCATACATTCGTTCCAATGCCAGCGAATGAATTGCCGGAAGCATCCTGAAAAGCACCGCTTGGTACATTAACTTCATACCGTGTACTGCCTTTAAGCACATTCGGCATTTGAACGACAATGGTATCCGTTCCGCTGCCCGTCACATAAGGTGAATTGACAGAAATACTTTGTTTGTCGGTAGATCTGGCCGTATTGGTAATCGTGATGCTGCCGCTTGTTGCGAACACAGGCTCACTAAATACCATCGTTAGCGTACTATCTACCGCAGAAATACCATTAGGAATAGGTGATAAAGGAGCCGTTCTTGCTAACACTGGAGGAACCGTATCTGCTCCAGCAAGCGTCGTGAACGTCCAATCTACAGCGCTTGATAGCCCTGTATAAATAGCTCCATTGCCTTCGTTCGCGAATGCACCGCTGTCAATCGTCACATAATAGCTCGTGTCCAGCTGAAGCGTGTTAGTCGTTGGCGTAACCGTCACGACGCTGTGGTTGGCAGAGCTAATTGCAACCTTGCTATCGCTTGCGACTACATATGATGCGACGACGGTGTTGTCCAGCTGCTTACGGATTTGGATCGCAGCTGAGCCCGTTCCTTTTTTTACATTTTCATCAAAAGTCAAAATCAGCTTCGCGTTTGTAGGCACATTCGACCCATTATTCGAAGGCGAGAAGCTTGAAATAACAGGTCCGCTTGAAGCTGCCAATACCCGCGACGGTACGGCCGCGATTCCGCCAACTGTGAATTGTACGACCAATAATGCTGCCACTAAGAAAGATATCCATCTACGATTTCGGACCAAACTCATTCACTCCCCAATTAAAGACACTCGTACTATGTTTTTCGGTTGGGAGCGCTTCGAAATGAAGACATATACATCAAAATTCCCATGAAAAAAAACCGCCCCTGCAAGCAGAGACGGTTTCATCAGTTCATTATAATTAGCGCAGTGCGTCAGCTTTCAGCTTATCCGCTTTGTCAACGCGCTCCCAAGGAGCATCGATGTCTGTGCGGCCGAAGTGACCGTAAGCAGCTGTTTTGCTGTAAATTGGGCGACGAAGGTCAAGCATCTTGATGATGCCCGCTGGACGAAGATCGAAGTTGTTCTTGATCACTTCAACAAGTACTTCTTCATCTACTTTGCCTGTGCCATAAGTGTCCACGTTGATGGAAACCGGATTTGCTACGCCGATTGCGTAAGCAAGCTGAATTTCGCATTTGTCTGCAAGACCTGCAGCAACGATGTTCTTCGCAACATAGCGTGCTGCGTATGCTGCGGAACGGTCAACTTTAGTTGGATCCTTACCGGAGAAAGCACCGCCGCCGTGACGAGCGTAACCGCCGTACGTATCAACGATGATCTTACGGCCAGTCAAACCAGCGTCACCTTGCGGTCCGCCGATTACGAAACGGCCAGTTGGGTTGATGAAGTATTTAGTCTCTTCATCCAGCCACTCTGCAGGAACAACTGGTGCGATAACGTGCTTGCGAATGTCCGCTTGGATTTGCTCCAGCGTAACTTCTTCCGCGTGCTGTGTCGAAACAACTATAGCATCGACGCGTTTCGGCAAGCCGTCAACGTACTCGATTGTTACTTGTGTCTTACCGTCCGGACGGAGGTACTCAAGCGTACCGTTCTTACGAACTTCCGCCAATTGACGCGAAATGCGGTGCGCCAATGCGATTGGAAGGGGCATAAGCTCAGGTGTTTCGTTGGATGCGAAACCAAACATCAAGCCTTGGTCGCCTGCACCGATATCTTCGTTCTCTTGACGAACGTCTACACCATCACGGGTTTCAAGCGCAGCGTTGACGCCTTGCGCGATGTCCGCGGATTGTTCATTAAGGGAAGTAAGAACGGCACAAGTGCTGGAGTCAAAGCCGTATTTTGCACGCGTATAACCAATTTCCTTGATTGTACGGCGAACGATCGACGGGATATCGACATAATCCGCTTTCGTGCTGATCTCACCAATAACAAGTACCAAACCTGTTGCAACGGATACTTCACATGCTACGCGCGCGTAAGGATCTACCTCAAGAAAGGCATCCAATACCGCATCGGAAATTTGGTCACATATCTTATCCGGATGGCCTTCAGTAACGGACTCCGATGTGAACAAATGACGTCCTTTAAGTGACATCTAATCTCAACCTCCTACAGCTTTCAAAATTGTTAAGTATGATGCATATAATGCACAATTTGCTGGGACTCTATAAGAAATCGTTTGTCCCATACGGGATCTAACGCTGAACGTTTCGATTCCAAAAAATGAACCTTTTCCAATGACGGAAAAGGTCTCATTAATTACTCTCTAAAACAGTATGATACCGAAACTGTCGCTTTGTGTCAATGGATACGCGCCGTGCTTCACAAACCTTTCAGAACACGCTCGGCTTCTGCAACCAAGCGTCTTGTCATGCTGCCGCCGATGGAGCCGACATCTCTCGTCGCCATCTGCTCCCAGTTCACATGACCGCTGGCACCTGATCCGCTTGTACCGCCTAATTCTGAAGCAAACTCCGTATCCCCAGAACCAGCTGCATACCCGCCTGATATTAATCCAAGCTCAGCTGCGATCTCATATTTCATTTGGTTCAGCGCTTGTGCACATTCAGGAACAACCTTGCGATTACTTCTGGACATTTATTTAAGCACCTCCTAATGGGATGCTTATATTGTGTGCGGGTTCGGACCATTCGAAGCGGATAACATGTTGTCAGATCGGGTAAAAATAACTACTGCTGGACTTGCATCTCATAATCGCCGCGAACGAGCACGGTCAAAGCGCTTTTCTGTCCGACTTGTGCCGTAACGCCACGTCCGCCCCGCGGAAACAGAATTAGGTGATTATTCGGCACAGGCTTGCCATTCGTAATGTCTTTACCGTCAGTTAGGTCAGAAATTCCATTGCTGTCTGTACTGTAAGCCATTGCCTTACCTGCACGAACGATGAATTCTGCTCCATCCTTCGCCACGAGTCGCTTACCAACAGGAACGGTAACCACTTCTACCTTCTGACCGCCCTTATTCTGTTCGATCTCAGCACGGAACTCGTCAAGTGTCTTCTGCAGCTGCGTATTATCTACCCCGCCTTGCTGCTTCGCCAATTCTGCCTTCACCAAATCGCTAACCTGTTTATCAATGTAGCTCTTCGTTACGACAGGATCGTTAACTGAGCCGGGAACGACGTCGCCTTCAGCGCTAATATTTCGATCATTCGACAATTGCACAACAATACCTAAGCCAACGATGATTGCAGCGATTAAAATGGTAATTCTTAATTTCAAAGCAGTCTGCTCCTCTCAATTTCGCTTGTCTATGAATAAGAATACTAGATTAAGAGGAGCAGTACCAGAATTATCCGTTATCTTGCGCAAACCAATGCAAGTCTTTGGTAGCGATCAAACGTTTGGAATCTCCATAAACATCATAGATATTCAGTTTATAGTTTTTGAAGGACTGAACCTTCTCTAGCAGCTGCGGATCATTGAATTCAACGGTTAGCGGAATAGAAGTACCCTCAGTCAGCGCTGTTTCGCCACTCTCTGCTGTAATGAACGAATATGTCTTGGTATATGTTGCTTTTGAAATATCCTGGTCAATAAACTCAAACATCAGCTTATGTTTGCCTGCAACGATATCATAAGCGTTATTCGTAGAAAGGTCATATTCAAGATTTAATTTAACACCATCTGCTTGAACACCGCTCGAAGCATTAATAACTGCATATAAATCATGAAGACTGAGGTTAAATACGGATACGTTCATATTTTGGAAGTCAGATTTGACAACCGGTTCCGTAGATAGCATTTGGTAAGCAATTGATTTTACTGTAACGAACTCTGATGCTTCGCCTGCACTGTTTGTCGTCACAGGAAGCTTCTCACCTAATATGAGTTTATAGTTATTCTTATTGAATGAATTGGTCAACTTGCCCGACACAGAGAGAAGCACTTTGCCGTTTGGCAATACTTTATCTTTCACTTCAGTAATATCTAGCGGTGCGATTTGACCGGAATCATCCTGAAGATAACCGCCCAGACTCGATATTAGAGCAGAACGCACCTCAAGATTAGTAACTTCTAGCTCCGAGTAGAAGTACTTGGAAGAGTCACTATTGAAGACGTTAGACTGCAGCAATTTTACGGAAGACTTCTTGCCGATATCATTAATTTGATAGAAAGTATTATTATTGTAAACCGGAATTTGACTGACTCCCTGACTAGAGAATCGGAATAAACTAACTGCTGCCTTATCTTGCTGCGGTTTCGTCAACACGAAGCTAATTGACTTCACGGTACTTGTATATGGAATCTTCGTATAAACAACCATGTTGTACGTACCATTCGCTGGAATATTAATAATCTGATCCAATCCTACCGCCGCACTGGTAGTTTCAACTTTCACGCCATCGACAAGGAAGTAACCGCTAAGCGATGGTACTTTCTTAGCTGTATTGCTCTTGTTCGTGATTGTCAAATCAGCCACCAACATATCACTATCAGCCAATGCCGTTCTTTGAATATTGTTCAATTTCACTTGATAATCGGTATCGTAAGTGAATGACGTACCCACATTGCCTTGTTGGTTAGTCGATTTCACTTTATAGCTACCTACCATATAAGCAGCTTCATTATTAGTCGCAGCAGTTTTCACAATTAGCTGTGATGTGCTTAAGTCAACATTCGATGGCAAGTCCCCTGTAAGTACAAAAGACTTCTCGATACCTGGCAGCAGCTGAGCATTCTGTTCCTTCTCATAGTCAAGCGGATAGAGAACATTGTTTTTTGTCTTTAACGAGAATTCCAATGCAGGCTCGGCCATCGCAGTATCTCCCGTGTTCACTGCCGAGAAATCGATTGTCATGCTCGAAGTGTCATCATTCTGATCAACTACTGCGCTATTCATCGTTGTGCTGATAGGCTGTCCGCCTATGTAAACCACCTTATTCTTACCGTACTCAACAGCTGGAGCAGCAGTTAGCGTTGGAAGACGGAATGCGCCGATTGGGAAAGATGCTTGTGTCTGCGCATCTTTACTCGCAACGATCAATGACACATTCTTACCAGCAATTGTTATAGGTAACAGCGTTTGCAGTGTTATTACTTTTCTTTCCTTCGGCTGCAGAGTAACGTCAGCTAAGGATGAAGTATTCACATCGAATTCGGAATAACTATCGGTCTGAAGAGTTAAACCTAAGTTCGACAATTTCAGACTGCTCGAACCTACATTTTCAAGCAGGAAACTACTGGTTACATATACATTATTCCGATCAGTTGTTACAAACGATTGTTTGAGGGCGCCCTTCACCTTCGTATTGTTCAACAGCATAACCAGTGGCTTGTACGGAACCACTTTACCTGATTTATCTATATTCGTGCCTCCAGCTGCATTTAATGCAGACATACGAAATGCACCGATAGGCAATGTAACTTGATCTGGCTCACTCTTAGTCGAAACAATCAATGTTACCGTTTTACCATAAGCGGCCTTAGGCAGCTTTGTTTGCATAGTTACTGTTTTTTGATCATTGGGCTGCAATGTCACATCAGCAAGAGAAGAATTATTCACATCATAGACGGAATAACTATCTGTTTGAATGGAGAAATTAAGATTGGACAGCTTGGCGCTGCTTGAACCGACATTCTCAATCAGAAAACTTGTCGTAACATAAACATAATTCTGATCTGTAGTCACATAGGATTGTGTAACGTGACCTTTGAGCTTGGCGTTATTCAAAACCATAACCTTAGATTGATTCGGCGCTGCAGTTGCAGTTGAACTGCTCTGAGCCTTGAGAGAACCTAGATTGCGTTCATATGTACTTGAAGTGAAATCCCACTTGATAATATTAAATGTAATATCCGATAACTTCGTTTGATTATCAACTACAGCGAAGTAGGTGACATTCGTAGAAGATTTCGGAGCAAGCGTTTTCTTATTCTTATCCGCGTCGGAAATGGTCGTCTTAAATACTTTGCCGCCCTTTCCAATCGCCTTGATCCAATAATCGGTAAGATCCATCTCTTGTGATCCATTATTCGAGATGGTTGCTGTAAATGCCAATACGAGCCCTTTATCTTGCATCAACAGGTTGGCACTCTGTACCGATAAGGTACTCGTAGAACTTAAATGCACATACTGGTTAGCTGCAGCGGCCTCTACAATATTTGGTCGTAGCCCAGGTGCATGTGTCTGCAAGAGCAGTGCAGCTGCCGAAATAGCTACAAAACCAGTTTTCACGAGTTTAAAACCCATTCAAAATTCCTCCTAAAGCGTTCTAATAGAACTGACGATTATGGAGCCAGTTTTGTTTTACTTTTATCAACTATTTTTTCAGTCTACACCATCTAAGTGAATACCATGTGAAGGCTAGTGAAATATTATAGAAAAAACCCAACGCATAGCGTTGGGTTTTCTCTTCTCTTAGCTGTTAGGCTATGAGTTTCAATCAATTATTGAACTTTAACTGTTACGGAACCTACAATACCGTTCTTAGTGATGTAGGAGATAGTTGCTACACCGTCTACTGCGAATGTAGTTACTGTACCGTTTGCAGCTACATCAGCAATTGTTTTGTCGGAAGTAGCCCATTTACCAGCACCAGCTGCTGCTGCAGTTACATCTACGCCGTATTGATCTTTAACAACAAGATCAGCTGCGATTGTAGTGTCTGTATCAGCGTTAGTCAGGGAAATGCCTGTGTTGTCGAACTCAACGCTCTTCGCAACTGGAGCTGCGTCAGAAGCAGTTACTTTCAGTTCAGCCAACTTAGTAGCGCCATTGTAAACTGCGATTGTCGACTCACCTTTAGCGCTAGCGTAGATAGTCGAAGCATTTACACCAACAACAGACAGATCGCTCGAAGTAACCGAAGTTACAAATTGAGTTTGATCGATTGCAACTTTCTTGCCGTCGCTTGTTTTACCGCTCACTGCTACATCAACACCATAGTCGCCACCAGTGTTAGCATCAGTGAAAGTATCATTCGCATACAGCGTACCAATGGAATCAATCGAGAATGCTGTTACTTTATCATTTTTGATAACTGTAACTTTTTGCTCGAGAGTAGAACCAGCAATTGCAGTACCACCGTTTGCGAGACCAATAACAATCGTTGTAGTACCTTCTGCTGCACCAGTAATGTTAGCACCAGCTACAGTTGTAGCAGTGTCCGCAGGTGTTTTCTCAGCTACTGTCAATGCGTAACCAGCTGGCAGCGAAGACATTGTACGACCGTAGTTATCAACAACTTTAACGCTGTCAAGATCTACTGTGTCAGTACCGCCGATTGCATAAAGAGTTGCAAGGTCTTTCAGACCAGCTACTTTCTTAGGAGTAGCTTGTTCTTTAATGTCTACTGTTACTTGGCTTGCGATTTGGCCGCCAACCCAAGCGTAGATCACTGTGGAACCATCTTTAGTGTCGTCAACTCCGAAGTTCAGAGTCAATTCACCTTTGCTGTTCCAGCTAGGAGTTACAGCGCCGCCACGGTTAGTTGTGAACGTCACTTGCTCATTGTTGGAAGCTTTTGCGAAGTCGCCTTTAGTAAGTGCAGCGCCATAGTTGTCAGATGCAGCAAAGTTAAATGTAGCATCTTCGCCTTGTGCTACAAGTGCACCAGGACCTTGAAGTTGGAACTTGCCAACTTTAGTAACATCGTCAACTTTAACAGTTACGGAAGTCGAAGCACCGGACTTAGCGTTAACTGCTGTGATTACAGCTGTTCCTGCATCACCAGCAGTAAATGTCAACACACCATCAGTAAGTTCAATGCTGTTAGCATCAATGATGTCATTGTTGCTCGAGATGAATTGAATGTCGTCGAATTGTACTACATTGTCAGTTTGGTCTGCGTCAGTAGTTTTTTCGGACAACACGTATTTGTTACCAGTCGAATCTACGAAAGTATAAGGAAGTACGAGATCCTCATCGCCAGAAGTGATACGAGTAGAACCTTCAAGAGGCTTCACTGTGTCAAGTTTCATCGACACGATCGCGCTAGCATCACTTGCTTTGAACGATTTAGTTGCAGTTACGCCAGTGTCAGGGTTAGTTACAGTAACGATGATAACATCGTCTTTCTCAACGCCTGCAGTTTTGTAATCTACAGTGTAATCGCTATCTGCAGAAAGTCTAACAGCTGAATCTGTACCATCAACAACATTGATGCTCAGGTTTGGATTCTCAACAGCTTTACCAAATTGGTTCAGTGCTTTGATACCCAAGCTTTGGTTGTCAGCAATAACAACCGATGTAGCACCGATCTCGATTTTGGAGATTACTGCGTTTGCAACTGTTACTTTAACTGCTGCAGCATCATTAACGCTAACGTTGTAGTCGCCAGCTGGCAGGTAAGTAGCATCAATTACAACGGATTTCTTGTCAGTAGCTACAGTTGTAGTTACTGTGTAGTCAACATCGTCTTTCTTAACCGAGATCTTCACAGCTTTTTCTTCATCTGCAGTCAAAGCACGGTTATATTCAACAGTGATTTGGTTCTCGTCAGATTGTGCGATTTTTGCAACTGTAAGAGCTGCATCAGCAGGTTTTGCAAGCGTGTAAGCCACGTTTACAAGCGTCTCACGAACTGCGTTGGATTTATAAGTGCTGGACTCTTGAATGAAGCCTGCTTTGATAGCTGCTGCTACATAAGCTTTAGCCCATGCAGAAACTTCGCCAACAACAGTTGCGTTCTCATCAAGAGGCAATTTTGCGAACAAGTCAGCTACTTTAGCGATTTGCTCAGTTGTTACTTTACCGGATGGACCGAATTTGCCGCCGCCAAGACCGTTAAGAAGGCCAGCTTTAGTTGCAGCGCCGATGTAACCAGCTGCCCAGTGAGTAGCTGCTACGTCGGAGTATTGAGCAGCTGTTGCGTCTGGAGTCAGACCAGCTACCAGTGTAAGTACTTTCGCGAACTCAGCGCGAGTCATTTCTTTGTCAAGGCCTGCGGAACCATCCGGGAAGCCGTTGAAGATACCCGCTGCTTTAAGTGCGTCAAACTTTTCTTGTGGCGTCAACGCTGGAGCGTTGTCAGCGAATGCTACAGATGCTGTTGTAAGAGTCATAGCTGCTGCTACGATCAGGGATAAACTTTTTTTCATAACCTTTTTGTCTCCTCCTCTAAATACCTTTGGTTCTTGAGAGTTTTGTTTAGAATATAGTTTGCTCGTTTGTCTCATTGGCCGATTCACCCCCTTTCACGAGTTGAGCAGAGTTAGTATAAATAATGTCTGCAATTGCGTCCTTGTAGGAACTTGTCGCAGAAACTTGTAAACTGATGAAAGCATGAAAAATTTGGTAGAGTCTAAACACCACTTTAACATTATACAATGGGTGTTTCCTAGCGTAAAGAGCAATTTCATAATTAGTTCCAAAAGCTCTTATCTTGCTAGGATCGCTTCCGTTGTGCCATGTTCATGTATTTAAACGCACTGTGTTCGGAAAAGTTGCGCTCTCTTTGAAAAAAGTTTTACTTTTTTTCGGCAACGTTACGATTCCGACTCTGTCGTTATGTATCATGAACTAGGACAACTTGTCTACCACGTCTCTTATTATAGACCGAATGTCCTATATTCGTCATCAAGGAACATTTGCCATGTAAAGATAACTCTAGCAAGGCTTAGAAGTGCTTCTAAGAACATGAAGACTGCCCGGGAATATCCCGGGCAGTCTTCTGTCACCAGATTAGTTCATTTTAGGAAGACGCTTCAGATCTGCTAGCACTTTACCTAGAATAATGGCTGCATCGGAGCGTAGAAGACTGGATTGCGGCTCAAATGCGAAGCCCTTCTTAGGATCCTTCGAATCGAGTGGTGCCCCTTGAATGTAGCCCTTCTTCGCAATCGCCGAAACAGAGGCTCTTGCGTAGTAATCGACCTCGCTGTAATCCTTGAACTGCTTCTCAAGCGCTTTATTAATCTTCGTTGCATCCGTATCGAGCTTCGTGTTAAGTGCTCTTGCTAGAATAACAGCTGCTTCCTGACGAGACAAGTTATCGGATGGCGAGAAAGTACGCGGCTGTTTGCCTCGAATAATACCTTCGCGTGCAGCCGTTTCTACATAACGATAATCCCATAACGCATCCGGATTGATAATAGAAGGTACATCATCAAAGTGGGACTTGCCTAGCTCATAGTTGAGAGGTACATCAAGAGCCTTAACAAGCATACGCGCAAACTCACCACGGGATACGTAGATGTTCGCGCCGAACTCATCAAGTCCAGCCGAGTTCATAACACCTTTTGCATACATCGCTTCCAAGTAGTTGCGTGCATATGGATGATCACTTACGTCGTTGAAGCCATATACCATCTTCGCGACAACGTAGTAACCGAACTGAGTGAATGGTACTGTGACGGTATTCTTCTTGGTGTCGACAACACCGCCAAGGTTCTCCCAGTACTTGTTCTTCACGTCATAACGATAAACGGTAATAATCGTACCAATCGAGTTTCTCATGCTTGGATCAAAGGCCAAAGTAAGAGAACCGATCTTCGAGGTAACGAGCTCACGATCGTCCGGTCGCTCATCATAGGTTGGAAGCTTAGTACCGTAAGTACCTGTTGCTCCTGGGAACTGATATGGGTCCACGCCTGTTGTTTGCGGATCATACTTATCAGCGGAGCTCATGTCATCCGCCATACCGGCATCGATCCAGTAAACTGGACTTGCTTTCGTAAAGCGGGTCGGGAACGAGTATTTAAATCTCGTGCCGAAGCTCTCCAAGATTTTATCGAAGTTGCTCGGCAAAGTTTCAAATTCGTGACGATCAACTACACCGTCTTCGCCATTAGCAATGGCGAACAGAAGCTTATGGCCTGTGTAAACCTGAGTCTTGTACTTATCTGGCACGTTATAATCGCTGCGTGTTAATGTAGTCCCTTTCGGGAATGTTAGTGACAGCGCATTATCAAACACTTTATGCGAATTCTTCATGAGCTGCATCAATTCTGCCCCTGGAATGTTCGTAGGGGAATACGTGATGTTGAAGTAATCCGTTGTTTTGTCATTCTTACTCTGTAGCGTGAAGCTGATCTTATTAACGCCAGGCTTTAAATCTTCTATGACAGCACGGAATGCATCATAATCAGCACCGTTCACGCCGCCGCTATTGTCAGCGTCATATTTGATCTTATCAGCCGTTACTTTATTAATAACAACCGAATCTGCGCTTGGCGCTTTAATAATAACTTCAACGAAATTTTGGTTAATAATCGCTTTAGTCGGCAGCAACGGACGAATAATGTCATACGGCAATGATGTCGGGTCAACTTCCATTCGGTAACTTGCACGCGGACCTGCTAGACCACTGTTGTACACGTAGAAGTTATACACGCTTGAGCTGCCATTCGTGCTTAGTGGCTGTGTCGGCAATGTAAACGTAAAGATCTGCGTATGAAGATCGTAACTTACCGATATGCCCGCTACAACCGCACCTTGGTTCTCCGTCGAGCTGATCGTTGGATTCGTACTATCGTAAATATGCAGTTCTTTCGATAGATCCCACTGAATGCCATTAGCTGCAGGGTTTGTGCTATCGATTTTGAGAATATAGTCTTGCTTGTTAGCAAGCGCGCTCAAATTGCCTTGAGCCGTGGTTAGAACAGTGCCCAAATCCAAGAAGTCGAACGTACCGAATACTTTCATCTGCGATTTCTTCGTTGTATAGATGCTTCCTTCTAACGGAAATCCAGGATCCTCCGGTAGTGGAGTCAAGTTCTCAACGCTGTAAGGATAGATTCCTACGCTATCCTTCGCTGGGATCTCCGGCAAGTTCGTCGGATTCAGATAAATTTTGATCGTTTTCTCATACGAGGATTTGGTGCCTCGATATACGAATCGAATATTGTTCTCGCCAGTGATAAGTGCATTCATAATATCATCACTATATCCAGCACCGTTAATATTCTTAGCAGTGAAATCCGCTGCTGTAGCGCCATTTTGTTTTAACGGAATTGGCGTGTTATTCACGTATAAGAATACGGTCTGCGGTCCCGCTGTAGAATCGAACCGAAGATCGGAGACATTAGTGATGTTATCCAAATGTCCTGATAAGTTGTCAAGGTTATCGAGTACGATACTTTTCTTTCTGGTACTTGATGTTGTATCATCTGCGATATTCATACCATCGTAGGCCTTGGAATAATTCACATACGGCCCGAACAAAAGCGTCATCTTCGCTGTACCTGCAACAGTGCTACCAAGCGAGAATTCCATCGTTTGCGTTCCTTCAAACGGCATCTTCGACACTTCCATTACGACTCGGTGGAACGTTGTTGGTACGCCGTCAATGGTTTTAACAACAGTACTTGTTGGCGCATTTTTATTTGTCCAAGCAAATTTACCTGTCAAATCTGTAGCATTCAGACGATTCCCGGATACATCGGTGATTCCACTGACGGTGATATTGGCATTAGGAGTACTTTCATTGCCGATTAGAAGTTCAATCGCGTATGGCATCGAATAGAGATTCTTACCATCCAATGCTACACCTTCAATTGAATCAAAAGATGTATTCGCCTTATAACCAGGCAGATAGTTAATCTGATAGATATAAGGGGCTGAGCCATTCAATACTTCAAAATTAAAGTCTGCGCCTTCTTCAATCAACCCGTTGGATAAATAGGTCTTTTCTTCGTTCTTCGCAGTCAATGTCAATCTATACTTATCAAAACCTAACTGAGCTGTGGCAGCTGGAATTGTGAAGTTATAGATATAGAAGGAGTCATTCTTATCCGGCGTCCCGGGCAAGCCCTCCCATTTGGCATCAACCTGATTACTACTCGTTATACCAGTATCTAAATTCTTCAAATCAAGCTTAATCGGAAGCGGTAGGCTCGCATTGGGATGCGGATCTAGCGTGCCATCGGCTGGGGTATTGTCAAAGAGTTTGTTCGGAACAATTACCGAACCTGTGATCATCGCTTTATTCACAGCCGAAGCTAGAAACTTCGGATTATATTCTAATGCACTTGAATTCGTGCCCTCTTTGATGTTGACATCATAGAACGTAACGTCCCCATTATAGAATGCAATTTCTCTTGTTGTTTCAATGATTTGGTTTTGGTTAGAAACACGGATAGTAACCATGTTCTTACCCTTTAATAGATGAATCGGGGACGCAGCAAAGGAGTTATTGTTCGTGCTATTGACAGCATAGGTGCGGCTGCTGCCATTCACAATAACTGTAACTTGGCTCGAGTTCGGCGCGTTACCCGTTATGCTGATGTCCGCAGATGTACGGCCACGTGAAAATTGCGACTCTACAACCGTCGTACCAGTCTCTTTAATCGGGAAGTTATTCCCGTCAAGGCTTGCCGTCAGATTATAGAACAGAGGACCATTGCGGTAGTCCACATAAATAGAGCTTGTTACAATACCTCCACCTTGAACACCTGTGAAAGTAATCCGGTTAATGCCCGGGAAAAGCTGAAGATTGTATACTTGTAGAGACGAACCTGTGACGTATAGATTACTCGTCAGGTTCTCACGTTTATTCGTGACGGTATCCAGTGTAGGATCCGCGTTTCCTTTAGTGATTTGAAATACGCTGTAGGTAATAGACGTCGGGTCAACTCCAGAGATCGAGCCTGTCAAATTAATCCTTTCATCCGATGTAGTTCGCGGCTGCGAAGGAATAGAACTCTCATCAGGAAATACAAAGCTTCCAGCTGGTGCTGCGGTTACTTGCGATGTGCCGAGCGATGGAATCAGCTGGAGGAATAGGGCGAGCATCATTAGAATTATGCCTAGTTTCTTACTCACGGTAAGCCTCCTTCAAAAATGTGAACTGTTTCAGTTTTTTCTGTACCTTAGTTATCGGTTCGAAGCGGAAGAAAGTTTAGGGGAATAGCAAGCAGTAAACTAGTGAAAATTGTAAATTAGACTAAAAAAAGCCTCGGCTCCAATGGGAACCGAGGCTTAAGCTATATTCACAAATTACTTCGAGCGTGATTGTTCTGTGCGAAGAATAATTCGCTGAAGGAAATGAATCACCGGACGTCGGGACTTGTCGACGATACCGATCAGCTCTGCGCCAATCTGAAGAACGAAGACTAGCACGAGGATAACGCCGAACGTCACCCAGTTCGCTGCGTCAGACTGAACGACCGTCGACTGCAGAACCGCGCAAATACCGAAGATCGAAGCAATTCCGTAAATAATTAGAACTGTGCGGCGGTGGCTGAAGCCAAGCTCACGCAGACAGTGATGCAGATGACCTTTGTCCGGCGCGAAGATCGGTTTCTTGTTGACCCAGCGGCGTACGATCGCGAAGAACGTATCCGACAGCGGAACGCCGATAATCAGAAGCGGTGTGACGAACGAAACCATTGTCACCTGCTTGAAGCCAAGCATCGAAAGTGTTGCCAGGGCAAACCCTAGGAATAGCGAACCCGTATCACCCATGAAGATCTTCGCAGGGTGGAAGTTATACACCAAGAATCCGATGACGCCGCCAAGCAGAAGCGTACAAAGAAGAATAACCGGTGCAAAGCCTAAGATTGCAGCCATTACTAGAATTGTTCCGATTGCAATACCGGAAACACCTGCTGCAAGACCGTCCAAGCCGTCAATCAAGTTAATCGCATTCGTTACGCCGACGATCCAGAGAATCGTAAGCGGGATGCTAATCCAGGCCCCAACCGGCTGCATCGCTTCGCCGAACGGGATGTTAACGAGGTCAATCTTAACGCCGAAGCCAAAGACGACGACGCAAGCTGCGATGATCTGACCAAGCAGCTTTACTTTCGCAGAGAGCTCAAAACGGTCGTCGAGTGCGCCGATAATGACGATAATCGAACCGCCGGCCAGCAATGCGTTAATTAATTTAAGATCATAGCTGCGCAAGAGACCTTCCGGAATGAAAGGCTGCAGCGCGAAGTATGCGCCGATAAATGCGCCATATATACCTAGCCCGCCAAGTCGCGGCATTATTCTTGTGTGAACTTTACGATGATTTGGCTTGTCAATTGCCCCAATCTTGTTCGCTAATTTAATGACGAACGGGGTTAATACAAGCGCAAGACATAGTGAAATGATAAATCCGATTGTATACAGAACGACCTGACTCATCTCCATCTCCCTTTCATAGCTATCGCCGGATAGAATTATACGCTGTTTGAAAAAGAAACACCATCCCCATTTTCAAGCAGTTTTCAGGGAATTTCGCCCTTTTCGCCTGCTTGGCCGTGGTTTTCCGACATTTTCTTTCTCTCACAGCACTTTGTCGCTCTTTTTCGGCGGGACTATTGCCTATCGTGTCTGCAATCGCTGCCAGGGAGAAAGAAACTCTACATATTGATTAACGTAAAATCGAAGCGATTTGTTTCGCTGGATCACGCGCTTCTTGTTTCAATTGATCAATTGCAGCTTGATGCTCGCTCCGCCAAGCATCTGGATCGTCGAGAAGCTGGCTGATCGCAGCCACGAATGCTGCTGAATCAAGCGCTTCTGTCGTGCCGACAGGCGTAAGTCCGAGCCGATTCAAGAATTGATCAATCTTCGGATCGTATGAAAGCCCCAGCATCGGCACGGACTGGTTCGCCGCATAGATTAGCGCATGCAGACGCATGCCGAACAAGGCATCGCAGCGGCTGACCTCCAGCAGCATCTGCTGCGGGTCTTCTCCTACTTCGGCGATCTCGGCTACGCTCTCGCCGCCGAGATCGCCGAGCCGTTCGATCACCCATCGCGACGCCTCCGCGTCTGATGGGGTGTGGAACGGCAGGAACCGCAGCCGCACCGCCCGGCTGCGCGCCAGCGCGCCAAGCGCGTCCGCTGCGCGCGCCAGGTCGGCTCCATCCTTGCGCCAATGACGCAAGGACACGCCGACCACTGGCAGCGCCGGCGCCCTTCCAGCAGCCGCTTCGCCAGCTGCTGCAGCCATCTCCGCCGCCGCGCGCTCATGCGGCGGCACAGCCGCTGCCGGGAGCGGCAGCGCCATGACCGGATCAGGCACAACGTTGATCCGGTCACGCGGCACGCCAATCCGCTCGAGCAAAGCGGCGGATTCGGCATCGCGAACAGAAACATACGCGCTGCGGCGCATGACTCCGCGAATCAGCCGGTCCATCCACCGGCGATTCACAGGGCCTATGCCTTGCGCGTATGCAAATGTGGGCTTGCCAAGAAGCTGAGCCAGCTTCATGACGCCCGTATAGTAAGGAATCGACTTGACGCCTGTTGCATCCTGCAGCAGGCTTCCCCCGCCGCTGATGAGACCGTCGCTCGAACGAATGGCGCGCACGATCTCGCCAAGCTTCATGCGATGGACGGCTTCTACGCCGTACATCGCAGTCGTCCCAGCCGGATCGCCGGACAGCACGATAGGCACAATGCGAAGCCCTTGCTTCACGCCTTCTTCCTCGAGCGCGAACAAGATGGACTTCAATACAGCTTCATCTCCGCTATTGTGAAAGCCATAGTAACCGGAAATAACTAAACGCCGGACTTGTAGCCCTGTTTCGCCTGTGCGATTCGTGGTGCCCATCGTTTCCAAACTCCTTCCCCTAGCTGCCAAATACCAATTAGAACCAGACCGATCAGCATGCCCAATACGAGGCCGAGCGCGTCACGGATAAGCGAAATCGGAATCGGCGTATGAATATGAGCGAATGTGTCCACCATGGACAGCTGACCAATTGTGCCTACAATAAACAATACCCACGCCGCGCGATAACGAAGCGCCAGGAATAGCCCTAAGAAGAAGAGCGGGTGCGCCAAGAGGAATTCCTTCGTCCGTGGACGAACCCCGAATGTATTCTCCAGCACGTTACGGAACATCAGCTCAGCAGAGGAAGCGGTGCCTGCATTGCCTGTACGTGACAGGTAATAGAGCGCCATGACGCCCAGCACAGCCGCAACGGCAACCCAAAGCACGGTAATTTGCATGGATAGCAGCTTGCGGATGTTGCTGACCACACTCTCGCCGGTGTACAGGAACAGATAGATCGCCACAAGCGCAATCGGAGCCAGGTGAAGCAGGCTTACGCCGCGGAACTGCTCGAGTACGAGCTGATACGTAATGTTATTGAGCAAACCAACAATAAACGCGATACCGCTTAACGAAATAATCGATGTCATCAGGAATAGCGTAACCGCCATTGTGAAGCGACGTCCTGCGCTCAAGCCTGGGAAGACCCAACGCATGCCGCCATCATTACTGCGGGCATTATCCACTGTACCGCTAACAGCTCTGCGGTTGCCAATGGTATGCGCCCTCACACGGCGAATGGCCCAGATCATAGCGAGCGTCGGTGCACTTATCGCTGCGCCGAGCGCCAAGCCTTGCTCAAACATCGACTTCGACAGCACATACAAACCAGCACTGCCTACAAGTCCGATTGCAAAGACCGGAATCGCAACGCCAGGGATATACATACTAACCAGAAGTGCAATAATCGCAATTGCGCCAAGTGCCGTAACCGCTTTTAACGGCTTATGCCAAGCTGGTGGCGACTCATACTTAAACGGCTGTGCATGATCGACTTTCAAGCCAAGATCATGCATTTTGTCGAGAACGCCGCCTTTATTCTGCATCGTATCGTAGATGTTCTGCATCGGGTCAGTGATTGCCGATTTCGCCGCTTTGCTTATTGGCGATACATTAATGTAGAACATCCGAATGCTGCGGTCCTTCGCGGCCAGGTGGAAGCGGTCCGTAATCTCTTCTGGCTTCATCGAATAGGCGCTTGCTTCCGATAGCGAAAGAAGGCGAACGACATTATAGTGGGTCAGATTGCTTAAAGTAGCCAGACCCTTCTGAGGATTAGAATTCTCAATTGTAACAATTCCAATTCCATGCTTGTTCAAGATGTCTGCAAAAGCGTTCAAGCTGTGCAGCTCGGCATTGTCCGTATACCCTTTTACAGAGTCACCATCGAACAAGATACGGTCTACACCCATCGCTGCATAAGAAGCCATCATCTTGTCCACTTCTGCCGCATCGAACGGAATCCGGTCAGACAATCGAGGTACGATGTTGAGACCCGCGTCCTTAATCATTTGAAGAGCGCTTGGATCCGGCTCCATCGCCTTCAACATCGCGTCCTCAATTGGCGTCTCGAGGATCATGCCTTTGCTTCCGGCATATTCCCAGCTGGAGACGGAGATATCCCACTTACGGAACGTTGATTCAATAATTGAACGAAGTGCCTCATCATCCTTCTCGCTTGCGAACAGGATGTACGTATAGTTCTCGTCGCCGTTCAAAGGCTTGCCTTGCAGCTGCATAGCAGCAGAAGAGGAGTAAAGCGAGAGATGTCCAGCCCAGCTCAGCTCTTGCAGCGACGATTCGAATACAGCCATCGAGTTGATGCCGGCTGCTTTGATATTGTTCAGCTCATCACGAATGTATTGCTGCGGATGAGTTTTGTACGCCGCAACTTGCAGCAGATCTCTATAATCCAGAACAAACTCCACTTGCTTGGAGGTATTCTGATCCTTCCAGCGATCTGCGCCGATTGGCACAGCTGCAAGGACACCCAGTATAGTTAGCACACATAGCACCCATGTTGCTTTACGATTCCATTGAAGCCACTGCTCTCGCACGCCTTCCACTCCTTAATCTCTCTGTTTAAGCCTGATGATCTACACGTTCCATGACAAGCTGCGTCAGACGGGCCACCGCTGATTTCGCCTCCGCCTGTGAGCTCGAACGAACCGCAAAATACACTTTAATCTTCGGCTCTGTACCTGATGGACGCAAACAGAACCATGAACCGTCCTCAAGCAAATATTTCAGCACATTCTCCGGCGGCAGGTCGCCGAGACCCGGCAGATAGTCTTGCACTTGCTTGACACGAATGCCTGCAAGCTCAACCGGGGGATTGCTGCGCCAGTCTTCCATAATTGCAGCGATCTGTTGTACGCCGTCTACACCTTTGAGCGTACGGGATTCCAGATGCTCAAGGTAATTGCCGTGCTTCGCATAGAGTTCATTCAGCACGTCATACAAAGTAAGACCTTTGCTCTTATAATAAGCAGCCGCTTCACTAATCAACATCGAAGCGATAACCGCGTCTTTATCACGCGCATACGTACCCGCCAAATAACCGTAGCTCTCCTCGTATCCAAACAGGAAAGAATGCTCCCCGCTCTGCTCGAACTGGGTCATTTTCTCACCGATATATTTGAAACCGGTCAATGTATTCAACACTTCGGCTCCGTAGGATTCGGCGATATCCGCGCCCATCTCGCTCGTTACGATCGTCTTGATTACAACGCCGTTCGAAGGCAGTTCGCCGCGCTCCTTAAGCGTGCTCAGCAAGTAATTGACCATAATCGCACCGGACTGATTGCCTGTCAGCACGACATATTCCCCTTCGTTATTACGGACAACCGCACCCATCCGGTCGCAATCCGGATCCGTGCCTATAATAATGTCAGCGCCGATCTCCTGGCCGAGCTTGATCGCCAGCGTGAATGCTTCGCGCTCCTCCGGATTCGGAGACTTCACCGTACTGAAGTAGCCGTCAGGCTGCTCCTGCTCCGGTACAATATGTACATTAGATAAGCCTACTTGCTTCAGCACTTCGCGCACCGGCATATTGCCAGCGCCATGCAGCGGCGTATAGACAACCGTCAACGCCTCGCCAAGGCCGTTCTTCAAGCTCTCGCTATTCAAGCTCTGTGCAGCGACCGTCTCAACATACGCGCGATCCTCTGCTTCGCCGAGCCAACGCAGCAAACCCTTCGCTTCCGCTTCTTCACGGCTGATCTTCCGAACTTGATCGAAGCTGCTGATTTGCTGAATTGCAGCGATCACCTGCTCGGCATCTGCCGGCACGAGCTGACAGCCATCAGAGCCATACGCTTTATACCCGTTATATTCCGGCGGATTATGGCTTGCCGTAATGACAATACCGCTTGTCGCGCCAAGTGCGCGCACCGCATAGGACAATTGTGGCGTAGGACGAAGCGCTTTGAATACATGCGCCGTTACTCCATTCGCAGCCAGCACGAGCGCCGCATCCAGCGCAAACTCAGGCGAGTTGTTGCGTGAATCATAGGCAATAACAACCGATGGCGAGCCACCTCTGCTAAGCACCCAATTTGCAAGACCTTGTGTCGCTTTGCCTACCGTGTAGCTGTTCAACCGGTTCGTCCCTGCGCCCATAACGCCGCGCAGACCGCCTGTTCCGAACTCGAGCTCGCGATAGAAGCGATCTTCAATCTCCTTATCGCTGCCCTGCAATGCAGCCAGCTCCTGCTTTGTTACCTCATCAATAAGCGGATCGTTAAGCCATGCTTGATAACGTTCTACTGCCATATGATTCATACGAAAACATCCTCTCTCCACTTAAGATGTCTATTGCAAGAAGGCAGCGAGTGCTTATGCGTCCTTCAGAGCAAACATAATTTCACCTTCGGCTACCACTTTATCGCCAACCTTCGCGACAGCTTGTCCTTTGCCAATCATACCTTTGAGACGCGTAATCTCCACTTCTAGCGTAAGCGTATCTCCAGGGACGACTTGACCTCTGAAACGGAAGTTATCAATGCCGGCGAAGAAGCCGATTTTGCCGCGGTTCTCTTCAACCTTCAGAATGGCTACGCAGCCGACCTGTGCAAGCGCCTCTACGATTAGAACGCCTGGCATAACCGGATATTGCGGGAAATGGCCTGTAAAGAATGGCTCGTTCATCGTTACGTTCTTAATGCCGACAGCACGTTTGCCGTCCTCCACCTCTAGTATCCGGTCCACCAGCAAGAACGGCGGTCGGTGTGGAATAATTTCTTGGATTTGTCTAATATCTAGCATGCAAGGTGACTCCCTTCAGTCAGTTGTAATAAATTACATGGCAATGTGTCACAATAAGCGCATCCTTCACGAAACTGCAGTCGTGGGGGTTAAGATAAGGGAGATTGGCCACTATTGTCCCGCTGGGGCAGCAGTGTCCAGTCTCCTTTTTTTTACAATTTAGCCTGTTTCGAATCGTTCTGCTCTCCGTTCGTTTGAACCGCTCCTATACCCGCCTCTTCGTCTTTATTAAGCGAGACAAACAAAATAATGTAGATAAGCGAGGTCACGAACGAGAACACAATGACGCCCCACAAGTACGTGCGGGCAAACGGCAATTCAAAGAAAATGAATAAAATGGCCAAATAATACAGAATGGTCGTCAACTTGCCCATCCAATTGGCTGGCACCGTCTTCTTCCCCCGAAAGTGAAAGATAGCCGACCCCACAATCATCCCTGCGTCGCGGATAAAGATGGCCGCACCCGCGCTCCATGGAATATGTCCGGTAATAAGCAGCGACAAAATGACCGTAATCATCATCGTCTTGTCTGCAAGCGGATCGAGCATCGAGCCGATCATCGTGACTTGACCGTACTTGCGCGCCAAATAACCGTCTAGGATATCGGTAAGTCCAGCAATGACGATAACAAGAAATGCCCATTTCATATGACCCGATGTATCTGATGCAAATACGGCGATGTAAACGGGAACTAATGCAAATCGAAGCATCGTGAGCAAATTAGGCAAATTCAATCGTTAGGCCCCCTTACCTGGTAACCAATGACGCCTCAGAGATTCTTACCCATTATACCTCTACGCTGGAAAAAATAAAACTATCGCACCCGTGCCTGTATGGCGTATTCCTTACCATTTTGGCCTCTGAAACATATCGCATTCCCTCCAAAAGAACTAAATTTGGAAATGGTGATCTCACACCTTCAAAAAAGCGTCTTTAAAACCGTTAATTAAGAAAGACGCAGCTAAGAATGAACACGAAATTAATGTATTTGGAGGTAGTAACACAACATGCGCATGAACAAACACGCATCATCTGCAAAGTATCTTCGCCCATGGCTCACAGTCGTAATGGCATTTGTCCTAATCTTCTCATCCTTCGCAGGTATTGCGAACGCCGATGAAGTCGTCACAGGCGTAAGCTTCGACGACGCTCCTTCACCAGCTATCCTGTATGTCGATGACGACACGATTCCGCTTCACTTGAACGCAGCCATTCAAGGCGCGACTTCTGTGAAGGATGTCACAACGGATGCAACTTGGTCTTCCTCCAATAGCGCCGTCGTGAAAGTAAGCGCAGGCGTACTTACCGGCCTAACCAGCGGAACTGCAACGATTACCGCTACCTATAAAGGTTACAAAGCTACTTTGGCCGTTACGGTTAAGTATCTGTACGACAGTGTTATTCTGACTGATGGCAGCACAGACTTATCTACTACTGCAACTGCTAACTTAGGCGACACGCTGAACTATAAGCTAATCGGCAAGAGCAGCGGTCAGACTGATGAAGAGGTACAGGACAATGCGACTTGGTCTAGCTCTAACACAGCAGTCGCTACTGTAGATGATGGTACCATTACATTGCTGGCTGCCGGTGATACGACAATCGTCGCGAAGTATAAAGGCCGCTCTGATTCCGTCAAATTGACGGTCAGCTCCCCTTACAAATCTCTTAGCATTCCTATGGATGATGATCTTCTGGAATTAATCACAGGTGACGATCCCGTTACGCTTGATGCGATTGCAGTAAAAACAGGCGGAAGCAGCGATTCTGTAGCGGATACCGCACAGTGGGCGTCAAGCAATGCAGCCGTCGTTACTGTTTCCAAAGGTGTTGTAACACCGATAGGTGCAGGTACTGCGACAATTACAGCCTCTTATCTCGGTGCAAGCAGTTCGGTGTCTGTTGTAGTAAGACCTGCATATGAAGCGCTTCGTCTGACGCCTAAAGCAGATCTGCACCTGACATTGCAGGATTCACCGGTAACACTGACAGCAGAAACTCTCAAGGGAACAAGCACTCCGGAAAATGTAACAGGTACAGCAACTTGGAATTCCAGCAATGTCTTCGTTGCGACTGTAAAGAATGGTGTGGTTTCGCCAAAAGGTGTAGGCAACACTGTCATTAAAGTCACTTATAAAGGAATATCCCAGCAATTAACGGTTACCGTCTATCCAACAGTGACAACTGTAAAGGCAGCCAAAGATACGCTCGATGTCTTCTTGGATGACTCTGTAACACTGCCAACAGTTTCGGCAGAATCCATCTCCGGAGAAACGGTTGATGTCACGAATTTGACTAATTGGACAAGCAGCGACAGCGATGTTCTTGATAAAGTGGACGGCAAATGGACGGCTAAGAAGCTAGGTACCGTTACAATGACCGGAACGATTCAGTCCAAAACAGTTACGGTTACTGTAAATGTACATGAGAAACCGCTTCTGCTCACTCCAGATCAAACTTACGCTTCGGTAGTTCTTGGCAAAGATGCGAAGCTGCCAGCCATTACTGTGACCTACGAGAGTGGTAACGAAGAGGATGTAACGAGCTCAGTCACGTGGAAGAGCTCTTCGGCTAACCTGCTTGTGAAGTCGCCTAACATGAAAGGTCTTCAAGCCTCGAACGTTACGCTGACAGCTACGTATCTTGGCAAGAGCACGACTGTTCGTGTAACGATTGAAGAAGAACTTACGAAGCTGTTCGTGGATACGACCGCGATTACGCTGAACCCTAACCGTACTAAGAGCGTGAAAGTAACCGGTATCTATAAGAGCGGCAAATCCGTTTCGTTGGCTACCAAAATGAACTGGACGATCGATCCGGAAACTGTCGCATCTGTTAAAGGCAGCACTTTCAAAGCTTTAACTGAAGGAACAGCTAAACTGACAGGTACGTACCAAGGCAAAACCGTAGAGATCTCACTTTCTGTCATTCCGAAGCTGAAGAAGCTGACTGCTTCTGATAAGGCATTGACGATTGCGCCAGAAGGCAAAGAATCCGTGACTGTATCTGCTGAATATGACAATGGTAAAGTAACGGATATTACCAAGACGGCCACTTGGACAAGCGGCAATGCGAAAGTAGCAACAGTGAGTAACGGCACGATTACTGCCATAGCGAAAGGCACGACGGTGATTCGAGCCAATTACAACGGCAAGACCGTCAGTATCCGCGTTTCTGTAAAATAGCCATGCGAAAGAAGCACCCTTTGGATTTCAAATCAAAGGGTGCTTCTTCTATGTACCAAGCTGCTGCCCTCATATAAAAAAGCCTGCTCGATATCGAGCAGGCTCATCGCTTAATCCGCGAATACAAGATCGTACATATGCTTCCAGGTTTCAATCTCGAACACTTCATCCCCTGGACGCTTGCCTAGAATCACATAGCCGGCGTACATGCCGCCTAGAATGGCTACTACACACAGCACGGGCACAACAAGTGCTCGCATTGTCCATAACAGCGCACGCAAAGCAGGATTACGCTTCTTCCGCTGCTTGCTCTGCGTAGCTTCACGCTGAGCGCTTGCAGATTGTCGCGACTGATCTTTGGCGGATACTGTTGCGGCTTCTAATCCGGCCGCGGTTTCTTTCCTTGAATCCATATTCGCAATCACTCATTTCCTAAGCGCGCAGGTTATTCGCGAGGCCCATCATCGTATCGCTCGATGTTACTGCTTTCGCGCTGAGCTGGTAAGCTCGCTGCACGCTAATCAATTCTGTCATCTCGTCTGCCAAGACAACGTTCGACTGCTCCAGAAAGCCTTGCTTGATCGCTATTTTATTCTCAGCATTTGCATCTACGGGGTGAAGAACATCGGTGACATTCACGCCATCGCCAATGGCGAATAGATTGTCTGCCACTTGCGAGAGCAGCGCAGGCTTGTCTACCTGTACAAGCTTAAATTGTCCCAACGTTACAATTTCACCTGATGTACTCGTTCCAACAACTTTACCTTCCGCGTTAACACTGACATTCTTCATATCCGGCGGTATTTCGATCGGCTTGCCATCGACTGAGGATACCGGATATCCTTCTTTGGTTGTCAATATATTACGACCGTCCTGCGTAAGCGAGGTCTGGAACGATCCGCCGCGGGTATAACCGAGGTGCCCGGCATCATCGACCGTAACTTCAAATAATGCATTGCCTTCAATCGCAAGATCAAACGGTTGATCCGTCTGCTGAATCGGTCCTTGCGAGAAATCCGGTTGCACCATCGTAAGTCGCGAACCCCAGCCTTGGCTGAAGCCGAGCGGGGTTAAACGCCCAGGTTGATTGAACGCTTCCGGCTGCTTCTTCAGCGTTGTCAGCAGATCTTCAAACGTCCCTTGCTTGCGCTTATAACCGACCGTATTCACATTGGCAATATTGTCAGCAAGCAAGTCAAGCTTCTGCTGCAGTCCATTCATGGACACCATTGCGTTAACCATCGAACTGTTCATCTAAGTAGCCTCCTCTGCCGCTGCACCAGCACACTTCCTTATACTCTACCAACTTCATTAACCGCTTTATCCAAGCTCTTATCGAAGAATTGAATCACTTTCTGATTCGCTTCGTAAGCGCGGGACGCCGACATCAAATCAACCATGGATTGTGTTGCATCCACGTTCGAGCGCTCGACATAGCCTTGGCGCACTTCAACGCGATCCGTCGCATCCAGCTCTCGAACGCCTGTCGTGACGTCTGGATCAAGCTTGAATTTGCCGTCCCCTTCACGAGTGAGGTCGTTAGGGTTGTCTACGCGCGTTATAAGCAGCTTGCCTGCGCTCTTGCCTGTAAGCGGGTCAACGAGCCGATTGTCCTTCGTCAGCGTTAGCTGATTGAACGACATATCTGCTGGCAATTTAAAGGGCTGTCCGTTCGAGTCAAGGACACGTGAGCCGTCAGGCAGTGTGAGGAAGCCCTCAGCGTCCAGCTTGAATTGGCCGTCACGCGTATAGCGTGTCTCGCCGTCCGTATTTTGAACGGTAAAGAAAGCTTGCGGCTGGAAGATGGTCTCGCCATCCGCCGTCACTGCTTTGCCTGAGGAGTCAAAGTTGACGCCAGGCACTTCAATGTCGGATACAATCGCAAAATCGCTGAAGCGGTTCGTCTGCATCAGATCGCCTTGTTGATTGATTTGCAGGCTCTCCTCTGCGAATACGCCCGTGCTCAGCTTGCCGATAGCTTGTCCGCCTGCATCCTTCGTGCCAGTCAGACGAAGCAGCATGTCCGGGAACGAATGCGTAACGGCATCCTTTTGTTTATACCCCGGTGTATTTAAGTTTGAAATATTATTCGTAATCGTATCATGTCGTTGCTGCTGGGAAATCATGCCCGCCGCAGCTGTATAAAGACCTCTAAGCATGGAGCCGTCCTCCTGTTGGTACATATCACATATCTATACCGTATATATCGGAACTTGCATCGCATCGTTGAAGAGGACGTCCACAATTCTTATTATTTCTATATAAAGGTCAATGTTCCTCAGCACGCCCCCCCAGGCGTCTTACCCGAACATCACCCGGACGTTAATGGGGTAATTCAACTAGCGCCTGTCTCTGCGAGGTGTACGGTCCAAGTGATCAAGCAGCAGGCCTGTCCCTTTAACAACGCAGTGCATCGGATCTTCAGCGATGAGCACCGGCACCTTCAGCTCTTCAGCAAGAAGCGCATCCAATCCGCCGAGCAGTGCGCCGCCGCCTGTCAGAATGACGCCGCGGTCGATGATGTCAGCAGACAATTCCGGCGGAGTCCGTTCAAGCACCGATTTAGCCGCTGACACGATGGACGATACCGGCTCCCAAAGCGCTTCACGCACTTCTTCCGAGTAAATCGTCACTGTCAGCGGCAAGCCGGTAACCATATCCCGTCCGCGAATATCAATCTCTTCTCTGAAGCCAGTGTCGTATACCGTACCGATCTTAATCTTAATATCTTCGCTCGTACGCTCACCGATCAGAAGCTTGTACTTGTTCTTGATATATCTCATGATGGCTTCGTCGAACTTGTCCCCCGCCACTTTAATGGAGGAGGCGGTTACAACGTCGCCCATTGAAAGCACGGCAACATCCGTTGTTCCGCCGCCAATATCAACAACCATATTGCCGCTCGGCTGGTAGATATCCATACCTGCGCCGATTGCAGCTGCTTTAGGCTCTTCTTCAAGGAAAACGTCTTTCGCGCCGCTGCGCTCTGCAGCTTCACGAATCGCCTTCTGCTCCACCGACGTAATATTCGTAGGGGCGCAGATAAGAATGCGAGGGCGGCTGTACCATGAACGGCCGCCGACGCGGTCAATAAACGCTTTAAGCATAATTTCTGTAATCTCAAAGTCGGCGATAACGCCGTCTCTCAGCGGTCTGATGGCGATAATGTTGCCGGGAGTCCGTCCCACCATCCGATGCGCTTCTTCACCAACGGCAAGCACGCGCTTCGTCTCGCTCTCGATCGCGACGACCGAAGGCTCATCCAGAACGACGCCCCTCCCTCTAACATGAATGGAGACATTTGCAGTCCCAAGATCGATCCCAATATCCTTGCTAAACATACGTCTGAAGTCCTCCAGGGCGAATAATAGTCGGTTTAATGTTCATCTTGTATAGTATTCGCTAAAATGTGCGAAATTCCTCTATTCTTGTAGAAAAATTCGTTACGATTTTGCGGCGGCGAGAACCTCGCGTTTGCGCCCAGAGCTCTTCTTATACTTGATTTTGGTCGCTTCTCCTCCCCTCAGGTGCCGGATCGACTTGTGGTATTCCAAAATGTGTTTGACCTGGTCAGCCAAATCAGGATTTATTTCCGGTAACCGCTCGGTCAAATCCTTATGGACTGTGCTTTTGGAGACGCCAAATTCTTTAGCGATCGTCCGCACCGTGTGCTTCGTCTCGACGATACAACGGCCGATTTTTATGGTCCGTTCTTTGATGTAATCGTGCACGCTCCCGCCTCCCTACTCGAGATAGTTTGGTACATTATATGAGGGGTACGGGTATATATTCTTTGTGTCCAAGCATGACAAGCATGAGATGTGCAAATATTTTCAAAAAATTGAGCCTAGCCCTCATTTCACCTGCTCTAAGTCCGGATTAAACGCAAAAAAAGAAGGCAAGGGATAGTCCCTTGCCTTCTCTTCTTATTTTAGTTCTCTGCGCTTGTGAGCAGCGTATTCGGATTGATCGCTTTGCCGTCCTTGCGCACTTCAAAGTGCAGGTGAACGCCAAGGTCTTTCTCGAGCTCGCTACGGCCAGCTTGTGCGATCACCGCACCTTGCTTCACTTCATCGCCGACTTTCACTTTCAGATCACTCAAGCTTTGGTAGATGGTCACAACACCGTCCGCGTGCTTGATCTGTACGATGTTGCCGTTCAGTGGATGTTTCTCTGCAACAACGACGCGGCCGCTAAGAGCTGCCTTGACTTCGAACGGTTGATCGTTCTTGGAAAGGTCGATACCCATGTTCGCCACGAACGTGTTGCCCGACTGGATGATAGCCGCTACACGCTCATCGCTTGTTGCTTTCGCATCATAGTAGCCAGCGACGACATCTACTTTGCTGCGATCAGTTGGCCACTGCATCACTTCATTCTCGGAATCTTTCACAATCGGGTCATCCGCAGGCACTTGAACTTCGTCAGAGCTTACCGCATTCGAACCTTGTGCATCTTCTATAGTGGTGCTGGCTGGTTTGTTACTAGTTTCTCCAGCTCCCCCATAGAGCCACATTAAGGTTACGATAATTGCTGCCGCGGCCAGAAATGCTGTAGGTGCTGCCCATTTTTTTGCTAGCAGCTTTCTCCAGGCAGACGGTTTAACAGTTTTGCCTCCCACTGAATTTTTGGGAGCCTCTTCATTGAACTTTGATTTATCACTCATAGTTCGATCACCTCACTAGCCATTGTTGCCACAACCTAGCAGTTTATACGTGAGGGATTCACATTTTTTGAGATTGTTAGAGTTGACCTTTATTGAGCTAGCGGCTTTTCAGCTATTCTAGTATACCGCTCGCCTGCTCCAGCTTCGTTCCGGAATAGTAGTGTGCAAGAATTTGACCCGCTGTTTTCCCTTTCATCGCCATCCCGTTCGCTCCCCATTGACTCATGCCAACGCCATGTCCATAGCCGATGGTCGTAATTCGGATCTGGTCGCCTATGATTGCCCAATTGAATTGAGAGGATGCGAGCGCTAGCTTCTCTCGTATTTCTTTGCCGCTGAAGCTCTCTCGTCCTATTCTAATCGTCTTGATGCGATGGCCCGCCGTCGTATCCATAATGCGCATCTGGCTCACATCGTTCTCCTTCACGCCGAGCTTGCGGCTGAATTCATCCAGATCCATTGTCTTTGTTTCTTTATAGTTAGGCGATATCGACTTGTCCCATGGGCTCGCTACGCTTCTCAAGTAAGGAAGGTCCATGTTCCAATAATCGGACGCGTTCTCCGTATATCCGTTGCTGGTAGAGAAGAAAGACGCTTCAATCGGCTCGCCCTTGTACGTAACAATCTGTCCCTTCGTCTCCTCTACTGCATCATTGAGCTTCTTCAAGTTCGCCTCTTTCTCCTTGCCGCTCCATCGTCCAACCAGTTCACCTAGCGGGATATACACCTGATTCTTAATCGTATCATCAACATCCGCTTCGTCTGACGGCCCGCTCGCACTTCCTGCCTGCAATCTTCTATAGATATAAGTACGAGCGGCGATTGCCTGCGCTTTGAGTGCCTCCAGTTCAAAATCAATCGGCATCTCCCCAGCCAACACACCGCGTACGTAGAGCTCGATTGGCATTTTCTCGATACGCTTGTCCTCCGAGACGTAGACGTCCACCCAAAGACGGTCATAGGCGCTAAGCTTGTTATGCTCGTTCGTCACGCTGCTTGATGCAGAGGCTTGTACAGACTGTGAGGGCTCCTTCTCCTTGGTTGCGGACGGCTTGAGGGGTTTAGGTTTAGGAGGTGCGGACTCCGCTACTTGCGTCATCATACGTTGCTGCTCTCTTACCGCGGCTGCGCGCAGCTCTGTTACATAGACGACTCCTCGTACTAGCACGACTAGCAAGAGACCCCATATAAAGCCGATGATCCAATTCCTTGTCCGAATCCGCCGGCCGCTTATGCCTCCTGCCTTCCACTTGATCTGCTTCATCTCCCGCTCCTTTCGAAAGGCTCTACTCTCTTAACTACTCTTGGTACAGTCTATGAAGTGGAAAAGTAGAATAGTACGGGGAGGGAGGTTGAACATTTGAACATAGTGATACTTGTGAGAGTCCCGCTGCGCGTGCGGATCATTGTTCCGATCGCTGTTGTCCTCGTATATATATGATTAGGTGAAAGACTAAGCGGTTTATATACGAGGACAAAGGCGCAAATGATATGCGTAGTTTAGACAACGCACATCATTTCGCCTAGGCGACCACTACCGTTTCTCCACAACGATTCCGCCCGCTCCGCTTGCTCACAAGATCAAGTTCAAAGTTCAACCTTAAGGAGAGGAGCAGAAAGCCTCATCACTATATTGCTTGTGATGAGGCTTTTGATTACAGAGAAGCCTTTCTTAAAGCTCTAGAGGTTGCCACAGAGCTTATTCGCGCTATAGTAGCCTCTCTAAATTCCTAACGGATGAGAGAGAGGTTATTTGATCCTAGCGAGCCCGCAAGTGAGGCACATGACATCGCATACAGCAAAAACCCCATCTCCAATGAAGGAGATGGGGTTCGGGATGACCCTATAGTTTTAAGCCCATGTAGGCTGTGCTTTCATTCGTGGTACTTCTTTCTCACGCTTCGCTGCTGGCTCTGGAGACATTGCCGCTACAACAACCGGCTCTGCTTCTTCAAGCGCTGCTGCGACCCCTTCAAGCACCTTGTAGATCGGTGCAGGAGCTGGCGTATCGTCTACTCGGCTAATGTCAGCGCCTAGCGCTGCAAGCTTGCCGGTAATATCGACATAACCGCGGTCCACGTGGTGAAGTCCTGTAAGCTCAGTTTCGCCGTCTGCCATCAGTCCTGCGCACAGAAGCGCTGCGCCAGCGCGGAGATCCGTCGCCGTAACTTTCGCGCCCGTCAATGCTGTGCTACCGCTAACGATTGCAGTGCGGCCTTCGATCTTGATCTGAGCACTCATCTTCTGGAATTCCTCAACATGCATGAAACGGTTCTCGAACACCGTCTCCGTCACAAGGCTAGTGCCTTCAGCAACCATAAGAAGCGCCATCATCTGCGACTGCATATCTGTCGGGAATCCTGGGTATGGTAACGTCTTGACGTCAACCGACTTCAGCTTCTTCGGCGCCGTAACGCGAAGACCGTTGTCAGTCTCTTGGATGACGACACCCATTTCTTCAAGCTTGGAGATAACCGGCGTCAAGTGATCACAGATTGCGCCTTCAACATGAACATCGCCGCCTGTGATCGCTGCTGCGATCATAAAAGTACCTGCTTCAACACGGTCCGGAATAACGGTATGACGGGCGCCCTTCAACTTCTCGACGCCTTCAATACGAATGATGCCTGTGCCGGCGCCGCGAACGGTAGCGCCCATAGCGTTTAAGTAATTTGCCAAGTCGACAATCTCCGGCTCCTTGGCCGCATTCTCAATTGTCGTCGTTCCTTCAGCAAGCGAAGCTGCCATCATGATGTTCTCTGTTGCGCCAACGCTTGCGTAATCCAGATAAACCTTCGCGCCTTTCAGCTTGCCTGTCGAACGAGCTTCGATAAAGCCTTGACCCAGTACGATCTCCGCACCCATCGCTTCAAAGCCCTTCAAGTGCTGATCGATCGGTCTTGTTCCGATTGCACATCCGCCCGGAAGAGAAATTCTTACGCAGCCGAGGCGAGCAAGCAAAGGTCCCATTACGAGAAACGATGCGCGCATTTTGCGTACCCATTCATATGGGGCTTCGTACGAAGTCAATTGTTCGGCCGAAATACGCATAACTTCATTGTCATATGTCAGCTTACCGCCGAGTGCAGCAAGCACTTGTTGAATTGTGATAACATCGTCAAGAAAAGGCACATCGTGAATGATACTTTCACCTTCGCTAGCTAGTAACGTGGCAGCGAGAATCGGTAATACGGCGTTCTTAGCTCCGCTTACTCGAACATTTCCGGTTAGTCGCTGGCCGCCGCGGACGATTATTTTGCTCATCCTAGGTTTCCCTCCGCGTGCAGTAGATTCTTATTCTTCCTAAACGGGCAATATCTGGCACTCTGGCCCGCACCCAACCTACATCTTACCACCTGCTTACACGAGTCGACAAGCGTTATTTTCTGCCTGTCGAAAGCAGTCATTTAGGCTCTTTTTTATAGGATTCGTAGCGGATTCCAGATTTAGTACTGTCACATATTACCCATTGTTGACATGTTTCCACCTTGTTATTCGACAATGCCCTTCAGCTGGCCCGACCAGTTCCAATAATCAAGCACAAATCCGGCAAAAGCATGACCGATTATGATCGCGAGCATAATTTGCAGCACGCGCGCTTGCGTGCTTCGCGGACGCTTCAGAATGGAGTCCAGTTTCAGCTCCTGAAGTACGATCCAAGCGACCGCGATGCTGAATAGCTCGACAAGAATGGAGATCAGCGCATGAACGCCGGCTGTTGCGGCGAGTTGGTCCATCATGGAAAAGGCTCCCTAGTTAAATTATGTTTTCGTAAGATGCATGGTTCTAAGCAGCACTGTCGCGAATTCCGCACGACTTGCCAATCCCTCCGGCTTGAAGCCGCCGTTCTCATAACCGCCGAGCAGACCTTTCTGCTTCATGGTCTGAATGGCCGGCGCTGACCAGCGATCCGCTTCGACGTCAAGGAACGGTGCATCCGTAGGACGTACGCTGCCCATTCCGAAAGTTCGCAGCAGCATTACCGCCATCTCTTCACGGTCAATGGACTGATTCGGGCCAAAGAAGCCGCCAGGGTAGCCGCCTACCCAGCCCGAGCCAGCAGCGCTGTTGATCGGACCGTACGCCCAGTGCGAGCGAGGTACATCAACGAACCCGACAGTTGAAGCTCCATTAGGCTTCACTGCACGAACGAGCATAGAAACCGCTTCTGCGCGCGTAATGCTGAGATCTGGATTAAAGCGGAGGCTGTCGCTTCCAGCTACCACGCCGAGCTCTCTAAGTGCTTCAATGGAGTCAACTGCCCAATGACCTTCAATATCGCGGAAGCCGGCCACAAGCTTATCGGTGTTGATTCGCAGCTTGTAGTACTGCCTGTCGAAGCTGGCGCTTGCGGTCACTTTTATATAGTAGACGCCTTCGCCAAGCTTCAGTTCTTTCGTTAAAGCCTTCTGATTCGGGGCCGATTGCAGCTGCGTCAGCAGCTTCTGTTTCTTATCGTACAATTCGGCCTTCATCCGAATACCGCTTGGTATGCCGCTAAGCTGCACGGTTGTCATGCTTGCGCTGGATAGCCGCAGCTGATACCAATCCACGTCGCTTGACGTTCCGACTACGCCCCAATAGTTCGATCCGGGTGACACGCCTGTTGCTTCATAGGTTTTGTTATTCGGCTCATTCGGATCCGTCAGTTTGGAGATCACCTGAAGCTTCAGATGGTACTCCGCAACTGTCGGGCTCGCTTGTGCCGACATACTGTTTCGGACCCGTATATAGTACTGGCCGGGGGTGACGTTGAACGAGCGCGTCGTTTCGGTCTCACCGTCCCCTTTCTCATCCGTTTCCTGCATCGCTTCGCCTTGCCGCTGAAAGCCTACCGAGGGATCAATCCGCGCAGAGTCCACCGACATCGTCAGCTTCACTGTGCCCCCCGTATCGAAATGAATGGCATACCAGTCCATATCGCCCGTCTGATGGAAATTACCCGTAATCTGCTGGGAACGGGGCGATAAGGTAAACGCTTGGTACTGTTTATCATTCATTTCGTAGGCATCCGGCGCAATCTCGAACGCAGAGGTAAGCAAATACGGCAGATGCTGGCTGAGCGTCTTATCGAAGAGATGAAGTTCAAAATAGTTTCTACCCTTCTTAACGTTCCATCGCATCGTTTGGTTGCCGAGTTTTGCATCTTTTATACTCTGCGGCGAAGTGTCACCGTCATGGGACATTTGAACGGTTGGCATTGCATCGTCTGCTCCGATCAGCGCTTGCAGCTGAATCGATAGAACGCCGTCATAAGGCGCATCGATGCTGTACCAATCTTTATCGGCGCCGCCTGCAAGCTCTGCAGAAACCTTCTTGCCGAGCGGGAAGACTCGCGCCGCACTCTTGCTGTTGTTCGGCTCGTAGCTATCCGGCTTCAGCGTAGCTGTTACCGCTTTGTCCACCTGCAGAAGACCGTAACCGCTCGCTGTATCAAAGCCGGGGTTGCCGATATCAAGCGCGGATTGCCGCAGCAGAGCCCGAATCTGATACGGCTTGTAATCGGGATGCATCGCCCACACCAGCGCAGCTGCTGCCGCCACTTGCGGAGCTGCCATCGAGGTGCCTTCTTCCTGCTTGTAACCGCCGCCAATTGCCGTCGTGTAGACATGCCATGGAGCTGCAAGGTCGATCTCCGGTCCCGCATTCGATCGCGGCTCTGGATTGCCGTCAGGGTCTGCCCCTGCGACGGCGACAACGGTCGGATAGGCTGCCGGGAACTTCACGTCTGCCCGGCTTCCGAACGTCACTCCGTCATTGCCGCTTGCTGCAACGAGCAGCGCCCCCTTCGACTCCGCATAAGCCGCAATATCCTTTAAGTAGAGCGAGTAGCGGTACAGCCCTACCGAGAGCACAACAATGCGTGCTCCGTGATCCACTGCATATACGATCGCTTTGCCGAGCCGCTCTTCATCGCCGTAACCATCAGCGTCAAGCGCCTTAATCGGCATAATGCGGGCATGCCATAGAATGCCGGAAATACCGAGTCGGTTGTCGCCTTCTCCGGCCAGCACGCCTGCTACGGACGTGCCATGCCCGTTGTCATCCTCCGGTGGCTTACCTGGAGAGACGAGATTCGTGCCCGGAACCAAATTATCCTTCAGATCCGGATGGTCGAGATCAACCCCCGTATCAATGACGGCAATCGTAAGCGCCGTCTGATCATGCACGGTGCTCCAAGCCTTCTCTGCCCCGATCTGATCGAGATGATGCTGAAGCGACAGCTTCGGATCATTCGATGCAGGCGAGGACGTTGCGAGCAGCTCCACTTGGCTGAGCGGCTCGACATATTCGATCTCCGGCGTCTGCTGCAGCCGGAGGAGCCATGCGGACGTGTTCGCCCCAGCAATCTCGGGGCGGACAACGTCCACGGCGCCCGCCGCCGCCGGCTGCGCGAGGCGGCGAAGCACATGCGTCCCCGGCAGAGGCTTCGCCAGCGCCGGGTCGCGCCACTTCACGAGCCAGCTCGGCGAAGCCGCTGGCTCAGCTCCCGCAGGAGCGGCTCTAGCGGGGGCCGGGTCCTGGCCCGCCGCTAGGGCGCTCCAGAGCAGCAGCGCTGCTAGCGAAGCGTGCAGCGCAATGCGCGCGGAGCGGCGCTGCCGCAGCTTCGAAGCATCCGGCGAAGCCGCGCCGCCGGATGCACGCGCAGCAGAAGAAGCCTGGGCACTACGGCCCGGCTCTGGATCAAGCCTCGACAGCTGCATCGACGGTATGGTATTCGCAATCGCGGAACGCTTTTCGTTCATCATCATAGTCTGCCTTTAACCTGCAAATTGATATCTGAAACTTGTTCGCTGCTTGGTGTCGTATTCCTTTTAACAAATTGTAGAAATATGAATTAAAAGGTCGATGGTCCTACCTCAGCAACATGGATATTCGATATTTATGCGACGAAATGCCTTTATACGTCTAAAGATTACGTGAACTTTGTCTCACTCTATTAGGTCTATATGCCTTCGGTAGTTTCTAGCCGATTCTGGCCTTTAGACCTGCGAGAGACGCAAAAAAACCTCCAATTCTACCAGAGCGGCATAGAATCGGAGGCGTCTTTAGGAGGATATGAGAAACCTGTCGAATGACTATTGTAACCGTACGAACAAATCGCTCACAATCGAGAAATGATCATTCACAAAGTCCAGTACCGGACCCGGCACGATGCCAAGCACGAATGTCGTTCCGGCGCACAGCCAGATCACGATGCCCGTCGTCACCGGCACACGCACTTCATTATCGACCGTCGAACGCATGAACATTTGGCGGATGAGGCCGAAATAGAAGTAGTACGAGATGACGCTGCTGACGACCATCACGGCGATAATCCAGTACAGCTGCGACTGAGCCGCGCCAAGGAGGATGAACAGCTTCCCGAAGAAGCCGCCCGTTACCGGCAAGCCAGCCAGCGAGAGCACGAAGATGATGACTGCGACAGCTGTCCAAGGCGCTCGGTAGTAGAGGCCGGCGAAGCCGCTTATCTCCTCATGGCCGACCGATTTGCTAATGACCGAGAATACCGCGAGGATACCGATCGTCATAAGCAGGTAAGCAGCCAGGTAGAACAAGAACTCGCCGAAGTTCGAGGCGTGCATGCCTTTGAGCGATAAGCCGACAGGCACAAGCAGATAGCCTGCATTAGCAACCCCGGAGAGTGCGAAGAGCCGCTTCACATTGTGCTGGCGCAGCGCCATCGTTGAGCCGACCAGCATAGCCGCAGCTGCCATGACAAGCAGAGCGAGGAACACATCATCGGCAATTGGCTTATCCGGCGAGGAAGCGAAGAACGCCACATTGTAGACGATTCGGAAAATAACCGCGAACGCCGCGCCCTTGGAAACGACAGCAAGGAATGCCGTAACCGGCGTCGGAGCTCCTTGGTACACATCTGGCGCCCAGTAATGGAACGGCGCGGCAGCAATCTTGATGCCAAGGCCCGCCAGCATGAAGAAGAGAGATACGTATAGCAGTGCTGGATATTCCGACGCATGCTGCTGAATGCCCTGGGCAATCGCGCCGAGATTCGTCGCGCCTGTGATGCCGTATAGATACGACATCCCGAACAGGAGCAGCGCGGACGAGATGCCGCCGATTACGACGTACTTGAACGCCGCTTCCGCGGACTTCACATCCTGCTTGCGAATGCCAACGAGCACATACGTGGTGATGCTTAGCAGTTCAAGACCGATGTAGAGCGTAATCATATCGCCTGAAGAGGCCATAATCATCGCGCCAACTACAGCTGGCAGGAGCAAATAGTAGAACTCGCCTTTATCCGAAATATCTGCTCTACGCACGGTACCGAGGCTCATCAAGACGATCAGCATCGTGGCGACGAGGAACAGAATTTTCAGCAGGCTTGAGAACATGTCTATCCGGTAGCTGTCGCCCATCAATCGAATAACATGGCTGACGGCCTGACCATTCTCATCGGACGACTGCGCCTTATCAATGAGATCCGTTAAGCGCCATACGGCAAAACCAAGCGATACCGCAAGACCGCCGAGCGTCAGCCAACCGATTGCGGTGCGGCGCGGCAGAAACAAATCCAGTACCGCCAGCACAATGGTGAATGCGACAAGTATCCATTCCGGGGCGAGATAGGCTGCGTCACTCCAGGTGAGCGACTGCAGCTGTTGTTGTACAGCGTCCATCGTCTACCTCCCCGCCTTCTCTGAAAGTTGCTGGAGCAGCGTATCGAAGCCATGCTTCATCGGCTCCGTCAATACAGCCGGGTAAACCCCAATTAGTACGATAAAAGCAAGCAGCGTAATCATCGGCACCGCTTCAATAAGCCGCGCGTCGCGAATGCCTATAAGCTTCTCCGGCATTGCGCCGAACGTAATGCCAAGGATGCTGCGCAGCACATAGACCGCGGTCAGAATAACGCCGAGCACGGCAATTCCCGTAACAATGCGCTGCGAGTCAAACAAGCCAAGCAGCGAGAGGAACTCTCCAATGAAGCCGGACAAGCCGGGAAGTCCGAGAGAAGCCATACCCGCTGTCAGCAGGATTCCGCTGATGAACGGCATGCTTCTTGCAAGGCCGCCGAGATCCTTCAGCTCTGTCGAGCCGGTCCGTTCATAGATGCTGCCAACAATGAGGAACAGCAGCGCTGAGATCAGACCGTGCGAGATCAGCTGTATGATTGCGCCATGCAAGCCGATTTCATTAAGCGAAGCGATTCCGAGCAGCACGATACCCATATGGCTAATCGACGAGTACGCGAGCACGAGCTTGAATTCTTTCTGCACGATGGCGAGCACAGCGCCATACAGAATGTTGACGACGCCTAGAATCGCGATCGCGACTTTCCAATCCTCCGCCACCCCCGGGAACATGAATACCCCGAAGCGGAGCAAGCCATATGCCCCCATCTTGAGCAGGACGCCGGAGTGAATCATAACGACCGAAGGCGGTGCTTCCGTATGCACCCCGAGCATCCACGTATGGAACGGGAAGATCGGCAGCTTAATGCCGAAGGCAATCAGCAGCAACAGGAAGATTACCCAGCGCATCCGCTCGGACAAGTAGAACGGATTCTCTTGTCCTGCCGTCTGTTCCGACGACATATTCACATACGAATCGGCTTTCGTCAGATTCGTCGTAATAACCTCGTAGCTTCCGCTATAAGACAAGTTCGTCTGCTGTTTCTCCGGCACTTGCTCCGCGCGGAACCCGGCCGTGGCAACAAGAATGACGAAGGCGATCAACATAATCGCCGAGCCGATTCCGTTATAGAGCAGGAACTTGTTCGCCGCCTTCTCTCGGTTCATGTAGCCCCAGATGCCGATGAGGAAGAACATCGGTATGAGCGTCATTTCGAAGAAGACGAAGAACAAGAACACATCTCTTGCGAGGAACACGCCGAGCATGCCGATCTCCAGTAGCAAGAACCAAATATAGAACGACTTCCACCGCTTCTTCACATGGACAGAAGCAAGTGCTGCCATGACACCAACGATAGTCGTGAGCAGCAGGAGCGGCATCGATAAGCCGTCTATGCCCATATGATATTGCATCTCGAATTGGTAAGAGCTAACTTCGCCGACTGCTTCTTTGTTGAGCGAGACGTCGAGCCAGGTCGCTTTCTCCTCATACGCCTTGCCGCCCTTCGTGCTGTTATAATCGGCATACAGCCACAGCGACAGCAGCAGCGGAAGAATCGTCGCGGTAATCGCGGTAATCTTCAGCCAACGGCTTCGCTGCTTCGGCAGGAAGAGCAGGACGAGAATGCCAAGCAGCGGAGAAAACGTAATAAGCGATAGAATCGGAAGATCAGCCAGCATTACCAAAACCTCCTTCCGACAAGTGCAACGATAAGAACGACGAGTCCAAGCAGCGTCACTACGCCATAGGTTTGAATTTGGCCGTTCTGTACGCGGATTCCCCCGCGGCCGAACAGCACCGCCGTTCCACCAACCAGCCGAACGATGCCATCTACGATATAATCGTCAATTGCATTCAGCAGACGTCCAAGTCCACGAAGCGGCCGTACCAGAAGCGCTTCATAGAGCTCATCCATATAATATTTGCGTTCCAGCAACCTGAGCAGCCAAGGCGCTCGGGAGGAAACTGCATCGCGAGCAATCGTTCCTTTCACGAAGACGAGCCAGCCGAGATATAAGCCTAGCAGTCCAACCGCTGCGGAGATCACCATCACGATACCCGCTCCACCATGCTCCTTCTCTGCGCCATCGGTGAGCCATGTGCCAAGCGTTTCGTTCCATGGCGTCTGGATGAAGCCGGCCACAATGGAAAGCACGGCCAGCACGATAAGCGGAATCGTCATCGAAGGCGGCGATTCATGCGCATGTGCGTGCTGCTCGCCTCTCGGTTTGCCCATAAAGACGAGGAAGAACAGCCGCGACATGTAGAATGCCGTGAAAAAGGCAGCAGCTACGCCGACTGCGAACAGCACAGGCTTCTCATGCAGCGCGGTATTGAGAATCATATCCTTGGACCAGAAGCCGGAGAACGGCGGGATACCCGACAGTGCGAGCGTGCCGATACCGAACGTCCAGGTCGTTATCTTCATTTTGGTGCTTAAGCCGCCCATCTCTTGAATGTTCTGCGTATGTACCGCGTGGATGACACTGCCCGCTCCGAGGAAGAGCAGTGCTTTGAAGAAAGCATGCGTGAACAGGTGGAAGATACCGCCTGTCATCGAGCCTAGCCCCAGCGCCATCATCATGTAGCCGAGCTGACTGACGGTAGAGTAAGCGAGAATCCGCTTAATATCATTCTGCGCCACCCCAATTGTAGCGGCGAAGATGGCCGTGAAGCCGCCGGTATAAGCGACGATATCCATTGCCGTCTGCGAAGCTTGAAAGATATCAAATGTCCGAGCAACGAGATAGACGCCTGCCGCAACCATCGTTGCCGCATGGATCAGCGCACTAATAGGAGTCGGGCCTTCCATCGCGTCCGGCAGCCACACATGCAGCGGGAACTGACCGGATTTGCCGACCGCGCCGACGAAGATCAGAATTGCAATCCAAGTCGTCACACTTGCCGCGATAATGCCTGTCTGCCCGTCGAACACATTGCCGATATGAACAAAATCAAGCGCATGATCCGGCATATACCAGTACAACAGCAGAATGCCGAGCAGCAGCCCCGCATCCCCGATCCGCGTCACGATGAACGCCTTCTTCGCTGCTGCCTTTGCCTCTGGTTTGCTGTACCAGAAGCCGACCAGCAGGAACGAGCAGACGCCAACGAGCTCCCAGAAAATATAGAGCGTCAGCATGTTGTCCGCTAGTACGAGGCCCAGCATCGAGAATGAGAACAGCGCAACATAGCTGTAGAAGACCGAAATCCGCTCGTCGCGCTTCATATAACCAGCCGAGTAGAGATTAACCAGGAAGCTGACCAAGGTGACAACGACCAGCATAAGCGCAGTCAGATTCGTCACTTCATAGCCTGCATTCAAGGTTAGGCCGTTAATGTCCAGCCACTTGAACGCATATTGATAGTATTTCGTTCCGTCTGTCATATGCTCGATCAGGACGAGAATCGAGAGCACAAGCCCTGCGAAGGAGCTCACGCAGCCAAGCAGAACACCTAGCGTTTGCTGACCGCGTCCGAAAGCGAGCAGCAGCAGGAAGGCGAGGAACGGAAAGAGTGGAATGAGCCAGGCAGCTTGTGAGAAAGTTGTATCCATATCCGTTACCTCCTCATCTCGTCGTACTCATCCACGTTGACGGTCCCGCGTGCACGGAACAGCGCAATGAGGACAGCAATGCCGACAGCCGCTTCCGCAGCCGCAACGGCGATGCTGAACAGCGTGAACATTTGGCCTGTCAGCGATGGGACAACGCCATACTTCGAGAAAGCAACCAAATTGAGATTGACCGCATTGAGCATCAGCTCAATAGATAATAGAATAATGACCGCGTTTCGTTTCACAAGCGCACCATACAAGCCGATGCAGAACAAAATCGCAGCCATCGTTAAATACGAAGATAACATGTTAGTCCGCCTCCTTCTTCGCAAGCACGATCGCGCCGATAAAGGCAACTGTCAGCAGCACCGAAACAAGCTCGAAAGGCACGACATAGCTTGTGAACAACAGCTTGCCGATTTCCATCGTATTGTCAGCCGCTGCATTCAGCGGCTGCGAAGGCTCCGGGAATTCGGATTGACGGATGGCATAGAACAGAATGCCGAACAGCGCCAGCGCGCCGATCGCTGTAAGCGTCTCGTGCAGGGGGCGCGGACGATCTACTTCTGCATCCTGGTGCTTCGTCATCATAATGCCGAAGATCATGAGAATGGATACCGCTCCGGCATAGATGAGCACTTGCACGAAGGCAAGAAACTCCGCCTGCAGCAGCACGAACATGCCTGCAATCCCGATGAATACCGCTGCGAGCGAGACGACCATGTGGACGACCTTCGTGAAGCTGATCATCAGCACCGCGCCGCTAATAATGAGCACAGAGAAGATGAAGAAGGCGACAAATTCACCGGTAAAATTCACGTTAAACATCGGCTACTTCGCTCCTCCCTTGGCTGCAGCGGGAGCACCAATATTGTTATTGTCCTGACGGACATTGCTGTTGTTGTCATCGAGCCACTTCAAGTCCTTGAACAATTCATCGCGGCTGTAGGACGCCAGCTCGAAATTGCCTGTCATGACGATCGCTTCTGTCGGACACACTTCCGTACAGAGATCGCACAGAATGCAAATCTCGAAGTTGATGTCATACGTGTCGATGACCTTCCCTTTCTTCTCCGGGTCCGGATTCGCTTTTCCGGTGAGCGTGATGCACTCCGTTGGACAAATACGCGCGCACTGGTTGCACACAATGCATTTGTCCGGTTCAAAATGCTGGATGCCGCGGTAACGGTCCGGCATTATGATCGGCACATCGGGATAGGAAGTGGTAACTTTTTTTTCGGTCAATGATTTAAGCGTGACACCAAGCCCTTTTAAGAGACCTTTCATTCCCTCATCCCTCCTATCTGAAGTAAACCTTATTTCACGAACAGCTCCATGCAGACCGCTGTAAGAAACACATTCAAGATCGCCAGCGGAAGCAGTACCTTCCAGCCCAGCCCCATCAGCTGATCAATTCGGATACGCGGCAGCGTCGCCCGGATCCAGAACAGGAAGAACACGATAAACGAGAACTTGAGCAGGAACCAGATAATGCCCGGTACCCAATCCAGGAACGGGAACGGCGCATGCCAGCCGCCGAGGAACAATACGGTCGTCAGTGCCGCAATCGCGTACACATACACATATTCCGTCAGCATGAAGAACGCGAAGCGGAAGCCGCTGTACTCGACATGGTAACCGGCAACCAGCTCCGATTCCGCCTCCGGCAAGTCGAACGGCGTTCGGTTCAGCTCCGATACGGCTGCGATAACGAATATGACAAACCCGATAATCTGCGGAATGAAGTTCCACTGCCAGAACCAGTCGCCTTGCTGCTCGGCAATTGAACGCAGGTTGAGCGTGCCTGACATCATAATGACGCCGACGACGGAGATGACAAGCGGCACTTCGTAGCTGATCATCTGTGCAGCAGAGCGCATACCGCCGAGCAGCGCGTATTTATTGTTGGACGACCAGCCGCCTAGGACGATTGCAATCGTCGAAATGCCCGAGAGCGCGACATAGTAGAGAAGGCCAACATTGATATCTGCAAAATACAGCTTCTGCGTATAAGGAATAACCGCAAGCACAGCAAACGCTGGCACATAAGCAAGTGCAGGCGCCAAGATGAACAACGCTCTGTCCGCCTTACGCGGAATCGTATCTTCCTTCATCAGCAACTTGGCAATATCGGCCACGGACTGCAATAATCCCCAAGGTCCAACCCTGTTCGGGCCGATCCGGAATTGCATCCAGCCAATCACTTTACGTTCGAAGAAGATGGCGTAGGTTACGAAGCCTAATACGATGACAAGCAGGATGACGCCCCATAGGAAGAACAGCAGCGCATTGCCCCAAGTCAGCGTTTCATCGAGCCAGGACCCCATTAGCAGTCAACCTCCCCGACGACAATATCAATGCCGCCCAAAATGGTAATGAGGTTCGTCATTGTCTCCCCAACGAGCAGCTTCGGCAAAATTTGCAGATTCACGAAAGAAGGACGGCGGAATTTCAGCCGGTATGGTTCTGCTTTCCCTTTCGAGACGATATGGACACCGATCTCCCCGCGCGGCGATTCAATTCCCACGTAGACCTCACCTGCCGGGGGACGAATGACGCGTGGCACTTTGCCCATCACTTCGCCGGAGGAAGGGAACTGCTCGACTGCCTGCTTCAAGATGCGAAGCGACTGGCGAACCTCTTCGAGCCGGATCAAGTAACGGTCATAGCAATCGCCTTTCTTGCCGAGAGGCACATCGAATTCGAAGCGATCATACAAGCTATATGGCTTCGCCTTGCGAAGGTCCCAGTCCACGCCTGTGGAACGGAGATTCGCACCGGATAAGCCATAATCGATTGCGGTCTGTGCATCATACGCGCCGATGCCCTTGATCCGCGCAAGGAAGATTTCGTTGCCGCTGACGAGCCTGTTATACTCGTCGAGCTTGCCTTCCATATACGGAATGAACTCTCGCACTTTATCAATCCAGCCGACAGGCGCATCCCATTTCACGCCGCCAACTCGCATATAGTTGTAAGTCAGCCTGGCGCCGCATAGCTCGTTGAACAGGTTGATGATAATCTCTCTATCGCGGAAAGCGAATAGAAACGGGCTCATCGCCCCGATATCGAGCAAGTAGGTGCCCCACCACACCAAGTGGCTGGCAATACGCTGCAGCTCCATGACGATCAGCCGCATGAACTCAGCGCGCTCCGGCACTTCAAGGCCCATCATCTTCTCCACGCCGTGACAGAGCACATAGTTCGTTGTCATCGCCGACACATAATCCATCCGGTCGGTATAAGGGATAATTTGCGTGTAGTTCAAATCTTCCGCAAGCTTCTCTGTACCCCGGTGCAAATAGCCCATAACCGGAGTCGCTTCCGTTATCACTTCACCGTCAAGCTTGACGACGATGCGAAAAACGCCATGCGTGCTGGGATGCTGCGGGCCGACGTTAAGCAGCAGTTCTTCTGTACGAATCACGGCTCATCACACCTCCGGGTCTAGCGGTACGTAATCTTTGCGCAGCGGATAACCAGCCCAATCATCAGGCATCATAATACGCCGCAAATCGGGATGCCCCGGAAAATCAATTCCGAGCAAATCATAGATTTCGCGCTCGTTCCAGTTCGCCGTATCCCAGATCGGAACGACCGATGGAATCTCTGGCTGCTCGCGGTTTGTCTTCACTTTCATAGCAAGCTCATTCTTCGACTTTAGCGATACAAGATGATAGACGACTTCCAGATGCGTCTCGTAATCGACACCCGAGACATTGCGCAGATAGCTGAAGTCCTGCCCGTCATGCGTCTTTAAGAGACGGGAAGTCTCGACCAAACGATCCGCGCGAATAATCAGTGTCGGCATATGATCGTTCAATTCATTTATGTAAGCTTCTTCAATCGCGTCTTCAGCAACTGACGCCCGAATAAGCGCTGCTGCTTCATCCAGCTGCGGCTGCTTGGGCGACGGCGCCTTCGGCTCTGCCGGTGCAGCTTCGCTACCTTCAGCGGCAGCCTTGGCCGCTGCCCGAGCCGCGCGCGCTTCCGCCGCAGCGGCAATCTTCGCCGCTTTCTCCGGATCTTCCGCGCCGGCTCCAGCTGCCGGTGCCGCAGGCGCATCGCCTCCGCCCTCGGCCGCTGCCTTCGCCGCTGCTCTTGCGGCGCGTGCTTCCGCGGCCGCCTTCAGCTTCGCTTCGCGCTCCGGATCAACTGCTGGCTCTGGCGTCCCCTCAGCAACAGGCGCACTCGGTGCCGCTTCGCCGCTAGGCACGCTGCTCACTTGCGCCTTCTCGGCAGCCTCAGCCGCAGGCGCGGGAGCATCAGCGGACTGACCGAGCTCCTTGTCTTTCTCGTCGCTCATCGGTTCGTCACCCGCTTCCCGGTCTTCGCCTCGTAGCGGATTTTCTCCTGAAGCTTGTTAATGCCATAGATAAGTGCAGCCGGGTTCGGCGGGCAGCCTGGGATATATACATCGACGGGCACGATCTGATCGACGCCCTTCATCACAGCGTAAGAACGAACGTAAGGCCCGCCAGCCGTAGCGCAGGAGCCCATTGCGATAACCCATTTGGGCTCAGGCATCTGGTCATAGAGACGACGAAGCAGCGGTCCCATCTTCTTCGTGACGGTACCAGCTACGATCATAACGTCCGATTGGCGCGGCGATGTGCGGAACATAACGCCGAACCGGTCCAGGTCATAATGTGATGCGCCTGTCCCCATCATCTCGATCGCACAGCAAGCAAGCCCGAAGGTCAGCGGCCACAGCGAGTTGCTGCGTGCCCACGCCTTCAGCTCCTCCAGCGTGCCCATAAACACATTGCGCTCCAGCTCTTGTCTCTCTTCGGGGGTGATCGACTCTAAATTGAATTCCATTTGAGCACCTTCTTCTTCCAGGCGTAGAGTAATCCAATTAACAATAATCCCGTAAATATCGCCATCTCAACAAGCACAAATAAGCCGAGCTGCTTATAAGCGACGGCCCACGGATATAAAAAAACGGTTTCTACATCGAAGATAACGAACATGAGCGCAAACAGATAGTAGCGAACATTAAAACGAACTTGACCTTCCCCTACGGGTTCGTTCCCGCTCTCGTAGGTCGTCTTCTTCTCTTCATTCGGTTTGTTCGGGCGCAATAGTCGCCCAACGGCCAATGCGACCACGGGAAGCAGAATACCGAGAAGAATGAAGATGGCCACAATAACGTAATTGTTGATGTACTTCTCCACTATTTTCGCCTCCATTATTATGGATCTGCAGGGCGGAATCGGTGCTGCTGGCTTGGTCAAATTTCCCTCATAATTATAACAAAAGCTGCCACTTGCGTCTATGACGGAGTTGAATGCGCTTCCTTTCGACAAATTTTTGGAAGGGCGAGCAAGGTCAGCTTCAATTAGGATAAGCAGTTACTGGTAAAAATATGCAAGTGCGCGCGATAAAAAAGACTCCCGCTTCACCAGCAAGCGGTGAGAACGAGAGTCTTTTACAATAAACAAATATTCGATTATACCGCAGTTGTATGGCCTGATTCCGACGAGGCCGCCGCATCTTCGCGCGCCTTTGCCTCTGCCAGAAGGGCAAGCTTTCGCTGTCGGGCGAGCATGATGAACACCATCACATAATACAGCCAGTAAAGCACGAATTCCTCTAACGATGGCTCCTGCGAGTAGCCAAGGAACGCCTTGAAGAAGATGCCCACCTGCCCGTTCAATATCGGATGATTCCCGGTGTCGCGGATATAGTTTGCTTCGTCGATCGGATGCTCCGGCATGAACCAAGTTAGGTCGTACATTGCCCCGATCTCGCCGCCTGGCGTCTTATAGAGGCTGCCGATAATGCGCAAATCCTGCATCACGCCAATCGCTTGAACGAACAATCCGGCCGCTATCATAATAAGGAATACGCTTGTTATTTTGAAGAAGGTGCCAATCTTGATCTTCTTGCTGCCTTTGAATACGGCAACGCCAAGCAATCCCGCTGCTATAAGCCCGGCCAATGCTCCCCAGCTCTGAATCGCTTTCGAGATATCGCCAGAGGAGATCGCCGCGAAGAAGAATACGGTCTCTACCCCTTCGCGCAACGTGACGAGGAAGGAGTGGACAATCATATTGATTGCGCCGCCGGCGCTTAAGATAAGCGCTACTTTATTTTGCAGCTTGCCTCGCATCTCTTGATTCTGCTTGCCCATGAACAAGATCATATGCGTGAGCAATCCCGATGACACCAGCAAAATGCCGATACGCATATATTCTTTGCTGCCCATTGTCGCATATCCGTCGAGCACAGTCTGGAACACGAGCGCAACGCCAAGGCTCGCAAGGATCGCCATGAACACGCCGACCAACACCCACTTGTTCCATTTGCTCTGCCCGATTCGATTCAAGTACGTGATGATAATGCCAACAATAAGAATCGCTTCGAACGCTTCGCGGAACGTGATGAGAAACGTCTGCAAATTCATGGAACGCTCACTCCTTAATCCTACCTAAAGAACACGGCTGCTTATAATTAGAAAAAACCTTTACGACGGGCCCACCATACGGCTCCGCCCCCTAGTATAATAACGCCTCCGATAACTCCAATCGTTACAGCCGAATTCGTCTTGGCTTCATGGGTCATCGGTGCATGCGTCTTCGTTCCGTCAACCTCTTCCGGCTCCTCTGCCTCCGGCGACCCCGCTGCTGCTCCGTCATCCGATCCGGATGCTGATGCTCCTGTGAACGGAAACAACGGCTTGAAAGCGCCATAGATCCGATTCACGGCTTCTTTCAGCGCTGCTTCGTTCGATTCCTTCTTCCCAACGCCGAACAGTCCGGGATTGCCGAGGGCATCGAGCGCAATGTCAAAATCCTTCGCCAAGCTGTTCAGCTTATCCGCGGAAAGCTGCGACTCCGCATAAGGCGATAACGTCTCGAACGTGGCACGCGCCTTCGCTAGAAGAAGCTTCGCGGTCGTATAATCGGCGAGATTCTGAAGGACGCTCTCGAAGCGTCGATCCAGATTCATGACGAGAAGTGCCTTGTAATTGCTGATCGTTTCTTCGAGCTTATGTGCTTTAAAGTCCGCATCTAATGTTGCGGCAACCGATTCGCCGAAGTGCGAAGCGATTTCGTCACGCCGTTCTTGATGCGCGGCTTGTGCCGCAGTCCAATCAGCCGGGTCCTTCCCCAGCGCTGCTACGACAAGCTTGAACGTTTCCGCGACGTCCTCGGTGTTCGCATCGCCATATGAGTAAGCCCATGCACGGGCTGGTGCCAGAGCTAGGAATAACACGACAATTAACGCTGCTGCAATGGTTACTGATCTGCTACGCATGATTGCCATTCACCTTTCGTCAACCATAATCGGCTCGCTTGCTGCCTTATTTTCTCAAAGGTTACGTAAAAATGATAATCATTTTCAATTAGGGTGTCAATAAGAGGAAAGCCCGCTATGTGAAAGGTATTTGACAAGTTGGAAGCAGGGAATCCCTCTCGGCGGTTTGCCGAGGCTGTTATCGCTTCTTATCGCCAATCCACTTGTATAACGTAATCTCGTTATAGACCGGCTCGAATAACTTGTCACTGCGATATACTGCGATCGGCTGTACCTTGTCCCGCAGTGACCCGACCTGCGCTTCGAAGCCTTGCAGCACATGATCGGTGAGCAGAATCTCTGCCGCTGGGTCCGCCTGCACATCCGCAAGAAAATACGAGTACGTCTCGATCCGCCGGTTCGTCACCGGGCAGTTCAAGTACTGGAGGACGCGCATCTCCTCCCACGTGTACACGACATACCGGCGGTCCGTATGGCTTGCCGCAAGCTGGCTAAGCCCCTGTGCAAGCTGGTAGACGGCAGGCGTCTCCTTCGCCTGCCGCACTACCAGCGCGCTGCCTGCGGCCGCTTGCAGCGCAATGACGCAAGCGGCGCAGAGCACGCCCGCCGCTCGCAGCGCGCGGCGTATGCGCGCGCCTCGCTCTTGCTGCTGCGCAGCAGCCGGCGCAGCCGCGCAGCACATCGCAAGCAGCAGCCACATCACGCCGATGAGCGGCGTGATGTGGCGTGGCTTGTCGATGTTCTGCGCCAGCAGCGCCCAGGCGCCGTAGGCGCTCGCGAGCGCGGCGAGCGCTCCCGGCAGCGCCGGGCGGCATAGCCATGCCGCCGCCCGGGGCGCCAAAGGCGCGCGCGTGCGCGCGCTGCCGCGGGGCGGTAGCGCAGCCCCCGCGGCGAGCACGGTGGCGAAGGTGAGCCCCGCCGCCGCAGCCAGGAGTGCCGTGGACCGGGCGAACATGCCGGCCCACAGCACGTTGTCGCCGGCGAAGCGCAGCAGCCGCGCGGCGAAGCTGATCTGGGCGGCGGAGGTTACGCCGCCGCCCCATTCACTGAAATGGCCCTCGGTGAAGGCGAGGGCCAGCTTCATAAACCCGCGCAGCCCGCCTTCGCTCAGGGCCAGCCCAGCCACCCACAGCAGCTCGAAGCTTGCCGCGAGCAGCACGAACCAACTCGCCCGCGGCAGAACGCGCTTGCCCTGCTGCCGCCAATCCAGGATATGCAGCGCCAGCAGCCAGAGCAGCCCGATGCCGAAGGCGACAAAAGACAGCCTGATTCCCATCATCAGGCTGAAGAAGAACATCGCTGCTGCTGAGCGCCCTAAGGAGCGCCGTTCCATTGCCCGCCACCAGCTCCAGAGGAACCACCACAGCATAGCGATGCCAGCCGCCTCCGACATTGGCCGCACCGCTTGCAGCCACAGATACGGCGCTGTCAGCACGAGCAGCACCGCAAGCACTGTCCATAGCGGCGACATAACCCGCCGCGCGAGTAACCATAGCGGAATAACAGACAATTCGAGCAGTCCAATGTTTAGCGTGTCATAGGCGAGCACTGGATGGTGTGTGAATCGTTGCACCGCCATGGCACCAGCTACGAAGTACGGGTACCCCGGAAAATGCGGCTGCATCGCCAGCAGGTCGAACCTGCTAAGCGCCAGGGCAAAATCCACCTCATCCCAGCTGGCCGCAAACGGACTCCGGTGCTGGAAGCTGAATATCAGCCAGAGCAGTACCCCAATAGCAACAGAAGCCGGTGCGGCGACCGACTTCACAACACTCATATAACTGCGCTTGCCACGCTGATGTTTCCCCTCTTGCCGCCGCACCTTATCCCACCTCTATTGTTCTCTTTTGCCCTACTTCTCCACACTCGCTCCGCGCACGGCAACGGCTCGCGCCTTCTTCAGCGCAGCTCGCTTCCTACTCACAGGACGACGCATTTCCTTCCATACCGCTGGCAACACGTTTCTTACATATTTATTGAACTTGATGAACGACTCGCCATGCTCACGCACCTGATATGTGATTGGCACTTCTTCCATCCTGAAGCCTTGGCGGACCAGATTCAGTGTCAGAACTTGTGCATAGTTATAATCATGGATTATTTCCGCCCGCTCCATCGCCGCCCGCGAGAAGCCGCGCATGCCAGACTGGCCGTCCCATATCATTCGGCGCAGCAGCAGCGCTTGCATCAGAGTAAAGCAGTAGTTGCCAAGTCGGCGGTGCAGCTTCATCCCGCGGATGACGCCTTTAAACCGCGACCCCATCGTATAATCCGCGCGCCCCTCCCAGATCGGAGCGACTACGTTTGGAATCTCTTCTGCCGGATACTCATTATCCGCATCAATCATGAGTCCGATATCTGCCCCGAGGCGCACGCATGATGCAAGTCCCTCTCGAACCGCAGCGCCAAGCCCTCGGTTGCGCACGTGAGAAACAATATGCTCCGCACCCGCAGCCCTTGCCTCTTCCACCGTACCATCGGTAGAACCATCGTCAATGACAAGCACCTCCACCTTCCAGCCTGGATGGGGTTCACGTGGAATACGAGTGATTACTTTCGCGATATTGCCTTCTTCGTTATGCGCCGGCAGGAATACGACCAGCTTCTTCTTCTCCATGCTGTCCCGCTTCTTTCTGTGGTTTAATCGTCTGTGTCGTTTCAAAAGCATCCATTAAGACCGGTCCTCGACTATGGCTCGGCAGCGGTGCACCAAGCAAGTAGCTGAGCGTTGGCGCTACCGATACAAGCGACTGCTTCGCATCGACCTTAACGCCCTGCCGAACGTTCGGACCGTACATGAAGAACGGCACGTACCGTTCGCCCTCGTCCAAATGCCCATGCCCGCCGATACCGTCGGCCTGTCCATGATCGGCACACACGATGAACGTCGCATTATCCGCGTGTCCATTCACCTCAAGCCACTGCACGAACTCAGCAATAAGAGCATCGGCCTCCTCGATCTTTTGCCGGTACTCGCTGTATAGCGCTCCCATGCTATGTCCAGTCTGGTCCGTTGCAATGAATTGCACCACCAAGAGATCGGGATTCTGTTCCGCCATAATGAGCTTCGCACGCTCCATAATGTTGCGATCGGCTTTATCGTTATGCATAACCGCTGTGACACTCTCCACGTCATCGCCCATCGAATCAATGAGGTGGGCAATGCCGAGCAGCCGTCCGACTTTGCCGACTTTTCTTAAGCTGTCGAAGATCGACTCCACCTTAATGCCGAGCTTCCACACCATATTGGACGTAATGCCATGCTCACGCGGATACGTCCCTGTAAACATCGAAGAGAAACAGACGACCGTTCTCGCCGGATACACCGTCTCCATCTGCGTATATTCCGTACCTGCTGAACGCCATCTTTTTAGAAAAGGCGCATTCGCCTCTTCGAATCTGTCCTTCCGCATACCGTCAATGACAAGCACAAATACTTTGCCTTCAGCCTGTTGCTCAGGAGGTTGTACAGGCACCGTATAATTCGGAATTTCTTTCGGCTTCCAATCGAATAGATTGCGGTGCAGAATGAACGCATACACCAGGACACCTACCACGAACAGGCAGTAGCTCCCCCATCCAAAATCCCCCGCAGACCCGCTTCCATCCGCCCAATATCCGCCCGCCACGTCAACAACGAAGAGAAGCAGCAGAAACTTTGGCAGCTGCTCCTGCGCATTGCCGCTCGTGGAATCGCTGTTCTTCAGCACAAGCTTCCAGAACCGCTTGAAATTCCACCATGACGTGCCGATCCTTAGGTGGTAATAGAACGTCCCCCAGAAGTAAATTGTGAAGAACAGAAACAGCAGCGTCGCCGTAGCATAGAGCCCTAGATCAAGCGACGCATCACGCCACAGCACGAGCGCAGCAACAACCGGAAGCCAAAGATAGTTACGTAGAAACAGTGGAAAATCATAATAGAAATACAGCGCAAACAGCGGAAGCGCCGCTAGCAGTCCCAATCCGAACTGCCCCCAGAAGCTTGCCTCGCCCCACTGGCTCATATGATAGAGCGCGTATGTTCCGATAACGAATATCGGCGTGAACGGCTTTCCCTCATTTAACAAATTCCAGCAGCGCGCCGCTACGATCTCGAACCCCGACGCCTTCTTCATTTCACTTGCCCCTCTCTCTCAGGCGGCATCAGTGTCGTCCGTCTCTGAGAACTATTATCAATCAGTATAGAAGTGGGGAGCTGCTTCGTCAAACACTTTTCAATGCAAAAAAGGCTCCCTACACGCAACACGCAATAGGGAGCCTTCAAAAATGTAAAAATGAATTAAGCCATGTTCTTCATAATCTCTTTGCCAGCCTCGACTTGGCTGTTGAACTCATCACGGTACGACTGAAGAAGCTGACTCGCACTTACTCACGAGAGCAGAACTTGCTACTCTCTTACTTAAACATGAAATGGTTTTCTCCTACTAGTTATTGACGAACAAATGAATCTATCATTTTTTCCTTTTCAACTGTCTGTAATAAATATTGTAAAAACTCATCTCTTAGATCTTCCCTCTTCAAAGCAAACTCAACCGTTGCTTGTAAGAAACCCATTTTATCTCCCACATCGTATCTTCTGCCTTCAAAGATATAGGCATACATAGCTTCGCGTTGAGCCAATACTTTTAATGCATCTGTTAGCTGAATTTCTCCGCCTTTACCTGGCTGCGTACATTCCAATATATCAAATATGGCTGGAGTGATTACATATCTCCCCAATATTGCAATGTTGGATGGCGCATCTTCAACAGAAGGTTTCTCCACCAAACCTTTTACTTTGTAAATTTGATCTTCAATAAACTTTCCTTCTACGATACCGTACTTATTTACATCCTCATGTGCAATTTGTTGGACACCTAGTATTGTCGTTTTGTACTCATTATAAATGTCCATCATTTGCTTTAAGCATGGCTTCTCATTATCAACAATGTCATCACCTAGCATGACTGCAAACGGTTCGTTCCCGATAAAGCTCTTGGCACAATAAATGGCATGTCCGAGCCCTTTAGGCTCCTTCTGCCGTATATAGTGGATATTCACCATATCGGAGATGCCTCTAACTTCTTCTAATAGTTCGTATTTGCCTTTTGACTCTAATTCCAGCTCTAGCTCGACAGATTTGTCAAAATGGTCTTCGATGCTTTTCTTATTTCTACCCGTTATAATCAATATTTCTTCAATTCCCGATTGAACTGCTTCTTCAATTATGTACTGAAGTGTAGGCTTGTCCACGATTGGAAGCATTTCTTTCGGCTGTGCTTTAGTGGCTGGCAAAAATCTAGTCCCTAAGCCTGCAGCGGGTATTATGGCTTTTCGTACTTTCATGCTGTTGTCCCCCTATTTCATATCCCGTATATATAACGCATAATTTGTCTTGCTTTACTCCACAGTACACTTGATCGCGTATTAAATATATCGGCTTTTTGTAGACATAATTTATCATATAGCGTAACTGGTTTATTCTAACACGTAAGCCTCATCGACAGCCAGTATATCCGGGGCGAACTTCAAACTCAAGAATAAAAGATGTCGATTCCTTAACTCTGTTCTTTGATAGCGCCGTCATCAAAGCCTATCTCAAACTCAATTAGTTCATAGATGCAAAGTTCTTCATTCAAACTCTTGTAAACTCAGCTAATTAATTCTCCATATAACGCAAAAAAGACCGATTCCTCCGCAGATGCAATCTGCAAAGAAATCGGTCTTTAGTTGTGAATGATTAGCGGCCTGCTACACCGATACGGTTAAGCGCACGCTGCAGGGCAAGCTCGGCACGAACATGATCGTACTCGTCGCGCTTGCCGTTCAGACGCTGCTCCGCACGCTGCTTCGCTGATTCTGCACGAGCAACATCAATGTCGCCCGGCAGCTCAGCGCTCTCAGCCAAGATAACCACTTTATCCTTACGGATCTCAAGGAAACCGCCGTTAACAGCGATAACCTCTTCAGAGCGGTCTTTCTTGATAGTAACAGGAGCAATCTTCAAAGGCGTTACCATTGGAATGTGGTTAGGCAGAATACCTAGCTCACCCTCAGAGCCTTTGACAATAATCATATTTACATCCTGAGCGTAAGCCTTACGCTCAGGCGTTACAATTTCCAATAAAAAGGAGCTCACGATATTACCTCCCTAGCTATGAGCGATTAAACCTCTTGAGCAAGTTTTTCCGCTTTAGCAACAGCATCTTCGATCGTTCCGACGTTGTGGAATGCCGATTCTGGAAGGTGGTCGTACTTACCTTCAAGAATTTCTTTGAAGCTGCGTACAGTTTCTTTAACAGGAACGTACAAGCCCGGGATACCATTGAACGCTTCCGCAACGTGAAGTGGTTGCGCGAAGAACACTTGAATACGACGCGCACGGTGAACGACTTGCTTGTCTTCTTCAGACAATTCGTCCATACCGAGGATCGCGATGATATCCAGAAGTTCTTTATAACGTTGCAGAACTTTCTTAACGGTTTGCGCTACTTGGTAGTGCTCTTCGCCAAGAATTTCTGGTGTCAGGATACGGGAAGACGAAGCGAGCGGGTCAACGGCTGGGAAAATACCCATCGCTGCAATGTTACGCTCAAGGTTAGTCGTTGCATCCAAGTGAGCAAATGCCGTTGCCGGAGCCGGATCCGTATAGTCATCGGCAGGAACGTAGATGGCTTGAATGGAAGTAACGGAACCTTTTTTCGTTGAAGTGATACGCTCTTGCAGTTGACCCATCTCAGTTGCCAACGTTGGTTGGTAACCTACCGCGGACGGCATACGGCCAAGCAATGCGGATACTTCGGAACCAGCTTGCGTGAAGCGGAAGATGTTATCGACGAACAGAAGTACGTCTTTGCCTTCTTCATCACGGAAGTACTCAGCCATTGTCAAACCTGTCAAAGCTACGCGAAGACGCGCGCCTGGAGGCTCGTTCATTTGACCGAATACCATCGCTGTTTTGTTGATAACGCCGGAGTCGCTCATTTCGTGGTAAAGGTCATTACCTTCACGAGTACGCTCACCAACGCCGGCGAATACGGAGATACCGCCGTGCTCTTGTGCGATGTTGTGAATGAGCTCTTGCATCGTTACGGTTTTACCTACGCCCGCGCCGCCGAAGAGACCGATTTTACCACCTTTGGAGTAAGGCGCCATAAGGTCGATAACTTTGATACCTGTTTCCAGGATTTCTTGGGAAGTTGACAGCTCTTCGAAAGGAGGAGCTTGACGGTGGATCGGGTTAGCGAGCGTACGGTCAACATCACCATTGTTATCAATTGGATCGCCGAGTACGTTAAATACACGACCGAGTGTTGCTGGTCCTACAGGTACTGTGATTGGGTTGCCCAAGTCAACAGCTACTGTACCTCTGACAAGACCGTCAGTGGAAGACATCGCAACGCAGCGAACCAAGTTATCACCGAGGTGAGTTGCAACTTCAACCGTAAGATTGATGTTCACTTCGCCTGGATTTTCAGCTTTTTTCTCAATTTTGATCGCATTAAGAATCTGAGGCAAATGACCGTTCTCGAACGCAATGTCGACAACCGGACCTGTTACCTGGACTACATGCCCCTTGCTCATTGGTGTACCTCCTTCATGTTTTTCCGAGGAAAAATACTTTAAAGTTTATGTTACGCCTGCGCGTTCGCGCCGCCGACGATTTCTGCGATTTCTTGTGTGATTGCTGCCTGACGTGCACGGTTGTACGTCAACGTCAAGCCTGCGATCATCTTCGTCGCGTTCTTCGTTGCATTGCCCATCGCAGTCATACGTGCGCCGAACTCACTCGCTTTACCTTCCAATACTGCGCTGTAAATGACCGTTTCCGCGTATTTAGGAAGAAGAACGTCAAGCACCTTCTCAGGTGACGGCTCATATTCGTAGCTTGCCTTCGCGCCTGTGAATTCCGACTGATCCAGAGGAAGCAGCTGTTTAACAACAGGAACTTGGGTCATTGCGTTGTAGAATTGGTTGTAAACCAGGTTGAGTTCGTCATACTTGCCGCTCTCGAAGCCTTTAACAGCTTCTGCTGCTACCGACTTGATATCTGCAAATTTAGGTGTATCGGAAAGTCCCGTTACTTCTCCTGCCAGCTGTACGCCACGGCGTTTGAAGTAATCACGGCCTTTACGACCGATGACGAACACGTCGTATTCAGCAGAAGACTTATGCTTCTCCTCAATCGTCGTCCATACTTTACGAAGCACGTTCGCATTGTATCCACCCGCCAAACCACGGTCCGACGTAACGACCAGATAGGCCGTACGCTTAACTTCGCGGCTTTGCAGCATGGGATGCTTTATTGTGCCCCCGCCCGAAGCAATGCTAGCTACGACTTCTTTGATTTTCTCCGTATATGGACGTGATGCTACAGCTGCTTCTTGAGCTCGTTTGAGCTTCGCAGATGCAACCATCTCCATAGCCTTCGTAATCTGCTTCGTATTTTGCTTACTCTTGATCGAGCGCTTAATCTCGCGCATACCTTTAGCCATTCGTTGTCACCACCTTATTACCAGCCCCCCGCGGTACCTGACGGTACCGCTCGGGCCAGTTCTATTCCGCGCTAAGTTAAACTTTTATACCGACGCAGCAAAACTGTTCTTGAATGTTTTGATTGCTTCAACAAGTACTTTCTCATTGTCGGAAGTCAAATCTTTCGTGTCGCGGATGGAAGCGAAAATTTCTGGTTTGTTTGCATCCACGTAAGCCAGGAAGCTTTGTTCGAAACGACGAACGTCTTGAACGGGAAGATCGTCCACGTGTCCACGAGTAACCGTGTACAGGGATACAACTTGACGCTCTACTGGCAATGGTGCGTTAACACCTTGCTTCAGAATTTCAAGCGTACGCTCACCGCGGTTCAGACGGGATTGTGTTACTTTATCGAGATCGGAGCCGAACGCTGCGAAAGCTGCAAGCTCGCGGTATTGCGCGAGGTCAGTCTTCAGCGTACCAGCAACCTTCTTCATTGCTTTGATTTGAGCGGAGCTACCTACACGGGATACAGAGTTACCAACGTTAACCGCTGGACGCTGACCGGAGTAGAACAGGTCGGACTCAAGGAAGATTTGGCCGTCCGTAATCGAGATTACGTTCGTCGGGATGTAAGCCGAGATATCGCCGGCTTGCGTCTCGATGAATGGCAATGCAGTCAAGGAACCGCCGCCAAGCTCATCGTTCAGCTTAGCTGCGCGCTCAAGCAAACGGGAGTGAAGGTAGAATACGTCACCTGGGTAAGCCTCACGACCCGGAGGACGGCGAAGCAGCAAGGAAAGCTCACGGTATGCTGCCGCTTGTTTGGAAAGGTCATCATAGATAACAAGTACGTGTTTGCCATTGTACATGAAGTACTCGCCCATCGAGCAGCCTGTGTAAGGAGCCAGGTACAAGAGTGGGGATGGCTCGGAAGCGCTCGCTGTTACGACGATTGTGTAGTCCAAAGCGCCTTGTTGGCGAAGGGACTCAACAACTGTACGAACAGTCGATTGTTTCTGACCGATAGCAACGTAGATACAGATAACGCCGTTACCTTTTTGGTTAACGATCGTGTCGATCGCGATTTGTGTTTTACCTGTTTGGCGGTCACCGATGATAAGCTCACGTTGACCACGACCGATAGGAATCATCGCGTCAATCGCTTTGATACCTGTTTGCATCGGCTCGAATACCGATTTACGAGCCATAACGCCCGGTGCCGGAGATTCGATTGGACGCGCTTGCGTTGTGTTGATTGGACCGTTGCCGTCAACTGGTTGACCCAGTGCGTTAACAACGCGGCCAAGCAACGCTTCGCCTACAGGAACTTCCATGATACGACCCGTTCTCTTAACTTGGTCGCCTTCGCGGATGCCAGTGTAAGGTCCCATGATAACGACACCGACGTTGCTCTCTTCAAGGTTAAGGGCCATACCCATAACACCGTTCGCGAATTCGAGCAGCTCGCCAGCCATCGCGTTCTCAAGGCCGTGTACACGTGCGATACCGTCACCGACTTGGATGACCGTACCGACATCAACGACTTGAATTTCGGATTTAAACTGTTCGATCTGTTGTTTAATCAGCGTGCTGATTTCATCAGGTCTGATACTCAATTCCGTTCACCCCTATCTACAATGCTTGAGTTTTCAAAGCTTGTTCAAGTCGAGCCAGCTTGCCGGAGAGGCTGCCGTCATACAGACGATCGCCGATGCGTACTTGTACGCCGCCGAGCAAGGATGGTTCAACGATTTGTTTTGCAATAATGCGTTTGCCGATCATTGTACCGAACTGCGCCGAAACTTTGGACAGCTCTTCAGCGGACAATGATTTAGCGGTATATATCGTAGCGTGTGCTTGACCGAGCGCATCTCCCGCTACTTTCGTATAGGCTTCGTACACATCAGCGATCGCATCTTGGCGATTACGGATAATGAGAAGCTCTACCGTATTCAGAACCATAACCGACACAGTATCGGACAGAGCACCGCGTACGATGTCGATTTTCTTCGAAACTTCTACGTTTGGCAGTCCAAGAAATTTGCGGATTTGCGCATCTCCGGACAGGACATCTACAACAATCTTCAGCTGTTTTTCAACATCTGCTACCGCATTGTTGCTCAGTGCCAGTTCAAACAGCGCTTTAGCGTAGCGTTTAGCTACGACGCCCTCGCGGCTCATTTGCTTCCAACCTCATTCAAGTATTGGTCAACAAGCTGCTCTTGCGATTTGTCATCGATTTGTTTCTCGATGATTTTGGAAGCGATCATGACGGACATGCCGCTAACTTGCGAGCGAAGGGAAGCAATTGCTTTGTTCTTCTCGCTTTCAATATCCTTCACTGCTTCGTCCTTCAGGCGAGTAGCCTCGGATTTTGCAGTGTGAACGATTTCGTCCGCTTGCTTCGTGCTTGTTTGCTTCGCTTGCTCGATAATGTCATAAGCGTCTTTACGAGCTTGCGCGAGCGTTTGTTTCTGCTCTTCGTACTGTGCTTCAGCTTGTTTACGGCTGTTCTCTGCACCTTCAAGCTGTTCTTTCACGAACTGCTTACGCTGTTCCATGATGGAGAAGAGCGGGCCGAAAGCGTAACGGCTAAGCAGCCAGTAAAGAATTCCGAAGGCAACCAGTTGGATGAAAAAATTTGACCATACGATATCCAACGTACGTCACTCCTTTCCGTAGATTAGCTGAAAGTCACCTGACAATCAGCAAAAGGAAGGCGCGGAGGCATAAGGCACTCCCCGCCGTGGTTGTAAATATAATCTTAAGCTTTACCCAAGAAGATGAACGCGAGTACGAGGGAGATAACTGGAAGTGCCTCTACAAGCGCTACCCCGATGAACATTGTAGTTTGAAGAGTACCGCGAAGTTCTGGTTGACGGGAAATACCCTCAACTGTACGACCTACGATCAAACCGTTACCGATACCTGCACCCAGTGCTCCAAGACCGAATACAATTGCTGCTGCAACTAATGCTAAAGCTCCCATTAGAGAAATCCTCCTTAAAATGTTTAAATATTGGTTTATTGTTTCCTGCTTAGCAGGGTTGTTACTAAATGCTTAGTGATGTTCTTCGTGAACGATCGCTTGCGACATGTAAACCATTGTCAGCATGACGAATACGAACGATTGAATTGCGCCTACGAATACACTGAAACCTTGCCATACGATGAGCGCCGGAATACCGAACCAGCCCATACCCATGATAACGCCGATCATAACCTCACCTGCGAAGATGTTACCGTAGAGACGAAGCGAAAGCGAAAGCGGCTTCGCAATCTCCTTGATAACGTTGAGCGGGAAGAATGCTGCGTAAGGCTCAAAATAGTGCTTGAGGTAATGTTTGCGGTTACGACGAAGACCTTCGACGTGCGTAAGCACGATTACGATCGCCATCAATGCTCCCGAAACAGCAACATCGGCTGTCGGCGATTTCCACCACGCGATGTGCGCTTCCTCTTTGCCATCCATGAACAGTTCCATTCCTAAGAATGTTGCCCCTTCATGCGCGTGCGTAATGATACCGAACGGAAGACCGAGCAAGTTCGCTACGAACAGGTACATAATCATTGCAATACCAAGCGTCAAGTACGGGCGGCCTTTCTTCAGATCCATCGTTGTACCGATGATGTTCTGAACGAACTCGATAACCCACTCCAGGAAGTTTTGCATCTTCGTCGGATTAGTTACCGAAGCGTTACGAACTGACACCTTTGCAAGAACGAACACGATAATGCTGGTGATAACAATCATGAAAATAGCAGCTAGGTCAAAACGAATGCCGCCTAGATGCACCTCAGGAAAAATATGATCCATTTAGTTGTTTTCACCCCTTTCATCGGTAGAATGCCGTACCGCCGAATTCCGCTTGGCAATAAACCCCAATATGAGTGTTGCCAATTGCGCTACAAATAATCCGGCTACTGTTCCATAGAGGCTGAACGAAAAGTACCTCTCAGCTAAGACTGCCGCGAGCAGTCCAATGCATGCGCGTGTCAGAAAACCAAGATTGTTGCGTTTCTTGACTCCAGCTGCCGCATGCGCGCCGACCTGACGTACTTTCCACGAAAGATGGAAGGCGTTTGCAAGACTTGCCACAGCGCCGAGAATTAATCCGCCGAAGAGCGGTTTATATTCCGGAAGCAGGGCCCATCCAATGAAGCATACAGACAAAAAAAAGAACGTAATACGCATAACCGTTCGAAGGTGGCCGGACAGATCATCCATTACTTTGCTTTGCCCCCTGTAAACGCTCGAATCAAAAGTATGGTCATGATGACGGCAATGACGAAACCTATCGCCATTCCGACAATCGATCCATACCCGGAACCTTCTGAACCATCGGTCTTGCTGCCAATCCAATAGCCTAGTCCAAGACATACGCCAATTGTTCCGCCAACAGAGCCGATTAGCCCCATCGCCCGCCAAGGATTGTCTCCGAAGCTGCTGTTGTCCGTGCTGCGATTTTTGTCGTCATGGGATGAATTCATCGCCCCTAATCACTCCAAAACTCTTATTTATTTTAGCCAAGCAGGTTCAGGTTTGTCAATTGATATAAATTCAAACATTTAGTGAACTGTAACCCGAAAACCCTTGATTTTCCTAGGGTTTTCGGGTTTAACAACCGTACAGTAGCACTGTATGCTGTAGCCTTAAAGGAGATGCTATACTAGCGATGTCAACTATGAACGTTGTGTGAACGCCGACGGACGATTGTCCACTTTTCCAAAATGATGCAGGATTGCCTCTACAATACGTTCCGATGCTTTGCCATCGCCGTAAGGATTCGCCGCTTTGCTCATCCGCTCATAGAGCGCTGCATCCGACAATAGCGCTCTCGCGCGTTCGTACACAACCTCTTCATTCGTCCCAACGAGCTCGAGCGTTCCTGCTTCAATACCCTCCGGACGCTCTGTCGTGTCGCGAAGCACAAGCGTAGGCACGCCAAAGGACGGCGCTTCTTCCTGCAAGCCGCCGGAATCCGTCATGATCATGTACGTATGCGGGTAGAAGTTATGGAACTCGAACACATCTAGCGGTTCAATGAGCTTAATACGTGGATGATTTCCGAGAATTTCGTTCGCCGGCTCGCGTACGGCCGGATTCAGATGGACCGCGTACACGACCACAACGTCCTCGAATTCATCTGCAATGCGCTTCACTGCTCGGAATATATTGCGGTGCGGCTCGCCGATCGCTTCACGGCGATGCGCCGTCATCAGAATCATCCGCTTGCCTTTCGCCCAATCGAGAACTGGATGCGTGAACGATGGATCAACCGTGTACTTGAATACATCCGTTGCCGTATTGCCGGTTATGTAGATCGCGGACTCCGGCTTGTTCTCTCTGCGCAAGTTGTCGGCAGACTTGTCCGTCGGCGCAAAATGCACATCGGAGAGCACGCCAGCCAGCTGGCGGTTCATCTCCTCCGGATACGGAGACATCTTGTTCCAAGTACGCAGGCCTGCTTCGACATGGCCGACTTGAATCTGCTGCAGGAATGCCGCGTAGCTGCCCAGGAAGCAGGTCTGAGTGTCCCCGTGCACAAGCACGATATCCGGCTGCGATTCACGCAGAATCGGATCAAGACCTTGCAGCACTTTAACAGTCGTTTCCGTTAAGGTTTGACGATCTTTCATGACGTTGAGATCGAAGTCCGGCGTGATCTTGAAGAAATCAAGCACTTGGTCCAGCATGTGGCGATGCTGCGCCGTTACGCAGACGACCGACTCAATGTCTTCGGGATGCTTCTGAAGCTCCAATACGAGCGGAGCCATCTTGACCGCTTCCGGCCGTGTGCCGAAAATCGTCATTACCTTAATCTTCGCCAATGCAATTCACTCCTAAAGTAAGTAAGTTTACTTCGTGCCAAACATGCGGTCGCCGGCATCGCCGAGACCTGGCACGATATAGCCGTGGTCATTAAGATGGCTGTCCAGCGAAGCGAGGAAAATATCAACGTCCGGATGCGCTTCTTGCACGGCCTTCACGCCTTCCGGCGCAGCAATGAGACACATCAGCTTGATCTGCGTGCAGCCGCGCGTCTTGAGCGCCTGGATCGCAGCATTCGCCGAGCCCCCTGTTGCAAGCATCGGATCGATAACGATCAAGAGGCGCTCAGGCGCATCGGATGGCAGGTTGACATAGTATTCAACCGGCTCAAGCGTCTCCGGGTTGCGGAACAAGCCGATATGGCCGACCTTCGCCGATGGAATGAGCTTCAGCATGCCTTCTACCATGCCAAGGCCTGCGCGCAGAATCGGAATGAGTCCCAGCATGCGGCCGGAGACGATTTTGCTAGTTGCATCGACAACCGGCGTGCTGACCGTAACGGTCTCAAGCGGCAAATCCCGCGTAATTTCGTAAGCCATCATTGTCGCAACTTCATCGACAAGTTCGCGGAAGTCTTTGGTCTTCGTTTCTTTATCGCGGATAAAGGTCAGCTTGTGCTGAATAAGCGGGTGATCGCATATAGTGAGCTTGCCCATAGGTATTATTCATCCTCCTGAAATGCTTTTCAACTGAGTATTATAACATTCGGAGACGCAATGTGCCATTTTCGCTTTCGAAGCCTTATAAAACACATGAAAAGTATACCCTAAGCGTCTGAATTCTACCTCGAACGACCGATTTAACTGCTACCTCCACAGCTGCTGCCGCAAGACGAACCGCCGCCTCCACTGTCACTGCCTCCACTATCTCCGCTGCTGCAGTTGCTGCCTGAATCCGAGCTGCAGCTGCTGCCGCCCGAATCGCCGCCGTCACCGCCTGAATCTGAGTCGTCACTGCTGCACACATAACCCGCACCGCTGAAGCCGTCGTTTGCTTCACGTTCCTGCTCCGTCTGAGCATCGTTCATCCGATCATCAAACTCATGAACAGGTCCCATTGACGAAGCAAAGAACATCCCCGAGAGCAAGCCGGTCGTCATACCTACCGACGTCCAATCATCGTTGTCCCTATACGACTGTTCTTGTCTGTTCGATGTGTTCGACGCGGTAAGCATTCTTCCACGCTCAATTAAGTAGCGAATGGTCGCATCGATGTCGGGAAACTGCTCAGCTGCCCGTTCATTGAACCGCCGAGAGCGCAGTACTTCGTCGCTCTCTTGCTCCAGCTCGCGCATCAGCTCATGCGGCATCGGCGTCCGGTAGAACGCCCCCCACAGCTGTCCGCTCGCAGGAGCCGGGAGGAACAGCTCGCCATAGATCCAATCGAACCATGCACGTTCACTCGGATCAGGCTTCCCGCTTGGCGCATGTGGCGCATGATGGATGAGCGCACCGCAGAACTGCTTGCAGAATTGTTCATATTCACGTGTAAACATCAGCATCTCATGCCACACATCGTCAACTCGCGTACTGTACATCGGTACTCCTCGCAGAATACTGCACATTAGAAAATACCGCTTCAGTTCGAACCATTGCCACTGCCATTCTCCGTCCCGGAGGCTTGGCGTATTACGCATGACGCGGTCTTTCACGCGCGCCTCGAAATCCGCTGTTAGAGCGGCTTCCAGACGTTCCGCAGTCGTACGCGCAGGATGCCCCTCCGGCACGCCGAGACATTCGGGCGGTTTACGCATTGGCATACGAGCAGCGGATGGTCGCGACCCCGGACGATCTCGGACAGCGCCTGTAGCTTTGTTACGAGTATCGCTTCCAGATATCACTTTAAATAAACAGAACAGAATGATGACGACAATTACAATCGCAAACAGACTCATCTTGCGCCACACCGCCTTGTTTGTGTTATAAGGTCATCATATCATGTCTCCGAACCCAACATGTGAAATCGAGCGGAAAAATATAACAAGCATCTCAAGCGGTAATGCAAAAAAAAAGGCCGCACCGCGCTATGCGGTACAGCCTTCGCAGTAATGATTAGTAAGTCATGCCTGGGTAAAGCGGGTATTGCGACATAAGGTCGCTAACCATACCACGCGCTTTAGTCAGAACCGCTTCATCCTTCGGACTCTTCAGCGTCATTGCGATAACTTCTGCAATTGTTTTCATCGCATCCACATCCATGCCGCGAGAAGTTGCCGCAGGCGTACCGATACGGATACCACTAGTGATGAACGGGCTAGTCGGATCGAACGGAATCGCGTTCTTGTTCACCGTAATTTGAACGGAATCAAGCACGTGCTCCGCATCTTTACCTGTAATGCCCAGGTTGCGAAGGTCGATCAGCATCAGATGGTTGTCTGTGCCGCCGGAAACGATGTTGATGCCATGTCCGATCAACGCGTCAGCAAGCGCTTTGGCATTGTCTACAACGTTCTTGCCGTACTCTTTGAACGAAGGCTGAAGCGCTTCGCCGAAAGCAACCGCTTTTGCCGCGATGATGTGCATAAGAGGACCGCCTTGGGAACCAGGGAATACCGCTTTATCAATCGCTTGCGCCCATGCTTTGCGGCAAAGGATCATACCGCCGCGAGGACCGCGAAGCGTTTTGTGAGTAGTCGTTGTTACAAAGTGTGCGTGCGGCACTGGGCTCGGGTGCAGACCAGCTGCAACAAGACCTGCGATGTGCGCCATGTCAACGAACAGCAGCGCGCCAACGTCGTTAGCGATCTTGCCAAGCTCTTCGAAATCAATGATGCGCGGGTAAGCCGACGCACCAGCAACGATCATACGAGGACGGTGCTTGAACGCCAATTTGCGAACTTCCGCGTAGTCGATTGTGAATGTATCTTCGCTTACGCCGTAAGGAATGAAGTTGTATAGAAGACCGGAAGCGTTAACCGGGCTGCCGTGCGTCAAGTGACCGCCGTGTGCGAGGTTCATACCAAGCACCGTGTCTCCAGGGTTCAATGCTGCCAAGTAAACAGCCATGTTCGCTTGCGCACCGGAGTGAGGTTGAACGTTCGCGTGCTCAGCGCCGAACAGTTCCTTCGCACGATTACGTGCGATATCTTCAGCGATATCCACGTGCTCGCAGCCGCCGTAGTAGCGTTTGCCTGGGTAGCCTTCTGCGTATTTGTTCGTCAGGACAGTTCCCATTGCTTCAAGAACAGCTTCAGAAACGATATTCTCGGATGCGATAAGCTCGATGTTGTCGCGTTGGCGTTGAAGTTCAAGGCCAAGTGCGGCCAAAATCTCGGGATCTTGTTTACGTAGGTTCTCCATGTGTATAAGTCCTCCTCAAAATAATTAATCGCAAGTATTACTTTCGCCAGGCGCAGCCAAGTTGGCCGCTTCCCGGTTATAAACAGCTCGTTCGCCGCCGATCAGCTTCGGACGGGTGTACGCCATCGTCACATGCGCTCCTCCGATGGACCGAATTGACGGGCGCACCGGCACAGCTACACGCTTCAGGTGCATGCCGATGAAGGTGTCGCCGATGTCGATGCCAGCATGTGCCTGCACCGTCTCGGCCAGACAGGCATCTTGCAGCTTGCTGAAGGCGTACGCGGCCATGGATCCGCCGGCTTTGCGCACGGGGATCGCGGATACGAGCTCGAGCCCGTACCGTTCAGCCGCCTCGCGCTCCATAACAAGCGCCCGGTTCAAATGCTCGCAGCATTGAAACACCGGATAGAAGAGCAGCTCGCGCCTCACGGCTTCTACGCCTGCGAAGATCGCTTCAGCGGTCTCCAGCGTCCCGGATGTGCCGATCCGCTGACCAAGCACTTCGCTCGTCGAGCAGCCGATGACGAGCAGCTGCCCTTCCCGCAGCTTCGCTGCAGAAGCTAGTTCACGAATGACGGTTTCCACATCGTTAGAAAGCTGTACCGGATCCATCGTCATCGCTAGCTCCCCTTACGCGTCCGCGAATTTTGCTTCAATCTGCATCACTTTGTTCACGCGGCCCACATGGCGCTCGCCGTTCGAGAACGGTGTTTCGAGCCAAATGCGGATAATCTCCTGCGCGACGCCGGGACCGATGACGCGCTCGCCCATTGCCAGCACGTTCGTATCGTTGTGCTCGCGAGTGGCTTTCGCCGAGAACATATCGTGCACAAGCGCGCAGCGGATGCCCTTCACTTTGTTCGCTGCAATGGACATGCCAATGCCTGTGCCGCAGATTAGAATGCCGCGTTCCGCTTTGCCCGATGCCACAAGGTCAGCAACCGGCAGCGCATAGTCCGGGTAATCCACCGACTGATCGCAATCGCAACCGACGTCCTCGATTTCGTGACCGAGCGATTGAATGAACGGAACGAGTTCATCCTTCAAGCGGTAGCCCGCATGGTCTGCTCCGATGGCAATTCTCATAATTCCATATACCTCCCAAGGTGACCGCTCATGGCGGAAAATGTCGATTCACACTGGCTCTAGTATACCTGATTTCGGGCGACAAGCAAAAACGGAACATACACCAAATTCATGGTGATCATGCGTTTTGTGCGGCGACAAGCAAAAACGGAACTATAGAGCAAAAGCATATTCATTTGACGGCCATTCAGCTGTAAGTGGCAAACTTATCCATCTCTGAATGACAAAAAAAGAGCAAGCATGCATAACGCACACTGCTCTTTGCCCAGGCGACCGGCCGTATATTCCGATGCTCCACCGTGGTTTAACCCACTTTCGTCGCCAGTTACATCGGAAACCGTCTTTAGTTGATTTCATCATAACGGATTATCGTGCGAAAATCAATCCGGCCAAGCCGTCTCCGCTCGCCCAATTATTGCTGCAGCCGATCCAGAAGCCGCTTCAACGCTTCTTCGATCTGAGCTGCGCTTTGCTCATACACGCCCAGCGGTCCGCCGAAAGGATCTTCGATATCGAAGCTTGGCATTTGCCGTTCCAATTCCAGCAGTCTGGCGCGTTTCGCTTCACTTAGCGGATGGCCGAGCGCTTGATTCATATGCCACTCAGACAAGATTCCTTCGAGCTCAGCGATACGCTCAAGCACTTCCGGGTCAGTATTCACGAACTCGAGCAGCGTATACGTCTTGTCCACCGCGCTCGGGAACCGCTGCAGCAGCTGTCGTTTATGGCTTCCTGTCATCGTTAGTATGAGGTCCGACCAAGCAATGGAGCCGGTCTCGAGCGCTTTGGAGGCACTACGATGCTGAATGCCGCGGCGGGACAGCGCTTCTTGCGCGTTCTTCGAGACAGGGAGCCCGTCCATTGTCGAGACGCCTGCAGAGCGAATATCGAGCTGCAAGCCCCGCTCCTGTGCGAGCGCACGAAGCAGTGCCTCAGCCATCGGCGACCGGCAAGTGTTGCCAGTGCAGACAAACAGTATCCGTTTCAACTTTTCGTGCACCCCTTTATAAGAAATTTAGTTGATTGATTCGTAATCATTATTTCGTAATCAGAACAAGAACAGCAAGCCGAAGGTGAATAAAATCACGCCGCCGCACGCTTCTCCATAACCGCCGAGACTAGCGCTGACGCGTCTGCCAAGCAGCAATCCGAGCACGGACATAATGCCCCCGGCAACGCCAAAGAGGAGCACAGTCAGCAGCATATCTGTCTCAAACATCCCGAGCGAGATGCCGACGGAGAACGAGTCGATGCTAACGCTGAGCGCAAACACCAGTATGCCCCATCCGCTGCGATAGTCGATGGATTCCACCGCGTCTCCGCGAAGCGAGCTGTAGATCATATGCCCGCCGAGCAGCAGCAGAAGCGCGCCTGCCGCAGTTGTCGCGACGCCGCCAAGCAGCGTGCTGACATACTCACCTGTGAAGATGCCCATCAAAGGCATAATTATGTGAAAAAGCGCAATAACAGCGCTTAGCTTCATAATGTCCAGCAGCCGAATGCCCTTTAGCCCAATGCCGACACCTAGCGAAAAAGCGTCCATCCCAAGCGCCACTGCAATAATAACAAGCGTCAGCAGCTGCCCGGCGTGCATCGCCTCAATCATGACATCCCCTCCTTGTCCCGCTTCTTCTTTCCAAGCATATGCGGACAAGGGGGGAATGATGACCGCTCGGTGAGCGGCCGCGAAGGCGCTAGATGCCGGTTGGCGGTGACGGCTGCAGCGAGTGGCGCTTGGCGCGCAGTACCGGCTAAGACGAGAAGACGCTTGGCGCGCGGTTTGGTGACGGTACCCAATGCGAAGAGACGACGCTAGACGCTAGGCTCGCAGTACCGGCTAAGACGAGGGGGCGCTAGACGCGCGGCTGGTGGCGGTACCCAATGCGAAGAGACGACGCTAGACGCTAGGCTCGCAGTACCGGCTAAGACGAGAAAGCGCTAGGCGCACCGCTGGCGCTACCTGCTGAGACGCTAGACGCGCACGACGGCATGGCCTGCGGCCTTCGCCAAGCGGTTCATCAGCGCATGGCCGATGCCGTGCTCCGGGCATGTCTCGGCCCAAATGCGCTGCACGCCGCGCGCGTCGAACTCGCGCAGCGCATTGTACAGGCCGTGCGCAGCCGTTTCCAGCTGCGCGAGGCTGCCGACGACGAGCACGCAGTCGGCGTCATACCGAGCAGCATGCTCGGCAAAGGCGAGCACGCCCGTGCGCTCGCCGCGCTCCCGTGCCGAAGCCGTCTCCGCCTGAATATAAGCGGAGACGGCTTCAGGCTCGCCTTTCACCAGCTGCATCAGCCCTTGCGGGGCGTAATGCGCGTACTTCATGCCTGGCGAGCGCGGCGCCGCTGCATCCGCGGCAGTGCCGCCTTCGCCTTCGCTCTCGCCCGTGCCGGCGCCGGGTGCTGCCACGGCGTCGTACGCCACATGCGCGGCAACCTCGCGCAGCGCTTCGGCGGTGACGCCGCCAGGGCGCAGAATGCGCACGGAATCGCCATCGACGATTTCCACGACGGTCGATTCCAGACCTACGCCTGCCGCGCCGCCGTCAACGATGCCGTCAATGCGCCCGCTCAGATCATCGCGCACATGCGAGGCCAGCGTCGGGCTCGGACGGCCTGAGCGATTCGCGCTCGGCGCGGCAAGCGGGCAGCCCGACTCCGCGATGAGCCGCAGAGCAACGGGATGCGCGGGCATTCGCACCGCGACCGTGTCCAGCCCTGCAGTGACGCGCGGCGAGACAGCGCCCGGCTTCACTGGCAGCACGAGCGTCAGCGGCCCTGGCCAGAACCGCGCCATCAACCGCTCCGCAAGCGCAGCTGCACCTGCCTCAAGAGGAAGCGTCAGCTCCGCGAGCTGCGCCTTATCCGCGATATGCACGATTAGCGGATTATCGGACGGGCGACCTTTTGCCGTGAAGATCTGCTCCACCGCTTCCGTCCGCCGCGCATCTGCGCCAAGTCCGTACACCGTCTCCGTCGGAAAGGCAATGGTGCCGCCCTCACGAAGCAGGTCCGCCGCCTCTGCCAATTCGCCAACTTGAGGTGCTGTGCCGCTGACTTGCCAAATCATCGTGTTGCCCCTATCTCGATTTATGTTCATGGTGTTCATGTTCAATTCCATATCTCCAGCTTCTGCAAAGTGCAAAATAGATTTTGTTCCATTATAGCACAGCGCTAGGATGAAGCCGAAAGCAAGCAACCTAGTACTATTTAAAATCAATAAAGCTCATTCGCAATAGATGCGGATGAGCTTGGGGCATGAAGCTATTAGCTAAACAGATGGCGGAAGAAGCTGATAATCGACTTGATAACGTCCCACAGGAAGAAGCGAACTTCCGGTTGTTTGGCTGCAGCATCGGTATTTTGCACCGCGCCGCCGTTGTTGCTGGAATCCGACTTGGACGATACATCCTGCGCTTTCGATGTAGTGTCTGCATTGCCGCTGCCTTCTGCATCCTTCACCGTTGCGGTCTTCGCCACGTTTGTGGCCGCTGCAGCAGTTGCCGGAGTCGAAGACTCACCGCTTACTGCATCTACGAAGCAAAGTGGAGGGAACAGCACGCACCACCAGTTCTGACCTGCGCCAGCGCCGAGCGTAATGCGAAGCGCTTCATAGTTGCCTGCCGGGTAAACTTCCGTTCCGTATATTTTAGTTGGAAACGGCACGATGCCGAGTTCCGCTTTGTAATCATAGTTAAAGCCGCGGGAGCTCAAGGTTTGGCCAATAATCGCCTCGATGTCATGCATGCGCGAACGAATTGTGAGTCTAGCTTCTTCAATCGTTTGTGGACCAGTGACCCAAGTGTTCATTTGCGCGACAACCGCATCACGCACTTCACGCTTCACAAGCTGATCCATGGCGGAATCGGAATTCGCTAAGATACGCAGACGGATCGACTCCGTCGGAATGCTGCCGCCGGCAATCGCCGCATCGGCGCGCTGGCTCTCCCAGCTCATAAGCAGCAGCGCTGCAAGAAGAAGAACATAACCATAAACAGGACGATAAGGAAAACGGGTATAAGTGCGGATCATAACGACAAGCTCCTTTGTGGCACCCGTCGGTGCAGCGGCTTCTCGTTCCGGAACGTTTATACCCCCATTATGTCCGTGCCTGTCCCTCTCTAAACCTAGCTGATCTATCAGACGGAGAAAAAAGATTCGTAGATTGGTAGAGTCGAAGAGGCGGCGGGGGACGCTAACAATGATGCATTCGACCAACTCGGATCGATCCCAATCGCATATGCTTGAGCTTAAACTTAAGCTTCATCAATTCTAACGAAACTCAGACACCTTATTCCCTCAAAAACCCCACCTCGCCAATTCTAACGAAACGTAGACCTCTTATTTCGGCAAAATGAACTCCATTCGCGCACGTTGACCCCAAATAACGCCGCTGGGGACCCTTAGAATTACTCTGAAGCTATTATTGCTCCAATAGCGTCTCCTGGTTTCTTTAGAACGTTGGACGGACAGCAAAAAACCGACGTCACCTCAGTAACGTCGGTCCCTTAGTACTCCCCGAGTGCACAAGCACAACTTATTCCACTGCCAACACATGCCGGCCGATGCCTGCATAGTCGTCAATGATGCGCACCTCGCGCCAAGCGCCAATACCGCGAAGCAGTTCCGCGACCGCTTCGGCTTGGCCCATGCCAAGCTCGAAGCCGACGATGCGCGGCATCGCGGACAGCTGCGCGAGCTGCTCGGCCATGCGCCGGTACGGCGTCAGGCCGTCATCGCCGCCGTCGAGCGCAAGGCGCGGCTCGTGATCGCGCACCTCCGGCTGCAGGCCGGCAATATCTCCCGCCGGGATGTACGGCGGGTTCGAGACCAGAACGTCGATGCGCAGGCCGGCTACGCCACCGGCCTCGCTGTCGGCGTGCGCATCGGCGCCGGGCCGAGGCGGCTGCTGCGCCGCGAACGGCCCGAGCAAGTCGCCCTGCACGAACGTCATGCGCGCTGCTGCGCCATGGCGCGCCGCGTTCGTGCGGGCGACCTCAAGCGCGTCCGGCGACAGATCGGACGCGCAGACGCGCCACTGCGGACGCAGCGAAGCAAGCGTCACGCCGATGGCGCCGCTGCCTGTGCCGACGTCGACTACGGTCGGCACATCAACGTCCTCGCCGCCAGCGCCGGCTTCACCTATCGCTTGCGGCCAAAGCTTGTCCGCGGCCTCGAGCACGGCCTCGACGAGCAGCTCTGTCTCCGGCCGTGGAATCAGCACGGCCGGCGTCACGGTAAACGGCGAGCCGTAGAACCACTGCTCGCCGATCAAATATTGCACCGGCTCGCCCGCGGCTTTGCGCGCGAGCAGCTCCCTCCACCGCTTGTATTGCTGCGGTGGGAACAGCTCTCGCCAATCGCGCAGCAGTTCCGTGCGCGTTAGCCCCAGAATATGCAGCAGCAACAGCTCCGCGTTGTTGCGCGGCTCCATAATACCGCGCTCATTCAACAGCGCGGCCCCTTTCAAACACACATCGGCTATCGTCATCGGCACGAGAAGCGAGTAGCCGGTTTCTTTTGCATTAAGGTCCACCACGTTCTCGTTCTCGCTGCTATCGCTGTCTGCTGCTTGCCGCTGCGAAGCAGCCTGCTCTTCTTTCTCTTTCGCAGCAGCTTTCTCCGCTTCCGCTCCGCGATCCTTTTGCTCCGCCATCCTTACCGCCCTTTCCGCTTTGCTCTACTATGAACAAAAAACGGGAGCATCACAAGCAGCTCCCGTTCCATTCAAATTTATTAAGCGAGATTCTCGCGCTCCATCAATTCCGTCTGAGCGGTCAATGTCAGTGCGTTAATGATCTCTTCCATGTCTCCGTTGAGTACGGAATCCAGCTTGTGCAGCGTAAGGCCGATCCGGTGATCCGTTACACGGCTTTGCGGATAGTTGTACGTCCGAATCCGCTCGGAGCGGTCGCCCGTACCGACTTTGCTCTTCCGTTCGCCGGCATACTTCGCTTCTTCCTCTTGACGGTGCAGATCGGAGATACGCGCACGAAGTACTTGCAGAGCCTTCGCTTTGTTCTCGTTCTGCGATTTACCGTCTTGGCACTGCGCCATAATGCCTGTCGGCACGTGAAGCACACGAACAGCAGATTTCGTTGTATTAACGGACTGACCGCCAGCGCCGCTGGAGCAGTACGTATCAACACGAATATCTTTGTCAAGGATTTCAACCTCAACCTCTTCAACCTCTGGCATAACCGCAACCGTCGACGTCGATGTATGAATACGTCCGCCTGATTCTGTTACAGGGATACGCTGTACACGGTGCGCGCCGCTCTCGAATTTCAGCTTGCTGTACGCGCCTTTGCCCGTCACCATGAAGATAACTTCTTTGAAGCCGCCGAGATCGCTCTCGCTCGCTTCCATCAATTCCACTCTCCAGCCTTGCGTATCCGCGTACTTCATGTACATGCGGTACAAGTCCGATGCGAACAATGCCGCCTCGTCGCCGCCAGCCGCGCCGCGAATCTCAACAATAACGTTCTTGTCGTCGTTCGGGTCCTTCGGCAGCAGCAGGAACTGAATGTGTGCTTCCAGCTCTTCCTTGCGCGTGCTTAGTTCATCGATTTCCATCTTCACCATTTCGCGCATTTCATCGTCGAGCTTCTCGCCTTGCATCACTTTCGCATCGTCAAGCTGCTCCGATACTTGCTTGTATTCTGTGTATGCTTCATAAGGGGCCTGCAAATCCGACTGCTCCTTGGAGAAGTCGCGCAGACGCTTCGGGTCGCTTGATACGTCAGGATCACACAACAGCTCGCTCAATTTCTCATACCGGTCTGCGAGTGCTTGTAAACGGTCCAACACTGTCATTCACCTCTGTAAGTTAGAATAAGTCTAATAATCGTCTCTTTAGTATAGCATAACGCGCATGAAACCATAAACGTTACAATTATGGATGAATTGGCGGTCGGTCCTTTGTCCGCCCACGCACAGCAAAAGGACCCGGACATCCGGGCCCTGCTGAGGGAACACATCTATACGTTGAAACGGAAGTGCATAACGTCGCCGTCCTGCACCACATATTCTTTACCTTCAAGACGGAGCTGGCCTTTCTCCTTCGCCGCGTTCATCGAGCCTGCCGCGATCAAATCATCATACGATACAACCTCTGCACGGATAAAGCCGCGCTCGAAGTCGGTATGGATAACGCCTGCCGCTTGCGGAGCTTTCATGCCTTTGCGGATTGTCCATGCGCGAACTTCTTGTACGCCTGCTGTGAAGTACGTGTACAGACCAAGCAGCTTGTAAGCTGCACGGATCAGACGGTTCAAGCCGGATTCTGTCAAACCAAGCTCCTCGAGGAACATCTCTTTGTCCTCGCCTTCAAGCTCAGCAATCTCGGATTCCACCTTCGCGCTGATTGGCACCACTTCCGCGCCTTCTGCCTTCGCGAATTCACGAACCAATTCCACATAGCTGTTGCCATCGGAATTCGCCGCTTCGCCTTCGCTCACGTTCGCTGCATACAATACTGGCTTCATTGTCAGCAAGTGCAGGTCGCGAATGAGTGCTTTTTCATCATCGGTGAGATCAATGCTGCGCGCTGGCATATCGTTATAGAGCGCTTCTTTCACTTTCTCCAGCGTTTCCACCTCTTGCACGACTTTCTTGTCGCCGCCCTTAAGGTTTTTGCGGGAACGCTCGATCTTGCGGTCAACGGAATCGATATCCGCAAGGATCAGCTCAAGGTTGATCGTGTTGATGTCGCCGATTGGATCGACTTTACCAGATACGTGCGTAATGTTGTCGTCCTGGAAGCAGCGTACCACGTGCACGATCGCATCAACTTCACGAATGTGCGCAAGGAACTTGTTACCGAGACCTTCGCCTTTGCTTGCGCCCTTTACGATACCTGCGATATCGATAAACTCAAACGCTGTCGGTACTGTTTTGTTCGGCACAACAAGCTCCGTCAATTTATCCAAACGCGTATCCGGTACTTCTACGACGCCCACGTTCGGGTCAATCGTACAGAATGGATAGTTCGCAGACTCCGCGCCTGCCTGCGTAATTGCATTAAATAAAGTCGATTTGCCCACGTTCGGCAAGCCGACGATTCCAGCTTTCAAAGCCATGAAGGAAGACACCCCTGTTCCGTAATAACAACCTGTAGGACATTATACATGAAAGGACTTTAATAAAAAAGGTGAATCCGCTCATTCCCAGTGCAGGAGTTAACATTTTCAGCCATTAGCTAGCCCCTGCATGCCCTCCCCCGAATACGAACATACTACGATCGCAGGGCACATCCGCGGAGGTGAACCGTTCTTGGAGAACAGCAAACATAAGGGCAATTATAAAGGTACAACTGCGATGCACGCCAAAAATCAGGACATGGCCTTCGTTAACGATACGATTGAGGATGCCAAGTCCGTTACCAACTACAGCAATGTGAAGAAGAAGACCGACAAGTAGCTGCTTGTGGCAATGTCGCAATGTGACAAAAAGAAAAGGGGTGACCGCAGGCTCCATCACTGGACCTTCGGCCGCCCCTTCATTTATTAGTACTTCGTACCTGTATAGATATGAATCGCATCGCGCAGAAACTCCGCCGTACCCGGTTGGTTCACGTCGTAGTAAGCACGGAAACGCTCGTCATCCACGTACATCTGCGCCAAGCCCGCATGAGCTTCTTTGCTGTATTTGCCTTTCTCCCAATAGAAGCAAAGCCACTGGCGGTGCAAATCAGCTGCCTTCTGTGCAAGCGCACTTGCCGGATCACCCTGCTTGAATGCCTCCGCAAGCGTATCCTGCACTTCCTTCGCTAGACGAGTCACCTCATCGTATTGTTCTTGTGTCATATTTTGCAGCTTCGCATTCGACTTGTCCACGGCATCGTCGCCATACTTCTCGCGTACTTCATTGCCGTATTTCTGTTCGTTATCGTCGATCATCTGCTTCTTGAAGCCTTCAAATTTCTGTTTGTCCGTCATCGCCGTTCTCCCTTCGGCCGACGCAATCGTCATGTCCACATTGGCTATGAGCGCATCGAGCTGATTTCTTCTGTCGAGAAGCTGCTGACGATGCTGATGAAGCGCCGCTGCCCGGTCGAAGGACGAATCAGTGAGCATCGCTTTGATCTGATCCAGACTAACCCCAAGCTCCCGGTAAAATAAAATATGCTGCAGTTTATCTACCTCTGCCTGCCCGTAGATCCGGTATCCCGATGAGTTCATTCTTGCCGGCTTAAGAATGCCAATCTCATCATAGAACCGCAGCGTCCTCGTACTGATGCCAGCGAGCTTACCCAGCTTCTGCACCGTATATTCCATCATCGTCACCTCCCGACAAACCAACTGTACACCTTTCCGTAACGGCAATGTCAAACATAAAAAAAGCCCTAAAGGGCTCGAGTAGATACTCCGTGATCTTTGGAAACTTTCTGCATTTGATCATCACAAGTAATTAGAATAAGATCGTAAAGTTTGGCTGTAGCAATTATAAGTGCATCTGGAGTTTTTACTTTTCTTGGAGGAGTCTTATTTCTTTCAACGGATCTAATGTGGGCAGCTTGTTCGGCGACGGCTTTGTCTACGTTCTGAACACCGGACTCAAACAGTTTTTTCTTCTCTGCCGCATCACCAGTAAGTGTTTCGGCAACTGTGATTGCAGAGAACCAGAAATCAGAAACTTCTTTCTCTTCATCGTAAAACGATTTGATAGGATCTTTGCCTTCCAATAAGTCGATTGTTTGGTTGCTGTCTAAGAGGTACTTATTGTTCCGCGACTGTGACATATATTAATCCCAATCTTCCTCTCGTTGTCGTTTCAATTCTTCACGCATCTGTTCAGCTTCTTCTTTGGTAATGGATCCTGTCATACGCTCTAAATCCGCCTTAGCTACAGGGCTTACGAGTGGAGTAGGAAGAACAGAAGGCTTGGAGGTGTCATGCTCCGAATCAGCAGCAACGACTTCTAGAGCATCTGGCTCAAGATCAGCTTCTATATGAATTGCAGGAGATTCGTCATTAGGAGCATAGATACGGTACTTAACGCCTGCGCGTTTTAACGTGCCAAGTAATTCCAGAAGAGTGTCTTTGTCTAAACTTCTAAGAGCGCTCATATTAAACCTCCTTCTTTATCCATAATATCATATCCACAAAGCACACTGTGCAACACATTAAAGCTGATATCCTAAACAAACAAAAGACCCTCACAGCCCATATTCAGGCTGAAAAGGTCTTCTAACAACAAGATGCCGGTATTCATCGGTTTTTGGTCTAGAAACAGGAACATGGATGTTGCCTCCGCCTTTGAAGTAGGCGTCATTGCCGTATCTTCCGACTACAATCCGGTCAACAAGAGGAACATTCACTAGATAAGAGCTGTGGAACAAATCGAACCCGTGCGGCTGAAGTATACGCTGGTAGCTTTCAACGCTGTGCAACTGAAAATAGGTAGCCTCCGCGGTAACGAACATCGGAATACCTGGAGGATGCTGCGCCTTGACCCCTTTCTTGACGGGTCTTGAGGTCACACCCATAAACAAAACCTCGTTTAGGATATCGAGGTTCTTGCAGACCACCTGATTATCAACAGGGTCCATGCGCACGCAGTATACCGAGATCGACATTGATTCCACCTACTTTTGTTCTGGCTGTTTCTTGTCGCTTGGAATGTCAATGCTTCCGGTAAATAGTTTCAAAGGTTGGATGTCATTCGTTTTACTAGCCGTTGCGTTAAGAGCGTTTGATGCCAATTTTGCTAATGCCTTTTTCATTGGTGTCATCTCCTAAGTTGAATTAATGTAAGTGTTTGGAAAAGTACTGCTAATGCAATGATAGGCGAAATTAGTAAAATATTCAATAAGGGGATGCAGACTGGAATCAATCTTTTTTTCGTGGAAAAAGCAAATATTAATAGGATAGATAATACAGAAATGATAGGAATGATAGACCGCGCAAGCTCAATATGGGGGATAGCCGCCAACACGGATGTGCTTACAAGAAAGCACACATCCAGATTGCGAAAATGATAGCCACCTGTTAGCAACCGCAAGACCACAAATGCTAACACACTAAGCATCGTTTCAAGCCATGCATCTGTGAGTATCCCTACAAGAAGAGTTGCGGTAATAACACCTACGTTAACAACCTGTAAAGCCAGCAGCGCGGTTAGCCGTTCAACACTGCTTGTTTCTTCTGGGTTGGAGTTGTGAATAGCGTTTGCAACCCTCTTAGATAGAAATACGATTGCGCTCAATGCTGGAGTCTCTCCTGTACGTTAGCATAATGACAATTGTAAACAAAACACTGCCAATTATTAAAGCGGCTACAATTTCTGAACGTGCAATATACAAGTAGAAGCATGCCAGCAACACGAATAGCGACATGGTAGTCCCCGTATAAGCCCACCACTTTTCCTTGGTCATGCCCGTATCTATGAAGAAATCATGCGGAGGCCGTATATACTTGGAAATGCCTAAATCGAACATAATAATCAGGTATGCAATCGCATAGGTGACCGATTGTGAGAGTAGCTGGGTCAGTCTTACTTCCAAGCTATTGGATTCATTCAACAAAGAAGCATCGATAAGTCCGGTCGATGTTGTTAACGCCACCATGCTCATCTGTATAGCAAAATAACTGATCATACCTAACGCTACAATACGAAACGAGCGGTACAGTTTTATTTTTATCAAGAACCGCAATCCTGCAATGAGTAATATCATGTGATTCAAAGAATCATAAACCGCGCCAATCTGCAAGATTTCCCTTCCAATAATCGAAGCCACCGCAACAATGCAGGCGATGATTGCGATCTCTTTCAAATACTCCCGAATCGGATATTGAAAGATCGAGAACATAATAAACGCAACTGCCAATGTATCCATGCAGTCCAGAATAAAGTAGATGAGATAGTTCACTCTTGGGTGTCACCTCTTTTTCGAGCGGATATCCATATACTACAATATTCGACAACGTTATTCTATCCTCAATTTGAAGCGCTTACACCCAGGCATCATTGTCGTAGCCGCGCTCTTCCCAATACCCAATATGGTCCTTATCAATGAGTTCAATGCGATTCAGCCATTTCACCGATTTATAAGCGTACATCTTCGGCACAATGAGACGCACGGGACCTCCAAGATCGCTCGGAATGACCTTGCCGTCATGCAGAACAGCGACCATCACATCGTCCATATTCGCCTGCTCAAGCGATAATGAATCGGTATAGATGCCGTCACCGGAGTAGAACTTGACCGTCTTTGCATTCGACTTCACGCCAGCCATCTTCAGAAAATCCTTCAGCTTGATGCCTTCCCACGTATTCTTGTAGACCGACCAGCCCGTGACACAGTGAAAATCACTCACTTGCACTTCTCGCTTAAGCTCAACGAACTGCTCCCAGTTCCACTGCACCGGCTTCTCCACCAGTCCATCGATGATAAAGGAAAAGTTGCTGTTGTCGAACTTCGGAATCTCCGTCACCGTATAGATGCGAAACGTTCCCTTGCTGCCCCCGCCAATAGGTGGCGATGACGCCGGAAGCGCCTGCGGCAGAGGAACCATGTTGTTCGCGTCTGACTCGACGATCTTCTCTATGGCTTCGCCAGGGCTTAGCGCGCTTCCCAGCCACTTCACAAAAGAAGGCCCCACCGCAACCACGATGCCCGCTCCGATCGCTGTTCGAATGAAGGTACGACGGGACATGACAGCTCGCGGCTGCCCGGCTGCGGGATGAAGGATCTCCCTCTTCTCGCTCTCGCTACCCGTCTTGACGGTGCGTCGGTGCGGCTCCTTGAGCCATTTGAGACGTGTGATGGAATGATAGATGATGTAGGGAAGCCCGATCCAAGTCAGCGCATCATGCACATAGAGAGCATTGTTCGATAAGCGGGGTCCGACGGCTCTAAACTGCCATAGCAACAGACCCGACAGCAGCCAGCCAACGAGCAAACCAAGCACGATCAGCACATTGACTTTCTGGCTTGTTTTGCCCTTCAGCTGCTTCCAGTGCTTCGCTGCCAGCAGCAGGTAGAAGACGACCGGCACGAGCGAAGCGATGCCAACGATGATATGTATATAGCGGATAACGACCCGCCCTTCGCCCAGAATGCCGCGCCACATTCCTTGGAACAAGACGAGCCCTGTCAGTGCAAGGATGACCACAATATAACCGTTCCACGAATGGAGCGAAGCCAGCTTCTTCCCGTACCCTTTGCGTACACGAGCCAACCAGTTCTGCATTTGCAGTACCCGCCTCCTAAAGAGATAAGTTTGGTCTTCCAATTATAGCCTATGAACATGAAGTTTATATGTAGAAAATAAACGAAAAGCCCCCACACCACTGGTGCGAGGGCTCATGCTGCAAAGCTTACAGTTGGCCTTGAATTTTAGTTGCAAGGGCTGCTTTGGATTGCAGACCAACCATTTTGTCAACTGGCTGTCCGTCTTTGAACAGGATCAGCGTAGGGATCGACATAACGCCGAATTGGGAAGCCAATTCTGGCTCTTCGTCTACGTTGATTTTCGCGATTGTAGCGGAGCCTGCAAGCTCAGTGGAGAGCTCCTCTACGATAGGAAGCTGCATTTTGCAAGGGCCGCACCATGGCGCCCAGAAGTCAACGAGCGTTACGCCGCTCTCGATGCTTTTGTTAAAAGTGTCTTTCGTCAATGCTACTGCCATGTTCATTCATCCTCTCTACAAATAAGTTCGTAATCCTATGGGAAGGGATACCCCGTCTCACCTAAAGCTCATGCCTCAAGGACACTGCTTGCATTCCTTGATCTGACCAAGCACACCTTCAATCGTGATGCCGCCAAAATAATTCTCAAGCTGCTTCTCCGCCCTGCAGAAAATGCCATCCATTACTTCCCGCATGTTGGAGCCGACGACGCAGTCCATATCCGGGTCTCCCGAGCACCAGCTCGGAATAACGGAGCCTTGCGCCATCAGCCGATAAATATCGGCCAGGGTGACAACAGCTGGATCAAGCGTCAGCCGGTATCCGCCGCCTGCGCCCTCCCGCGTGTCGACATAACCGCCGCGCTTCAAACAGCTCATCACTTTGCGTATGCGGGCCGGGTTGGTTGATACATTATCTGCGATGGCCTCGCTTGGCGCCATACGCTCCGGCAAATAAGCCAAGTAAACTAAACTGTGTACGGCAATCGTGAATTCGCTGTTCATGCTAAGCAGCACCCCGCTTTGTACTGTAATCATATCAGTTACAGTTGATGCTGTCAACGGCGGCAGCCGTCTTATTTTGTGATGGAACGAGCGCCTCTATTCAAGGCAAGGCAGAAGAGCGGTACGAAAGCGAAAAGAACAAGCTAAAACAGCTCCAGCTGCTCCGCATCCGCATCGCCCGGCGGCGCCAGCTCGAACGAGCCGCGCGGCGGGAGCTGGTGCAGCATTGCCATGAGCTGCAGCGCATTGTCCGCTGCGTCGCCGCCGGAGTTGTTGTTGAACAGCACGCATACGGTGCGTGACTGCATAGCTAGGCGGTGCAGGCGCTCCGCCCACTCGCTCAGCTCGGCGTCATTGTAGCGGTACAAGTAGCGCACATCCCGCCAATTCGGCTGGCCGGCGGATACCCAGCCGCTATCATTGCGCCCGTGCAGACGGACAAGCGTCAGCTCCTCGCTCGTCGCCGCCTCGACAATCGGGATCGAGCCGTCGCCAACCTGCGGCTCATCGCAGACAGTATGGAACCAGCCTTCGCGCTGCGTGAAGGCGATGGTCTTCTCCCGCATCTGAGGCGTATACCAGCTCTGATGCCGGAATTCGAGCGCGCAAGGCACATCGCCCATGCGCGCCTTCGCCGTCCGCAGCACATCCACGTTGGCGCGCGTGCAGTTGAACCATGGCGGGTATTGGAAAAGTACCGCCATCAGTTTGCCCGCTTCGCGAATAGGCGCGATCGCATCGAGAAATGCTTGAAACATCACATCCTCGTTCTCGAATGGATGAGAGCCCTTGCCGCGCGAGTGGCCGGTCATGCCTTGATACGCCTTAATTACGAAGCGGAAGTCCTCCGGCGTATCGCTCGCCCACTTTGCCATCGTCTGCGACGATTGAATGGCATAGAAGGTGCTGTCCACCTCGACGACGCGGAACCACTGCGCATAAGCGGGCAGCTTATTGCGAGCGGCGTTCGATCCGCGGTACAGCTCGGAATGGTCGCCCCAGCCGCATAACCCGATCTCGATCACGATTTGTCACCTCATATTTTGCAGCAGGACGGGCCTTGACGCCCTTGCTTGATTGTGTAAACTGCATTAGCATGGAGATTAGCATAAGTTTACAGTGTCCGTATTTGGCAAAGCAACAACTGATCTTACATCTTCAGACAAACTAAGGGCGAAAGGTTGTCGTTTCCATATGCATATTGATCTTTACTCCGATGTGGTCTGTCCGTGGTGCCGCATTGGCAAGCAGAATCTGTTCCGCGCTATCGAGCTGTGGAAGGAGAAGAATGACGAGCCCGTCACTGTGACGTACCATGCGTACCAGCTGGACCCGAACTTGCCTGAGGAAGGCCGTGCATTCGATGATGTGATGACGCGCAAGATGGGCGGTCCGGAGTCCCTGAAGCGAGCAATGGAGCAAGTGACTCGTGCAGGCGCAGCTGTCGGCGTCACCTTCCGCTTCGACCTGGTAAGCCGGATGCCGAATACGCGGCTGGCCCACCGATTCGTCGCTTTGCTGCCGGAGGAACGTCATGGCGAGGCGGTCGACGAGCTGTTCCGCGCTTACTTCGAAGAAGGCGTCGATGTCGCACAGCTGAGTGCTATTATGAGCATTGCCGAGCGGCTTGGCGTCAATACGCTTGATCTGGAGGAGCGGCTCGCGAGCGGCGAAGGTGGAGATGCGGTAGATGCCGACTTCTCGAAGGCGCAGCAGCTTGGAATTACGGGCGTCCCTTTCTTTATTTTCAACAATCGTTATGCATTGTCGGGGGCATACCCAGCCGAAGAGATGTTCGGGCTAATGGGCGGCGTGAATTCAGGAGTATAGATGAGAAAAAAGCTGAGGCGGATAAGATCCGCGCTCAGCTTTATTTGTTTACATAAGATATGGATTAGTGCCCGCCGCCAACAATGCGAAGTCCAATTACACCGATAACAATCATACTAATAAAGAGCAGTTTGCGTTTGTCCTTCGATTCGCCGAATACGGTCATTCCGAGCACGACGCTGCCGACCGAGCCAATTCCCGTCCATATGGCATAAGCCGTACTCATTGGAATGCCTTGCAGTGATCTTGATAAGAAATAGAAGCTGATGAAGCCCGCACCAAGCGCTAGCAGCGTGCCTTTCCAGTTCTTGAAGCCGTTCGACAGCTTAATCCCCGTCACGCCTCCGACTTCTCCAAGCCCCGATATGAGCAGATACAACCATTCCATCAGCTGTTCCCTCCTTTCGAGCCGCTTGCTTCAGCGGTATCGCTCGTCTCGGGATCGGTTGCAATTATTTTGAGTCCGATGATACCGCTCATGAGCAGTGCAATAAAGACCAGCTTGAGCACATCAACCGGTTCATCCAGGAAGACGATGCCGGTGATGACCGTACCGACTGTCCCGATGCCCGTGAATACCGCGTAAGCCGTACCGATCTCGATCTTGCGCATTGCCGTCGAGAAGAACATGAAGCTTATGATAAGCAGCACTACCGTAATGACGCTCGGTACGAGCCGCGTAAATCCATGTGATGCCTGAAGTCCGTAAGCCCAGCAAATTTCAAGCAAGCCCGCAATAAGCAGAAAAAGCCATGCCATGATGATAAATCCCCTTTCGTGTTAGACATTCGGCTTAGGCGACGTCCTCTCCACCATTTCTCGCAGGCAATCCCAGATGAGCGCCTGCCGCTTCCTATATAGCTCCGGATCATACAGCTTATATTCAACGAGCAAGCCGTCAATTAAGGCATAGAATAGCGCCAGCAGACGCTCTGTCTGCTCTGGCTCTGGTCGAACGTCGACATTGGATGATACGCAGTGGCTCAGCAGCTCCGTAAGATGCGAACTGGTCTGATTCTCGTAAGCGATAAAATCCTTCCCAAGCCGCTCCTCCAGATGCCGAGGCGGGACGAGCAGCGTTCGTTTCAGAAACGACTGCCCTTGCGTAATGTGATCCAAATCGGTGTAAAAGATAAATGCCGCATATAGGCGGTCCATCGGCGGATGATCCGCCGTCTCCGCAAGCATGTGAATGAATTTCGCATGCTCCTCGCGGATCGCATCTTCAATCAGCTCCAGAAGCAGCCGCTCCTTGGATTCGAAATGGGCATAGATCGACGGCGTCTTAATGCCGACCGACTTCGCAATCTCTGACAGAGACACGCCTTCGTAGCCCGACTCTGCGAATAGAGTGAGTGCCGCTTGCTTTAATCGGATCGCCGTCATCATGTCGCAATCTCCCTTGCTTAATCTGATCTGAACGCTTTTTGTGTTTACCTAACGAACGTTAGTTAGTTGATCTCAAGTGATTTTAACGACTTTACGTCGCGGTGTCAATAGTTAAAATAATGTAACTTCTCCTAATGAGCAGACGTCTGAGCTTTATATAAAGGAGGCTTTCCCATGAAGAAAATAATTACCCTCGCAGCCGCGCTGAGTTTACTGGCAGCGAGCTCGGTTGCTCATGCAGCAACAACGCGCCATATCATCGTGAACGATCAGATTGCAGCATCCTCGTCCGATATCACTTCGATTGTTGAGAATGGCAGAACGCTCGTCCCACTTCGCATTGTTGCAGATGCACTTGGCGCCTCCGTGTCTTGGGATGCCAAATCGCGGACAGCCTCGGTGCGTAAGTGGGCGGATTCAATCGTGTTCAAAGCTGGCTCCAAGACGGCAACAGCCGTGTATGGAAGCGTGAGTCCAGCTCCACAGCGCGTAACACTCGATACTCCGGTGCTTGTGCGACAGGATCGCGTCTATGTACCGCTTCGCATGATTGCCCATTCACTCGGTTACCTCGTTGATTTACGCGGGAACGGCAGCATTACGCTTCAGTCGCCGTTAAACCGTGCTGACCGTGCGGTGCTTGCATCAGGCAAGCTTAGCGATGCTCGTATGCTCGTGAAGACCAAAGGCGTGCTGAACGCTCGCTATGCCGAGGTACCAACCTTGTATCCGTCACAAGCGAGAGAAGGCTATGCATCAACGTTCCTCTTCCCTGAAGGAGAAGCAAACCGGTTCTTCTTGGTGGGGAACGACACCGCCGCTTTCTACGAATTAAAGGGCGGTTTCTTCGTGGTCACGTGGCGAGCACTGATTCCGCTTGGCAATAAGGACGAGCTGGGGTTATTCCTGGAGGGGGAATACAAGCAGGCGCAGGGCAAGTATCCGGCAGATCTCAAGGGTAAAGACTTCTTCTATTTCACTAACAGCTCCATCGTCACAAGTGAACGGCGGGAAGCGGGACGGATTGCCGCGGACGGCACCAGCACACGGCTCGGCATCAAATGGACTATCGGCGAAGAAGTGAAAGAACAATCTGGCTCCCTTGCCCTGGCCGCTCCGGATGAGGTGAGGAAAGAAGTGAGGTTGCCTTGATGCCCCGAACTACCGCATCGCCTCAATCTCACCTATTTTCTTCTGCCGACCGTTATGTTATTATGTAATTACGTAATTACGTAATAATTAAAATGAGGTGATGAGATTGGAGAAGAATCGGGATTTTGGCGCGGAGCTGGATTGGGTGAAAGAGCAGCTACTTCAGCTGCAAGCGCTGGTTAAGCAGTCGCAGAGTGGAAGATCGGCTTCGGCGGCTTTAACTGTAACGCCGTCGGCAGGATCTGTAGATGCTGTTGCAGATGATCCGAGCAGCAGCGGCAAGCTTCATTTTGCCGGCTCGTTCCGTCAAGACGGCAGCTTGCTGAAATGGGAAGCGCAGGAGAGAAACGTGCAGCAGTTGATGGAAGCTGACAGCGAGAAGTCGGCCAAAATATTAGCCGCGCTCGGTCATAAGCAGCGGCTCGATATTCTGCGAGCGATTATTGAAGCTCCGCAGACAGGCGCTTCGCTGGTCGAGCAGCTTGGCATGGGCACAACCGGCCAGCTGTACCATCACATCAAGGCGCTCGTAGGCGCGGATCTCCTGCAGCAGGATGAACGCGGCGGCGCCTATCGCGTACCGGAATACCGGCTGCTGCCGTTGCTGCTGCTGCTTGCAGCTGTCAGGGACCTCGGCGACATAAGCGATTATTTGGACATGAGCGATGTGAGGAAGCGCTCGGGCGATTACTTGGGCCGTAGCGGCGAGGCGCCCGCTTCAGATCCGCATCTCCTGCTATGGGCGGTCCTTGAGAACAGCGTGCTTGAGCATGAGGCTGGCTATTGCACTGAAGTTCTTCTATTCCTTCACGACAGCCGCACGATTACGGTTACCGATAACGGGCGCGGCATACCTGTGGGCCTGCTCGCAGATACGGGAAAGACATGGCTACACACCGTCATGACCGACTTGAAGCAGCTCGCTGTGAAAGGCGCCACAGTGACCGCACCAGGCAGCGCTGAGGGCGTGAACATTGCCGTCGTCAATGCGATGTGCACGATGCTGCAAGTGGAAGTTCGGCGCGAAGGCAAGATCGTGCGGCAAAGCTACAAGCACGGCATTCCACAGGGCCCGTTGCTGACGATCGGCGTCACCCAAGAGACAGGCGCAAGCGTTACGATCGAGCCTGACGCTGAGTTATTCGAGGGCGGCTTCGACCGCGCCGTAATCGAGAAGCGCATTGAGGCGTTGCAAGCCGCGTATCCGAAGCTCGCGATCCGCGTCATGTAAAGTATTTAGAAGACAGGCGCTGGGCACCTGTACAGCACATCGCCTGCCTTTCTTGTTTTAGCAACATCGAGAGTATCACCATCGATTGATGAGTACAGGTTATCCATGTCAGGAGGAATCGCTTGATGAAGAAGCTCAGACTGACTGTGGCCGCGCTGCTGCTTGCAGTCCTGCTCACCGGGTGTGCAGCCGAAGCCGCTGTACCTCAGCAACTGACATCTGTGCAAGTGGTCGAAGCTATGCAACAAGCCGGAGTGAAACTGCACAGCCTGCATGTCAAAGGCGGCCGTTTCCCTGGCGGCATCTATGCTCGACTACTCGACAAGGTGAATCCAGAAACGTACAGCATCGATACGTATGCGATGGGCCTGGTCACTGACAACCCGTCTGGCAAGGTTGCTGACCATTCCCTAGCATCCGTCGTCAACCTGTCCATCTACGTGTTCGAGTCCGAGGCGGAGCGGGAACAGGGTCGGAAGGATTTTGACGAACAGATGTCAGCTATGCAGCAGCTGCAAGTGCATCCGGGCATCTATGAGAAAGACAATGTGATTGCCGTCTACTTCCGTGACAGTGAGTCTAAGGATACCGTTGACACAGATATCCGCGAGGCGCTGGAGAAGCTTTAGCATCTTCCCCCGCTTCCCCCACTTTCCCAGCTCTAACGAACCATAGAGAGCTTATTCGCAAGAAAATCGCCCCTTTCGGATTCTAACGGACTTCAGCGACCTTATTTGACCGAAAACCGACAAAATCTCGGCCAAAATCGCTAAATAGCGTCTCCTGGGTTCGTTAGAATTCCGATGAGGCCAATTTGAGCTGAATAACGTTTCCTGAGTCCGTTAGCGCTCCACGGAGTGCTTGCAGCACAGCACGAACAGCGTCAACGTTTGCGTACCGCGGCAGCACAAGCTGCTGCCGGGAACGGACAGCGCTCACTGGGCAACCTCTGAAGCTTGCCGAGGGGTGTTGCCCAGTGCCACGTTAGCACACAGCGGCAGTGTGCTAATAGCACAGAACGAACACCGCACACGCTTTCCCGCCACGGCAGACGAGACCGCCAATACACCCTCCCATACTAGCGCACAGGAGCACGAGCTACCTACCCAGCCAACGAAACAACACGCAAATAAAAAACCCCGCGTCCACCAACGCGGGGTTCTCGCATTACGGAATCGTCAGCTCCTCGGCAAAATGTCCCGACCGATTCACTTTCGTCTCCAAATACTTGCGGTTGAACTCGGAAATATCGCCCCACAGCGGTACGCGGTCGTCGACGTTCATACCCGACGCCTTGAGCGCTGCGAGCTTCTTCGGATTGTTCGTGATAAGCGTCACTGGCTTGCTCCGCAGATGCGACAGTACAACTAGCGTGTCCTCGTAGCTGCGCATGTCATCCTGGAAGCCGAGCTCCAGATTCGCCTCCACCGTGTCATAGCCCTTCTCCTGCAGAATATACGCCATCGCTTTGCTGAACAGCCCGATGCCTCGTCCCTCATGGTTGGCGAGATAGAACAACGCGCCCGTACCGTGGCTGACGATCATCTTCATCGACTGATGCAGCTGAAAACCGCAGTCGCATCGCTTGCTGCCGAAGATGTCGCCCGTATGGCAGATGCTGTGCATCCGAATGAACGCATCGGCGTTGTTCGCGAAGTCGCCGTAGACGAGCACGCTCGACTGCTGCTTCTCCGCCAAATTTGACTCCGACAGCTGCTCAATCAAGTACTCCGTACGCTCCTTCTCTCGGCAACCGCCTTCGCTATGAACGAGATCCTTGCACGGCAGCCAGCAGTACCACTGGAACTGCACCGTCTTCCCGTCCAAATTAACCGGCAGTGAAATCGGACCTACCAGAATAATCGTGCCGCGTTTACTTTTTAGCGTTTGAATCCGATCGTCCAATATCGCAACAATGGCTTCGTCAATCACTCAATTCAGACCCCCTATCGCAACCAAGCTGCCTTTAGTTTGAGGTCCAGCGATAGGAATTATTCGATCGCTTTGTGCGCCGCCGTCTCCTTCCGAATCGCATCATTAATGGCCTTCAGATCAGGCACAGCCGCCACCTTCGCATCCGTCAGTTCATACCGCTCCTTCAGCGCTAGAATTCGCAGCACACTCTCATTAATCCGCTTCTCGGTCAACACGCCTTTGCTTACGCTCTTCTTAAGCGCCGCAATGACTGCATCCACATTCGTGTATTCATGCGCAATAAGCACAATGTCACTGCCTGCTTTCACCGCCTGCACCGCGGCTTCGCCCATGCCGTAATGCTCAGCGATAGCTCCCATCGTCAAATCGTCAGTGATGACAACGCCTTTGAAGCCCAATGTACCGCGCAGCTCATCTGTAATGACGCGCGTTGACAAGGAAGCCGGCCATTTCGCATCCAGCTTCGGGAACAAAATATGCGCAATCATGACCACGTCCGCACCATCGCCGATCGCCTCCTGAAAAGGACGCCATTCGAACGATTTAAGCTGCGCCAAACTTTTGTACACAATCGGCAGCTCTAGATGCGAATCCACCGAAGTATCCCCATGCCCCGGAAAATGCTTCACGACCGGCACGACCTTCTCGCCTTGCAGCCCTTCCATAACAGCAAGCCCCATCTTCGTCACCGGCTCTGCCGTCGAGCCAAAGGAACGATCGCCAATGACCGGATTGTTCGGATTGCTATTAATATCGAGCACGGGTGCAAAATCCACATTAAACCCCATCGCCTTGCTCGCTTCCCCGAGCAGATGACCAATCCGCCCCGCATACTCCGCATCTCCGGTATCCCCTACCGCCTTCCCGCTTGGCAGCGGAGCAAGACCAGGAAGACGCGCCACTCTGCCGCCCTCTTCATCGACGGTAACGAGCAGCGGTGATGCATTCCCGCTATTCCAAGCTTTCAGCTGATTCACATAAGCAGCGACTCCACTTGGCGTCGCCACATTATCTTTATAGAAAATAACGCCGCCAACATGCTGCTGCGCAATCATCCGCTTCGCCCTAGCGTCTGCTTTCTTCCCTTCCAAGCCTGCAATAATCATCGTCCCCAGCTTCTCGTCAAGCGACATGCTCCCCAGTTGTTTCTCAATTGCCGACTTCGGAGGCGCCTCCTGCACAGGCGGTTCTTCGTCCGCCGGAGGCTGCTGATCTGGCTCATCGGCCGGCTCCGTCGGCTCCGAAGGCTGCTCTGGTTCCGTATCGGAATGTTGATTCGCCCCCTCAGGGGCAGGCTGCTCCGCTAGCTCATGAGATGCACAGCCATTCAACAGCAGAAGAGCAGCCACCAGCGCAGCGGCGCGCAATTTCAGGTTTCGAAACGCCATCCAATCACCTACTTTCAAACGTATCATGATTTCCTTATTGTTTCCTCATCCAGAATAGAAGAACCTCTATTTTCTTCATTAAACAAAAAATAACCGCCCTCACTCACAATGAGTTAGGGCAGTTATTCTGACATGAGAAGTTATATTGTCCACAAGCTCCAATCATTCCTGCGCTTGCCGATAGAATCAATCCACCGGAGCGAAATATCAAACAGTTGCTCGCGGGAAGATTTCGACGAGAAGGTGTGGTCTCCCTGGAGAATCACTTCCTTATCGCAGCCGCCTTCCTTCCGCATCCAGAACATCTTCTGATACAAGAAGCAATAATCGACCGGGATTACCATATCAGCTGTGCCGTGCACGATCAACACTTCGCCGGTGTAGCCGCTCAGCTCTGTCAGCGGTTGATACTGCGCAAGCGAATCCGTGAAGCGCTTTGTAAACTCGTAGTGCATGTGATCGGTTTTGCCGACAGTATCGATCTCTTTGATTGCCTTAGCGCCGATAATGTTGCGGATATCGAGGAACGGATGCGCAACCGGAGCCCACAGGACGAGCGACTTCACTCGATTATCGCGCGCTGCCGTTAGCACAGCAACCGCACCGCCGAGGCTATGCCCAATCAGCGTAATACGCTCATGGTCAACCAGATCAAGGCTCGACGCATAGTCAATAACGGTCCGTGTCTGAGCGATCAGCTCATCAAGGCCACCGCTGCCATAATCGCCGGTACTCTCGCCGCAGCCGCCGTAATCAAACCGCAGGACAAGATAGCCGCTGCGTGTAAGTTTCTCTGCCGCTTCTACAAACAACCGGTCCGTACCCATTCGGTTGCCGATAAAGCCGTGGCATATAATAACAAGCGGATATTTGGCCGCATATTTCGTCTCTGGATCACACTGGGGATACTGCAATACACCTGATAATTGCAACTCGCCGCTCTTAATCGTTATAGGATGATTCATCTCGGCACCACCTTATTCCTATAATTCCTACCTACTTTGTTGGAATTAACTTTACCATGAATATAACCCTTCGTCAATTCCTGTTTTCCTAGATCTATCCAATGTGTTTGAGCGCTTCTCGCACACTCAGTGGCGACAACTCCGTCTCCGCAACGAATTGCTTGACCGCCGCAGCGTCCGTCTTGCCATACTCCCGGAGCGCCCAGCCAATTGCTTTGCGGATGAAGAAATCCTCCTCATGCGCGGTACGCCGGATCAAGTCGAAGAGCAGCGCTACGTCCGTCTTCGCCTTATAGCCAAGCTGGAACAGAATCGCCGTGCGCCGCAGCCACAGGTTGTCCGATTCTTCCAGCCACTTCTCCGTATATGGCGTTATCATCTCCGGATGCTTCGCAAACAACGTGCCGAAATAATGGCTGGCAATAAGATCGACCGTATCCCACCACGAGTTCGTCGTGACCATAAACTCCAGCAGCGGCGCGTCTTCTGGCCGCAATTCCTTCTTCCTCTTCTCCATCAGCATCATCGCCGTATAATGAAATTCCCTCTCCGGCATCGCCCACAGCTCGCGGACAACCATCTCCAGCGCTTCGCCAGAAGGAACGCCATTCTCCTTCATAAACTTCTTTGTTAGCGCAGTGCGCTCCGGCGTACGTATTCCGAGAAAAGGGAACAAACCCCGCATGTAAGCCGACATCGCCTCCGCAGCTTCATGGTTAGCATGGCTGCGCAACAGCGCTTCTATGTCTTTGCAATAAGTCGGCGACACTGCCGACGCTGTTCGTGAACGCATTCATTCCTGCCTCCTTTTATAATTCGATTATAAATTTTCCAGCAGGCAACTACAAATGACACAGGAGTTACATCTCATGTTAAATGTGACTATTCATGACACAATCAGTCACACCGATGTAGCATCGTAGTTTTGTTCCAGATACTGGTGATAAGCAGTTAAAAAGTGCGACAAAAAGAGGGAGGGGATGTCACATATCGTTACAATTTCGAAGAAGCGGTCGAAGAGAAGGTGAAATGCAAGGTTTTTGACGTATAGAGGCTGCGGAAGGAGAAACGGTATGACTGTGGAGAGGAAATGGAAAAATGTTGCGAATATGCGGAATGTGGGCGAAAGAGCCGATTAACGCTGGAAATCGAGGGCAAGGAGTAAGACGAGGGACCCGACTGCGGTTAGTGTAGAAAGCTGAAAGATCGAGCAAAGAGACTGACTGACGACAAAAGACAAAACGCAATTGCAAGTTCTCTTAAAGCCAGTCCAAGCTCATCAGCGCCGTTGCTGGGTCATGTACTGCACATAAAGCTCAGGGGTATTCAGATTAACGAAAGCCTCCGCTTCTTCAGGAGTTGGTGTAAGCTTAAGAGCATCCAATCCGTTCAGAAAAGACATTACGCGAAGATCCCGCTGCTCCAGAAGCTGCTGCAGCTTGGCGACCAATCCGGAATCATATAGCGCATGAAACGGTTGATTCGCAGTCGTGCGAATGACAGCCGGACGGCCCTCGCCTTCTATTGCCGCTCCCCGGGCAGAAGCAATCATTCGCGTGAGCAGCGATTCTGACAGTACCGGCATATCGCATGCCATAACGAAGCCGTAAGCTTGTCCCTGAATAGCTGACAACGCAGCATGCAAACCTGCCAAAGGACCGCAATCTATAAAGGTGTCGCGGACAAATTCGAGCGGTCCTTGAAGACCAGACAGTGCCTGCCGATAAGCTTCCTCCCGCTGTCCGTCCCCTGCTGAAATGATGATTTTACCGCCTATTCCAGCGCTTAGCACCTGCTCGGCAATGATGCGCAGCAGAACCTTTTCACCAACTGGCAGTAATGCTTTGTCCGTCCCCATTCTACTGCTCCGGCCGCCCGCCAGAATAACGCCATGAACGCCCGCACCCGTTAGTCCCATGATGAATCCACCCTCCGTAATCTAAGCAAAATCGTCAATCATCATTATACCACGCCCCCTTCTCGGCTCCCCTTCAATATCCAGAATTTAAGCGTCATTTACCCAATTGACGAAAACGCTTCCCTACGTTATGATGAGCCATGGTATTTCAATATTAATGGCGTGTTACCTTACGTTAAGGGCATGAGCCAAGAAAATTTCTGCATCCAGCGGAATTTTTCTTGGCTCTTTTTTGTGCCTAATTGCCATACTAAGCAGGTGCGAGGTGTATGTTTCGGCATGAAGAAGGTATCGCCGCTTCGAATTGAACGCGTCATCGGCAACAACGTTATTCTGGCCCAGTCGGATGAAGGCATGGAGTATGTGCTCATGGGGAAAGGAATCGGATTCGGCTGCAAATCCGGCGAGCTTCTGCCAGAGGACGACAAGCGAATCGAGAAGAGATTTCGCCTTGACGATCCGAAGCAAATGAAGCATTACCACGCCATGATGGAGGAGTCTGATCCCGAGGTCATTCGCATCACGGAGAGAATACTTGCTGATATCGAGGAAAGGTTCGGCGGACCACTCAACAACAAAGTGTATTACTCGCTGCCAAGCCATATTCAGTTCGTGCTCTATCGGCTTCGTAACGGCATGGAGATCAAGAACCCTTTTCTCCAGGAGACGAAGCTATGGTTCCCTGCAGAATATGAAGCTGCAGGCCGAGCAGCTGCCTTGATTCAGGAGACGTTCGAGGTAGAAGTGCCCGAGGATGAGATCGGTTTTCTCACGTACCACGTCCATTCCGCCTTTACGAATGTTGCCGCTTGGGAGCTCGCCAAATTCACGAATGTCGTGACGGAGTTAATCGAGCGGATCGAAGAGCGCAAAGCAATTGCCATCTCCCGCGACAGCATGGACTACCGCCGGCTCGTGACCGACCTCAGGTACACCGTCGAGCGGATCAGTCTCGGGAAGCATATGGCGAATCCGCTTCTGCCGGAGCTTCGGAGGAAGTTCAAGGGTGACTACGAGCTTGCGCAGGACCTGTCAGCGCTTATGGCAGAGCGGCTCTCCACAGCTGTACCGGATGAAGAGGTCGGCTACATAGCAATTGAGTTGTACCGCTTTTTCCAAGGGCTAGAACAAGATCATCTAAGTTAAGGAGTGAAGGAATTATGTTAGGCAAACTGTTCAAATCGAAGAAAGCAACGCTGGAGATTGTCTCTCCTCTTACAGGAAAAGCCGTGCAGCTCGCGGAGGTGCCGGATGAAGCTTTCGCAGGCAAACATATGGGCGATGGCGTTGCCATTGAACCGACTGTCGGCAAGCTGATCGCGCCGTTCGACGGTACGATTGCGCATGTCATTCATACGAATCATGCCGTTATCATCGAGCACGAATCGGGTGTACAGCTGCTCGCGCACATCGGCATTAACACCGTTGCGATGCAAGGCGAAGGCTTCACAGGCCATGTCCAGACGGGCGATACCGTCAAAGCAGGCCAAACGCTTATTGAGTTCGACATCGACAAAATCAAAGCAGCCGGCTATCCGGTCATCACGCCGGTCATCATTGCCAACGGCGAAGCGGTTGCGGAGATGGAAACATTCTTCGGCGATGTGAAATCCGGCGATACAACCGTCATTCGTGCGGTGCTTGCATAGCGTTACGCGTGATTCACACTACATCTAAGAAGGGATTGAGATGACATGTTAGCATTTCTGCAAAGAATCGGGAAAGCACTTATGCTTCCCGTTGCCGTTCTCCCAGCGCTGTCGATTCTGCTGCGGTTCGGTAATATCAATTACGTCACTGATTTTCATTTTGGCGAAGGGTTCGGCGGTTGGCTGAACCAGTACGTGGCGCCATTCCTTGCTGCGGGCGGAGGCGCGATCTTCGATAACTTGCCGCTCTTGTTCGCGGTCGGCGTAGCAATCGGTCTTGCTGGCGACGCCGTAGCAGCGCTCGCTGCCGTGCTCGCTTATTTGGTACTAACGAACGTTCTGGCTAAGGTGCCAGTCGCATTCGCGGATTTCGTCGGCAAGGATGCGAAGCTCGATATGGGCGTACTCGGCGGTATTATCGCAGGTATGTTCGCAGCATTTTTCTACAATCGTTATCATAATATCAAACTTCCTGACTGGCTCGGCTTCTTCTCGGGCAAACGTTTCGTGCCTATCGTCACATCGCTCGCTATGGTTGTTATCGGCCTCATCTTCGGTTTGATCTGGGGTCCGGTCCAGAACGTTCTTGATGACTTCGGACAATGGGTTGTAGACCTTGGCGGTATCGGCTCCGGTATCTTCATGATGGCGAACCGATTGCTCATTCCTTTTGGCCTTCATCACATCATCAACTCGATCGCATGGTTCCAAATCGGCAGTTTCACGGATGCGGCGGGCAAAGTCGTTCATGGCGACTTGACGCGCTTCTTCGCTGGCGATGCAACGGCCGGCATGTTCATGACAGGCTTCTTCCCGATCATGATGTTCGCTCTTCCTGCAGGCGCGCTGGCGATTATTCAATCCGCTCGTCCTGAGAAGCGCAAAGCGATTGCTTCGGTATTCGTCGGCGCAGCTGTCGCTTCGTTCTTGACTGGTATTACGGAGCCGCTCGAATTCGCGTTCATGTTCGTCGCTCCAGGCCTTTATGTCATCCATGCCATTCTGACAGGCCTGTCCGGTTATATCACTTATACACTTGGCATCAAGCATGGCTTCGGCTTCTCGGCAGGTCTCATTGACTACCTGGTTAACTACCCGCTGGCGACGAAGCCGCTGCTGCTCATTCCAATTGGCCTTGTGTTCGCGGTCGTGTACTACTTCCTGTTCCGATTCGTGATCGTGAAGTTCAACCTCAAGACACCTGGACGTGAAGATGACGATGCACTAGTCGGCACAACGCCAGAGCAGCGTACTGGTACTGCTGGCAAAGCTGGTGCAGTTAACACCAACGATAAGGCAGCTCGCGTGCTTGAGAACATTGGCGGTTCGGACAACATCGTCGGCATTGACGCATGTATTACACGTCTTCGTCTTGTAGTTAAAGACGACAAAGCCGTTAACGACTCCGCTCTTAAAGCGCTTGGCGCTTCCGGCGTTATGCGACTTGGCTCTGGCGCTGTACAGGTTATTTTCGGCACACAGTCCGAGCGCTTGAAAGACGATATTAAGAAATTGATGTAATGAGGATATTAGAGGAGGAACCTACATCATGGAACAAACCTACACGATTGGCAGCGAGCTCGGCATTCACGTTCGTCCTGCGAAGCAGATTGTCGAGGCCGTTAAGAAATATGCAGGCACAGAAGTATTCCTGGAGAAAGACGGCAAGCGCGTAGCTGCGAAAAGTCTCGTCAACGTGCTGACGCTCGGCGCTAAGCACGGCGACAGCGTAACGCTGATCACGGAAGGCGATCAAGCGGAAGCCGCGCAGCAGGAAATCGGCGCGATATTGGCGGAGCACGCGAAATGAAGCTGAGCGGTATTGCCGCTTCCTCCGGCATCGCGATCGGCCCGGCTTGGGTCATCGAGCAGCTCGACGAAGCAGCCCTTCCCGCTTCGATCGAAGCGTCCGCTGTTGTTGGCGAGACGAAGCGGCTGGAAGAAGCCGTAGCTGCCAGCATCACTGACATTAGCCAGCTTCGCGACCGGATGGCGGCTGAAGGACGGACGGATGAGACAGAGATCTTCGAAGGGCATTTGCTGCTGCTCGAAGACGAGGAGCTGATCGGACGCGCACTGGAGCTCATCGGCGACGAGCTGAAGCCTGCCGCCGCTGCGATTGCGGCAGCTCGGGACGAAATCGCGGCGATGTTCGAGAGCCTCGATGATGAATATTTGCGCGAACGCGCCGCTGACATCCGTGATGTATGCGGCCGCGTGATCGGTCATTTGACTGGTCGCACCGGCGTGCCTTCGTCGGTGAACGGCGACCCGGTCGTGCTTGTGACGGCGGATTTGACGCCGTCTGATACCGCGCAGCTGAACAAGGCCGCTGTAGCCGGCTTCGTGACGATGATCGGCGGGCGCACTTCGCATTCCGCGATTATTGCGCGGTCATCGGGCTTCCCGGCAATCGTCGGCATGGGCCGCGAGCTCGAGACCATCAAGAACGGGCAGCTGCTCATCGTCGATGGCTCGACTGGCGAGCTGTTCGTCGATCCTGACGCGGCGGTTACGCAGGAGTACCGCGAGAAGCAAGAGGCTCTTGAGGCGCGCCGCGAGAGGCTCGGCGCCTTGCTGGACGCGGAGTCGGTGTCTGCCGACGGCGTCCGTGTGGAGCTAGCCGCGAACATCGGGTCCCCGGACGATGCGGCGGGTGCACGTGCTGCAGGCGCGGAAGGCATCGGCCTGTTCCGCACCGAGTTCTTGTACATGGGCCGCGATACGCTGCCATCGGAAGAGGAGCAGTACGCCGCATATAAGAAGGCGGCGGAAGCATTCAAGCCAGGCGCGCCTATCGTTATTCGCACGATGGATATCGGCGGGGACAAGGAGCTGCCGCTGCTCAATCTGCCGAAGGAGGATAATCCGTTCCTCGGCTACCGGGCGATTCGGATCTCGCTCGATCGGCATGATCTGTTCAAGACGCAGCTTCGCGCGATCTTGAGGGCAAGCGCCCACGGGAACGTGAAGGTCATGTTCCCGATGATCGCGACGCTTGCAGAGTTCCGCGCAGCGAAGGCCGTTCTGGCGGAATGCCGTGAAGAGCTTATTGCCGAGGGCGTTGCCATCGGCGATGGTGTCGAAGTCGGCATTATGATTGAAGTACCGGGGGCTGCAATGATGGCCGACCGCTTCGCGCGGGAGGTCGACTTCTTCAGCATCGGCACGAACGATCTTACGCAGTATACGATGGCGGCAGATCGGATGAACGAGAAGCTGACCGCGCTCGGCGATCCGATGCAGCCGGCTGTGCTGCGGCTGATCGAACGCGTCATCCGCGCAGCGGAAGCCGAAGGCAAGTGGGTTGGCATGTGCGGCGAAATGGCGGGCCAGCCGCATGCAGTGCCGCTCCTGCTGGGCTTAGGCCTGCAGGAGTTCAGCATGAGCGCGAACGCGGTGCTCGAAGCGCGATCGCTCATTCGCCAGCTCAGCAAGCAGGAGATGGCCGCTTTGGCAGCCGAGGCGCTCGACCTCGACTCGCCGCAAGCGATCCGCGAGCTCGTTGAAGCTCGCGTTCCTGCGGTGCGCGGGCTGTAAGCTATAAAGCAAAACCTCCCACCCTCGTGTTGTTGAGGGTGGGAGGTTTTTTTGATGTGGTGATAGTTTGATATGGTCCAGCAGGCTATTTTACCGTAACCCCACCTATCCACACTAATGTGTATCACTGAGGGATACTCTTTCACTCATTTAGGCGGATTTCCGCCAATGTGTATCCCTGAGGGATACTCTTTCGCTCATTTGGGTGGATTTCCACCAATGTGTATCACTGAGGGATACTCTTTCGCTCATTCGGGAGGATGTCCGCCAATGTAGTGACCTACAGGCATCTCTTTCACCAGTCCCACCGGTTTCCCACCAACTCACGCTTCCTCACACCACTCTACTTACTCGCTACACCCTCCAACCCAGTCCGCCTTCCCCAGCCGGTAGTAGTTGTACACCTCAGCATCTATCTCAACGGTCCCTACCAACTGGAACCCGCACTTCTGAATCACTCTGTTCGACGAAACATTGCCAATAAGCGCGACAGCATGAAGCACCTGCACACCGCCTGCATACTCGAACAAATAGCCAATCATCCCTCGCGCTGCTTGAGTCGTGTACCCCTTACCCCGATGGTCCCGGGAGATCGCGTACATGATTTCTCGGTTAGGCGGCGGCAATTCATCCTTCGGGCCCGAGCAGCACCAGCCGATCAGCTCACCCGTCTCCTTCAGAACAATCCCCAACCGCAATCGAAGCTCGCCTACATCCTCGCCCTCCGATACCGCCTTCATAAACTGCGCGTTCTCAGGGATCTCGTAGTTCATGAACCAATCCGTCCGCTGCTCCTTCGATACGTTCCAGCCCGGCAAATATTCATAGATCTCCGGCTGCCAAGTCAGCGAGTGAAACGAATCTAAATCAGCAGCTGCAAACTCTCTTAAAAAGACATCTCCGCAGTCGATCCGAATGCTATCCATCACCCATCATCCCTTTCCATATCAACCTTCTAAGCTCTATCATACATCCCTAAGCGAACAGGAAGTGGGTATAAAACGACTATATTTTTCGCAACCGCGCGGGCAGCACAGCAACGCAAAAAAACCGCCCTCAACTCGAGGACGGTTCTCCTAACGATTCTATTAAGCCTTCGGATCAAAAGAGCTCTTCAGCGACACGACACGGTTGAACACAACCTTCGATTCGCTTGTATGCTTCGGATCGACGTTGAAGTAGCCGTGGCGGAAGAATTGGAACTTGTCCTGTCCGCGTGCTTCCATCATGTTCGGTTCAACGAAGCCTTGCAGCACTTCGAGCGAGTTCGGATTGATGCGCTCCAGGAACTCCTTATCCTCATTGTCCGCGTTGTCGATGAGCAGCGGCTCGAACAAGCGGAATTCCGCTGGTACCGCTTGGGATGCTTCCACCCAGTGGATCGTGCCTTTCACCTTGCGGCCTGTGAAGCCGCTGCCGCTCTTCGTCTCCTGATCGTATGTGCAGCGCAGCTCAACCACGTTGCCCGCCTCATCCTTGATGACCTCTTCGCACTTGATGAAGTACGCGTGCTTCAGACGGACTTCGTTGCCCGGGAACAGACGGAAGTACTTCGCCGGCGGGTTCTCCATGAAGTCGTCCTGCTCGATGTAGATCTCGCGCGAGAACGGAATTTGGCGGCTGCCCATGGCTTCGTTCTCGGAATTGTTCTCCGCTTCAAGCATCTCTACTTGGCCTTCCGGGTAGTTCGTGATAACTACCTTCAGCGGCGCAAGCACTGCCATCGTACGCGGAGCCTTCAGCTTCAAGTCTTCACGGATGAAGAACTCCAGCATCCGCTCATCGACAACGCTATACGCACGCGCTACGCCAATCTCGCGGCAGAACGCACGCAGCGATTCCGGCGTGAAACCGCGACGGCGAAGACCGCTGATCGTCGGCATGCGCGGATCGTCCCAGCTCTCAACGACACCTTGATCGACCAGCGACTTCAGGTAACGTTTGCTCATAATCGTATTGGTTACGTTCAGACGGGCAAACTCATATTGACGCGGCTGCGATTCCATCTCGCATTCCTCGATGACCCAGTCATAGAGCGGACGGTGATCCTCGAATTCCAGCGTACAGATCGAGTGCGTCACGCCTTCGATCGCATCGCTGATCGGATGCGCGTAATCGTACATCGGGTAGATGCACCAAGCGTCGCCTGTCCGGTGATGATGTGCATGCGCAATCCGGTACAACGCAGGGTCGCGCAGGTTGATGTTCGGGGAAGCCATATCGATCTTCGCACGAAGAATACGCTCGCCGTCCTTGAATTCACCTGCACGCATGCGGGCGAACAAGTCGAGGTTCTCTTCGACGCTGCGGTCGCGGTAAGGGCTATTTTGACCCGGAACAGTCAGTGTACCGCGCATTTCGCGCATTTCTTCCGCAGTCAGATCGCAGACGAACGCTTTGCCTTTCTTAATAAGAAGGACCGCGCGCTGATACAGCTCTTCAAAATAATCCGATGCGAAGCGGAGATCATCCCACTCGAATCCGAGCCAAGTTACATCTTCTTGGATCGATTCAACGTATTCCGTATCTTCCTTCACCGGGTTCGTGTCATCGAAACGCAGGTTTGTTTTGCCGCCATATTCGTCAGCAAGCTCGAAGTTCAGGCAGATCGACTTGGCATGTCCAATGTGCAGATACCCGTTCGGCTCGGGCGGAAATCTTGTAATAACCTCTTTCACTTTACCGGCTTTCAAATCGTCAGCCACGATATTTTTAATAAAGTTAGAGGATGATGTCTTATTCTCCATCGTAATCAACACTCCTAGCAGAAATCTTATCCTACTATCATACACAATTTTTATCGTGTTTATAAATAGGATTATTGACATTCGTTAGTCAAAATAAATATACTTAGGTTAGCTAACTAAATTAAATTGTTCAGGAGGGGATTCCCATCATGTCCGAACATGATGAACACCACGATTCTAACAGTCATGCTGCCCATGAGTTGATGCGCGCATTTCGCCGACTGCGAAGCCTCTCGCTTAACAATCGAAAGTCATTCGAGAACTGCACTCCTGCAGAGACAATGACGCTGTTCATTATCCGCAGGGCTACTCGCGAGCAGCCGGAGGGGCTGAAAGCATCCGAGATCAGCAATCTTATGAATGTCGCCTCCCCGACAATGACGCAGACACTCAACGTTCTGGCCGCAAGAGGACTCATTGACCGGGAGACTGATCCGAAAGATCGTCGAGCGGTGCGCATCAAGCTGACAGATGAAGGCAATCGCCTGACACAGCAAGCAGAGTCCAAAATGCAAGAAAGATTGTCCGCGCTCATCGCACATCTGGGCGAGGAACGTGCGAGACTACTCGTCGAACTCATCGACGATGCATCTGCATTCTTCCAAGCCGAGAATCCAGAAGAAGGTCCGGCATGCTTCAAGCCCGGCCGAGACAACAACAATAACAACAACCAATCTACCAATTCCAAAGAGGGTGACTAAATCGCTATGATGAAATTGCTGCGCATGCTGCGTCCCTACTGGGTACTCGTATTTTTCGTGCTTCTATTTGTATTCCTACAATCGTTATCCGATCTCTATCTACCGACATTGCTAGCCGACATCGTCGACAAAGGCGTTGTGCAAGGCGACAATCCATACATCTGGAAGGTCGGCGGCTTCATGCTGCTCATCGCGCTCGGCGGCGGCATCTGCTCCATCGGCGCCAGCTACTTGTCTGCCAAATCAGCCGGAGGCTTCGGCCGGGATCTGCGCAGCCGCGTGTTCAGCCATGTAGAGAAATATTCGCTGCATGAATTCGACCAGATCGGCACCGCTTCGCTCATTACTCGTACAACGAACGATATTACGCAAGTTCAACAAGTGCTAATGATGATGATGCGTGTCATGGTCATGGCTCCGATGATGTGCTTCGGCGGTATTATTATGGCGCTGTACAAGGATGCGACGTTATCGCTTGTCATCATTGCGATCGTACCTATTCTAGCAATTATTATTTTTGCTATTGTCAGCCGCGGCGTACCGCTGTTTAAGGTGATGCAGGGCAAGATCGATAAGCTGAACCTCGTCCTCCGCGAAAATCTTACCGGCATCCGTGTTATCCGCTCCTTCAACCGGACGACGCATGAGCAAGGCCGCTTCAATGATGCGAATAACGATTTGACCGATACATCTATCAAAGTAAACCGCATTATGGCATCTCTTATGCCAATCATGATGCTCGTCATTAACTTTGCGAGCCTTGCAATTGTTTGGTTCGGCGGCCTGCGCATCGACAGCGGCCATATGGAAGTCGGCGACCTGATGGCATTCATCCAGTACGCATGGCAGATCATGTTCGCGCTGATCTTCGCTTCCATGATGTTCGTTATGATTCCACGCGCTTCCGCATCCGCGGCACGGATCAATGAAGTGCTGAACATGGTGCCGGATATTAACGATTCCAAGACACCGAAGACAGCTTCCGCTGCACGCGGCGAGCTTGCTTTCAACAATGTGTCGTTCCACTACCCAGGCGCTGAGATGGCGGCGCTCTCGAATATCTCCTTCTCCGCCGGCCGCGGCGAAGTAACGGCTATTATCGGCGGTACCGGCTCAGGCAAATCGACGCTGATCAACCTCATCCCGCGCTTCTATGATGCGACGGGCGGCAGCATTACGATCGGCGGCGTTGATGTTCGCGAGATGACGCAGGAAACGCTCCGTTCCATGGTCGGCCTTGTGCCGCAGAAGGCGGTTCTGTTCACCGGCTCCATCTCGGATAACATCCGCTTCGGCAAGGAAGATGCAACAGATGAAGAGATTCGTCATGCCGCGGTCATTGCGCAGGCTTACGACTTCGTCTCCGAGATGAAGGAAGGCTTCGACTCGCCAATCGCACAAGGCGGCACGAACGTCTCCGGCGGTCAGAAGCAGCGGCTGTCCATTGCCCGCGCGCTTGTCCGCAAACCGGACATTTACTTGTTCGACGATAGCTTCTCGGCGCTCGACTTCAAGACCGATGCCAAGCTACGCGAGGCACTGCGCGGCGAGACGACGAATGCAACCGTGCTAATCGTTGCACAGCGCGTCAGCACTGTTATGGACGCTGACCGGATCATCGTCCTCGACGACGGCCAAATCACAGCTATCGGCACGCATAAGGAACTGCTGCAATCATCTACCGTTTATCGCGAAATCGTAACGTCACAGCTGTCAGAGGAGGAAATCGCATGAGTGAACAGCAAAGAGGCCCCGCGGGCGGCGGCCCGGGCGGTCAGCGCCCCGGCGGCCAAGGTCCCGCCCCTGGTAATTTCGGCTTCGGTCCAGGCCGCGGCGGTCCGGGCATGATGGGCATGCCTGTCCAGAAGGCCAAAGACTTCAAAGGTACTTTGCGCAGACTGGCCGGATACCTGAGGCCTTACCGTTTCTCATTGCTTATTGTTCTCCTGACAGCGGTACTTAGCACCCTGTTCTCAATTGTGGGTCCGAAGATTATGGGTAAAGCAACGACCAAGCTGTTCGAAGGGCTAATGGGCAAGCTGAAGGGTACGCCTGGAGCGAAAATTGATTTTCATTACATTTGGGAAATACTTGCCGTACTCGGTGTCCTCTACATCATCAGCGCCTTGTTTGGTTACATTCAGCAATACGTGATGGCTGGTGTCGCGCAGAAAACCGTTTATGGCCTGCGCAAGGACGTAAACGAGAAGCTGGAACGCCTGCCGCTGAAATTCTTCGACTCCCGTACGCACGGCGAAATTCTAAGCCGCGCTGTCAACGATGTCGATAATATCAGCGGTACGCTCCAGCAGAGCTTAACGCAGATCATTACCTCCGTGATCACGCTTATCGGCGTTGTCATCATGATGTTGACGATCAGCCCTCTCATGACGCTCATCTCCATTGTGACGCTGCCACTTAGCTTCGTCGCGATCAAGATGATCGCCAAGCGTTCGCAGTTATATTTTAAAGGCCAACAGAAAGCACTCGGCGAACTGAACGGGCACGTCGAAGAAATGTACACCGGTCATAATATCGTCAAGGCGTTCGGTCATGAACGCAAGTCGGTCAACAAGTTCAACAGCGTGAATGAAGAGCTGTACGAATCCGGCTGGCGCGCACAGTTCGTCTCGGGCATGATCATGCCAATCATGGGCTTCATCGGCAACATCGGCTACGTGCTCGTGAGCGTGGCAGGGGGTATTCTCGTTCTGCATAAGACGATCACCATCGGTGACGTGCAAGCGTTCATCTCCTACTCGCGCCAGTTCACGATGCCGATCACGCAAACGGCTCAAATCGCCAACATCCTTCAATCGACCGTCGCTTCAGCAGAGCGGATCTTCGAATTGCTTGATGAAGAGGAAGAAGTTCCAGAAGCAGCGAATCCGATTGCTGTTGTGCAAAAAGAATCTGAGGCTGTATCTGGCAAAGCGATCAAGCCTCGCGGCGACGTCAGCTTCAACCACGTGCAGTTCAGTTACAAGGATGACACCCCGCTCATCGAGGACATGGACATTCACGTCCGTTCCGGCCAGACGATTGCTATCGTCGGTCCGACAGGCGCGGGCAAAACAACGCTCATCAACCTGCTGATGCGGTTCTATGAAATCAATAACGGCAGCATTACGATCGATGGCGTCGGCATTACACAGCTGAAGCGCGGCGACCTGCGGAATCTGTTCGGCATGGTGCTGCAAGATACTTGGCTGTTCAACGGGACGATCCGCGATAACATCGCTTACGGTCGTACTGGAGCAACTGAAGAAGAAGTGGTGGCAGCAGCGCGAGCGGCGTATGCAGACCATTTCATCCGTACGCTGCCTGAGGGTTATGATACGGTGCTGAATGAAGAGGCATCGAACATCTCGCAAGGGCAGAAGCAATTACTCACCATCGCCCGCGCCATTCTGGCGAATCCGGCTATTCTCATTCTTGACGAGGCGACAAGCAGCGTCGATACGCGGACAGAGATTCATATCCAGCGCGCGATGAATGAGCTGATGCAAGGCAGAACGAGCTTCGTCATCGCGCACCGCCTCTCGACAATCCGCGATGCCGATCTCATTCTCGTTATGAACCACGGTACCGTGATCGAGCAAGGTACGCATGAGCAGTTGCTCGCTGCGGGCGGCTTCTACGCCGACCTGTACGAGAGCCAGTTCAGCAGCCGCAAACGACAAGCGGATGCAGTTTAGGTAACTATTTTAATTTAGAAGCCTTCCCGAAGTGTGCGTCGTTCACTTCGGGAGGGCTTTTTTTATAGTGTGAAACAAGCGACCACGGGGAGTGAGGGGATAAAAGTGGCTTCGGAACAGTTTGATAAGTATCGCGAAACCTTCAGAAAGTTAGCGAAGCGCTAAATCGAAATTGTAACGGTTACCCTAGCGCTTATTTGCGTATATATAGCTTCCTCTAAAATCTAACGGTTGCCAGAGAGCTTAATGGGCTCAAATCGATTGATTTGGCTACCCATTTCGCCAAATAGCCGTTCATACAACCGTTAGAGTTTCAAAAGGGACATCTGAGGCAAAATAGCCTTCGTGGCAACCGTAAGCGTAGCCGAAGAACTTGGAATCACGAACCTTATCCGAAAATCCGGGAGTCACTTAAACAGGTGACTCTTTTTATTTTCACCTTTACACACCACTTTTTTTTCGAAGCCAAATCCACCCGTGTCCAGGCTCCTGTCCAGGCTTCTTCATCCACATTTCACATCCCCCACCACGGTTAAAAACTGGAAGCACATGGTATACTTAAAACTGGCAATAGTCCCTACAAAATCACAATCGGAGGCCATTCATCATGGTGACTACAATTCTCGTTTCCGCCCTGCTTGTTATTATTGTGCTGCCCGTCGTCATCTTCTTCAGCTACATGTATTCTCTCTCCAGAAAAGCGAAGCATTCCATTCTTCGCTCGCACCCTTTTCTCGGGTGGATCCGCTATTTGCTCGAGAAGCTAGGCCCGGAATTCCGGCAGTATTGGTTCGACAGCGATACCGAGGGCAAGCCATTCTCCCGTGCGGACTTCGTAGGTCTCGTCTATGCGGCCAAATACCGGACCGACCTCATCTCCTTCGGCGGCCGTCGCGATTATGAGAAGCCCGGCTTCTATATCTCCAACGCGATGTTCCCGAAGCTGACGAGCGAGCTGAAGGTCGATAATAATGAACTTGTGCAAGGGAAGAAGTATGTCATCACTGATGAGGGCTTGTTCACCCGGCAGGAGAAATTCGTCGAGGAATCGGTAAAACGTTGGCTGCTCCATGACGACGATGTCATCGTAGTCGGCCCGAACCGCAAACAACCGTGGCGGCTCAAAGGAATGTTCGGCGCGTCAGCGACCTCCTTCGGCGCGGTCGGCGAGCATTATATCCAGTCCACAGGCAGCGGCGCTCACATGGCAGGCGGCTCCTGGATTAATACAGGCGAAGGCGGCGTAGCGGATGTGCACCTCGCTACCGGCGTTGACGTCGTCTCGCAGATCGGTCCCGGCATGTTCGGCTTCCGCGATGATACGGGTCAGTTCTCCATCGAGGAATTCAAGCGCAAAGCCGCAGTGCCGAATATCAAGGCATTCGAGCTGAAGTTCCATCAAGGCGCGAAGATCCGCGGCGGCCATCTCGAAGGCTCCAAGGTGACGGAGAAAGTCGCGGCAGCCCGGCTCGTTCCGGTCGGCAAGACGGTCAACTCCCCTAACCGGTTCGAGTTTCTGACGAACGCGGAGGAAGCAGTCCGTTTCGTAGGCACGCTGCAGGAAGCTGGCGGCAAGCCGGTCGGCATCAAGATTGTCGTCGGCGATCCGAAGCGGCTCGAGCCATTGTTTGAAGCGATGCAGGCGCTGAACACGTACCCGGATTTCATTACGGTGGACGGCTCCGAGGGCGGCTCAGGCGCGACGTTCAAAGCGATGGCGGACGGCATGGGGCTGCCGCTCTACGCCGCACTCGTCATTCTAGACGATACGGCGCGCAAGTTCGGCGTGCGCGACCGCATTCGCATCTTCGCCTCCGGCAAGCTCATTACGCCGGATAAAGTCGCGATTGCCCTTGCTCTTGGCGCAGATTGCGTCAACTCCGCGCGCGGCTTCATGATGGCGAACGGCTGCATCATGGCGCTGCAGTGCCACACCGGCAAATGTCCGACGGGCATTACGACGACGGACTCCAAATATCAGGTTGCGCTCGCTCCGGAAGAGAAACAGTGGCGCGTCATGAACTATATTTTGCAGCTGCGGGAAGGGTTGTTCTCACTGGCTGCTGCTTGCGGGCTGGACAGTCCGCGCGGCTTCGGGCGCGAGCATGTCGTGTTCACCAATGAGAGCGGACAAACGACTCGGATGGTCGATCTGTTCCCCTACCCCGAAGCGAAATGAATATTTATTTTAAATTCAAGATATTTCTGTTGACAATGGTATAGCACTCCGCTAAACTTACTTTAGATAATTAAGTTTATTATTAAAAGTAAGTATTTATGGGAGGCTATTATCATGTCCGTATCCAAATGGGTTGTAGATGCAAGCCACAGTTCTGTAGATTTCACAATTCGTCACATGATGATTGCTAAAGTAAAAGGCACGTTCCACAATTTCAGCGCTGAAATCGAAGCGAATCCGGAAGATCTGACAACGGCGAGCATCGCGTTCTCCGTTGAGCTGAACAGCATCGACACTCGCAACGCAGATCGCGATAACCACCTGCGCACAGGCGATTTCTTCAACATCGAGCAATATCCGAACCTGACGTTCAAAGCAACGAAGATCGTTCGCACAGGCGACGGCGAATATGATGTTACGGGCGATCTTACTCTGCACGGCCTAACGCGCACCGAGACATTCGAAGTCACTTACGAAGGCAGCGGCAAAGACCCTTGGGGCAACGAGAAAGCCGGCTTCAGCGCGAAAGGCGCAATCAAACGCAGCGAGTTCGGCTTAACGTACAACGCAGCGCTTGAAACAGGCGGCGTTCTGATCGGCGACGAAGTGAAAATCTCGATCGAGCTTGAAGCTGGCAAACAAGCTTAATACAGAGAGATGAGTGAGGCTCCCCACTACTGGGGGGCCTCTTTCCTTTATCCCAGGAAGCCTGCAACCTCTGGATGGAATGTTGCTCATGCCGCTTCCATACAATGGATGAGAAGCTTCGTTAGGATGCCTTTCCAAAGGCAGAAACGGTGGGATGCCCGTCTATGATCGACTCGATTGTGTTGTTTCCGCACTGTACGTGGGAGTCGTTTCCCTACCAGACGATACTCGCGACCGCCGGACGCGAACGGACCGTCTATGTAGTCACGTCGCCTGCCGGGCTGTCTGGCGCTCCCTCCTCCTTCCGCCCGATTACGTTAGATGAGCTGCACGCACTGCCACTGCCTTGGTCGCAAACCGCGGCGGTTGTCACGCACCCCTGTTGGATCTATGAAATTGCCGGGCGCTCTCCGGCCGCTGTCATTGCGCTTCTCCCCGAGTCTCAGGAGTTCGGGGATGACGCTTATTTGCGCTGCCGCGACGCGCTATGCGCTGCGGCGACGATGGTCGTGGCAAGCTCCGAACCGCTCTACTTCGAGCAGTGGTTCCGGCGCTGCCGCGTCTTCCTCCGCGACGGCCTCGACCTCGCCTCGGATGCGATCGCCGATGCCGCTGCCTTGGATGCAATCAGCGGCAAACCGCTCGATTCGCTGGCGAAGCTGCAGCTGCAGCGAAGGAAGGATTTTCGCGAGGAACAATTGAAGGCGCTGCGTCCCTCAGCGATGCAGTCTTTCTTCCAAGCGGTCTATCCTTATTTGCTTGGCAGCTATGAGCAGGCGGAGCATTGGGCGAAGCTCGCCTTCGAGCAGGCCGTCTTTACCGGCGACGACACGGCTGTTACGACATATTTTCGCTTCCTCTCAGCCGTTCGTTCGCAGCTGGGGAAGCCCTACGATGCGATCGCTACCTACGGAATTAGTGCGGTGACGGATGCGGAACGCAATGCACATGCGACCATGTCCGCTCTGCAAGATGAAGGGCAGAATGCGCTTGCTTCCGCGCTGCTGCTGCGGATGAATGAGGATTACCGGGGTGCGGCTGCGCTGCTTGAGCCACTGCGGCTAGAAGATGGCGTTGGTCACGGACTCGTCCGCTCCTTGCTCTTCGATGTGTACTCCGCTTGCAACAAGCCGGACTTGGCACTGCCGCTACTCAGCGAGACTCGAAACGCTGAAGCCCGTACGAAGCGACAGCTGCTCAAAGGCACGGCGCTCGCGCTGCAGGGCAAGCGGCACGAGGCGATTCACGCCATGCTCCAAGCTGCGATGCATGGCGCGGAGCCGCTTCAAGCGATTGCGGAGCTGGCGGCTGTCGACGGGCAGGCACAGCGACTGTCGGAGGGGGACTTTGCATGAGCAAGCCGCTGCGTAAATCAACCGGAAACAAGCTGACGGCGATGATGCAGGTGCGCAATGAAGCAGGGCGCTACCTGGAGGCCGCGCTTGCCGACTTGTCCGCGCTCGTCGATGAAATCGTCATTGTCGACGATGCCAGCGATGACGATACGCCGGAGATTTGCCGCTCCTTCGATAAGGTGAAGCGAATCGTGGAGCTCAAGGAGCCCCTGTTCGGACAGGAAGCGAAGCTCCGCTATCTGCTCTGGGAGGCTGCCGTCCAGACGGAGCCCGATTGGCTGCTGGCTATCGATGCGGATGAATTTTTTGAGAAGAAGGCGAAGACTCAGCTTCGGCAGCTCATCGACCAGGACCGATACGACTGGGTCGGCTTCCGTATGTACGACTTCTGGGGTTCGCTCGCCTACTACCGGGAAGATTCGCTCTGGCAACTGCACAAGCGGCATACGATGATGCTCGTCCGTTACATGCCGCAGTATTCCTACTTCTATCCGGCTTGGGATCACCATGTGCCGCGGCTGCCTCTCTCCTGCTCCGCTTTGCAGGGAATCGGTTCGGAGCTGCGCGTCAAGCATTACGGCTGGGCAGGCGATGAAGCTTCGCGCCGCGCCAAATATGAGCGCTATATGCAGCTGGATCCGCAAGGCCAATGGGGCAGCTTGGCGCAATATGCTTCCATTCTTGATCCGCAGCCCAATCTGGTGCGCTGGCAGGAAGATGAGGAGGTGAAGCCGCAAACATGAGAACCGTGACGATATTAACGCACAGCTATTTGAATGGATATGCGGAGGGCGAAGCGTATACGAGACCTTTTGGCGGGGGGCTGGAGCGGTATATCTATGACCTGTGCGGTGTCATTCAGAGCCGCGGCTGGCGGGCGGTTGTTCATCAGCTGTCGTATTTCAACAGCTTTGAAACAACTTATCTCGGCGTCGCCGTGCGGGGGTACAAGTATGAACTAAATGACATTGCCGGTGCCTTCGAGCAGATGGCCGCCGATGCGGAGGGGCTTGTCATCTACGGCAGCTGCCTGTGGCATCCGATTCGCTACCGACCGGGGAGCATCGGGATTTGCCATGGCGTCAGCTGGGATTGGCATGATATGAGCGAGGCAGTCAAAGCCGACGTCGCGGTCATGATTCAAGGCGCAGTAAGCGGACTTGATCGGATTGTAAGCGTCGATTCTCACTTTCAGACCTATTGCCGAGCCTGCTGTTCCTATGATGACGCCGAGCGGCTCGTGCTTCTGCCGAATGCGGTGGATACGTCTTGGTTTATGCCTGTTGAAAGCGGCGATGAAGGGGATGGTGGGGAGCAAGAGCAAGTGCAAAAGAAAGCGACTGCACAGATAACAGATGAGCTTCGTTTATTGTATCCCCGAAGGCTGAGCTACGAGCGCGGCATCGTGCCGATGATGCTCTTAACCGACCGACTTCTGCCGGAGTTTCATTCCCTGACAGTTGAGTTTGCCGGCGAGCTCGTTTCGGGGACACCGGTTGCGGTCGCTTTCCAGACTTGGCTGAGCAGCCATCCCCACCGAAATCGCATCGCGCACCGCACCTATGCGTTCGCCTCTGTACGAGAGGCTTACCAGGCCGCGGATGTCGCCGCCATACCGACCGTCTACTCGGAGGGAACTTCTTTCTCCTGCCTCGAAGCGATGAGCTGCGGCCTACCCATTGTCGCCACCAATGTCGGCGGGCTGAATGACCTCATTATCGACGGCTTTAACGGGCTGCTTGTATCACCGACGGAAGAAGCGCTGTACCGCGCCGTGAAGCTGCTGTTGGAAGACGCTTCAGCGCGTAAGCAACTCGGCGTTCGCGCACGCGAGACGGCGTTCGCCTTCGACCTCGCAAGATGGCAGAGCCGCTGGGGCGAGCTGCTGGAGGAGCAGTTTGAGCGTGCCCCTGTCTGATTGTGGTGGGGGAGGCTTAAAGCACCGTCGTGCCGAGGATGAGCGGCAGCGCATCCTCGCTGCGTAATGCCGGCAGGTATGCGCCGGCGCCCGCCGCCGCACGAGCCCTCGCGGCGAATCCGGCAGCGAGTCCCGCAGCCGCTGCACGCTGCTGCCACGGACGGGCCGCCGCATCCAAGGCTGCGGCGGCGAAGTCATCCGCCGCCGCACGCCAGTTACCGCATGCTGCCGAGGTCCATCCGGCAGCGAGGCGGTGCTGCAAGGCGGCGCGCAGCTGCTCACGCAGCGCCGCCGGCAGATCGCGCTGCAGCGCAGCGAATAGCAGCGGCGGCAGTCCGCCGCCGCCCATCACCCTTGCTTGCGCCACCGCCGGCAGGCGTAGCCAAGCATCCCATGCGCCGAGCCGCAGCAGCGCACGCGCCATAGTACCGTCCGCCGCTTGCGCCTGTACCCCCGCTGCGTCTCCAACATCCCCAATAACAGCAACAGCCGCCGATAGATATACATCAGCTAGCTTAGCAGAGTCCCTTCCTTGACGAGAGCACTGTTGCCATAGCCTCATAGCGCCTGCAGTATCCCCCCGCTGGGCTTGCCATATCCCTTTGACGAATAAACTTGGTTCTACATCGATACCACGTCCCGCAAATGCAGTCATCCATAAACGTTCCGCTTCCTCCGGCAGACGCAAATCGCATAACATATCGGTCAGAGCCATACCTCCTGCAGAAGCCGATACAATCGCTCGATTGCCTGTAGTCCGCAATACATCTGCTGCCTGCCCCCACCACTCTCGCAGTCTCGGCTCCAAGCCTCCTAACAACAGCAATCGCTGCCAAGCCGGTATATAGTCTGGTCTTGTTTCTATAGCCTCTACATACGACCTCGCCGCGTCATCGAAAAGGTACAATCGTTCATACGCCGCCCCCGCCAAGCAACACGAACGGTACGTTCCCGCCCCCGCTGCCGTTGAATAATGCGCCGGCGCATTTCCCGCCGCAAGCGCCGCTCGGGCGCAACCAAGCGCACCTCCCGCATCGTCCAGCTCCAGCAGCACCTCCGCAAGGGCTTCGTGCAGATCTGCAAAATTCCCGTACCGCTGCACGCCTGATTCTCCATAACGAACAGCATCAGCTAATCGCCCGACAGCGCGGCAAGCGTGGATGACCTTAAGCAGCACATCTGATTCATAACCGGCCGCCTCCTGCCCTGACAAGACTATGGGCTCCAGCCACTCCAGCGCCTCCGCGTAGCGCCCTGCCGCGAACAACTCCGTTCCCGCTGCATACCGCAGCGTAAGGTTGCTCGGGTCCTGCTTGAGCGCCAACGACAGCAGCCGTTGATTACGCGCATACTTGTCACGCTCCGCCACTACTTCATCGCGATAACCTTCATGCCAGATGGCAATAGCTCCCGCTTTGGCTCCGGCTTCAGCTCCGGCATCAGAGCCAGCAATAAAACCAACCGCCTCCGCTCCGCCAAGCTCCATAATACTCGTCGCAACTTCCTCATGAATGATGCCGCGAAACCGGATTCGTTCATCATTGCGAAACAAGCGGCACACCGCGTCCGTCACAACCGTGCCGTCATCTCCACCGACCCAGCTATGCAGCTGGATGAAATAACCGAGCTTGGTTTCATCCGCAAGCAATCTCGACCAAGCTGCTATGGAGTTCACTTCAAGCCGCTCATCGGCATCAAGCACGAGAACCCACGGCTGTTGCGCCGCCGCCAGCGAGACATTCCTGGCAGCTGCAAAATCATCCGTCCACGCCACAGAATACACCCTTGCACCGTGCTGCTCCCCAATAGCTATCGTATCGTCCGTCGAGCCGGTATCCACGACAATCATCTCTGCGACATACGGAGCGGCAGAGCGCAAACAATCCGCTAGAAATCGGCTCTCATCGCGCACAATAATACAGAGTGATACCGGCAGCTGCCGTGCTGTCTCCTCACCGCGAGCTTCCATTGCTTAGCGCTCCCCCTCGCCTTGTGCCGGAAGCAGCAGCCGCATTTCTTGAGCCGCCTGGGCGAAGCCCGTCACCCGCTGCACCTCCGCCAAGCGGGAATCAGCCAATGCGCAGAGAGCGCGAGCTGCGTGCCTAACGCCATTCGCCGCACCTAATGTACCCGGTGTGCCTGAGTCCAAGCCTGAGTCCGCTCCTGCTCCGTCCGGTTTTGCATCCAGAAGCGCGCCGACCACGTCTTTTACTCGACTTCCGCCAATCCCACCGCGTATGAGCAGTGGCAACCATTCCAGCGCCGTGTCCGGGAATGGCGACTGCTCCGGCATTTCCAGCCATGCCATCGCCTGCCCGAGCGAATCCGCAGCTGCTTTCGAAGGCATACCGAAACCATCACCACCACCATCTCTGAGAGACTCACACTCCTCTGCAAGCGTAAGCCAAGGCAAGAGCAACGCCCGTTCCTCGGTCCCCGCAACAGCTAACCGCCGTGACAACCATAGCCGAAGCGCTGTATAACACCCGCTTCGCCGCATTACATCCGCCAGCTTGACCGTCGCCTCCGGCGAATCGAGCGTAAAACGCTCCTCCACGAATTGCGCGAGCCGCTCCTCACTGCTGCAGATGCGCATCATATGGCATAACCGATATAGCGGAGCGAGCAAGCTGCCGCGAAACCGCACTGCCTCCGCATACCAATGAGCAGCGGTATCGTAATCCAGCTCTGCCTCATGCATGCTGCCAAGCCAATACGCCGACTGGTACGAGCCCATGCCATCCTCCGTATGATAGATCGCCGGCGCCCGCCCGATATGAATCGCCGCGGCGAAAGCTTCCGCTGCCTTCCGACGCTGCCCAAGCGCTGCAAGACTTACTCCCTTGGCTTGCCATAGATCTGGATAGTCCGCATACCACGCTAGCCCTTCCTCCGCCAGCGCAAGCGATTCCTGCCATTGCCGCAACGCCTGCAAGCACTGCACCTCATGCTTCATCAGCAGATGCGCATAGCTGACTGCTGCGTAATCGATTCCGTCCCTTGCCTGCCTAAATGCACGCAGAGCATCCTCCAATGCATGACCGCGAAAATATTCCACGCCAAGGTTATACCAATGAAATCGGTTATCCGGCTCCTCCTCGGTGGCGCGTTCGAGCAGCTCGCGATTGCGCTCCAGCTTATTTTTGGCAATGACGACTTCCCGCTTGTAGCCGTAATGATGAATAATGACGTCGCTCAGATGAAACCGCGCTGTTGGCGTATGCTGTGTGATTGGCCCGGCGATTTGCTCATGGATTCGCCCCTCGAACCGGTACCGCCTATCGTTTCGGAACATCCGCAGCACCGGATTGATCGTCGCCCCTTCACCGCCTCCATCGCCCATGTAGTTCCATATGTTTAGAAAATAACCCGTAATCTCCTGCTCCTGCGCAAGCGCGCGCAGCTGTCCGCCGGATCCCGCATCCAGCTCCTCATCGGCATCGAGAAACAGAATCCATTCACCTGTCGCTTTGGCAAGCCCGATATTACGCGCTGCGGCAAAATCATTCGTCCACTGCGCGCGTACCACCGTCGCACCGAACCGCTTCGCAATGGCAACTGTATCGTCTGTTGAGCCTGTATCAACGACGATGATCTGATCGGCTACGCCTTGCACGCTTCCAAGGCAGCGAGGCAGGCTCGCCGCTTCATCCTTCACAATCATGCACAGCGAAATTAAGCTAGCCTTCTTCTTCAAGGACATGCGCCCGCCTCCTCTGCGCGCCGGTGAACGATGTCCGCCATCCAGCGCCATGCACGCGGATAAGCGCCGACTGAATGTGCTCGAGATCGGTATGCGGCCAGCCGCTTCCTAGCGCCGGCTGCGCGGAAGCCCAAGGCAGCAGCGCCTCCATTGCCAAGGATAGCGAGCACGCAGCAGCACCCAACTTTGCATCCACCTGCACCTGTACTCCTGCTGCTCCAGCTTCGGTTAGCTCCCCAATTGCTGCAGCCTCGATTGCCTGCTCGAACAGCGCGAGCGCTCCGCCATAGAGCATCTTCCCGTACAGCAGCTCGCCGAGACAGCTCAGCTCCTCTTGCGCCAGCTGCCGCTGCGCCATCGCTTTCAGCATCAAATCCGCGGCGGCATCCGTATAGCCGCTGCGATAAAGCGAAAGTGCGTACCGCTCGCCAAGCGAGGCACTAATCGCCTTAAGCCGACCTCCGAGCGGCAGCATGCCAAGCTCAAGCGCACGGGTCAGCAGCCACTGCAGCTGTCCTGTACTTGGCGGCTCAGCCGCCGCCGCCTCCTCGCCATCCAATAGCCGATCCACCATCAGCAGCAGCTCCGACCACGGAAGATCGCTCCCTTCTATCCGTTCTCCCAAGCTCCAGCTGCACAGCGCGGCATCCACGCTTAGCTCCTCGGCTGGTCCGCCCGCCGCCCAAGCGGCGATCAGCACCGCCCGCGCCTCGCGCGCATGCCCCGCGCCAATCAAGCAAGCCGCGTAGGCGCGCGCATCCTCTGGCGTGAGCGGCCCCGCCTCGCGCCAGAGCGGCAGCGCGGCGGCATACGCGCCGATGCCGCCGAGCACCCGGGCTTGAAGCGCCAGCAGCTCCGGCGCTTCGAGCCCCACGCACGAAGCCATCGTAGCGCGGATGGCTTCATCGCTCTTGCCCGCAGCCTGCAGGCTATCCGCCCAGCCGGCCAGGGCAGGAACATAGCGCGGCGCTTCGCCTGCCGCCGCTTCAAACAAACGCTGCGCGGATTCGGCGCGGCCAAGCGCCGCCTCCGCTTGCGCGAGCCCGCAGCTGGCGCGATAACTGCCCGCGCCAGCTTCCACCACATAGCGGGCGGCGGCAGAACTCGCCGCCCGTCCCGCTTCCAGCGCCGCCTCGTAGGCGCTGCGCGCATCCACGACACGATGCTGGCGCATCAGGCAGTCGCCGTAGAGCAGCTGCACATCGGGATAGTCGCCGTAGCGATCGACTTCCCGATATAGCATCGCAGCTGCCTCATCGGCGCGGCCCTCCGCCAGCAGCGCCTTTGCCCAGTCGCGTACCAGCGTCGGTCGGTATGGCGCGTCGCCAGGCACGAGCAAATATGCCAAAGCGAACGCCTCGCAGGCGTCTTTTGGCTTATTCAATTGGCAGAGCGTCACGCCTTTATTGTAGAGATGGAACGGGTCATCCGGGGTGAAACACAAAGCCTTCTCAATAAGGCGAAGATTGCGCTGCGCCTTGTCTTTAAGAGCAAGCGCTTCGGGCAGATAGCCATCATGAAGCAGAGGAATTCCGCATGGGCGGCCGTCCACTCCAATCCGCACACCGGATTCGAAGCGGACCAGCTGCTCATGGATGATGCCTGTGTAGCGAAATCCGCAGTCCGCGCGGAAGAGGCGAACCGCTTCATGTGTAAGCGATTCGCCTTCCCCGTTGCCATATTGGCTCAGAATCGTGACGCGCAGAGCATCGCTGTCTGCTTTACGCAGCAGCTCACGCACTTCTGCACGCCCTATCCCAGCTGCAAGCTGCTCGTCCGCATCCAACACAAGCACCCAAATCGTTCGAGCGGCGTCCAGACCGGCATTCCGCGCCGCTGCAAAATCATCCGTCCATGTATGGTGCACAACTCTTGCTCCATATGATTTTGCAATATCGACCGTACGGTCTGAAGAGCCGGTGTCCGTGACGACAAGCTCATCCGCCAGCCCTTGAACGCTGCGAAGACAGCGATCCAGAACATCTTCCTCATTGCATGCGAGTACATGGATGCCGAGCAGCAATTAAATCACACTCCTAGGTTAAGTGCCTTGTCCGTTAAAGAATACGTCGACCGTCGTTGCACTGCCCGCTGTAGCGGACCGGTAAGCAAGCCTTGTATATTTGAGGAACCGTTGCGGCACAAGCACATCTACGCCGCCAACGGCAATTCCTGTCGATGTGTCGACGTCTGTATACCAGTTGGTACCGTCTGCGCTAATTTCAACCCGAGCGTCTGCTCTGTTTGTGCCTGGTCCTCTGTTGTACACGAAGAACGAGTACGTTCCGAGCACGCTTGTCGTTACTGCGCCAAGCGCCGTATAAGCATCGACGGTTGGCAGCGATGCGTTGGCCTGCTCAACAAAGCTTTTCTGCGAAATCGACGTTACGCTGCTCAGCGTTCCGGCAGTGATCGTCGCTCCCATTACGCTTGTGATCGTACCGTTCAGCAGGTTGGTCAATGTTCCGGCTGTAATCGTCGCTCCCATCACGCTTGTGATTGTACCGTTCAGCAGGTTAGTCAGCGTTCCAGCTGTGATCGTCGCTCCCATTACGCTTGTGATTGTACCGTCAAGCAAGTTAGCCACGGCTGACAGCGTTCCGGCTGTAATCGTTGCTCCCATCACGCTTGTAATCGTACCGTTCAGCAAGTTGGTCAATGTTCCGGCCGTAATCGTTGCTCCCATTACGCTTGTGATTGTACCGTTCAGCAAGTTGGTCAGCGTTCCAGCTGTAATTGTGGCACCCATTACGCTTGTGATTGTACCGTCAAGCAAGTTAGCCACAGCTGACAGCGTTCCGGCTGTAATCGTCGCTCCCATCACGCTTGTAATCGTACCGTTCAGCAGATTGTTAATTGTACCGACCGATACCGTTCCTCCGGAAATGGTAACGCCCGAGATGCTCGTAATCGTACCATCCATAATAATATTCAGTATACGACCCTGCGTATCCGTTGCTACGGCTCTAGCCGTCTGCGTCCCATCTTGGCCAAAAATCAGCGTCCGCAGGTTGTCCGGATTCGGGTTAAAGCTAGAAAAGTTCGGCATGACATCTCACTCCTTCATAAACCAGCTACTTCATATTTTGAGCCTGAAAATAAACGCAGAGCACTGTCGGCTTGCCTGGTTTGCCCGACTTCACCGCCACTCGCGTATAACGCAAAAAACGCGAAGGCACAACAATGCCCATACTTTCGTTCTCCACAACTCCTTCCATGTCTGTCGCATAATCAATGCCATTGGGGCCAATCTCCAGCTTCACAACCGCCGGTTCCTCACCGTCATTCACAATCGCGTAGGAATAGACAGATTTGGTGGATGCGTCCTGCGAAGGCAAGGCGACAAACTCGTCGGTCGTGACGATGTTCAAAAACTTGCGTTCCGAGAACACCCCCTTATGAGATGCCGGATGGGGCTTTGAACACGATGGCTGACGTTTGCGTTTTTTAGTTGATCCGTTCCTTCCGCATCGCGGGGGAAGTGATTCCTCTCTTCCCTTGGAACATTGTTTTCTGCTTTCACTCATGTCATCTTCCCCTTGGCGTTTACGCTTCTTTACTCTATGTCCTCTCTGTTTATATGGAAACGGCGGTTGTACACAGGCAATTCATACCTTTTTTCCAAACTCCATACTTCCCTAGGACAAGTGGCTTTCTATCGCCATATACTAGAGCAACTTACTATCGGCCTGGCCCGCCTGAGGAGATGACGCATGAACAATTACAACATCTTTAATACCGAGCATAATCCGATCTATATGCAGCAAAATAACGCCTACACCTCGCCCGGCGTCATTGAAGGGCCCGAGGCAGATGCGGCGAAGAGCGGCATTTTATTCATTCTCAATACAGGTAGTACAAGCGTCGGGAGCGGCAGTTCCTTGCTGTTGCAAGCAACCAACCCTTCCGGCAGCGGCAAAAAACTCTACATCTCGCGCATAGCAGGCGGCACCACTGCAGCCGCTACTCTTACGGTCGCCTCCGCAGGGACGATTACGGGCGGTACAACGCCAACACCGTTCAATGCGCTGTTCGGCAGCTCCAAGACCAGCATCGCCACGACGAAACAGAACACAGGGACGCTTGGCGGCACGCCGACGACCTGTTTTATCATGCAGGTGACTTCGGGAATATTCGATATTGCTTTCTCTGGCAGCCTCATCGTACAGGAGAATCGCACCATTTCGGTGACGCTTGGAACGGGGTCATTAACAGGCGCCATTAATCTAACTTGGTGGGAGGCGTAACTATCCATGCCCAATAATTCTGTCTTTGACCAATCCAACAGCAAGCTGTTCGGCCAGCTTGTCAATACGTATGCAGCGCCTGGCGTTACGGCTCCGCCCGACAATCGCGCAACCGTCGCCGCCCGTGAGTTCATAACTACATTCTCGAGCTCTTCCTCGCTCGGCATCCTCGGCGGATCGGTCACCGCATCCATCCAAATCTCCAATCCTTCCGGCAGCGGCCGCACACTCTACGTGTCTCGCATTACAGGCGGAGTCGGCGTCTCGCTGAGTCTGCTCTCCACCTTTAGCGGTTCCCTAACCATTACGCGTGCTGGAACGATCAGCTCCCCTTCCACGCTAACGCCATTCAATACACTATTCGGCAGCTCCGCTACCAGCGTGATGACATCGAGAAGCTCGACTAGCGCCATCTCTGGCGGTACCAGCTTCTTCACCGTTCCGCTAAACGCGGGTATGTTCAGCTTCGACTACACCGGCGGGCTCATCGTCCCGGAGAACCAGTCCATCTCCATCACCGTCAGCGCTTCACTGACGGTCGCGGGCGTTCTCTCTTCCAATGCCAACATGGCTTGGTGGGAGGGCTAGTTCTCCTCTGCAAAAGTGCATTTTTTCATTTATTTTCGACGATTGCTCCTGTTTCGAGCTCAGTATTTCCTCTTAATCTGCTAAAAACAAAAAAACCACACTGCTCCGCCGTTCTAGGGCGGTAACAATGTGGTTCTTCAATAATTCTACGACTCCTGCGTCGTACTGCATGTACTCTGATGCGCGGACGCTGTCAGCTTCTGCAGCTGGTCCCGCAACATGCCGATTTCGGCAGGAGGCAGGTTCGTCTGGCAGAAGACGCGTTCCGGTATCAACATCGCCTGCTCCTTCATCGCCTTGCCTTCATCCGTTAAACGGACAAGAACGCTGCGTTCGTCGCCGGAATCGCGCTCGCGGCGAATGAGGTTCATGCCTTCCAGCTTCTTCAGAAGCGGCGTTAATGTGCCGGAATCCAGGTACAGCCTGGCACCAAGCTCTTTCACGGGCACCCCGTCCTTCTCCCACAGCGCAAGCAAGGTTACATACTGGGTATACGTGATGCCAAGCTCATCCAGATACGGCCGATACAGCTTCGTCACTTCGCGTGCGCAGGCGTAAAGGGCAAAGCACAGCTGATTATCGAGCGTGAACTGAGCACTCTTATCCATCGCTGCCTCCCTCTCTCAAGATGCTATATTTATATAACACAATTAAATTGCATGCAATTTATGCTGCTAGAATACCAGTTGAGGCCACCACTGTCAACTGTCAGACAGCCGCTGAGCGGTGGGCGAGCAGCAGACGCGCAATCTCTTCATGGCCTCTTCGCTGTGCCCAAGCGAGCGGAGTCGCCCACTGCGGCACCTCCGCCGGTTCTACCTCGGCACCTTGCTGCAGCAGGAAGTTCACCATCTCCAGCTTGCCATATTTCGCAGCCCAGCCAAGCGGCGTTGTGCGGTACTCGTCGTCCACAGCCTCGGGGCTCGCGCCGTGAGTAAGCATCAGCTCCGCAAGCTCCAGCTTGCCTTGCAGCGCGACCAGATGCAAGTAGCTGACGCCAAGCCAATTCGTATGGTTCGGGTCGGCGCCGCCTTCGAGCAGCAGCTTCACCATATCCGCATCTGCGTACGAGCAAGCATAATGCAAATAATTGCTTGCATACCACGGATCGTTCAGCGGTGCGTTATGGCGCAGCAGCAGTCTGACGATTGCCGTATAGCCGCAGCTTGCCGCTTGCGCCAGCGGTCCATAATCGCCGCCGTCAATAGACGAAGGATTCGCCGTTAGCAGCTCGCCGACGAGATCAATACGTCCAAGCGCACAAGCGCCAGTTAACGTTACATTGCCGCCGTATGAATAGACCAGCTCGATCAGTTCTTGGCGACCTTCCTGCAGCGCTGCGTAAACGGCATTGCCGCTCGCTTCTACCTCTGCGTTCGGGTCTGCTCCATGCTCAAGCAGCAGCTTCGCGCATTCGGTATGCCCGCCTCTTACCGCAGCATATAGCGCCTTTCCCTGCGGCGCATCCCGCTCCGGCGCACTCGGATCTGCACTAGCGGCGAGCAGCCGCTTCACAACCTCCACAAACCCACGCTTCGCAGCATAGTAGAGCGCTGACCGTCCGGACGCATCTCGCTCTTGCACTAGCGAGCGATTCTGCTTCAGCAGCTCGTCTACACGCAGTGCATCACCGGCTGCAGCAGCGAGGTAGATATCATACGGCACTCCGCCTTTGCCGGTGAGATAGCCGAGCAAGAAGCTCGCATCTCTGCCAGCATCAGACGGCAAGTTCCGGTTGGCACGGTAGAAGTAATCCCCCTCCAGCGCTAGCTGCGCAGGCTGGCTTCCATCTCCGCGCTTCGCGAGCGGATCTGCCCCCATTGCCAGAAGCTGATCGATCAGCTCGAGCTGCCGGGTCATGACGGCCCAGTGCAGTGGCGTGTTGCCGCGTTCATCGCTGGCATGAATGGCTTCCGGCTGCTGCTCCAGCTGCTGCAGCAGCTCTTTGACCTTGCGATCGCGAATGAGCGCAGCCAGCTTCTCGCCGATCGGCTCCGCTTTCAAGGTGCTTTGCAGGTGCTCACGCAGCAGCATCGCAACATCGTTATGGCCGCGGTCCTGCGCCTTCTGCAGCAGCGAATCCTGCCAGCTGAGGCAAGGCTGCTCTGATGCGTCAGCCCCATAGGAGAGCAGCAGCTGAGTCAGCTCACTATGCCCTTCGCGCACAGCAAAATGCAGCGGTGTGAAGTATCCTAAGCTCACCGCTGCTAGTGTTGCATCCTTCGCGAGCAACTCGCGAACTGCCGCTATATCGCCTGCTACGCATTTCTCAAACATGAGTCCAACCGCTTCTGGCATATGCATTCCTTGTTACCCCCGCTTTTTCAATTTAAGAAAAGCTTGAAGCATTGCAGCACGCCATACGACAATCATACCGAATGCCAGTATGAAGAAGAGAGCACCTGTCTGCGGAATCGTCATCGACTGTTCTACTAAATCATGAACGAACAGCCTTATGATGAGCAGCCCGAGCAGGATGAAAATAAACAGTTTGGACCTTTTCAAAATAATTTCATCGCCTACCCGCTCCAGCTTGGACGTGCGGATAAGCGGATATGCGAACAGCACCGCGCCAGCGGCAAAAGCAAGCAACGCCCACGACCATGGAACCCTCGTGAACGGAGCGACAAACATAAGAAAGCCGGTCGACATGCCGATCGGCGGAATAATGATTTTGCGCATCGTCGTCGGCTTGTTGCTCGCGCGCAGCCGAAGAAACATAACGGCGACGCCGGATAGTAACGTAACGATGAGCGATGCTAGATGAGGAATTGAGATCGACTGCGGAAGATTCATCGAAGGCGCGGCCCCTTTACCTATATGAAGTAAATCGCTTACTTCCTCTAATCCTACTCATTTTGCCGCAGTGTTGCAAATACTTGGATCCTCGATTCTATCCCTCAATAATCGCTTTCACCCGGCCAACGTCGCCGGATTGCAGCCTTACTTTGATACCATGCGGATGGTTCGGCGAATTGGTCAGTATATCTTTCACCACACCGCGAGTCGTACGTCCGCTCGCCTGGTCTTTCTTCAATACAATATCCACCGTTATACCCGGGCGAATATTGGAACGCTGCTGTCCACTCATACTCATTGCTAACTAGCTCCTTTATTCCTGATTGTTCCCTATCATAAGTCAGTGAGCTACGCGAAGCAAGGCGAAACGGACAGCCTATCTCAAATAACAATTGACAGTGAGAATGAGAATTAATATCATTATGTTGTTAACAACTACCACCATTGCGAAAGAGGTCGGTTTCGACAGATGAAGAAGATCAAGTATTGCTGTAGAAACTTCAAACACGGCTCGAAGTCCGTCTTCAAAGCATTGAAGCACGAGTTCCCTGATCTGAAGCAGAAGAAGAAGGATTGTCTAGGCAACTGTAAGATGTGTTCCAAGCAATGCATGGTGCTGATTGGTAAGACTGAAGTCATTGTCGCTCCGTCCGCTGATAAACTGTATAAGAAGTTAAAGCACCGGATAGGATAATGTGGAATAGTATGGTACGATAGGGGAAGAAGTTGTCAGCTCCTGTAAGATGGGCTACCACTTCGTCTCTTTTCTTTTTTATACTAACACTTGAATAAGGAGGTGCGGCCGATGATGAAAGACACACTCAGCCAAGCTTTGAACGAGCAAATGAACTTCGAGTTCTATTCTGCACACGTATACCTGGCAATTGCCGCTTACTGTTCTGGAGAGAGCCTCGATGGATTTGCTAATTTCTTTATTGTTCAAGCCGAAGAAGAACGCTTCCATGCGATGAAAATGTACAAGTATTTGAATGATCGCGGGCAACGCGCAACCCTAGTCGGCATGGGCACACCTAACAATAACTATAGCTCCATACTGGATGCTTTCGAGCATGCGTTTGAGCACGAGAAAGAAGTTACGAAGCGGATTTATCACTTATCCGATCTTGCTCTGAATGATCGCGAGCACGCGACAATGCAGTTCCTGAAATGGTTTATTGACGAGCAAGTCGAAGAAGAAGCGATGTTCGACAGCATCATTAACAAGCTGAAACGAATTGATCAAGACAGCAATGCGTTCTTCATGCTTGATAGTGAATTTGCAGGGCGGACATTCGTTCCCCCGACGACTGCCTAGTAAGAGCAATCGCCCTCAGCCTGCCATAACCGGCAAGATGGGGGCGATTTGTTTTATCTTTATACAGGAGACATTCACTATGATTCTACATAAAGGCGAAGTGCTGTTCCGACAGGGCGAGTACGGATCGCTGTATCATCTGAAGTCCGGCATGCTGAAGATCGTCCGCGTCCACGAAGACGGCTCGCAATTCATCGTCAACATTATCGTACCGGGCGAGACGATTCCTCATCATTCGCTCATAAGTCCTAATCCCTATAACGGCTCGGCCGTCGCGCTCGTAACTTGCGAGGTCGATGTTCTGCCGGAGGCCGCCTGGTATGAAGCGCTGAAGCAGGATGCGCAGCGATGCCTAGACATTGCTCAGCAGCTGCAAAATAAACTGCGGATGATGCAGCAGCGCATCGATCAGCTAATCGAAGTCACGCCAGCCGAGAAGCTGCGCAAGCTTGAGACTTGGTTCCAGCTCTATATCGCGCCTGCCACATTGACGGAAGTGCTCACGCAGGACGAGATCGGCCAATTGATCGGACTTCGGCGCGAGACGATCAACCGGTTGCTGCGCTCTCAGACAAAGTCGTAGCTCTTCAGCGCTAGGCCTATTATTGCTGAGTCTGAGGCTGCGCGGCAGCTTCATCCGCTTCCAAACTACCCGCTGGACCAAAGAATTCGTAGTTAATATCTGCTGCGCTAACGCCTAGCTCCTTCAATAAGCTGTTCACCGTACGCATGAATGGAACCGGACCGCAGAAGTAGAATGCCGCATCCGTAGTTGGAACGACCTTCCTCAGCCATGGGAGGTCAATATAGCCTTCCTTGTCGAATGCTTGCAGCTTCCGATCAAGCGGCGTCGGCTTATTGTACGCAACGTGAACGGATGCTTGCGGATGAGTGTCAGTAAGCTCCTTCACCTGCTGCTTTAACGCATGGACATCGCCGTTCTGAGCGGAATGGATGAAGATTACTTTACGATTTGGATTGGCTTCTGTAATTGTGTTCAGCATACTCACTAGCGGAGTCAGACCAACCCCGCCGCTGAGAAGCACAAGCGGCCGATCATCTTGTTGATCAAGCGTGAAGGCGCCTGAAGGTGCCGACAACCAGAGCACATCCCCGCATTGAACTCGCTCGTGCAAGTGCACCGATACTACCCCAGCCGGTTTCCCTTGCAGCGCCTCTTCCCTCTTCACCGTAATGCGGTAATAAGGCTTTCCAGGCGCGTCGGATAAGCTGTACTGACGGATATGCGTATTGGCTTCACCCGGAATGTCTAGCTTCACACTTACATATTGCCCCGGTTCAAAAGAAGCTATGTTACCGCCATCCTGCGGCACCAGATAGAAGGAGGTGATCACGTCGCTCTCGATCACTTTCTGCTCCACGCGGAAAGCCCGGTAATCCGCCCAACCGCCCTGCTGCTTCTCCGCTGCCTCGTACATGTCCGCTTCTACATCAATAAACACCTTTGCAATGATGCCGTAAGCTTCTGCCCACGCTCCCAGAATCTCATCTGTCGCCGCGTCACCAAGCACATCCTTGATTGCCGCAAGCAGCATTTCGCCAACGATCGGATACTGCTCCGGCTTCACGCCAAGACTGCGGTGCTTATGCGCGATCTGCTTCACCGCTGGAAGGATCATCTCCAGCTTGTCGATATGCAGCGCGGCTGCATAGACCGCATTCGCAAGCGCCGTCTGCTGCCTGCCCTGACGCTGGTTCGCATGGTTGAAGAGGTTCAACAGCTCCGGATAACGAGAAAACAACAGCTCGTAGAATCGCTTCGTGATTGCAGTTCCATGGATTTCGAGCACTGGGACGGTCGATTTAATGATTTGGATCGTTTTATCGTTTAGCATGGTTTACTCCCCGCTTTCTTCTGCTTGAGCTTGAGCTTGCTCTTGTGATGACTCAAGTATAGCGAGAGAAGATGACCGGCCGGTGTGATTGCAATCACATCGTTTCGAAACGATCTGTGACAATGAAAGAAGAGCCCTTCAACAGCACAAGGACTCTTCAATATTAACGATTAGCGCGGTTTACGCGATGTAAGGATGGTCAGCGCGAACTTCGGCAGCACGAGCTGCCTGCGCCAGCGAGACGGCTGCTTGAGCAGACGGTACAGCCACTCCACATTAAGCTTCTGCCAAATGACCGGCGCACGCTTCACTTTGCCGGCGATGACATCGAGACTGCCTCCAACGCCAAAAGCAATCTTCGCCTTAAGGCGGCTCTTATGCTTATAAATCCACTTCTCCGAGAATGGCGCACCAAGCGCAGCAATGAGCATATCCGGGCGCTTCTGTTCGATATCCGCGACGAGAGCTGCTTCCTGCTCCGCATTGAAGAAGCCGTTATGCCGTCCAGCAATCGTAACGCCGGGATAGCGATCCTGAATAATCTCGACTGCCTTCGCGTTCGTCTCTTCATCCGCACCGACGACATACAGCGAGAACGGCTGGCTCTTCGCCCCTTCCAGCAGCTTAACGAGCATATCATAGCCCGTTACGCGCTCCGGCACATGGTCCCCCTGCCATTTGGCAGCGAGCACGACACCGATGCCGTCTGGCGTAATCAGATCTGCCGCTTGCACGATCTCACGCAGCTGCGGGTTAGACCGCGCTGCCATCACGATCTCCGGATTCGCCGTAATCAAGTGGAACAACGGCTTGTCCGTGCTTGCTAGCTGCTTCTGCAGCAGCTTCACTGTATCTTCCATCGTCCGCTTCGAGAACGGGACTCCCAAAATATTAACGCTATCCATTCGGGTAACCTTCCTTTGTACGCTCTTCTTGTTGTCCATTGTAGCATAAAGGCGAAATCTGTTAAAAGCTTAGCGGAACAAGCCGGCAATCCATCTTATAAAATCTCCGACAATCGGTACGAGCCCGAAGCCGTGTTCTCCGATGGCGACAATGCCGTATACGCGCTCGCCGATCGCTACCACTCCAGCAACATGCTCTCCAAGCGCAACCGCACCAAGCGCATATTCGCCGATTCCTACCGCGCCTACAGCGGACTGTCCAATGGCGACCGCACCGACGGCCAGATCCCCGATCGCTACTGCACCTGCTGCGAGGCCATTACCAATCGCAACCGCGCCGAGTGCAAGCATGCCGCCAATCGCAACCGCACCGAACGAAAGCACGCCAAGCGAGACGCCGCCTGCCGCCACGACTCCAACCGCTATATCGCCGAGCGCAATAAGTCCAAGCGCGATTTTGGGCTTACCGGTCCCTGCGCTTGTGCGTATGCTGATAATCGGGAATTTGGAAGTCGGCCACTGATAGTCGATCTCTTCGTTTCCTCTACCGATATAACGATTAAATCGGAGCAGTCGTCTCCACTCAAACATGGGTAACACCTCCTGCGATAATCCATTCATTCAAGCCACTTTCCCAAGCGTATACTAATTTCAGATGGGCAACAACTGCTTCTGCAAGGATTTAGTTGATTTTTCAAAATAACGAGTTGCTTACCAAGGATCTGGCGATCGATGTGATTGCAGATCCTTTTTGCGCTAAATTTTTCCAAACTTGATGTTGTGATGGCTGCAACCTTCTTGTCTCAATTGCTGTCTATACTGACATAACCATCCATACAAGGAGGAACTTTTCATGCTTCAAGCTAGATTGTTCAAGCTCGGCATTGCCGCACTGCTCCTGACAGGAAGCAGCGTTCTCGCCATCCCTGCAGCTATGGCAGCTCCAGCTGCTGTTACTGCATCAGCTACAGCTTTTCAACCAGAAGATATCGCGACGATCCAGATGAGACATTCCGATATGACTTATGTTCCGTTATTCGGCTCGCGCCAGGCCGACAAAGCTTCAATCGCGAAAGTCGCAGCGATTATGAACCGTCTTATGGACAAAGCAGAACCGGATACGGAAACAGCTTCGATGGACAGCATGCTGATCTACTTTTCGACCAAAGTGAACGTTACCTTAGCGGATGGCAGCACATTCGGCATCCTCATTGGAGGCGCGGATAAGCTTTACTTCGACTTTGCGGGCAACGACTATATGGCGAAGGACACCGCAGCTGTGAATGAGCTGAACAAGCTGCTCATCGCGCCGGACCAGACTGAGTTCAGCACAATGAAGCCTCAGATTGGGCAGCCTCTTCATATAAAGGGCAACAATGCTTCTAGCGAGCAAGGTGCGATTCGTATCTTTATCAATGAGAACGGGAGCTCCAGCAGCATAAAGTCCGCAAGCGGCGTGTACTATCCTTCCCGCCAAGCTCTGCTCATCTACGAGGCTCCGATTACGCAAGGACGATATGATTTCACCTTCACGATGCCTGCCTATGGCAAGGCGCTCGACGGCTCTCTTAAACCGCTAAGCCTCGGCAAAAGATGGCTCTACTACGACACCGGCGGCCTAGCCGGCATGCCCGAGATGACCGTCACAGCACCAACTAAACCGCTGCTATCCATTAATGGCATCCCGGTAAGCAGCCCTGCGCTGCAGCCCGTCGTCCAGAACGGCGTCATGCTGCTGCCGATGCGGGCGCTGGCAAATGCTCTCGGCTGGCCGGTCACTTGGGACGCTGCACATAAAGCGGCGCTGCTCGGCGCAGTTCTGCCTGATAGCCGTGCAGTAACGGCTGGCGAACGCTCGCTCTCTGTCTGGGTGAACGGCAAGCTGCTCACGGGCACAAGCTCGAAGCCGGTGCTGCTGCACGGCTCGGTATATCTGCCGCTGCGCGCCACGGCGACCGCCTTCGGCAGCGCTGTCGATTGGACGCCGGCTGTTCGCAGCGCCAATCTAACGGTGAAACCGCTGCTGCTTGCGCCGGAGAAATATGCTTCCGACGCGCAGAAGCTCGCCATCGCGAAGAGCATCAACGCGTATGTGGCGGCGCTCAATAGCCGCGATGCGATTGCTCTGAAGGCGCTCTTCGCGAAGGATGCGCCTGTGCAGCCAGCCCCGGAAGCAATCGGGCAGCGGATCATTACGAGCGTGAAGAGCGTCTCATTCGAGAATCGCCCCGGCGGCGCGTTACTCGCTTATGTGACGTTCACGTACTTGTTTGATCCTAGCGCCTCGGGGGCTGGGACGAAAGGAATTGTTTTTGTACAGGAAGGCGGAGCGTGGAAGATCACTGATGTTGACTAAATAAAGAAGAGCCGTTCATGCAGGGGCGCAAGGTCGCCCTACGTGAACGGCTCTTTATTGATTAATGGCTACCCGCTTGCGTTGCGATTTGCCAGCGTACGCCATAGCGGTCCATCACACGGCCGAACATCGTACCCCAGAACATGCGCTCAAGCGGCATCATAATTTGACCGCCTTCCGCCAGCTTGTCGAACACGGCTTTTGCTTCCACATCCGTTTCAAACTCCAGCATCAGATCAAGCCCGTTGCCTCGCTCCACCGATCCTGAGTCAGCCATGTAGAACAGCAATCCAGCTGCTTGCAGCACAAGATGCATGACGCCATCATCCTCATCCGTCGCTGCACCCGGCATTTCGCTGTACGTTTGAATACTAAGAATTTCGCCCCCAAGCGCCTCCGCATAGAAGCTCGCTTGCTCCCTCGCGTTATCAGAATAAATGTATGGACGAAGCTTGGTCATTTATAACGCCTCCCTCATGAACAGTTGCCCACGTTGTATAACCCAAGTGTAGCAAAATGAGTAACGTCGATAAAGATTAGTGGTTGCAGCGGGCGGAAGCCCTGCTTGATAAACCTCGCTTCGGCTAACGAATCGTATACGTCTTATTCGTGCCAAATTGGCGCTTCGGAAATTTTAACGAACTGTGATAGCGCTATTTGGTGGATTTGCGAGGAAAAGCAACGATCTTGCAGCAAATAGCATTATTACAGTTCGTTAGAAGTAAAAAAACCTCTGAAACGAGCAAATAACGTTGGCTGAGTTCGTTAGCGAGCTGAGTTGGTTCCAAGTAGGCGGAGCCCGAAGTCCGAGAATCGGATTACTGTAGGCTTGACCACCCCGGTTCAGGGTGAAATCGAGTTTGTTCGGTGAGAGAGGATTTTCCCGCTCTCACTTGGTAAATCGGGGCTCACCGAGCGCTCAGAGAGGGTTTTTCCGCTCTCAGTGACAGTTTCCGCCGATTTGTCCGAGTTTGTTCAGTGAGAGAGGATTTTTCCGCTCTCACGCGTTAAATCGGGGTTCGCCGGGCGCTCAGAGAGGGTTTTCCCGCTATCAGTGGCAGTTTCCGGCGATTTTGCACGTGTTTGTTCGGTGAGAGAGGTTAATCCCGCTCTCACGCGTTAAATCGGAGTTCGCCGGACGCTCAGAGAGGGTTTTACCGCTCTCAGCGACTCGCCACGCCTAGGATCAGCTACCAGTGCGAGTAATCCAGAAGCGCTTCACCACGTTGCCGTGCGCTTCAGTAAAGCTCGACTCGAATTGGCCGCCGCAGCCTAGAATGGTGCGTTCCGAGCCGATGTTGCCTTCGTCGCAGCAGACGAGCACCTCGCGGATGCCAAGCGTGTCGGTTATCTGCAGCGCTTGTGCGAGAATCTGGGAGGCATAGCCTTTGCGCCGCTCGGACGGGATTACGCCATAGCCTATATGGCCGCCACTCTCGAGCAGTTTCTGGTTTAAGCGGTGGCGGATGTTGACTGCGCCGACCACTTTGCCCGCTTCATCGAACAACCAATACGTCGAGCCAGGCACCCAGCCCTCCTGCACATTGTCCTCCAGATGTGCCTCGTTCAAGACTCGAACATACGCATCAAAATCTGCCGGGTCCAAGCTGACCACCCACGGCACAATATCTTCGCCGCTCAAGATCCATTCCTGATAAAAGGTCATATAAGCTTAGCCATATCGCATCCACCTTCCATTACTATGCTGTAAATAAAAAAAGGCAAGGCACCGAATACGTTCATCCTGTGCCTTGCCTTGAAGTTCACTATTAACTGTTAGCGCGACCGACTGCGCTGCGGACGACCGCCACCGCCCGGCTTGCCGCCACCTGGGCGACCGCCTCCACCGCCGGAGCGACTGCCGCCCGACGAGCGACCGCCTCCGCCGCTGCGATTCCGATCGCCTCCGCCTGTTGCACGGCCACCGCTGCTACCACCGCTACCGCCACGATTCCGCTCACCGCTGCCAGGGAACTGAGGCGCTGCGCCCGCGCGCCCGCCGCTGCGCGGCGCGGAAGCACCGCTTGCTCCGCGGCCCCGCGTGCTTTCGCCGCGGCTGCGGCCCGCTTCGCGAGCACCGCCGGCACCTTCTTCACGTGCCGGCGTGCTGTAGCGCCCGCGACCGCCTCCGCGCGGCGCGTCACCGCTACCGCTGCGCGACGATCCTACCGCCGCTACGCCGCCACGACCGCGCGGCGCTTCCGTTCTTGCCGCAGCGCCCCATTGCGGCGACTCCGTATCACGCGCCGCGTCTCTGCCCGCGCCGCGCTTCGCTGCTGCCCCATAGGCTCCGCCTGATCCTGCACGCTTCTCGCCACCGGCTTCTCCACGGCCACGTCCTGCTCCTGCTCCTGCTCCAGCTTCTCCACGGCCACGTCCTGCTCCTGCTTCGCCACGGCCACCACGGCCCGCACTGCTCGAGCGACCGCCCGACCATCCGCCGCCAGCGCCTCCGCGACCAGCTCCGCGGCGACTGCCTTCGCCGCGTTCACGCTTGTCAGCCTGCTTGACCGCATCCCGAACAACCGCTACGCCACCGCGGCTGTTCTCCCGCGGAATCGTCTGATGGATGCCTCTCTCGATGGCAGCCAGCTCCAGACGATCATGCGGCGACACAAGCGTAATCGCGATTCCGTCCTCGCCTGCACGGCCTGTACGACCAATTCGGTGAATGTAGCCCTCTGCATTCTCCGGAATGTCATAGTTGAAGACATGCGTTACGCCTTCGACATCAAGACCACGCGCCGCTACGTCTGTTGCCACAAGCAATTGCAGCTTCGCATCGCGGAACCGCTTCATGACTTGCTCGCGCTTCGCTTGCGAGAGGTCACCGTGCAGCTCGTCACTAACAAAGCCTTTTTCTTGCAAGTAATCGTTCAGCGCACTCACGCGCTTCTTCGTCCGGCAGAAAATAACGCCCAAATACGGATTGTGCTCCTCGAGCAACCGCTTCAGATGCTCTTCCTTGCCTTTCGCGCTCACTTCCACCGCCAGCTGGCGAATCGCTTTCACCGTCACCTGCGGCGCACGCACCGTAATATCCTTCGGCTCAATCATGAACCGCGCTGCGAGCGAACGCACGCCAGCCGGCATCGTCGCCGAGAACAGCATCGTCTGCTTGCGATAAGGCATCTGCTGCAAAATTTCCTCGACCTCAGTCAGGAAGCCCATGTGCAGCATTTGGTCAGCCTCGTCGAGCACGAGCATTTTGACCTGACCAAGCGAAATCGTCCCTCTGCGAATATGATCCAGCAGACGACCCGGCGTTGCCACGACGATATGAACCGCACGCTTCAGCTTGCGCAGCTGCGACTCCACATCTTGTCCACCGTATACCGCGAGCACGCTGAATTCTTCACGCGTCGCAAGACGTTTCTTAAGTTCCGTCGTAATTTGCAGCGCCAGCTCGCGCGTCGGCGTCAGGATCAAGCCTTGCAGCTGATCGCGGTCTGCTCTGATTTTCTCCAGCATCGGAAGCAGAAACGCGAGTGTCTTGCCCGTTCCCGTCTGTGCCTGACAGATAACATCGCTGCCCTGCAAAATAACCGGTATCGCGCCCTCCTGGATCGGCGTCGCCTCCTGAATCCCTTCATTCCGAAGCGATTGCGTCCGCTCCTTGCCAATACCTAATTGTTCAAAACCTGCCAATAGATCCACCTCATTTATATTTACAAACCTGCCGTTCAAAATGAAACGAAGCCGTCTCCCCTAGCGCGGCGGCGGCTGCATGTTCATCTCTGTAAAAATCCGGTACTCCTATCGTACCACATTCAGGAGCTGATCATGTAATTATTGCGGCTCCGAATAAGGTGTTTTCTGATAAAAGTAGTTCGGCTTCTGCTCAATATCCTCATATCTCGTATGAAAAACAGCCGTTGTCGCCGGAGACAGCGGCGGAATGAGCCATGACCATCGCCCGGTCGGGATGCGGCCCTTCTGCCGCTCCTTCTCCGCAAACAAGCTGAACTGCTTGCTCGCCGTATGGTGATCGACAATCGTGACCCCTTTTTCCTTATAAGAATGTAGGACCGCCACGTTCAGCTCCACCAGCGAACGGTCGCGCCACAGCGTCGATTCGCGGCTCGTATCAAGTCCCATCAGAGCCCCCACCTGCGGCAGCATGTTGTAGCGGAAAGGGTCTGCGAGGTTGCGCGCGCCGATCTCCGTGCCCATGTACCAACCATTGAACGGTGCAGCCGTGTAGTGCAACCCGCCAATCTCAAGCCGCATGTTGCTGACAAAAGGAACCCCGTACCACTTTAGCCCCAGCTCTTCAAAAGCGGGCAAATCCGGGTGTATCAGCGGCACTTCGAGGATTAGCTCCTCCGGAATTTCAAAATATTGCGGTTGCTCCTGTCCGATCTGCACGACTAACGGCAGCACGTCAAAAGCCGTCCCCGCGCCGCGCCAGCCAAGCTGCCCGCATACCCGCGTGAGCTCGAGCGAGATCGGATCGCCGAGCACCTTGCCGTCCTCTTGCTCGTAGCCCGCATAGCGAACCAGCTGTTCATTCCACAGCCGAATGCGCGGCTCTTCTGCGTCGACAGAGGGGGCGAAGATCGTAATCGTTGGTAATATTTTGCCGCCGTTCGTTGCATATTTCATATGGCTGAACACGCCTTTCGCAACGTCAGCCGCGGATTGTGCACTTCGTGCATCCTGCACGATGAGCGAGTCCCAGAACAATCGCCCGATGCAGCGGTTGCTGTTGCGCCATGCCAGCTTCGCCCCGTAGGCAAGCTCTTCCTGCGTGTGCGTATAGGTGCCAGTCGCGTCGATCTCGCTGGCGATGAGGCTCAGCCTTGCCGCGATGTCCGGTTCGGCGATGCCAAGCTCGCTGCCGTACTGTTTCAGGTATGCTTCAGCCTCTTGGAGCAGCTGGTTGGTGCGGCTCTTTGCGGCGGCGGTGTGATTATGCAATTGCGTGTTCATCATGACGAAATAGCCCCTGCCTGTTGGTGATTGTTGCTGTTATTATACCGGAATTGATTTGCAATTGCTGTGACGGCTCTGTGTGGTTTTGTATTTTACTTTAAAAATGTAAGTGAGTCGTTTATACTTGGCATTGTGTAGAAAGAAGAGCCGAACGCTCAAGGAGGAATAAAGTGAAATGAATCGTTTATCGACCCCTTTTGCATCGAAGGGCTTGAATTTGAAGAACCGGATCGTTATGGCACCGATGTGCCAATACTCGGTAGAAGCGAATGACGGCACACCAAACGAATGGCATTATGTACACTACGTTTCCCGCGCCGTTGGCGGTACGGGACTTATTATTATGGAGATGACCGACGTCGAGCCGGACGGCCGCATTACGGACCGCTGCCTTGGCCTTTGGTCGGATGAGCAAATTCCAGCGTATCGCCGGATTATAGATGAGGTTCATCGCCACGGAGCGAAAATCGGCATTCAAATCGCGCACGCTGGACGCAAAGCGGAGGACGCGGTGGAGCCGGTCGCGCCATCGGCGATTGCTTTTAACGAATCCTATCGCACGCCACGTGCGCTGCGGATAGATGAGATTCAGGGGCTTGTCGTAAAGTTCAAGGAAGCTGCACGCCGCGCTGTTGAAGCTGGTTTCGATACAATTGAGCTCCATGGCGCACACGGCTACCTGATTCACCAGTTCCACTCGCCGGTTGTGAACAGGCGCGAGGATGAGTACGGTCAGGACCGCGCAAAATTCGGCTCCGAGGTTGTCGCGGCCGTGAAAAGCGTGATGCCAGCCGATATGCCGCTTATTATGCGCGTGTCTGCAGCAGAATTCTCTGACGGGGGCTACACCGTGGAGGAGGGCATTGAAATCTTCCGGCGGTACCGTGACGCGGGCGTGGATATTTTTCACGCATCGAGCGGCGGCGAAGCGCCGGTTGGATCGGTTAAGCCGGCGATCTATCCCGGCTATCAAGTGCCTCTAGCCCGTGCGGTGAAGGACGCGCTCGGCGTGCCTGTCATCGCCGTCGGCTTGCTCGACGAGCCAAAGCTGGCGGACGCAACGGTCGCGCATGGCAACGCCGACCTCGTCGCGGTCGCGCGCGGCATGCTGCGCGACCCGTACTGGGCGCTGCATGCGCTGCAGGCGACCGCCGGCAAGAGCGGCGAAGCCGCTGAGTGGATCCCGCGCCAGTACCAGCGCGGGTACTAATTTGCTAGGCTTAGACGGTTGGAGCAGACATAAGAGTGAGGTAGCAAGAACATGAAAGTAAGCAAACAGAGCGCGGAGCACTATGTGTGGGGCGAGGTGTGCGACGGTTGGCATCTCGTGAAGGATGAGCGGCTGAGCGTCATCCACGAGCGTATGCCTGCGGGCACGAGCGAGGTGCGCCACTATCATGAGCAGGCGCGGCAGTTCTTCTTTGTCCTGTCGGGCGCGCTCGCGATTGAGGTGGGCGGCGAGGTAGTCACGCTTGAGCCACAGGAAGGCGTAGAGGTACCGCCTCTTACGCCGCACCAAGTGCGCAATGTCTCAGACGGAGCGGCGGAGTTCCTCGTCGTCTCGTCACCGACCACACGCGGCGACCGGCATGACGCGTGAATGAAAAAAGCTTAGAGTCAGGTGGACTGACTCTAAGCTTTTTTGCTTTTGGCGTGAGCGGTCGACCGAGCGGATGGGTAGGCTGCCTTGGGGGCTGTTCGTTCGATCAGCTGACTTCGTCATGCTCGAAACCTGGTTCCGTCTATCGACCCGCCCACCTCGTCAAACTAACCTTCTTCTGCGGCTGTGAGTCGGATTTCACGACTCTCATGCTTAATGTCGCCTGCTTCGCCACTCGAAAGCCTGGTTCCCCGTCTCTCGATCAGCCCATCTCGTCAAAATAGCTTTCTTCTGCCCCACTTCAGCACGACACCAACCGTCGGTTTGCTCGCTGAGAGCACGTATATGTTCTCTCAGCGACTTTTCTCCTCATATCGGCTGCCGAGAGAACGTATACGATCTCTCAGCTGTCTTATTGCTCCATTCGCGGCCCATTTCCGCTCTGAGAGCACATATATGTTCTCTCAGCATAATTTTCTCGCGATATTTCCACTGAGAGAACGTATTTGTTCTCTCGCGTTCCGACACGTGGCACCGCGACCAATTGCAGTAGCTGAGAGAGGATTTCCCCTCTCTCAACACAAATTTCCCGCATTTTCGCACTCCGAGAGCGGCTTTTCCCGCTCTCGCCGCCGAACGGGCGGCTATTCAGCCGTTTCCGCTCTCTGAGAGAGGATTTCCCCTCTCTCAACACGAATTTCCCGCGTTTCCGCACCCCGAGAGCGGCTTTTCCCTCTCTCACCGCCGTACAAGCGGGCTATTCTGCCGCTTCCTTACTCCGAGAGAGGATTACCCCTCTCTCACCACGCAGCTCCCATGTTCCGCTCTCCGAGAGAGGCTTTCCCCTCTCTCAACACGCAGTTCCCGCGTTTCCACTTCCCACCGCCACTCACGCCCCGGCGCCACCAGCCGCCACGCCCGCACTACCCGCTCAGCGCATTCCGCATCGCGAGTATATACTTCGCCTCGTCCAGAGGATTCACGCCGCGGCGCTGACGCTCCACATCCACGTCGGGAGGGCATTCGCGGTAGCCGGCGAAGAAGGTCGTGAGCGTGCCGCGGCCTTTCGTCATCGCGCCGAGCCGTGCGGGGAAATCGAGCGTCGTCGCCACCGGCAGCAGCCCCTCGATTTCCATGCGCTCCCCGCGCACCGCCGGAGCGTCGAACTCGCCGCGCATGATGACGAGCTCGTTCATGAGCTTGCCGCCGTACTCCTCCGGCACCGACATGCGGAAGCGCAGCATCGGCTCGAGCTGCTTCGTGCCCACATTCGCGAGCCCGTTCATAATGCCCATCGGCGTCGCGATGACAAAATCCAGCGGATGGGTATGCCACACATGATGCTCCCCTTCCACCAACGTCACGCTGAGGTCGGTGACCTCCCAGCCGCGCAGCCCCTGCTGCAGCGCCTCCGGCACTCGGCGCGCGACCTCGTTCTGGTAGCTCTCGAGCAGACGCTCGCCGCGTACCATCGACTTATAGACGAGCCCGCTGCCCCGCTCGCCCGGCTCAATAACAAACCGCAATATGGCCCAGCAAGGCTTAGGCGCCAGATACGCCACGAACCCTTCTCCCGCCATTGCCGGCGTTTCCTTGTAAATGACAGACGGTGCGCCGAAGCTCACCGCCAGCTTAAACCGGCTTAGCAGGATGGACGTAAGCACCTCCATCTGGATCGGCCCCATTACTTTCAGATGCAGCTCCCTCTCATCCTGCAGCCACTGCAAATCCAGCAGCGGATCCTCGTCCGCCAGCTCCTGAAAAGCAGCAACGACCGCCGGATACTCCGCGGCATTCTGCCAATGCACCTGCACCGTTAGCAGCGGCACCGCCAGCCGCATCTCGCCGGGGACCCCTTCGGGACTGCCAATAATATCGCCAATCCGAGCGCGGCTCCACCCGTAGACAGCGGCGATGTCGCCCGCCTTCAGCACGCCGATGTCCTCGGTCTTCTGCCCGTTCACCCGGCGGATCTGCGTCACTTTATCCTGGACATCGCGGCTATAGTTCATCACGATATCGCGATTGCGAAGCACGCCATCATATAGCCGAACATAAGCGATTTTGCCCATGACAGGATCGCGCTCCATCTTAAAGATGACGCCCGACACCGCGCCAGCCTCCGACCCGCTTGGTCCCGGCAAATATGCCACAACCGCGTCCAGCAGCGCCTCGACGCCGATGCTCCTGCCCGAAGCACCGAACAGCACGGGAAACAACGCGCTCCTATGACAGCCATCAACAAGAGCAGCCTCAAGCTGCTCCCTGCTGATCGACTGCCCGTCCAAATACGCTTCAAGCAGCACCTCATCCTGCTCCGCCACTGTTTCCAGCAGCATCTGGCGATACGGCTCCGCCCACGCAGCTTCCCCCGCCACCGGCTCGTCCAGCACCGACACCGCACCGCTGAAGCCAGCCTCCACACCGTCCGGTGCGGCAATCGGCACAGCTTGCGGCGAGAGCAGTCGGTGAACTTGCCCCATAACAGCTGAGGCATCCGCTCCGATGCGGTCCAACTTGTTCACGTAGATCAGCGTCGGAATCTTCAGGTCGCGAAGCGCCTGCCAAATAATCTCCGTCTGCGCCTGCACGCCTTCCACCGCCGAGATGATCAGCACGGCGCCGTCCATGACCCGCAGCGACCGCTCCACTTCAGATAAGAAATCGACGTGACCCGGCGTGTCGACCAGATTGATCGGCGTCTCCTTCCATGAGAGCCGCGTAACCGCTGCTCGCACCGAAATTCCCCGCTCCCGCTCAACGTCGAGCCAGTCCGTCTGCGTCGTCCCCGTATCTACGCTGCCTAGCGACCTAATATGACCGCTTAAGTAAAGCATCTGCTCCGTAGTCGTCGTCTTCCCTGCATCAACATGGGCAAAGATGCCGACATTCCGCAAGTTATGCTGCTGCGCGCTCATCGTAAGCCATTCCCCTTTTTACATTCAATTCTTGTTATCGTAATAGATATGCTCCGCCGACTTCACTTTGCCGTCCTCAATCGTCAGAATACCGAAGGAATACTGCGCCTGCCTTCTCTTATCCGTCGGCGACCCCGGATTAAACATGAGCACCCCGTCACGTTCCCGCTTCACCGGTATATGCGAGTGGCCGAACACAACGACATCGACTTTGTCCTTGGCAAAAGTCCGGTACGCATTCTGTTCCGTATCCGATCGACCGCCCATCCCTTGATGACCGTGAACGAGTCCGATTCGCACGCCTTCAATCTCCAGCAGCTTCCGCCAACCCAGCTTTGCGACAATGTCACTACCGTCATTGTTACCTGCTACGCCCTCCGTCTGCGCATACTGCTTCAGCATTTCCAGCACCGACAGCGTCATCCAATCGCCTGCGTGCAGGATGGCATCAGCATTCTTCAATTCCTCAATTAACCGCTCCGGCAGCTTCTTCGCCATCCGTGTCATATGGGTATCCGATACAACGACTACTTTCATGTCGCCCTCAGCTCCTTCTCGTTACGCTCTTTCTCTCATTATTGAGCAAAAACACCAGCTATTCAATCACAATCATATTATTTACATGAACCTAACATTGTTTAAGCGGAAATAACGAATAAGCCTATTTTTCACAGGACAATCTATAAAATCCTATCAATAAAGCTTGTTTTTGTGTTAGATTATATTACATATAAGCTTTGTTGTTTCAAAGATTGTCTCGGAAAAGGAGCGATGCCCCTTGATCCACATCAGACGCTATTCCCCCAACGACCATGATGACATCTGGCAGCTTCATCTGCTTGTCATATCCGCAGCAGGCGTGGAGCCGACGCACCAGCATTACCATGATATTTTTCATATTGAAGAGCAGTATCTCAGCAGCGGCGGCGACTTCATTGTCGGTACGAATGCCGATGGAATTGTTGTGGCTATGGGCGGGCTGAAGAAGCTAGATGAGGAGACGGCGGAGATCAAACGGCTGCGCGTCCATCCCGAGCACCAGCAGAACGGCTACGGGCAGCGCATGCTAACGAAGCTTGAAGAGCGAGCGAAGGAGCTCGGCTTCCGCCACATCTATCTTGATGCCCTCACGAATCAGCTCGGGGCGAAGCGGCTCTTCCTCAGTAACGGCTACGCCCACCGCGGCGCAAGCGTCATTGACGGCTTCTGGATTAACGTGTACGAGAAATCGCTGATCTAATTTTTTAAAAAATATTTATGTTTCTGCTCAAACCGGTTTGGGCTCTCAATCGTTACCTCCTATGACAGCTACTTTTAAAGGAGGATTTGACGAATGAAGAGAACCAGGTTTGGGCTTTTTTTGCTAGCTTTCACCTTATGTTTATCCTTACTGCTTCCTGTACTTAGCGCTTCAGCAGAGGAAGAGTCGCACGCAGCTACAACTGATGCAGAGGCAGCCGCGAAGCTTGGCCTTCTGCTAGGGGACGGCAACGGCGTGACCAAAGACTACTTAGGCAAAATGTCCACGCGACTCCAAGCCGCCATCATCTCCTTGCGCCTCCAGGGCAAGCTGCAGGACGCACTCTCTTACACAGGCACGGATAGCTTCAGCGACTCCTCTCTCGTGGGCAAAGCGAACAAACCGGTGCTTGCCTACTTGAAAGCACATGCAGAGCTCGGCTGGAATGGCACGGGCAGCGGCAAGTTCGATCCGCTAGAGATGATCAGCGCGCAACAGTTCTATAAAGTGCTGCTCGAAGTGCTCGGTTACAAATCCGGGGCGGATTACAAGTATGCGGATACGATTGCTTTTGCAGCAGGTAAAGGATTGAAACAAATCGCTGGCGTATCGATGCTGACGAACGACGATATTGCGACAGCTCTTATCGAATCTCTGAATGCGAAGTCGGCTGGCGGCGCAACACTGTTCGCCAAACTGCAAACGGGCGGTGTCATCGCTGCTTCCGCTGTGCAGCCTGACGGTACTCGCATCAGCCTTGGCAAGAATGCGAAGCTTGGCACATTCCTGACAGATAGTGCGGGCCGCACGCTCTACTATTTCACGAAGGACGCTGCAGATCTCGAATCCTGCCAAGGTCCATGTTTGACTGCTTGGCCGATCTACTACGCCGACAAGCTGCAAATCCCGTCCTCGCTGAACCCGGCAGACTTTGGCGCGTATAAGCGTGCTGACGGCACAGAGCAGACGACGTATAAAGGCTGGCCTCTGTACTATTTTGCGAAGGATATGGCTGCTGGCGACGTGAACGGCGAAGGTGTTGGCGGCGTTTGGTTCGTAGCCAAATCCGATTATGCCGCTATGCTTGGCACATCCACTACTCTCGGAAATTATTTAACGGATGAACATGGTCGCACGCTGTACTATTTTGACAAGGATACGCCGAATACCAGCGTTTGCGAAGGCACATGCCTCGCGAACTGGCCAGCCTATCTGGCGGACGGCGGCAGCACGCCGACTGGTGTAGCGAGCTCTGATCTCGGTACGATCACGCGCTCGGATGGCAGTAAACAAACAACGTACAAGGGTTATCCGTTGTACTACTTCATCAAGGATACGAAGCATGGCGATGTAAACGGGCAAGCGGTTAACAACGTGTGGTTCGTCGTCGATCCGGCGAAATTCAAAGGCACGACGGCTGGAGCTGCTGTGCCTGCTGTGAAGACATATCACGTCGATATTAAAGAATACTCCTTCGGCACAGGCCCGCTTACGGTTGAAGCAGGATCTCAGATTATCTTCACGAATTACGATGATATGAAGCACAATGCGGTTGCCGTGAATGGCAGCTTTGAAACACCTCTGCTGGAGAAAGGCGATTCGTTCACGATTACACTGACGAAGTCTGGAACCTACGATTACTTCTGCGAGCCGCACAAGAAGTTTATGACCGGCCAAATTATAGTGAAATGAGTGAATGCCAATGACCTGGAACGCAATGAACAGGAGATCGATTAGTCGTCCAAAAAGCTTCTTCTTCCTCTCCCTGCTGCTCGTTGTCGTGCTGAGTCTGAGTGCATGCGGCAAGAACAATTCGGCGGCGGAGCAGAATCATCAGGATCATAGCAATATGGCGATGAATGATACGACAGCTGCGGCGACGGACAATACGTCTGGAGGGGACTCGACCGACGCGACCGGTGACGGTTCACCCGCTGCGGCGGATAACGGAACAGCGGCGAGCAATGCCGGAAGTGGCAGTTCGGATGATTCGAAGGACGGCGGGACAACAGCTACTGGCGGTGGTACGAATAATTCGAAGAGTAGCGGAGCAGCCGGCGATGTGAGCGGAGCAGACTCGAAGAGCGATGCGGCTGATGACAAAGGCGGTGGCACGAAGGCCGAGGCTGGCGATGATAAAGGCGGTGGCGCGAAAGGCGAAGCCGGCGACGATCATGGTGGCGGTACGAAAGCTGAAGCTGGTGACGACAAAGGCGGTGGCACGAAGGCCGAAGCCGGCGATGACAAAGGCGGAGCGAAAACCGAGGCTGGCGACGATCATGGCGGTCACGGAAAAGGCGAGGCTAACGACGATCACGGCGGCAAGACTCCGGCGAAAGATGCGACGAAGCCGCAGACTTCGAAGCCAGCCGATAAACCGGCAGCTCCAAAACCGGCCGACAAGCCAGCAACGGGCAGCACCGATTCGAAGCCTCAGAGCAAGCAGTATGTGGTGGAAATTAAGGAGTTTGCTTTTACACCTGATGCTTTGACGATTCACCCAGGTGATACGGTCAAGTTCATTAACCGGGACGATGTGAAGCATTCGGCGACGGCTGACGATGGCAGCTTCGACACCGATTTGCTTGCAAAGGACGAGGGCAAAGTCATTACTTTCGACAAGGAAGGCGTATTCTCTTATTACTGCACGCCGCATCCTGGCATGCAGGCGACGATCACCGTCGCGAAATAACTTGCGCGGGGTAACTGTCCGATTACGGATGGTTACCCTGTACGTATTCTTTTGGTACACTAGCTTGTAATTGATGTCTGACCGGGAGGCCAGAACCGCATGCACAATCTTGGCGATTATGAATTGATGCTGCTCATCAAATGCAAGCAGCAGAAGGCGCTTTCCACGATGTACGATCGCTACGGGGCGCTCGTCTATTCCTTCGCGCTCAAAGCCATTAAGGATGAACAGGCCGCGAGGGATATCGTTCAGTCTGTCTTCATCCGGCTATGGACAACCGAATCGGACTATAACCCGGAGAAGGGCCGGTTCACGAGCTGGCTGCTCACCGTTACGCGCAACATGTCGACGGACTGGCTGCGCAAGCAGCGGCGGCAGAACGCCCCGCTTCTTCCTTTTGCGCCTGAGGAGCTCGACCACATCCCCGATTCCGCGACTCCGTCACCGGAGGAACGCGCAGAACGGCAGTCGCTGAAGGAGCAGATCCGCAGCGCTTATCAACATCTGTCCTCGCAGCAGATTATGCTGCTGGAGCATTTCTATTGGCAGGGATACAGCTTAAGCGAGCTCGCCGCCGCCTATAACCAGCCGCTTGGCACCGTAAAGAACCGATTGCATCAGACGTTAAAAATATTGCGCAGACATATGCCGGCAGAAGAGGAGGGATTGTGATGGAGAAGAGAGATCAGCAGCAGCTGCCAACCTGCGAGCTTTGCCTCGAGTATGTGTCTGACGCGTGCACCGCAGAGGAGAAAGCAGCGTTCGAACTTCATCTTCCTCACTGCGAAGCCTGCCAGCAGGAGCTTCTGGAACTGCGCACGGTATGGGAGGCGCTTCCTTCGGATATACACCAAATCGAACCACCGCCTGATCTGAAGCAGCAGGTCATGGACGCTGCCCTTGCCGCTCAGCCGGCTGACAATAGTCGTGCTTTTCGCCTTTCGTCTGCGAGAAGAAGCCCCTCCCTATTCCGGAAGCTGACCCCCGCGCTGCTGACTGCAGCCGTAGCCGGCCTTGTGCTTATGGGCGCTTGGAACTGGCAGCTGCGCAGCGAGCAGCAGAGCGCACCACTCCCTATCGAGCAGGCGCTGAACGTATCAGCTGCGCAGATTACAGAGCTGGTACCGCTCCAAGCCGCAGGCAAGCTCGCGGGCAAATCATCCGGCGTTGCTTGTATCGTCGACAACGGGCAGAGCAAGCAATTCGTCGTCTACTTGTTCGGAGCAGCGACAACAAACGGCAGCGAAGCGTATCAAGTGTGGCTCATTAAGGACGGCGTCCGCAAGAGCGCAGGCACGTTCCGCGTCGGCCAATCCGATCGCGGAGTCGGATTGCTGGCGATGCCGATCACTTCAACTAAGCTGGACTTCGACAGCATCGGCATTACGATTGAGCCCGATGATAAGGGCGATCAGCCGCGCGGGACGAAGGTGTACGGCTCCTCCGTGTGACAACAAAGAAGCCATAGCAGGTCGCATTTCCGCCGACCTGCTATGGCTTCTCTCCATCTCACAACCAATTAAAACCGATACAAAGCACGCTCCTGCGTTTCTTTTATCCATACTTGCATAAACCCGGGCTCACGGTTATCCCATGCATAGTAAGGAACGAGCGTCAGCGGACTTCCGACGGCCGATTGGCCTGTCAGAACGACAACGCCGCCGAGCAGATCTGCTCGATGCTCAGCAGCAAACGGAGCAGCTGCAGAAACCTCGAACTGATCGTATGCCAGCGCTTCGTTGTCCACGCCTTCCACGCAGAATACGACCGGACCGCGCCCAAACGCGACACGTCCAGCATTGCTGACTACTTCCTCACGGGAACGGACTGCTACAACAGCCATATCCAAGTTGAGCGTAATGGTATCGCCCGCCTTCCACGCCTGGTTCAGCGTCACATAGCCTCTATCCACCAACAGGTCGGCGCCCCGAACCGCACTGCCATTAACGGAAACGCCATAACCTCTGCACCACCCCGGAATTCGCAGCTTCATCTCGAACTTATCGCCGCCATCAGCCCCGCTGCTGCCAACCTCCGAAGCTCCCGATATCGCTTCAATCGTCAGCTCGATCTGTCCATTCCACGGATAGGATGTCTTCTGCTCCAGCGTGACAGCGATACCTGCAGCTCCCACTTCGCATGAAGCCGTGCCACTCACATACTGATTCACGACAAGCCCCTCATCCGTGCGACTATACACATACCCGCCAATTGAAGGAAGGAACCGAACGAGGTTCGTCGGACAGCACGAGCAGTCGAACCATGGCACTCGGTGATGATCGCCAACAGAAGCGAGCGGATTGACGTAGAAGAACCGGTCGCCGGATAACGAAATACCGGCCAGTGCTCCGTTATACATTTCGCGCTCGATAATGTCTGCGTACTTCGCTTCTCCTGTCAGCAAATTCATCCGATGATTCCACAGCACCATCGCAATCGCGGCACATGTTTCGCAATAGGCGCTGTCATTCGGCAGATCGAAGTCATGCGTAAATCCTTCATTATGCCTCGATGGACCGATTCCGCCCGTAATGTACATATTCCGCTCGACCGTATGCTCCCATACTCGGTGCAGCGCATCCATATAAGCCGTATCTCCGGACACATGCACAACATCGGCCATCGCCGTAAACAAGTACATGGCGCGGACGGCGTGTCCCTTCACTTCCTTAATGTCACGAACGGGAACGTCGTCCTGGCAATAGGCCGGTCCCCACTCTTTATTATCCCAAATCGCGCCAACTCCGTGTCCATGTCCCCTCTCCTCAAGCAGCCATAGCGCCAGCTTCCAATAACGCTCCTCGCCCGTTACCCGAAACAGCTTCACAAGCGCAAGCTCGATCTCTTCATGCCCTTCCACCCAATGGCGCTTGCCTGGGCCGAATACCGAATCGTAATGATCGGCAAGACGGCAGGCCACGTCAAGAAGCACTCTTTTGCCTGTCGCTTCGTAATATGCAACGGCCGCTTCGATAAGATGACCGCCGTTATACATCTCGTGCTTCTCCATGTCCGTCCACTTCTCGCCGGGCTTGACGAGCGTATAGTACGTGCACAGATAGCCGTCTTCCTCCTGTGCGGCAGCGATCAGATCGATAATGCGATCGATCTCCGCCTCCAGAACCGCGTCCCGGTTCGTCATCAAGCTGTAAGCAGCGCCTTCAAGCACCTTGTAGACATCGGAATCGTTAAAATAAATGCCTTCGAACTCGCCCTCCGCCAATCCCGCCGCTTTGGAAAAATTGCTAATCCGCCCCGTCTCTTCACTCTTCTCCAAGCAGAGGGGCAGCGTCACCTGCGTTAGCAGATCGAGCCTAGGCCGCCAGAAGCTGTCCTCAATCCTCACCTGATTAAACGGAATGCCCTGCCACTTCTGTTGCTTCGTTCCTTGCATTTGCATTGTGACCACCTTTCTCCTTCCACGCTAATCTCAACCCTGTGCAACTACTATCTAGAAAGCGGTTTCATTAATAGTAAAATAGAGAGCGGCTGGACTGCAAGTGTCTGCCCTCGGATTCTATGAGCGCAACACTTGATAGCCCAGCCACTCCTGCGGAAGCAGCCGATTATATTGAGGCTGCAGATAGCGGTCGTCAATCAGCAACAGACATCCGCGATCTTGCTCGGAACGGATAAGACGGCCTCCCGCCTGCAGCACCTTATTCATACCGGGGAACAGAAACGCATACTCGAAGCCGTTTCGCCCATTCTCATCGAAATACGCCTTCATAATATCGCGTTCAAGACCTACCTGCGGCAGCCCGACACCTACAACGGCAACGCCGATTAATCGGTCTCCAACGAGGTCGATACCCTCCGAGAATATCCCGCCCATCACGGCGAATCCAACTAGCGTTTCTTGCGAGTCCGCCTGAAAAGCAGCCAAAAACTGCTCCCGCTCCTCCTCCGACATCCGCGTCGCTTGCACGATTGCTCTCATGCGCCCAGCATCTATTTCACCTTGATGGCTTATGAAGAACCGCTCCACCGCATCATTCATGTATGCGTACGAGGGGAAGAACACGAGATAGTTCCCCTGCCGCTGCCCCGCCATCCGCCCGATCTGCTCCACAACCCGGTCAATCGTCCGCTCCCTGTCCAGATAGCGCGTCGATAGCGGACTGATGCTCACCTCGAGCTGCTCGGAAGAGAACGGGGACGGCACCACGACCGAATAGTCCGCTTCCATGTCGCCGCCAAGCATGTCCATGTAATAGTGCAAAGGCGTCAGCGTCGCCGAGAAGAACACGATTGACCTGTATCCCTTGCTCATCGCGCGCAGCAAATGCGACGGATCTAGGCAGAACAGCTTCATATGCACTTCGCTTTGCTGGCATTCCGTGTAGGTGACGTACCGCTCATCGTACAGCTTGGCGATACGAACGAAGCTCTGACAGCGAAAATACAGCTCCAGCAGCTGCGGGTTCGCCTCTCCACTGTTAGCGCTGAGCAGCTCCCGCTCCGCTTCGGTAATGAACTTCTCAATGAGACCGACGAGCGACTCCGGCAGCTCTCTGGTCACCTCTTGCTTCCGTTCGCCGATGGACTTGCGCAGAGCGATGAAATATTCGTTCACGTCTTTCGCCGCTGTGTAAACGGCAGGCGCATGGGCACCTGACCTTCCTTTATAGGCGCGCCGCATTACAAGGAAATCCACTTTATCGAGCGTGCTCGAGTACATCTCCCGCGCCCGGTCGACGAGATTATGCGCCTCATCAATAAGCACGGCGGTACGCCGCTTCTGCTCCTCGAACATGCGCTTCAAGTTGACGCGCGGGTCGAAGACATAGTTGTAGTCGCATATCATGGCGTCGGCTCCGTATGCCGCATCGAGGGCAAATTCAAACGGGCATACGGTATGCTTACGCGCATATGCTTCGATTACTTCGCGGGTAATGCGCGTTTCGTTCGTGCGTAGATCGAGAAGCGCCTCGTTGATCCGGTCGTAGTAGCCGTCCGCGTAAGGGCAGTGCTCCTTGTTACAGCGCACTTCCTCTTGGAAGCAGATCTTCTCCTTCGCGGTCAGCGTGACAACCTGCAGGTGCAGCCCTCTCGCCTCCAGCAGTGCAAAAGCTTCCTCTGCCGACGTTCGCGTAATCGTCTTCGCTGTCAAATAAACAACGCGTTGCAGCACGCCTTCCCCGATGGCTTTGACCGCCGGGAAGATCGTCGAGATCGTCTTGCCGATGCCAGTCGGCGCCTTGGCGAACAGCTTGTGCTTGCCGGCAATCGACTGATAGACCGCCCCAGCCAGCTTGCGCTGCCCTTCCCGATAAGCTGGAAAAGGAAACGCCAGCTCCTTGATGCTGCGGTTGCGTTTCTCCTGATGCTCCACTTGCTGCGCCGCGCGCGCATAGTAGCAGCTGATCATTTCGTGGACGAACTGCTCGAGCTCGGATCCCGCCAGCTTCTGCTGGAAGCGCCGCTCTTCCTCGGTATCCACCTGCACATACGTCAGCTGCACGATTATTTCATCAAGGCCTTGATCCTGCGTGATGATGTAGGCGTAGCACTTGGCCTGCGCCCAGTGCACAGGATAGGTGTGCTCGGGGAGTTCCGGCAGCTTGCCGGATGTGGACTTGATCTCATCTACGGTGAGAAGGCCGCCCTCCCCGTCGGGAGCAAGAAGTCCATCGCAGCGCCCATCAATGACAAAGAGGAGACCGTCTCGTTCGATCTCCGCACTGACGTATACTTCCTTCTCATCCTGCTCGCCGTACTGCTTCTGAATGCGCTGGTGCGCCTTCGTCCCTTCCGTCATCGAGGCAGCGGTATGAAACCCTGACTCAATATCCCCGCTTAAATAGGCATACTCCACGAGTGATCGCACCGACAGCTGCACTTTTTTTGGCATTTGATCTCCTGTTATATAAGGCCGAATTCGAACGTTTGTTCTTTTATTGTAGCATATGCTTGTCCTGCGGCAAGCATCAATTACTGCCTTGTCTTACGGCTTTGTTTCTCATTCTTATGTTCGCTAAGCTGCACCAGAAAATCCTTCATCACCCTGGGAAGCGGAATGCCATTGGCACCTAAATGTTCGAGGAGAGAAAGCCCTTCACGCCCGCAGTAGAAGTAGATCGCCGCCATACGAAATATTGGCGCGCCCTGCTCGTTCCATCCATCCAACAACGATGCAAGTCCAACCACAAAGAGGATTAGCACTTTGCGGACCACGCTCCAGCCGAGCACTTCGCTATTGACCGTACCATTCCTTATTGCGCGTAATAAACCGGTTATATATTCTGCAATAATAAGTACGAGCAGTACTTGCAGCGATTTATCCCAGCCTCCGAGTACCTCAATCAGCAGCGATCTCATTATTTCCCTCCCCAATGTGTGCGTCTTTTCACAGTCCAATATTCTTGGATAAACTCATACTAGTCCCATAATCTTGGAAAGTCAATCGACAAAATTGAGTTTCTTGAATAATTGTTGCTTTATTCCTAAGACGTAGTACAATATACTTGAACTTATATACGAACAGGTGGTCGGTAGATGTGTTAATGGATCGTTTAAAGCAGCGGCGCAAAGCGATGAATTATACACAAGAGCAATTAGCAGAGCTCGTTAATGCGAAGAAAACAACGATATCCAACTATGAGACTGGTTACAGCACGCCTAATAATGAGATGCTGGGCGACCTTGCGGATGTGCTACATACGACCGTCGACTACTTGCTTGGACGGTCTGACAATCCCGCTTCGCCGGGCGCTGCTCTCGGCAGTACGACTGCGATTCCTGATTTTGCAACTCGCAAGGACGTCAAGGATTTCAAAACCTTCTTGAATCAACAAGAGGTTATGTTTGATGGTGTCCCGCTGACTTCAGAGGAGAAAGCAAGAGTGCTTGGATTTATGGAGGGCATGTTCTGGGAAGCCAAGAAAATGAATAAACGGAGCAAGCCGAGCTCGGAAGGCTGATTTGGGGGAATAGAATGAGCATTGAACAGATTGTCTGCAAGCTTGTTCGTAAACATGGCACCGCCGACCCTTTCAAGCTGGCAGCTCATTTGAAAGTGAACGTTCAGTTTCTTGACCTGCCGGACAACTGCCGAGGCTACTATCTTCGCACTCTGCGGCGGAGATTTATCGCGATTAACCAGAACCTGTCCGACGTGTGGCAGCGGGTTGTCTGTGCGCACGAGCTCGGACATGACCAGCTACATCGGGGAATTAGCCGGTTCTTCTTGGACGAACGTTCCTTCTTCGTTGCGGGGCGATATGAGACGGAAGCGAATGAATTCGCGGTTCAACTGCTGCTGCACAATGAACCACCTGATGAAGGCGAGTCGATCGACACGTATTTTATGCGCAATAACATCCCAATCGAGTTGACCCGCTATTATGAACAATAAAAAAACTGCCCTTAACAAATGTTAAGGGCAGTTTCATTGATCGCTATAAAACTACAGTTTTACAACGTTCTCTGCTTGTGGTCCACGGTTGCCTTGAACAACGTTGAATTCAACGCGTTGGCCTTCGTCAAGAGTTTTGAAGCCTTCGCCTACGATTGCGGAGAAGTGTACGAATACATCGTTGCCGCCTTCAACTTCGATGAAGCCGAAACCTTTCTCAGCGTTAAACCATTTAACTGTTCCTTGTTGCATGGGGAATTACCTCCAAAATTAAATTAACATGTACTTTTTATTCGTTTACGACAAATAAAAAAATCACACATTGAAAAAGGTACCATCTCGCACAAATGACAACCCTTTTCAATATGTGAATTCAGGTTCTTTTATGACTAAGATCATATTAGCATATCTACAGTTGAAAAGCAACGAACTTCTTAGGCCTCGGGCACCTAGGCAGAGAACCGGGAAAACCCTTGCCCTCTGCTATTATATGCGCACGAGACCTCCTCTATACACGGTTTACCAAAAAATAAATTATGACCCGATGTACCGGTCATACAACGTTTGCGCACGCGCCAAATCTTCAGTCCCTTGGACGAGCACCCGCCCATCCGGGAACAGGACAAGCCGTTCGCCCTCGGGCAGCTCCGCCTTCAGCAAATATGGATTGCGGGTCACGGTACAGGATCGCTCGAGCCGCTCGGCCATACGCTCGAGCTGAAGCGGATGCTTGCCGCTGATCTGTACCGTCTCGCGGCCGCACAAGGTGACAGCGCTGCGATGATCGGCTTCATCCGCCTGCAGCGATGGGTACAGCTTCAGGCTGCAGGTCGGGCAGTTCGCCCTCTGGGGAGGCAACTTCAGATCCATCATCTGATGCTGCCAAATCTCCAGCGATAGCAGCCCTTGGCGCTGCGCCCCGGTTGCGCCGACCATGATCTTCAGCGCTTCGACCGCTTGCAAGGAAGCGATGATATCGATAATCGGCGAGATGACGCCGACGGTATCGCAAGTATCGCCGCCGCTGCCGCTGTCGCCGGAACCGAGCAGGCAGCGCAGGCAGGAGGTCTGACCGGGAATGAACACCGCGGTCATGCCATTGGAGCTAACAGCACCGCCGTAGATGAACGGAATGCCGAGCTTGAAGCAGACATCGTTCAGGAGCAAACGCGTCTGGAAGTTATCTGTGCCATCGAGCACCAGATCAGCGCCTGTAATCAGCGCTTCAGCATTATCCGCTGTCACATGCGAGACAATCGGCTCGATCGTAATGTCGCTATTAACGCGCGAGAGCCTCCGCTCGGCAGCGACAACCTTCGGCCGCACCTGCTGCACGTCATCTTCGTCGTACAGCATTTGCCGCTGCAAGTTGCTGCGCTCGACGTAGTCGCGGTCGATGATGCGCAGCTTGCCAACGCCCGCTCTCGCCATATGATTGGCGATGACGGTGCCGAGCGCGCCCATGCCGACCACGACGACTGTGGCGGCTGCGATCTTCTGTTGCCCGCTCTGCCCGATCGGCGGGAACAGCATCTGCCGCGAATAGCGCTCTCGCTGTCCCGATTGCAATGATGGCGATTGTTCCAAATTCGTTTGCTCCTTTTCTGTTACTACTTTCTTTTATAGGAATACCTCTGGTGAATCTAGCCGCCAGACACAGCTTGCAGCACGCGCAGCTTGTCCCCTGCTGCTAACGGGATGTCGAGTCGGTCCAGCCAAGCGATGTTGTCATTATTGTAATAGAGCAGCACATGCTTCCGCACTTCGCCATGCTCGTTGTAGATATGCACTTTGAGCAGCGGATAATCCGTTACAAGCTGCCGCAGAGCGCCTTGCAACGTTTGCGCCTCGAGTTCAAAAGCAGATCGACCCTTCGTACAATCACTCAGCAGCATAGGAACGGTTACTGTTATTCGCACGCCTAGCTCACTACTCCTCAACAATCCAAGTTTTCACGGTAAGAATGCGGGAGAACTGCCCCGGCAGTCGGTCCCACGTCACGCCTCGGTCGAGCGAGCAGAAGATTTCGCCGGATGTCGTACCGAAATAGAGTCCATACTGCTCGAGCCCATCCACGGTCATCGCATCGCGCAGCACACTCACATGCCGTTGCTCGTCCGGCATAACGTCGCCGATTGGCTCCCAGCTATCGCTGTCTGGACGCATGCTATATACGAGAAGCTTGCCGCCTCTCATTGAACGCCGCTCATCGCTCTCAAGCGGTACAAGGAACAGGTCGCCGTTTGGCGATACGCTAATTGGGAATCCGAACGGTGCGTCGCCATCCTGCAGCGTAAGCCCTTTCTCGATTGCAAACCAATTGTCGCCGCCATCTACGGATTTAAATACGCCGCCATGCTCCTGCATATAGAGGACATCCGGGTTTACCGGATCAAGGACCATTTTGTGCACGCAGCGGCCCACTTCATCTTCGGGCTGTCCGGTAGGGACACGAGACAAACCTTTGTTCCGCGCTTGCCATGTCTCGCCTCCGTCATCCGTCCGGAAGACGCCGACTGCCGACATCGCTACCCACATCCGCTGTTTATTCGTTGGGTGAATGATAATCGTATGTAAGCACATACCGCCTGCGCCAGGGAACCAATTCGGCCGGGTCGGATGCTGCGTCAAGCCTTGCAGCTCTCGCCAATGCTCGCCACGGTCATGGCTCACGAAGAGCCCTGCTTCCTCAGCGCCAGCATATAGCGTGTTCGGTTCGGACGCTGCCCCAGGGATCAGTTGCCAAATGCGATTGAGCGAGAATCCACTCTCAGCCGAATAGGAGGGGCCATGTTCAATCTGCCGCCAGTTCTCGCCAAAATCATCGGAAACCCGAATGGATGCACCGTATGCCGCATGCGAAGTACCTGCAATAATCCGATTGCTTCCGTCCTCGCCCCTGCTGTCGCCAAGCACGCTGTACACTTCCCAGCCCGCCAGGAAAGGTCCTTTCAGCTGCCAATCCCTTCGAGCCAAGTCGGATGAATATTGAAATAACCCTTTATTCGTTCCGATTAACAGTACGATCCGTTTCCCCATGACTTTTGGCTGCCCCCTCGAACAAGTGTGGTATGGTCCACTACGGTCAAACCATCCATCTACTAGTTCGTTACTGCAGCTGCAAAAACCTTCCAATTACGAACGGATGCTCGTATTTATTTTATGCCGAGCGCGGCCAAATCCTGCTCCACGCGCTGCTTCAGCGCCTTCTTCGCCGAATCCTCGAGAAACGCCGCGTTGACGCCGTTACGAACAATTGCGGTAAGCTCCGAGTCCGTAAAATCAAACCGCTCCGACACAATCCGGTATTCACGCGTAATGTCGGTGCCAGAGACGCTCGGATTGTCCGTATTCAGCGTCACGAGCAGTCCCTTCTCGAAATACTCGCGGATCGGATACACATCCCAGTCCGCTACCGCCTTCGTCTGAATGTTGCTCACCGGGCACATTTCGAGCGGGATACGCTGATCCAGTATCATCTGCAGAATCGCTGGATTTTCCCGAAGCCGTACGCCATGCCCGATCCGCGATGCACCCAGGTTCTTCACCGCTTCATAGACGTTCTGAGCTCCGGCCGCCTCTCCGGCATGAATGGTCACCGGCAGGGAGCGCTTATGCGCCAGCGCGAACACCTCGCGGAACAGCTCCGGCGGGAACGACGCTTCATCGCCAGCCAAATCGGCGGCCACGAGCCCCTTCCCTTCAAACTTCGCAGCCGCTTCAATAACCTCCAGATTCTCCAGCTGTCCATGATGCCGCATGCAGATCGCAATCACGCGGCCGACAATGTCGAACTCCTGCTCGGCCCGCTTCATCCCCGCGATAACATGATGGATGGTCTCATCAAGCTGCAAGCCCCGGCGGCGATGCAGCTGCGGCGCGAAACGCACCTCGATGTACCGGCAGTTATGCGAAGCCGCCTGAGCCAGCGTCTCGTAAGCAACACGCTCGAGTGCTGCGGCAGACTGCATGAACTGGGTCGTAAAATCGAACTTGCTGAGGTATTCCGGCAAGCTGCGGCATTCGTCATCCACCTGCATATACGGAATCAATCCTGCCTCATCGCGGACAGGCAATTCGATGCCCTCAGCTGCGGCAATAGCTATCGCCGTGTCCGGACGCAAGCTCCCATCCAAATGAACATGCAGATCAACCTTCGGCAGCAGATGCCATCTATTCATAACAATCCTCTTCCTTTCGGTTTGGGCTATGTATTTCTATCATAATCGAATCGGACCAGCTCTATGTTGACCCTAATGCAATAATTTATCACTTCCATGGCAGTCAATTATACCGAACTTGGAAGGAATTTGTCGATTTATGCCGAATTGCTTGCTGTACTAGGAATGATTATTAAAGGGGCGATTACATTATGGATACGCTGCTACCCCAGCATGCCCCTCTGCGATATCGGACACCGCGCAGAATTTGGCTCCTTATCTTGCTTCTCACGGTCTTGCTTGGCAGCAGCTTCTACTGGGCGACAGCCGCCTACAGCCAGTGGATGCGCAAGGATCTCGATCATGATGCATCCGTCGAGCTGGCCGCCAATGCCTCCTCGCTCAAACTTGCGCTCGAGCGAAGAATGCTCCTTTCTGACGGGCTAAAGGCGTTTGTCGATACGTCGCTTATGAGCGGCAGTACGCTAAGCCACAGTCAATTCGAATCATTCGCCGCTAATTTTGTCCACAAGATGCAGGGCATCCGCAATTTATCCGTCTACCCCGGCGGCATCGCCGCATATGTCTATCCTCTTGCCAGCAATGAGAGCATCATCGGATTGAACCTCTTCACAGATGCGAATACCGCCATACGCGAGAATGCGCTGCGGACGATGCGAACTCAACAAAAAACGATTCTAGGCCCTTTCGAGCTGACGCAAGGCGGGCTAGGCATCCTGACAAGGCAGTCGGTTCTCGCGCATGACAAGTTCTGGGGCTTCGTCTCCGTTGTGCTTGACGTACCTCCCATTCTCGCTGAAGCCGGCTTGACGAAAGAGAATAAAGGCATTGAAATTGCGGTGCGAGCAAATGGGAACACGATATACGGAGACAACTCGCTGTTCGATCGCTCGCCGCAGCTCACGACCGTGACCCTGACTGAAGGCTCATGGCAGCTGGCAGCCGTGCCGATCGCGGTCAAATCAAACCTCATTGATACGAGAATTCGCATTCTGCGGCTGCTATGCTCGCTCGGCTGCGCTTTGCTCATCTATATTATTTACCTGCAGCTTACCCAGAAGCATAAGCTCCAAGCGATGGTGAAGGAACGGACAAGCAACCTGTTGATCGCAAATACGCAGCTGGCCGCCACCTTCGATAAGCTTAGCGCGGCGGAGGATGAGCTGCGCAAGCAGTACCTTATGCTCGAAGGAAGCGAGCGGAATTTGCGTAAGGTCGCGTTCCACGATACGGTGACAGGACTGCATAACCGGATGTTTTTTCAGGATCGCCTTGACTCCATCGTCATCTCCCATACAACGCGCGACGAGCGGTTCGCGCTGTTCTTCATTGACCTCGACCAATTCAAGCTGATTAATGATACGCTCGGCCATTCCTTTGGCGATCTGCTGCTGCAGGAAGTCGGTCAGCGTCTGAAGCAGCCGTTAATTGAAGGGGAGGCGCTGTCACGGATTGGCGGAGATGAGTTTACGATTATTTTGCCTATGCTAACCGATATGACGCAGGTGCATCAGCTCGCACAGAGGCTGATCAACCTGTTCTATGAACCGTTCGTCCTGCAGCAGGTTGAATATTTCGTCACGGCCAGCATCGGTATTACGATCTTCCCCGACCATAGCCAGGATGCCGATACGCTCATGAAATTCGCAGATGCGGCGATGTATCAGGCGAAGGAAGAAGGCAAGAACACCTATCGGATCTACGACGATACGCTGGGTGCCGATTTGCAGCAAAAGATCTACATCAAGAACAGTCTGCGACGTGCACTCGACCATCAGGAGTTCGAGGTGCATTATCAGCCGCAGATTGAGCTTGCCTCTGGGCGAATCGCGGGCCTTGAAGCGCTGCTGCGCTGGAATCACCCGAAGATCGGCCCTATCTCTCCGGCCGTCTTCATTCCGATCGCCGAAGAATCAGGGCTTATGATTCCGATCGGCGAATGGGTGCTGCGCACCGCCTGCGCGCAGAACAAAGCCTGGCAGGATGCGGGCTTGCCGCCAGTCACTATCGCGGTTAATCTGTCGGCGCGGCAGTTCTCGCCACGCTACGATCTGGCGGCGACAGTGAAAGCGATCCTCTCCGATACTGGGCTCGATCCCTCGTATCTGGAGCTAGAAATCACCGAGAACATGGCGATGCACGACAACAACGCCACCGTCTTGCAGGAACTGCGGAGCGATAATGTTCGCGTGTCCATCGATGACTTCGGCACGCATTATTCGTCGCTGAGCTACTTGAAACGTCTGCCCGTCGACAAGATCAAGATCGACCGTTCCTTCGTCATTGGGATTGGCAAGGAGCCGAAGGACGAGGCTATCATACTGGCGATGCTGCTGCTAGCCAAACATATGGAGCTGACGATCATCGCCGAAGGCGTCGAAACTAGCGAGCAGCTCGCCTTCTTGCAGAAAGGCGAGTGCCACGAGATTCAAGGCTATTACTATTATTCGCCGAAGTCGGCCGATAACGCGCGGCACATTCTTCGCAGTCATACAGAAGGGCTGACCAGCTAATGGTCAGCCCTTCTGTATTTCAACTCAATTTCATCTCTATTCCTCTACGACACGCTGACTGCACTGCCCGCCGATTCGATTCGGTTACGCCCTAGATGCTTCGCACGGTACAACGCCTCATCCGCACTGCGGAACAGCGCCTCGGCATCATGTGCCGAATCCGGGTATCTCGCCAAGCCGATGGACAGCGTGACCGGCCTGCCAACCGGGCTGTTCGTCTCCGCCATGAAGCGGCGCAGCTTATTCGCGCGGTGAACCGCCTCATCCTCATTCGTCTCCGGCAGCAGCACGACGAACTCTTCACCGCCATAGCGGCAGCAAATATGATTTTCCTCGAACAGCTCCCTCATGCTCGAAGCGAGAAACTTCAGCACCTCGTCGCCCTTCTCGTGACCATAATTGTCATTGACTTGCTTGAAATGATCCAGATCGAGCAGCAGGATCGTGAACGGGATTTCCCTTGCGAGCCAAGTCCCGATATACTTGTCCATCGTCCGGCGGTTGTTCAGTCCGGTTAGCGCATCGGTCTGCGCTTCCAGCGACAGGTGATCGAGCTGCATGCGAATCCGGCTGACTGCCATCACGAAGGCTCGATGCAGCGCGTTCGCCTCGCTGTTCCACGAGTGAATGCGAGGCACGTCCGCCCGCAGCGACTTCGTCGTTGAGAGCAGCGCAGCATATTGTGCGAGCTTCGCAAACGGCTGCGACATCTTGCCAATTAGCCAATAGATCGCGATCAAGATAACGAGCATGATGGATACGACGTAAGTTGCGATATGCATCATGGGACGCCTAGCTGCCTCAAGGACCACAGAGGTCGGAGTCTGAGAGACGATACCCCAGCCCGTTTCTTTGATATAGGTATAGCTGGCCAACATGTCGATGCCTTCACTATTCGTAATTCGTTTCGTGCCGCTGCGGCCTGCAGCCAGCTCGGAGAAGATCGGGTTGCTCAGAACATGCTCGCCAATCCTGCTCTTCTTTGGATGATAGAGCAGAGCTCCGGTTGAACTGACAACATAGGAATAGGAGCCGCTGCCTGCAGACGCATTCTCCTGCTCGCTAAGAATGGCATTGAGCAAATTCGATTCATGCAACCGAATCGTTCCGCCGATAAAGCCCAAATACTGACCGTTTGCGTCATAGACCGGATGGCTGATCATCACAATGAGTGAATTTGCCGCACTGATATAAGGCTCGGATAGGAGTGGCTTACGCTCCCTCAGCGCTTGCAGCGTACCTTGCGTATTTATCTTCTTACCCAACAGAGAAGGCGACATCGCTGGCGACATGCTTCGCAAGATACCGTTCTTAGTGATAATGACAATCGTATTAAACATCGGATTCGTGCGCTGGATATATGCAGCCTGCTCGTCCAAATCCGCCATATTCCAATGCTTGCTGATCTGCTCCGCATACACCTTCAAGCTGGCGTTCTGGGCGGTGAACAGTTCATTGACGGTAGCTGCGATTTTGCTCGTATACATGGCGTTCATCTGATAACTCATCGTAATGAGTGACTTCTTCTCGCTGCGATAGCTTGTTATAAGACTAATCACAACTGTAATGAAAACAGATAATACGACGATTCCGCTGACCATGAAGCGAGTTGATAAACCTTTTGTACGGATCATACTACCTGCCCCCTTCGAGCCGATAGTCATTTATTCGACAAAATCTGTCGGAATTCCTTCTTTTCTTCTACAGTTGGAATGTAAATTAAAGTAAAATCTCAATCTAGGAGAGATACTAGTTGGCTTCTTTGCGCTCATATGGAGCTGGGCAGCTCACTATAATGCACCTCACACTTTCAAGCCGTTTCGTGCATCCCATTACGTACTTTAGTACGTAATATGGTATACTGTTGCATAGATATAACAAAAGGAGTCGCGCTGTTGGAGCAGCACGACTCCCTGTACAACAGCCGCTTTTAAGGGCGGTCGGCAATTAAGGTGTTAACGGACAGAAATAGACCGCGACCTTTGGCGAGGGCGGTCTATTTCTTTTGGTTCTGGAGAAGTGCGTAGATCATCACAATCAGCGAAATAAGTGCGATAAGCATCGAACCGAATCCGATCATGAGGGTCAAAACGTCCTTAGTCTCCACAAGCATCACCTCCCTTCCGGGAGATTAGCCGACCGCCCTTGCAAGCCATTCTGTTGTCTGCCAATTATATCATATTTTTATAGAATAATTGATTCACAGAGACAAACCAAATAATAAGGGACCGCCTCCCTAGCAGCCCCCGTAATAACTGTCTCTCACCTATTTTAATGTGCCGGCTTGTCTTGGTGGACAAATCACCCACGCTTTCTCTCTCTTGTTTACATAAACTATTGTGTGCATGAATCTCTTTTCGGACCTTCTATAGAAGGTCTCTTTTTTTTGGGGATAGGAGCATAAATACAGCGTTCATCCCCATAGCCTCCTGCATTGCCTACTTCGGTCTAACCATCGACTTCACATGCACGATATTGAGCAGTGTGCTGTTGCCGTCTGCATCGACAACGTCAATGATGCCACCGGTTACTCGCTTGATGACGCCGATCCTCTCGGATGCGCCGCTCAGATTAATGACTGCCACTTTGCCTTCCTCTTTTTTCAGCGTATCCTCGAACGTCTTGGCGAGATTCTGCTGTGCCTGCCCCATCGTTGCAGTGCTTGTACTCCTTGAATAAGGAACATGCGACATTGGATAAGGTATTAACCACTTCATATGGTTCAGAGCTACATAGACCGTACCGTATATAGGCGAGTAGAGTGTAAAATAATCGTTCATGACACCGTTTAAATAACCGTGTATTGACTTGCTTCCGCTGATGTAAATCTCGACGAATAGCCCTTTGGCTTCCTGCAATATTTTCGCAACAGTCAACTCTTCCACTTGCAGTCCGATCGATGGCGCGCCAGACTGGTCGCCGCTCTCACTTCCTTCCCCAGACAAGCCGTCTGCCTTCAGATTGTGTACATGCATAAACGGAATGTAGAGATACCGCTGCTGATGCAGCAAGACAACGATGTCGGAACCGACGTCGATTAACTTTCCAGACAGCCGACGCTTACCTGAAACCTCGATAACCACCTTCTCACCCACTAACAACTTGAACTCGTTCAAATCAACACCTCCCCTCCATTGTTAAATAATTAAAATAACCAGATCACCCAGTAGTTCAACAGCACGAGCGTAAACAGCACCGTAATCGGAATAACCAATATCGTTACTTTCAAATATTGGCCCCAGGTAAACTTGATGCCGCCTTTCTTAATAATGTGCATCCACATAATGGTAGCCAGTGTGCCAATCGGCAGAAGGAGCGAGCCGACGTCGCTTCCGATTACGCTTGCAAGATAGGAGATCTTCAGCGTGAGCGGGTCAAGTCCCATATTCGTTAAGGTGAGCGTTCCGACCATTAACGCCGGATGATTATTAAACATATTGGACATTACACTGAGCAGTCCGCCCATCAATACGCTCGCATGCAGCATGCTTCCGGAAACAAGCGGCTGCAGGAAGTGGATGAGCCATTCGGTCAAGCCGATATTTTTCAATCCATAGATGATGACATACATACCGAAAGCGAAGATCAGAATATACCACGGCGTCTTCTTCAGCATATCGCCTGGCGACACTTTGAAGTAAATCCAGCGCCAGGTGAGCAGGAAAGCAGAGCCAATGACAGCCATTAGGGATACTGGAAAATGCAAGTACGAAGCGACAAACAAGCTAACTCGAACACAGAAAACAAAGATAAGAATGTTACGCATGAGTTTCGGACGGTTCTCTTGTATCCGCGGTGCCTCCCCTTTAAGCGGGTGGCCTCCGGGCGTTAGCTTCCATGCAGGTATTTCAGGTAGCTTCTTCGGCAAGGTGCGGTAAAAGATGGCGAATAGCAGAAAGGCGAGCAGCAGCAGCCCGAGCGATGCCGGAATGAACATCATAGCCGCTTGCATATAGAGGCTCATGTGGACGATCTTGAGCGCGATGAGGTTAACGATGTTGCTGACGCCGATTGGTGCGCTGGATGCGGTGGCGATTAATGCGCCTGAGAGCAGATAAGGAATTTTTTGATGATTTTTGAGACCCATGTTCTTCAGAATCATGAGCAGAATCGGTGTGGTGATGAGGATGCTGCCGTCGTTGTTGACGAAGAGTGTCATCAGAAAACAAAACAGGTTCGTCAGCCAAAACAAGCGAATGCCGGAGCCCCGCGCCTGGCGGGTCAGAATCTCAGCCGACCAGTGAAAGAAGCCGAAGCTTTCCAGGACGATCGCCATGACGATGGTCGCCATAATGGTGATGGCGGCACCGCCGATGGTCTCTGTAATGGCCCCGAGGTCGGAGAGCGATACGGTGCCGGTCAGAAGCACCAGCGCGGCGCCTACGGTAGCTGGTATCGCCTCATTGATATTCGGTTTCCAGAAAATGAAGCCGATGGTCAGGAAGAATATGCATATGGTCAGAATCTCCATGATGTCGTGCATGTTTTACCCTCTTTTCAAGTTTCTCTACTTTTCTATTCTCCTTTCGGAACCTTCTTGATAACGCCCACCTCGGCTGTTTATTTTCATAGATTCCCTCCCCTCGCATGCCTGCTACGGCAGTTATGTACTGTATATATATGTGCATGGCAGATGGCTCGTACTGGTCAATATCCTAAACTCTATGAAAACCATCTCCTATCAATTATTGATGTATATCTCTGATTGATAGTTGTCCGGTGCAGACAAACGCCTGGCGCCTATTTGGTGTGTGGGGGGATGGGTAGAGAGTAGCGAGTAAACTCTGTGCGATTGGGGCGAGATGGCGGGTGCGAAGCAGCTGTGCGATAGGGCACGGCGAGGGGAGACGCGAGGCAGTTGTGTAATAGGGCATGGTGAGGTGATGGGGACGAGTGCAGCTGTGCGAGGGCACGGCGAGGGATAGGGACGAATGGAGTTGGCCGGTGGCTCACACGATTCTGACGCAAAGAGAGGCTTTTCACTCTCTTTGCGGGGTTTTTACGATTTTGGACCGCTGAGAGAGGATTTTCACTCTCTCGAGGCAGAGTGCCTCTCTTCCACAGCCGTTTTGGCTCTTGAGAGAGACTTTTTCCTCTCTTTGTGGGGGTTTTTACGCTTTTGACTCTCTGAGAGAGGTTTTTCCCTCTCTCGGGACTGGCTACCTCCCTTCAGAACTTTGATTAGTTTGTTAGGCTCCGGCAGCGAGAGAACGTATTTGTGCTCTCAGCCAACTTTCCGCGCTTTTTGGTTGCTGAGAGCACGTATGTGTTCTCTCAGCTTCAGAAGGTTGGTTAGTTTGCTCAATTCCGGCGGTGAGAGCACATATATGTGCTCTCGGCCAACTTTCCGCGCTTTTTGGTTGCTGAGAGCACGTATGTGTTCTCTCAGCATCAGAAGGTTGATTAGTTTGCTCAATTCCGGCAGTGAGAGAACGTATTTGTGCTCTCACCCAACTTTCGAAGCGTTTTGGTTGCTGAGAACACGTATGTGTTCTCCCAGCCAGCCTGGACTCCAGCGTGCCATACAGCACAAAAAAACGGAAGAGCTCCTGCTCTACCGCCGCTTGCTACTCACTGATAGGCGCGTGAGACTAATCGCCCCGTTCACCAGTCCATCAGCCTGGATAGAAATTGCCTCGTCCGCTCCTGTGTTGGACTGCCGAACAGCTGATCAGGTCGGCCTTCCTCTACGATGACGCCTTCATCAATAAGAATAATCCGGTCCGCCACCTCGCGGGCGAACTTCATCTCATGCGTGACGATCATCATCGTCCGCCCCTCCTTGGCGAGCTCGCGGATGACCTTCAGCACCTCCCGCACAAGCTCGGGATCAAGAGCCGAGGTCGGCTCGTCAAACAAGAGCAGCTGCGGGTCAATTGACATGGCCCGCGCAATGCCCACCCGCTGCTGCTGCCCACCGGATAATTGATGCGGGTAGGAGTCTGCTTTTTCCCGAAGCCCAACCTTCGTGAGCAGCGCCATCGCCCGCTCTCTCGCATCCGCCTTCGACCGACGCAGCGTCGTCACTTGACCTTCCATCACATTCTGCACCGCTGTCAGATGAGGAAAGAGGTGATAAGCTTGGAACACCATCCCCGACTGCCGCCGCAGCGTAAGCAGATCGGCCTGCTTCATCTTAACGCCTCTCGCGAACGAGATGTTCGCATCGCCGATCGCAATTGTTCCTGCACAGGGCGTCTCCAGCACATTCAGGCAGCGCAGCAGCGTCGACTTGCCAGAGCCGGACGGGCCGATAATGACGAGCACACTCCCCCGCTCAAGCGTCAAATCGATGCCTTTCAGCACAGTCTGCTCACCGAAAGCTTTGGTCAGGCCGCGTACCTCTATCATCGCCATTGCTTACCACCACCCGCTCCCTTTTACCGCGTCTCGAACCGTTCATAATATCGCTCAAGCCTGCGCTGCAGCACAGACAGCACCGTACAGAGCATGAGATAGATGAGCGCGACCTCACAATAAATAAGCAACGGCTCGTACACCGCCGCCGTAATTTGTTGCCCCTTCCCGAATAGCTCGATGAATGTCACCGTTGTCGCCAGTGAGGTATCCTTCACCAAACTAATGAACGAATTCGATAGCGGCGGCACCGACACCCGAGCAGCCTGCGGCAAAATGATTCGGCGCAAAGCCTGCACCCTTGTCTGCCCTAGCGAGAACGCTGCTTCCCACTGCCCTGGCGAAATCGAAATAATCGCCGCACGAATGATTTCCGAGCCATACGCGCCGACACTCAGCGTGAAGCCGATAATCGCTGCCGGGAACGGATCAATAACAATGCCTAAGCTCGGTAGTCCGTAGAAAATAATAAACAACTGCACCAGCAGCGGCGTACAACGAATAATCCACACATAGAAGCGCGCGATCGCAGTCAGCACGGGAATATCGGATATGCGTACCAGCGCAGTCACCAGCGCAAGCAGCAGGCCGAGCGCGAACGAAATTAATGTCAATGGTACGGTATAAGCAACCGCCGCATGCAGAAGAGGCAGAAACGAATCGACGAAGATATGCCATAGCCGCTCTCGATCACCCATAAAGACTAACCGCCTTCATTATTTCGATACATCCTCGCCAAAATATTTTGACGATATCTCTAGGTACTTCCCGTCCGCCTTCATATCCGACAACGCTTTGTTCACCGCACTCACAAGCTCCGGATTACCCTTATGGAACAACAGCCCGCTCTGAGAAGCATTGTTCGTCTCATCGACCACTTTGATCGGCACATCCGGCTTCTGCTTCTTCAGATCGAGGAAGCTCAGCTTATCGTTAATTGTCGCGTCAATCCGTCCCGATACTAGAAGGTCAATCGCTTGGTTAAAGCCGTCGATCGGCACGATTTCGGCACCGTTGCCCTTGGCAATATCGCCGAGGTCGCTCGTAAGCGACTGCCCCGATTTCTTGCCCTTCAAATCAGCCAGCTTCTTAATATCCGTGTTGCTGTCCTTCACAATGAGGACGGCCTTCGAAACGATATACGGGTCGGAGAAATCATACTTCTCCTGACGGTCCTCCCGAATCGTCACCTCATTAGCAACCATATCGAACCGCTTCGCATCAAGCCCCGCCAGCATGCCGTCCCATTTGGTCTCGATAAAATTCGGCTTAACGCCGATCCGCTTCGCCACTTCCTCCGCAATTTCAACATCGAAGCCGGTCAGCTTCCCGTCCTTATCATGAAACGTAAAGGGCGCATAGGTCCCTTCCGTCCCGATCTTGATCTCGCCGCTCCCCTTAATGGACTCGAGCAGATTCTTGCCAGGAGCTTCCGCTACATTGTTGCCCGACTCATTATTCTTGCCGCAAGCCGTGAATGACAGCAGCAAGACTGCCGCGAGCCCTGTATTGCGCATAGATCGCCAATGCCAATTGATCATAACAATGCCTCCCTTTGCTAATCAGGGATAGTATGCCAGCTTCCCACTTGGTTCATTCCTCCTGTGCTCCCAACGTTTCCACACCTATTCACTACCGCCTCCATGCATTCGTTGACAGCCTCTAGGGGCAGTTCTATAATGGTCTTCGTCCTGTAATCGGCCTGCCCGCAAGGGTATTACTCCACACAAGTAAAGAAAGGAATTATTCGTTCTATGATAAACGATCAACCGACCGGCTTATCCGCTGCCATGCCCCGCTCCCGGCGGCTATGGACCGCAGCGGTGCTTGGCTCGCTCAGCGCATTCGGCCCGCTCTCGCTCGATATGTACTTGCCTGCGCTGCCGAAGCTCGCTGACGATCTGCATACGAGCACCTCGCTCGCGCAGCTCAGCTTAACGGCCTGTCTCATCGGACTTGCAATCGGCCAGCTCTTCGCCGGCCCGATCAGCGATGTGCGCGGCAGAAGAGGCCCGCTGCTGACCGGCCTCATCCTATACGCCGTGTCCTCGCTGCTTTGCGCCATTGCGCCGTCGATTGGCACTTTCATCGTGCTGCGCTTCATTCAAGGGCTCGCCGGCTCGGCGGGTATTGTCATCGCACGCGCAATCGTGCGCGACTTGTACGCCGGTCCCGAGCTGACCAAATTCTTCTCGCTGCTCATGCTCGTTAACGGCATTGCGCCGATCGCCGCGCCGATTGTTGGCGGGCAGCTGCTGCACTTCACGACCTGGCAGGGCGTGTTCATCGTGCTTGCCGCCATCGGGCTTGTCATGTTCCTCGCCGTGCTGCTCGGCTTGCCGGAGACGCTGCCGCGCGAACGCCGGGCGAAGGGCGGCATCTGGAACACGGTCATTACGTTCCGCCGCTTGCTGACCGACCGCGTGTTCATGGGCTACGCGCTTGCGCAGGGCTTCGTCATGGCGGCCATGTTCGCTTACATCTCCGGCTCGCCGTTCGTGCTGCAGGATATTTACGGCATATCGCCGCAAATGTTCAGCGTCTGCTTCGCCATCAACGGGCTCGGCATTATTCTCGCCAGCCAAGTGGCTGGTCGACTCGCAGGCCGCTTCAATGAAGCGAAACTGCTCGTCAGTGGCCTTGGCATCGCTGCAATCGGCGGCGTCGCCCTGCTCGCGATGCTGCTCGCTCATGCCAGCCTCGTGCTCGTGCTTATCCCGCTCTTCTTCGTCGTTGCAAGCGTCGGGTTGGTCACGACGATGGGCTTCTCGCTTGCGATGCGGAATCAAGGGCAAGCAGCCGGCAGCGCATCAGCGCTCCAAGGACTCATGTCCTTCATGTTCGGCTCAATCGTTGCTCCATTCGTCGGCATCGCCGGCAGCGGGACGGCAATCCCGATGGGACTGATCATTGCCGCGCTGGATGTTAGCGCGCTCTTGCTCTACTTCCTGCTCGTAAGAAGAGCTCAGCCAAGAGCGGCTTAACTTCATACACCACCGCACCCGAATCGTACCTGAATCTCTTCTCTATGAAGGGATTTTTTTATATCTGACACATTTCCCTCGCTCCCACTCCAGATCTGTCATCTCCAGCAAACAGATTCTATACAGCTAATCCCGTTATGCGTTACAGTAGATAGGACATCGTACTCGGAGGTGAACCGCGTTTGCTTAGGGACTTAATACTTAATTTCGCTATTTTGTCGGTCTATATATTCTTCGTCTCCCCCTTCCTCATTCGCGATGAACGCAGTCCGAAACCAACATGGAAATATAAGCTGACCGCAGGCGCAGTGTTCGGCGTTCTGGGCATCATCTTGCTGTTCTTCAGCATCACCTTTAACAGTGGAACGCCGCTTAACATGAGAGGTATCGCCTTGATGATGGCCGCGTACTTCGGCGGACCGCTTGGAGCGGTTGCAGAGCTTATCGTCGTTTATATCGGACGCTTTTTGAAGGAAGGGTCTATTAACCCGCTGCTGCTGACACTTGGTTTCTCGGCTGCTCTCGGCACCGGCTATCTATTCCAACGCTTCAAGAATTACTGGGTAAAATGGGTCATCGGTGCTTTATTCCTTCTCAACTACTACTACTTTGCGTTATGGCTAATGAAACAGATTACCTTAGAGGACTTCTTGACCTACATCATCAGCCAAACCTGCTACACCCTCTTTATTGCAGCCTTTCTTTATTACTTAATCCACAACCACCACAACAAGAGACGTATCGCACAAGTGGAGCAAGATATGATCAGCATGCTGCGTATGCAGCCCGGGCTTACATTCCGTTTCCAGCGCAAGCACGGCACCTACTATTACAATCTTGCGGAAGGGCAGCTGCTGAAGCATCTCGGTCTCCTTCCTTCCATGCTGTTCAATAAATCTTTTGCCGAGACGAGCCTATTCCAGGATGACTTCGCTAATTTTCTAGACAGGAACTATGACAGGTTCTCCAATAACGAGACCATCTCGTATGAAACGACAATGGCCGGAATCTCCGTACACGTCACCTTGCAGCCAGTCATTCAGAACGGGCAGCTAATCGACATCATCGGAAACGCCGTTGACATTACCGATCTGCAGAAACGGAAGGTAGCCGATGCATCCAACCGCGCCAAAAGCCAGTTTCTCGCGCAGATGAGCCATGAAATCCGTACACCAATTAACGCAATCGTCGGTTTGAATTATATTTTGCAGCAGTCCCGGCTCGACAGTCAGCAGCGCAGCTACATTGACAAGATCATTACAGCAGCGAAGAGCTTGCTCGCCATCGTCAACGACATTCTGGATTTCTCCAAGATCGAAGCAGGCAAAGTCGTTCTGGAGAAGGTCGAATTCGACCTGTACGAGGTGCTGCATAACGTATCGAATATGATCAGCTTCAAAGCGAATGAGAAAGGGCTGCGATTCCACTTTTTCGTGCATCCCGATGTGCCCCAGATGCTCGTAGGCGATCCTTTCCGCGTGCTGCAAATCGTGCTGAATCTGGCTAATAATGCGGTCAAGTTTACTTCGCAGGGGCAGATTACGATCTCCGTCAATCGAATTCTGGAGAGAGATCAGATGGCGGTTATCTCCTTTACCATTCGCGACACCGGCATTGGAATGAACGAAGAGCAGCTTGGCAGCTTATTTAAAGAGTTTACACAGGCGGATATGACAACGACACGCAAATTCGGAGGAACCGGACTCGGACTAATCATTAGCAAAAATCTCGCGGAGCTGATGGGGGGGAAGATTGAGGTAGAGAGCAAGGTTGGTATTGGGAGCAGCTTCACGTTTAAGGCACCATTCACAATAGCTTCAGCTCCCGCTATGGCAGCACAAGAACTCAGTCCGCAGCTGACGTTTCTGCGCGTCCTTATTATCTGTGATGACTGCCAGATGCAGAAAGTCCTGCGGAGTCAGCTCGAGCAGTTCCAGTTCATCGTCAGTACGATGGAAAGCGTGGAAGAAGCTTTGCAGAACATTGCACGCGGAGCAATGTACGATCTAATCTTCCTCGATTGGAGGCTGGATGGCGCAAATGTGCTCGAGCTAGCCGATACGATCCATGAGACGTTCACATCGCCGAGCCAATCAATCGTCTTAATTAGCGCCTATCACGAGTCCGAGCTGCAGATGGCGGCACGGTCCGAATCTGTTGCCAAGGCGCTGCTTCATCCGATTAGCCAGTCCCAGCTCTATAACGAGATTATCACACTGTTCCGGCCGCACTTCTCCACGAAGCGATCGACTTCCGATTATTCGATCCAGTTCGCATCGCTGAAGGATGCCACCTTGCTGCTCGTCGAGGACAACGAGATTAATCAGCTCGTTGCCAAAGAACTGCTGCGCGAAGTCGGCATTGGGGTCGACGTTGCGAGCAATGGAGAAATTGCTGTTCGCTATGCGGCAGAGAAGCGGTATGACGCGATACTGATGGATTTGCAAATGCCGGTCATGGATGGCTACGAAGCGACCAAGGCGATTCGCCAATCACCTCAGGGTAAAACAATTCCGATTATCGCGATGACCGCGGATGCCATGAAAGGCGTGGAGGAACAAGTATTATCAGTGGGGATGGACGGTTATTTAACCAAGCCGTTCGACCCGATCGACCTGTACAGCATGCTCCAGCGCCTCTTGAAGCGAACGCGGGAGCAGGAGCTGGCAGCCGGGGCGGCAGAAGCGGCTGCTGCGGCTGCCAAGATAGGGCCTCATCTTGACCAAGCCACTGCAGTCGCACGGCTTGGCGGCAACAGCGCCTTGTACAGCCAGATTATTGGGCTGTTCGTGAACAAGCACGCGTTCAGCCTGCACGAGGCGCGCGAAGCTTTCGTGGCAGGCGACTTGAAGTCGGCGGTGCTGAAAGTGCATACGCTGAAGGGCGTCGCCTCCAACATCGGAGCCGATCAGCTCAGCGCATTAATGGGCCAGCTGCAAGCCGCGCTGCAGGCTGACGAGCGCGCGGAAACGAGCGCTCTCCTGCTGGAAGCAGAACTGGAGCTGCAAGCGGTGCTGCTTGAGGCTAGCTTGATAGATTGAATAAAAAGGCGGTCCCTGATTAGATCGGGGACCGACTTTTTTATTACCTTCTTTCTACTAACCGCCAAACACACGCTTAACCGCCTCTAAATAAGCCATGCCATGCTTCGTATCCGGCTCCAAGTAGCTGCCTTCGGTCCACTCATTCCAAGCGTTAATCGTGAATGCCTTGAAGCCATTGATGTCACGGTCCAGAAAAGCTCTCATCTGCTGGAGCGACTGTTGGAACCGCTCCGGCGTGTTGCCTGACAACATGGCCATATGCGGATAGCCGAGATTCTCATAGACGTCGGACTGTATCGTGCGCGGCGAGGAATCCCAGCCCATCGTTACATTCGGGAGGTACGGCACGCCGTAGGCAGCGCTGAATTTCTCCCAGTCGCCCGCCGACTTCTCTGCAATCTCGGCATAAGGCGTCTCAGGAAATACTGGCAGCTCCTGATGGTGAATCCAGACGTACGAGGATACGCTGTCAATGCCGAGCGCCGTAATCATCTCGGCCGGATTCGAGATCCGCTCCTCGCCGGGAAGAATTTGCACGCCCCATACGACTGCGTTCAGATGGAGTTCGCCAAGACCTGCTGCGCGCACGCGATCGCGGAAATCATCCAGCGCTTCCTTCGTCTTATCGATGCCGTCAAGCCCTTTGACGAGGCTCATCATTTCATACACCGAGAAGTACAGCTTGCCGTCCACGCGCCAGTAGTTCGAGCGGCCGAAATACGTCCGAATCATATGATCCGTCGCCTGCGTGAACGCCGCCCTGCTAACAATGCCTTCAGCCAGCACATTAAGCGGCTTGCTCCGCTGTGCCGGATGAATGTCAATCCAATCATGGTTCGCCCACATGAGCGAGAACTTCAAGCGATCACTGTTCGATGCCTCAAGAAACCCCTTCTCAAGCGCGCGATCCAAATACGGACCATCCTCATACCAATACCAGTCAAATATGAAAGCGTCGATGCCGTGGTCAGCGGCTGCATCTATTTTGCGAGCCATAACAGCAGGATCAGCTTCATCCTCATAGCCCCATAACGGCACCTTTGGCTGCTCATGTCCCTCGAACCGCGGCGTTGCAAGCTTCGTCAGCTCCCACTCCGTCCATGCTTTGCCGTGCCAAGCTTCGTTCCTCGGATCAACGTGATAATTCGGAAAATAATAAACCGCCGCTTCATACCTCTTGCTCATCGGCTGATAACCTCCCAGCGAATTGTCGTTTCGTTCCACTAGGTTCATCCTACATCAGGCAGGCTGGCGGTGTATTTGGAGCATAGGCGCATCTTTTTGCACAAATGGCGAAAAGATCTACAGCGGAGTGCCGCGCAGCGAGTCGCCGTAAGCCCTCGGTGGCATCCCCTCAAGCTTCTTGAAGAGGCGGCTGAAGTAGTGGAGGTCGTCATAACCGCACTCGGCGGCCACCTCGGCGATAGACAATCCGCCAAGGCGCAGCAGCTCCTTCGCCCGCTCCATCCGAAGCGTTGCCTGATAACGTGCCAAAGACAGCCCCGTCGCTTGTTTAAACAGCGTCCGTGCATACTTGGTCGTCATGCCATAGCTGCGGGCGATGCCTTCGATATCAATCTCGGCGGTTTGGTCACCGTCTACACCACCGCCACCGCCACCGCTACCGCTGCCTCCACCGTGCCGCATGAGCCCGATCATCTCCGCAATCATCGCTTTATGAGGGCTATCCTGTTTGATCCCTTCTGCCGTATGCGTCTCTTCGAGCAGCAGACCGATAATATCGAGCAGGCAGGCGCGCATTCTCGCCTGGTAGCCGAACGGCCTCTCACTGAACAGGGCGAGCAAGTCAGCGAATCGCCCAGCAACACGATGCGCCGCGCTGCAATGTACGTATGGCGGCAGCTCGAAGTCGGTGAAGCGCAGCACCGGCCGCTCCAGCAGTTCTTCCTGCACCGGCACTTCGGGTAGGTTCGCGTAGTCGACGCCGACATAGATTTCGTCGGAGAAATCCTGCTCCTCGCCCATATAGAGCGGATCGAAGTGGCAGGCGTAATAGGAGAATGAGCCACCCTGCGGCACCCGGCATGCATTCACTGTGAACGGAGGGATAACATGCAGATCGCCTGCCCGCAGCAGAAACTCCTCATCGCCAAGCGTGAAGAGCGCACTGCCGCGAGTGATATATATAAATTCATAGTCATAAATCACTCGGCGCGGTACGCGGTAGTGCTCGTAGCCCTCGTTGTAGTGCACATAGCGCACATACGGCGCCAATTGCAGCAAGCTTACACCGATTGTAGAAGCCATGAAGCGCAAGCCTCCTGTCACAAGAGAAATAGATAAGGTCTACCCCAAGTCAGCTATGTAATAATCATGCGGCAAGCAAAGAAGAGCAGTGCGACGCACATGATCCGCACGAGGAGCACGCTGCCGATCCTTCGCGAAATAATCGCGCCGAGCCAGCCGCCCGCGAGCGCGCCGGGTGCTAGCGACAGGACGAGCATCCAGTCCCACTCTCCGCGGTACAGATGGACGGCGCTGCCAAGCAGTGCCGAGATGAAGATCACCGCCATCGAGGTCGCTGTCGCAATATGCGGCGGGAAGCTGAATAGCAGCAGCATTGCTGGAATGAGCAGCACGCCTCCTCCGATGCCGAGCAAGCCGGCAACGAGGCCGACCACGCCGCCAATCAGCAGCGCAGGCAGTGCGTTATAGCCGTAATGCTGAGTCGCCCCGCTCGCGTCTGTGTAAGTGCGGATATAGCGCCATTGCCCCCGATACGGCTTGATCCGGCTACGCAGCAGCAGAAGTACGACCATCAGCAGCATAAATACGCCGAATGCCCTGCGGAAGGTGTCTGGATTGAAGAGCGACGTCAAGCTCGCCCCCACCATCGACATTGGCCCGCTAGAGATGGCGAAGAACAGCGCACTGCGCAGGTCCGTCTTGCCCTCTCGCATGAAGGTCAGCGTTGACGACAATGACGTGAACACAAGCACGCCAAGGGAGACGCCGACCGCGAGCGTCGTATCGACGTCCATACCAAGCATGGACGGACCGAGAAGCAGCAGCGCCGGGACAATAATAACGCCGCCGCCAAGTCCGACGATTGCGCCGAAGGTGGATGCGACTAAGCCAAGCGCGAACAGGACGAGCATCGTGGGCAAGTCCCATATGAAGGAGTCTGGATGCACGGAGAGTGAACCTCTTTTCTATTAGGCAAGTTCAAGTTCATGTTTGATTTCAAGTTCAATTTCAAGTGAACAGCTACTTGTATTATACCTTAACTGCAGCCGGATCAACTGCTCGAAGCTGCATGTTTGCCGCTAGCAGGGGCACACTAACAAGCGCTAATAGCGAAGGAGGGACAGCCGCTTGGATCAAACGAGTGATTTTGTAAACAAGCTGAATGAGACGCAGTCGAAGGCAGAGCATAATAAGAAAGCCAAAGCCCCGGCGAAACAGCTCTCGAATAAGCAGCACAGTACGAACAAATAGAAAAAGAAGGCGTCAGCACGATCTTAAGAAGATCGGCTGGCGCCTTTTATAATCCGCTCCGCAGCCTGCTCGCCGCTCTCGACCGCTCCGTTCATATACCCCTGATAGACCACCGACGTATGCTCTCCGGCAAAATGGCAATTCCCTCTCTGGCCCTCGGACTCCCCTTCGATGCCGGCGAATTTCGTAAACTGTCCGATCTTGCGATACGAATAGGAACCGAGCGAGAACGGATTATGCACCCAATAATCGCGTGTTGCCTTCCCGTTCCACTGTGCGGTAATGCCCGGCAGCAAGGGCTCGAGCTGCTGAAGAAACCGCTGCGCCCGCTCCATCGGCGAGCCCAGATTCGTCCCTTCCGCAATATGACCTCCCGTATATTGGACAAGAATGCCCGAATTGCCAAGCTGGCCCCTTGTCACATCGAATGTATTTTGATATCCGGTATCCGAAATTGTATCCCCATTATTGCCGAGCTTTTCCCAATACCGCTCCTTGAATTGCAGATGCAGCTTGCTGTTTGCCCCCATGCCAAGCTCTTCAATCGCAGCCGTCTTCAATAGTCGAAAGCCCGCCTTGCTATAGTCAACCGAGCTGCGCAGAATAGAGAACGGCAGTGTCAGTACGACCTCATCCGCCTCGATTGCATACGCTCCTCCCCGATCTTGAAAGGTAAGCTGATAGGTCCCATTCGGCTGCTCCGCAATCGCGATTAGCCGAGTGCCTCTGCGGATATTGCCGGGTGCAAGCCTGTCCACCAGCCGGTGCACAATCTGGTCATTCCCGCCTTTGACCTGATACCGCTCATCCGATATGCCGAAGATCGAGAATTTATCGTCCTCGCCCATTTGCTCGTGCAAGTATATGAAGTTCAGCGCGCTCTGCTCTTCAGACTCGGCTCCATATTCCGTGTTGCAGGCAATATCAATCAGCTTCCCAAGCTTCGACTTCATGCCGCCAGGGACACTTTCTTCAATCCAGTCAATAACGGACATCCGGTCCAGCTCAAGCGCCCGCTGCGTATACTGGCTGTACATGGCCGGGAAGCCTGCTTGCTGCACATCCGCATTCAGCTTGGGAATAACTAGTTTGAAATCAGCGGCAGCTTCAGCTAGCGTATAAGGCTGTCCATCAAAATAATAAAAAGGCTCGGTGCCAGCCAACTCCGACGCAATGAGATCCGTAGTCTTCAAGCCGAGCTCATCAATTAGGTTACGCAGCGCGTAATGGCCCGTGTCGATCAGCATGCCGCCGCGTTCAATCACTTGCCCCTCGTCGAAGGCTCCTCTTCTCGAATCGCAGCGTCCGCTAATCCGCCGATGATCCGCTTCAAAGACCGTCGAGGCAATCCCCGCCTGTTTCAGCCGGTACGCGCAGGTGAGTCCTGCAAGACCTGCCCCGACGATGGCGATTCGCGGCGCATTGGATGCAGCGATGTTTGATGCAGGGTCCTCCCCGGATTGAGGTGCTGGTGCTCCTGGTCTCGAAGGCCGCGACGCAAGCGGATGCGGAGCCCGCCAGTGCCAATCCTCCCCACCTGCCGATTGCGCGGTAACGGCTTCTTTATATATCTCTTTGAACCATGTGGCTAACGCTGTATGCGGCATATTCAACACGTTCCTCCTCTAGCTTCTACGCTACGCTTCTCTAGCAATCTACTACTTCATGTATGTGCTTGCTGAGCGTTAAGAGGAACGGCATCCGTGCAACAGCGCGTAAAAAAAGAAGCTGCTCTTCGGCCTTCGAAGAGACATGCTTCTTTATGGTGTTCGAGCTATTAATCCGTGCTATTAATCCTCGTAGCCTGCGATACCCTTGTCCATCAGGTAATCCATCTCCGCATCGAGAATTCCCTCGACGGTCGGCTCGTCCAGCTTGAGGCCCGGACGGCTAAGGATGTAGTCGACGAGCTCGTCGCTGTCGATGCTCACTTCGCCGTTCTTATCTTCCGGCGCGTTGTTGATAAATGTCTGCTCATGCTTCAGCACTTGCTCGATGCTGGCCGGAGCAGCCTTCGTCTTGTCTGCGATGAACGCGACAAGCTCTTGCATGTTGATCTGTTCGCTCATTAAAACTCAACTCCAATGTACGTTTTGTAGGTTTTATTGTAGCACACTTACGGAATTAGCAAAATTTTGCCTGTGCTCGCCCGGCTCTCCAAGTAACGATGCGCCTCCGCCCCGCCCGCAAGCGGGAAAGTCTTAGGATTAGACAGCTTCAAACGACCCCCTTGCATGTCTGCAAAAAGCGAACCGGCGCGACGGCTCCGTTCCTCGGCGGTCGTCACATGGTTCCACAGATCGCCGCCGGTCAGCGTCTTGCTCGTATCCATCAGCATGCGAGGATCGACAGGCTGCGGATCACCGCCCGCCATGCCGAAGAAGACGACCGTGCCGCGGATGCGCACCGCCTTGAAGCTGTCCATCAGCGTTGAGCCTACGGAATCGTAGGCGACATCGACGCCTCCAGCCTGCTGCGACCATGCCAGGACGCTGCTCACCCAGTCGCTCTCGTAGAGGAACACTTCGTCGGCACCGACAGCCAGTGCCGCATCGCGCTTCGCCGGGCTTGATGTCAAGCCGATGACTCGAGCACCTTTGGCCTTGCACAGCTGAATGAGCAGCTGGCCTACGCCGCCCGCGGCGGCATGAACAAGCACCGTATCTCCTGCTTGCACCTTATAGCTATCGTTCACTAAGTAGTGCGCGGTTAAGCCTTGCAGCAGCACGGAAGCGGCAGCCTCATAGCTGATGCCCTCCGGCAGCTTAATGGCGCGGTCCGCCGGCACAATGACGAACTCGGCATTGGCATGCGGCACATCCGCGAAGCCGATCCGGTCGCCGACTTGGAAGTCCGATACATCTGGCGCAACCTCGACGATTTCGCCTGCGCCTTCGTATCCGAGTATGTATGGCGGCTGTCCTACCAGATGGTAATTGCCGCGGCGGCGGTAAATATCCGCGTAGTTCAGGCCGACTGCCCGAGTTCGCACCTTCACTGTGCCTGGCGCGAGCGGCGGATCTGGGATCTCTTGCAGAGCCAGCACCTCTGGACCGCCAAATGTATGGAAAACTAAAGCTTTCATTCTGTCACCTCATCATTATCATTACCCTCCTAGCTTACTCCTATGGGCGGCTCGGCTCAAGCGCGAGAGCCTTCATTTGAACTTGATAGGGGAGGGGAGTACAATAAAAGTAATTGTTTATGCTGGATTCGTTTGGACAAAGGAGGACAAGCAAGTGAGTGAGATAGAAACGCAAGAAGCAGCCGTGAATGGACGCGTGCTGATTGTGACCGCTGTCGATGCGGAGCGGGACGCCGTGCTGCGCGGCCTGCGAGGCGACGACCTGTTCGACGTCGTCGCCGCTGGCGTAGGCCCGGCGGCTGCCGCAGCGGGTACTGCGGCGAAGCTTGCTGCCGCGGCTGGAACTGGAACTGGACCGTATCGCCTCGTAATCAGCGCCGGCATCGCGGGCGGCTTCCCTGGTCGCGCGCCCATCGGGTCGCTCGTCGTCGCGACCGACATCATTGCCGCCGATCTCGGGGTCGAGACCCCGGATGGCTTTGCCAGCGTGGATGAGCTCGGCTTCGGCTCATCCCGGATTGCGGCCGACGGCCGCCTCGCGAGCGCGCTAGCGGCGAAGCTCGGCGGCGCAACCGGCCTGACCGTGAGCACGGGTCCTGTGCTCACGGTTACAACGGCGACGGGCACCGCCGCTACCGCCGCAGAGCATGAGCGGCGCGTGCCCGGCGCGACCGCCGAAGCGATGGAAGGCTTCGGCGTCGCCACAGCGGCGCAGCACGCGGGGCTTCCCGTGCTGGAGCTGCGCGCGATCTCGAACGCGGTCGGCCCGCGTGACCGCGACGCGTGGCGCATCGGCGATGCGCTGCGCGCACTCGAACAAGCTAGTACATTATTGACGGAGGTGCTCTCATCATGAATATTGCGTTCTCGCCTTGCCCGAATGATACATTCGTCTTCCACGCCCTGGTTCATGGGCTTATTCCAGGTGCGCCGGAGTTTGACGTCACCTATGCAGATATCGACATCACCAACAATCTCGCTGCGAACCGGACAGGCCCGGAAGTCATGAAGATTTCCTACGCCGCGCTCCCGTGGGTGCTCGACGATTACGCTCTGCTGCCATGCGGCGGCGCTCTCGGACGCGGCTGCGGTCCGCTCGTCTTAACGAAGGACGGAGCAGCTTCGGCCGCTTCTCTTGCTGGCAAACGCGTCGCTGTTCCAAGCGAGCGCTCGACTGCTTACCTGCTGTTCCGCCTCTGGGCGGCGCAGCAAGTGCCTGGCGGTCAGATGGAAATCATCGTCATGCCGTTCCACGAAATTATGCCTGCGGTCAAGGAAGGCTCCATTGACGCCGGACTTGTTATTCACGAGGCACGTTTCACCTACCAGAATTACGGCCTGACCATGCTCGCCGACCTCGGCAGCTGGTGGGAATCCGATACCGGCCTGCCGATTCCGCTCGGCGCCATCATCGCCCGCCGCTCGCTGGACATTGAGTCGCTCACGACCTGGATTCGCGAATCTGTCGAATACGCGTGGGAGCATCCTGAAGTGTCCAAAGGTTATGTCATGGATCACGCTCAAGAGATGTCGCCAGACGTGCAGAAGCAGCATATTGCGCTCTACGTGAACGAGTTCTCCGCGAACCTCGGCGAGAGCGGCTATGCAGCCGTCGAAGCGCTGCTCGGACGCGCCGCGAAGGAAGGGCTCGTCCCCGAATTCGACCTCGCCAAGCTGCGCCGATAAGAATATATAAAAAGCACAACCGACGCTGGACTCCAGTCCAATCGCGGTTGTGCTTTTTATATTAGTATCACCTATATACATGCCCATCCGGCTAACGGAACGTAAACACCTTATAGGGCCATATTTATCATTTTAAAAACTGTAACGGACTCCAGAAGCGTTATTCGCAACTTTTGCAGCCGGAAAGAGGTTGATTTCGTCGGAATAGCGCTACTGAGTACCGTTACACTCAAGAAATGAGCCATTTGAGCCAAATAAGGCATCTGTATTCCGTTAAAAGCATCCGCACGCGGCTCGCGAGAGTTGAGAGTTGAGAGCTACAAACCCTCTAAGCAGACTGTCCGTTCATCACCAGTATCGTAATCGTCACCACTACCGCGACCCAGAACAGTACAAACAACGTAATCTTCCACGGGCTTCGCGGCACGCGTCCAATGACTTCTCCGCTCTCTCCGTTCACCATATACCGATACGACTTGCCCTTGTACATATAGTTCGCATTCCACAGCGGCAGCAGAATATGCTTGTAAGTTTGGTTGGAATACGTCGTATCCACACTCAGATTGCGGACTTCGTCCCCGTGAATCTGACCTCGAATCTCGCCTCGCAACGCCGCCGACATCGCCTCATCCGCCTGCTCCCAGCCTTCTTTCAAGGAGACCGTGTACCTCTCCGCAATAAACCCGCTAAGATATTCCGGCTTATACGGCAGCAAATCACCGAGCTGAAAATCATTCATTTTCCGCAGAAGCTTGCTATCATACTGCCCCGAGGCAGGAATGAGCACATCATCGAATGCCTTGCTGTAATCGCCGCTGCTCCAGTGCCATACCGTGTACCGCACCTGCTCCGTGTACGTCTCCGTCTTGCCGTTCACCGTTCTTGTACGCGTCTCTGTCCGGTAGTGATGAGTGCCGATCTCTACCGTATAAGTGGAATAGGTATCTGAATCAAACGTCCAGTACGGCACATAGACCCCGCTCAGGTTCGAGCTCAAGGACGCCTTCTTGAATGCGCCAGGAATGAACCATCGCTTCTTCCGCCAGACGTTGAAAGCATCCTCTGCAACATCCTTCGTAATTTGAAAAGGAATAACCGACTCCGGACGGATACTGCCTTGCTCCCCTTGTGCCAGCACCTTAGGCGATCCGCAGAAAGCGCAGATGGCTGCCGTCTGATTGGCAGGCAGCAGCATTTCGCCGCTGCAATTGCCGCACTTAATAAGCTGCTGCTCCATGCCCCAATCCATCAAGGAGCGATTCTGCTCATCGTTGAAATCGAGAACATACTCAGCCGGCTCCTGCTGCGCATCACTGTTTATTTGCGCTTCACTGCCGCAATATACGCATTTTAACGATTGGCTGTCCACATCGAACTTCATCTGACCGCCGCACGAAGCGCATGGAAAGGTCGTCGATTGGTCATCTGCCTTCAAGGACTCATTGGTGGCCATGATCGAATCACCCTTTACATTTTAGTGCCGCAGCTGGTGCAGAACTTCGAGCCAGCCCGCTGAGCGGTGCCGCATTCCGAACAGAAGCTGCGCTCCGGACGAGCAGTGCCGCAGTCGGAGCAGAATTTGTCCTTCTCCCCCAGCGGATGGCCGCAACCTCCGCATGGCTCAGTTGGCTCAGTTGGCGCAGAACCTCCGCCTTGCTCCTGACCAGCAGGAACCGCTTCTTTTGCCGTATTTGCCGTTTGTGCCGCTTTTGCCGCCTGCTCCGTTGCTTTCGCTTCCGCTTCGCCGCCCGGCTGTGTCCCGCCAGCAATTGACTGGCTGAACAGCTGCCCCATCGCTAGCCCCGCTCCGAGTCCGACTCCCGCGCCAGCCAATCCGTCGCCTCCGTGCTGCGCAGCTTCACGAATCGCCTCGGCAGATTGAAACTTCACATATTGATCCAGATTGCCCGCAATGTTCATCGACGATCTGCGGTCAATCATCGTCTCTACTTCCGGAGGAAGCGAGATATTCTCGATGACGAGCGCTGTCAGCTCTAACCCGATCGCCGTGAAATTCGGCTGCAGCTTGGCAGCCGCTTGCGCGCTTAGCTCATCGTACTGTGCAGCCAGGTCAATAACGGACACGGATGATTCCGCTAGCAGATCGCTCACGCCCGATACGATCATCGTCTTGAAGAAGCCGCCGATTTGCTCCGGATGGAACTCCTGCTTCGCTCCGAAGATGCCTTTCATGAATACAGCAGGGTCCGTCACCCGGAACGAATAGTTGCCGAAGCCGCGGGCGCGAATAACGCCAATCTCTTTATCACGCATGATGATGGGGTTCGTCGTTCCCCATTTCTGATCGGTAATCGTCGTCGTATTCACAAAGTACACATCCGCTTTGAACGGAGAATTGAAGGCATGCTTCCATGCTTTGAGAGCCGTCAGTACGGGCATATTTTGCGTGCTCAGCTCGTATCTGCCCGGCCCGAACACGTCGCAAATTGTACCCTCATTCAAGAAGATGGCGGCCTGACCTTCGCGCACCGTCAGCTGTGCCCCCATCTTAATCGCGTTGTCGTAGGCAGGGAAACGATAAACAATCGAATCCGTATCTTCCACCCATTCAATAACTTCAATAAACTGGCCTTTCAAGAAGGAAAACAGTCCCACTCTTCCCGCCTCCTATCGCAATTCGCATATGGAAATATTGGTTAATTTTTTCAACTAAGATTATACGGTAAAAAATACGAGGGGGATAGCTCGTTGGTTTCGGCATGCAATAAAAAAGGTTGAGCAGAAGAGAAACCCTTCTACTCAACCTCTAAATCAACCAGCAATTAGTGACCCATCATCATAGCTGGATCGACTGACTCTGCACCCGGAGTTTCCTTCTGCGGCTTCGGCTTGCGAAGGAACAGACTGAACAGGATACCGAACAGAACCAGACTGAACGATAGCAAGAACGTGTCGCTGTACGCACTAACTGCAGCATCCAGCGGATTGCCGTTCGCGCCCAGCGTCGTCATATGATCAGCCGTACGTGTTGTCATGTAGCCAGTCAAGCCAGCTACTGCGAACGAAGTAACAACTTGCTGTGCCGCAGTCGTAAGCGGCGTAACGCGTGTCACAAGGTGACGCGGCGCTGAGTTCAATACGTGCGTATTCAAGGACATCATCGATAGACCCATACCACAGCCGATCATGAAGAGTGGGATAAGGATCATGATTAGCTTCGTATCCAAGCTGATGTTATGCAATAGGAACATTGCTCCGCCAACGAGCACCAAGCCGACAAGAGCCAGCGGACGCGCGCCGATCTTATCAAACAGGCGACCGCCGATAGGCATGAAGATCATCGATCCAATCGCTTGCGGAAGCATGATTATGCCTGTTTCCAGCGGCGTGTAGTGACGGATGCTTTGCAGGAAGACCGGCATCAGAATCATTGCGCCGAACAGGGCGATTTGAACGATCCATACAAGCAGCGTACCGCGTGTAAAGTCAGACGAACGGAATACGCGCAGCTCAAGCAGCGGTTGCTTGTGGCGCATCTCGACGATGATGAAGAGCAACAGCGCGATGCCGCCGCCAATTAGGGCCCACAGCGTGTTCGATTCTCCCCAGCCTACACGGCCGCCTTCGCTTACGCCGTAAGCGAGGGATGCGAATGCGATTGGCGCCAGGATCATCCCGATGATGTCCAGAGCAGGCGCTTTATTGGACTCCCAGTTTGGCAGATACTTCGAGCCTACGATTAGACCAACAATACCGATAGGAAGGTTGATCAAGAAAATCCAGTGCCATGATACGGCTTCAATAAGCCAGCCCGACAGAATCGGACCAAGCGCTGGTGCAAGCAGCATCGGTATGCCTAGCATACCCATAATTGAGCCACGCTTCTCCATAGGAGCAAGACGGAAAATAATTGCCATACCGATTGGCATAACCATACCGCCGCCAAGACCTTGGATGACGCGGAAGATAATAAGCTGTTCAACCGATTGTGCCGCTCCGCAAAGAACGGAACCGATCGTGAATAGCGCGATTGTAATAAGGAATATCCGTTTGGACCCGAACTTATCGGTCATCCAACCGGCCAGTGGGATTACCGCCGATAATGCGAGCGTGTAGCCTGTGAACGTCCATTGCACCGTGTTGATCGTCGCGTCGAACTCCGTTTGGAATTTCGCCAGCGCTACGTTAACGACTGTGCTGTCTAGAATAACCATAATCATACCGACAATAACGGCCAAGAGCGGAGCAATGATGCTCTTGATCGAGAACTCGGATGATGATGTCGCTGCTGCTTGTTGAGACATCTTTCTACCTTCTCTCCATGAAAATTCTTCTCTTTATTTCCATGACCGAAGGTTTTTATTGAAAACTCATCAGTCATGACATACAATATTCTCATCAAAAGATAGTCGGTTGTCAATCATTTTTTTGAAGAGGGGAACTACCATGAGCTTGCTCAAAGAGAAAATCATCGGATCGGCCATGCACATCTTCTCGCAAAAAGGCTACGCGGCCACTTCCATCCAAGATATCGCGAACGACTGTGGCATTGCCAAAGGGTCATTATATAAATTTTTTACTTCTAAAGAGGAATTGCTCGTTGAAGTGTATCGTCATCGCACGCAGGCGATGTTCGAGGAGTCTGAGCGGATAAGGTCGAATCCGACATTGTCGCCGAGAGAGAGATTCGTGCTGCAGACGCATCGGCAATTTGAATTTTTCCTGGAATTTAAGTACAGCATAAAAGACTTTTATGAACTGCCCATGAACGAGGATGGCGACTTCTCCAAATTTCTTCAACAGATGCGCTCGCAAATGCTCGTTAATTTTGCAGAGCTGATGATGACTGTATACGGACCGGAGATCGAGAAGAACAAGTGGGATCTCATCGCGCTGTACACCGGCATTCTCAAGGAATATATGATTATGACCACGCTCATCAGCAGCCCGTTCGATTATGACCGGATGGCGAATTTCGTCGTCGACCGCATGGACGAGATGGTCGCAGGCATTAGAAAGTCGGAGCACGTGCCGATTCTGGATGAAGAAATCATGTCGCAGTTCGTCGCAAGCGGCATGCGTGGCTGTCGTGTGCCGGCCGGCGAGCAGCTGCATGCGACGCTGACCAAGCTTATGACCAGCATTCAGGAGCTCCAAGTGACGAACGCCCGCAGAGCCGAGCTGCATGAAGCTGCCCATCTGCTGCAAGAGGAAGCTGCCGACGAGCGGCCGCGGATGGTTCTCGTCCGTGCCTTGATCGGCCTGCTGCAATCGCAGCATGAATTGGCCGCCATTGCCTCGCAGCTTGAGAGACTCTACGAGTCCAAACGCACGAAATTGCTTACATGACGCTATGCTCATCAAACAGCAGCAAGCCCAGGCTCGGGTCAGCCTGGGCTTGCTTGTTCCACTGACGATTAGGCATTCGTGTCATGCGCCAATGCCTCCTCGGTAATTCGCTTAATATCAATTGGCGACGTAATCTCATCGTTGATCATATCCGGCAGGATGCTGGTCAAGAAATAGTCGACGCAGTGCAGTTTGATATGTTTGATTTTGATCAGCGCATCGCGGTACATCTTCACAAACTCTTTCTCTGTGTTTCCCCGCTGAAGCTCGGCGAACGCCTCGTAAACTTGATCCATCTTATCAGCGACTTCAAGAATTAGACCCTCAATGGAATCATCCTTGCCCTCGCGCAGTTGATTGTGGAAGATCTGCTTGTATTCATCCGGGATATGCTCCTCAATAAACTTGTGAACCATCCCTTCCTCCACCTGCTGGATCAGCAGACGAAGCTGCGGCGAAGCGTGCTTGACCGGCGTCTTGATATCCCCAATGAAGATTTCGCCATAATCGTGGCTGCTCGTAATCTCGTATAGCTTCTTCCAATTGATGATTGCGCCGTTCTTCTCTTCAATATCCGCAAGCGTCTTCGCGTATTGGACAACCTTCCAAGAATGTGCGGCAACGCTATGTTCTTCAAACTTGAATTTGCCCGGGCAGCGAATGATTCGTTCCAGTTCGTTCAGTGATCGAAAATACATATGAATGCCCATGTTATTGCCTCCTCTAGTTGGATTCGTACGGCACATCTTTAGTGTACGGGCAACCTGTGAAGGCAGGATTAACTGTAATGCTGTGTTTCGTAAAAAGTGAAATGATAGTGAGCATATGAGAGAGGGTTTTTCCTCTCTCGGCACCAAAGTCATCCTAGCCCAGCACAAAACCAAGCTTCTTCGACTGTCCATCCGTCATCCACTCCCGGCTGCGGCCTTTGTCATAGTCCGACTTCATCTCGGCAATGAGCTGCTCGAGGTTCACCTCGTTCTCGTAATGCATCTGCAGAGCTGCGGAAGCATACAGCTCGCTCAGCTGGGCGAGCGTGAAGCCCTCCGTCCGGCGTGCCGTCTGCTCCAGCCCATCCTCTCCGATGAGGCGACCCATTCCTTTGTGCAGCATGTAATCAAGTCGCATCTGTTCGTTCGGCGACTTCACTTCATACGCACGGTCGAAGCGGCCGGCTCGGTTCATGAGTGCGGGGTCGATTTTGTCCGGATAGTTCGTCGTACCGATGAGGTAGATGCCTTCCTTCGACGTTGCCCCGTCGAGCGTGTTCAGGAAGTACGATCGGCATGATTCCGGCATGGAGTCGATATCCTCGATAACGAGCACCATCGGAGCCATCTGAACGGCAGCTGCGAATACCTCCTGAATGGAGCCGCTGCTCGTATACTCGGTAATTTGCCAGTATGCCACCGGAGCGCTTGTCGTCGACGAGATCGATTTGACCAGCGTCGTCTTGCCGTTGCCGGGCTTACCGTAGAGGAGAATGCCCCTTTTGTACGGAATGCCATACGTCTGGAAGAACGAGCGATCCTTGGAGAAGAACTCATCGACAGAGCGGTAAATCTGCGTCTTCAGCTCCTCCTCCATGAATACATCGCTCCGGCTGACAGACTTCGTGATGGACTCGCGCTCCTGCTCCAGCCCCTCCCTCGTATCGGTGAATATGGTCACCTTCGGATCGGACAGCTGCCTCTCCCGCATCTCCTGCAGGAAGGCGATCAGCCCCTCATCCGTCTGGCCAAAAATCAAATCCTCATATCCAAGCCCATGCTGCACCACCCGAGGCACTCTCGCGAACGCCACACGGTGCTTCGTATAGATGAACAAGTTGTTGCGAACGGCCGGTCTGATTGTATAGCCGCTCTTCTTCGGATCATTGTCCGCGCTATACTCGAACACGTTCGTTTCCACAAGGTCGAACAAGCATGCCGCATGCTCGACGCCTTCATAGCCGCGGCGCAGATCCTCCTCCAGTCCGTTCCACGCTTCATTGCCGTCATCCTGGTAATAGAGCCGTGCCTCGCTGCCGAAGCGTTCCGTGAGAAACGAAGTAATCGCGCGAATGACAGCAATATAGTTAAAATACTCATCTACCGCAAGCGCTCCTCCACCACTTACGATGAATGGCGGATCTGCTTTTTTTACTCTCATTATGGTCATCTTTACACCCCTTTGACTGCCGCTAATGGACGGCACTTCGCGACAACAGAAGCGAGCCGCGCCTCCACGACGCTATCGATAATTTGGTCTACATCCTTGTAAGCCTGCGGCGATTCGTCGATTAGCGACTCCAGCCCACGGTGGTTGAGCACCACCTCATCCTCCTGCCCAATACGCATGGAAGAGGCAAACTCGTCGACTGTGACGAGCTGCTTCGTCGCGTTCCGCGAACGGACTCGGCCAGCGCCGTGGCAGATGGAATGGTAATTGCGCGCTCCTTCCGGCGCACCGACCATGAGATACGATGCTGTCCCCATCGAGCCGGGAATAAGCGCCGGATGGCCTGTCGCTTGGTAAGGTGCCGGATTGTCAGGATGACCGGCGGGCAGCGCGCGCGTTGTTCCTTTGCGATGAATGAACAGCGCCTCTTCTTCTTCGCCGAATCTCTCTTCGCAGGCATAGTTGTGCATCAGGTCATACAGCGTGCTCATCTCTGCCACTGAGCCGAACGTTTCTTTGAACGCATCGCGTACGGCAAAAGCCATCAGATGCCTGTTCACCGTTGCATAGTTGAGCGCCGAGTACATCAAGTTCATGTACGACTGGCCTGCCTCGCTGCCGAGCGGTGCGTAGACCAGCTTCGGGTCAGCGGTTCCGAGCTTCAGCTTACTCATCGTCTTCGCCACTTGGGACGCGCAGTACTGGTTGACCGACCCGCCCCATGAGCGGGAGCCGGAGTGAATCATCACCGCCACTTGCCCGTCACGGATACCCCATTGGTCGGCGATGTGCCGATTATCCTCATGGATTTTCAAAGCTTGAATTTCAATAAAATGATTGCCGTTCCCAAGTGTGCCCAGCTGCCGATGAGCGCGATGAAAGACTTGCTCCGGCAGACGACCAAGCTCGCTCTCGTCGAAGCGGAAGCGGCTGCATTCCACGTGGGTGAGCGAGGTTGCCTTCTTCGGCGTGTACGAATCCGGCACATATTTGCCGGGGAGGCCGTGAAGCCCTTTGCGCACGACATCCTCGAGACGAATGTCGGAGAAGTAGCCTCGCGCGTGATTCTCGACCGGGATACGTTTCTCGATCGCCTTCACGAGCTTGCGGCGCAGCTTCACATCCCGGAGGTCCTCTTCCTGCAGGTTCGTCAGATGCACCCGCATGCCGCAGCCGATATCGCTGCCGACGATCGAAGGCGACACGAATCCGTCCTCCATGCCCCACACAGCCGTCGTGCCGATACAAGTGCCTACACCGACATGTGCGTCGGGAGTATAGCTCATATAGCGGATGTTCGGGATTTGCAGGTTGTTGTTCGCCATCTCGAGCACTTTGGCTCCCATGGCGTGAAATAAGTCATCATGGGCGAATACGTGCAGATCTCCCGCAGGCAGATCGATTCGCCGGTAATAAGAATGATTGTGATTGGTACTCATATAAGTGTTCGTTCTCCTTAAGTTAAAATGGATAATTTTTGAAATAAATGAAAACACAAAAAGACCGTAAGCCCATTCGCTTACGGTCTTCATGCAACGGTGAAAAATGAGGTTCCGCCCGTGCTTCCTGCTGCAGGCAGCCGGGATACATAATACGTGCGGTTATCCTTGTCTTTCCTTTGCTTGGGCCCGTAGAGGCCGATGGACAATGAACAGCTTATGAAGTTGGGACGCTTGAGTAATGTTATGGACCGTCATGTCGATTCGGCCTCCTTCCTGTTTAAGATAGTGTTTACTATAAGGGCTCCAGGGAATGAATGTCAATACAAAAAATAGAAAAAAGTTATCGCGTGGATTAAGGATAGTTATCACATGTGGCAGTGGCAACAATTAAAGACTACTCGCTGCCCTTCAGCTCACGCTCGAATAGCGTCTGGTTGCCGCGGTGGAACTTGCGCATATTGCGCGGGAATTTGCAGCCCTCGATCAATCCGTCAATTACTGCTTGATCATCCGCTAGGACCGCCGCGCGCATCGCCGCGATATAGGCAAAATCCGCCTGTTGTCTGCGTTTCATCTCGCCCTGGTCGGTAGTCGAATTGCCATGTCCCGGAATTAGACGCGTAATGGCGTGCTTCGCCAGTATCGTATCCAGCTTGCTGATGCTCGCCTCATAATGGGTGCTGCTGAAGTAGATGTATGGGAACTCGAGGTCCGACCAGTAGTCCCCGGCAAAAAGCAACCCGAGAGGTTCAATGATGGTATAGATGCCATCGTCGTTGTGTCCCGGAGAAAGGTAGAACGTCAGGCGCGTTCCCCCGCCGCCGCTGCCCCCTAGCTCCAGAACTTGCCCGTCCGCTTCCGCGAGGTGAGTGACAGCTGGATAGGCAATCTCATAGCCCCGCTCCAAGTAATACGCGTGCTCGAAGTCGCGAATTTGCTCAAGAATCGCCTCTTTGTCAGCCTCCGGCTTGTTCGCCAAGGCAGCCGAAGCAATGACTGTCGCGTCCGGAAAAGCCCCGTATCCGATGATGTGATCGTAATCGGAATGGGTGAAAAGCACATATTTCGGCCTTCCTCCAGCGAGTCCATCCGCATACTGCCGAATTTCCTCCACCTCTTGCGGCAACCAGCACGGGTCCACAATAATAACCGCATCAGCTGTCTCCACGACAGCGGACATTGTCTTATACAGCGCGCTCTCGAACAAGGTGAGCGGCCCGTCTTGCAGCTTCATCATATGGTGATTGATACCTCCTAATTCCATCGGATACTATACGTCCACTCGCCTGGCTAACGGAACTCAGCGGCGCTATTCACCGCTTTTCCAGCCCAAAGAGGCTCATATCATCGGAATAACGCATCTGAGTTCCGTTACACTCCAGGAACAAGCCATCTGTGCCAAATAGCGACTCTGGTGCACGTTAGCTCTTGAGCCAAATTCGCCGGATTTACGTCCAATTCTCCGCTTCGGAGACTGATACGCCCCAATATGGAAAATAATAATCCAGATTATTAACTCGACTTCGAGACTTCGACCTCAAAGGAGATTCATCATGCTCATGGACTGCATCATTATCGGCGGCGGCATTGCCGGGCTGCAGGCTGCCATTCAACTCGGACGCTATGCGTCGCATCGGGTACTCGTGATCGATGCAGGCGACGGCCGATCCGCGATATGCCGCAGCTATCGCAATCTGCTCGGCTATCCGGACGGCGTGTCCGGTACCGAGCTGCGCGAAGCCGGCATGCGGCAGCTCGCGGCATACGGCATCGACGTCGTCCGCGACACGATTACAGAAGCGACCCGCACAGCGAACGGGCACTTCCAGCTTCGCGGCGGCAACAGCAACAGCACCGACAACGACAGCCGTAACGCTCCCAGCACGTACACCGCGCGGACGCTGCTGATCGCCACAGGCGTCATGGACCGGTTCACGGACTATCCCGGTCTGCGCCCTTGCCTCGGGCTGACCGTCTACGTCTGCCCCGACTGCGACGGCTACGAAGTGAAAGACCGCCGCACGGTCGTGCTAGGCGCCGGCGATGTCGGCGCAAACATGGCGCTCACGCTGCGAGCATGGACCGAGCAGCTCGTCTACATCGATCAAGCCGATGACGATGCTGATCCCCCTGCCGAAGCGGAAGCCCCGGCCCGCCCGCGTCGGCAGCCCACGAGCGCCCGCCTGCGCGAGCAGCTTGAAGCCGCCGGCATCAGCCGCATCCAGGCGGCTGTCTCCGCCGTATCCGCCGACATCTCCACCGGCGGATTTCAAGGCGTTCAGCTCGCTGACGGCACCGCTATCGAAGCCGAGCGAGCCTTCCTTGCCTACGGCGGCAACGAGGTCCGCTCGCAGCTCGCCCGCCAGCTCGGCGCTAGCCTGCACGAGAACGGTCACATCTGGACCGATCCGCGCAGCAAAATGACGAGCGTGCCCGGCGTATGGGCGGCCGGGGACGTCGCTGTTCACGCCGAGCAGGTGTCCATCGCCATGGGCGAAGGCGCGCAGGCGGCGATCTGGATCCACAAGCTGCTGCTCGATCCGCAGGCGACGATTCCTACTTATTCGCCACATGCACCTTGAGGAGCTTGCCCTTAATCGTCGTCTGCTTCATCGCCCGCAGGACATGCTGCCCTTTGCCGTTCAGAATGTCGACGAAGGTGGCGCTATCTTCGATCGAGATAATGCCGATATCATCGGCGGTAACGCCCTCCAGCCTCGCGATCGTCCCGACGAAGTCCACGGCCCGCAGCTTCTTCTTCTTCCCGCCGCCAAAATACAGCTTCGTGATATCCTGGCTGAGCAAGTCCCGCCGATCCACACGCGGCGCCTCCTCCTTGCTTAGCTTCGCCTCGAACGCACGCTGCGCCTGAGTCTGCTCCTCCGCCGTCGGCATCTCCGCACGCGGCAGCTCAAAGCCGATATAGCGTTCGATTTCCTCGAGATACCGCTCCTCGCCCGGCATTACGGCGAACGTGATCGCTTCGCCGCTCATGCCGGCACGGCCTGTCCGGCCGATGCGGTGCACGAAGTTCTCTTTATCCATCGGCAGGTCATAGTTAACGACATGCGTAATGTTCTCAATATCAATGCCGCGCGCGGCGAGATCCGTCGCTACCAAGTAGCGGAACTCCCGCCTGCGGAATGCATGCATGACACTGAACCGGTCATCCTGCTCCATACCCCCGTGCAGCTTGTCGCACGGGTAGCCCCAGCGCTTCAACTGCCTCGCCACCTGATCGACTGTCTCCTGCATACGACAGAACACAATGCAGCTATCCGGATTGCGCGTAATTGTGACCGCTCGTAGCAGCTCCAGCTTCTCCTGCTCCCGCACGGTATAGAGCGTATGCGTAATCCGCTCGACCGTCACGCCTCCTTCCGCCTCGATCTCGATATCGACAGGGCTGTTCATGTACTCATGGCACAGCCGCTCCACGTCCGGCGGCATCGTAGCCGAGAACAGCAGCGTCAGCCTATCGCTAGGCAATTGCTCCATAATCGCTTCCACCTGCTCGATAAAGCCGCGGCTCAGCATCTCATCCGCTTCGTCGATGACGAGATAACGCAGCTTGTCCACCTGCAGCGTGCCGCGCTGAATATGGTCGAGCACCCGCCCTGGCGTTCCCGCGATGACATGGACCTTCTGCTTCAGCTCGAGCTTCTGCTGCGTGAACGGCTGCTTGCCGTAGATCGCTACCGCTTTTATCCGCTTGAACCGGCCAATATTGATAATATCCTCCTTAACCTGCCCGGCGAGTTCCCGCGTTGGCGTCAGAATAAGCGCTTGCGGCTTATTTTCCTCCCAAGCAACAAGCTCGCAGATCGGAATGCCGAAGGCCGCAGTCTTCCCGCTCCCGGTCTGCGCGCGAACCGTCAGATCCCGCTGCGCGAGCACCTGCGGAATCACCTCGCGCTGCACAGGCGTCGGCTCCGCGAATCCGAGACTGTCAATTGCCCGGACAATCTCCTCGCTTAGCGGATAGGTATGAAAGCTATTCGTGTTCGATGATGACATCTATAAAAACTCCCTTTTTCCCGAAAGTAACATCGTTGATTCCAGTATAGCGGTTCGAAGCCGCGGACAGCAATTTGACGCCGCATATCCACGCACAAATAACCCGTGAGACGAGCCCCCTGCAAAGGGAGCCGCCTTACGAGCTACTTGGCGTGCTATCGCATATACTGGACTATTTTCTAGAACGTTTCTTAACGGATTTCTTAGCGCGTTTGGCACTCGATACCCGAGCTTTGCCTCTGCTTCTAGCCATAACATCCTGCTCGGAGTACGTGTAACAGTGATTGTAAACAGGGCAGCAGTGATGCTGCTTCACAACGTTGACGGCATGAACGACATTGACCAGCTGCGGATGATAAACATCCTCGTACATCGTGACCGGTGGATCGTACATTGTTTGTGTAGGACAGTCTGGACAGAACTCGCCGCCAGTCTGTGCGCCAGCTACGTTGTTGCCAGGTCCCATTCCTGCGCCTGCTAATGCTTGATGGTAATTCACTAAGGAATCACTCCTTCCTCTTGTGGAGTACACCATATTCTATGCGCTACATATAGCGGCGGCCTGTACGCTTGACACGGAAGGCCATCGCCTCTTCTTCGCTGACGGGATTGGCGCTCGGACGAATGCCAGGGAACTGCAAGCGCCTACATACCTCTGCATAGAAAAAGACAGACATCCCGCTCCCTATCTGGAACGTAAGATGCCTGCCTTATTGAATAAGCCGTATTAGAACGCTTTGATTTCGAGCAGCTTGTACACAATGACGCCCATCGGAGCGTTGACGTTGATGGAAACCCCGATTTTTTTGCCGAGCAGCTCTTTGCCAAGCGGGCTTTCGTACGAAATTTTGTTCTCTGCCACGTCAGCTTCAGCCGGAGCGACGATTTGATACTCGATCTTCTCATCGAACTCAACATCGTGCAGAATGACCGTTGAACCTATCTGTACCCTGTCCATGTTCGGATCAGCTTCCACAACGCGCGCCGTTGCGAGCATTTTCTCCAAAATAATAATGCGAGTTTCCATGAACGACTGATCGTTCTTCGCGGAATGATACTCGCTATTCTCCTTCAAGTCGCCGTAGCTGATTGCCAGCTTAATACGAGCCGCGAGCTCCTTACGCTTCACGTATTTGAGGTCGTCGAGCTCCTCCTGCAGTTTATCATATCCGTCCTTGGTCAAGATCATTTCTTCTTTCGCCATCATTCCAGCCCCGTTCCTGTTGATCCTTCTATTTTAACCGATTTTGGTCTCGCTCGCTCACCTTTGTCATTGTTGACAAAAATCTGTTGCCCTATAAGAGGTTACCCAGCACGCTTTACGTCTTATTCCTCCCTTCCGGTATAAAAAAATCCCCTCCGGCCAACCGTGTTGACCATGAGGGGATATGACCTGCTAGAGGGCAGAATCTGCTTCAACTATTTACTTGAGCGGCACGTAAATTTGAAGCTCCGAGTCCGCCCGCCCCTCTTGGAAGTCGGGACCGTAGAACTCAAAATCAAAGCTGTGCGTGCCGTCCATCTCTCGCAGCGCCTCTCCGGAAGCTGGAAGCCACTCGCCATAGATATAACCGAATGTCTCGCCAAGCAGCTCCGTGGAACCGACATGCGTGAACACCGCGTATCTACCGCCCGGGACCGTATAACCGGAGACGCCCTGAGGCAAGGCGGACAGATCGGATACTTGCACGCCTGCCACGTAGGTGAACTGCCCGCTCCTCGCATCTGCTTGCGGCTCATAGAGCTCAAGCCCGTAGCACCGCTCCTCGCTTACTTTGCTTGGAATCTGCGGCCATAGCCGGCTGAGCGCCTTCCATGCCCCTGTAATATGACGGTCCTTCGACGTATCGGTCTGGCACACTACCCCTGCAACATGTGCAGCCGGAAGCACTTCAATCTTCGGCTCTCTCATTGTACACGCTCTCCTTCGGAATAATTGGGGAGGCTCACCGAATCGTTTCAGGAACGAGCGGATGAAGGACTCGTGGCTGCCGTAACCAATGTCGAACCCGATTCGCGTTCCGGATTCGTCCGTGCTTCTTAGCTGCTGCGCTGCATAAGCAAGCCGCCGCTCGCGGATATAATGGGACAGCGTCTCTCCCGTACAGGCGCAGAACAGCCGGTGAAAATGAAACGGAGAGTACCCCGCCAGCCGTGCCAGCTCCTCCAGTTGAAGCTCCTCCTGCAAGTGCTGTTCAATGAATTCAGCCACGCGGATAATGTTCGCGTACCGCTCTTCTTCATTCACCCGGATCACCTCCTCTTATCCTCATTGTAGAGTGGCGCCTCCTGCTGAACCTGACAATCCTTGCGGTCTTGCTTCATAAAAAAAGCGCATCCGAAGGTGAGAATCTCGGATGCGCTTCGTTCGTATGTCACTTTATACCGAAGCTTTGATCTGTTTGCTCCGCAGCTGTCCGCACGCGGCGTCAATATCAGTTCCGTGCTCAAGGCGCACGCTGACGCTGACGTTCTGCTTCTTCAATATATCGTAGAAGTCGCGGATCGAATCCTGCTCGCTGCGCTGGTATTGGCTGTGCTCATCGACCGGATTGTACGGGATCAGGTTCACATTGACCTGCTGGCGACGGTCGCCGACCAACTCGGCGAGCTCCAGCGCATGCTCCTTCTGATCGTTCACATCCCGCAGCAGAATATACTCCAGCGTCACGCGGCGCTTGTTCTTGCTAAGATAATAGTCGATCGATTCCATCAGTTGCTCGATCGGAATCGCCCGGTTGATCTTCATAATGCGCGTGCGCAGCTCATTGTTCGGCGCATGCAGCGATACGGCGAGGTTCACGCCGACATTCCGGTCGGTGAACTCGCGGATTTTGTTCGCGAGTCCGCTCGTCGATACCGTAATATGCCGCGCCCCAATTGCGAGACCCTTGTGGTCCTTAACCACATCGAGAAAATCAATCATATTCTCGAAGTTGTCGAACGGCTCGCCAATGCCCATCACTACGATATGGCTGACGCGCTCTTCATTACCCGCCGCATCAAGATGCAGCTGCACCTTCATAATTTGCCCGACGATCTCGCCCGCCGTCAGGTCGCGGCTCTTCGCGAGCAGACCGCTCGCGCAGAAGCTGCAGCCGATGTTACAGCCGACCTGAGTCGTCACACAGACGGACAAGCCGAACTTGTGGCGCATCAGCACCGTTTCGATCAAGTTGCCGTCCGGCAGCTTCAGCAGAAATTTAATCGTGCCGTCCGCTGATTCCTGCTTCGTATGCTCGCTCAGCGTTTGAATATCATAATGCTCCTCCAGCAGCGCGAGGCAGACCGGATTCACATCCGTCATCTCGCCGAAGCTCGTCACCCGCTTCCGATACAGCCAATCCCACACTTGAAGCGCGCGCGACTTCTTATGTCCGTGCTCCGCCAGCCAGTTCGTCAGCTGATCGAACGTGAATCCATAGATGGATGGTTTATGCATGATAGATCCTCTTTTCAACACCTTAACATAGTCGTCCCGGTGAACATTCTTTGCTTTGTATTGTCCCAAAATTTCAAGGCGAACACAAGCTCTATGCCCTTTACACGAATAAAAGCGTACCGAACTTGCCCGGCATATGGAACTGCACGGCTCCCGTAGGCTGCCATGCTTGATATTCGCGCACACCGTCTACGCTCTCGTCAATGCGGTAGAAGTTCACTTTCCAGCGAAGACCCGCTTCCAGCTGAGTCTCGAAATTGCTTGCCGGAATGCGGATTTCGTACAGCAGTTCGCCATCATCCAATCGGTTGACCGACGTTTGCAGCCCATCGAAATTCCAGCCGAGGTCAATATCGACCGCACGGTTATCAACATTGCCGATTCGCGCGTCAAAGACGACATTCCGCGGGCTCACTTCAAGCTCCAAGTAGCCGGTACCGACACCCCGCTCATCAATAAATACTTCCACGACATCCTGGTTGTACAGCGGTTCGTCCTTCTGCGTGTAGTCAGATACAATATGCGTATCTTCGCAGTGAAATTGTATCAGCAGCGCTTCAGCCGACCAGCCGCACCGCACGCGCGTCCGCTCCGCAGGCGCATTCCCGCTAACCGTATCTGTGAGCTCCACCCACTCATGCGAGTCCCAGCCCTCTTGCTCGCTCCATCCTTTGCATGCATAGACTCCCGCTGTACGATTATCCACTTCCGCCATCGTTCGATCCTCTCCCTTAGACAAAGCATTCTCTGTCTCTATCGTACCAGCTTTCGCACGCCTTGGAAGCAACAAAAAACTCCCTAAGGAGTTTTTTGAAGTTTGTTACATTTACGTAAACGTTAGATTACAATCAAATAAAATACCATTTAGTGCGCTTCCGCCTCATCAACATGTTTCAGATGCTTGCGGTTCAGCCAGATAAGAATGACTGCCAGTATGACGAAGCCGCCGCCAATGTAGAACGGTGCATGGAAGTCGAACCACTCTGCAAATTTGACTGCATAATACGGTGCAAGCGCGCCGCCAATGAAGCGAAGGAAGCTGTAAGCAGCCGATGCTGTCGAACGCTCCACCGGCGCAGCGTTCATCACTGCCGTTGTAATGAGCGTGTTGTTGTTGCCGAGAAAAGCACCAGCAAGGATGACCATCAGAATCAAGACAGTCTCATTCGTTGTCCAGTAGCCCATTGCGAACAACGTTGCTGCGAATAACAGCAGCTGCGTGCACATCGCTGTAATGGTTCCCAGTCTCTTCTGGAGCCTCGGAGCGGTAACGACCGAGGTGAAGGCAAGCATAAGACCCCAGCCCAGGAATACATAACCGAGACCATGTACGTCCAAGTGATGCAAGTGTCCAAGCACAAGCGCTGCGTATACAAGCAGTGTGAAGAAACCGAAGTTGTAGAAGGCAGCGGATAAGCCGAAAATGAATAGTGCACGGAATCTAAGCGCGCGGAACGGATCGAGCAGCGAAGCTTTCTTCTTCGGTGCTTTTGCCACGGCTGCTGTTGCCGTCGTTGGCGCCTTCGGCATCATAAACAAGATGAGACAGAACGCAAGCACCATCAATCCTGCAACGCCGTAGAACGGTGCGCGCCAAGAAACTGCGCCTAGCTCGCCGCCAAGCAGCGGACCTACAGAGATACCAAGACCGACCGCAACTTCGAATAAAATAATCGAAGCGGCGACGCCGACACGGGACAGCGAGACGATCGCGGACAACGCCGTTGCGACGAAGAAAGCATTGCCAAGGCCCCAGCCTGCACGAAGCCAAACGATATCCATGACTTGATCTACGCTTCCGGCAAGAGCGGAGAAGATTGCAATAAGAACGATACCGGTAAGCAGCATCCGCTTAATGCCAAGACGAGATGAGATGACGCCTGTGATGAGCATCGCAATCGCCATGACTGCGTTATAGCTTGTGAACAGCAGCGTGAGCTGGCTGTCCGTCGCGTGCAGCTGATCCTTCATCATCGGCAGAATCGGGTCGACGAGACCGAGTCCCATGAAGGCGATAATGCTGGCGAAGGCGATCGCCCAAACGGCGATTGGTTGGTTGAACATGCTTTGTTTTTGCGCGGGAGCGCCCTGGGTAGGCGCTGCCGCACGAACTTGCTGGCGTGCTGGTGAAGACATAGTGGCATTACTCTCCTTTGTTGTCTGGTGTAAGTTGGTTTAGGCCGTTAGCAACACGCACCTGAAGCTTCTCAATCTCTTTGCGGAACCCCTCGATCTTCTCAAGTTTCATGTCGATCATCGCCATCTGCTTATCGAGCATCTCCCCGACTTCAAGCAGCTTCTGGCGCTTCTGCTCAGCTTCCTCGATTTGATGGTAAGCGTCCCGATGTTGAATGATCTCTTCTCGAATGGATACGAAATCGACCAATTCTTGCAGCGAGAAACCTAGTACGTCACGCGCGTCGACGAGCTGCTTCAGCCGCTCGATATGCATCTGGGTATACAGCCTTGTACCGCCATCCGTCCGCTCAGGGGCAGGCAGCAGTCCGAGCTCCTCGTAATATCGAATCGTCCGTTTCGTTAGGCCGGACGCCTTCGCGACATCGTCAATTTTGAAGCGTTCCATGGAAAGTGGGCCCTCCTTTCTTCAACACACAAGATAATTTGATTTGTCGTTGATTTCATCTTACTCCTGTTATAACGTTAACGTCAACGTTAGATTTTGTGCACAAATAGTTCCATTGCTTAGCCAGCTTTAATTCTAGTGTGACCTAAGTGGGCAAAATGATGCAAAAAGAGCCCCATCCAGCCGATGTCAGCCGTAAACAGGACTCTGTTCTTGTTCGTTGTTCGTTGTTCGTTGCTCGATACCTTACCGTACAACGCGGCCGCTCCAAGCACTAATGCCGCCCTGCAAATGGTTAATATGGCGATAGCCATTGCGGCCCAGCATTCGCGCTGCCGTCTTGCTTCGCATGCCGCTGCGGCAGTACAGCAGAAGCTCGCGCTCCTTCGGAATTTCGCCGATCCGCTGACCAAGCTGCGACAATGGAATGTTCAGCGCGCCGGGAATGGCTCCGCTTGCGAACTCGCCAGGCTCGCGCACGTCAATGAGCATCGCATCCGGTGCCGTCTCAAGCTTGCTGCGGAAGTCGGCATCCTTCAGCGTACGCAGTCCTCTCGTCGGACCGAACCTTGTATAGCCAAACCAAACGATAAGTACGATAAACAATAGATTAATGACAGTTTCCACTCGTTTAGTGCACTCCTTTTCTTAACTAGTCCTGCACAAGCTCGCCTGTCCAGCTCATCAGGCCTCCAGTTAGGTTGATTACCTTATATCCACGCTCGCCCAGCAGCTCACAGGCTAGTCCGCTTCGGCCGCCGCCTTTGCACATGACGATAAGCTCGCGTTCCGAAGGCAGCTCATTCAACCGCTCCAGCAGCTGTCCCACCGGAATATGCACCGCTCCTGCCACATGTCCTGCCGCCCATTCATTCGGCTCGCGAACATCAAGCATGAACGGCTGCTCGCCTTGACTTAACTGCGCAGCCAGCTGCTGAGGCGAAAGTTCTCTTGCAACTTGAAATGCCATTGTGTCGTCCTCCTCTAGTTGTGACGTACAGCGGCCCGTCTCCCTCAATTAACGGCTCTTCACGAGCAGCTCAATTGCTTCCTTCACCAGCTTGTCCGTGTCCCGCCCCGCTGCCTGTTCATCCTTCATGCACCGCTGCAAATTCTCAGCGACGATCTGAGCAATCGCTTTGTCTGCAGCACCACGGACGGCAGACAGCTGGCTAACCACGTCCTTGCACGACTTGCCTTCCTCCATCAAGCGAAGCACGCCTCGTACTTGTCCTTCCATGCGCTTTAAACGCGCCTTCACTTCATCTGTATAGTGATCGTCCATTTGCTGTGGCCGCCTTTCGGAGCTTTTTGCACGCCGTACCTATACCCCTATGGGTATATTATCGAACGGAATAGACCCTGTCAACGCCGATTCGGCTAACAAAATAAGGCTGTCCGCCAGTCCGCGTTGCAACCGCAGACTACATCGGACAGCCTATACCAGTGTTTAAACCACTTCTGCCGGCTCCAGCTGCTTCACTTGGGGAGCAGCAACAGCCGCAATGCGCCTTCTTCCGCTGCCATGCGGAATGCACACCGGCGTTCCGTAGAGCGGGTCAGGGATAATGTCGCATTTCAGACGGAACACCTCTTCAATTAGCGCCTCATCAATGACTTCATCCGGTCGGCCCTGCGACTGGATACGCCCGTCGCGAATGGCGACGATATGATCCGCATAGCGGCATGCGAGGTTAATGTCATGCAGCACCATTACAACGGTCCGCTGCTCCCTGCGGTTCATATCATCGAGCAGATCAAGCACCTCGATCTGGTGCGTTAAGTCGAGATACGTCGTTGGCTCGTCGAGCAGAATAATCGGCGTCTCTTGCGCGATCGTCATCGCAATCCACGCCCGCTGCCGCTGACCGCCAGAGAGCGAGTCAACCGAACGCTCTGCCAGCTCCGTCATGCCTGTTGCTGCAAGCGCGGACTGCACGCTCGCTTCGTCTTCTTGCGACCACTGCTTCAACCACGACTGATACGGATATCTGCCCTGCTTCACGAGCTGCAGGACAGTCAGCCCTTCCGGCGTCGTTGGCCCTTGCGGCAGTATCGCCAGCTTGCGCGCGACCTCCTTCGTGGACATGCCCGCGATATCCGCGCCTTCCAGCACAACTGCTCCCCGCTGCGGCTTCAGGAGCCGCGCCATCGAGCGAAGCAGCGTCGACTTGCCGCAGCCATTGCTGCCAATGAACACGGTTACTTTGCCTTTCGGAATCGACAGATTCAGATCCTCAAATATATAGCTGCCGCCATAGGACAAGCCCAGTCCTCTAGCTTCTAATTGACTCATGGCTATACGCCTCCTTGCCTAGTTGCGGTTCCGGTTTCGATAGAGTAGAAACATAAAGAACGGCGCGCCGATTGCAGCCGTCAATACGCCAGCTGGCACATCGTTCGGCAGAAACGCCGTCCGCGCGATGACGTCCGAGACGAGCAGAATAAGCGCCCCGAGAAGTGCGCTGACCGGCACGACGCTGCCGAAGGACGAGCCGACCAGCTTGCGCGCGATATGCGGCGCCATCAGGCCGATGAAGGAGATCGCGCCGCCAATAGCGACGGCGGCTCCCGCAAGTCCTACGCTAAGCGCGATGAGCACCAGCCGCTGGCGCTGTACCTGTGCGCCGGCGCTGCTCGCGACATCGTCGCCAAGCGACTGGATGTTCACGTTCCTCGCCTGCAGCCACGTAACCGGCAGCAGGATGAGCACCCACGGCAGCAGCGTCATGACATCCTTATCCCAGGATGTCCCGTAAATGCTGCCTGTCATGAAAGTGAGCGACCGCTGGGCGAGTGCCATCGGTCCTGCAATAATGAGCATGTAAGAGACCGACTTGATCGCGGCAGAGACGCCGATGCCAACCAAGACGAGCCGCAGCGGCTGAACGCCGCGCTTCCAAGCGAGCACATACAAGAGCGCGGTCATGAGGAACGCGCCGGTAATCGAGAATAGCGGCAGCCAGTGTACCGATACCGCGCTGCCAAACATGAAGATAAACAGCACGGCGCCGAGCGACGCGCCTTCCGTAATGCCCGCAACATCCGGCGAGGCCAGCGGATTGCGGATAATCCCTTGCAGCACCGCGCCTGCGACCGCGAGCGATGCGCCGACGAGAATGCCGACGACGATGCGCGGCATGCGAAGCTTCTCGACGATGACTTGATCCATCGGCTTGCCGCCGCCGAAGAGCACTTTAATCACGTTCAGCGGCGAGATCGGCTGCCCGCCGATGCCTGCGCTTACAATTGCAGCAACCAAGCAAAGCGCGATCAGGAGCAGCGATATCCAGATCGTTCGTTTCTCGATGAGAAGCGAGACCTTCGAAGTGCGTAATGTTTGGTATTTACCCATGGCGCTGTCTGCCTTTCCTTGCGATATAGACGAAGAACGGAACGCCGATGATCGCCGTCATGACGCCGACGGGAACCTCTTTGGGCATCGCGATGTAGCGCGAGCCAAGATCAGCCGCCACGAGCAAGATTGCCCCGTATACCGCACTGTATGGCAAGATCCAGCGGTAATCGGTTCCGACCATGTAACGGACGATATGCGGGATGATGATGCCGATGAATGCGATTGGTCCCGCAGCGGCGACCGAGCCGCCCGCAAGCAGAATGATTGCAGCCGCGGCGAACACCTTGATGTGCGCCGTGCGCTGTCCAAGCCCTGCGGCGATATCATCGCCCATCGCGAGCACGTTCAAGTGGCTCGGCAGGAAGAGAGCGATGACCATGCCGACCGCCATATAAGGCCATACGGCGGCGAGCTGCGCCATATCGCGTCCTGCAACGGAGCCGACCAGCCACATGAGAATCTGGTCGAACATTTTGCCGTCCGTGAGCATGACGCCTTGCGTGAGCGAAGCGAAGAACGCAGCCATCGCGGCACCGCTCAGCGTGACCTTGACCGGCGTCATGCCATCCCGGCCGATGCTGCCGAGGACGAAGACGATGGTGCCGCTAATAGCCGCTCCGATCAGCGCCACTAGTGTGAAAGCTTGCATCCCGGATACGCCGAGCCATGCGCCCGCCACGATGATAAAGAACGTCGCGCCGGAGTTCACGCCTACCGTGCTCGGCGAGGCGATCGGATTGCGCGTAATGGCTTGCATCAGCGCTCCCGCAACGGCAAGACTTGCGCCAACAGCTCCCGCGATTAGCGCGCGCGGAACCCTTGTCGTGCGGATAATAAGCTGTTCATTGCTCGTGCCGCCGTGGATGATAGAGTCCCAGACGACGCGAAGCGGAATATCGGTAACGCCAAAAGCTATGCTGCAAACGAGTGCAATAACGAGTGCGACAAGTGACAACGACAGGTATAAGGCCAATCTCATAAGTGCGCATTCTTCCTATCTGGGCGAATCTCTTAACGTTAAAAGGCGCCCTTTTGTTCTCGTAAAATTTTAGAGGCATCCCCCCGAATTGTCAATGACACTGATAATCATTATCAAATTTTTGTTGACAATTCTTTTCCAAGAGGCGTATAGTTGGTACCTGTCACTGATAACGTTTCTCAACAAAGCTCGTCGTTTTGTTCAAAACGTATTACGCATTAGGGGGAATTATTCATGTTCGCACCACGCACTACATCCACACGCAAAGGCAGCCGAGCTGTCTTGTGGACCGTCATCACCATTATCCTGACCGTTATCGTCGCAGGCTGCGGGAACAGCTCGGGCAGCAACAACGCCGCCAATTCGAATTCCGGATCCACCAATACGACCAATGAAGCTGCAGCACCTTCTTCCGATACGGAAACACGCACGGTGAAGCACGCTATGGGTGAAACGCCGATTACAGGCACACCGAAGAAAATCGTCGTTCTGACAAACGAAGGTACAGAAGCGCTTCTTGCGCTTGGCATCAAGCCGGTCGGCGCCGTGAAATCTTGGACAGGCGATCCTTGGTACCCGCATATTAAAGACGAGATGGAAGGCGTCACCGTAGTCGGTGAAGAAAGCCAGCCGAACCTTGAGCTTATTGCCGGTCTTGAGCCGGATCTCATCATCGGCAACAAGATGCGCCAGGAGAAAGTATACGAGCAGCTGAAAGCTATTGCGCCTACCGTGATGGCAGAAGACCTGCGCGGCCTGTGGAAAGTAAACTTCAAGCTTTATGCTGAAGCTGTTGGCAAGACGGAAGAAGGCAACAAGCTGATCGCTGACTTCGATGCCCGCATTGAAGACTTCAAGGCGAAGGCTGGCGACAAGCTGAAGCAAACGGTATCCGTCGTTCGCTTCCTGGCTGGCAAAACACGCGTCTATCACACCAACACGTTCTCCGGCATTATTTTCGACCAAATCGGCCTTGCCCGCACGGAAATGACGAAGAACGCGAAGGACACGTTCGTCGATGAAATCACCAAGGAGCGTCTGCCGGAAGCCGATGCGGACCGGATCTTCTACTTCACGTATGAGACGGGCGACGGCAAAGCGAGCGACACCGAGAAGGAATGGACGAACGACCCGCTCTGGAAGAACCTGAAAGCGGTCAAGAATGGTCAAGCCTACAAAGTGGACGATGCGATCTGGAACACAGCCGGCGGTATTAAAGCGGCTAACCTGATGCTGACGGACCTTTACAAAATCTATGGTGTGAGCGAATAGCAGCAGCATGTAAGAGAGCGGCCCTTTGAAGTTGAAGGGTCGCTTTTTTATGTCATTGTGCGAAAGGCGCTGGCGAGTATGATTTCCTCTAGTTGGCAACAATACGCGTGGGTTTCCAATTATTCTTGAGAGGAGCTTAAAGCGCGTGAGCAATAACAAACAAGATGCTGGCGGAAGCGATACGGCGAATCAGACGCTGACGACCCGGCAAGGCCATCCCGTAACGGATAATCAGAACATTCGCACGGTCGGCAATCGCGGTCCGAGCACGCTGGAGAACTATCATTTTATCGAGAAAATCACCCATTTCGACCGGGAGCGCATCCCTGAGCGCGTCGTCCATGCACGTGGCGCAGGCGCCCACGGCGTCTTCGAGGCCTATGGCCAAGTAGGCGATAAGCCTGTAGCCCCATATACGCGGGCAAAGCTGTTCCAGGAGGCTGGGAAGCAGACGCCTGTTTTTGTGCGTTTCTCTACCGTTATCCATGGCGCTCACTCGCCGGAGACGCTGCGCGATCCGCGCGGTTTTGCCGTCAAATTCTATACGGAGGATGGCAACTGGGACCTCGTCGGCAACAATCTGAAGATCTTCTTCATCCGCGATCCACTGAAGTTTCCCGATATGGTGCACGCCTTTAAGCCTGATCCGCTAACGAATGTGCAGGATATGGAACGGTTCTTCGACTTCGTCTCCCTATCGCCGGAAGCGACGCATATGGTGACTTTCCTGCTCTCGCCTTGGGGGATTCCTGCGAACTATCGGCAGATGCAGGGCTCAGGCGTTAATACATATAAATGGGTCAATCAGTCCGGTGAAGCGATGCTCGTAAAGTACCACTGGGAGCCGCTGAAGCAGGGTATTAAGAACCTGCTCCAATCGGAAGCGAACGAGATTCAAGGGCTCAACTTCAACCACGCGACGCTCGATCTCTATCAGGCGATTGAGGCCGGGGACTATCCCGAATGGGAGCTGTGCGTTCAGCTGATGCCTGACGGCGAACACCCTGAACTGGACTTCGACCCGCTCGACCCGACGAAATTGTGGCCGCCAGAGCAGTTCCCCTTCCTCCCTGTCGGCAAAATGACGCTGAACCGCAACCCGGACGACTACTTCACTGAAGTGGAGCAGGCGGCTTTCGGCACAGGCGTGCTTGTAGACGGACTCGACTTCTCCGATGACAAGCTGCTGCAGGGACGCACCTTCTCGTACTCCGATACGCAGCGGCACCGCGTCGGCACGAACTACTTGCAGCTGCCGATAAATGCGCCGCAGACGCATGTGGCGACCAACCAAAGCGGCGGACAGATGCAGTTCCGTCCGGACCGTGCAGCGGGACAGAATCCGCATGTTAACTATGAGCCGTCCTCGATGGGAGGGTTGCAGGAAGCGGCTCGGCAGGGCAGCGACCACGAGCCGCACTATGATGCGAAGCTGACGCGCCAGAAGATCGACCGTACCAACGACTTCAAGCAGGCTGGCGATACGTTCCGCGCCTTCGATCGCGTGGAACAAGACGAGCTTATCAGCAACATGGTCGGCGCGCTGTTGGTGTGTAAGAACGATATCCGCGAGCGGATGATCGGCTACTTCACCGAAGCGGACGCCGAATACGGGCAGCGCGTGTCGGAAGGCCTGCGCCATGCGGACCAGAGCCGCATTGAGAGCGGGCAGTCAAAGCCAGAACAAGCGGTGGAGAAATCGAAGCAGCTCGGTCATGAGAGCGACGGGTATTGAACGCGTAGTCATACAACGAGTAAGGGCGACCCCGATGGGGGATCGCCTTTTTATCGTCTTGTTTTGTCTTGTCTCGTATCGTCTCTTGTCTCGTCGTGTCTTGTATCGTCTTATCTCGTCGTGTCTTGTATCGTCTTATCTCGTTTCGCCCTGTTTCGTCTCGTATCGCAGCGCCTCATCCCATCCCAGCTCACCCCGCCGGCCTCCTAACGAACCCCACAATCGCTATTCCGCGAAAATTCCAGCTTCTCACACGCTAACGAACTCAGGGAACGCTATTGCACCTCATCCTGCCCTATTACGCCGACAAAGTGGCATATAGCGCTGCTGAGGTTCGTTACATTTGCGAAGCAGCCATTATCGCGCCAATAAGCTCTCTACGATTCGTTAGCCGAGGTCGGACCGCCGAGAACAGCAAAAAAGCAGCGACCTCGAGTTCTCAATTCAACTCGGGGTCACTGCTTTCGTTATTTTCAAACCATTATTTCTCCGAACCAGCCGCCACAGGCCGATCTGCCGGATCCTTATCCGGCAGCTGCAACACATAGCTGTCTGACAGATTCAGCAGCTTGAGCGTTCGGTTGTATTGTCCGTTCGTAACGCCTCGTTCGCTGATGCTTCCATTCACCAGCGAATAGTTCGTACCGTCCTCGTATGCGATGCCTGGGAGGAACATATAATCATTCGTAATGAGCGAGCCCGAAGGCAGGAAGTGGCGCATCGGAAGCATATCGTTCGGCTGGTTCAAGAGATCCTGCCCGAAATGAATCTGCCCGTCAAGCGAGACTCCGGTCAAGTTCGCAACCGTCGGCAGAATGTCCACTTGGCCGCCAGTCTGCGAGATGACGTTCGGATACGTCACGCCAGGAGCATGAAGGATAAGCGGGATCTTGAACATATCCGGATAGCTGTATTCATGGCCCAGCATCTCTGCGGCCAGCTCTTTCTCCTTGCGGTCGAGCGAGTAGAGCGACAGCCCTTGATGGTCACCGTAGAACAGAATGACGCTGTCATCCCATAGTCCGCTTTCTTTCAGCCCTGCGATGAACTGGCCGAGCGCGTAATCGGCGTAGTTCTGCGCGCGGATATAGTTGCCTACAAGCGTACCCTCATACCGCTCCGGCAGCTGCATTTTGTACTTCGACTCCGGAATATCGAACGGATGATGCGAGCTCATGGAGATGACTTGCGCGTAGAATGGCTGATCGCTCTCGTCCATCTTCTTCAGTTCCGGGATCGTCTTCGCAAACAGCACCTCATCCGAGGAGCCGAAAGCGACATGATCATCATCGCCGAAGAACGACTGATCGTAATATTTATCCCAGCCGATCGCGCTATACAGCTCGGTCCGGTTCCAGAATTCCACGGCATTCGTATGGAACGTAGCCGTCGCATAGCCGTTCGCACTCATCAGCTTCGGCAAGCTCGGCAGCGCCTTGGCGACGTTCTGATCTGTAGCCGCCTCATGCTTCGGCACGTAGAGCGACGTATTCACCACATATTCGGCATCCGAGGTCGTGCCCTGACCGACCATCGTATAGAAGCGGTTGAAGTGGAAGTTCTCCGCTGCCAGCTTGTTCATGTTTGGCGTAATCTCTTGACCGTCGATCTTGAGGCCAATGAGGAAATCCTGGAACGATTCCATCTGCAGAATGATCACGTTCTTGCCCTTGTCTGCTCCGAAGTACTTCGGCTGCAGCGGTTGCTCCACACCCTTGAGCCTATTGATCTCGTCTTGCGTAATCTGATCCATTGGCACGATATCATCATCTGCCCTCGTATCTGCGAAGATCGTGTATACCTCGTAGTTGAGAATGCCCATCTCTTCCGCCTGCTTGTTCTCGTTCATGCTGGCACGGTTCGGCCAGATGTTCAGCAAGCAGAGCATGAGCGATACCACGAACAGCGCGATAATGCCCCTCTTCTTCGCCAATGGGCGGCTGCTAACCGCCTGCTGATACGAAATGTTCTTCGGCCGCCATAGAATGAACGTAAGCACGACAATATCGACAAAAATAAATAAATAATACGGGTCCAGCAAAGAATACGTACTATTACCGACCTGCGTTACTTTATCGGCTTGTTTGAGCGCATGGTAAGTGACGATAATGCCATAATACTTGTAATACATGAGGACGGTAAAATATAACAGCGTGAATAATAAATTCACGATCATGTAATAGAGCATCTTGCGTTTGCTTGCCAGCCATTCAATCAAGCAGAAGACGACCCAGAAGAACGGAATTTCCGTCACAAGGGTCATCCAGGATGGCCCTTCAGCAAAGACGACCGACCAAGCGAGAACTCCTTTGAACAATAATATTAATGTAAAATATACGAATCTGCGATTAAGCAGCCTTCTTATGAAAGGCACCTCACATCAGCTCCCTCTAGACGTTGTTGCTTTCGCTATGCACTTCCTCCGACGACATGAGCCAGCTCGCACAAATGAAGCTGCGGCGGCTTTGGCAGAACGCCGAGCACCGTAGCCATTATGCCGAGCGGATATCCCTTGGCAAACGAACCGAGCACTTCCCTCTTGCACATGCTCGCCCGAAAATGCCTGTTTGTATGAAACTGTCCAATATTGACTGCAAGCGGCTGATCGACACTCAGAAGCAAGCTTGTTGATACATAACCCGGTTGTTTGCGCATATAGGGGATTGTATGCTCGAAGTGAGCAATCAGTTCTTCCCGCTTCTCCGGAGCAAACTGAACGATATTCACGAAATGAGATAATTTCGACCCCTGTTCAATTGCCGTGTAGCCTTGATCCGACCTGTGATCGCTAATTTCAACCGTATACCGATTCGGCGCCGCCGATTCCTCATCTGTTGCGTTGACATGCGCGAGAGAAATAACATGCTTGCCTCTGGTCGCACGCAAAATAGCGCCGCTCTGCACCGAGCCGTCATGCCAGACCCGGTCAATGGCGCTTATCGCTTGGCGTACCTCGTCCTTCTGTTTGTGCCGATATGGCGCAGGAAGCACCTTCAAGCGGACAAGCTGTCCGACGCCCTGCCTTAATTGCAGTACCGAATTTAATTCGCCTTCCATCTGTAAATCACCCCGCATAGAATCGGTCTTTAGAATAATGCGTTGATTGTCCGCTCAATTAGTTGTAAGATACAACTATCTTTATGATTGTATTATACAAGTTTTCGAGCTGTCAATTACAGTTCAGAAGTTGACAAAAATGTGAATAAGTGGTGAACAAAGATGGATGCAGATAACAACGCCCTTCAGTTGCTTCAGCAAGAGATGGCGATCTTCATACGCCGAGCGGAAGCTGCCCGAATTGCCTATTTGAGCGAGCATGACTGCGATCGCTCTACCTATCTATTGCTACAGCATCTGAAGAAGAATGGGCCTGTCGGCATCAAAGCGCTTTCAACTTCGCTGCAGCTTGATATTTCCACTGCGAGCCGCCAGATTACGGGACTAGAGGCGAAGGGCTTCGTCGAACGCACCTCCGACCCGAAGGATGCGAGAGTGAGCCTTCTTCAATTATCCGAAACCGGCAGCAGCTTCCTGTTGCGCGCGAAGCAGCTCCGTCATCAGTTCTTTACGCATTTGCTGGAGGATTGGTCGCAAGCGGAATGTGAACAATTCGGCCAATTGCTTCAGAAGTTCAACCATACTGTCGAGCAATTTCGACAAAATAAGATATCCCTGTTAAAGGAAAATGAAGAATAATGTCGAATAAATTCATTACCAGAATCGGCCTGCAATAGGCAGAATGGAGTCCTGTGTAATGAATACCATTCGTGATTTAATTATTAATCTTTCCATATTATCCGTATTTATTGTTATCGCTGGACAATTGTTCTACCACAAAGAGGGGCTTACTGCCCGCACTTGGCGTTATAAGCTGGCCGTTGGCGTTGTCCACGGCCTTTTTGGCATTGTGCTAATCCTCTTCGGCGCCTCGCTCGATGACCGTCACGTCATAGATTCCCGATTTCTGGCGATCCTCATGTCTGCTTACTTTGGCGGTCCAATCTCTTCGGTCATTACCGCTAGCATCATTATTATATTCCGAACGCTGCAAGAGCCCTCTCTCTTCTTGACCCTCCTCAGCGCCAGCATGATTATTGCGCTCGGTTGTGGATTCATCTCCATTAAGCTGCGCTCGCATACACGCAAGTGGCTCTATATGCTGCTTTTTTTATCCACCGTGCTTGTTGTCGATTACGTCTTTATCTTCAAGTTCCCGCTTCAGCCTTATCTTGCCGAGCACCTTGCCATTAATCTCATTGGCGGAGCGTCGACAGCGGTGCTCTGGCAGTTCTTCAGGCGTAACCGCGAGCTGACCAGTCAGATGGAGCTGCTGAATAACGAAAACCATGAAGTGCTTCGGCTGCAGCCTGGCCTCATCTATAGAGTGGCGGTGCAGTCAACCCGTTATAAATGTACGATGGTTACCGGACAGCTCATGGAATCGCTTGGACTGAAATCGTCTGATTTCGTCGGATTGTATTGCGATGATATTCAATCGATGCCCAAAGAAATCCTTACGCTGCTGCAGAGCCACTACGACAAGGTACTCCATACCGGAGAGAAGTCCGGGTTCGAAATCAACATCGCAGGAGTTGACTTGCTCGTTGCTATACAGCCGATATACCGAGACGGGCAAGTGAAAGAACTCATCGTCTTCTTCACTGACATTACCGAGCGCCTTAAGCGGATTCTCGCTGATGAAGCGAATCAGGCGAAGAGCCAGTTCCTTGCGACGATGAGCCATGAGATCCGTACGCCGCTCAGCGGCATTATTGGCTTAACGCAGATTCTAATGAATACGTCGCTCTCCAGCGTGCAGCGCGAATATCTCTCCAAGATTAATTCGGCTTCGAACGCCCTGCATTCAATTATTAACGATATTCTGGACTTCTCTAAGATCGAGGCTGGCAAAATCGAGCTTGAGCATGTGCCCATTCCGCTTGACGACTTCTTCGGCAAGCTCTCGGACGTGACCGGGCTGCTGATTGACAATAAGCCGATCGAAGTGTTGTTCGACATCACGGACAACTGCCCGAGCGCCTTCATGGGCGACCCGCTCAGGCTTGAACAGATTCTGCTCAATCTGTGCGGCAATGCGATTAAATTTACGGAAACCGGATCGATACATATTAAATGTGATGTGATCAACGATGCGAATGGACGCATGATTCGCTTCAGCGTGCAAGATACCGGCATTGGCATATCACCAGAGCAATTGAATCATCTGTTCCGCCCGTTCTCGCAAGCCGACAGCTCAACCACGCGCAAATACGGGGGAACCGGGCTTGGCCTCATTATTTGCAAGCACTTAGTTGAAAGGATGGGCGGCACGATAGATGTTGCCAGCGAGAGAGAACAAGGCAGCTTATTCTCCTTCCAGCTGCCGCTCGAGCCCGCGTCTGAATGGCCTGCGACTGCTAAGTTTAAGGAGCTCGCAGGACGCCGCGCGCTGCTGCTTGGAAGTCCATCCCTATCGCTGTCCCATGTACGGCAGCAGCTGCTGTCGATGGGCGTTGAAGTACTCGTCTCCGAAACGTGGCCGATTCAGCAGCCAGACGCGGATGTCGTGCTCATTGATGCCTCGCAGCCTTCGCTCACAACCGGCTTATGGATGGGTTTGACGCAGGAAGCGCGCCGCCGGCGTATACCGAGCGTTACGATGGCAACGGCAAATATTCGCAATGCGCTGCTGCACACCGCAATCGAAGAGCTCTCCAGCTGCATCCTGCTGAAGCCGATCAGCCGTATTCGGCTATACCAGCGGTTGGTGGCATTGCCGGAGCAGTCAGCGATGTTAGCGGAGCCAATCGACAGCAATACGGTTGCCGCGCTAGCTGCAAGCCGCAGCGAGCTGAGGGTCATTCTCGCCGAGGACAACGAGATCAACCAAATTATCGGACTGGAAATTCTGCAAAGCAGCGGGTACTACGTGGAAGTCGCGAACAACGGCTATGAGGTGCTTCAATTACTGGAGCAATCCGAGTGGGATGCTGTACTCATGGATATTCATATGCCGGAGATGGATGGATGCGAGGCGACGAGACGGATTCGCGCCGACAGACGATTCAGCTATTTGCCGATTATCGCTTTGACGGCAGATGCGTTCACGCAGAATCACGACCTCTACTATGAAGCTGGCATTACCGACATCGTCACGAAGCCGATTGAGAAAAGCGATCTGATGCGAATGCTGCACAAGTACTGCGGCGCAGCGGGGGCTGTAGACTAGCTGAAGAAAAGGAAGGCCATCCCCTTAGAGGATGGCCTTCTGTATGTCAATCCAGCGACAGCTGCCAGGTCACGCCGAACTGATCCTGCACCCAGCTGAACCTACGGCTGAACGGATACTCCCCAAGCGGCATCAGCACTGATCCGCCCTTCGACAGCATCTCATGCGCACGGTCAATCTCCGCTTCCGCCTTACATATCACAAAGATGGAGATGGATGGCGTAAACGTAAACGCATGCTTCACAAAACTATCGCTGCACATGAACAATTGCTCACCAAGCTTGAACGACGCCTTCATGACGCTGCCCTCCGGTCCCGGTCCGCCTGCTTCATACTTCTGCATGCTTACAATCTCCGAGTTGTCGAAGACAGAGATGTAATAGTTCATCGCTTCCTCAGCCTTGCCTTCAAACATAAGAAAAGCCATAAATTTCTGTTGCTTGGCTTCCACACTCGCCATCTCCTTTTTTGGGGCAATCTAGGACAAGTATACCTTATTGCACACCATGCTCACAGCGCGATTACAGTCCTTAACATTTCGCATCACACTGCACTTGTAGTACTATTAAAGCTGTACAATAAGAACGGATAGGATGTGTTCATGATGACGAATATTCAAGCGGAATTGGAGCGTCTGCTGAAACAAGAGCAGGATCTGCAATTTACCTCTTTTACGAACGAGACGGCTTTTGAGATTGGTACGCGCATCATTCAGAAGGCTCAGCAGGAGCAGAAGGCGATTGCAGTTACAATCGTGCGTAACGGTGAGCTTCTCTTCCATACGAAGATGAACGGCACAACTGCGGATAACGATCTGTGGATCAAGCGCAAACAAGCTGTTGTGCACCACTTCGGTCACAGCTCTTACTACATGCACGTGAAATTCAAAGCTGAAGGCGGCTCGGTCGAAGGTGCTTGCCTCGATCCGAAGCAATACGCAGCAGAAGGCGGTTCGTTCCCGCTGCTTATTAAGAACGTCGGCGTTGTTGGCACGATCTCTGCTTCCGGACTGCCCGGCGATCAAGACCATCAGATGATCACATCCGTGCTGGAAGAATACCTCGGCACACAATAAGACTTATGGATTGAAGGAGTCAATGCCATCATGAAAACACTTGTCGTACTCGCCCATCCGAAGCTGCATGAATCGCGCGTGAACCGGATGTGGAAAGAGAGATTGCAGCAGGAGCCGTCCATTACGGTGCATGATCTGTATGAGACGTACCCGAACGAAGTGATTGATGTGGAGAAAGAGCAGCAGCTCCTTCTGCAGCACGACCGGATCGTCTTCCAATTCCCTTTCTACTGGTACAGCACCCCCTCCCTTCTGAAAAAGTGGCAGGATGAAGTGTACACGTATGGCTTCGGGTATGGCACAGGCAATCAGCTGAAAGGCAAAGAGTACATGCTAGCCATTTCCGTAGGACGCGCTAAAGACTCGTACCACCCGGACGGCGAAAGCCTCTACACGCTCGATCAGCTGCTTCTGCCGCTGAAAGCGACCGTTCTGCTGACCGAGATGCGGTATGTGGAGCCGTTCGTCGTCTACCACGCGCCGCGTCTGACGGATGAAGAGCTCAAGGCGAGCGCGGATCGACTGGCCGTATATCTAACTTCTCCGGCTGACGCACTTATAGCTAGATCATAAAGAAAGCCCAGTACCTGCGTGAGCGGTACTGGGCTTTAGCTTTCTTGCTTTTTCTTGCTTTTTTTTCTTGCTTTTTCTTGCGCTTGCTTACTCCATTTGCTTCGGCGCCGAGAGCATAATCGTCGTCCCCTCGCCAAGCGTCGAGTGAATAACGAGCTTTCCGCCAATGCCGCGCGCACGCTCCTCCATGCTGAACAGCCCTACGCCTTTGCGCTCCACTTCACGTACGAAGCCTCGCCCGTTGTCAACGATACGCGCGTGGACGAAGTCTCCTTCCTCCCGTAGCTCCACAACAGCTTCGGACGCCTCCGCATACTTGCCGATATTCGTCAGCGCCTCCTGGATAATGCGGTAGAGCGCCGTTTCCACGCGCGGATCGAGCCGCTTGCGAAGCTCGCAATGAAGCAGCACGCGAAGCCCGTAGTGCCGCTTGAAATTGTCGATATACGTGCGGATTGCCGGTACAACGCCAAGATCGTCAAGCACGGACGGGCGCAGATCCCATGCCAGACTGCGCACCTCCTCGACGATGTACGTCACTGTCCCCCGTATCGCAGACAGCTCTGCCTTCTCGCTGCCTCCTTCACCGATCAGCCGATCCAGCTGAATGACAAGCCCGAACAAGCTCTGACCAATACCGTCATGCAGCTCCAGCGAGAATCGCTTGCGCTCCTCCTCCTGAATTTGCATCACCTGCATCATCATCCTCTTCAGCTCTTCCTCTGCCAGCTTCAACTGTGTCACTTCGCTGCGAATCGCCAAATACTGATACGGCTGCCCGGTCTCATCAAGAAACGGCATGATCGTCGTATGCACCCAGTAGTAGGAGCCGTCCTTCGCCCGATTCTTGATCTCGCCGCGCCATACGGAGCCTGCACTGATCGTCGCCCACAGCTTACTGAAGAATGCACTGTCATGATGACCCGAATTAATAATGCGGTGATCCTGCCCAAGGAGCTCGTCGCGGCTGTACTTGGAGATTGCGCAGAACCGGTCGTTCACGTACTGAATAACCCCTTGGCGGTTCGTCACGACAACGATGGATGACTCGTCGAGCGCCAGCTTCACGTCTGTCAGCTGCTGCAGCATATGCTTCAAGTCTTCGCGGAACGCCGAATCATGAATATGGTCATCCAGAGCGTGCAGCAGCGCATTGACCTTATGTCCGATCACTTCCGGATACGCACGCTCGCTATTCAAAGTTCAGCAGCCCCTTCTTCAGCGCATAGCGGACCAGGTCAGGTCTTGTGCGAAGGCCGAGCTTGTCCATGAGATGGCTTTTGTGCGACTCGACGGTCTTGACGCTCAGCATCAGGTTCTCCGCGATTTCCTTGTTGGCATACCCCTTCGCAATCCAGACGAGCACTTCCCGCTCGCGTTCGGACAACGTCTCGTACGAGTCGGTGCTTTCCCCATGCTTCACCTTCTCGAGATAATCGAGCATCAGCCGCTTCGTCGCCGTTGGATAGAGGTAGGCGTCCCCTGCCGCAACCGACTGAATCGCATTAATCAATTCCTCGTGAGGCGCACTCTTCAAAATATAACCGGAAGCGCCCGCATGGATCGCCCGGAATAAATATTCATCATCATCATGCATCGTCAGGATGAGCACATTCGTGCCCGGCAGCAGCTTCTTCAGCTCCTGCGTCGCAGACATGCCATCCCGGCCGTTCGGCATGCTAAGGTCCATCAGCACCACATCAGGCGTTAGCTCCTGAGCCAGCCGAATCGCTTCATTCCCATCTGCGGCGTCGCCGACGATATGTATGCCGTATTTCTCATCAAGCAGCAGCTTCAGACCAGAACGCACAACGGCGTGATCGTCCACGATTAATATACGTATCATTGCATTATCCCCCTAGGGACTACCGACTTCTAAATCAGTGTTTTTTCCCCTATATATTCAGTGAATTCCCTAATATCCCTCTGCGTGCTCTTCAGGTACGATTATAAGAACACCTACAAGAGGAGCGACTGCAAGCCATGATTAATGTAAATGAAACCCGGCGAAAACAGCTGGATTACATAGGAATTACTCCGGATACGCTCGCTTTCCTGAAGTCCCACGAGCAAACGTTCAAGCAAATTACACAGCAGGTCGTGGACGAGCTGTACGAACGTATCCAGAAGCAGCCCGAGCTGGCTGCTTTAATTACCGCGCACAGCACCCTTGAGCGGCTGAAATCGACGCAAATCTGGTATTTCCAAACGATGACCGACGGATTAATTGATGAAGCCTTCATTGAGAAACGCCTCTTCATCGGCACCTTGCACTCGCGCATCGGGCTCACGACGGACTGGTACCTCGGCACCTATATGTTATATCTCGACATCGCGACTCAATATTTGTTGAGCGCTGTGCCGGATCAGTGGCTCCAAATTATACAAGCCTTGTCCAAAATGTTCAATCTCGACTCCCAGCTCGTCCTCGAAGCGTACGAGAAGGAAGAGAAAGCGTATGTCCAGAAGATGGCCGACGATCGCCAGCAGATGATTACGACGATCAGCTCCGCCGTTCAGGAGCTCGCAGCGATGATGGTCGAGCTAACGACCAGCACGCAGACGGTAGCGGAGACTGCGACGCATACTGCGCAGCTACAAGAGGACTCGCACGATAAGGTCGAGCATCTGAGCGCGCAGATGAAGGAAATTCAGCTGATGGGCGGCGTCATTCAGGAAGTTGCCGACCAGACGAATCTCCTCGGCCTCAACGCAGCGATTGAAGCGGCGCGTGCCGGCGAGAGCGGGTACGGCTTCGAGATTGTCGCGCGGGAAATCCGCAAGCTGGCACAGAGCTCCAAGCAATCGTCCAAGACGATTCATGAGAAGCTGCGCGATATGAATGCCATTATCGGCGAAGTGAAGCAGCGCAACGACGAGACCGTGAAGCTTGCTCGTTCGCAAGCCGAGAGCTCGAAGGAGCTCGCGAACTTCGTGAATATGATCGAGATGATAACAGATGAGCTGAGCAAACTAGCTTAGTTGTAACGAAAGAGAGCCTAGCCGCAAGCAGGCTCTCTTGTTCGTTCGTATGTAGCTGTTAAACCAAATGGTGAATCTGCAGGTCCTTCTTGTATTCCCTTAAGTACTCCGCAAGCAGCCTCCGGTGGCACTGATGCGGCTTATGCTCGCTGCACATGAGACAGATCGTCTCGCCTTCCCCGAACAGCTCCTCTATCTTCTTCTCGATCTGGCGCTTTGCGATAAGGTCGATGAATAGCTTCTCGAACTCCTCCCACGACACCTGCTTCTGCTTAATCGCTTCAAGCAACTCCTTCGTAGGGGCAAGATCAAGGTCATGGGTATACCCGATATTGACGAGCTCCAGCACATAGCTGAGGTCGTCCTTCTTGGCATATCCCGCAAGCTGCGATACGTTGTTCAGCCGCGTATCAACCACCTTCGTCACTTGGTGCTCGCGCAGATGGGTGACAAAGGTACGTAATGATTTTTGGGCAAATCCGATCGTGTAGAGCGGCTTACCTTGCATTGTGCAGCGCCTCCAGCGCGGTCTGCTCATCCGGCAGGAAGAAGAACTGCTTGCCTTGATTGCTCTCATAGATGAAATCTTTCAAGCTCTTGCTGCTATATCCGCTAAAGTCGCCGACAATCGCAAGATTCACTTTGTAGTTCGTAAACTTCTGCAAAATATCACCGGCGAGCTTCGTGCTCAGGTCGAAGAATGGCTCGGCTACGGCTGACTTATGAATGAGCAGCTTGTAGCAGCCGTCATAGTTATATTGGATTGAGGCCATCAAATCAAGCGCATCCTGCACGCTGCTGATGACGATCTCTTCACTTTCAATTACGGCTACGCTGGAGCTGCCCTTGTGATTCAATGTAATATTCATTGCATTTACCCTCCCGATTGCATGCTATTGTTCTCTATCCATTATAGCCGTTTGTGATGCCGAAGCGGAATGAGTAAACTAGAGTCTATATGGACTTGCACTTATAAGGAGGATTTACGATGAACGAGGCAACACCTGCAATGGAAATTGGAATCAGTACGTTTCTGGAGACGACGCCAGACACGGCGACGGGCCACACTATGAGCCACGCCGAGCGACTTCGCAACGCGGTGGAGGAAATGGTGCTTGCCGATCAGGTCGGCCTCGATGTATACGGCATCGGAGAGCATCACCGCCCGGACTATGCGGGTACAGCGCCGGCAGTCGTGCTTGCCGCAGGCGCGGCGGTGACGAAACGCATCCGCCTTACAAGCGCCGTAACGGTGCTGTCCTCGGATGATCCGGTGCGCGTCTATCAAGCGTTCTCGACGCTGGACGGCATCTCGAACGGACGCGCGGAAATTATGGCGGGCCGCGGCTCGTTCATTGAATCGTTCCCGCTGTTTGGCTACAGCCTCGACGACTATAACGAGCTGTTCGAAGAGAAGCTCGAGCTGCTGCTTGCCATTCGCGCCTCGGAGAAAGTGAGCTGGCGCGGAGGTCATCGCCCAGCCATTGAGAACCTCGGCGTCTATCCGCGCTCCGTGCAAGACCCGCTCCCGGTCTGGATCGCCAGCGGCGGAAATGCCGAATCAGCCGTTCGCGCAGGAATGCTCGGACTGCCGATCGCATTCGCGATTATCGGCGGCATGCCGGAGCAATTCGCACCGCTGGTCGACCTCTACAAGCGTGCCGCTGTGTCAGCCGGACACGATCCGTCGAAGCTGCAAATCGCGACGCATTCGCACGGCTTCGTCGGCGATGACAATGACCGCACGGCGGATCTGTTCTTCACGCCGACCGCAGCGCAGATGAACGTCATCGGACGCGAGCGCGGCTGGGGCGGGGAGTATACGCGAGCAACGTACGATGCAGCCCGCAGCCTGCGAGGCGCTCTCTATGTCGGCGACCCGGAAACCGTCGCCGAGAAGATCGTGCTGCTGCGCAAGAACCTCGGCGTTACGCGGTTCTTCCTGCACGTGAACGTCGGCACGATGCCGCATAAGGAAGTGCTGCGCGCCATTGAATTGCTCGGCACGAAGGTTGCGCCGCTCGTGCGTCAAGCATTGGGCCAATAAGAGGAGGTTTCACCATGTCCACAGGAATAGCTTCGATCGCTACCTATCGCCCGCATCCCGGCAAAGAAGCGCAGCTATTAGAGATTGTGCGGCGGCACTTGCCGACGCTTCGCGCCGAAGGGTTCATAACGGAGATGACGCCGATTCATCTGCAAGCGGAGGATGGTTCAATCTTGGAAATCTTCGAATGGGCGTCCGCCGAAGCGAAGGACGCCGCCCATCAGTCGCCCGCAGTACGTGAAGTATGGAGCGTCATGATGGAAGTGGCGGAGATGGCATCGCTGGCGAGCCTCGCGGAGGCTGCTCAGCCGTTCTCGAACTTCCGCAGGCTGGAGCTGTAAAGCGGCCTGCGGCCGCTAGAATTCCAGCAGCAGCAGCAAATACACCATAAGCGCCGCCCCCATGAAGGCGGCGAATTTATAGTTCGGCCGCGCCAGCTCGAATACGGTTCGCTTGAACAGCCCGGACAGCAGATTGTTCACTGCCGACGCCGGCGAAACCGTGTTCGAGACGGCCCAGCTGCCGAGCAGCAGCACTGCCATATAGATCGGCGTAGCACCTACGCTGTACGGATCGACGCCGTTCGCGAAGACGCTGACGAGCACGATCGGATGCAGGCCGATGATGGATGTGCCTGCGATCAGCACGATCGCGAGGAGCGAGAACGCGACCGCAATCGGCAGCGGAATATACGCCAGCATCTTCGGCACGAACGCGCCGAAGCCGACTGCGCCAACAGCTCCGCTGAAAAAGCCTGCGGCGAGAAACAGCGTAATCTCTTTTTTCAGCGCAGGAAGCGTCACGGTCAGATGATTGGTCAGCCCTTGGCGATAAGTCGCCATCGCGCCTTTGGCGAAACACCAGATCAGAGGGAAGAAGACAGCGGACATGCATGTAATGATCACCATAGGCACGTCGATGAGCGGCTCCAGCAGCAGAATGACGCCAATAGCGCAGATCAGATAGACCGCAAGCCCGACTGGAAAAGCAGCCTTTTTCTTTTCACCCGGAAGCCCCTTCACACTCTCCGTCTCATCCGTTTGTTCCTCTCCTACTTGCTTCAACTTTGTGTAATCCATAAGGAAACTGACAACAAGCGTAAGCAAGGACAGCACGATCAGATAGGGAAGCAGCGCAGACCAGTTCAGCTTCAGCGCCGTCGTCACAATCGCCATTGCAGCGAAATAAGGAGACCAACAGATCGCCCCCGCAAACCCTCGATTCAGCGCGCCGGCAAGCAGTCCCTCCATCTTCGGACGCGGCTTGACGAAGGCGAGATGGTATACAACCGGGATCGAGCCCACGTTAATGAACGCGCCCATAACCTGCGTCAGCAGCTGCGTGCCGATGAACATGACGCTGCCGCTCCTGAGGCTCGTATCATAGAACTTTCTTAGTGCCTCGACATAAGCCGGAATACGCACCGGAATGCCGAATAGCGGCGCGAAGACGAACAGCGTCACCAGCGTCGCATTAATACCCGCCGATTCAAACCAGACACGGGCGCTCGCCTGTTGGACGATCAAGAGCACCGCGCCGCCCGCGATGAAAGCAGAAGTGAGCCAGAGCGTCATTCCCCGCAGCTGTGGCAGGAGCACAGCCATGGCAATGAAAACAAGCCCGCCTAGTGCCCAGACGAGCCAATCTGCGCCTGTTAGCTGCGAAGCGATGAAGACGGCGGCGAGTGCGAATATGAGTATACGGTCGATTTTGAACATTTTGAACATAATGATCTCAGTCCCTTACTAAAACTCCAATTATTGTCCTATCATAACCCCATCTTAGGGCGCAAGCATAGCAGAAGAAGCCAGCCATGGCGGCCGGCCTCTGCTCATTCCTGTTATAGAGAGCCCCAATACAGCCGAGTCTCGTAATCGAAGTTCACGTAGCCATCTTCATTGCAACGGTCATATAGCGCCTTCAGTGCAGTCATCATCGCATCATAATTCGGATGTCCCGGCACCGGAACGAAGGACGAGGAAGCAAGGCGGCCGCACAGGCCTTCATAATCGAACCGCTGCTGATTCTCAAACTGAACCTCCTGCATATCTCCAGACTGGAAGAAAGCAGTAAGCGCTTCGGGCGTAATATTCTTCTGATTGACGGTCTTGTAGTCTGTGCCATACGTTTGCAGCAAGTGCTCGTATCCTTCCCGAAACGGCGTGCCTTCGGTAAGCGGCGTATTCCAGATCAGTACGACCTTGCCGTCATCCGGGAGGCGCAAGATTCGCTTGAACTCTGCTCCCGCAAGAGCGCGGTCAAACCAATGAAACGATTGAGCGCAGACGATAAAATCAACCGATTGGTCCGCGAGTCCCGTTGCTTCAGCCGAACCATCCACAGCCCGAAAGCCGCTCTCGGCGCCAAGCCGCGCAACTGCTGCCTCACGCATCGGCCCGTTAGGCTCAACGGCAACGACCTTGCTCCCGCGATTCAGCAGAAGCTCGGAGAAAATGCCTGTTCCCGCGCCAACATCGGCAACTAAGCTATGAGGCGTAAAACCAACCGCATCGTACAAATAATCGACTGCATCTTGCGGATAGGTCGGACGATATTTCACATAGGCGTCCACCTTGCCCGAGAACCGATCTTTGCTGTCCATTGCAGCATCACCCTCCTGATATTACGATATTAGTCGAACTGCCAGCAGCTCAGGCTGAGGCTGCCTAACTGATAGCTGCGGTGAAGGAGCGTCGCCTTGCGGTTCGCGTCCCCTGCACCCATCGCGAGGAACAATGGAATGAAATGCTCTGTCGTCGGCACCGAGTCAACTGCGTAAGGCGCCTGCTCGCGGTAGCGGAATAGCGCTTCCGTGTCCCAGCTCGTAAGCTTGCTCTCCAGCCACTGATCGAACTCGACCGCCCAAGCATCTGCCTCTGCCGCCCGCCAGTTCAATCGGCGCAAATTATGAACCGTGCCGCCGCTGCCAATAATAAGAACGTCCTGCTCCCGCAGCGCACCTAATGCTACGCCGATCTGATACTGCTGCTCGTTCGTGAGCATCAGGTTAACGGACAGCGCGATGACCGGAATGTCCGCATCCGGATAAATCAATTTCAACACTGCCCATGCGCCGTGGTCAAGCCCTCTCGTCTCATCAAGCTCGCTTGGAATACCATGCTGCGCGAATAACGATTGAATCTGCTCGCTTAAAGCGCGGTTGCCGCTCGCCGGATACGTTACCTGGTATAGCTCATCCTGGAAGCCTGAGAAATCATAGATCGTGCTGTACGTGCCGACTGCGCTAACCTGCTGAACAGGCCGTTCCCAGTGGGCGGAGAAGAGTACAATCGCCTTGGGGCGTGGTCTTGTGGAAGCGAAATTTTTCAGAAAATCACTGTAAGCATGCTGTTCCAAAACAAGTGAAGGCGCACCGTGCGCGAAGAAATAAGCCGGCATCATCATCGTTTCTCTCCCTTATGTGTGTTTCAATTTATATTAGTATAAACAATTTATTTTCTATATGACTAATATTATTCCTGAAATGCTGGCAAGTCAACTTGTAAATTGTTAATATCAACTTATATTTTGTATGACAAATATTTCAGTTAGGGTGAACATAAGCATGGATATCGGCTCTTCGATTCGAGCGATCCGAAAGCGCAAGCATATAACGATTGCCCAAATTTGCGAGGAAACCGGCTTGTCGCAAGGGTTTCTTAGTCAAGTGGAGACGAATAAGACGTCCCCTTCCATCTCCACGCTGGAGAGCATCGCCAAGGCTCTGAAGGTACCGCTTGCTTACCTGCTGCTGCAAAAGGAAGACCGGATGAAGATCGTGCGCAAGGGTGAGCGGCGCGTTACGTCCAGCAGCAGCGAGCAGTTTAAGGTGGAGCATCTTAGCGCCACGGATAAGGTACGCATCGTCATTGTCGAGCTGCCGCCTGGCGCGTCGACAGGAACGGAGCCGCACGCCCATGAGGGCGAAGAAGTGCATGTGGTCATTAAAGGAAGTATTTACGCAGAGCAAGGCGAAGATGCGGCAGAGTTTCACGAGGGCGATTCGTTCAGCTGGAACGCCTGCATCCCCCATCTCGTTCGCAATATCGGCGAGGAGACGGCAGTCGTACTCATCTCTATCTATACGGAGACGGATTATCAGCCGGATCGGCTATAGTTTCGCGGATTGAAGGCGTGGATTATAGCAAATGCTAAAGTCCTGTAAAGGAACCTCCTAAGCGCTTGCTTACGCATGAAGCAAACGGTATCATTACGAAGTTAGAGCATATTTTTATAGAAAAATGAGGGATTATGGATATGGTACAGCCGAAAATCATTATCGACGCCGATACGGGAATTGACGACGCACTCGCGATTCTATACGGAGTCAAATCCGGTAAGGCGGATATTATAGGCATCACGTCGGTCTTCGGCAACATTCCTGTCGAGCTTGCGACCGAGAACGCGCTCAAGGTGTTGAAGCTTGCCGGATTGGAAGGTCAAATTCCCGTCAGCCAAGGCGCTGCACAGCCGCTCGTCCGCAAGGTAGACATCTTCCCTACATTTGTCCATGGCACGAACGGCATTGGCGATGTAGAAATTCCACGCACCGCACAGCTTCCGGTGGAGGAAGCGGCAGCCGATTTCATTGTTCGCCAAGCGAGTGAACTTCGTGGCGAGCTTGTCATCGTTGCGCTCGGACGCCTTACGAATCTGGCACATGCGCTTCAGAAGGATCCTGAGCTTCCTTCGAAAATCAAACAGGTCTATATTATGGGCGGCGCTGTTCGCGTACCAGGTAACATTACGCCAACCGCCGAAGCGAATATATGGGGCGACCCAGAGGCGGCAAGCTTGGTCATCGAGTCAGGCCTGCCGATTACGCTGATCGGACTTGATGTCACCTTGCAAACGATGCTGCATCAGTCGCATCTCGATGCGCTCAAAGCTTCCTGCAAGCCAGAGAACCGCGACGTAGTCAACTTCTTGAACGATTCGATGCAGTTCTACTTCAACTTCTACCATGAATCGAACGGCTACAATCAATGCGCGCCGATGCATGATCCGCTAACGGTGCTTGCAGCAATCGAGCCTGGCATCGTGCAGACAGAGCAGCTGCTGCTGTCGGTGGAATGTCAGGGCGAGCACAGCCTCGGGATGACGGTCGCCGACTTGCGGCCGAAGCCGCTCGTCGGTGCGCCGGTTAACGTTGGCGTGAAGGTGGACGCTGAACGGGCGGTTGAGCTGCTGCTTGGCGTGTTTTAAAAGAAAGAAGACGGAGCGGCCCGATGTGGGCTGCTCCGTCTTTGTTTGTTTTGTTCGTTAGCCGATATGCTGCCCGTTCACCACGAGCTTCACTTCGATGTTGCCGCGGGTCGCTCGGGAGTATGGGCATACGCCATGCGCCGCCTTGACTAGCTCCTCCGCTATTTGCTGCTCTACGCCATCCACGTTCACATGCAGCTGCGCCGCCAGCTCGAAGCCGCCGTCTCCCGCTTTGCCAATGCTGACATGAGCGGTTACGTCAGTGCCTTCATGCTGCACTTTCTTCATGCGCGCCACCAGGTTCAGAGCGCTATCGAAGCAAGCTGCATAACCCGCCGCGAACAGCTGCTCCGGATTGGTTCCCGTTTCGCCATTGCCGCCAAGCGCCTTCGGCATCCGGACTTGGAGCTCCAGCACCCCGTCTGACGATGTAATAACCCCATTACGTCCGCCTTCTGCTGTTGCGATAGCTGTGTATAATGTGTCCATTTGAATGATCGCTCCTCATTTATATTTTATACAATTTAATTTGATACAATTAAATTAACACGACTAACGCCAGACGTCAATGACAAAAATCAGCAAGGTCTCTTTCGGCGTCTTTGCAAAAGATTAACATGATCTCGTGACGGGCTGTGGTAGGATGTGCATAACTATGCTGCTCCGAGCAGCTCACAAACAGCAGAGGAGAGGATCGCGATCACGATAAATACTAGCCAACCAAGAGGTAAAGCGAGAACGCTCCTCGAATTGTTGCTCGTGTCGACGAAGCTTGGGCTTACCTCGTTCGGCGGTCCAATCGCTCACCTTGGCTATTTCCACAACGAATATATACGCCGCCGCAAGTGGCTGGATGAGCGCAGCTATGCGGATCTTGTCGCCCTCTGCCAGTTCCTCCCCGGACCGGCAAGCAGCCAAGTCGGCATCGGCATTGGATTGATGCGTGCCGGACTGCTCGGCGGTCTCGTGGCGTGGATCGGCTTCACGCTGCCTTCCGTTCTTGCGCTCGTCGCGTTCGCGATTGTGTTGCAGGGCAGCGGTCTTGCGAATGCGGATTGGATTCACGGCTTGAAGATCGTTGCCGTTGCCATCGTCGCCCATGCCATACTCGGCATGGGCCAGAAGCTGGCGCCTGACCGCATTCGCGCTACCATAGCCATTGCAGCCGCAGTCTTCTCGCTCTTATGGCCTTCCGCTTGGAGTCAAGTGCTGCTCATTGTTTGCGCAGGGCTGCTTGGATTGCGGCTCTATCATCACCGCCAGGATGCGTCCGCAGATGCAGCGCCGATGAAAGTGCCGGTAAGCCGCCGGTTCGGAGCGTTCTGCCTCGCGCTCTTCTTGGCATTGCTGATTGCGCTGCCGCTGCTTCGAGAGTGGACTGGCTCTTCCGCTGGAGGTCTCGCTTTATTCGACAGCTTCTACCGCTCAGGCTCGCTCGTCTTCGGTGGCGGTCATGTCGTGCTGCCGCTGCTGGAGCGTGAGGTCGTGCCGACCGGTTGGGTTAGCCCCGAGCAGTTTCTTGCCGGCTATGGGGCTGCGCAAGCGGTGCCCGGTCCGCTGTTCACCTTCGCTTCCTATCTCGGCATGATGGCTGAAGGGGTGATCGGAGCTGTCATTGCGACAGCTGCGATCTTCCTCCCTGCCTTCCTGCTTATCGTCGGTGCACTGCCGTTCTGGAGCTCGCTGCGCACGAGCCCGAAAGTGCAAGGCGCCCTTACCGGCGTGAACGCTGCGGTGGTCGGCATTCTGCTCGCCGCGCTCTATAATCCGCTATGGACGACGGCGATCCTTGTACCAGCGGACTTCGCGCTGGCCGCTATCTTGTTCGGCATGCTTGCCTTCTGGAAGCTGCCACCTTGGATTGTCGTCCTCACCGGAGCAGTCGGCTGCATGCTGCTGGGCAGCTTATAAACAAAACAACCCGCCAAGCGTGAACTTGGCGGGTTGTTTTGTTGCCATGGGCATGGTAGCCAGTCGTTTGGCTAACGGTACGCAGCGACCTTATTGAGTTAAAATTAGCCTATCTGAATATGTAACGGAACTCAGCGTCGCTATTGGCCGATTTTTCGATGTCATGAGACTCTTTTGCTCAGAATAACGCATCCTGGTTCCGTTAGCGCTCACGGCGTGCTCTTTTTCACCGAATAACGATTGTGAGTTCCGTTAGCTCCGCCATGCGGCTGCCTAACTCAGCAACCAACCGGCTCGCACGTGACTAGCTCCACGATCTATGCCTTCTCGCCCAACCCCGCAAGCGCCCCTTGATATCGCTCGAACCAATGCTTCCACTGATCCTTGCGGGATTCTATCGTTCTGCCGTCCAGCAGAGCACCGACTACGTCCAGGCAAACATGCCAACCGGCGAGGTCCCTCGGTGTATGGTCTGTCAGCTTGCTCAGCTTCTCGAGCAGCACCAGTCTGCAACCGTTAGGCTCCGGATACAGCTCGAATCGGACAACATCCTCGCCCCACGTGTACTCGAGAACGGACTGCGGCTTCATCTCCAGAATCGGCATGTCGATCACATCGCCGCCTGGCATATGAAACTTCATGCTGCCCCCTTCTCGCAACTCTGAGACGCGCAGCTCGGAGAACCACGTTGGCAGAAGATCGTTGTCGGTCAAATACGCCCAAACTTGCTGAACCGAATGGTTATATGAGCGCTCGAAACGAGCCGTATACCCCTCATTAACTTGTTCCACGACTGCTAGCATTGATGCACCTTCCTCCCCATCAGCTCTATAACTCCCATTATGACATATTTCCGAGCTGGATTTGACGCTGGAAGCGCTGAATGAACATTTTGGACACCTGCGTCCCTTTATTCGTCTCCGCCCGCGCCCATCCAAGCTGAATGGGAGGCTGCTCGACGCCTTCAATATCTAGCTTGGTAAGCCCGCTGTTCAGCGACACCGATCTGTCGATGAAGGAGAAATCATACCCGATCGTACCAGCCAGATTCTCGCGAAGAACAGTGACGAGGGCGTACGGGTTGTTGCTCGTAAACATGATGGAGAGGGGACCGTGCGCTTGGGTGAACTCTTCCACAAAATCATGCACATGCGGTTCATCATATAGCACATAAGGCAGCTTCTTCATCTCTTCCGGCGTAATTCGCTTCCTCCCTGCAAGCGGCGAGTTATTCCACACGCCGATGACCATCCTCCCTTGCCAGATCGGTTCAAATACAAGCCCCGTCCCGATCGGCGCCGCATTGCCTCTTATGCCGATAAGCCCGATATCGACCTTGTTATGCCTGATTTCATCCAAGATGCGGTCTGATTTCTCTTCCACGATTCGAAAAGCAACATTCGGATAATCCTGCTTGAAGCTCGACACCGTCTTAACCAAGGACGCCATCACACCTGGAATGGCAGCTATCCGCAACTCCGCATGCATCAGCTCTGACATTCGGGACGCACCGTCCTTCATCTCCTGCAGCTTGCTGACCACCTCGAGCGCTTTCTGGATGATGTCGGTTCCTTCCTTCGTCGGCGTCGTGCCTGATCGCGAACGGACAAATATCTGGATATCAAGCTCTGCCTCCAGGCTAGCAATGGATTGACTGATGGCAGATTGCGTCACATGCATATTGCTTGCAGCGAGCGATAAAGATTTGGTCTTCGCCACTTCAATAATGTAATACAGCTGATCCAAGTTCACTGCGCGCAGCCTCCATTTTGCATTAGTTTATCTAATACTAGAATTATAAATGTTAATTATTCTTATTCAAAGCTGCGCGTTATACTGGACTCGTTTGAACAGACAGAAGCAGAAGGAACATCATTCCATTTATGTAGATATCCCATATACAAAGGAGAAATGTCAGATGAGACTACAAGGTAAAACAGCGATTGTCACCGGCGGCGCAAGCGGGATCGGCAAAGCGACGGTAAAGAAATTTCTGCAGCAAGGCGCGAGTGTCGTGTTTACGGATATTCACGAGGGGACCGGCTTGCAAACACTGGAGGAAATGAAGCAGCTATCGGAAAATGTTGTGTTCGTCCAGCATGACGTACAGAAGGAAGAGGATTGGAGCCTCGTTGCCGCTACTGCGCTCGAGAGCTTCGGTCGTATTGATATTTTGTTCAATAATGCCGGTATTTACAGCACGAAGCCGGTAACGGATTATACCGTGGAAGAATGGAATCGTCTGCTCGGCATTAACGTCGTCGGCGTGTTCCTCGGCATGAAGCATGTCGTGCCAGCAATGGTAGAACAGCGCAGCGGCTCAATTATTAATGCCTCTTCAGTTGCCGGTATTAAAGGCGGTCCTAACCTCACGCTATATGGCGCAAGCAAAGGCGCTGTGCGCACGATGTCGAAGGATCTCGCGAAGGAAGTCGCGGCGCATCAGGTTCGCGTCAACTCCATCCACCCCGGCATTATCCAAACATCGATGGGCGATGCGGTCGCTTCAGGTTTTAACGCGACAACCGAGCATATTGCAGCCGGAATCCCGATGAAGCGCTGCGGCACGCCGGAGGAAGTTGCGGATTTGGTCGTCTTCCTTGCTTCGGATGAATCCAGCTTTATTACAGGCACTGAAATGGTTATCGACGGTGGACAAACCGCTTAATCGCGTGACCGATACAAATAAGAAATACTACAGGAGGTAACAATAGATGCGATTTGAGAAAAAAGTAGCTGTCATTACTGGCGGCGGCAGCGGGATCGGCCGGGACGTTTGCATTAAGTTTGCGCGTGAAAGCGCGAAGGTCGTCGTTGCGGATTTCAACGAAGCTACAGGTCACGAAACGGTGGAGCTTATTAAAGCGGAGGGCTTCGAGGCGGCGTTCTTCAAGTGCGATGTTGGCGAATTCGAGCAGGTTGAAGCGCTCGCTCAGTTTGCGGAAGCGACCTATGGCCGGCTTGATGTGATGTTCAACAATGCCGGTATTGCTATCGGTGCGCCTATGCTCGAGCATACCCCTGAGCTGTACCATCGCGTCATTCGCATTAACCAGGATGGCGTCTATTATGGCATTCTCGCTGCCGGCCGTGTCATGCAGAAGCTTGGTAACGGCGGCGTTATCATTAATACGGCGTCCGTTATGGGCTTCCTTGCGCAGCAGAATACGTTCAGCTATAATGCGTCAAAAGCAGCCGTCGTGATGATGTCGCAAGTTGCCGCGCTTGATCTGGCTCCTTACAACATCCGTGTCGTCGGCGTCGCACCAGGCTTCGCGCACACGAATATCATCAATCCGCTCAAAGAGCGCGGATTGGACAATTCGATCGCGAAGAAGCATATGCACGGGGAGCTGCTTCACCCGCACCAAATCACTGAAACCGTCTTGTTCCTCGCATCCGATGCGGCAAGCGGCATTAACGGCACGACCGTTAAAGTCGATGACGGCTATACTGCATTTAAATAATTGTGTAAATAAAAGAAGACGCCTTCCTGAGAAGGCGATCAGCTTGTGGAGAAACCTGCCGTTTTGTATGACACGGCGGGTTTTTCTTTTTAGTATACAGCTCACTATCAGGCTGCCGCAGAAAGTCGGCTGAGATCGGCTCACACCCACTTCACTTCAATGACATCGCCGGCCTCAACTGGCCGCGTGTAGGAAGCCTGCTCGCCGTTATGCGTCATATGCAAGCTACCCTGCCGCTTGCTTCTGTCAAAGTCTACGTAGTCGAACAGGTTCACAAAAGCGAGTCCTCTCGGCAGCGTTAGCGGGGAACCGTTGTACATAATGACGACGGTAGGATCTTCGACAGCACTGGCGCCGAGCTCAGCCGCCGCAATGGTTTCCAGCGGCTCGGCATTCCTGCCCGCTCCTGCACTGCCCGTTTCCTCAGCTGCGCCAAAATCATCGCCACGCTCACCTACTACCTCGACGGCCTCTAGTCCGACAGCAGCTTCACCCCACGCTGGAGCTACTTGACCAACTACCTGAGCAACCACCTCTCTGTCGCCCTCAGCGAATACTTCAACAGCCATTTCCACGGTGATCACATCGTCATGCTCCGCGATCCGATAGCCGTCCTCTGCGACCTCGCCGTTCACGTACACAACAGCATCCGCGTTAATCCCCCGCACCCTGCGCAGGTCCGCAACAGTCTCAAGCTGCTCATATGCAATGACATCCTGATCGGAGAGCAGCAGGTCGCTTTCTGCGGCTTGTCCGTTCACCCGCAAGTTCGTAATCGCACTCACCCACTCGCCGTTGACCTTAACGCCTGCGTGCACATGGACGAGCCTGCCGAGCGTCATCTCCCGCTTCTCACCATGCTTCGCAGGAACAATAACAATCCGGTCCTGCGGCTTAATCGGCGAGCTAATGTTGGACGGCTCCCCGTTCACGTAGATTTCGCCAGCCTCGCCCGCTTCGCCGAACACCGTCTTTCTCCGTCCGTTCACATATACCTCGAACGACTTGCCCGCCTTCGCAATAAGCTGCTGCGGATTGAAGCCCACGATCATGAGCGCATCAATGACTTTCAGCGTCTTCGTATTAATAAGCTTCACGCTATCACCGTTCAAGAATACCTCGACGAAGTCGCGACCCAGGTGCGACACCGCCTTCGCTAGTATTCCAATCGGCGTCACGACCTCTGGTCCGCTCAAATTGAAGTTGCTTACGCTAAGATTCGGAATATTGGACATATCCCGGGTCGCCACCCGCTCCACGGGCATCCCCAAGTTCTGCGCGATCCTCTGATTGAGCCGCGGAATCTGGCTGCCGCCTCCGGTCAAGAACACTGCACTCGGCGCTTTGCCGTTCTTATCGAGCACATTGTCCGCGATGTTCTTCGCAACGAGGTCGATGACCTCAGACAGCTGGTCCAATATGTCCTCGGTCGACTTCTCATACTCGATCCCGATGATATCCTTATACTGCTGCACCGGCTGCTCGCGCAGCTTGCATTTCAGCTCTTCCGCGCTGTCGAAATCCATCAGGTAGGCTTGCGCGAGCGCCTCCGTAATCTCATCTCCAGCGGTTGCGGTCATCGCATATGCCACAACAGTGCCATCCTTCGTAATGGCAATGTCGCTCGTTCCCGCGCCAATGTCGACAAGCGCGATGTTGAGCAATCGAATATTTGCAGGAACGGCTGCTTCGATTGCCGCAATCGGCTCTAATGTCAGGTAGCTGACATCAAGCCCGATCCGACTCACTGCCGCATAGAGGCTGTCCACCACGGTACGCGGCAGGAATGTAGCAATCAAGTCGACTTCAATCGTCCGACCTTTGTGGCCAAGGAGGCTCAGCATTGTTTTCTCATTCAAATAGTAATGAACGACCGTGTGTCCAATGCAGAAATAATCCTGCATTTCCTGCGACTCTTCCAGCAGCTCCGCATATACCTTCTGCAAACCTTCCATCTCAAGCGAGTCGATGACATGCTTCTCAATCGGCTTGGTCTCGTCGATTGGCTGCGACAGCCTCGCTCTTCCCGTAATAAGCGACCGCCCGGCAGCGGCGATTGCGACTTCCGTAAACGTCTGCCCGCTCGCTTCCTCCAGCTTCGCCTTGATGACACGAATCGACTCCGTAACCCCGTCTATATCATGAATTTGCCCGTCGATCATCACACGGTCCTTATGATATTCCACTTCGCCGTATTCGACGACAAGCTTCCCGTTCTCGTAGTAGCCAACAAGGCCGATAACGCTCCTTGTCCCAATATCAACTGCAAATACACGCTGCTTGTAGTGAAATTCTGCTATTTGCGATGACATGTTCAAAACCCCTTTGGATTGGCCATTTATGTTAATAAAGTATAGCATAAGGCACCATAATCCGCCCGTTGTCAGGTAATCTAACATTGCGTTATGATGATTCCATATTCCTATTAACGACTCTAGCTAGCGAAATCGTGTATAATAGTCTAGTTTCTAGCATGTTTGCGCTTACATAATAAACGAGGCGGGTGTATGACGTTGTATAAAGTGATGATCGTCGACGACGAGGCGGTCGTACGAGGAGGCCTCAAGAATACAATTCGCTGGGAAGAACATGGCTTCCAGCTCATTGGCGACTATGCCAATGGCCGCGATGCCTGGCATGAGATCGAACGAGAGCAGCCCGATCTGGTGATTTCCGATATTAGCATGCCGTATATGGACGGGCTTGAGCTCGCAGGCCTTATAACCTCCAATTATCCCGATATAAAAGTCATTATATTAACCGGCTATGACGAGTTCGAATATGCCCAGCAGGCCGTTCGCCTGAAAGTGTCCGATTTCCTGCTCAAGCCGATTACAGCGATGGAAATCCGTACGCTGTTGAATAAAGTGCGTGCCGAGATGGACGAAGAGATGAAGATCCGCGAAGATCTCAGCATGCTGCAAAGCCAGCTGCGCCAAAGCATGCCGCTACTCCGGGAGCGTCTGCTTGAGCGGCTAGTCGTGCTTGGCGTCGGCAAGCCAGAGATTGAAGTACGCTTCGGCTACTTCGACATTCCGAAGCTGACGCCTCCTTACCTCGTCATTGTCGCGGATATTGACGACTTCGGCGACCGTGAACGACTGGAGAGCGTGCATGACGAGGAGTTTCTCCGTTTTGCCGCGTTCAATGTGTTCGAGGAGATTACCGCTCAGAAGAATGCCTTGTCCTTCCGTACACGCGAAGAGCGGATGGCTGCGGTTATCACCGGCGTACCGTCCGAGATAGATATCTACGAACATGCCTACGAGCTTGCGGAAGAGATTCGCCGGCAGGTTGAGCGGTATCTCAAGCTGACCGTGACGGTCGGCGTCGGTCGAAGCTGTAACTCTGCCGATCAATTGCCGCTGTCCTATAAGAGCGCGCTCTCCGCGCTCGATTATCGGTTCCTGCACGGCAAGAATCGAGTACTTAGCATTGTCGATATGGAAGGCGCTCCGGCATCCACAACCGTGCCGACGCCGGATTGGGACCGCAAGCTGGCTACCGTCGTCAAGACCGGGTCCGCTGAGGACGCCAAGCTGCTCATTAAGCAGATTGTGGACGAGCTCAAGGGGTTGCGCCTGCCGATCGAGAGCTGTTATCTGCAGCTTCAGAAGCTGACGCTTTCGCTCATGAATACGATCCAGGAGCTTGGCATTGGGGAGAAGGAGCTCGCCAGCCCGCAGCAGAGCTGGCTGACGGACATTTATGGCTTCAAGACGCTGGATGAGCTGGAGCAATGGCTTCAAGCTATCGTCTCGGATCTCATAACCGCGGTCTCCGCCAATCGGAGCCACTACACCAACACGCAGATGGTTCGGGCAACGGAATATATCGAGGCGCGTTATGCAGATGAGCAGATTTCGCTGCAGGATCTATGCCGCCACGTTCTCATGAGCACGAGCTACTTTAGCCTTGTTTTTAAGCAGTATACCGGTGAGACGTTTATTGAATATTTGACCCGCGTACGCGTAGAGAAAGCGAAGATGTTGTTATCGACGACCTCGCTCAAGCTCTACGAGATTGCCGAGAAGGTCGGCTATGCCGATCCGAACTACTTCAGCCTGCTATTCAAGAAGCATGCTGGTCGAACGCCCAGAGAATATCGCGATACCCGGAGCGGAGGCTGATCGATGACGAACCGCAAGCCTTTCGCGCCTTTGCTGCCATTCAAGAGCATTCAGTCGAGCATCTCTTTCGCCTTCTCCTGCCTCATTCTTGTGACGATTACAATAACGAGCCTTGCCAGTTATCAGCTTGCGGTGTACTCCGTGGAGCGGAACTCCGAAGGATACATCGAAGAAATTATGAAGCAGGTGAACACGAACATTCAGTCCTACGTGGACAACATGGAGAACATCTCGCTGCTCGCGATGACGAGCAAGGACGTTAACTATTACATTTCGAGCAACAACTTTATTGGCAATGAGGACCGCCGTGCGTACGAGAAACGAATCTCTGACCTATTCCAGGCGATTCTCTACACGCGCAAGGACATCGCTTCTCTCATGGTATTCGGCTACAACGGCCGCGTCGTCTCCGATCGGCGCATTACGAGCCTCAACCCGTACGCCGTGCTCTCCGATCAAGCTTGGTACCGAAACGCCAAGACGGCAGGAGGCAAATCCGTCCTATCCGCACCGCACGTTCAGAATATTATTCAGAATGAGTATCGCTGGGTCGTCTCGCTAAGCCGGGAGCTGAAGAACTCCGACGGCATTACGGGGGAAGGAATCTTCCTCGTCGATCTGAACCTGAGCGTCATTACCGATCTGTGCAGCCAGATTAACCTCGGCAAGAAGGGCTATATGTTCATCGTCGATAATGATGGCAACATCGTCTATCATCCGAAGCAGCAGCTCATCTACAGCAACCTGCGCACCGAGCAGATTGACCGGGTGAAGGAAGCAGCAAGCGGTACGGTGTTCGCAGTGAATGACAAGGAAGGCAAGCGGAGCTACACGGTGCAGGACACGAATTTTGGCTGGAAAATCGTCGGGGTCGCTTATGCCAATGACCTGATCAGCAATAAAGGCGATATCCGCAAGACCTTCCTGCTGTACGCGAGCGCCGGACTGATCGTCAGCCTGCTGCTATCCATTGCCATCTCGCACCGGCTGTCTCGTCCGATTCGCACGTTGCAGCGCGATATGAAGGCGGTGGAACGGGGTAACTTTGACACGCAGACAGTAGTACGCGAGCAGAACGAAATCGGCCAGCTTGGATATACGTTCAACATGATGGTCGGGCAGATTAAGCGGCTCATGCAAGAGATCATTCATACGCAGGAGAATAAGCGCAAGAGCGAGCTGCAGCTGCTCCAGTCGCAGATTAATCCGCATTTTCTATACAATACGCTCGATTCCATCGTATGGATGGCCGAACAGAAGCAGCATGAGCAGGTCGTCTTAATGACTTCCGCGCTCGCCAAGCTGTTCCGGGCAAGCATTGCCAAGGATACGGAGCTTGTCTCCATCCGTGTCGATGCCGAGCATATTACGAACTACCTGCTCATTCAGAAGATGCGCTATGAGAGCCAGCTGGAATATCAGATTGATTTTGACCGGGACATCTTACCCTACAAAACGCTCAAGATCCTGCTTCAGCCGTTCGTCGAGAATGCGATTTACCACGGTCTGCGGAATAAACCGGACAAAGGAACGGTCACGGTTCGCGGTTATGAGGCTGGTGGCAGCATCGTCTTCGAGGTCGAGGACGACGGGCTTGGCATGACAGAAGAGCAGCTCGAGCGGATATGGAAGCCTGCGCCTGTTCCAGCCGATGAGATATTGACCATTAGTCCAAAAGGAATTGGCATTCATAATGTCGATGAGCGAATCAAGCTGTATTTTGGGCCCGAGTACGGAATTCGAATTCACAGCGAGCTTGATGTAGGGACATGCGTTACCATTACGATTCCCAAAGTGAAATAAGGAAGGACCTAAGCTTATGCGATTGCACCGTATGACCTTCATTCTCGTTCCGCTGCTCGTTGCGCTGCTTGTTTTTGGCGTGCTGAACTATAAGCTTGGCGATGTGTCTCCTCCGAAGGCACGGTCGATCGCTTTCGTGCTGAAGACGAGCAACGCAAGGAGCGACTTCTGGCAGGCGGTCAGCGCGGGCGCTCAAGCGGCGGCGAAGGAATCGGAAGCCGGACTCACGGTAGAAGGCCCGCTTCAGGACATGGATGCAGACGCCCAGATCCGCATGATTCAAGAGGCCGCTGATCGAGGTCCCGATGCGCTGATTGTTGCGCCCGTCCACGATCCTCGCTTTAACGATATTCTTCACGGCATCCGTGAACGCGGCATTAAGCTCGTTGTGGTCGATACGCCGCTTGCGCTCGATGCGCCGCCGTATTACGTCGCGAACAATCATAAGGAAGCCGGACGCCAGGCTGGCAGAACCGCTGTGGAGGCAACGATAGGCAAGCTGAGCGCCGCCATCATTAGCGACTTCCCGAATTCGGGCGTGCAGAGCGAACGGGAAATCGGTGTAAAAGAAGCGCTAGACGCCCATGCCGATGAGTACGATGAGACCTTCTATGCCGATAATTCCGAGACGAATGCATACGCCTATACGAGATCGCTGCTCCTCCGTAATCCCGGCATCAATACGATCATCGCGCTTAGCGAACCGGCCGTGCTGGGGTCAGCTAAGGCAATGAAGGAGCTGAACCTCGCAGGCAAAGTGAAGCTGATCGGCTTCGACAGCTCCGTCTATGAGATTAAGCTGCTGGAGGAAGGCGTTCTCCATGCCACGATTGTGCAGAAGCCGTTCAATATGGGGTATTTAAGCGTGAAGACGGCACTTGCACTGGTGGAAGGAAAGCGGACGGACCAGACGACGTATATCGATTCCGTTGTCGTGACCAAGTCCAATATGTATACGCCGGAGAATCAGAAGCTGTTGTTCCCGTTCATTCAAAAATAATGCTGTCAGGGGGCGAGATAACGCGATGACCAACACAGGGAAGCGACTACTAACTAGGGCTAGGCCGTTTGCTATAGCCGCAAACGTGCTGCTGCTGGCCACCGGCTGCTCCCCGTCCGAGCCGGCGCCAATTATCGAAACGACGGAGCAGCCCTCCCTTATCCGCTTCGTCGCAGCCGAGTACAGCTCCGAGACGAAGCCGCTGCTGGAGGAGATCGTCCGGCAGTTCGAGATCCAGTATCCGACCATTCAGGTCGAGCTGCAGGTCGCGAACTGGGATATTCTTAGCGGTATCTACACCGCGATGATTAGCAAGAACCAGCCGCCCGATCTGCTGAATATGAACGCGTACGCGCAGTTCGCGAGCGATGGGCTGCTGAACGATATGGGAGACATCATGTCCCCGGAGCTGAAACAGAAGATCTATCCGAATCTGCTGGAGAAGGACCGTATGGGCGGTATTCAGTACGCGGTCCCTTATGTCGCTTCGGTACGCAATATGTACTACAATCAGGATTTGTTCGAGGAAGCAGGCATACACGGCCCTCCGAAGACATGGTCGGAGCTGAAGACGGCCGCCAGCAAGATCGTCAAGACCGGCAAAGCGACCGGCTTCGGCGTCGATCTGACCGATAATGAGACGCAGGCGTATTTGTCCTACTTCTTCTTCGGCTCCGGCGGCGGCTGGATCAAAGACGGCAAATGGACGATCAACTCGCCGGAGAATGTACAAGGGCTCGCGTTCTTGAAGGGGCTCTATGACTCGAAGCTGACCGATCCCGAGCCGACTGTCACAACACGGGATGAGAAGCAGCGAGTGCTTGGCGACGGGAAGCTCGGCATGCTCATCTCCGGCAACTACTTCACATCCGTCGTGCCGCGCGAATTCCCGAATCTGCGCTGGGGCGTCGGCCCGATTCCGGTGAAGGACGGCAAGGCGCCGATATCGTTCGGCGTGCAGGATATGCTCATTTCGTTCAAGAACGAGCATACGGACACGGCGGCGTTATCCAAGTTTCTGGACTTCCTATACGACGATGGACGCTATGAGGAGATTACGAAGCGCGAAGGCTTATTGCCGGTTACGTCTACGGTCGGCCAGAAGCTGGCGACGAACAATCCGGTCATGAAGAGCGAGCTGGCCTCGCTTGAGAAAGCGGAATTCTATCCGATTCAGGAGCCTGCTTGGCAATCGATCATGGACACGGCGCGCAAGCTTGGCGATGCGGTGCTGTTCGGCCGGATGTCGCCGAAAGAGGCTCTTGATGAGCTGCAGCATTTTGCCGAAGCCCACAATACGAAATAAAAGAAAAAGAAAATACTAAAGATTTCACGGAAGATATTCCATAGTGAGTTGCCCCCCTCCCCCTCTATCATAAGGATAGAACTTAGCAAACCAAATTTGGGAGGGTGTGCAACACATGATACTAAAGAAAAAGTTAGCTACTCTAAGCCTTGCAACCGTAATGGCTGTCGTTCCTCTGACAGGCTGCGGTTCCTCTAACGACTCCGGCAACAATTCATCCAACCAAACGACCAATGCACAGGCGGACACATCTACGAATACATCAACGAATACGTCAACCGATGCGACAACGAACAACTCCTCATCTACGGATACGGCGGCTAGCGGCACGAAGCTGACAGGCGACTTCGAGATCCAATACTTCGTCGGTGGTTACGGCGACAAGTGGTGGAAGAAAGTTATCGCCGACTTCAAAGCGGCTAATCCCGATCTCAACATTAAGGAACTCGCTGGCCCGAAAATCAACGAACAAACCAAACCCCGCTGGATCGGCGGCAACCCGCCAGATTTCGTCTACATTGACGGTCCTGGCCTGAATGACCGCCAAATGGTTGATGACGGTCAGCTCGAAGACTTGACTGCCTGGCTGAAAGACGCGAAGAACGTCGATGGCGACCTCATTACGGATCTGCTCGCTCAGCCTGCACAGCAATTCGATGGCAAGACGTACAACATTCCGCTCGTTCTGAACTCCTGGGGCGTGTTCTGGGATAAGGCGCTCTTCAAGGAAAAAGGCTGGACAGAGCCGCAAGACTTCGATCAATTCCTGCAAGTCAGCGACCAAATTAAAACGGCCGGCATTACGCCATTCATCCATACCGGTAAATACCCGTACTACATCAACGGCGCGATCCTGCTGCCAGCGATCGTATCGGAGAACAACAACGATACAAGTATCCTGAAAGATATGGGCGACTCCAAGGTTGAAGCGTTCCAGAAGCCAGCTGTACTTGCCGCGCTGAACAAGATCGTAGCGCTGCGCGATAAAGGCTTCATCGACAAAGCGTCGATTCAAATCAACCATACCGATTCGCAAATGCTCTTCCTGCAGCATAAGGACGCGTTCATCCCGAACGGCCTGTGGCTGCCGAACGAAATGTCCAAAGACATCCCTGGCGGCTTCGACTTCGGCTTCATCCCGTCCGTGACGCAAGGTGCAGGCGGCAAAGTCGTAGCGAACACTTCGACTGCAACCGTTGCAATCGCGAAGAACGCGAAGAACAAAGACGCAGCGAAAGCGTTCATGCAGTTCATCTTCTCGAAAGCTCAAGCATCGCAATGGGCAGAGCTTAGCGGCGCGCCTTCCAACATCAAAGGCGACATCAGCAACTCCAATGCGCCAAGCTTCGTTAAAGACGCAGCGAAGTACCTGACGGATGCGAACACAGTCGTTATCCCGACAATTACGTTCAATGCTGACGTAGACAAAGCGATGCAAGATGCGACAGACGCTCTTACAATCGGCAAAATCACGCCAGAAGAATGGGTGAAGCGCGTCTCCGACGTAGCAGCTAAAGTGAAGAAATAATCGCGGTCTGTTTCGACCCCGCACATAATGAACAACTAACGGGTGATGATCAGGGCTCGCTCCAGAGGCTCTGATCATCATTCACACTTAGACTTTAGGAAGGACGGTGGGCCAAGGTGAATTCGGGCTCGTCCAAGCTGCAGCGTACTATTTTTATCGCCTCATTCATAATTCCGACGTTCGTGTTCTACTGTCTCTTTACCGTTTATCCGGTTATCCAAGGTCTGTACTATTCGATGTTCGATTGGTCCGGCATGTCGCAGAATAAAGAATTTGTTGGCCTGCGCAATTTCAAAGACCTGTTTCACGATCCGATCGTATGGAAAGCGATTGGCAACGACTACTTTCTTGTTGTGGGCAAAGTGATCGGCATTATGGTAATCGCTACTTTCTTCGCGGTCGCGCTGACACGGTTCCGTTTCAAGCTGGCCGGCTTCTTCCGCTCGGTCTTTTTTATCCCGAACATTCTTTCAGTCGTCGTAATTGGTGTCCTCTGGAATTTCATATATAACCCGCAGATCGGCTTCTTGAATGGGTTTCTGTCGCTGTTCACGAAGGAGAAGGTCAGCATTACGTGGCTCGGCTTCACCAACCATACGATCTGGATGCTCCTTCCACCGGCGATTTGGGCGGGTATCGGCTTCTATATGATCCTCCTCATCGCGGCTATTCAGAACATTCCGGACTCCCTCTATGAGGCATCCGAGCTGGAAGGCGCGAATCAGTGGCAGCAGTTCCGCAAAATTACGATTCCGCTCGTCTGGGAGCAGATGAAGGTGTCCATTCTCAACATCATGATGACGACGCTGAACGGCTCCTTCGTTATCGTCTGGATTATGACGCAGGGCGGTCCGGACAATTCCACGCAGGTTATGGGTTCTTATTTGTACCAAATGGCATTCCAGCAATATCACTTCGGTTACGGAGCGTCGATCGGCGTACTGATTCTTGTCTTGTCGCTGATTACGACGGTTGCTCTGCAGCGTCTGCTCCGTCACGAAACCGTGGAATTGGGCTGAGGAGGATAAATCAATGAACGTAGGCATCCGAAACCCTGTGGCGAAAGGCTTCTTCTACATCCTGCTGCTGCTCTGGGCTGTGTCGGTGATTTACCCGTTAATATGGACGTTGCTGGACTCGCTGAAGGATAACGAACAGTTCTTCATTCACGCGCCGTGGTCGCTTCCTAAGTTCCCGCTGCTCTGGTCGAACTTCAGCTATGTGTGGAGCAAATATAATTTCAACACGTATTTCGTCAATTCACTTGTCGTCACGGCTGGCTCCACAGTGCTCGGCCTGCTGCTCTCCGCGATGACCGCTTACGTGCTTGCGCGGTATAAGTTCAGAGGCAGCAACTTCCTCTACCTGCTGTACATCGCTTCGATGATGATTCCATTCATTCTGGCGCTCATCCCGCTGTTCTTCCTAATGAATTCGATGCATCTCGTCAATACGAAGCTCGGCCTTATCCTCGTCTATGCGTCCAGCTTGCTGGCGTTCGGCATCTTCGTGCTCACCGGCTTCTTCAAGTCGCTGCCGAAGGAGCTGGAAGAATCGGCGCATATTGACGGCGCATCGCATTTCGGAACGTTCTTCCGCATTATGCTGCCGCTGTCTCAGCCCGGTCTCATTACGGTCGCGATTATCAACGTGCTGAACATCTGGAACGAGTACGTTGTCGGTACGATTATCGTGAATGACCCAACCCAATACACGCTTCCGATTGAGATCGCGGTTATGCAGCAGGAGATGCAATACCGCACGGAGTGGGGGCCGCTGTTCGCAGCGCTGCTCGTCACCATCGTGCCGGTGCTCATCATGTACATCTTGTTCCAACGCAAAATCGCTAGTGGTATTACGGCTGGTGCCGTGAAGTAAACGAACAGGAACTATGGTACCCCTTGATTGCTACAGCCCCGAGCTGCAACAGTCGAGGGGTTTTTCGTATTGTTCACACTCCGTTCATCGTTGTTCATATTCGGTTCATGACCTCGTGGCAAGATAAGCGCATTGAGAACAAGAACGCATGATATAACACACAAGGAGCTGACTCATATGTTAAACAATACAACGAAGAAACAACCGCGTATTGCGATTATTGGAGGTGGACCAGGGGGACTTACGCTGGCGCTTATTCTGCAAAAGCATGGGCTCGCGTCCACCATCTATGAGCGCGAAGCGGCGGATGCGAACGCGCAGCGGGGCGGTTCGCTGGACATTCATGAGGATTCCGGGCAGTGGGCGCTGAAGGAAGCTGGCCTGCTTGAGCAGTTCCAAGCGCTGGCGCGTTATGAGGGCGAAGACTTCCGGCTGCTTGATAAGCATGGAAAGGTCTATATGGATGATGTCGCAGATACGGAAGCGACCTCGGGCGGCCGCCCGGAGATCGACCGCGGCACGTTATGCGATCTACTGCTCGGTGCGCTGGACCCATCGACGATGCGGTATGGACATAAGCTCGTAGAGGCTGCCCCGCTGGCGAACGGGCGGCATGAGCTGCACTTCGAGAACGGCTTTACCGACACTGTCGATCTGGTCATCGGAGCAGACGGCGCCTTCTCCCGCATTCGACCGCTGCTCAAAGACGCTGCCGCAGCTTATAGCGGGCTCACGATGATTGAGCTGAGCGTCGATACAGTGGAACATCCCGAGCTCGCTGCCTTCAACTCCCGTGGCAAAATGTTCGCTCTCGACGATTACAAGGCCATTCTCGGCCAGCTGAACGGAGACGGCCGTATCAAGGTATATGCTTCTTTCCAAGCGGAACGCGACTGGCTCGATACCTGCGGCATACCGTTCGACCAGCCGGCGGAGGCGAAGCGGCAGCTGCTTGAGCTGTTCCATGATTGGGATGAGCAGCTGAAGGATTACATCCGCTACGCCGGCGATGTTGTGCTGCCAAGGCGCATCTATATGCTGCCTGTCGGGCTGCAATGGGCAAGCAAGCCAGGCGTGACGCTCATTGGCGACGCTGCACATTTGATGTCTCCTTTTGCAGGGGAGGGTGTGAATCTGGCGATGAAGGATGCCGCGACATTGGCGCTCGCGATCGTGCGCAGAGGCAATAGTGGAGATTGTGGCGAGCTAGCTGAAGCAATCCGGGAATATGAGTCCGAAATGTACGCGTACTCGTCCTTCTCCGCGAAGATGTCCGATGATAATCTGAAGCTTATGTTCTCCGAAAATGCCGCGATTAACCTGAAAAACCTGTTTGACCAGTTTCATCTGCAGCTTGCAGAGCAGCAATAAGGATATGAAAACAACCTTAGCCGGCGGACAGAGATTTAGCTATATCCGCACTTGCTAAGGTTGTTCTTTATTTCAGCTTATGAGAGCTTGCTTACGACTTGCTTCAGCGCTTCTTGGATTGGCGTTAGTGGGCGACCAAGCAGCTTCTCGAAGTCATTGCTCTCCACTTCAAGCGAGCCCGCGCGAATGCCTTGCTGAATGCCGACTACAATCGGAATTGCAAAGTCTGGCACGCCTACGTTCTTCATAATGCCTGCATACGTCTCATCATCAACCTGCTGGACAGCGACTTCCTTGCCTAGGGCCGCGCCAAGCGCCGCTGCGAATTCTTCCTGTGTCAACAGTGTGCCGGACAATTCATATGTCTTGTTCTCGTGCCCTTCGCCTGCGAGCACTGCCGCTGCTGCTTGCGCATACTCGTGATGCAGCGCCCAGCCAACCTTGGCGGAGCCTGCGGACGTTATCCAAGGCGCTCCTGCGATAACCCCTTGAATGCTTCCAACCTCATTCTCCAAGTACCAGTTGTTGCGCAGCAAGGCATATGGGACGCCGCTCTCGCGAAGTGCTTGCTCTGCCGCCTGATGCGGCGGTGCGAACAAGATCTTGCTGTCAGTCGCACCTGCCAAGCTCGTGTATGCGATGAATCCGACTTTCGCCCGGGCAGCGGCTTCAATGGCATTCACATGCTGGCGAATCCGCGTCTCTGTGTCGCCGTCGGTCGAAATAATCAAGATGCGGTCAATGCCTTGGAATGCCGCATCGAGCGTCTCCGGACGGTCGAAGTCGCCGTGGCGAACGTCGATTCCTTGTTCACGCAGCCCTTCTGCCTTCTCCGGATTACGTACGCTTACCGCGATCTGGCTTGCCGGCACCGTCTTCAGCAATTCTGCTACCACTTCTGCCCCAAGCTTTCCTGTTGCACCTGTCACTAACAATTTCATCGTTTTCTTCCTCCTTAAGTTTGTTGTATCTAGTATTGTTATAACTATTATAGTTACAACATGTGTATTAAAAAAGGTTCTTAGGCAACAACGAAATTCGCGAATCAAGCCGGCGAATCTGATTGCACCTTTGCAGAAATGGAATGAATGAGTTAATCCATTGCTGCACCAGAACCTTTACTTAAACTTCTCAAGCAGCTGCGCAATCGTTGTCTGCGCGAGCTTCTGCTCCATGAGCGCCTGCGCCTCCGCAAGCTCCTCTTGAAGCACCTGCTCAATATTTCGTCCAACGGAGCATTCGATCTTCGAGTGCTCATGAATGCGAAACAGCTGGTTATTCTCCGTCACGCCCACGGCGCGATACACATCAAACAATGTGATATCGGAAGGGTCTTTCAGCAAGACCGCACCGCCTACACCCGGCCTAACCTCAACCAGACCGGCTTTCTTGAGCATCCCCATGATCCGCCGAATGACGACCGGATTCGTGTTGACGCTGCCTGCGATATAGTCGCCTGTGCTATCTGGCGCAACGGCGATAAGAGAAAGTGTATGAACCGCAATTGAGAAACGCGTACTAATCTGCTTCACTTTAACCACCACCGTTGTAACCATTGTAGTTACTTCTCATCCGACTGTCAATATTACAACAAATAATGATACTATCCGGTCTGCTCTTGCGCCGCCCATTGATTGTGAACGAGACCCGCGTAGAAGCCGTTCATCCGGATCAGCTCCTCATGTGAGCCCGCTTCGATAATTTCCCCGCCGCTCACAACCAGTATGCGATCCGCTTCCCTGATTGTACTGAGCCTATGGGCAATGACGAAGCTCGTTCTTCCTTTCATCAGCGACTTCATTGCCTCTTGAATATGAAGCTCTGTCCGCGTATCGACGCTGCTCGTTGCCTCATCCAGAATAAGAATGGCGGGATTCGCCAGCACTGCGCGCGCGATTGTGAGCAGCTGCTTCTGCCCTTGGCTCAAGTTGCCGCCATCTGCGCTCAATTCCGTATCGTATCCTTGCGAGAGCCTTCGAATGAACGTATCTGCATTCGCGTGTCTAGCAGCTGCCTCCACTTCCTGATCGGTAGCATCAAGGCGTCCATACCGAATATTGTCGCGGATTGTCCCGGAGAATACGTATGCGTCCTGCAGCACAAGCCCGATTTGCTCCCGCAACTCTTGCTTGCTGAAGCGCTGAATATCCTCGCCGTCAATCAAGATACGACCCGACCCGATCTCATAGAAGCGTGTCAGCAGATTGATGACTGTCGTTTTGCCCGCGCCTGTCGGACCGACCAAGGCAATCATCTGGCCAGGCTCAGCATGCAGTGACAGCTGCTTCAGCACGGGCACTTCCGGCTTATAGCCGAAGCTGACGCGATCGAACACAACTTCGCCGCGTATCGGACTCGTGCTCTGGCTCGGGCGTTCACCGCTCCGTGTGCCCTCGCCATCCTCCTGCATCTCAGGCTCCAGATCAAGCACCTCAAACACCCGCTCCGCTCCTGCCACCGCGGATTGGAACAAGTTATATTGATTCGCGAGCTGGTTGATCGGCTGGCTGAATTGCGTGGAGTAATTCAGAAAGCTGACGATAACGCCGATTGTAATCATGCCATGATAAGCAAACAAGCCGCCGCATACGGCAATGATAACGAAGGTCAAATTGCGCATCGTGTTCATCATCGGCCCCATTGAGCCAGAGAGGCTCTGCGCCTTGATGCTGACCTTCCGTAGCTTTTCATTAATGTCCCGGAACTGCTCCGTTGAGGTCTCTTCGCGCCCGAATACTTTGACCACCTTCAGGCCGGAGATCATCTCTTGCACGAAGCCGTTCACCTCGCCAAGATGCTTCTGCTGCTGCGTAAAATAATGCCGCGTATACTTCGTTATTTTCTTCGTTATATAAGCAATCAACGGTACGGTCAGAATCGTAATCAACGTCATCCAGCCGCTTAACACGAACATCATGATGATACTGCCGACGAGCATCAGAACACCTGAAATCAGCTGAACGACTGTTTGATTCAGCGTATTGGAGACGTTGGCGATATCGTTGGTCGCTCGGCTCATTAGCTCGCCATGCGTCTTCTGATCGAAGAACGGAACTGGCAGCCGCTGATAGTGCGCCATTATATCTCCGCGCATGTCGCGAACCGTATTTTGCGATAGACTCGATGCGGAATACTGTTGAAACCACGTAAACGCCGCCCCAAGCAAATAGACGCCTAACAAAAGCATGCCCATTCGTAGAAATCCGTCATAGTCGCGTGGAACAACGTAGTTATCGACCATTTTGCCGATCATATAGGGTCCGAGCAGAGAAAGTCCAGAGGTAATGACCGTCGTCAGCACAACGATGAATAACGCTCCGCGTTGCCGCGCCAAATACCCGCCGATCCGCCGCAGCGTGCCTGCCGTATCCTTCGACCGCACCTTCTGAGGACCGCCGAGCTGCAGCCCAAAGCCTTGACGAAAGCCCATCTGATCGAAATTTGCCGCCGAAGCCGGTGCTTGCGCTTGGTTCGCGTTAGCCGGACGGGATGGATTGGTGCTGTTCGACATATGCCGCTACCTCCTCCTTACCGAATTGGGACCGATAGATATCTTGATACACTTCGCAAGATGCGAGCAGCTCCTCGTGGGTGCCGCTGCCTGCGATCATGCCATCGTCGAGCACAATAATTCGATGCGCCTGAGCAACTGACGTAATGCGCTGCGCGATAATGAACGTAACCGTGTCTCGGGTAATATTCATTAGTGCCCCGCGAAGCTTCCGCTCGGTACCCAGGTCAAGCGCACTCGCGCTGTCATCCATGATGATGATTGGCGGTTTAATGAGCAATGCGCGGGCAATGGAGATCCGCTGTTTCTGGCCACCGGACAAATTAACGCCTTTCTGACCCAGCTTCGTCTCATAGCCATCTGGCAGATTGACGATGAACTCATGCGCTTGCGCAATCCGCGCTGCCGATTCAATATCCGTTTGCGACGCGTCTGGCTTGCCGAAAGCAATGTTGTCTCTAATCGTACCCGTGAACAGGAACGACTCCTGCAGCATCATCCCGATACTGCGCCGAAGCTTGGTAAGCGGCAGCTTCCTAATATCCTCGCCATCGATCTGAATGGAGCCGGATGTGACATCGTACAGACGCGGAATCAGCTGAACAAGCGTTGATTTGCCTGAACCTGTAGCGCCAATAATAGCGATGGTCTCGCCGCGCCTTGCTTCCAGATCAATGTCGCGCAGGACAAGTTCGTTCGAAGAAGTCGATCCGCTATAGGAGAAAGCAACTCCTCTCAGCTTCACATTTTGAACAGGCAGCATGGTGTTATCCTCTTGATGATGCTTCGCACCCTCAATGTTCGGCTTCGTCGCCAACACCTCTTGGATGCGCTTCGCCGATACATTCGCCTGCGAAACGTTCATAAGCAGCCCGCTGACCATCAGTAAGGAAGAGAGCACCTGAATGACATAGTTGATAAAAGCGACAAGCTCCCCCACCTGAATGGACCCTTGCGTAACCAGATTATTGCCGCCATATAGCAGAATCGCTACGAGACAGGCATTCATGATGAAAGTAACGATCGGAGCGTTCAGTGCGATGAAGCGAGCTGCTTGAATGGAGACTTGCGTGTAGTCGCGATTAACCGCCTCGAAGCGCCCGGTTTCGTAACGGGATCTGACGAAGGCTTTGATAACCCGGATGCCTGCGACATTTTCCTGAATGCGCGTATTTACAGCATCGAGCCGCGTCTGAACAGCTGAGAACAGCTTGGATGAGAATCGAATAAGGAGGATAAGGACGAGACTGAGCGCAATCAGCGTTCCTAGCAAAATAAGACCGAGCTGCACATTCATAAGCAGTGCCATTACAACACTGCCAATCAGCAAGCCCGGTGCCCTTACAAGACCCTGCAGCGCCATCTGAACCAAGTTCTGCACCTGCACGACATCGCTGGTCATCCGCGTAATCAGCGAACCGGACTTCAACTGATCCACATTGTCGAAGGAGAACGTCTGCACCTTCTTGAACAGCGCTTCGCGGATATCAGCGCCGAAGTTCTGCGAAGCCCGGCTTGCGAACAGGTTGCAGGCTACGCCCGTGATAAGCGACAGCAACGCCACTACAGCCATGAATATTCCTGTCTTCTGAATGACGGAGAAATCGCGTTCGACGACGCCGAAATTGACAATATGGGCTGCCAGCCGAGGCTGAAGCAGATCGAAAAAGACTTCCAAGAGCATAAAAGCAGGGCCGAGCAGAACGAACTTCCAATACGGCTTAATATAAGCTCTTAACTCCCACATGCGTTAGCTGTCCCCTTCTTTGTTCTCGTCTGTCTCTGGGGCTTCGGCTGGGTCTGAGTCTGCGCCTGATGGTGGTTCTGGGTCCGAAGCTGCGGCTCCGGCTGCATCCGACTCCAGCTCATGAATGTCGAAATGCTGGGTGTATTCGTCAATGATGGCTTCGACCGCTTTCAGCTCGCCGAGCACAGTTGATCTGATGTCCTGAAACTCTGCAGCATCGAGCTGCCGCAGCAAGGTTGCGCGTTTCACTTTGAGCCGCAGCAGAAATTCAAGCGCCCGTCCTCTGCGGAAGGTTTGTGCGCCGTGATGATGGTGGTGATGCTTGCCATGCCCATGACCGTGTCCTCCATGACCATGTCCGTGTCCTTGTCCTTGTCTCATAGGTTCACGTCCTTTCTTGTGTGCATACATTTGTATACACCCTCTTCTACAACTACTGTATACAATTGTATGCGCAGTGTCAATTCAAATAAATTTTGTAGTAACTGTCACAAATCAGGCCGCTTAATTGTCTTAGATATCGAAGTTCGAAAGAAGGGCTATTTTATTCAACTCAACCAATGGAGGTATATTAGAATGAAACTAAGAATGAACCATATGAATGCAAACCGCGCTGGCTTTCAAGCGATGCTGACCCTTGAGGAAGCGTCGAAGAAGATGGGCCTTGACCCTCTCCTGTATGAGCTTATTAAGATTAGAGCTTCCCAAATTAACGGCTGCTCCTTCTGCCTCGACATGCACGTGACGGACACTCGCAAAATGGGCGAATCCGAGCAGCGCCTCGCCTTGATCTCCGTATGGCGGGAAACGCCGTTCTTCACTGAACGTGAGCGTGCGGCGCTTGCGCTGACTGAGGCAGTTACCGTTATTTCCGCTCAAGGTGTGCCGCAAGAGCTGTTCGACGAAGTTCGGGAACTCTACAGCGAGAGCGAAGTTGTAGCGCTAGTCATGGCAATCAACGCAATCAACTGCTGGAATCGCATGGCGATTACGACTGGTATGTTCCCAGGCTGCTACGAAGTATAATGTCCATCAGCATCTAATAAAGCCACCCTGCACTAGGGTGGCTTTATTAGATGCTGATGGATAGAATGATAGTCAAATAGGTCAGAAGCCTGCGAAAGGACGGATCCGCCGTGATGATGAACGATGCTACGCCTCTGGCTCAGCCTGCTCAGATCGAACAGCTTTATCGCGAATACAAGCCTTTGCTTGCATCCGTCGCATACCGGATGCTCGGTTCGATGAGCGAGGCCGAGGATGCGGTGCAGGATGTGTTTGTCGCTGTCAGCAAGCAGGATAGCGGTACCGTGGTGCAGCATCCGAAGGCGTATCTCGTGAAGCTAGTCACGAATCGTGCGCTGAACATGATGAAGGCCGCGCCACGCAAGCGGGAGAGCTATCCAGGACTATGGCTGCCAGAGCCAGTCATTGAGCTGGATGCTGGAGAAGCGCCGCTGGATCGGCTCGTTCGCAACGAGCAGCTCGGCTACGCCTTGCTCGTGCTGCTGCAGACCTGCACGCCGCCGGAACGCGCGGTGTTCGTGCTGCGGGAATCATTCGGCTACGATTACGCCGACATCGCCGCCATGCTGGATAAGACCGAGGCCGCCTGCCGCAAAATCTATAGCCGAGCTGCCGCCAAGCTCGGCCATCGACCGGCGGCAGAAGGCGACACAGCTACCGCGCTCGACGCCTCCATCAAGCGGTTCGTCCAATCGTTCACGCAAGCGATCAACACCGGCAAGCTCGACAGCTTCATTCATCTGCTCACGGAGGACGCCGTCATGCTCAGTGACGGCGGAGGCATTGTCCGCGCGGCAATCAATCCTATCGAGGGCCGACATCGCATTATCGCCTTTTTTGCAGGCATCGCTGGCAAAGGCTCGCTCGAAGGGGAATTCCGCGAGGTCACGATCAGCGGGCAGCGAGGCTTGCTTCTGCTACGCGAGGACCGACCTCCGTTCGCGTTTATTTTCGAGCCCGATGCGGATGGTGGGGCCATTCGGGCGATCTATCTGGTGAGCAATCCAGAGAAGCTTCGGCGAATTACTTAGTTTATCGAGGTTGATCTCTGCTTCTGTTGTGAGGGGTACCTGGTACCCCTCTTTGCGTTTTTTTCTAGCTAATTCCGCTGATGAAGGGTAGCTGCTACCCTGCTTGTGCGATTTTCGCTCGTTTTGCGCCAATGTAGGGTACTGGGTACCCCTCTAGAAATCTAGATTGCCGGATAATCAGCACATTGAGCTAAGGAGTGTGCTCTAGGGTCACACATCAGTGGAAAACCAACTAAACGAACCAATGTGTGTACTCCAGGGTTACACATTTGCGGAAATCCAGCCAAACAAACCAATGTGTGTACTCCAGGGATACACATATGCGAAAAACCAGCATTTTAAGCTAAAGAGTGTACTCTAGGTATCTACACGAGCAGCAAACCAGCATATCTAGCCAATGTGAGTACTCTAGGTATCTACATGAGCTGTAAATCAGCAGATCTAACAATTGTGAGTACTCCTAGTATCTACACGCGAGGAACTCCACTCGAGTTGAGCTAATGTAGCTGGTTTGGTGGACCTCTTTGATACAAATCTGGTGCATTGAGCGAATGTAGCTGGTTTGGTGGACCTATTTGCTGGAATTCCGGCGAATTGAGCTAATGTAGCTGGTCTGGTGGACTTCTTTGACGGAAATCCGGCGCATTGGGCGAATGTAGCTGGTTTGGTGGACCTCTTTGACACAAATCCAACGAAATGAGCCAATGCAGCTGGTCTGATGAGCTTCTTTGCAGGATACCTGGCCCGCCTGTCCGACCACACCTACAACCACGCCCACACGAGCGCCCCTCTCCGCTCCCCGCCACCTAACAAAAAAGGCTCCACCGGGTTGCAGCGTGCAACCGGGGCGCCTTCCTTTTTCATACCCAACAAAACTTTATTTCCAAGCCAGCTCCGGCAGAATCTCCTTCTGCACCTCGCACATTTCGTCGATCATTGCGCACGCTTGGTAGTACGTTGGCGCTTGGGGATCGAGCAGAATCGCTTGCAGCAGCTTCTTCTTCGAGCCTTCCAAGTAGGCTTCAATCAGCAGCTTGTGAATCATCCCTTGAATGTGGATCGTGCCGATAACTGCTGTCGGCAGCTCGATGCTCATCGGCTTCAACTCGATGCCTTGGCCATTAACGATCGCTTGCGTTTCCACGACCATATCGTCTGGAAGGCCTTTGATCGCGCCTTTGTTTGGCAGGTTCGCGGAGTTGATCTCGATCTCGTCGTCGAAGAAGATCGCCTCGATGATTGGAATCGCATACTCCTGGCTCGGACATACCTTGTCCTTGCTGAACTTGTACGCTTCCTCTGCCCAAGCCTCTTGCGTCGTTACGTTGTCGAACAGACCTTTATCGAGGCTATGACCGCCCGCACAGTATACGAACTCAGGCGTTCTGGAGCCTTCCTTCCACAGCTGCTCGCGGATCGGATCGTAACGGTATTGCAGCGTCAATCCTGCGTAGAAGTCGGACGCATACGATACATACTCGCCGCAGTGGTTCGTGCCTGGGTACGGATACATGCCGTAAATTTGGTACATCGTGCGAGACAATCCGATATGATCCCATTCTGCGAGACGGTTCGCTTTGCGCTCTTTCTCATCGAACAGTGGGTACAGGTCTTTGCCTGTCGCCTTCTCCCAAATCTTCGTGAAGAAGCCAAAGTGGTTCAAGCCGCCTGCTTCGAAGCCAATCTCATCTTTCTTCATTTCGAGGAACTGGCTGATTTGGTCAACACCCATGTCGAGACCGTGGCAAAGGCCCACAATCTTAATCGTTGTCAGCTTCGAGATCGCTTCAACCAACTTCGCCTCTGGATTCGTGTAGTTCAGGAACCAAGCGTTCGGACAAACCTTCTCCATCATGCGAGCGATATCCAGCATCGGTCCCAGGTTGCGAAGCGTGTGGAACATGGAGCCCGGTCCACCGTTCTCGCCATAAAGCTGCTTGCTGCCGTAGCGACGCGGAATGTGGAAGTCTTGCGACCAGTAGTGGTAACGGTTCACTTCAATCGCCACAATCGCAAAATCCGCATTCGTGAGCGCTTCTTCCAAATTCGTCGTATGCCAAATTTTCGCTGGATGCTCGAAGGAATCGAACATTTCTCTTGCATATTTATAAGTGCGAGCCACGTTGTCCGCGCTAATATCCATCAGGGCAATATCGAGGTCTACTTGCGACTTGAGACGTTCCGACAATACGATATCATTGAGTGCGCCGAGCGCGAACGAGACGCTGCCCGCTCCGATAAGTGCAACTTTCATTTGCTTTTTCATAGATCATCCAGCTCCTTTTATCTTGATCGTTTCCATGCCGTATATGCAGCGCCGATGACGCCAGCGTCAGAACCAAATACAGGCGCCGCAATACGAATCCGGTCGCGCAAATGGTCAAAAACCTTGCCCTTCGTACTCTCCACGACCAGCTCAATCAACCACGGATTGTGCTCGATAACCGAGCCGCCGATAACGAACATGCCCGGGTCAAGCGTCTGCATCAGAGAGGCAATCCCTCTACTAAAATACTCCACCCATTGCGCGATAACTTCCTCTGCTTGCTTGTCCTTGCTCACGTACTTATCGAACAGAAGCTTCGCCGTTGCATCGCTGCCGTACAGCTTCTTGCTCTCGACCTCCAAGGCGGTTCCGCTGCAAAGCGATTCCAGCGTGCCTGCGTACAGAGAGTCATGCCCGTTGTCCCGATCCGAGACAATCATGCTGCCAATCTCGCCGGCATAGCCGTTGGCGCCGTGAAGAACCTCGCCCCGCACAACAATGCCGCTGCCAATGCCCGTGCTCACTGTGATATACATGGAGATGACACTGCCCTGCGAAGCTCCCCGCTCGCCCTCCAGTAGAGCAATCACGTTCACATCGTTGTCCAAATACAGCTCATGCTCCGGAAAATACGACCTTACTGCATCCACCGGCACGCCCTCCAAGCAAGGAACATTGCCCGCATCGACAATGAACTCGGTCCCTTCTCGCCAAGGCACGGGAACCGCCATGCCGATCTTGCTTGCTCTGTGTTCGCTGTCGACGGTATCAACCAGACGCCGAACGCCTGCAAACAGCTCTTCCACGCTGCCGAAGCTGCCGGTCAGGACCGTTTCTTTGCCCACAACCTCCAGCTGCTCATTTACCAGCCCGACCCGAATGTTCGTACCTCCAATGTCTACCCCGATGACGTACTCGCTCATCCTGCTTGCTCCCCACTGATGTCTAGATACTTCGCTGCCTGCGAATCCAAGAAGAAATCGATATGATCGAAGCCGAGCAGCGCTTGAGCCGGCAGCTTCGCATCCGGATTGCAGAAGATCTCCCGTACGATCTCGGCTTTGCGCTCGCCGGTAATCACCGTGATGACCCGCGCGCTGCGAATCACTTGCCCAAGACCAAGCGTAATCCCCTCCGAGAGAACCGTGCGCTCATGAAAATACTTCTGAGCCACTTCCTTCGTTGTCGCCGACAGATCAACGACACTGCTATAATCGAGCACAGAACTCCCTGGCTCATTAAGCCCGATATGTCCGTTCATGCCCACGCCCATCAAGCTGAACGTAATCGGATGCTGTTCGATGTACCGGTCAATTCGCGAGCACTCCTGCGCCAGATCCGCCGCTGTACCATCGAAGAATTCAATCTGATCACTCTCAAGCGGGATCAGCGAGAACAAGTCTTGGTTCAGCATCTGATAGCAGCTGCCCTCTGAGCTGCGCTCAATCCCGACCCACTCGTCGAGACTGACGATGCGAAGGTCCTTCACTCTGCCGCCGCGATCGATATCGCGCGCGAACAGCGCGTAGCTCTTCTGCGGCGTACTGCCGGAAGCCAGGCAGAATACCGGCTGCTCGCCTTGCAATCGCTGCTGCATCTCATTCGCGATTTCGCGCGCCACCTCTTCTTCACTGTCAAAAATCCGAATCATGCGCCTCGCACTCCCTTCTAAGCTGATAACACCCGTATCATTTCCTGCTGCAAAATGAGGCTCGCTGCGCCGACCGCCGCCTGATGCGCGGCTTCGCTCACCGTAATCGTCGGCGTCCATTCGGTGTACTGTTGCAGGTACGCCGCGGTGCTGCTTTGCACAAGCTCCGGGAACAGCGCCACCGTCTTGCCGCTGATAATGATCCGATCAATGTCCAGGATGCTGATCATATTGGCGATGACAAGAGCGAGATGTCGGGAGACATAATCAGCGCAAGCTTCACGCTCCTGTTCCTTCGTCAAGTCATAGGTGCGAAGCAGCGTCTCAAGCCCCAGCTTGCTCTCGAGCCAGCCGACCGAGGACTTCTTCTTCCGATACTCCGGGTCGAAGCACATATATTCAAGCTCGCCCGCGCTTGCGTTGAACCCGCGGTGCAGCTCTTTGCCAAGGATGATACCCGCACCGACACCATCGCCGGCCGAGATGAGAATGAGGTCGGTCGGCGCTTCTTCCGTGCTTTCCAGCCCGCGAAACTCCGCGATAATCGAGGCATTGACGTCATTCTCCAACAGAATCGGCAGCTGTACACGCTCCTTCAATCTCGCTAGAAGAGGCTCATACTCATAATCCTCTTCGAGATTGTCATGCGTCATAATCCGAATCGTGCGCCTGCGGATATTGATAGCGCCATCGACGCCGATTCCTATGCCGAGAATGACACTGCCCATTGCCTCTGCTTTGCCCCGCATCCGTGACACGATATCAACGAACACGCTCTCAAACTGCTCGCTATAGAACGGTATCGGCGTGTCGATTGCCTGTATATCAATGATCTGTCCGTATAAATTAACGAGCAGCGCCGTCGTCCTCTTACCGATCGTTTGAATACCGATGGTGACGTAGCTGTTGGCGTTGAAGCGATACACGGTACGTTTCCTGCCAAGTCCGCCGGACCCTTCACGGCTCTCGCCTGTTGCTGTTAGCAGGCCGATCTGTTCGAAGAAGCTGACGATCTTGCTGACCGTAACGAAGCTCATCGAGGTTTTCTCCGTAATTTCAACCTTGGCTAGCTCCGGGTGCTGGAGTAGGATATCGAAGATGATTTTGCGGTTCTCATCCTTGATGTTATTGGGTAGAAATGACTTCATCTACGAACCTCCTTTCTTTATTTAAGTTTATTATTTAATAAAGTTTAATAATTATTTAAAATGAATCGGGCACTTTATGGCCCGTTCATTCTAATCATATCCAAAGGCAGCTCATGCTGTCAATGTTATTGTTACTGTGATTGTTACAAGGTGAAACGGCTGTCTCCGTGCTTTGACGGCGCGACGCGTTTCATCCCTCATATAGCGCCCGATCCAGCTGCTGCATATACGGCGCTGCATCTCCTACCGTATACAACCGAAGCCGATGCATCGCACGCGTACAGACGGTATAGAAGAGCTTGCGCTCGCTCTCCCTGCTGTAAGTCTGAGCGGAAGCGTCATAGACCAGCACCGCGTCGAACTCGACGCCCTTCGCGAGATACGCCGGGATGATCGCTACGCCTTTCTCGAAGGTGAGCGTCTCCTTGGTAATGAGCCGCAAGCCTTCGCACCCGGCGCCGTCTAGCGCATCATTCGCAACGCGAGCCTCTGCTGCCGTCTTCGTGATGACGGCGATAGAGTCAAAGCCCTCTGCTCGCAGCTCCGCCAGGTCGCCGGCGATACGCGCCGCCCGCTCCTCGCGGCTAGCGAGCCGCACGAGCTGCGGCTTGCCGCCATATCGCTCGAACGGCACAATGTCCTTGCCGTCCGGCAGCATCGCCTTCGTGAACTCCACGATCTCCTTTGTGGAGCGGTAGCTGCGGACAAGACGAATCAGCCTCGTCTCGTCTGGCCCATAAATACGTGCAAGCGGCGAACTAGCCTCATGCAGAATCGTCGACTGCACGAAGATTGCCTGGCCGAAGTCGCCCAGCACTGTCATACGCGCGCGCGGGAAGAGCCGCTTCAAGAAGGCATACTGGAACGGCGAATAGTCCTGGCCTTCATCGACGAAGACATGCCGAACGTCCGTATTCATCCGTACGCCTTCCACCAGCTCCTTGAGATACAGGTACGGCGTCGCATCTTCATAGAACAACTCGGAGGCGCTTAGCTTTTCTCTCGTCTGCGCGCAGATTTCCGCCCATTTCTCCGGCAGCTCGGCCTCGCCTGTCATCTCCAGATACTGAGCTTCCCTACTGAACAACTGCGCATACAATTGAATAAAATCAATGAACTTATACCGAGCTACATCACGACGCAGCGGCGCGAAGCTCTCCTTCACAATCATCCGGCGGAGAAGGTCCTCTTCCTGATCGGCGAAGTCAAACACATTCCCTTCACCCTGCTCGGTCCCCTGGAAATCTCCATACTGATCGATATACGACTGCGTAAAATCAAACACGGCCTCATCGCGCTCGTACTTCTTCAGCACCGCTTTATGAGCTTCTTCATATTGCTCGATATCGAGGTAATCGAGCTCATCCTTCACCCATTCCGCCGCGCGCTCCTTGCGCTCAATGGTTGCCAGCTGCTGAAGCAGCCACTCCCGCAGCAGCAAAGCGCGATTCGCCAGCCGGATGGAGCTGTCGTAGCTGTAGAACTGCGCGGCCATCTGATCCGCAGTGATCACTTCGCGATCTCTGAACCGGATGCCGCTGAACTGCATGCCCTCCTTGCAGATCCATGCCGCATACTGCTGCAAAGCGCCAAGGAACTTCTCCGACGCTTTATACTGAATGCCCTGTAGTCTCGCTTCATAAGCTGAATCGCTGTCTCCAGCCGCGGTCAACACATATTCAATCTGATCAAACGGATCCTCCAGCTTCATCTGATTACCAAGCCAGTACGCCAGATACTCCTGGAACGTCGTTTGCTGCATATTCTCCTCACCTAGCTCAGGGAGAACCGTCGACACGTAGCTGTTAAACATCGGATTCGGCGAGAACAAGACGATCTGGTCCGCCCGCAGTCGGTCGCGGTGTTTATAGAGCAAGTAAGCCGCCCTCTGCAAAGCTGCAGACGTCTTCCCGCTTCCAGCTGCCCCCTGCACAATAAGCATCTGGTTCTTATCGTCGCGGATAATCGCATTCTGCTCCTTCTGGATCGTCGCGACGATGCTCTTCATCTGCGCATCCGCGCCTTTGCCGAGCGCCTGCTGCAGCAGCTCATCACCGATTGTAACGCTCGTGTCGAAGACGCTGCGCAGCTCGCCGGCCTTAATTTGATACTGCCGCTTCAGCAGCATCGTTCCATCGATCTGTCCGCCAGGCGTCGCATAAGCAGCCGGGCCCGGGGAATGATCGTAATACATGCTCGCGATAGGCGTGCGCCAGTCGTAGACAAGGAACCCTAGCCCATCCTCATCGACAAGTGAGGATACGCCAATATAGATTTGCTCGCTGAGGCCGAGCCCCTTCTCTTCGTAGTCAATACGCCCGAAGTAAGGTGACGGCAGCATGCGCTGCATATTGTTCCATCGCCGCAGCCGCTGCTTGTGGCTCCGTTCCCGCTCATTCAGCAGCGCTTCTTGCTGCCTGATGCTATACAAGGTCTCTTCGAAATCATCAAAGGTGCTGGTGTTGACCGTTACGTCTTCCCAGAACTTTTTGGCAAAGTCCGTCACCTGATTGCGCAGCCCCGACACCTCTGGCGCAAGCTCCGCGATCTTCGTCTGCAGCGTCTCAGTTACCTGCTTTAACCTTGCCTGCTCCTGCTTCCAATCGTTCTCGCTTATCATTCTCGGACACGCTCCTTCGTAAGTGATGACAGCCCTCCGCAATACCTGTTGACAGCGGGCGGACTATCATGGTATTATTAGAGTATAGATAAGATGTTCTTACTCTGTCTTAATAAACAAACTGCATGACAGGTTTTCCTAGCATACCATACGAGAGCTTGATTTGTAAATCCTTTATAAACATAACAAAACCGGCAGATTCTGCCGGTTTTTCTTATTGTTATCACATGCATTGGTTTATGCTTATGCCGTATACACGGGCTCCATGCTACTGTTCTGCTGCCTGCTGAGGATTCTGATTATGCTTCAATTCTGCCAGTGATGTTTCGATCTCTGCCGTCAGCGTTGGATCGAGATACTGCGGCGCGGAGCGCTTCGCCGGCGCTGTGAAGTGCTGCATTGCCTCTAGCTCCGCTTCAATTCTCAGCACTCTCTCCTCCGCGCGAGCGAAGCCTCTGACGATGCCGTCCGTCTGAAACGATACGACGCTCTGGTTCAGCTCCTTCAGGGAGCTTGCTACATTTACCCGGGACTCAAGCAGCAGCCGGCGATGATTGTATTCTTCCGATTGCACCTGAAGCTGGGCGATGCGCTCCTCCAGCACCGTCGTTTGCTCCTGAATCGTCCTGTACTGATCGCGATAGACGGCCAGCTTCTTCTCCTGCAGCAGCTTCTCCTGCAGCGCAAGCTTCGCGATCTGATCCTCACCCTGCGCAACCGCAAGCCTCGCTTGGCGGTCACGTTTCTCTACCGCTGCTTCGGCATCTGCGATCAGCACCGCCTGCCGCTTCTCAATAAAGAGCTGATGCGCTAGCGCACGCTGACCTTTCTCCAGCTCAACATTAAATTCTCGCATATATTGATTCACCATATTGAGCGGCTTCTCGCATTTATCGATTAGCCCGTTCGTCTCGGCTAGAAACACATCTTTGACACGTTTGAAGATACCCATATTACTTCGACTCCTTTGATTGATTTTGCTGAATTTCCCATTGATCTAGGAAGTCCGATGCGCTAGGAATGCCAGCAAGCACATTTGCCCCCTCCACGCTTCCAGGCCGCTTGCCGCGGCGCAGCAGCAGGATGAGCAATCCGGCGATCAGAATCAGTACGCCTATCGTAGCGATTCCCTTGCCGAAACCATGCTCACGATGTGGCAATCCCATGCGCATGCCGCCCTCGCCGAGCTGCACCCTCACAGGACCGTCTTCACCACGGAGCGCTGGCTCAGGAGGCGCTGGCAACGCTGCGTCTACTCCGTCTTTTATTGAAATCTTCATGTCGCCTGCAGGTCTGCCATGAAACTCCTGACTTACTCTCACAACTTTCGTTACATCACGCCCGTGCCCAGCCACCAGACTTAATCCCGCTCCGACAGCTACGATGATGACGGATACTAGCAGCGCTTTTTTCACCCAAGGTCTAATGCGTCTCACGCTTTAATCATCCTTTCATAACAGTGTTCTTGTCTCTACATTACCCACTATATCGAGCAATGGTAAAAGTACGGTAAAGGCAATAAAAAATCCCTTCCTCTTAATCTTCCAAGAGAAAGGGATTCTCGCCAACAGTGCTTCACAGAAATGCTATACAGGAAACTCAATCGAAAATGTACTTCCTTTGCCAGGCGCGCTTTCAAGCACAACCGAGGCAAGGTGGGCGATGGCGATCTGCTTCGCAATTGCGAGCCCAAGCCCCGCGCTGCCTTCCTCACGTGAACGGTGCTTCTCCACCCGGTAGAACCGGTCGAAGATGCGCGGCTGATCCGCTTCGGCAATGCCGATGCCGCTGTCCCGGACAATGATTCGCCACTGCCTCGGATTAGGGTCAAGCCCAACGTCCACCTTGCCCGCCTCGGGCGTGTACTTGATTGCATTATCGAGCAGAATATAAACCAGCTGCTTCAGCCGCTCCGGATCGCCCTTCACGGTCAGCGTCTCCGGCAGCATCGTCCGCAGCGTAATTGCCTTCTTCTGAGCAACACCTTCAAAGGCAAGCACCCACTGACGGAGCTTCGGCACAATGTCGAACATGCCCATCTCGAACTCGTCAGATCCTACATCGGACCGGGCAAGCATCAGCAGATGCTGCACCATGCGGCTCATTCGGCCGATCTCTTCCTTCATATCCGACACAACTTCCTTCGAATATGGCGTTATAGTATCCTCGTTCTCCAGCTCGATAACATCGAGAGACGTGTTCATAATGCTAAGCGGCGTCCTCAGCTCATGAGAAGCATCCGCCAGAAATTGCTGCTGCTGCCTGAACGTTTGCTGTATTGGAATCATCGCTTTTTTGGACATGGAGGAGCTGAGCTTTACGGCTGCAATAATGAAAATAATAAGAATACATAGGAAGACAATGAGCAGGGTGCGGAGAATATCCCAGTAGTAGGTGACATCCTTGGCGACATAGATCGTGGCCGGTCCATTCGTCGTCATAATCGGATGCGCGCCTACGAAGAGCAGCCGATCCGGTGAAATAAGCGTAACCGCGCCGTCCCGCTTATGGATCTCAGGCATCCAGCGCAACCGATATTCATCTTCATCCGGCTGCCAGTGCTTATACTTCTCCAGGTTGAAGCCGCTCAGCTGCGGAAAAGCATCACTTTGCGCAAGCACCTGCCCTTGATTGTCCAGCACATAGAAGAAGTATAGCTCATCGCCACGGCTATTCTCCAAATCCGGCACCACTACGCGGCCGTCATCAGTCGCATTCATGGTCGTTCGGAGCGAATTGCTCTGCTCCCGGTAGGCCATGAAGAGGAAGAAGACCGCAACGATGATCGAGAATAACGCCAGAAACAGAATGATGAGCCATGTATAGGTGATCGTCAGCTTCCTCTGCGTGTATTGGAATAAGTCGCGCTTCTTCCCTCGTTTAAGCGTCCATTTCAAACCGATAGCCTACCCCCCTGATGCTATGTATGACCGGTTCCCCCTCGGAATCGTCCAGCTTGTCCCGGAGCATCTTCACGGTAACATCGACATTCTTGTAGGAGACATCGCTGCCAAGCCCCCAGATCCGATTGAGAATCGCCTCTCTCGTCAGCACATTGCCGGTATTCTGTAGGAAGAAATCAAGCAGCTGATACTCCCTTGGGCTAAGCTGAATCTCGACTCCGTCTCGCGATAATTGATGGGAGGAGCGATTGAGCTTGTACCTCCGCCCAAACGTCACAATATCCGACTGCCTCGGGGCAAAATTACGCCGTGCCAGCACCCGAAGACGAGCGAGCAGCTCATCCATCTCGAAAGGCTTCGTCAGATAGTCGTCGGCTCCTGCATCAAGGCCGAAGATTTTGTCCTGCAGCGAATCCTTGGCCGTCAAGAGGACGATGGCTTGTCCATAATTGTCGCCCCGCAGCCGCTTGCAGACGTCAACCCCATCCATGAGCGGCATCATCCAATCCAGAATGAGCACATCATAAGACGATCCCCTTGCATAATCGAGCGCATCCTCGCCGTTCTCCACCCAATCGACGTGATAGCCGCCCTTCTTCTCCAGCATGTATTTCACAAGCTTGCCGAGCTTCTTATCATCTTCCGCCAGCAAAATGTTCATCTTCACGTTCACCGCCGCGTTCATTCGAAATAATAGGTTAGTATACCAAACAAACGGTAAAAGTACGGTAAAAAAATAACCCTACTCGCTGGATTGGCGAATAGGGGTTGTTAAGCTTATGGGGAATTTACGATTCCAAGGCCGCTTGCTTCGCGCGGCGGCGATTCGTAGTCAGCGCTGCCTGCAACGCGATTAATACGACGAACAGCGCCATACAACCTGCGGAGTATCGGTACATAATCCCGTAATTCGAAGCGGCGGATATTGCGCCGAGAAGGATCGCGCCTATCGCGACGCCGAAATCCGTCGAGTTGTAGAACATGCTGTTCACTGTTCCGTACTGCTCCGGCGTGGAGGAGCGCAGCATCCACGCTTGAATCGTCGGCTGAATGGCACCGAAGCCGAGACCGTATAGCAGCGCCGATACGATCAGCATCGGCATCGCATGGGTGCTGGACAGCAGCAGCATGCTTGCGGTAACGCATAAGCCGGCTGGTATGAGCACCGCCATGTGGCCTTTGCGATCGAAGATACGGCCGGAGAATGGCCGAATCAGGATGATCGTAATCGCATTGAACAGGAAGAACAGGCCGACCTGTTCAATATGCACATAATCGCCGAACAAGGCGAGAAAACTAAGCAAACCGCTGTAAGTGATAGACAGCAGCGTGTTCAGCAGTACCGGGAACAACAGCTTGCGGTTGAAACCGGATCGCGCCGGGACAGCTGTGTTTCGCGCCGTTGGCGCTGCTGTTGCTGTTGCTTGTGGCGCTGCGTCGCTGTGCTTCGAACGTGACAGCCACAACACCGGGAAGATCAGCACCGATGCGATAAGTCCGAGCATCGTGAGCTCCGAGAAGCCCGCGTGCTTCATGACGTTCAGCCCGATCGACGGGCCGATGGACATCGCGAGGCTCGTCGATAAGCCGAAATAGCCGATCCCCTCGCCCATCCGGCGAACCGGGATGATGCGGGAGACGAGCGTCGGCAATATCGTGCTCGCCATGCCGAAGCCTATGCCGTAAGCAATCCGCAGCACGAGCAGCGAGCCGTACGAGCCGGCCGTCGTGTACAGCCCTGTTGCTGCCGCTGCGATGAGCAGCCCGATAAGGAGCAGCGCCGTGCGGGATACGCGGCGCATGAGAGCAGCCGTCGCGAATCGCGCTGCGATGGCGGCGAGCGCGAATACCGAGGTAACGAGGCTGACCTGCACGTTGCCTGCGTCGAACTCTCCCTTCACATAAGCCGGGAAGGAAGAGAGCAGCATTTGCAAACCGAGGAATAGAAGAAAGAAACAGGCCGTGAGCGCGATAAAAGGTCTTGTCCACAGAGCTGCCGGCTGTTCTCGCTCTTGTTGTTGCTCTGTTGTCATAAGTCACCTCTCCTTGTGGTTGTTATTCATGACTGCTGCCGAACTTTGCTGTTATATGATTCTGAACACGCATCAGCAGCTCAAGCAGCGTGCCATATTCTTGATCCGATAAGCAGCTCTTCACGTCTGCCGTTACGGTCTCTTCAATCGGCGTCGTCTCGCGAATAAGCGCTTTGCCCGCTTCCGTGCTGTATACGAGGAACGCTCTGCGGTCCTGCTCGCCCGGCTTCTTATAGATCAGACCCTTCTTCTCCAGGTGGTCGAGAATTCGGGTTGTGGAAGGCTTATCCTTGCTCGTCCGCTCTGCAATTTCTTTCTGGATGAGCCCTTGCGCCCGATCAATCTGATTCAGCGCCGACCATTGCTCGGTCGTAATGCCATAAGGCGCGAGCCGCTGCTGAAACTGCGCCGCAACCTTGCGATAGGTTGTGCCAAGAACAAAGCCAACCGGCAATTGATTAGTTATGTTCTGGTTCTGGTTATCTGTTGTCATCGATAGGAAACCTCTTATCTTTGAATAGTTGTTTAAACAACTATATGACAGACAACTCATTCTGTCAACGATCTGAATATAGCAAAAACCCTGCTCACCACTATGGGAGAGCAGGGTTAACGTGTGGCGTTTTACGCCGATTCCGTATGCGCGACTTCTACCGTTCTCACTTTCACCTTGCGGAAGATGGATGCCAGCTTAACGACCAGACTGCCAGCCGCGATGCACCACAGCAGCGTCATATTGGATGGAGATGAGTCAGGAACATTGACGTAATACATCGAGTTTCTAAGCTCTGCCGCCACGAATCGGAACGGCGTCCAGACATAGAGCCAGTCATGCGTCGTCTTCGGCAGAAACTCCGGCGCCATGTTGACGACAGGCAGCGAGAAGAACATGAGCAGAACGAGGATAGGCATTGCCGGCATGCCAAGCCAGCTAAACAGCGCAGACTGAAGCAGGAAGAACGTTGCTCCTGCGAGCATGAGCGTGAGCCACGTTCCGGATACGTCCACGAGCGACATGCCGTACCATGCTTTGGACATCCATACGAGGAAGCCCGACGCTAATACGACAAATACAAGGCCCGTAACCGCTTGGGTAAGCACCACACCGATGCGACGCCTACCGGATGCCTGCGCTTTCTGCGCAGCGAACATCAGCATGAGGCTGACTACAAGACTACCCAGCCACATAATTTGCGTCAGCATGCCGGGCGCGTTGCCGCTCGCATTGTTAGCGCCGATCGGATGAACCGTCTGCTCCTCGATCTGGAAGGGAACCAGCAGCGCTTTAGCCGATCCCAAGGAGATTACATTGGCATCCGAACGCTGGCTCATCATACCGAGAACCTGCTGCGACAATTCGCTGCTGATTCCTCGTGCAACTTGACCGAGCACCTGCTTCACAGCGGTGGATGCTTGCACGCTCATGCCCTCATTGGCCACAATGCGGACCGTTGCCGGCTTCGGAGAATCCGTCATTAGGGAGACCACTCCAGCGCTCAGATCGGCCGGAAGTACGAATGCGCCGTAATACTTCTGCTCATCAAGTCCTTGCTGTGCCTCCGCCTCAGTGGCAACAACATGCCACGCGATGGGCAGATCAACATTGGCAAGGAGCTTCTCCTGCACCATAGCTCCTACATGAAGCGAGGTTCCATTAGGCAGCGAGACCGCCTTATCCTCTACGACTAGAGCAACGGGCAGATCCTTCGGTTTCGCTCCGAGCACCGACCCCATCATTGCAACTCCAAATACAGCTAATACGATAAAAACGGCGACCAGGCCGATCCATACTGTTTTTTGCTTGAGTAATGCCATATACGTCATTTCCCTTCTTGATGTCATTTTAATGGACATTATGTTGATTATCGTTCACTTCGTTTATTATAATGGGTTCATTGGGGATTACAATCGTCAATGTGCTGCTGAAATGTCAACTAATCAGCAGATGCATAATCAGTTGTTCATTAATGACTGTGAAAATTTGATTCGTATATGGAGGTTGCTAGGCGCGTGACAGACAAAATGGACCGCAGACAAGCGAAGACCAAGCAGGCGCTGCGTAAGGCGCTTATGGAACTCATTGAGGAGAAAGGCATGGAGGGACTGTCTGTTACGAATATTTCCGCGCGGGCGGATGTTAATCGGGGCACCTTCTACCTGCATTATCGGGATGTACAGGACATGGTAAGCCAGATCAAGACCGAAATTCTCGAAGCAGTTGATCAGCTTATGCAACAAGTCGATATCTATGAACTGCGGAAGTGCGCCGTACAGGAAATTCCTTATCCGGGGATGGTAAACATGATTGAGGAATTGGCGCGCAATGGCGATTTTCTGAAGATCATTCTCGGTCCGAAGGGCGATCCCGCATTCCCAATCACCTTGAAAGCGATGATTACCAAGCATATATGGGGTAGGATGATATCCCACCAAGCGATGAAGGAGCTTCTGGTGCCCGCGGAATATTTGCTCGCTTACACCACATCCGCAAATTTCAGCATCTTGACGCACTGGATTGAGTCCGGCATGAAACAAACGCCCACGGAAGTGGCCCACATCTTGATGCGGATCATCTATCATGGGCCCATGCATGCGCTTAATTTGGATTAGTTGGTCTCGCGTACTATGCCAATTGCCTGTGTGTTATACTGAGGGAACCCTATCTACTATTATTCGGAGTGAAACGGCATGAACCATGAACCTTCTCATCCTCAGGATGATCTATCCATCATTGATAGCCTGGCACAGCTATCCCATCTCATCCACGGCATCCTTGGCCAGGTGGGCGCTCAGCATGACCTGTCTATCATCCAAATCCGGCTGCTCGCTATTCTCCGCGACCGGGAGCCAAGCATGCTGCAGCTCGCTCAGCATTTGAACCTCGACAAGTCAAGCATTACCGGCCTCGTTGACCGTGCTGCCAAGCGAGGGCTAGTCGAGCGTATCCCTTCCCCGACCGACAAGCGCGGCTTCCTGGTCCGGGTCACGGACGCTGGGCGGCAGCTCATCGACGAGGGCGGCAGCGAAATCATCAGCCAGCTGAACGCAGCGGTCGCCGCTGCGGGTATCTCCGAGGCCGAGCAGGTTCAGTTCGCTGCACTTGCCACCCGAATCATCCGCGCGAATAGCAGCTTGTAAAGTTTGCACCAAACATGAAGGGCCGCCCACTGCTGGGCGGCCTTTACCTTTTTCCTAGGCCAATACACCGAACCAAGGCCGCGCACATAAACTGCCTATATCAGGCTCAAATACTAACTGGAATGAGGCGAAAGCAGAGAATGTCCGCTTATATCGATTACACGTCACCTTCTGTGCAGTACACATTTGACGTAAATAAGAGCCCTTTGTTCAAGAAGGATGCCAATAATTATATTAACGTGCTCGGCGTTCAGCAGCTGAACTCGCTCGAGAACTCGTCGCTCCTCGACATCTTCCTCAGCTCGGGCAATGTCGTCGAACCGCATTATCATCAGAACGCTGCTGAGCTGGTCTATTGTATTTCCGGTGCTGCAACGGTATCCATTCTGAACCCGTTCACGAAGCAGCTGCTTAACTTCCCCATCACCCCGGGGCAAGTTGCGAATATTCCGCAAGGCTGGTGGCACTATGAAATTGCGACATCGGATCACACGCATCTGCTAGCCATCTTCGACGCTCCTCAGCCGGAAGTCATTCTCGGCTCCGATATTCTGAAATTCACGCCTGCCAACGTCATGTCGCATACCTATTGCATCAATGAGGAGACTTGGAAGAAGGCGGTCGAGCCGGTGAAGCCGTCCACCTATATCGGACCTTACGCCGACTGCAACAGCCCTAAAGTCAACATGGCCGGACAGCATCAAATGCACCATCCATATCCACAGCAACAGCAGCAGGCTGTGCCTTATCAGCAGCCGCACCAGTATCAGCAGTATCCGTACCACCCACAGCACAGAACCTATTGGGGATATTACTAGGTTATTGCGCCGCAAGACTTCAGCAGCAGAGCATCAGAATAACAGAACAAGGGCCATCCTCGTCGGATGGCCCTTGTTCTTGTTACTTATGGAGGATATCGTCCTTCAACGAAGCAACGTGCGTCAAAACATCATCAATATCCGATTCACCTACACCAAAATGCGCAAGCGCATCATGCAGGTGTTTGACGATTGCATTAAAGTGCTCCTCCTGCAAATTCATGCCTGCATGCGCCTTCGCCATGGAATGCCCCGTATATTGATTGGGACCGCCCAAAGCGAAGCTGATGAACTTCGTTTGATGCTTGCGCTGCTTCTCCATGTCCGTGTTCTTGAAGAAATGATTGACCGTATTATCAGCGAGTACGAGCTCATAGAAGTAGTCGACCACTTTGCTAATCGTTTCTTCCCCGCCGAATTTGTCGTAAAGAGATTGGTTCATATGCAGTCCTCCTTCCCATACGCTTCTTCTGCATCGCATGTTAGGTTATCCGGCTACTCAACTTTCCATTCTCTTCCTTGTTAGCTCGCGTCAGTTTGGATGAGCCGCCCGCCACACATCCAGCTGCTTCTGTACTTCTGCTCGCACCTCGTCAAGGCCCGCCTGCCTGAGCTCCTCATTAAACTTCGGAAGCTCGGTATCTACATCCACACTGCCGGTCATCAGGCTCGGAAAATATTTCTCCCATACCATTTGGATGTTCTGTATCAGCCCAGACATCATGTACAAGTCCGGCGTAAAGCCTACGGTGCTAGAGCTAACCGCTTCCTTGTTAGCCTTACGGAACTCGTCCCACTTGTCGAGCGGATCAGGGAACTCACCGCCCAGTGTCTTCAGAATGAACCAGTTCCCTTGGGTATACTGTACGCCGCTATATGTTGGGGACGCATCCGGAATCAGCTTACCATCCTTGTCCTTAGGCGCCTTCGGCACCACCTGACCATTCCGATCCAGCGTATAGTGCACGCCTTCGATGCCGAAGTTGAACAGGTTGCGCACTTCTGGATCGGTGTTGAGCAGATTGAGGAACTCGACGCTCTCGACCGGATGCTTCGAATTCGCGCTCACCGCCATAATCGCGCCGCGAACCGACTCCGTCGTTATGAGAGCCGGAGTGACTGGATAGGCGACCACCTTGTAGCCGCGGTCCTTGCTCCAGCTGCTCTCCGACAGCGGTCCGCCGCCTGCTTCTTTCCAGAAGACGTGCTCGCCCCGCTTCAGTCCTTGGCTATCGCGCAATGCCGCATCCTCATTAATGTAGCCCAGCACATAGTAGCGCCGGAGAATGTCGAGCACCTTACGGGCTTCTTCCGTTTCGAATATGTTCACGACAGGCGACTTGGGATCGAGCGACCGTAACATAAGCGGCAGATACTTGTCCGTCACATACTGATAGCCATCTATTGCGAAGAAGTTCTGGGAGTCCTTATCCAGCTCCATTGGCTGATAAGCAGGCTCCTTCTCCTTGATCATCTTGAGCAGCGGCTCCAGCGAAGCGAGCGTCTTGTACTTCGTGATATCAATGTTGTACTTCTTCACCAGCGCATCCGGGTACATCCACTGATCGCGCACCGCCAGCTCCTTGTTGGTCGGCACCCCATAGATGCCGCCGTCATCCAGCTGCACGCCCTTCCAGAAGATCGGGTCGATAGCGTCATACATGCCCTTGCCGATATTGGGCAAGTAATCGTTCAGCTTCAGCCATGCACCTCGCTGCGCGAAATTGGCGTACTCAGGTGCAAAAGCGATGTCAAACGGGGTTCCCGTCGACACCAACGTATTCAACCGGTCCTCGTACTCCTGCCAGCCCACTTTGATATACGTAATGGTCACGCCGATCTTCTTTGCCAGCACCTCGTTGATCCTGTCGTTGACCATCTTCAGATCCTTGTCAGGATCGCCGATTGTGTAGTAAATCAAATTCACCGTATCGCCGGTCTGGGCAGCCTTCCCACCGTTGCCGGATGAAGAGAAGCAGCCTGTAAGCGTCAGGATGAGCATGACAGCAAGCAAGAGATTGACCTTGAAACGTCTCATTCTCTGCAGCAGCACTAGCCCTAACCCTAGCCGATCCCGAAGCCGTTGTCGTTGTCGCATGGCGAACTATTCCTTTCTCCGCAAATCGGATGGAGACTTGTCGAAGTACGTATGGAAATGAGAGTAGAAGTAGTTCAAGTTCGGATAGCCGACGGAAAGCGCGATGCTGACGATCTTCTCATCGGTCGATTGAATTCGTTCCTTCGCGCGAAGCATCCGGTAAGCCATCAGATACTCCGAGAATTTGATCTGGGTTTCCTTCAGAAACAGCTGACCCAAATAGGTACCGTTCATCCGAAACCGCTCTGCAACCGATTTCAAGTTGATGTTCTGTGCATATTCCGCCTTGACCATCAGCAGAATGCGATTGGTCAGCTTGGACAGGCTATCATAACGCACGCCGAGCACGGGGTCCTTGTCCAAATCATCCAGCTCTGCACCCTCTATCGTTCCGTGCAAATCTTCGACGATGATTTTCTCCACGATATATTGCAGCTTCGAGCGATCTACAGGCTTGAGAAGATAATCCTTGGCGCCGCAGCGAAGCGCCTCCAGCGCATACTGAAATTCGCCATAGCCGCTCATGATAATATAGTTCGATTGAAGGCGAAGCTCGTTCAGCTTGTTAATGGCGTCATAACCGCGCTGCTTGCCAATGCATACGTCGAAGATGGCGAGATCCGGCATAAAATCTACCGCTTTCGCAATCGCTCCTTCGTACGTTTCACTCGTCTCTATACGGTCAAAGCCGTATTTGGCCCAGTCCAGCGTACGCTTCATGCCCTCCAAAATTTGCGGCTCATCATCTACAATTAGCAGCTTATACATCTCAAGCAGCCTCCTTTGGCAGGATTACGGTAATCTTGATGCCAGCTTCTTCGTTATTGCCGATATGCATGGAGAAGCCTTCCCCATAGAAGAAGTGAAGTCGGGTATACACATTTCGCAGCCCGATGCTGCCTGTTGCGGCATCGTCGCCTCTAGCCATATTGTTCCTAACCTCGACCAGACGCTCTTGTGAAATCCAGTTGCCGTTATCCACGATCTCGAGCACGAACCGGCTCTCTTCCTCCCAGCCGTTCACGACCAGCAGATTGAACTCGTTCTCCGGATTAAAGCCATGAACGAAGAAATTCTCCGCCAGCGGCTGCATCCAGAACTTCACAGTAGGCAGTGTAAGCAAAGCCTCGTCTACGTTGTATTGATAGTAGAATCGGTCCGGATATTTAAATTCCATGATCTTCAGATACTTCTGGAGCAAGTCAAGCTCGCTGCCCAGCGAAATAATATTCTCGTATTTTACAATATCGCGGTACAGTGCGCCTAATGTTGCAATCGCATCGGACGTACCTTCATCACGGCTGCCAAGTGCAAACGACCTGATTACTTCAAGCGTATTATACAAAAAATGCGGATTGATCTGGTGCTGAAGCGCCTTCATTTCGGTCTCCTGCTGCTTCAGCTTCAGCAGGTAGTTCGTACGGATGTGCTTGTCCAGCTGATGAATCATATCATCCAGCTCTCTGGCAATCATCCCGTATTCGTTTCTCCGGTAACGAGCCGGACTAATAGGTGTGAAATCCGCGGTCTTCGCGCGACCGATGGAGTTAATGATCCTCCGCAAGAAATTCGCATCCTCGCGCAGATTGTACACGATAAGCAGCAGAACGCTAATCATCGATGCCAGCACAATGAGGAATACGATGAGCAATACGCTTGCTTTCTGACGGACAAGCGCTGCCATATCTATAATACTGACGAACTTATAATCGAGTTGGGTCGATTGAAAAGTGACAAAATAGGCACGATCCAGCAACCCCGTCCTTAGGAAGCCATGGTTGCGTTCATCTGCTGCCGCCCGCCCAATTAGCTCCTCCGTCTTGTCGTTGCTGCCGGCAATCAGATACACCTCGCCCGATGGACTGACGGCACCAGCATCGCTCAGCCGGTAATTCTGCAGCGTCTTGAAGATGCGGTCACTGCTGACCAGAAAGCGAAACTCGCCTAGCTGACGAGAAATTTGGTTCGGATCCGACAGCTTCTTGCGATAGACGAAGCCTTCCCGGATGGTCTCCTCGAAGGTTCTGCTCGAATTAGGCAGATTGAATAGAAACTTCGTATTGCCGTTGCTGTCGAAGCGCACCACATTGCCCTTGAGAGCGGTATGCAGGCTGACCTGCGTAATATCTCCATGCCCGCCGTTGCTGAGGAAGGACTTCATGTCCTCGGGAAAAGAAACTAGCGGCCGGTTATAGTGGCTATCATGAAGCCTGCTTGTCAGGTAACCTTCAGCATTGTTGCCAAGGAAGTAGCGCACATCCGCGATGAGCCCGCTATTCGAATAGACTCGCTGCATGAACGCTTCGATCCGGTCGGCATCGTTCTGGAGGGTGTTCTCCGCGCGGGTGAACGCGCTGCTTGCGTCGTTGCGGGCATTCTGCACCCACTGATCCAGCAGCACCGCACAAGTAATTGCACCGAGAGCAAGACCAATGCATACGACGAATACCGCGTAGGCAATGAATTTACCGCGATAGATTTTGATTTGCAGAAATGAGCGCATGCGGCTTCTCCTTGTCTTGGTATCTTGTGCCCTCGGGCAGGTCACGATCAATCCTGCAATTAGTGTCAGAAAACCCGAACGGTCTACACCGTTCGGGTTCTGTCTACCTATCATATGCTTATTTGAAGTAGTTGTCGATTTGCTCTTGAGCCGCTTTCATGATTGTGTCCATACCAGCAGCTTTCATCTCGGAAATGATCTTCGGAACTGTTTTCTCCGGATCGGAAGCGCCTGTCAACAGCTCATAGCGGTATTTGTCCCATACTGCCTTTGTGTTGGCTACTTCCGTGCCCAGCTTGCTGATGTCGAGAGCAAAGCCAAGGTTTGTGGAAGAAATCGCTTGGTCGTTCAGCTTGCGAACTTGATCCCACTGATCAACCGGTGCGCCTTTGGTAACAGCCATGTCGAAGAATGTACCTTGCGTGTAAGCAGCCAGCGGCCAAGTATCCGTTGTACGCTCAACCACTTTCTCGCCGTCTACATTGTTGAAGTCGACGCCTGGCTCACCGAATGCAAGCATGTTGCGAAGCTTCGGATCTGTGTTAACCAGTTGCAGGTATTTCAAAGCTTCTGTCTTGTACTTCGAGTTCGCCGAGATTGCGTTCAAGGAACCTTGGATTGTGCTTGTTGTGTAGATTGGTCCGAAGATCTGGAACATATCGTACTTCGCTACGCCTTCGTTGATCTGCCAGCTTGCTTCAGCACCTGGGAATGCTTGCGCTGCGAAGAATGGACGTGCTTTGTCCGCTTCTGTCTTCGTAGGTGCATCCGGGTTGATGATGCCGTCTTGGTACCATTTGTGCAGCAGCTTCAGATCGTTCATCACTTCAGGGCTCTCCAGTGTGGATACCACTTTGCGGGAAGCGTCATCCACTTTCACGCCGATTGGAGCCAGACCAAGCGTCATATCATCATAGTTGTTGAAGAAGCCGTTAAAGCCATCGCCTTGTGTAAGGGAAAGCGGATAGAAGCTCTTGCCTTCGCCTGCTTTCATATCATGGAACGGCTTGTCGAGATCTTGCAGCGATTTGATGCTTGCTGTATCAATCTTGTACTTCTGTACGTATTTGTCGTCAAACACCCAGTACTGCGTCAAAGAAGAGTCTTTGTACGTAGGCACGGAATAGATTTTGCCGCCTACTTTCGTACCATCCCATACTTTCTGAGGGATCAGCTTGTACAGATCAGGGGAATCGCTTTGTACCATATCGGTAATGTCGGCGAAAGCGCCCATGTTGACTTGTTGGTTATACTTCCCGTTATTCGTAAACATAATGTCGAATGGTTCGCCTGTGTTCACGATTGTATTGATCTTCGTGTCCCAGTCGCCCCAGCTTGCAACCTTAATGTCTACCTTCACGCCGATTTTCTCGGCTGTGTAGTCATTCATAGCTGCGATGGCTTTATCGAAGTTCGCCGGAACTTGTCCACCGATCGTCCACCATACCAGTGTAGGGATATCGCCCGAGCCAGCTGGCTTATTCGCGTTCGAACCTGCGTTCGCTTGGTTCGACGTTTCGTTCGTTGTTGCCGTGTTATTCGAATTCGAGGAATTCGAACTCGAGCCGCAGCCCGCAAGTGCAGTAGTCAGGAGTGCTGCTGTACTGAGTACAAGCAGGTGTTTCATTGTCTTTTTCATCTGTATGAACCTCCCTATTTCGTGTGTTTATCATAAACCGGGACAATGCCCGGCTTATTTCGTTGTGATAAAGCGAGAGCAGTGGTTACCCTTTAACAGCGCCTACCGTCAGACCAGAGATAAAATATTTCTGGAAGAACGGATAAGCTGTGGCAACCGGCAGAACGATAATGATCGCCACGGCCATACGAGCGGATTCCTTCGGCATTGTCGCGACCAGAGCCGCATAACTGATGCCCATGCTCGAAGCATTCTTCGCCATTGCATCTACGTTGCTCATCAAGCTGTTGAGCAGCGCCTGCAGCGAGTACAGGTTCTGATCATTGATGTAGAGCATCGATTGGAACCAGTCGTTCCAGTACGAGAAGCACAGGAACAGGCCAATTGTTGCGATTAGCGGCAAAGATATCGGAAGAATGATGGAGAAGAAGATCCGCAGCTGGCTCGCGCCGTCAATCTCCGCGGATTCGATCAATCCATCCGGAATGGTGCTTCTGAAGAACGTTTTGCAAATAATAATGTTGAAGGATGACACCGCAAGCGGCAGAATAAGTGCCCAGATCGTATCTTTCAAGCCGAGCAGATTCGAGTTGATGTAGTAGCTGGATACCAACCCGCCGTTGAACACCATCGGGATGAAGACGATCCATGTCAGCAGTCCGTTCAACTTATAACTAGGCCGGGAAATGACATAACCCATAGAAGTTGTAAGCAGGATGCCCAGCACCGTGCCGACGACCGTAACGAATACGGATACGCCGAGGGCTCGCGAGATCATCGTGCCTTGCTGTGCGATGAAATGGTACGACTCGCCCGAAAACGCTGTCGGAATGAGGTGGTACCCGGTTTGACGGATCGAGTCCTCGCTGGAGAACGAGATCGACAGTACCACGACGACAGGCACCAAGCAGACTAGCGCTAACAGGATAAAAACTGTATGGAACAAGATATTGGTGGCATTGCTGACCCGGTTGAACTTATCGAGTCCAGATTCGTATTTCGCTTTTGTTGCCATTTCTTTAAGCTCCCCCTTACATCATCGCGCTGTCCGGATCTACCTTACGGACGACCCAGTTGGCGATCAGAATCGTTACGCATCCGAGTACGGATTGTACGAAAGCGGAAGCGGAGGCCATGCCTACCGTTGCGGTCTTGAGCTGCTTGTAGACGAGCACGTCGACCGTCGTCGTCACATTAAACAGCGAGTTGGAATCCCGCGGTACTTGGAAGAACAGCCCGAAGTCAGTGTAGAAGATGCGGCCGACCGCCAGGATGAACATCATCACGATAACCAGCTTCATGAGCGGCAGCGTGATGTATTTGGTCTGCTGCCATTTCGAAGCGCCGTCAATAACAGCCGCCTCGTAATAGGTGTTGTCGATGCCAGTAATGGTCGCCAGGTAGACTACCATGCCATAGCCGAGGCCTTTCCACAGGTTCATGAATACCAGGAAGTACGGCCAGTATTTCTCTTCCATGTACCAGTTGATCGGATCATGGCCGAGATCAGCCAGAAACTGATTGGCGATCCCTTTATCGAAGCTGAGGAACGCCCAGATTACCGCGGATACGACAACCCACGATAAGAAATAAGGCAGGAACATCATCGTTTGATACACTTTGCCGGCCTTGCGGCTGTGCAGCTGGCCGACCATTAGCGCTAAAGTGACAGGCACCAGAATGCCGAGAAGAATAAAGATAAAGTTGTAGCCCAGCGTGTTGCGGACAACGACCCAGGCATCATTCGACTTGAACAGGAACTCGAAGTTCTTGAAGCCGGACCAGTCGCTGTGAATGACGTTGCTTATGAAGCCTCCGTATATTTTGAAATCCTTGAAGGCTATAATGAGACCGAACATCGGCAAGAAACAGAACAGGATGTACCAGATCGTTGTCGGCAAAGCCAACAGCGTCAACTCGGTATCCTGAGTACGCCAGCGCGTTCGCAAGCGTTTACGCTCGCTCTTTGAATCCATGTGTGCCACTCCTTCCGTGTGTACGCGCTTACAGGTAACGCTTACAATACCTTCTAACAGTAGTAATTGTAATGAAAATAGCGCCCTCCATTCCAGACAACAAACATAAGACCTTAGTCAACAAACGTTAGATTTTGATGAAAAAAGTAAAGTTACCTTCGTTGATAAAGTGCTTCTGCGTGCTAAGCAAGGTTGTCCGCGTGATCTCTCCCGCTTCGCTTTGTTGGCGCTAACGGAACACAGATGCGTTATTCGGGCCAATTCAGCGACTCCGAAAATGTAACGGAACACAGCGGCCTTATTACCAGCAATTGAGCCAATTAAAGCGCAATATAGGGGTAATAAGTTCTCTGTGTTCCGTTAGAGCGACATATACGTGAAAAAACGGCGAATAAGCCCTGTACGATCCGTTAGGTCGGCAGCCAGGGCCAGGATTTCTTCCTGAACGCACAAAACAAGGGCACCCTAATGAAAGGTGCCCTTGCTGACATTTCCGCATATCTCTTATTTCTGCGGAGCCATATTGTTGTAGATGCGATCTGCATGAACCTTACCTGTGCTTACATCTTCCGAAGTGAAGCCAGATACGAAGTTGCCGACTTTATATTCCTTCTGCAGCAGTTCCTCGGATGGTGCAGCAGCGTTAGGGCCGTCGATGCCCAGCTTCGTGTCAGCTGTTACAGTAACCCACAGATCGCCAACCTTGAAGCTTTTGCCGTCTGCGCTTACTTCAGTGATTTCGCCGTTAATGTTGGATGCCATCTTGCCGCCTTTAGTAGGCGCGTTCGTGCCGCTGTCCGCAGCCGGCAGCATATTGTTATAGATAACGTCTGCTGTCACTTTGCCCGTGCTGACATCTTGGGATGTGAATCCCGATACGATGTTGCCGACTTTAAACTCCTTCTGCAGCAATTCCTCGGATGGCGGAGTTGCTGTCGGTTCAGTGCTGCCAAGCTTCGTTTGATCCGTTACCGTTACCCACAGATCGCCCACTTTGAAGCTCTTGCCGTCTGCGCTTACTTCGGAGATGACGCCATCAATATTGACCGCTACTTTACCATGAATTGGCGGTTTCGTTGACTGTTCCGTTGGCGGCGGTGACATCTTAGCTGGAGTCGTCGTATCATTACTATTCATCGCGAAGATACCGATAGACAGTACCGCGCATGCTGCAACACCTGATGCCCATAGAGTTAGTTTTCTTTTATTTGTTTGTGCCATAATTAATCTCTCCTTTGATGGTTGTTGTGATTGTTGTTGAAGCATCTTTCGATACGTATCTTCTTTGAAGTTTTCACTTGTCTTCACATTTGACATTGCCGATTTATAAACAGACTTCTTCATCATCCAGGCCTCCGATCTTCTCTTTTAAGAGCTGGCGTCCTCTGGCAAGCCACGTTCCGACCGTTGCGGGCTTAGCCTGCAAAATAACCGCAATCTCCTGGATCGAGTATCCTTCGTAGTAGTGCAGATGGATCGGAATTCGATATTTCTTATCCAAGGCGAGCACGGTCTGCAGAACCTCGCTCTCTTCCTTGGGGAGGTAGCTCAGGTCTTCGGGAACCGGGTTTCTGCTTCTGAACCATCCGGTTTTCAGCATATTTTTGCTTTTATTAATAGCCGTTCGGATCAGCCACGCTTTCTCATGCTCGCGGTTTTGGAAGACAGGCCGCTTCTGCAAGTAGGTGAGAAACACATCTTGCGCGACTTCTTCCGCATCCGCCGTATTCTTCAAATAGGCAAAAGCGACTTTAATCAAGCTTTGCGAATGTTCATCCAATGCCCGTCGCACGGATTCATTGAGCTCATATGAATCGTACACCCTAGCACCTCCTTTCACTTGTAATACAACTGAGTAGGCTTCTATTTTTCATTGCGGCTAATTTTTTTTGAAAATGAGGCTGTAAATGATTAAGCCCTACATCTCTCTAGACGGGTGGATCCCCTGGAATGACTGCAAATATGCAGCATGTAAATTCGTCCAAATAGACCAACAACAAAAAAGAGGCGAACTCCCTCCCTGCAGAACAGGACCGGAAATATGCCTCTTTCTCATTCGTAAGCTTACGTTTATTCAGCCACAGCGTCCTTCTTCAGCCACTGCACAAAGTCTCGCTGATTCTCCTCCGTGACGGAATGGTCGGTTGGATAAAGCTTGAAGGTCAATTGCGGCGTTAATGGTTCAAAGTATTGGGCTGTCTCATGCCCGATCCGAACCGGGAATACACCATCGAACTGTCCATGTGAAATAAACACGGATACATTCGCGACGCTCTTCAGCGGATACTCGGTCTTCACAAACTCAGGTACGTAGCCATTCAGCGCAACGATTCCCTTCAGTTGATCCCCCATCGTAAGCGCAAGCGTCATCGACAGAATCGCGCCTTGGCTGAAGCCAAGCAAGTACCGCCGAGCCGAATCAATCGGGTATTTCACCGTCGCATATTCAATAAACTGTTGCAATTGCTCGATCGCCTGGTCGAACATCTCCCGAATCGGATTGCCGAGACTGCGAAGCTCATAATATTGGAAACCTGCGCCGAGCGTCAGATTACCTCGAATGCCGATAATAATAAATTCGCTTGCAAGCGGCTCCACCAGACCGAACATATTGCGCTCATTGGACCCTTTGCCATGCAGCGTGAAGATTACCGGGTATCGTTTATTCTCATCCATGTTGGCAGGAAGATGAATGTCATATTCGTAAGCTGGACTTTGCATACGTACACCTCAATCGTTATATTAGTTATAGAGATTATTAATTATTATAGCTAATATAATGCGCACGAGTAACGCTGTCAACAACAAAACAGGACACATCCTCTAGGAGGCGTGCCCTGTCTTCCCTGTCTTCTCGATTTCCCAATATAGCATGCCATTCTCGGTTCCTGTCTGAATCATCCCAAGCTTCTCTAGTACTCGAATGGATGGATAGTTATCTGCAAGGCACTCGGCTGCGATTCGACTCACCTTGCCTGTAGAGAAGGCCCACTTCATAATGGCGTCGACCGCCTCTGTCGCGATTCCTTTGTTATGCATTTCCGGAATAATGCCATACCCTACCTCTACCTTCCCCTTAGGATCAGGCTTGCCTTTGAAACCGATATCGCCGATCACTTGCCCGCTGTCAGCCAGCGTGACATACCAGACGCCCCAGCCCAGTAAATCAGGATCTTCCTTCAGTCTGCCCAAGTAGCCCTCAATATGTTTGCCGATTCGATACGATTCCGCGACCTTCTCGCGATTATTATGGTCAAATGCGGTAATGAGGAGTCTTTCCGTTATAACCTGCAACTGTATAGCCCCCTTCTGAAAAACCAAGTTTTATTATAGCGGTTTTATCCCGTTCAGCTTCCATGATACGGTATTATAATGACACCATGTCTAGTGAAAAGGAAGTGACGGACCATGATTACAATTACTACTGAGCTTGTGCGCCGATTAATAAACGAGCAATTCCCCGAGTGGAAGTACCTGGAGATACGGCCCGTTGACAAGAGCGGTCACGATAATCGTACGTATCACTTGGGCAGCGAGATGACCGTTCGGTTGCCGAGCCATGAGCGATACGCTTCAGCCGTAGAGAAGGAGCTCACTTGGCTGCCTCCGTTCCAATCTAAACTTTCTTTGCCTATTCCGTCACCGATTGCCAAGGGGGAGCCGACGGAAGAATACCCGCTTCCGTGGTCAGTCAACCATTGGATTGCGGGTGAGACAGTTACAGACTCAAATATACGGGATATGAACGAGTTCGCTCAAGATCTGGCGAATTTCCTAAAAGAGCTTGAGGCGATTGATGCAACAGGCGGCGTACCTGCAGGCGTGCAGAACTTCCATCGCGGCGGCGATCTTGCCGTCTATGATGCGGATACAAGGTCCGTCATTGAGCAGGTTTCTGGCTCGGGCGTTTACAGGGCAAGCCTATTAACGGAAATTTGGGAGCGTGCTCTCGCAACCAAGCACGAATCATCTCCGCTCTGGCTTCATGGCGATGTCGCTGTCGGCAACTTGCTCGTTCGGGATGGAAGACTTTCCGGGGTCATTGATTTTGGCACGATGGGTGTGGGCGATCCTTCAAGCGATTTGGTGATGGCGTGGAATTTTTTTGACGCGGCTAGCCGCAGATTCTTTCTCGGCAGCATGAACCTAGGCGATGATACGGTCGACCGTGCACGCGGGTGGGCGCTCTGGAAGGCGCTGATCACCTACCATGGGAACGACAAACAATCGGAAGCAGCCCATTGGTCAACCCGCGCGATTGACCGTATTATCGAAGAATATACGGCTCGCTAGGAGAGAGGCTATTAAGAAGCTGCCCATTTCCGCAGCTTGGCAGAGCTGAGAGTGCAGAATTCGCACTCTCAGCATATAATTCGGCCGTTTGCTCCTCTGAGAGTTCAGTTTCTGTACTCTCAGGCTGCCGATCCTTTCTCAGGCAGCCTGTAAGGCTCACTAAGCATTCACCTGTATCGCTTAGCTTTTATTCAAAAGGCGGGATGGCTTCTTCATACGATTCCCCAGGCTTCCCGCTCGTGTAATCGATTATCCGCTCTTTCATGTTCACTTCGTAGTACTGCACGCCGGCATCCGCCATATCTCGAATGAAATCGGTGAACGGCGTCCGGTGCTGCTGATGGTGCAGAAGTCCGCGTCTGACCGCATCTCCTTGGAACTGTTCAGCCACCTCTAGGCTTGCAGCTGCCGCGCCATTCGGTTCCTCGTACTGATTGTCTTCACCCATGAACACGGTCTGGTTGTTCGCGATACTTGTCCGGTAGGAGACGACTCCCGCAGCGAGCAGCTCCTGGAACGTTCTTGGATAAGGCCATTTCTCAAGCTTCGACACCTTGCTGATTCGTTTCACTTCTTCAATATTCATCCACGATCTCTCCCCTCATTGTTAGGGTTAGTATAACCGTGATTGGATGCGGTTAATTGTACAAATGCGACATCTGCCCCGGCGTTACCCCAGTCCGTTTGCGAAACTCCCTAATCATATGGGATTGATCATAGTAATCCGCATCTATCGCCAGCTGCTCAAGCACGCTTGGGATGACAACATCTGCGGTATGCAAGAGACCGTTAACCCGTTCGAGCATATGCGTTCTGCCGCCTGAGATAAAAGCTTGTATGAACCGCTGCCCGTCCAGCGTTCGAACGGTTGCGCCGGTCTTCTCCATCCGCTCGCGGAAAGCTTCGACACAGAAGTACACGACCTCTTCCCCGCGCGAGATCAGCTCCTGCACGACGCCAATCGTTGGATTGATATGCCCCTCTGAGCCAGCATTGATAAATAGGACACGTGCCATGTTCGCCACTCCTTAAGCACAATTGAATTGGCATTGCTTTCACCATTCTATCATACAGACAACACGAAAAAACCGAACCGCTCTATGGCGATTCGGCTTCCCTGTTCTCGTCTATTCGAATGAACCAGCGTCTCTACTCCCAGCCTATCGCATTTCCTTCGACCTAACGAGCAAGTAGAGAAAATACGGCGCTCCAAGGACAGCCACAACAATCCCTGTCGGAATCTCCACCGGCTGCAAAACCCACCTTGCCAGCATATCTGCTGCAATAACGAGCAGCGCTCCCACAAGCGCAGATACAGGCAGAGCCGCTTGATGGCGCGAGCCCACGAGGCGGCGTGCCAGATGCGGCGCGATCAAGCCGACGAAACCGATGCTGCCGCTAACCGCGACGCATGAACCGGCCAGCCCGACTGCAGCCGCGAGCAGGATCAGCTGCTCTCTCGATACGCGCGCGCCAAGCCCCTTCGCCATCGAGTCGCCGAGATTAAGAACGTTCAGCGTTTGCGATTTATACACGACGTACGGCGCCAGAACGACGATAAACGGCAGCACCGCGCCAACGAATGACCAGTCCTTGCCCCAGATTGATCCCGCCATCCAAGTCGCGACAAACTGGTACTTCTCCGGCGTAATCCGCAGCGTCAGCACAAGCGTCGCAGACGAGATGCCCGCCGCTACCGCGATGCCAGTCAGAAGCAAACGGTTCGGCGACACCCCCGAGTGACGGCGATAAGATAGCGTAAAGACAAGCAGTGCCGTCAGGCCCGCGCCAGCCCATGCGAGCAATGGCAGTAGGAAGACGGGAGCACCGGCTGTCGAAGGGTACAGCGCAACATAAGCCAGAACCGCAAGGCCCGCCCCGGAGTTGATGCCGAGGATGCCTGGATCGGCAAGCGCATTGCGGGATATCCCCTGTATGACCGCGCCGGATAAGGCAAGTCCCGCCCCTATGAGGATGGAAAGCACGATACGAGGCAGACGGAAATCAAACAGAATGAGATGCTGCTGATCCGTTCCTCCTCCGAACAACGTGCTAAAGACATCGAGCGGAGCCAATCGGATGAATCCGGTATTCATACTAAACAGGAAAACAATAAGGATTAACGCCACAAGCGTCATACAGACGAAAAAGCTCTTTTTGCGTCTGCGTTCTTGCTCAGGTGATAGTTGCAAAGTAGTCATCGCTTACAGCTCCCTTCTTTCTTTTTGCGCAAGATACAAGAAGAAGGGAACGCCGATTAGTGCAATCAAGGCGCCGATTGGCGTCTCATACGGGGGATTAACCATCCGCGCCGCAAGATCGGCGAAGACGACGAGCAGTGCGCCAAGCAGCGCCGAGCACGGAATAATCCAGCGGTAATCGACGCCGACCAGCTTGCGCGTTACATGCGGAACAAGAAGGCCGACGAAGCCGACGGCTCCGACTGAGGAGACTGCCGCTCCGGCGAGAATAATAATGACGATCGTTGCCACAAATTTAATAAGACCGGTGCGAAGTCCGAGTCCCCTTGCGACATCTTCTCCAAGGCTGAGCATCGTAATGGACCTCGATAGCACAAAGGCCACCAGCAGGGCAGCAAGTGTCCACGGAAACATAATCTTAAGCTGCTCCCAGCGAAGACCCGCAACGCCGCCCGCGTACCAGAACGCGAGATCTTGCCCGATCCGGTAATAGAGCGCGATCCCTTCGCTGAGCGCCGTCAGCATGGCCGACAGCGTCGCGCCGGCAAGCACGAGCCGAACAGGCGTCAGCCCGCCACGCGCCGCCGCTCCGATGACGAACACAAGCACCGAGCCAAGCGCCGCTCCGACAAACGAGTACAGAATCAAATACATATAAGGCAGCCCCGGGAAGAACGCGAAACATATCGCGAGCGCAAACCCCGCACCAGAATTCAATCCGAGCAGCCCTGAATCGGCCAGCGGATTACGCGTCATCCCCTGCATCATTGCGCCTGCGACTGCGAAGCATGCCCCTACCAGCGCGCCGCCTAGGACGCGCGGCAGCCGAATATCCAGGATGATCTGGTGCTGCGTCAGGCTATCCTTATATTGAAATATAGCCTCCCATACGGTAGCGAACTTAATGTCCGCTGCCCCGAAGGAGACAGAAATGCCGACAGAAACAAGTAGTAGTACAATACCGCCTAGAAGAATAAGCGCGCCTGTCCAAGGCTTTGAGTAAATGCGTCCGAGCGCATCCTCTGCCTGTGACTCTGCCGAATCGGCGCTTGTTACAGCCTTGCTGTACGATAACATAATATTTTCCCCAGTCTCTACGAATGTTAGCCTATCCGCTCTTCAACCTCTATCGATTTCGATTGTAGGTACAGTTCGTTCAGGCGTCAATGATCGAAGCAACATTTATAGCGATAATGCGGTCCATCGCCAAAAGATAGCACGATCGGTTATTCCAAATTTCATATATCCCTATTATACTTTGGGGAGAATGATAATCAATATCAATGATAGGGGTTAAAGAGATGAATTTACTCAAACGTATATCCTGTTTCACGTTAATCATCACGCTTATCGCCGTTCTGGCCGCTTGCGGCAACTCGGCTTCGAACGACAGTGCCAACGATTTCCGGACGCTGACCGATGCTATGGGCCACGAAGTGAAGGTGCCTACCCATCCGAAGCGCATCATTGCTCCATTCCTAGAAGATCCGCTGTCCGCTCTTGGCGTCAAGCCAGTCGCTCAGTGGGGTGCTGGGTGCGTTCCGCAGCATTACTTGCAGGACCAGTTGAAGGATGTTCCGGTGCTAGACATGAACGGCGGCCTGAAGGCGGAAGAGGCGCTGTCCTATAAGCCTGACCTGATTGTGTTCCTCGCTCCTACTTATATTCCGGATGGAAACTATGATCAATTCGCGAAGATCGCGCCGACCTTCGTGCTATCCAAAGACGAGGCCGACTGGAAGGGCAATCTGGAGAAGCTCGGCAAGCTGCTCAATGAAGATGATGCAGCGAAGAAAGCCACTGAGGACTACGACAAGAGCCTTGCCGATGCAAAAGAACAGCTTGGCACGCTTCCTTCGGAGAAGACAGCCGTTGTCCTGCAAGCGGACGAAGAGAAAGGCTTCGCGCTGTTCGGTCCAACCTTCTACGGTGGAGCGACGATCTACGGGGCGCTTGGATTTAAGCAGCCGCCTGTGGTTAAAGGCGAATACGACCAGTTCTCGATCGAAGCGCTCGCACAATTGCAAGACGTCGATTACATCTTCCTCATCTCCGGTGAAGGCAGAGGCAAGCCGCCTGTCAACAACCCGCTCTGGAAAGGACTGTCGGCAGTCAAGGCGGGCCACGTCTACGAGGCGGATTCCGGTCACTGGTTCAACGCCAATCCGATCGCGAACAAGCTGATCATTGCTGACGTCTTGAAGGACGTCCATGAATAATAGGTTCAATCTCGACCCACGGCCGCAGGCCGCGGGTCTTCTGCGTTATCGGCTGCTGGACGTTCAGACGCTTCGCTCGATGCCGCAGACCATGTCGAGGGAGCGGCACTTCCTCGAGCCCCGCGCAGCGCATCGGCTACTCCTCTCCGCCCTGCACGGAGAGCTCGTCATTGATGGGCGGCTGTGCGTGCTGCGCCCCGGATCGTTGTTCGTCTGCGGCCCGGATCAGCTCATCGAGCTGACGAACTTCTCCGGCGACTACTTCGAGGCGCTGTTGCTCGACTTTGAAGTATCCGAGTCGGGAACTGCTGCTGGCGCAGGTGTTGGTGCCCTGCTTCTGCCCGAGTCTGAGCCTATCTCGGCTTCGGAGCCCATGCCCGACGCGGCAGCGCCCTTGTTCCCTTATCTCGGCGAAGCCTACATTCCGTCAACGGCCGTCACCGCCCATCTGTACGATACGGTGCGCTCGAATTGGTTCCGCCCGGGCGGCGTGTCCGCCCATCTGCGCTGCGAGGCTGCACTGCTTGAGCTGCTCAGCCTTGTGTTCGCGCAGCAGGAACAGCAGGCCGAGTTCGCGCTGGAGAGCGCCCGCCTCGAGCTCGAGCGCCGGTACAAGGATGAGGTGTCGGTCGATTCGCTCGCCCGAATCGCAGGGCTCAGCCGGTACCATTTTATGCGTATGTTCAAGGATCGCTATGGCAAGAGCGTGACCGAATACCGGACCGAGCTGCGCCTGACCGAAGCCAAACGGCTCATGATGGCGGAGAAGCCCGATTCCATCGACCGAATCGTCTATGAAGTCGGCTTCAAGAACGAGACCTACTTCGGCCAGCTGTTCAAGAAAGAGACTGGCGTCGCCCCCGCCGTCTATCAGCGCAATCAGCAGCGCAGAGTCGCCGCATACAGCTGGATCAACTTCGGCCAGATCCTCGCGCTGCAGACGATCCCATACGCTGCTCCCATGGATCAATATTGGACGGACGAGTACAGAAGCAAGTTCACGTACGAAGTCAAAGTGCCGCTCAGCCATCGGTATGATTATAACTACGCCGCGTTAGAGCGCGCGAAGCCCGACTTCATCGTCGGCATGGCGGAGCTCATTCCGGCGGAAGAGCAGCTGAAGCTCGCTTCGATTGCGCCAGTTCTATTCCTAAGCTCGGAGGACGACTGGCGGCAGCATTTGAAGCAGACAGCCGCCTTCCTAGGTGAGCCGCAAGAAGCCGGCAAGTGGCTGACCCGTTACGACCGCAAGGCAGAGAAGCTGCGGCAGCAATTGCAGCCCCTCTACGGCGGCGATGCTCTGCTCGTGCTGCTCATCAGCCGCGATGGGCTGCAAGTGTGCGGGCGTCGGACCTGCACCGTCCTGTACGAGGATCTCGGCTTTCCCATCCCCGAAGGCATCGCTGAGCTCGAGTGGCTGGACCCGATCGAGCCGCATGAGCTAGCGGGGTTAGGCGCTGCGCGGATTATGGTCCATGTGGACGATAACGAGCTCGCGCACGCCCGGTGGATGAGCCTCGCGCGCTCGGAACACTGGATTAAACTAGCTTGCGTTCAAGCATCGAGCAAGCAGAGCAAGGTCCACCTCTCCATCGGCGGCTCTTACTTTCGATCGCCGTGGAACGATTACAGCGCCTATGCAATTGACGCTCTGCTGGATGATATTCCAGGCATGTTCGCGCTTGATGCTTCAGCGTCTTCGTAAGCTTCACAGAGTGCTACCGGGGCTGGAGCAAGCCGATCGGCGATTGGGATTAGATTAGATTAGAAAACACAACAATTAAAGGGCACCCCTGCGGAGTGCCCTTTGTAACGGTTGCCATAGCGCTTATTTGCGTAAAAACAGCCTGCTCTAACATTTAGCGGTTGTCAGAGCGCTTAATGGGCTTAAATCGCTTGATTTCGATGCCAATATCGCCAAATAGCCGTTCTGGCAACCGTTAGCTTTTCAAATGGATCATCTGAGGCAAAATAGCGCTCTTGACAACCGTTAGCGTAGCCGAAGAGTTTGGACAGTCTGAGGCACCATCCGGGGTGTTACTGTTGCTGCTCGATCACATCCTTAACATCGGCACGACTCTTCAACGCCTGCTCAACCCGCTTATCCGGTACAAACCAGATCACGGCGACCAGCACGAAGAAGAAGCCGGAAATCCATGCGCTTACGTAAGCAGTCAGAATCGCGATTAAGTACAGGATAGGCGACAGCTTGCCTTTCAAGTCCTTCCCTAGCGCTACAACGAAATGAGATTCACTCGCATGCTGCTTCATAATCGCGCTCTGCAGCAGCCAGTAGGATAACGCCGCCAGCATGAGAATAATGCCGTACAGCGCCGTCGGAGTGCTTGCAAAATGGCTCTCCCCCATCCAAGCTGTCGTGAACGGAACTAGCGATAGCCAGAACAGAAGCAGAAGATTAAGCCACATGAGTCGCCCGCTCATCGTGCGCACCATGTGCAGCAGATGGTGATGATTATTCCAGTAAATGCCGACGTACACGAAGCTGAAGATATAACTGAGGATCTTCGGTCCAAGCTCGACTAATGCATGCCAATCATGCTCCTCCGGCACTTTGAATTCCAGCACCATAATGGTGATGATGATCGCCAGTACGCCGTCACTGAAGGCTTCCATCCGATTCGCTTTCAGTTTGCCCCACCTCCTGGTTGATTCTCTGATTGATTCACTGCATGTTCCGCCCCATATAACGCATCCATATGCTGAGCGTGAGCCGCTCCCCAATCATTCAATGCCTGCAAGACCGTACTTAGACCCTTGCCATACTCGGAGATCGAGTATTCGACCCGCGGCGGAATTTCGTTGTACACCTCTCGGTGCACGATGTCGTGATGCTCCAGCTCTCTTAGCTGCTGGGTAAGCATCCTCTTGTTTATATCCGGAATGGCCTTCTGCAACTCGCTGAACCGCATCGCGCCGCCCGCCATGAGCTGAAGCAGAATAACAGGCTTCCATTTGCCTGTAAGAATGTTCAGCGCCGATTCGAATTTACAGTACTGTTTCATTGTGCCTCCGCCTCCTCTCACTGATAGGTATGGTAACTTTTTATTTACCGAGTCTAGAAAAAGTGCCTACTTCCGTCATACGCATCCTACACCTATTATACCTGTAGAGGATCGTGAAAAAGTAGTCAGGAGGCTTGCAGCAAATATGAATATTACATTGTGGATCGTTCAAGGACTTGCCGCTCTAGCTTTTGCCTATGGGGGCTGGCTGAAGGCCGTGCAGTATGAGAAGGCGCGAGCAGAATGGGGATGGGTAAGCAGCGTTCCCCGGGCATTCGTTGTGTTCATCGGGTTAGCTGAATTACTCGGTGTTATTGGGCTCATTGTTCCGCAAGCGACGGGGATCGCGCCGATATGGACGCCTATTGCCGCAACGGCACTTGCCCTTGTCGTGCTCCTCGGCGCTTTGCTGCACCTCTCACGTAAAGAATACCGGGAGGTCGGCGTGAACGTTGTGTTCATCGTGCTGGCTGTAATCGTAGCGATAGGCCGATTCTGAGCTACCTATGGAAATGGAAAGGGACATCCGCCTTGGATGTCCCTTTATGTTTTCATTATGAATTGCGACTAGCCTGCTCTTCCCATGCTCTTAGAAGTGCCTTCGCATTGCTCTTGCCCGCATCTAAGATGCTGTCGCTCTGAATAGGATCATTGACGGAACGCGCCATCATTATGGTCCCAATCAAAAGACTTAGCAGTGCCGTGCCGTTCGACTTCTCAATATTACCGATCGCACAGATAAAAGCAACGATTCTAGCTACCTCATCCGTAAAATGCTTACGGACCTCATCCGAGAGCCTCGGCATCTCCCCCGTAAACGCTGGCAGAATGCAGCCTAACTCCGTGTTGTCTCGATGCTCCGCACTTAAATAATAATCAATAATTGCGTTAATCTTCGGTTCATGGTTTCCCTCATCTAATGCCTTCTGCAGCAGCTGAAGCGTATCTTCTACCGCATAACTGCAAGCCTCACAGACAAGCTGATCCTTGTTCTCAAAGTGCGAATAGAAGCCTCCGTGCGTTAAGCCGGCCCCTTTCATAATGACCGGAACGCTGATGTCGCGAATACCGCTCGAACGAAAAGCTTTGGCCGCACTTTCTATGATACGCCCGCGGACTTTTAATTTATGACCTGCCGGATAAGGCATAGCACTCATTCCTTCATGTAGATTCCTCTGCTTTCAAAATATTTTAAGCATCATATTATATCTTGTCAATTTGTATGAATGGAAAACAGCAGCGATTGACAAACTACAATATGATGACCATAATATATTACAGGCATCATATTTTGAACCATAAAGGAGACATTCATCATGAATATATCGAATCAAGTTGCACTTGTTACAGGCGCTAACCGCGGTTTTGGAAAGAACTTGGCTGCCGAGCTGCTGGCAAGAGGGGCTAAAGTCTACGCTGCGGCACGTAATATAAATTCCATCGATTTGCCTGGCGCAATTCCGCTTCAGCTCGATATTACGGACCCGGCGTCTGTAGCTGCTGCCGCAGAGACTGCAAGTGATGTCACCTTGTTGATCAACAATGCTGGCGTTTCGACAGGCGCTTCTCTTCTTACCGGAGCTATGGAAGATATTCATCTGGAGTTCAATACGCATGTTTTCGGTACCTTGGCTATGGCACGTGCCTTCGCCCCGGTCATCGAGAAGAATAACGGCGGCACCATTCTGAATATCCTCTCTGTCCTTTCCTGGCTCAGCGTGGATTCCTTGGGCGCGTATTCTGCAGCTAAGTCCGCAGCATGGGGCATGACTAACTCATTACGTCTCAGCCTTGCTCCGCATCATGTGAGAGTAGCCGGTCTGCACGTTGGCTATATGGATACAGACATGACAGAGGGCGTAACCGCACCGAAATCCGATCCTAAGGACATTGCTCGCATTGCGATTGATGGCATTGAAGCGGACCTGTATGAGATTGTTGCCGATGATCTTAGCCGCAACGTCCAACAAGGTCTCTCCGGCGGAGTAGCAGCCCTTTACCCTAATTTGTCCGTAAAATAAGGATCTTAACAATAAAGAAAGCTCCCTTCGGAATTCGAAGGGAGCTTATTTTATTACCTCACTTGGTCACGCCAGACGCCACCTTGTGGCCTCGCACGCCTTAATAATCCACCGTAATACTTCGTAATGCTTTGCATCACTTGGCGTTACTAAGTAATACCGAGTGTTACCAAGTATTCCGTCGTGTTACTAAGCATTACCGTGTCATGCTAACTCCAAGATTCAATATCTTCGTCGTCTACTTCGTCCATCATGGGCGCTTCGTGGGCGGCTAACTCATCCTCTTGGGCGACAGCTTCTGCCGTTTCCTCGGCCGCAGCAGCAGCCGTTGACTCTCGTCCAATCCCAGCTAAGATGGCCTCGTAGTCACTCCCTTGCTTAGGCTGCATCGAGCCCTGAACACCTGTACCTGCCCGTTCCACAGGTACGAACATCTGCAAATTGCGGACGCCATGCTGCATAATTTCGTTCTCCACCAAATAACGCAGAGAATCCATCAGGTTCGTCTGCGCGTTCAGCCACGCCATGACAAGCGGATCCTCCGTCTTCCTCGTCTTCAGGCTAATATTATCGCCAGCTAGCTTGGTCTTCTTCACCCTCGATCACCTGCCTACTCCGCTCTCATTATGCGGGCTGCTCCGCTTTATTTTTCAGCGCCTCATAAATTTTGCCGCGTACGAAAGCATCCAGTCCAGTCGCGTTCAGCTCGACCGCGTATTCGGACGGAATATAGAACAGCTTGATTTCGCGGATATCGCAAAGCTCCTTCAAGTACGGATACAGAATTGTCCGCATGAGAATGCTGCCTCCGCCATATACGCAGATCAGGTCGATCTCATTACGCGCTTTCGTCAGCTGCTTCTTCACGTGCTGCACGATCTGCTTGACCTGGCTTTCCAGCGGTCGACGCAGAGTCTTGAGCGCTCTCGCATGGTACTTATGCTTCGGATTCTTAAGCACGTCGCTGAAGAACTGCCTTGGGCTGTCCGGCAGATGAATCAGACGGTTGAACTCCTGCAGCGCTTCCTCGATGGCATAGCCCGCCCCGTGATGGCTGCCATGCACGAACTGCCTCAAGAATCGATTCCCCTCCGTGATCGGATACTCCGTCGAGCCGTCGCCGATATCGACATGGAGAATTCGCTTATCCTTGAAGAAGCTGCCGTTGAACTTCTTCTCCATCCCGTACGATGCGGCAAAATCCGTAAAGATCTCGCCCTCCCGCCAATTGCCCGCAGCATCCTTCTGCAAGGTGAAGATGACCGGCGTCGCCTCCGGCACGACTTTCACGAAAGGAAAAACAATGTTGACCGACACTCGGAGAGTCCCCAAGTGAACCGTCACATGATGCCTGCCCGACATGAAGCGCTTCTCGAACTTCGCGGATGTCTCGTCCGTATGCTGCGTAACCGGCAGCGCTGTCGCCATATCGACTTCGATGTCGAGCTGTGGCGGAATTCTCTTCTCTTCTTCATAGGCCTTCTGTACCGCGACTGCGGCGATTTGCGACAATGTGTTAATGATAGGCAAATCCATCTCGCTCTTGGAATCAATGCCGATCTGAATATTGTCGATAATTTCGCCACTCTCGAGCGCAAACTTCCCGATATAGTACATCCCCGGCAGCGCCGAGGGCGAATCGATGGTAACGACTAACTGATCCTGCAAATGCTTAATGAAGCTCTCCGGTACTTGCTCCTCCCGCCATGGAAGCTCGTCCACTCTGCAATTGACGTTAGGTTGCTGAACTAATCGACCGTCAATCATCAAATCATGCTCGCTGTTCCCATTATCGTTACCGACAAAGAAGTGAAAGTTCATCCCTACATCCTCCTATCGTTATCGTAAGGTTTACATGCCTTAGTAATACTTTGCCATACCAAGTGTTAGCAAGCATCATGCCAGAGTCCCACGATACATTAGGTTTCTCTCATTGGAATTTGTCGAACGCACAGCGCCGAATGATACAAAAAAAGATGCGCCGATTACGACGCATCTTAAACAAGATTATTGACTAATACGGCAACCGAATCGTAAACCGCGTCCCCTGATTAAGACGGCTCTCCACCTCAATTGTGCCCTGGTGGGAAAGGACGAATTGTTTAGCGATCGCAAGACCTAAGCCAGTTCCCCCACCGTCTCTTGTCCGCGCTTCATCGGCGCGATAGAAACGGTCGAAAAGATGCGGAAGATGCTCCGGCGCGATACCCAAACCTGAATCTTGCACGACAATCCTGAGCGTATGCGAGACATCATCGTACCGCAGCTGTATCTGGATCGTCCCATGATTTGGCGTGTAATGAATGGCGTTCGTGAGCAAATTAAACAAAACTTGTTTCATTCGGTTAGCATCTACTGCAATGATCGCCGGGTCAGCGCTCACTTCGCAGCGAATGGAAATCTCCTTCTCATCCGCGAGTGGTTCTATGGCTAAACGAACTTGATTGACCAGCTCCGCGATGTCGGTTTCTACTTTGTTTAACAGCAACTTACCCGCCTCTGCTAAAGACAACGTTCGTAAATCTTCGACTAATCGGTTCAACCGGATAAGCTCGTCCTGAATCGGCAGCAGCGTCTCCGGCGGGATCGGCTGTCCCTGCTGCTGCAGAACATCCAGCCTGCCTCCCACAATAGTTAGAGGGGTTCTTAGTTCATGTGCGATATCTGCGGTTAGGTTTCGACGTACTTCCTCCGCCTTCTTCAATTCCGAGGACATCTGATTAAACGCTTTTGCTATTTCGCCGTATTCATCCTTCACACTAACTTCAGCTTCCACGCCGAGTTCTCCTCGTCCTAACCGTTCAATCGGTGCAAGGAGCATCTTAAGCGGTGCAGCAAGCCATTTCGACAACTGATACGCGATAATCAAAGCAATTAAGATAAGAATTACGCCGCTTCCAATCAAAGCAATGAGGACCGATATCGGAATACCGATCAGAATCTTATTGTAACTCGCGACCTCAGGGTCGTAATAATAGTAATGCCCTACCGTTATTTGATTCACGATGATATCGTTCTTAACACCCAAGCGGGTGATTAACTTTAAAGGCGCGTCCCCTTGCTTAAAGATCTCTTGTTTGTCGTTGTCCCTAACAAGAATGCTCGGTTTTTCCCGATCAATACCCTTTAAGAGATCGATGGATTGAACGGCATTCCATGACTGATGATGGGCAATATAATAGTCACTCAGCTCGGATGTAATTAATGAAGCCTCTTTTTTTCTCGCTTCGTTGATGCCCGCCTCAATAGAGCTTTTCACAATAAAATGGGTAAGCGTCGTAAAAACCATGCTGATTCCGATAATCGTCAATGCCAGCGTTAAGAACAGCTTTCGATGAAACCTCACGATTGCCCCCCGAAGCGGTAACCAAACCCATACACGGTTTGAATATATTTTGGCACCGATATATCATCCTCAATTTTTTTGCGCAAGCGACTAATGTGGGCGTCTACCGTACGCTCAACGTTCAGGAAGTCATCATCAAGCGCAGCTTTCAGCAGCTGAAGACGGCTATAGACAATTCCCGGCTTAATGGCAAGCGTGTATAGAAGCTTGAATTCTGTCGGTGTCATGCTGATCTCTACCCCTTGCCTCCAGACGCGGCACTGCGAGCTCGAGATGACTAGATCGTCTCGAACCAGTTGGTCCTCCTCCGCAGCCGGATTTGCTTGCAATCTTCGGAGTACGGACCGAATGCGAGCTAACAATTCCCTTAACGAGAACGGCTTCGTAATGTAGTCGTCAGCTCCGACTTCTAGCCCGATAATCTTATCCATCTCGTCCGATTTGGCCGTGACCATAATAATCCCTATATTGCTCTTCTTCCGTAATTCGCGGCAAACATCGAGCCCATTCATGTTCGGCATCATCCAGTCCAGAACCACTAACGCCGGACTGAAGGTTTCCACTTGTGCGAGAGCGTCCCTCCCTGTCACGGCCATAGCAACCTGAAAGCCTTCGTCTATTAGAAAGGCACTCATAAATTCAAGTACCTTCTCTTCATCATCCACCAACAATATACGTTCGGGCATGAAGGCAACCTCTCCTTTGAACATTCTGCTGTCATTATATCCGAAAATTGCACCGTTTTTTTAATCGTACAACAATCGCAAAGTATCGTCATAAGTTCACAACATTTGTTTGTTAAAGTAAGTCCTAGCTCGCAATGATTACAAATTTGGAGGGTTATACAATGGCTTATAGACTTAGTCTGCAGAAAAAACAATTCCTAATCAGCTTACATGTCATTTCCGTTGCTTCGTGGATTGGCGGGACAATTGGGATGATTCTATTAGCTGTCTATTTGAAAAGCGCAGCGAATGGAGAACAGCTCGCTTATACGTTGTCCAGCATGGAGGTAATCGACGAGAACCTGCTGAAATATCCGGCACTGCTGACATTACTGACCGGCGTCCTGTTGTCTATTTGGACCCAATGGGGGCTGGTTAAGCATTATTGGGTGACGATTAAATTTGTTCTTACCTTAGTTACAATTCTGATGGGCATCTTCTTTCTGGATAATTGGACAGCATCCCTCGCGGACATGATTGGGAATATGGGGTTCGGGGCGCTGCAGAACCAGCAATTCAGGGCGACATGGTCGTCTATCATCGTTATGGCAAGCTTTAATCTGGCTTGTCTACTGCTCATGGTTTTCATTACTTACTTTAAACCGTTCGGGAAGATAAAGAAGAGAAGGGGAGAATAACACGAAATGGGTACAAAACAGATTGTAAAAGAACATCTACCACTTATTCTGGGGCTAGGCGCATTAGCGTTGATTAGGCCCGTTATGAAGATGACCGGAGCCATGGACTTAATTGGCCACCCATTCGGAAGCATTCTAATGACGATTCTTATTTCCTTGGCTTGGCTCATTATCGTGCTGGTGAAAAAGCTCCCACGGCCGGTTGTCGTTCTTGTTTACGCTGGACTGAGTTACGCCTTATTCGCAATCATCCTCAGCGGCCTTGCATCTCCGATTCTCGACGGGAAGCTGCAAGGCCCTTTAACGAATCCACTTGCGGTCGTGAGTGTCTTCGCAACAAACGCAATCTGGGGTCTCATTGTTGGCGCGGTAGCGACCGTGCTAAGGCGCAAATAATATAGAAAAGGTGCGCCAAAAACGGCGCACCTTTTCTAGTCCTGCTATTCCTCTGCCTCTGACTGCTTACCCCGTCACGCTAGACTGCGACTTCCCCGATTCCTTGCGCTGCGACGGCAGCAAGCCGACAACGAGCACGACCGCGATCGATATCGCAAAAATAGTTGTAAAGACGATATGCATGCCATGAGCAACCTGCTTCACATCGAGCCCTGCGGCCGCGTTATTGAATAACGTGCCGAACAACGCTACGCCAACGGTCTGCCCAAGCGCGTTCATGAGCGAGTTCGTCGAGGTCGCTACTCCCCGCTCGGTCCAATCGACGGCGTTCTGGATCAAGACCAGAATCGGCGTCGTCAATAAGCCCATTCCGAAGCCGATAACGATCAGGATGCCGACCAAGTATGCGTATGGCGAGTCGGAATTAATCAGCATGAGCCATAGGCTGCCTGCTGCAACGATGACTGCACCTGAAACAATGAAGATCCGTGGTCCGTATTTGAACATCAGCCTCCCCGTCATTGTCGCCGCGAAAGGCCAAGCCAGGCACATCGGCATCAACGTAAACCCGGAACTCGTCGCGCTGTGCCCAAGGACAACTTGAATCCATTGAGGCGCATACACCATCACGCCAGCCGTGATCGCAAAGCCTAGAAAGCTAAGCAGGTAGATGACGCGAATCTCTCTTGTTTTGAACAGTCCTAGTGGTATCATCGGCTCCTTCACCCGCGCCTCGACGAACAGGAACAGTGAGATGAAGACGGCAGCGATGCACAGCAGGCCAATTATCAGAGCGGAATCCCATGCATACCTCTCGCCGCCATTCAGCAGCGCGTACAGAAGCGCTGTTAGACCAATCGTGAATAGGCTGGCGCCAACGAAGTCGATCTTCTTCGCTTTCCTCTCGAACTTCTCATGCAGAAACATGACGACGAGGATGAAGGCAATCACGAACACAGGCACATTCATGTAAAAGATCCAGCGCCAAGAGATATAGTCGACGAATGTCCCTCCGACAAGTGGACCCAATAAGCCTGCCACCGACCATACAGATGCGAAAATCCCTTGAACCTTCGCCCGTTGCTCGCCTGGGTATAAGTCACCGACGATCGTGAACGTGACCGGCGTAAGCGCGCCCGCTCCAAGTCCTTGTATAGCACGAAACCAGATCAAGGCGGTCATGCTCGTCGCCGCTCCGCATAGGATCGACCCGAGCGCGAAGATAAGCAGACCCGCAGTAAATACCGATCTTCTTCCGTACAAGTCCGCCAGCTTGCCGAAGATAGGCGTCGCGACGCACATCGTCAGCGTATAAATCGAGAATACCCAACTGATTAAGCTGAACCCGCTTAATTCCTTCGTAATATGCGGCATCGCTGTACTTACGACTGTTGCATCTAACGCACCGATGAACAATGCAGCCAGCAGGCCGATCGTTACGACTTTTCGATTCGTCGTTTGCTGTACCAACTCTGCATGCGCCTCCCAGATTTTACTTTTTAATCAGATATCCTCAAATCTATTCGTCTTCGCCGAAACAATTCCTCTAGCTCCCTCTCTGGCATTCACATATATTGACAATTGATGTATCGTGCGGTAATATATCGTCATAAGATATATCGTTAATCGATATAATTGAAGGAGGGATAAGGATGCGGGATCCGAAGGAGATGCTGCCGCTGACGGAAGCTTTTTACTATATATTGATTGCGCTGCATGCCGAGCCAACACATGGATACGGCATCATGCAGGATGCGGAGCGCATGAGCAGCGGACGGGTAAAGATCGGCGCGGGCACCTTGTATACGGCGCTGAACACGTTACTTACTAAGGGACTTATCGAGCAGTATCCTGGCCCGGAAGGAACGGACAGCAGGCGCAAAATGTATGCCATCACCCCATATGGGCAAGCCGTCACGACGGCGGAGATCAACAGGCTGGAAGAGCTTCTGCAGGCGGGTCATCGAGTTCTTAATATAGGGAAGGAGTGAGGGCGAATGACAATACTGATGGAGAAAAGATATCGGCTGTCGATGAGCTGGAACTATGAGAAGGACGAAGCATGGCTGTCGGAGCTGTCCAGACAAGGGCTGCAGCTTAAGAAGGTGGGCATATTCAGTTATACCTTCACGCGCGATGAATCGATGCGTTATGCGTATGCGCTTGATTTTCAGAATGGGCTAGGACGAGGAAAGAAGCTTGATGCCTATCTGGAGTTGTATCGCGATGCGGGCTGGGAGCATGTCAGCTCCTACGGAGGAATGTGGCACTACTTCCGCAGAGAATGGCAGGCTGAAGAGATTCCTCGGCTGTATACGGACCGCGAGTCGCTTGTGACGCATTATCAGAAGATCAAGGGCGTCCTGCGCGTCTTGCTGTTTGCAAACCTCGCGATTATGATCATCAACATGGTTAATCTGTTAGCACGGTATGACGACCGGCCTTGGGGCATTATTGTGCCGGTGCTCGCTATCTACGCTTGCATATTTATAATGCTGGGGTATGGCATGTCCGCCTTTGGGAAGAAGATTCAGAAGCTTCAACAATAACAGCTTTGATAAGTTTCAAAGGCCAGGAGCTCGCCTTGAGAGCGGTGTCCTGGCCTTTCTGTTCCTAATCGCTTCAGCTTCAGTCAAGGTTACTCTTTGCGTGCGGTCACAATTGGCTGGTAATAGCCTGAGTTCTCGGGGAGATGCCACTCGATATCCGTGAATCCCGCCTTGCTCAATAGCTGGTTCATCTCTTCCCGCAGCAGCGCCCTGTACTCCGTCCAATAATGCTTTGTTGTCCATTCTTCATTCATTTCCTGCAAAATAAACTGGTTTACCGTGTACGTCCTTCCGTCCTTCGCCCAATCCCAAACCTGAAAAACAATCCTCCTGCCCCCATCAAATATGCGAGGTTGCGTAGATGGCAGCTTCTCAATCATTAACTCGTCGTAATCCCTTATGGTGATAACTAACAGGCCATTCCGGTTAAGCTTTGTATGAAAATGTGCAAAAGTGATGTCTAAATCTTCGTCTGTCAGCAGATGCGGAATCGCATTATCCGCCGACAGCACAATATCGAAGCTTCCTGATACGTCTTGATCCAGCGTACGGAAATCTGCTACGCCAAAGTTGATTTTCACACCATGAGCTACAGCTTCTTCTTCAGCTCTCTTAACGGAGGCCGAGCTGATATCTGTCGCGGTTACGGTATACCCTTGCTTCGCCAATCCGATTGCTTGCGTACCGATGCCGCACGAACAATCCAGGAGTGCAGTGCCTGCCGTGATAGGTAATTTCGATTGGATGACTCTGCTCAGAATCTCACCTTGTCGCGAGATGGCCTCCGTCCAATCGTGAAAGATGAGGTGGTAGTCTTCTGCAAAGTCATCATAGAACTTTAGAACGGAATCGCTCATTACCTATCACTCCAGTCCAATCGGTATAGGGTTCTACTCTCTCGACTTAAAATAATGAATCGGACGAATCTCAATGCCCCATCCAAACTGCTCGCCCGCACCGATCTGTACCGCAGGATGCAAGGAAGCAATCCGAATCGCCTCATCCATGTCCTCTGCTTCAATAAGGAATGCGCTGCCGATCATCTCTTTCGTCTCGATAAAAGGTCCATCCACAACCTTTACTTTCCCATTCTCCCGTCGCAAGCATTTCGATTCGGAAGCGAGTCCTGCATCGACAATCACTTGCCCGCTACTGTAGAAATTCTGCAGGTGAGGCGGGCATTCACTCATCACAGCCTCAATCTCATCCTTTGGGCGTGCGTCCATCTTAGCTGCTTCCAGGTAACCCAAACATAGGAATTGCATATTCATGTCTCCTTCTGACGTTAGATTGAAGCACATCTGCTTGCCTCTACTTCATCAACGAACGGCAGGCAACGAAATCGACATCCACTCGAAAAAGAATTTTCGGTTAAGCATCAGTTGCCCTCCGAGCATTCGGCAGCCCGCCTTAACAGCAGCTCTTGCTCACGGGTGTTGCCGGCAAGCGTTGCAGCGCGCGTGAACTCCAGCCTGGCTTCCTCGAGCCGTCCTAATTTCATCAAGAAATCGCCACGGACACTCGGCAATAAATGATAGCTTCTCAGCGCTGGCTCAGACTGCAGCTTATCCACGAGCTCGAGTCCCGCTTCCGGTCCGTATGCCATCGATAAGGCTACCGCACGATTCAGCTCAATAACAGGCGACGGCGTCAATTGATAGAGCTCATTATAAAGTTCGGATATCCGTATCCAATCGGTCTCCGTAGCGGTTCGAGCCCGCGCGTGACACGCAGCAATCGCCGCTTGAAGTGTATATGAGCCAAGCTCGCCCGCGCCGAGTTGCTCAGCGCGATCAAGCATAGCGAGCCCGCTTCTAATTAGAGTGTCATCCCAGAGCGTCCGATCCTGATCCAGCAGCAGAATGGGCTCACCCGCCTGATCGACCCGCGCTTTAAACCTCGCCGCTTGGAATTGCATAAGCGCAACAAGCCCGAAGACTTCAGGCTCGTTATCTATCATTTCGATCAGTATGCGACCTAGCCGCAGAGCTTCTTCGCAAAGTACAGGCCGCAGCCACTCATCGCCGGAAGACGCGGAGTATCCCTCGTTAAATATGAGATAGATGACTTGGAGAACCGAAGACAGCCTCGCGGTGAGTCCCTCTTTCGGCGGAAGCTCGAACAGAACACGCTGCTCCGAGAACATTCGCTTAGCCCGCGTTATTCTCGCCGCAACCGTCGGTTCCGGAATGAGATAGGCTTTGGCAATCTCCTCGGTCGTCAGTCCGCCAAGCAGCCGCAGCGTAAGTGCTGCTCGTGCCTCTGCCGACAGCATCGGATGGCAGGTCATGAATATGAGGCGGAGCAGATCATCTCCAACGTGATCATCGAGAGCAGCATCAAGGTCCGGCTCTTCCTGCGTGTTCAGCTCATAGCCGATCTCCTCGTATTTGCGGTCCCTGAGTTTATTTCTACGCAGCAGATCTAACGCCCGGCGCTTGGCGGTTGTCATCAGCCATGCACCAGGATTAGCAGGAATGCCTGCCTGCGGCCAGCGCTCGAGGGCGATAAGGAGCGCATCCTGCGCAAGGTCTTCGGCAAGCCCGACATCTCGCATGATCCGCGTGAGGACGGCTATAATCTTCGCCGACTCGCTGCGCCATATTGCATCAATGGAACGATTGATATCTATGTCCGTCAAGGGCAGTCCCTCCCTGATACGCAAATTGCATAAGAACAATCACTGCTACTTTTCGTGATGGATGGGTTAATTCCTTTTTCGCAAAGAAAAAGAGCATCAATCCCCTCCTCTACAGGAAGTTTGATGCCCTTGTTCCGTATATTAATCTTGGTAACTAGTCAGTACTCCATCGTCGAAATAGAGATATGTTGCACCGTCTAACACGTCGCCATATACCCATTGTGAAAAGGTTCCGGTCCGGGTAGTCGTATTGTTCTTCCGATCTGGGCTACCCCAAGCCAATAACACCTGTGTATCCGTCATACCGATAAAGACTTGTTCATTCTTGATTGCATTCCAAACTTTCGTACTCCATTTGAACGTTTTTTGAGGATCAGCATCAAAATAGTTATTGTAGACTAAGTTATTTGATGCTTTATGATGAACGCCTTTATAGATAACGTCGATTGTGTACGGATCAATTTGGTTAACGACTTTTATTTGCGAGAATCTCGGGTAGACAGTACCGTCCTTCTCCACTATCTTTTGATTGATCCAAACGGTTCTGCCTACTGACTTCCCTACAATAGTTGAATCTTGTAGAGAAATGAACTGCAAATCGATGTCTTGACCAATGTTAGAACGAAGAAAGTCATCGAAGTTACCGATGTAAAAGGAGCGTTTCCCCTTAGAACGGGCTGCTTGGTACACGTCTTGCAAATGTTTGCTTGAAACGGCGGCGCTTTTACCTATTACAGAGATTTTTCCGTTTGCAGCAGTTACCGCATAGCCAAGCTGTGCAGCCATCCATTTAAGAGACACATAATAAACGCCACCCTGGTTTGTCAGAGGTATTCCCATATTTACATATTTGGCTCCGAATTTATAATCCGCAACATTCTCAGAATACTCGGTATGGTAATACTGATAGTTTGCAGAAGTGATATCGATTATTCCTGTCAGCTTACTTTCCGGCATTAAAATGAGGTATTTCGAGTAGGAATTAATGCGGAAACCTTTGTACTCTTGATTCCAGATGACTTCTGCGCCGAGGCGCGTCGCCAAGTCTTTGAGCGGAACTGCAGTAGTTCCGTTAATTGTTTTAATTGGTCCGGCAGCCTTGAATTTCTCCCCGTTAATCCAGACCGTTGTAGTCGCGCTTTTGATTTCTGGTGCGGCAGCCGCGATACTTGATAGGTTAAGACATAACAGGAAAGCAATAAGAGTAAGTAGAACTTTTTTCAATTTTAACCCATCCCCTTTTTTATTTGTGCTGCGCTGGTATAATCACAGCAATCTATCAATTGTACCATATTTTATAAGATTTACAGGCGATTCGCCCCAAACTACAAGAAAGAGGACACCTGTTTGGGTGTCCTCGTCTTTAATTCTACTTTGCTCCATCCGGACCACCGGGGAACCCGCCGCCGCCCGGTCCGCCTTTGCCGTCTCCCATGCCGCCCTGAGTGCCGAGCGCCTTCATGTCTACAGACGAAGCGTCAATAAGCTTGCTGGAGTCAGCTTTCTGAGCTTCCGTCGTCGATGGGATCGTGCCGTCGAGCTGACCTTGAATGCTCTTCGAGCGAAGTGCTCCCAGCTCCTTCAGCTCCACGATTGCTGCTTGGAATTTATCGTAGTCGTAGAACGCCGATGGATCGTTCTTCACATAATCGGAAATCATAGTGCTTAATTTATCAACCGTCTGCTCGAATTTACCATCTGCAAAATAACCGTTAACGATGTCTTGCAAATACTCATGATACTTCTCTTTGTATTCGGGTACTTCAAGCAGCTTGCCTAGCAGCGGACGTTCTTCCAAGGTCACGCCTGAGACAGGCGTATCGATTGGGAAGTTCACGACATCCGAAGCGCTGCCCGACTGGAAGCCGCCAAACGCAAGGTTGTAATCCCAAGGAAGAATGCTAAGCTGCCCTTCGTTCTCATACAGGTAGTAGTTGTGCCCCATATTGGAGACATAGTTGTCGAGATTGACGACCACAGCATTGGCTGCGAAGTATCTGAGCACGGCGTCGACATCAACTGTCTTCTCCAGATCTTTGCCTTCGCTGAGGTTCTTCAAAGCTTCAACGACGCGCTTCTCATCTGCTTCATCTGTTTTGGTTGCTGCGTTGTCGAAGATGGCAGAGTAGCTGCTGATCTTATCATCGGTATATTGAAGAGATACACCGTTATTGGCCATGCCCTTCATTCCTCCGCCGCGGCCCTGCATCCCTTGACGAGGGTTCTGCCCTTGCTTCGTCTTACTCTCATCCGTAGTCGTTGCTGCCGCTACTTCAGCTGTATCTTCAGTTGCTGCTGCATCCTTAGGAGGCGCGGTTTGCTGTCCATCTTTTGCACCGTTAGCACCATTAGCACCGCCAGCTCCACCAGGAAACCCTCCGCCGCCCATGCCCATTTCCGTTTCAGGCTTATATAGCTCGCCCTCATCGTCATGCGTACGCTCAAGATAGCTGCTATCGATATCTTCGACAGCTAGATAGAAGCCCCACTTCTGGCCGTTAAGCGAAATATCTGCAAAAGAGTACAGAGGTGCATCGACGCCAACGTAAGACATAATGTCATACGACAGGTATTCCTTCAGGCTTGTTGCATCGGAGAAGTTGTTGTTAAGGACGAGTTTGTCCAACCCCTCCCACGTTTGCCCTTCGACATACTCGTCAAACTTGATCTTGAAGCTGTAGCGGTCTGTATCCTCGTCCCGGACAATTGCAGAGAGACTAGAGTTACCCTTCGGGCGGATACCGACATTCTTGATTGTTGTGCCGTTAATCGTTACGTCTGCCGAAATGTATTCTTCATCAGCCGCATTGTCCAGCATCTCCTGCCATTTGGCTTGATCTACCGTGATTGCAAACGTCATAATCTTGTTCTTATCCATCTCATTCGCATATTCAAGCGATGCCGTCTTCGCTGCTTCGCTCTGCGTATTCGTACTCGCACTCGCACTCGTATTGGACCCAGAATTGGACGATGTAGCCGCCTCACAACCCGTCAGAGCAGTAATCGCTATCGCTAATGATAAACCTATTACAAGTGTATTTTTTCTAAACACTATTCTCAGCACCTTTCATTCGTTCTTTATTGGGGATTGCCTCGCCAGCACCTTCGCTTTACGGTTCCTATCTTAGGCCGCGAACCTTTAATGGATCTTAAATGAATCAGGAAAAAAAAAAAGAAGCGGCAATTGTACATTGCCGCTTCTTGCTTATCTCTTAGCCTATATCGAGCTTGTGATGGGGTAACTCATAATAATCCATCGTCGAGGTCTCTGCGAAGCCGCAGGATTGATACAGCCGGAGTGCATTCGCGTTCTCTACGGCCACTTGCAGCATAATGTCTCTCGCGTTCGCTTCCTTAAGCTTCTCGATTGCCTTCAAGAGAGTTGCTCTACCATATCCCTTGCCGCGATACTCAGGCAGAACACCTAGGCCATATATGCCCCCAACTCCGCTAGACAGCTGGATATGGACCTTCCCGACGACCTGCAGATCAGCTTCTGCGAGGTAAATAGTCATGCCTCTCTTCTCTTCTTCCTCAGGCAGAATCATCCGTACCTTCGAATCCTCTGCCCCCTCTTCCACTAATTCATCGTCAAAATATATCGTGTTCTGCCGCTGAATCTCCCGCGCATCAGCATTCGTCGCCTTCCGAAATGTAATGCTTTCCGAGTTGTTATTTTCCCCCGCCCAGCCTTCTTGAAGATACATCTCATGCTCCGTATGATGATACTTCGCTCCGGTTCCTTCGATGAACGCTAGTCCCGCTTCCGACTTCCGATCGCTTAGGAGCAGCATGCTTCTAGAAGCTCTGCGCCCCCACTCTGCCATAACCAGCTTGCACAATGTCGCAAAAATACCTTGCCGCCTGTATTCCGGATGCACCATGCCGTTCACTTCAAAAGGTGTACCTGCCCCGCCGAAGTCGCTAATTCCCATATAGCCAATTAACTCATGTCCATCGAAGTACATGAATTCATTGATTTCACAGATCCCGCCTCTGTCTGTGCTTGTATGAACGCCGAGTTTGTAGTCCAGTTCAAGCTTTAACGATGTCTGATCTGAGCGGATGCAGCTCTCCTGCAGTCTGTTGATCAAATCATAATCCTCTTTGCCCATTCCTTCTCTGAGCTTTAACCACGGGTTGTGGATCGTCTTCATGCAACACCTCTTTATATTGTAGGTCCTGTTCTAGCATCCTGCCCCATCAACGGTGAGCGCTCCAGCAACTTCTTGATAATCCAGCCGTCGTCGTAACTGCCTTCCTTCAAGTGCTTGCAAGCAAGCTCAATGAGTCCCGCCCACCACACTGGCGTTAATAGCTCCCACTCCTCGGGCTCCAGAGGCGATACTTCATCATAGCCGTAAACCACCTCGTCGTACTTCCCCCGCCACGAGAGAGCAAATTCCCCGACTCGATGATCCCAATGGGCTAACTCAAAGTCGAGAATGCCGGAGAGCTTGCCTTCTTGGAATCGTAAATTCCATGTAGCAAAATCCCCATGAACCACAGTACCAGGGCGGGAGTGAAGCTTCAGCCCCTCCACCCGCTTCCGAGCTCGATCCAGATGCCAACGAAGGATTCGTATTTCCTCCGGCCTGTTCTTTTCATTAAGAGAGAGCAATACGTCAATCTCCTCGTCTTGGAGAATTTCTTCGCATCGCCGCCAATCCTTGCGTTGTCCAATTCCGCTCAGCTTCCTAAGATCTGCGTGGAACTGAGCCATCAGGCGTCCCCTGGCACGCTGTTCGGCTGCCGGATTCTCCACGGAAGGCGGTTCACCCGGAAGATAAGGGAACAACCCCCACACCTGATCCCCAATCTCAATCGGTTCATCAATGACAGCTGCAACCGGCCATCCAAGTGCTGCAACGCTTCGAAGCAGATTAACTTCATACTGGATATTCTCTTTGTGCGTTGCAATCGACCAGAGGCGTAACACAAGGCGTTCGTTCTTAGAACTCACCATCCAATGCTGATTGAGTCTCCCTCCCAGCGGGGCGACCGCATTGATTTGCAGCCTATCTAGAATTTCGTTGCTGGGGAGCATCGCATCTGAACTATTTTGCACCATTCATCCCCCTCTCCCTCGCGCATCTATATTTGACTTATTCGAATTGAGCACTCACCCTGAACCGCAGGGGCAATGGATCTCAGCCCAATCCGATACAAGTGATCACCCCATGCGTCCTGCATGATTTCGTCCTCTAGTGAAATTTGCTCTGAAGTGACTGCATACAGCTCATTGTTATACTGGATTCTTACCCTATTGCCATGCTTGTCCTGCAAAATCATACTTCCGCCCTCTTCAAGCTGAGGCTCGTGTGGTGTCATTACGTGCCATGCAATCTCATCTGTGGCTTGCTCTAGGTGGTATTCATCCTTGATTGCGATAAAAGCAGATGCATCACGGACAAGCTGTACGGTCCTCATCCAGCTTCTAATCTGGGCGGACTCCGGATAGGCTTCCGCAATATTCATGGATAACGATGCAGCTCGATCATCGAATTGATACTTCACATCAGTCGCTCTATACTCTCTGCCATTCATTTGGCCAATTCCATTGACAGCTGGAACATTGTGATAGGCGGATTGCATCGCCCAGATTGTATAACGTTCAGAGAAGAATGACTTGGACGTATAGGTCAATACGCCAGGGTCAATAATCATCGGGGAGCCGTTGCAATATACGATGAATTGCCCAATATCATTGTGATTATGGCTTTCATCGTTATGTCCACCTTTGGCTGCAAGATATAACCCTCTGCTGGAGTCCTGCTGCTCTCTTGCTACCATCAGCTGAATTCCGTCCAGCCATGCGTCTCTGATGTAAGGAGACTCCCCCGTATACTGCTCGATTTCCGCATAATGAAACAAAGCCGGAAGCACGCGGAACATAGCAGGAAACTCGAACTGAGTTGTTTCCTCGCGCCGTTTCTTCAGCTCCAATGCACCTATTTCGGATAACCGGTCATCTCGGGTACGGCGCCCGAAGCGGTACGCCAGCTCCGCGGGGATTTGTACCTTCGGCGTACTGTCTGCAAAATTGACATAATAGGACTCGTCAATAAAAGCCCGATAAATATACTGGCCAATCTGCTCAATCTTAGGCTCATCGTATAGATTAATCTTCCCGTCCGAGGCGCTGTAGAGCAGTTCAAGACAGTCGAATAGCGTTCCGCCGCCGTAGATCCAATACTTCGGTCCTTCCTCGCAGCCGCCATCTGAATGAAGTCTGTCGAGATAATGATCCAAGCTTCGCATCGCCTTGATGACCGCTGCTTCTCTGCGTTCAGGGTCATCCTCCAAGAGCAAGAATACCGATAAACAATTCGAATTACACCACGGCGTCCAATTGTTGAGCATTCGTTCCTGATTGAACCCGAGCCACCAGAAGTCGTTGCGGTTCAGGAATGGATCCAGGATTCTCTTCCTCACTTCAAGCTGTATGCGCTCGCCGACCATCACACTAATGGTATTCAACTTGGTTTGGAGTAGATAGTACGTCCAGGCAAGCAGCGACGCTGTCTCCGCCGAGAACAATTCAATGACTTGATCGGTTACATCCGGCAGCGGGTCCTGCCTCTTCATCATGTAGTTATGACCCGGGATGCCCCAAAAGGTTTCTTCGCATATGCACCAAACCCCGTTGACGATATCATCCATAAACCGTCCTTGGTTCTCGATACATTCTGCGATGACGAGCGATGCCAGAGCCCGTCTTCTCGCCCACGATGCATTGTCGTACTTATTACGATTGCCTGTTCGGCTATATTCCATATAGGCAGTGGCAGTCAGAGCTCCCCAGGAGTGATTGAGTTCTTGAACGCCTTTACTGACCCAGAATTCTCTCAAATTGGGCGGAAGCTCATCCCATGGTCCGCGCTCTTCAATTGTCGGATATGGCTTGTAATGATCCCGAGATTGCAAGATATCTCTGAGGGTTCCATTCGCATATTTCTCTGCTAACATTGGAGTATCGACCTCTTATCCGCGTGTAGTGTGGTTCACGTCCTCGATTATATTTCGCTTTATTTCCAGTAAAATCCTTCCTTGGTTGACATATTAGAGAGCACCAAGCACCGTCAAATGCAAAAAAACGCTCATCCGATAACCGGACGAGCGTTCGTTAACATCCTACTTCTCCTGCTCCTTAATCACCTGCTCGATTCCCAGCAGGATCAGCTTCAAACCGAACTCGAACGATCCATCGGTCCCCATCACCTCGAACATCCCGCTCTTGAACATCCTACGGAACAGTCCCGCATCCGTCTCGCTCATGGACTCCAGAAGGCGAAGCATCTCCCCGCTCGGAAGCTCTCCCTGCTCCTTAAGGATCGCAGCTACATTGCGCTGATGCTCGTAATCGTCCAGAACAAAGTAGAAGACATAGTTCGTAAGCGTGAGAACCGCTTGTAATTGATGCTCTTGCTCAAGCGGCGTCGATTCCATGCAGAGCAGCATCCTGTTGGTAAACCGAATGATGTCTGCCTCATGAGGAAGCGTCAGCATCATGAGCTGCGTGGAACACGGATGACGGCGGAGAACATCCCGCACTGTAACCGCAAAGCTCGATAGCTGCTCCTTCCAGTCCCCCTCGGAGTGGAACTCCTCCAGAACGATCTTCGCTACCTGGTTGGCCAAGCGCTGGTAAAGCTCTTGCTTGCTCTTGAAGTACCAATACAGCGAGGGAGCTTGAATCCCAAGCCGGTCGGCCAATCGTCTCATGCTGAATTTCTCGATGCCCTCTTGCCCTAGAAGTTCCCATGAGACCTCCAGAATCCTATCCTCCGAAATCTGAGGCTGCTCTTTTTTCATCGATATCCGCCCTTTTTATCTAACAGTGTAAGTTTGTTGTTTACAGGTTCTTAGGTTCATGATATCATCTAACACTGTAAGGTTCAATCTAACACTGTTAGTCAAACAAAATAAAGAAAGAAGTGATCCGCATGGATGCACAAAACCTCCATTACTTTGAGAAAGCACCGGTTGCTAAAGCCGTCGCTCACTTTGCTGTTCCGATGATGCTCGGCACGTCAATGAGTGTCATCTATTCCATCTTGAATGCCTATTTCCTAGGGACGCTAGGCAATACGTCCATGTTAACCGCGCTCGCGCTAACGCTGCCGTTGTTCGCAATCATTATGGCGCTAGGCAACTTGATTGGCATGGGCAGCGGTACATTCATCTCTCGTTTGCTGGGAGAGAAACAATATGATGCGGTCAAGCACGTCTCCTCATTCGCCTTTTACAGCAGTTTAGTTCTCGGTCTTATCGTGATGGCCGTGGGTATCCCGTTGATCGATTCCATCGTACATGGCCTAGGTGCAACGCCTGATTCCTTCGGATTCACCAAGGACTATGTCACGGTTATGCTTATCGGGTCACCATTCGTCGTCTTATTCTTCACGATGGAGAATATTGTACGCTCTGAAGGTGCGGCAATTACGTCGATGACCGGTATGATTCTAAGTGTTGTCGTTAATATTATTCTCGATGCGCTCGTCATCTTCGTCTTCCACTGGGGCGTGATCGGCGTTGCGTCTGCTACGGTTATTTCCAACTTGGTTGCAAGTGCATTTTACGCGTTCCATATCGGAGCTAAGAGTCAATTCTTAACCATCTCTGCAAAATGGTTCAAGGCTAACAAGGACATTCTGAGCAATGTATTCAAAATTGGCGTGCCCGTCTTTGTCATGAGCATCTTCCTCGGTGCAATGTCGCTTATCTTGAACCATTACCTTGTGGAATATGGGGATCAGGCTGCAGCGGCTTTCGGTATATCATCGCGTTTATTGCAATTTCCTGAGTTTATTCTGATGGGGTTGTGCGAGGGCGTCGTTCCCCTTATTGCGTTCTCTTTCACTGCAAACAAATTACGCATGAAGCAAACCATTGGATTCACGATCAAAGCGATCGTAGCCATGGCTGCCGTGTTCGGCGTCATTGTCTATCTGATATCTGACCACTTGATCGGCTTATTCACGAATGACCCGCAATTAATTGAAATGGGCAGCTACATTCTGCACGTGACGTTCTTATCCTTGTTCATTACAGGCATGACCACGTTGTTCACGGGGATCTTTCAAGCAACCGCGCAAGGAACCGCCGCTTTTATTATGTCAATTATTCAAGGCATTACTCTGATTCCTGTTCTCTATATCGCCAATCGACTGAATGGCTTCCATGGTGTGGTCTGGTCACTCGTCATGGCGGATGCCGTCGCGTTCCTTGTCGGCGCCACGATGCTGTATGTACTGCGAAACAAATTGCAGCCGGATTTGGAGAGCTTGGCGCAGTAAGTATAAAAGGCCACCTTTGCGGGTGGCCTTTGACTGTCGATAAACCCTCTATCAGCGGATTGGCGAAGCTGAGAGTGTATTTTTCGAACTCTCAGATACCCCTCGTTTCGACCTCAATCATAGATGTACTTGTATTATTAAGACAATGATGTACGGATCGGGATCTTTTATTGTGCTGTTCGGCGGACCATCAATTCCCGTCGTACGAAGTCGTACTTCTCATAAAGCCCATGCGCGTCTCGAGTACCGAGATAAATAGGTGTATGGCGAATGCGAGGATGATCGACCAGAACAGCCATCATCCATTTGCCAATTCCTTTACCGCGATGATCAGTCTCTACAATTACGTCGCATAGCCAGGAAAAGGTCGCTCCATCCGTTACAACCCGCATAAAACCTACTTGTTTCCCGGCAGTGCTATAAACACCGAGACAAAGTGATTCCCTCCAGCTATTCCTAATCGTTACTTCCGACCGTTCCGCAGCCCAATAACTACCCTTCAATAATGCAAGGATGACATCCGACTGCAGCGCTTCAACACTGTCACTAATCTTGTAAGGCAGGCAATCATGAATCCACTCCATCTGTATACCTCCTATTGTTCATGTACGTTAATGTGTTTATTATAGTGGTGACAGATGGAAGAGAATAATAATTTATAAAGCAACTATACCCATACAGATGGGGGTGAAAACCATGAAATACGAGAGTGTGAAGGACAATCTGAAACAACAGATTAACACTGGGGCGATCAAGCCCGGTGGTAAATTACCGTCTATCCGAGAGCTTAGTATACAGTGGAAGTGCAGCAAAAACACCGTGATCCGCGCCATCGATGAATTAGAGAAAGAACACCTGATTTACTCGGTGCCTAAGAGTGGCTACTATGTGATTGTTCGTTCATCCAAGTCTGACGATCCGCCGGAAGGACAGATTGATTTTGCCATGGCTTCTCCGGACCCTGGCATTATCCCCTATGAAGAAATTGAGCATGGATTAAACCGGGCTGTACAGCTATACGGCGATCGTCTCTTTATATATGGAGATCCACTCGGATTTCCATCTCTACGCGAGGCCATATCCCGGCACTTGGCAGTCTCGCAAATTTTCGCTGAACCGAAACGAATCTGCATCGTCTCTGGCTCCCAACAAGCCCTTCACTTGCTTGCCTCCATGCCGTTCCCAAATGGAAAATCGACGATCTTGGTCGAACAGCCCTGCTACTCCGGAATGTTGAGAATAATCAACCTCCTCGGGGTGACCTCCATTGGAATTGCTCGAACGGAATCAGGACTTGACCTTGATGAACTGGAACGGCATTTTCGGAACAATGCCATTAAGTTTTTTTATACGGTCCCAAGGTACCACAATCCGCTCGGAAGCAGCTTGTCACGTCAGGAGAAAGAAGCCATTGCATTACTGGCAGAGAAGTATGATGTGTATATCGTGGAGGACGACTATCTCGCAGACTTGGAGACGGACAGCAAAGCTGATCCAATCTGCAGCTATGATTATGCGGGACGCGTCATCTACATTCGAAGCTTCTCCAAAATCATGCTGCCCGGCCTGCGCCTAGGTGCCGCTGTACTTCCGGAGTCACTAATCACCTTATTCCGAATGTACAAATCTTCGAGCGATTTAAGCACTTCCGCCCTTTCACAAGCTGCCTTGGAGATTCATCTGGGCAGCGGATTGTTCCAACGCCATGCCGCCAAAATGAGGGAACGTTATGGCATTCGAATGAAGGCGCTACAGGAGGCATGCAGCCAGTATCTAAACGATGGTTTTCATTTAAGCAAATCAGCCGGCGGTATATTCGCTGAGCTCCGGCTGCCTAACCATCTGGAGGCAGAGGAACTGGCCGCAGCCCTTCGTCAGAAGGAGGTCTATGTGTTTCCTACGAATCAATGCTACCTTCCTAGCGTGGAAAGCGCGAACAGCTGGCGCCTCAGCATTATTCGCACGAATGAACAAGAGATTGAGGACGGCATCCGAAAGATTCGTCAGACGGCCGACGAGCTCATGAACCAACGAAGCGCAAACAAATTCACCCGATCAGCCATTACATGGATTTAGAAGCGGTAGCTAAAGAGGAACCAACACAAATAACTTGAGGAGCAACTAACAATGAAATTTGCCATGATGTACAGCTGCGGTAAGGACAGTAGCTTGGCGCTTTACCGAATGATTCACGAGGGTCATACGCCAGTGGCCTTAGTTACGACATTCAATGAAGAGCAAGGCCGCTCGTGGTTTCACGGAGTCACGGAGGAGCTTTTAACTGCAGTGTCAGAAAGCTTGGAGATTCCTCTTATCATCTGTCGCTCCACACCTGAAACGTATAGCGAAGCCGTTGAAGACGGCCTACGAAAAGCCCTTCAACTCGGCGCGGAGAGCTGTGCCTTTGGCGATATTGATATCGAAGGTCATCGAGAGTGGAATGAGCAGCGCTGCCGGAATGCCGGCTTGAGCTGTGTGCTTCCGTTATGGCAAGAAGACAGAAAGGCTTTGACGGAAGAGATCATTGACCTTGGATTCAAGGCGGCTATCAAGATCGTCCAAAGCGATATATTGGATGCTAGCTTTCTCGGGCAAACGCTAACAACAGATCTCGTGGAGAAAATAACAGCGGCAGGTTCTGACCCATGCGGAGAGAACGGCGAGTATCATACCTTCGTGTACGATGGACCCCTATTCCGCAATCCGATACCCATTGAATTCGGTAGGACGGTAGATTTTAAGACACATGTGGCGATTGATATTAGATGCGAGAAATAACCACTCCCGATAATGGAGTGGTTACTTATTTAAGCTAGCGGACGTGAGTTGGCTGCGGGCTAACTAGCGCGGTTTCTAAAGTTGTTCTATGCTGTGGGGTTCATGCTTAACAAACTATTTATGGAAAAACGGGAAGCTTTGCTCCATTGTTTGCTGTACATCCTTGAACAGATCCGATACTTCTTGATCGGTTGCCTTAGTTGCATCGAAGTCAGTCAGTTGGTCCTTAAGCTGACCAAACGTAGATGAATTGTTGCTATCATCGTTGTCATTTGAGCTAAACGAATCATCTGAATCCGAATCCAAACGGCTTTGAATATTGGCCAGGATGTTTTTCATCTGATCCGTTGTCAGCGTATTTTCAAAATCAGCATCGGTATCCGACAAGTCGCTGCCGCTCTGCTGAGATTCGCTTGAATCGTTGATGTTCCAAGCGAACGGAGGCATGATTCCGCCCATGGCTTTCATCATCGGAGGCACACCTTCTCCTGCGACTGTTCGCCGTAAATTGCCGCCCGAACGAGAGCTTTCCAGTGTCTTTGTAACTTCGTCGAATAGATCCGAGACCTGCTGATCCGTCGACGTAGACGAGTCGAAACCGGACAATTCATCCTTAATTGTACTTAGAACCGTTGCCCTTTTGCCAGCCGTATCATTAGCCGCTTGTGACAGGTCAACGGAATTAAGCCTTGATTGCATGTCTGCCAAGACCGTCTTCTTCTGATCTACCGACATCGGATAATCACTGGAGTCGGAGCCATAGTTGCCGGTCGAGACTGGAGCCTGGTTTTGGCTTCCAGCCAAAAACTGCATGAGTTCTGGACTCATTTGTACGGAATCACTAGATTTCCCTTGATTTTTGGCGGAACTATCTCCTGAAGCACGATGATGATGATGATGTGAATGTTGTCTGGTGACCGTATTCGAGCTATCGGATTGTGTCTTCGAATAGGCAGAAGTATTGCTGTTGGCATTGATTGCAATAGACAAAGTTGTGTCTCCTCCCAGTTATAACCGCTTAGCAGTAAGCCCGCATTGAATGTATCGACATCAAGTATGAAGACAAACTGAGTATAGGCTGAAAGGAAGGTTAAATTTACCTGGTAAATTGCATCATTCATTAATACCCTTCATCAATATTGCATAGGTTATGGGAGCATAATGAGGGGGGATTTTCCATGCCACAACGCCTACAAAATCTTGATCGTCTCATTCGCGCAGCGGTAGATCATAAACAGATCTTCGGGGCAGTTCTGCAAGTGGAATCAGGAGATAGGCAACTTTCTTGGAGTGGTGCAGCCGGTAATATGAACGCTGACAGCCGGTTCTTTATTGCGAGCACAACGAAGCTATACATAACCGCTATCTTATTGAAACTATTCGCTCTGAACAAACTCAAGTGGGCCGATAAGGTCGCTCTCTATCTGGATCAGAGCATTCTCTCTGGCCTTCATTATTACCAAGGCACGGAATACGCCAGCGATATTACAATTGAGCAATTAATGGCGCACACTTCTGGCCTCCCGGATTACTTCCAGCAGAAGAGAAAGAGCGGCAGAAGTCTCGTCGATGAAATCATGTCCGGGCAAGACCAAGCATGGTCGCTCGACAACGTAATCGCTGATGTGAAACTTATGAAGCCGCACTTTGCTCCAGGAACGAAGGGTAAAGCTTTATATTCAGATACCAACTATCAGCTGCTTGGAAGAATCATCGAGACCGTGACGAATCAAACGTTGAATGCCGTATTTACGCAATATATCTACGAGCCATTGTCTTTGTCGGGCACATACCTGTATACGAATCCTCAAGACCACACGCCTAGTCCTCTTTATTATAAGAGGTCCCCCCTACACATTCCCCATGCCATGGCTTCCTTCGGTCCCGACGGGGGCATCGTGTCAACAGCAGAGGACTTAATGCGGTTTCTAAGAGCTTTCTTTGGTGGAACTCTGTTCCCCAAGCCGTATTTAAGCGAGCTATATGCTTGGAACAGAATCTTCTTCCCGCTGCAGTACGGCAAAGGCATCGCAAAATTCAAGCTCCCACGAGTGTTCTCACCGTTCAAGCCGCTTCCGGAATTGATCGGACATTCCGGTTTATCCGGTGCCTTTGCCTATTATTCGCCTGCGAAGGATGTGTACCTATGCGGTACCGTCAACCAAATCTCCCCGCCAAGTTTGTCTTATAAGCTGATGCTTCGAATCTTGAATACACTTTAAGGATTGATTGCCCAGGTTAGTCCTTTTTGTACTTTTCCTTCAGAATGCCGGTACCAATCCCACCAGCAAGCATTAGAGTTAACGGGGCAATGTTCCAGAACAAATTTCTTCTAAATCCTGTAATCTCAAGCGAAGTGAAGTTATTCAGAAGAATGACGCCTATCTTGATCACGAACAGGATGAAACCGATGACGAATAAGACATCAAACATAAATTTTAATTTCGGGTAAGCGAGCTGTTTGCTTTCTTTGATCACCTGCTTGGTCAACTCTTCATCACTCCTTAATAACTCATCAATGGTTACACCAAGCAAATCACTTATTTTAATAATAATTTCAATGCTCGGGTAGTTCTGACCATTCTCCCATTTGGAAACAGACTGACGACTAACGTACAGCTTCTCGGCTAGTTCTTCTTGTGTCCAGCCTTGCTTGCTTCTCTCCGATTTCAACTTCTCGCCAAAGACCATAAGCGGCACAACCCTCCTGCAATATATAAGTCCATATTAGTTATACGTTATGGAATTGAAAAGAACGCATTCGTTACATCGCTCCGCAACCCCAGGTTGCGCCTGACTTTAGGCGTGGAATCAGCTCTTACAGCATGTTAAAAAGGCCATCCATTGCGGATGGCCTTCTCCAGCTTTCACATCTCGAATTGTCGAATCAATTCCAATGCTTCTTTATGATCAGGCTCAAGCTTAATTAATTCTCTCGTGTAATCCAATGCCTCTTCGATGAGATTCATCTCAAAACAACAGATAGCCAGACAGTAAAATACCGTAGGCACGATCTCATCTTCATCTTGATGGATCGATATTTCTAGATACCGCTTGGAGTCTTCGTACATCTCCATCTCGAACAGCAACAACCCTGCATCCAGCGCGAGGTCATACCGCTGCTCCATCACATAGTACGAAGACCACATTATTGCTATGCCCCTCAGAATATCCTGCATTTCTTCGTCAGTTGCATCTTGTAACAGCTGAGAAATCTGCTTCGCGCTCTGAATGAAGAACTCCGCGTCATGCCCTCCCAGACGCCAGAAGCTTAATATCTGCTGAAGCTCCATGTGATCTAGATTGCGATCGACCCATAGCTTCATGCTGTAGAATTCATCTGGACCGAAGCGTTCAATGAATCGCCGATAGGCTAATCTTGTCTGAAAGTAATCCATCGGCATATCCGTATGGATCATACAACCGACATTTATATTCGAATAATGTTGAGGTGGAAATAACGCGACGGCCCCTTTGTGTTCCCAAGCATGCCGAATCGCATGGTAGTTTGCCGTAAAAGAGAAATTTCCATTTCCATGCACAACCAACTCCGGTGGCTCTTCATATTGCAAGTTGTCGAGCAGATGCTCACCTTTGTCTGCCGTTATTAGCAGCGCTCCCGCCTGGGACAACTGATTCAATCGAGTTAAACAATCTAATCCGATGGCTGGAAATAATAGATAGGCATCTTCCACTTGGTCCTGATAAAGGGCTATGACTTCTTTGTAAGGATACGTTTCCTCTTCATACTCTGCCGCCCGCCGATGCTCGTAGTGCAAAGAGATTTGCTTCAATACGTCCGATGGATTAAGGGTTTCCATATGATCGGGATATTCAATGAAGACATCCGCTTCATGAATTTGACCTTTATCAATGTAAAGCAGTTCTTGCGGAATACTATCGAAGAAGTAGTTCGCTACGATGACTAGTGGTTGCTTTAAATCCCCTTTAGCAATCGTTTGTCCCGACACGATCAGATTCAGAGCCGTATCATGAACAGCATCGAATCGTGCAAAATCAAGCACGCCCTCTGCAATAAATGATTGTAGAGCGGGGTGCTCCTTCCATGCCAAAACACTGCTCATCGCCAAATCCGTCATAATATAGCGAAACGGAGGTAAATTACCACCCGCAAACGCTCTCAGCTGGCATAGCTCGTACAACAAATGGTAAGCAAGTCGTCCCGCTCCTGCTCCAAGCTCTACAATGTATACAGGCTCCGGACTAACATCCTTATTCGCACGATCTTGAAGAAACCCGAAGATCATTTCTGCATATGCCGTACCGATCATCGGATTGCTCGTAATATATTGAGGAGTTTGATCATTGGTCCAAGCCTTTAATCCTCTATCTTCATAATATTTCCGCTGAATATCCCATACAGGTGCTTCACTAAAGCGGTAACGTTGTTTTTTATTATCCATATGTTCAACTTATCCTGCTCTCTGGAAGTTATTCAACCTCTAAACCGCATCTTACTTCTCCGGATACAACGCCTGCACGTAAGCCATCGAATGCTGAATCAAAGCCCGAAGTACATCCTCGTCGATGTCCTCCAGTTTGTTCACGTACACGCATGACTTGGCTTCTGTATGCTTACCGAGCTTTGCGAGCAGCGACGCCCGCTCCGGATCATCAGGTGCGAAGTAAAGGCTGATCTTGGCCTTGCGCGGGGAAAATGCTGCAAGCGGAGCATCCCCTTCGTGCCCCGACGCGTACTTGTAATGATAGGACCCGAAACCGATGATGCTTGGCCCCCACATTCTCGCCGGATATCCCGTCGTCTCCGTAAACACATCCAGCAACCGGTACGCATCCATGCGCTTTTTGACATTGTCCATCAGCTCGATGAACTCAAATACGCTGTTGTCGGTTTGTTTCGTTTTCTGCTCGTACATCATGACTTCCCCCTCATCCACTATATTACCTTACCTATCACCATTAAGACGAAAGTTCATTCACTCGGGGCGCTAGATGGACAGAAACACTTACTTTACGACTTGTGGAATCATACATTAACCATACAGCATGAATGACTTGGAAGGGAATGGTGAGATGTTAGATTGCACAAGAACTTCTGCCGTTACGATACTAGGAAGCAGCGGAGGTGTTGCAAGAGCAGTTTTAGCCATTCTAAATCAATCCGTTCAGGATAAGAATGACCCTATACATCTCATTATAAGCCATTCACAACTTCACCTCATTGATATCAACCAAAAGGATAGAGCCTATTATGACCGACTATTCCCCCACCTTTCTCATCAAATCATGCTCCACCAGCTGGATCTTAAGAATCTAAGCGATTTTCGTGATCACCTTATTAAGACAAAAACAAAAGTCGTTATTGATGTATCATGGGCCGATACCATTGAGATGCTGCATTGCTGCAACGAATTAGGCGTATCGTACGTGAATTCAGCCCTTGAGAATACGGCGGTCGATGAGGACGAGAGTCTATACGGTTACCCCCTTGCAGAGCGATATATGAGATATGAAGCGATTAAGAGCGAATTCACGCATACAACGGCTATTATAGGCTCGGGGATGAATCCGGGCGTCGTGCAGTGGATGGCTCTGAAACTATTGCAAGAACATCCTGATCAACAACCATTAGCCTGCTACATTGTCGAGCATGATACTTCCTTTTATAAAGACAAGGCTTTAATTGAACCTCATACGATCTATACTTCTTGGTCGGTAGAATGCTTCTTGGATGAAGCTATCCTAAGCTATCCGATGTTTGTCCATCATCATTTGCCGCATTATTTCTATGAAGAAGTCTATGCTATGGAATATAAAGTAAGGTTAGGAGATAAGCAATTTTACGGTTGTCTGATGCCTCATGAAGAAGTGCTTTCACTAGGTAAGCTGTTCGATATACAGCTCGGTTTTATCTATCGCGTCAGTGAATATACAACGGAATTAATCCGAAGCCACTTAGCTCATGTAAGCGATCTATGGGATTGGAATCAGCGCTTAATTGATCCGGAAGTAGACGAGGTTGAAGGCGAAGACCTTGTTGGGGTTCTCTTGGTTTACGAAGATATGGAAAGATATATGTGCAATTCGATGAAAAGCAGTGTCACTTATCCAAAGTACAAAACAAGCGCCACATACTTTCAAGTCGCATGCGGCATTTATGCAGGCTTGGCCAGTCTAGTCCTCGATGATATCCCTAAAGGTACTTATTATGTGGATGAGCTTCTGCTCAAATCTGAGAGCAAGTACGGAGAATATCTAACGTACCATATGACTGACTTTATCACGGGCGAAAATAAAGAATCTGATGGGTTACTGCATCGAAGATTGAGATGGACGAAATAAAGGCAGCCCCTAAAGTTACTTCCGATGACTTTAGGGGCTGCCTTTATTTATTTATGCTTGGTCATCACGACCCATCTACGAATAGAGTAAGAATGGATGGTAACGGTAGATGACCCGCGGCTACTGCTTTTACTTGTTCTGCATATTCCTCTTTGATTAAATATTTCAGCGGTTGTTCCACACTATTGAAAGACTGAAACGCATCCCTCGCCATATCGTCCCACTCCTGAGAGAAGTACAAATAATCATCGGCTCTCACTCTTGTTCGGTTCGTTCCTTCCTCAGGCACGCATTCAAAATCCTCGTCGTCTCCAACAATTCCATAATCGCATGTCAGTTGTTCCCCAGGATGTATATCTCTAACAGCTAAATTAAATTCAAATACCGTATCGATACAGGTTGGGTGGAAGCTATGATTCATGTATCTTGCGTGGTCCCAATGCAAAATATGAGAATCACCATCGTCACTTAAATAAGCGTACTTATCCACCACTCTCCGCCGAGCTTCATCAAGCGATTCAATAAAATCATTCTTTAATGTCATATCTAAATGATCCGAAATCCAAACAATGGTTCCTTTAGGGATTAATTTCGTGGCAACAACGCCTACACCTATCACATCGTTGATAAAGCGGAGTTCTGTATCCGGATGCATCATGATTGTGAGTTTAACCTCCTCTTCAAGACTGAAATATCATATTCAATCTTTATTTGGAGGGTCTTGGCGAAGTGAAATATGGACGTATTTGAAACCACGAGGCAGGAGGCTTCCTGTCTTCTTGTTGTTATCCTTTCGTATCCTTGCTTTTAATCTGCTGTACCGCTGTCCTCAAATCTCGGGTCACTGTTTCCAAATTCTCAGCTTCTGCGCGCAATCGATGGAATTTCTCAGACGTTTGTTTTGCATTGTCCACGATAGCAACCGTGAATTCAGCATTATTGCTAGCGATCGAGTTCGTCTCAATCATGCTGGCGGAGATTTCCTCTGATCCAGCCAATAGCTGCTCCGATGCCGCACTGATTTCCTCGATCTGTCCGGATACCCGCCTAACTCCCCCGACAATGGCAAAGAACATTTTATTGGCTTCGCTAGTATAGATCCCTCCTGCTTGAACCTGTGCACTAACGCTGTCCATCGCTTCAACGGCCGAGGTAACTGAAGCTTGAATGCTGTGAATCAAATCGACGATCAGCTGGACCGAATCAGCAGTCTGCCCGGAAAGCTTACGAATCTCGCCCGCCACGACGGAAAACCCTCTTCCATGCTCGCCTGCCCTTGCTGCTTCTATAGAAGCGTTTAACGCAAGAAGATTGACCTGACCTGATATCCCGCTGATCGTTTGAACAATCTGATTGATCTGAGTCATTGAATCATTCAACGTTGTGACCGCCGCTGTCGACTGCTCTGTCGATGCTTCGATCTGGTTCATCTGGTTCGTCATGCTGCTCATGGCCGAAATGCCCGTCTCCGCTGTTCGCGAAGATTGCTCAGTAATCCCGAGAATCTCCGACGAGAAATCCGATATGCGCTGAATGCTTTGCACCATCTCTTGAACGGAAAGAGACGTTTTCTGCGTACTGAGCATTTGCCTTTCTGCCCCGCCGGACACTTCAGATAGATGCTCAATCGTCGTTTCACTTGATTTCAAGGATTCTTCAAAGGCTTGCTTAAAGCCCTCGGCCGTTAGCATCAGATTGTTGGTTACATGACCAACGTTGATATTAATTTGTTCCAACAGGCTCAGCAGATTCGATCTCATCTGATCAAAGGAACGGCCCAGTTGACCAACTTCATCCCTTCGATTCTTGATCCGATCCGGCACGCCTGCTTGCAGACTCGTATTCTCCGATTCATGAATGAAATGGGTCAGCCTTACTATAGGTCTAATGACACCAAAATGAATCTGCATAATATAAACAATTAACATAAGAAGCATAACGCCGATAATGATCAATATAAATTTTTGCAGACTGACTTTTACACTATTGTTATCAGTAACGTCCTGATCCAGCATGAGGACCGCGGCCGCTTTCCCCTGAATGTCATTTAGCTCTGAGTAGAAATAGGAACGATTCTCCTTCTTGTCTGTCTCGAATACCTGAAGTGGAGCGCTGTCTTTCCCCAGCTTACCGGCGACTGGCTTGAATTTCGCCGCATCCCATTTATCATCGGACGAGATCACGTTGCCGCTCAAGTCCTGAAGTCCAACCTTAACTTGAAAGATCTGGCTTATTTGCTGTAGAATGCTTCCCTTTACATAAGTACCGAAAACCAGATATCCGACTGACGATTGTACGGGCATGTCGCTGGTCTTCAGAATATTGACGGCAGCGAACAGAACCACTCCCTTCGCAGTAAACATGATTCCGTCGATACCTGTCTTTTCTTTGAGCTCAGCGGATATGTACGGCGACTGAAATTCCGGATGCTCTTCCGTAGAGGAGACGAGCTCTCCCGCAGCATCATAGAGCAGAGTAAACTGAACGTTATCTCCGAGATCCTTAACCGTGTTCACATTTTCTTCAACGAACGTTTTGTCTTTATGGCCGACAGCTGTATAGAGGGATTCCCAGATTGCGTACGACTTTGTGAAATTAAGCATTTGATTGGACTTCTCTTCCAAATACTTGTCTATCGACCTTTTGGTATCCAGCATATGCTGCCGCTCAATCTCATCAATTTGTCCTGAAGTTTGATGGAATGATACGTACTGCGCCAACAAGATCGGTATTGCAAGACAAATCACAGACAACAAGGCGATTCTTTTCATAAGCGACCACCGCAACCATATCTGCAAACTATTTTTCACCAGTCTTCAGTCCACCTTTCTACTTGCTTGGAATCATCATAATTGGTGGAAAATGTTGTGTCCAGTCATATTTTGTCGAATGGAGGAAGCGTGGTGCGCACCTCATTCAACATGTCCATATATAGACAAAAACAAGAAATCCCAGCAGCGGCTATAGCTCGTTGCGTGGGTTTCTGGTTTACATCGAGTATTCTCAGATTAAAGACCTACCCTGGAGGGGTAGGTCTTCTTCTTTAATATATGTGTAGGTTGTTAGGCTTAATAAGGACCGAATCCCGGGTAGTAGTAGATGGTATCATCATACTGATCGTAATCGTACACCCTGCCACCCCAGGCGATGACGAGGATTTTGTCCCTGTCCATCTCTGCTTCAAGAGACTCGGCATATTCTTTGGAAATCCCGAGAGACCTCATCTTGGCACGAAGCTCATCACCGGTCGAGCGGAACACATTGGCAATCGCCGTGCCGACACCTTCAATGAATACGTCAATCTGCTCGGCATCCGTGTTCTTGGCGATTCTCTCCGTCCTGTCCTTATCATGGGTCAGTACGAAGATGTTGTTCGAATCGTAGCCTTCGCTGCGGAAGCGATTAACTTCTCGTTGAACCTCGTTCAAGTTGCCCACCGTGTGCACCTTCGTCGTCATCGTTTGGATTGTCATTGTAATTCCTCCTCTTTTCTAATAAATGTTTAGCATTCGTTGAAGCTTGAAACGAACAGCTTGTACCTATACTCGTCGTCTTCCGAATACCAATGAAAGCAAGAACATAACCAGGAAGACGACGAATAAGATCTTCGCGATGCCGGCTAACGTGGATGCGATACCCAGAAAGCCGAATATGCCAGCGATGATTGCGAAGATGAAAAACATCAGTGCCCATCCTAACATATGAATCACCTCTTCTTCCAAAGTAACTTGTTTGCCTTGCTTGAAATTGGATTAACCCCGATTGACTAGGGTTGAAACAACAGAATCTGGAAATCCCTCTCCATTTCACGTGTTCTACTCAGCTATTAATGAAGGGTTATTTCGGGCAAGTTTCTCATCAAAATGAGCCTGTTTCATATCTGCCCAAGCTGCGTTAAGAATGCACACGGTTGCAACACAATTCGAGAAGGTGGTGTTGTTCGATGAATAAACATAGGGTTCATGTTAACGGCATCGACATGGTATATGAAGAGTGCGGTCACAACAACGATAGAACGATCGTACTGCTACATGACTTCTGCGGCTCTTCTCTTTATTGGCATAAGGTTTGTCCACAGCTCAGCAAGCATTATCGGGTCATCATGCCGAATCTAAGGGGCCACGGAGGAACCGAGGTTCCGGACGGAATCTATACGATGGAGACGATGGCTAACGACATTCACGGCTTGATCGATCTATTGGGTCTGGAGAAAACGGTGATCTTCGGTCACTCGATGGGCGGCTATGTCACCCTCGCCTTCGCGGACAAGTATTCGCATCGGTTGTCGGGCTTCGGCTTGATCCACTCCACGGCGCTTCCCGATTCCGACGAAGTGAAGACCAAGCGTCTTCAAGATATCGAGGCCATCAGACGGGATGGGATCCATGAATACGTGGAGAAGATGACCGAGCAGTTATTCGCCCAATCCGCACATGAGGAAATTCCGGATGAGGTTCATCGAATTAAATCCGTGGGGAAGGTCATGAATCCGAAAGGCGCCATTCACGCGCTTGAGGGGATGCGAGTACGCAAGGACCGCAGCGCGGTGCTCTACGAGGCAAACTTCCCGGTGCTGCTCGTCGCCGGTGCGGAGGATGACGTCATTTCTCCGGATGAGGCCTTCGGCGTGAATGAAGGAACAGCACCCAGGTCGACCTACAGCTACCCTCATATTTCCGAGAATACGTTCGAGGGCGTCGCCCACATGAGTCTCGTCGAGGTGCCGGAGCAGCTTGCCCTCATGATGGCGAACTATTTGAGAACCCTCTACGAGAGGGAGACTTTGCGAAGTATATAATCTCTATAGAGCAAAAATAAACGGGGGCCGCATTGGCCCCCGTTTAAGTTTATACTTTTGGATAAGAAGAGTTCAAAACCTCAATTCCCGCCGGAAGCCTTCGTTGCTGCTTCTTATGCATAACCGATATACCTACAAAGATAAAACAGGAAATAAGAGCTAATACTGCGCCTGTTGTATATAACACATTGAAGTCATAATGATCGAGAATCCAGCCGCCGCTACTGCTAGCAATAAGGCTCGCCAGACTGCCAGCAATAATGGCAAAGATGGTTTGGCCTGTTGCTTTTAAGCCCCCAGGGCTCGTTTCATAAATAAAATTGACCGCCGCTGCTGTGTACAAACCGAAAGTAATTCCATGCAGCATCTGGCTCATGAACAATAGCTGAAACGTCGGCTCTGAGGAAAGCACGAACCACCGAAGGGTTGCAGCGCCCGCACAAAAAGCCAGTACATTGAAATAACCGAACCGTCGCAGCAAGTACGCAGAAAAGATAAACAGAGGTAACTCACTTAACGCTGAAACCGTGCTGAGCACACCGAGCTCCTGCGCTACTTCTCCGCCTAATTTATTGACCAGTAACGGGAAGAACACCATATTGAAGCCATTAGCAAGCCCGATCAGAAAAGCTGACAGTAGAAATACGACAAAATAGCGATTGGTTGCTAACTGACGAAATCCGTCAGCCATGGCATTTGTTTTTGATTTCTTTCCCTCAGAAGACGTTTTTACCTGCAACAACGCTAAGAGTGCAACTAAACTCGTAACGAGATACGTTACAAATATCATATTAATGCCGAAATGATTGTACATAATGCCAAGCGGAGTCACTGTGAGCGCAAAGCTAATTGAACCTAATACACGGATGCCCCCATAGCTTTGATTATTTGCCCTGGCATGGCTGACCGTAATTTCTTCCATATTCGGCCTCACGGCCAAAGACAGAAAGAAGTATACCGCAGACACAATGATATACATGTAAAACCGCTCTTTCCCTAGCAAGTATCCGAAAGTAACGACCGGCGTCAATATTAAGCTCACCATTAACAATCGCTTTCCAATTCCATAACGATCGCTAAGATAACCCCAGACACTCTGGGCTGCGAGTCCGATTAACGGTCCCAGTGAGTATAGAAAACCGATCTGTTGGTTGCTTAGCCCATTCTGGGAGAACCAGTAACTTAAGAATGGAACGAACGAAGCATTCGATATGTAGAACACAAACATAAACACATGCATCGAATATTTGTTGATTGATGGGTTCATAAACTCTGCTCGCTCACTCCCGTTACCGGATCGAAGGTCAGCATCTTAGTTCCAATCTTATCAATGAAGAAGCGATCATGGCTTACCGTAATGACAGCGCCGGGGAAGTGGATCAGAGCTTGCTCCATGACCTGAATGCTCATGAGATCCAGATGATTGGTCGGCTCGTCCAAGATGATAACCGCCGCACCGGATAGAAGACACTTGGCTAGCGCCACACGAGCCTTCTGGCCGCCGGACAGATGGCTAATCATCTTGCTGAGATCCGCCTCCGAGAATTGCAGCATGGATAGAAACTTATTCACCTTTTTGCGTGGAGCATCCAGTCCCAATCCGTACGTATTCACCGCATGGCTGACGGTATCCTTCGGATTAAGCTCCTCCCACATTCGGTTGAAATAAGCGTAACTAACGCCCTTCTCCCAGATCACCTCTCCGGACTCCGGGTTCTCCTGCCCGGTAAGCGCCTTAATGAGCGTTGATTTCCCGCTTCCGTTCGGTCCCACGATGACCAAGCGGTCTTCCTTCTGAATATCGAAGCTCACGTTCTCGAAGATCTGTCGCCCCTCGTAGGTTTGCCCGATCTGCTTCACTTCGCATAGCTTGTCCGGGAAGCGCAGCTTCTCGTAGATATCGGTAATCAGCACGTTAACGGGATGAGGCTCGATCCGCTTCTTATTATCTGCCAGCTTGCGCGAGAGACGGTCCTTGGAACCGGACTTCCTGCTCGCACGGTCGTCGATCGCCTCGGATTCCATAAGAAGCAGTTCTTCTTCCCACTCGAACTGGCGATCCAGCTCCTTCTTGCGCATTTTCTTCTTACGGATGTAGTCGGTGTAGTTGCCATCGTATTCTTGAAAATGATAGTTCTCAATCTCGATCGTGCGCGTGACAACTTTGTCGATAAATTGCCGGTCATGCGACACCAGAATCATGGCTCCCTTGAATCGGTACAGCCACTGCTCCAGCCACGCGATTCCTTCCATATCTAAGTAATTCGTCGGCTCGTCGAGCAGAACGACATCGGGCAGCTCGATTAACATCTTCGCGAGCGCCGCGCGGTTACGCCATCCTCCGGACAACTCATCGATCGGCTGATTACGAGACCGGTCGTTAAACCCAAGCTTCGTCAGCACCGTATTAATCTCGACGGACACGTTCCATCCATCAAGATGATCCATTTGCTCGAATAGCTCCGCCTGCCTCGCCAGCAGCCCGTCCATTTCACTATCGTCCGTAACCATCCCCAGCTTGTCCCCGACCTCTTGCAGCTCACGTTCAATAAGGGACACCTGCTCGAAGCAGGCCTCCAGTTCTTGCTGCACGGACAGGGTTCCTGTCAGCTCCGAGAACTGCGAGAAATACCCGAGCTTCACGTTCGGATCGATCTCCACCTTGCCGGACGTCGGCTCTTCTTGGCCCAAGATAAGCTTAAATACCGTCGACTTGCCTGCACCATTCCGCCCAATCAGGCCGATGCGTTCCCCTTGGATAACGCGAAAATAAATATCTCGAAAGATCATGGACTCTTCATACTTCTTCGTAACGTTCTCCAAACGTATTACACTCACGGCAATCACCCCTCTGGTCTCAACGCTCTAGCGTGATTATACCATCCCCGCCTTACGAATTCTTCTCGAGTAAGATCTCCATTATAGAACTTGCACTTTAGACCGAACTGCTGTAGTATTAGAGACCTGAGCAAGACTCAGACCAATATGCTTCGTTTTTCTATCGCGGGGTGGAGCAGCTCGGTAGCTCGTCGGGCTCATAACCCGAAGGCCGCAGGTTCAAATCCTGCCCCCGCAACCAATTTACAATCAACTCGTTCTTATATAGAAATGCCTTTAATCCGCTGAATAAGGATTAAAGGCATTTTTCTTCGTTAAACGTTAAAGTAGCTTAATCAGCCCTTCTAGCTCATCGATCATTCCTCTTGCACGTTCAAAATCTTCATCTTTTAAAGCCAATTCTATTTTGGTTTCAACTGCTTTTTTCTTTTGTTCCGTTTCTAGATAGTCTTTATCAAAATGTCTAGCATAAATCATCTGCTTGAATTTTTTCAAAGTCATTTTTCTAATCGACTTACCGTCAATAATTAATACATAATCCATACCGTTTACAACCGAATAGAAATCATGAGAAATCATGAGAATGGCACCTTTAAATTCTTCAATGGCTTTCTCCAGTGCTATTTGCGTGTAGGTATCCAAATGGCTTGTCGGTTCATCAAGAAGTAATACGTCTGCTTTACTGGCAGCTACTTTAGCCAATTGAAGGATGTTTTTTTCTCCACCGGATAATGATTCTATCTTTTGACTAACGATTTCTCCTTCAAAGCCATAGTTAGCAAGATGCAATCTGGCCTCATCATAAGTCGTAAACCCGGCATCGATGAATTCTTCTAGTATCGTATTAGAGTCCTTTAGCATTTCGCCTTGAAGCTGAGATAGATAAGCCACTTTAACATCAGGATTTATTTCAATGGAAGCATGATTATTTTTAAAGATATCTCGGAGTAAGGTCGTTTTCCCTGTACCGTTTGCACCGATAATGGCTACTTTATCCGATGATTTTATCTCAAAGTTAACATTGTCTAGGAGCAGTTCATCGAAGGCAACACTATAATTATTGACCTTTACAACAGTAGTGTCTTCATTTTCAATTTCGTGATCCATACCAAAACTGATATTCGGCTGCTTAATAGCAACGAAAGGCGCTTTAATTCTACGCGCTTCCAATCTTTCTTGAAATCTAACTCTGGCTTTTAACGCTCTGCCTCTTGATGCTTCTGAATTATAAGTTGCGATAACTCTAAGATTATTGATGATGTTCTCGTTTCTCTCAATTTCTTCATGCTCAGCGACTGCGATTTCTTGCAACTCGATCTTTGTCTGAAGCAATGAGAAGTTATACTCCATATATCGCCCATCAAACTCTTGGAGCTCCATGTTCTCAAGGTGGATGATTTTGTTGAAGCAATGGTTCAAGAGATATCGGTTGTGCGTAACAACGAGCAGCATGCCTTTGTAACCATTAATAAGCTTTTTGAGCGCATTGAGGTTTTCGAAGTCTAGAAACACATCCGGTTCGTCCATAATCATCAAGTCGGGGCGATTAAGCATTTCCTTCATCACTTGAATAAGTTTGAATTCCCCACCGCTCAGATCGGCTACCTTAGTATCTCTTCGCTTCATAAGGTCTGCTAAATTGAGCTGCTTATGAATGTTACTTTCAAAATCCTCCCCACCTATTGCATCAAATGCGTCTAAAGCGAATTGATACTTTTCCAGTAACGGTTCTATATCTAATGAAGTTTCCATTTCCGTGCAAATCGATTCAATTTCGTTTTGAATCTTAATAAATTGTTCTCCGATGTATTCAAAGACGGTTGTTTCTTTCGTGTTGTCTAGTTCTGAGAACTGACTTACGAATCCAATCGTGCAATCGGGGTCCATCTCTAATTTGCCATCGTATAGATATCTTTCTGGGTCCATCAGTATATCTATTAATGTACTTTTCCCACTGCCACTTGTTCCGATAAAAGCGCAATGTTGTGCTTCTTCTAACGTAAATGAGATGTTGTTATATAGTTCTTTTTGCGGAAATGAGAAGGATAACTGTTCAACTTTTATCATCGTATTACCTTTCTTTATAACTAAATTGTGTTCATTACTAGATGCATTTGGAAAAGTTAGATTTTATGTTTACCGTTGTTAGAGTAACACTGTTTACAACCAACTACAATCCATTTGTATCCCCTCTAATTATGGAATTTCCCTGCCCATAAATTCGCGTCATCTGTTATTATTTTTCAATCAGACGACCGTTATCCAAATAAAGCACACGATCACACAGCGGCAGAACCCGTTCGTCGTGTGTAACCATAATTGTGCTCTTGCCCCGTTCCTTCGCCTCCCCGGCAATCATCCGTACGACGTCCATTCCTCTTGCAGCATCTAGACTCGCCGTCGGCTCGTCCGCGAGCAGCACAGCTGGATCGTTCATGAGTGCTCTTGCGATTGCGACACGCTGACGCTCACCACCTGACAACTTGTCGGGATAAGCACTTCTGCGGTGGTCCAAGCCTAGCTTATGAAGCAGCTTTCCGATGCGTTCATTCGCCTTCCCTTTGTTCATATCCCCCAACTTTGCGATCAGCATCAACTGTTCTTCCACCTTCAAGTATGGAATCAAGTTGGCACTTTGAAAAATAAATCCGATCTTGTTCAGCCGCATGTCGGGCAAAGAATGCTTCTGTTTACCGGTGATCGATTCTCCGTCCAGCAATACTCCGCCGCTCGTAGGCTCAAGGAGCGCACCAGCAATCGATAAGAACGTGCTCTTGCCGGATCCAGAAGGCCCCATAACGGCGACAAATTCCCCTTCCGACACTTGCAAGCTTAGGTGATCGAGCACCGTTCGCTGCATGCCGCCATCCTCGAAGGTATGCGTAATATTGTCCAAGATAAGTCTGTGTCTCATGCTGCACTCCTCCCTATTGCATCCAAGGCATCTATTCTGGTTACTTTCCAAACGGAAAGCATCGATCCGACAAGCGACATCAGAATAAAAGCACCGCTCGTATAGGCCAGTGTGGAGAAATGAAGCAGAAACGGCATTCCGTCAGGCAATACGGCTTCAATTACTTGGATAAGCAGCATGCTGGTAATAAGACTCCCTGTCGATAAGAGCAGCACTTGAAGGGTGACGCTTCGTACAAGGTAAGCCGTTCGTGTGCCAATTGCCTTCAAAATACCAAATTGACTGCTCTTCTGGATCGTGATGACATAGAAGAACACGGCTAGGACAAAGGAAGAAATGATAAACAAGAAAATGATCATCATCCATAATGATCCTTGCTCCTCCTTGTAGCCCGGGATTGCCGAAACAGCATCTGATTTAGTAACGATCTCTGCGTCCGGGAAGACTGCAACAAGCTGCTCCACTTGGTGCTTATCCGCCTTTACGGCAACTGCATTATAGGCCTTGCCGTCTTGTGCACTTCCTGTTCCCGGTCGCGCAACTGTATCTGAGTGGATCTTCTTCCAGTCATTCTCATTCAGAAATACCGCCGGCGAATGGCTGTACGATTCATGACTGACAAAACCGTTAACTACTAATTTCAAGCCTGATGCCTGATCGACCATTATCGTACCGAGGTCAATCCCCGCATCCTTCAGCTTACGATCTACAAGTATTCGTCCAGACCCATTGGATGTGATCGATTCACCTTCGGACACCTTGGGCATCAACCAGCCCTCCGGATTCATTCCAAGAAGCGTCACGTCCAGCTTATTCGTTGTTCCCTCTGCTGTCATGGTGGTCATCTTGATGCCAAGCGGCTGCACGTTCTCTTGTCCAGCGATTGAACTTGCTTGTTTCAATACTTGTTCGCTGAGTTGCGAACGGGTGAAGCGATGATTCGAATCCTTCTCCATAATAAAATGCGTAGCGTCCATGTTCTGAATCGATGCCGCATTATCATAGGCGAGCCCATTCGCAAGCCCGGTAACGAACATAACCAGGAAAGCGATAAGCAGCATAATAATTGCAATGAGCGAGTAACGGACTTTAGCGAACCTCATTTCTCGAATAGCCAGATACATTTAGCGAACCTCCTCTTGGATGTCTCCAGTTTAGGCAGCGAATATAAATGGCGCATAAATAACACATTACAATTTGGGAATCGTCACCGTCATACAGGTGCCTACCCCTTGCGTGCTGCTCACTTCGATAGTTCCCTCGTGCAGCTGCATAATCTTCTTCACGATGGCCAGTCCCAATCCCGTTCGGCCCGTAGCACGTTCCCGTGCGCGATCGACACGATAGAAACGATCGAATAGAAAAGGCAAATGCTCGGGAGCAATCCCTTCCCCAGTATCCGAAATCATAATGCGGGTGTGAAGCTGCATGTCCTCTGCCCGTATGTCGATGCTTCGGCCCGATGGAATATGATTTGCCGCATTGCTCAGCAAATTTGTCCATACTTGTATCAGAAGCACTTCATCGCCATAAACGGAAATGGATTCTGGAACGGATAGTTTTAGTAAAAGATCCTTCTCATCCAGCTGCCATTGCAGTACTTGCACGGCTTGACGAATATGACCCCGTAAGGAAAAGTGCTTCTTGTTCAGCGCCTCTTCTCCTTGTTCTAGCGTAGAGAGCAGCAACAATTGTTTGCTCAGCATGGAGAGATGGCGACTTTCAGCTTCAACAATCGAGGCATATTGCAAGCGATCTTCTTGCGGCAAATCTCCTTGCGCTAATACTTTAGCAAATCCTTGGATGGAGGTAAGTGGCGACCCAATTTCATGCGATACATTCGATACAAATTGCTGGCGTGCCAGATCGACTCGCTCCAGCTCCCGGCTCATCGTCATAAAATGCTCGGCTAGCTGACCGATTTCATCACTTCTCCCCGTCACTAGGCGAAGATTATAGTTCCCTTGTGCGAGGCGTTTGGTCGCTTCGGATAACCTCGTAATTGGCTTGACTATATAGCGAGTGCTCACCAAGAAGAATAAAATGCTGATGAGGATGGTCAACAATCCGATCAATGCAAAGAAGGTTCGAAGCTCCCCGAACTGCAGCAATACATCCGGGCGCATGAACAAGGCGTACGTCTTTCCAGATGCTTGGATGGGTACACCTACCGTATTGCTTAATCGGTTCTCGAAGAATCCTGTGATGAAAGCCTTATTTGGAAACTGCGCCACACCGTGGTAGGTGCCTCCTCCAAGAACGATTCTGACTTCTTGCTCGTCTAGATCCTGCTCACGGAAGCTCCTCCCATAGAAGTGCGATTCTTCATGCCCATCCGTCACATAGATTTCGTACCCTAAAGCAGCCGCATTGCCTAGATATCGCTCCATATCCGCGGGATCAAATTCAATGAATTTCTTCATATTCTCCGCAATCGATACAAGCTTCTCATCGTTGACCGGTTTGAGCTTCATATGGTAATAACTATTAGAAGCGAGGAACCCCAGCACACTGCTGGCGAAGATGACGGCTAAGGTGATTAGTATCACACGATAGTACAGACTTTTCATTTTTCCCTCACTACCATTTTGTAGCCGATGCCTCGAACGGTCTGAATAACAAAGTCATCCGCATAATCGACAAAGCGCTGGCGCAGTCTGTTGATATGTACATTAACTGTATTGTCGTCTCCTTCATAATCTTGCCCCCAAACGAGACGGATCAACTCGTCGCGGGAAAATAGACGCCCTGGGTACTGTGCCAGCTGGGCTAGCAACTCAAATTCCTTCATTGGCAGTAAAATAATAGATTGGCCGTCGTTCACTTCAACGTTTTTGCGATCAATGGTCATATGATGAATCCGAATGATGTCATTCGCCGCCCGGTTATAGCGGCGGAACAGCGCTTTGACCCGGAAGAGCAGCTCTTCCGGCTCGAAAGGCTTGGTCACATAGTCATCCGTTCCTTTTAGATAGCCTTGTTCCTTATCGGACAGCTGATCCTTGGCCGTGAGCAATATAATCGGGATGTCGTAATGCTGCCGAATATGCTCACACAATTCAAACCCGTCCATATGCGGCATCATCACATCAATGATAGCGATATCTATCGACGACCGTTCCATAACCTTTACCGCCTCGGCCCCGTCGCGAGCTTCATGCACGCTATACCCTTCACGGGTCATAACATAACGCACCAGCGCTCTAATATTGGGATCATCGTCTGCCAGTAGCAGATGGTTCAGCTTAAAAACCCCCAGTCTCTGTCTATGTCGACTACGCATTTGTATCCAACATTGCTGGAATGTTTATTTCTTTTACACAAGAGGCTCTAGAGAGGTTCATTACGCATTTAACTAAAGAAACAATATCTTGAAGCGGAATCTGTGTGCCCTTGTATGCGGACAAGACTTTCTCAATTCCATCTTCCAATGGAATCTGGGTTGCAATTTCACCAGGATTGATAACAGTCACACCGATCCCATACTTCTTTACATGCTCCCTTATCGAATTTCCAATACCACGCAACCCGAACTTAGAAGCTGCGAAAGTAACTTGCGTGAAATCATTATTTTCAAGGCCTGCCGTGGAGCCGATTAAGAAAATTTTGGCGTTAGCTGACTGTTTCAGACTCGGTAGAAGCTTCTGTATGCAGGTAATAGCAGAAGTAACATTGATGTTAATGATGCCCGCGATCTCAGCTGGATCATCTTGCTCAAAATCATAGTCATCTCTGAACCCCTTGCTCTCCCATATCCCGACATTATATATTAATACGTCTATCGTAACGTCCTTTAATGTATTCGCAATTAGATTGCTTGCATCGGATTTCGCCAAATTAGCCTCAATCCAATATTTCTGGACACCATCTTCAAGCTCTACGCTGTTAGGATAAGTTCTGGAAACCACCCAAACACGATCACCTTGCTCTGGCAATCCTTTGACGAATGCCTCGCCCAATCCTTTACTTGCTCCGAAGATAATAAAATTTTTCATGAAGCATCCTCATATATATTGAATTTTTAAGTTTGCGGCAACCATATGATGAAGGTTGTCCCTTTTCCATGCTCGCTTTCTGCTTTTATTCTTCCTTTATGCAATTCAATCATACGATAGCTCATCGATAATCCTAGGCCTAGTCCGTATTTTTTCGTTGAATGGAAAGGAGTAGAGAGCTTCTCTAACGTATCTTTATCCATGCCACATCCATCATCACTGATCACGATTTCAGTCCCATTATTAAGCTCGCTCTGCCGGATAACGACAGATATGTGCCCATCTAAGTCGATTGCATCAAAGGCATTTTGCAACATATTTAGAATGACTTGTTTGATTTTGTCCTTATCTATATAAATCTTGTCTGTAAATAAGGGTTGATAATGAACCTTAATATTTTTACTATGAAAGTCATTCTCCATTAACGCTAAGATATCTTCAATAAGTTCATGTAAGCCTACTCTAGTTATTACGATTTCTTTTTGATCTGGCTTAGCCATCATTACTAATTGCTGAACAAGCGCTTTAATTCGTTCTAATTCACTGAAGATAATTCTAAAATAATCCTTTTGCTTATGGTCAGCTGTTTTGAAATGTTCTTTGAGGAGCGCTAATAATCCTATGATTGACGTAAGCGGATTTCGAATCTCATGCGCAAGTCCAGCACCAATTTTACCTATAGCCGACAATTTCTCGCTTAGCATGAGTTGTCTTTCTAGTACAAGTCTCTCTGTAATATCTCTAAACTGACCAAATACGCCGATAATTTGGCCCAATTCATCATAGATTGGGAATGAGTCGAATAAAAACGTTTTATTCGATATCGATATCTCTATATCCTCATACTTTTTGCCGCCGCTCAGAACACAGCCCATGTATTCTCCGATAACCGCTACTTCCGTAATAGGACGGTTGCGTAGTTCACCTTTATTGCTAGATAAAACTTTCTCCGCATAAGGATTGATTTCAACTACCTGCCCGTCCTCATCGGTCAAAATAACCCCGTTTCGACTGTTTTCCATGAGCACTTGATTCAAGACTAATAATTTCTTATTCTGCTTCTTTCCAATTACCTCTCGTTCTATTGAATCTACAGCAGACTGGAGCAAGCCCACATGGTATGGACTTATATGATGAGCGGCCATCATCATCGAGATGGTTCCGCCTATCTTGCCTGAAGAACGAAATGGTACAGAGATACAAGCACTTTCATGTAAACAACGGAAGAAATGGTCTGATCCAATAAGCTTGGCGGGTTGTTCCATTCTTAATGCCATTTCAATACTATTCGTTCCAACCTTCTCTTCCTCTAATCGGATTCCGGGGGTTAAACCTAATGATTCAATCTGCCACTTAATCATTTCATCGCCGTACAATTCTAGGATGTACCCTTCATGATCAGTGATACAGATCAAAACAGCCGTCCCGTCTAAATCAGATATTAACCTCGTCATAAATTGCCTTGCTACAGAGATGGTATCATCAAGTACCCTCTTCTTGTGCTCCAACACACTATCCGGCAATTTCTCTTTAGGAGCTGGCAGATCATCAGGATTTAATTTATTATCCAAACACTTTTCGTGTGAGTTAGATATATATGTAGCTCTTGATTCTATCTTCATAATAGTCACCAACCTTATCGATTCTGCAGAATCTTTATCGCCAGTCCCTCTGTCAGAACATCAAGACCGAACTTGAACTCCTTCGCCCAATCGGAATTTGTCGTGTACGACGCCAAACGGATTACCGTAGGGAACTCCCCTGAAGGTAGTTGACTATAATATTGGTTATAGCGTTCACTTAGCTCCATATTCGAGATGGAACCCTGCTCAGTATTCAATCGCAGCCTTACCTCTTCTCCTACAAATCCAAGCACATAATTTTTCAAAATCGAAGCTACCCAAGGCACCTGCTCGTCCGGGAAACCGACAGATGACAATAACGCGTATAGCTTCTCTACCTGCTTAAGACGATCATAGCCTATGGCTATACTGGAATTGAACAGTTCCACCGTATCCCGGTGCGAGAGAAGGATCTTACGGAAAGCTTCCCCCCAGAGCCCAAGTTGCTCCCTCCAAGGAAGAGATGAATCCGGCCACTCCATGGTACTGCTTATTCGATCGGCCAGCAGTCCCATGAGCTCACCCTTGTCTTGGATATGATAATATAGCGACGCAGTCTTCACCTGTAGCCTGTTCGCGATTTTGTTCATGCTCAATTCCTTAAGACCGATTTCTTCCAGCAATTGCAACGCTGTCTGAATAATTCTGGTCTGGTCCAGCGGAGTATTGGTTGTACGAGTTTTCCTAGCCAACGGGTTCACCCTTTCACTTGACAAGTATAGCATAGAAGAAATATTCTAATACCATTAGATTAATCTAAAGGCATTAGAATAGTAAAGGAGCAATAGAAATGAAGCTAAACCACCTCAATTTGTGCGTACACAATATGTCGGAAGCAGTTATCTTTTTCGCTGATATATTCGGTTTTGAGCTTACGGATCGGAAAGGTGATGCCATTGTAGTTATGAAAGACGAGGCGGGGTTTACGCTCGTCTTAAGTCGATTGGTAGAAGGCGAGATTCCGACTTACCCCGATGGCTTCCATGTCGGATTCTACGTGGACACGAAAGAAGAGGTAGATCAATTCTGCCTTAGGCTTATAGCTGCGGGGCTGACTAGCAAGGAAAGTAGTCCGAAGTCGATGCGTGGCGGTTACACGCTTTACTTCAAGGCTCTTGATGGCATTCTGTTCGAGGTTACCTCGTTTGCTATCTAAACAAGAGCTTTAAGAGCAAGTTTAAAGGCCATCCTTTGCGGGATGGCCTTTACTACTAATTAACGACGAGATTCGGCGAAATAGCCGTCCCATTCGTCACAACATAGGAATCCGTGATGGAATGCATTTGACCATTTGAATCGTTGTAAGTCACTGAATAAGTACCGTCAGGAAGGATGATTGCATACTTTCCATTGCTAAAATCAACAGTTGCAATACCCGCAGTGGCATGATTAGGGTCGCTGTTTAAGGAGAAAAACAATATTCCTCCTTTCATTGGCGCCCCTTCACTAGATTGAAGGACGCCTTGGACCTTACTGCCGAGAATGTCGCTGACAACAGTCATGGATGCCTTAGTGTCCGTGACTTCAAACTTCTTGCTAACCTGAACATGCAGGTTCGAGCCATAGGTCCAATAATCAATCCACTCATAAGACCCTTGCGGCAAATACAGAGCAACTTCTCCATTCACCAGTTTGTAGTCGTATAGGCCATTCCCAGCAGACTGTGGGTCGCTCAGCATGATAGAGCCTTCCATTTTCAGAGAAACGCCGTTCTGCTTTACCTGCAACCGCACATTCACTGGATGAACGGTAACGTCCACTATAGCATGTCCTAGTTCCGGATCAGCTTCATAAATGGCATATACGTCCCATTGCTGGTTATTTACATGATCGATTGTGATGCTATCGAAGAAGAGCTGCTCCTTTTCCTCTACGTAGTAGTCCGCTTGGCCTTGATAAATTGAAACCTTTGCTTCTCCACCGTTCGTATGCACCGCGAGAGTACCCGATTCTACTTTCTTCCCATCCTCATAGTGTACGTTTATCGTCAAATCTGGCTGAGGCTGTGATACCCGCAGAAATACGCGTTTCTCTTTTTTGACAGTAACGGTGTAGCCCGAAAGATTGACTGTCAAAGCGGGCGCATTGTCCTTTTGCAGTACCTCTGCTGAATATGTACCTTCAGGTACGCCGACACGATAGTAACCATTTGTAATCTTGGCTGTATATCTGGTAGACGAGGCATCTTGGCTCAAGAACGTAATAGATCCTTGCTGCACAGGCTGCCCATTCTTATCATCTGCGTATCCATATATAATTGCTTCTTTGAACTTAGTTGTAAGGATAATTCTCTTATCTGCTGCGTGGTATACAGCATTGATTCCGAACACACTGCCGATTGCTTTGAATGGCAAGTAGAGCTTGCCTTTAATCGTTATAGGCACCTGAGGCAGGAGAATTCCATCCCCGTTAATCGTAGCCTTCTTGGAACCAATCGTCAGGGTAACGATCGTCTCGCCCCATTGCACACTCGTCTTTCCATTCGCACCCTTCACTTTACCGCCAAGTGCTGTTGCAATCGGAGCTACAGGTACCCATGTTGTCCCATTGATTTCATATGACAGTTCCATCGTAAGTCGATTATCGACAACTAGCTTCAATGCTGTTGTCGCATTGTTGCCGCTATTTCCTTTAGGAGCGGCCTGCGCCTGCGTACTGCCTTCGAACACTAGAACTAGCAGCAGTACTACCACTCCAATAAACAATCGTTGTAGCTTCATATAATCAGTCCCCCAAGTCAGCTGTCTTCGTTCATCCACCCAAACTAATCCATATTTTTCTGTATTATATAACATTACAGGTTGATTATTATATAGTTTTTGGTAATGAAACATAAAAAAGAATAGGATATTTCCTAATTTCACTCCTGGTACTATCCGTTATGGTAGACTGTGAAAAGACTCGCATGAATATTACTAAATCTGCTATGGAGGTGCTCGCTAGTTGATCTCTATTATTCGTTTATTCTTTATTGTATCGCTGGCGATTGTCGTGCTCATCGGCTGTAAAGAAACACCATCACCACATGCCCAGCATTCCACTCCTATGCAATCGGAGAATTATGTGGTTGAGGATAATCCTCCTGCCACGAATGTACGATGGACAGTCAACGACATTCAATGGGTTACCATGTCACCACCAACGCCGTCCCCGAAAGTCAGTCAGCCTTTATTTCCGGATACGGATAAAGATCGAATAGATCAGTTGCTGCAATGGATCAATCAGGCGACTCCTGAATTGAATTCCAAGCTTAGTGAACCGAAAATGAGTTTTGCTCTTCATGTCAGCTTGAAATCAGGTAGAGAGATACAGATATCTCCTGCGTGGGTATGTGATCAACTGAATGGATATTCCAGAAATAGTTGCGCACCGGAGAAAGATAAAGTATCCATCCATATGTCCGAAGGCAATCATAGCAACAATTATTTTGCTCATTCTCCAGCATTGTTTGAATTTCTTATTGATAGGCATAAAGAATGGATGCCAGAACGCTCTTTGTTAAACTATCCGGAGATGATTGAACTAGGAAAACCGTTCGAAGTGTCAGGTAATGGCTGGGTAGGTGATTACGTTACACTGGAAATCCAGGATAACAGCAAGATCATTTGGACAAAAAAAGTTGCAACCGATCATGGCTCATTTCGTTTACAGCAAATCTTGCTTGAACCCGATACTGTTTCGGGAAAAGACCTTATGCTGAATATTAACAACACTACAGGCGGTACTTTTATTGTTTCGATAAAAATAAAACCTTAAAGTACGATCAGTGAACCGTACCACTCATCTTATTATCCTGTGCTACTTGCAGTCGTAAACCGATCGGTCTATACTATAACAAATGGAAATGAAGGTGAGGAGATTTAAATGAGTATTCTCGTTCCCCCATTCACACGCGAATCCGCAATTAATAAAGTCCGGATGGCTGAAGATAGTTGGAACAGTCGAGACCCGCATCGGGTCTCACTTGTCTATACAGAGGACGGCCGTTGGAGGAACCGCACTGAATTTCCGGTCGGTCGAACAGAAATTGTCTCGTTACTCGCAAGAAAATGGGCTAAGGAGCTGGACTACCGGCTCATAAAGGAGCTTTGGTCATTCACCGATGACCGGATCGCAGTGCGCTTTGCATACGAGTGGCATGACGATAGCGGAAATTGGTTCCGATCATACGGGAACGAGAACTGGGAGTTTGCTGCCGATGGCTTGATGAAGCGCAGGTTTGCATCGATTAATGATATGCCGATTAGTGAATCCGAACGAAAATTTCATTGGCCACTCGGACGGCGCCCCGATGACCATCCCGGTTTAACCGATCTAGGCCTATGACCCGTACCGTATTCGAAAAGGCAGATGTCATTCCGATGGTTGCTGAGGTTTTTCGCGAGCTCGGTTACGAAGGTGCATCCTTGAGCAAGATCACGGCCCGTACACGACTTTCCAAAGGAAGTCTTTACTATTTCTTCCCTGGAGGGAAAGAGGAAATGGCCGCCGAGATTCTCGCACACATAGATAAATGGTTCATAAGTAACGTATTTGAGCCGCTCGAACGGGACGAACCCCTTGCGGCTATTCAAACCATGTGGCGCGAAGTCGATTCGTATTTTCAATCGGGTCAACGGATATGTCTTGTCGGTGCTTTTGCTCTTGACGAGACGCGGGATCGGTTCGCTTCGATGATTCGACAGTATTTTAAAAGGTGGATCGATGCATTATGTGCCGCACTTGTTCGAGCAGGAGCATCCATTGAAACCGCTGCTGAAATTTCAGAGGAGGCGGTTGCCGGGATTCAGGGAGGATTAATTCTCAGTAGAGCGCTCAATGATGAGACCACTTTCGAACGTACCCTGGCAAGTCTCGCCGAGCGAGTGACGAAATCCCTCAGGGCGGCTCCACATTAGGGAATTTCCCACTCTGAGATGGCTGATGCTAGGCATGGAGCTTGCCCATCCGCTACCAAAAAAACTTGCCGTTATTTAGGGTACGGCAATAAAAATAAAGCTGCCGAGAATCGGCAGCTTTATTAATAAACGAGCTAATTAATTCATAGGAGGACTCATTGAATTAGTATGGATAAGCTCATTCTGATTAAAGAGCTGCTCCTCGACAAGTACTCCGAATTCATCAAGACAGTAACAGCCAATAATACATCAGGCGAAAATAAGTCTCTTCTACTCTGAGAGATTTAAGTTCTATCCAAGTCTTCGCGTTTCACTGGAGTGACGCGGCCGATCCAGTTATCCCTATTCATTAATTTCACTGTATTTATGCGAGATGAAATATTGTCCTTTGTTAGCCCGGATGGCTCTACTCCCGAGCTCCCTGTGGTATTACCACTCGGATTATCAGGGCTCTTATTTTCTTTACGAGGAGGTAGGCCTCTACCGTTGTGTTTACCTCTGTTCCATACTTTACCTTTACTCATTTCACATCTCCATCTATTTTAGGATACATTGTTTATTAAGTTGTCTAACAAGTATACGTCATCCGCCCAATTTGCGGTATCTCGCGGTTAATATCATTACTAAATAAAAATAGCATTGGGATATGTGTGGAAAATAGGCAATGAACCGCTTAACTTGATTTTACATCGCAAAAAACCTGATATTAAGGTTAGTGTGATACAAGGTGCTTGGTATATGGTTCTAGCAAATACATAAGTTGCTCAACAGCTTCCTCCACATTGCAGGGCATGGAGTTATTGATCCACCATTCCAATACCCCAATAAACCCGGAAGTCAAAAAATGAGTGGTCATTTCATTTGAAAATGCGCTGTTTTCTGACTTTATACCGACAACCTCGGTTACTGTTTGCGCAATGATGGCATATAAGCGGTTGCGGAAAAATCCAACTCCCTCATTGCTAAGAAGCAACTTGTATATTGTAAAATTTTTCTCCAAATATTCAAATACGCTTTGAAATGCGCTTGCGCTTAGATTGGTGTCAGCACTATTGGCACAGTGATGTAACAGCAACTCAACATATGTTTCAATGCACTTGTCAAGCAAGTCGAATTTATCTACGTAATGTAGATAAACAGTCCCTCGGTTTATGTTTGCACGCTCGGCAATGTCATTAATGGTTATTTTCTCAAACCCTTTTTCAGCCAAAAGGTCGATGAAAGTATTCATAATCGAGTGCCTTGTTTTTTGTATTCTTCTATCCACAAAACTCTCCTCCAACTATTCAACAAATTAGCGCAATGTGTTGAGTTCTCAACAGTTGAAACAAATGCAACTATTGAATCTCCCTCCACAAATCAATATGCTAAAAATATCAAACATTTGTTGAAAATTCAACAAATGTTTAGTGGGGGGGGAAGATTTATGAAAATACTATTTTTCGGTCGCGGTGCTGTAGGAACACAGTACGCTTGGGCGTTTGAAAATGCAGGCCATACCGTTGAGTTTTATGTTCGCGAAGGTCGGAAGGCGGACTATGGCCCACATGTAAACTTAGAAATATGGGATGCAAGGCGGAGTAAAAAAGAACGGCTAGTCAAAGAAAAATGGCCTATTGTAACACATGAAGAAATAAAGGAATATCACGATTATGACCTTATTTTCATGAGTGTCAACCCCGAGCAAGTATCAAGTGCGGTGAAGTACCTTGCGCCACGAGTTGGAAATGCAACCGTTCTGTTTTTCAATAACTTTTGGCAGGATCCTCAATCCGCTGTTCAGCCGATTCCGCTCAGTCAAATTGTTTTCGGCTTCCCCGGCGGCGGCGGTGGATTTGAAGGAAACACTCTCTACGGCGGTGTTTACAAGACAGTTCAGTTTGGAACATTTGAATCCGAGCCTACTCAAAGAGATTTAGAGGTTCGCAAGCTTTTTGCTGAGACAGGCTTCAAGATAATGGTTCAAAAGGATCCTCGAAGCTGGTTCTGGAACCACTTCGCATTCAACGTTGCAATGGAAGTCGAAGTATTAAAGAGCGGCAGTTTTAAAAACGTAGTTTCTTCACCCGAAGCGCTCGTTGGAATTGGTCGTAATATGAAAGAAATGATCCCTGTTTTGAAGGCAAAAGGCTCAAAACCTGATGTTATGACAAGAGTGGTAGGCGCCCTACCACCAAGAGTTGTTGGATTTCTTTTGAGAGTTATTTTTTCACCTAAAGGCATGGCCTATGCACTTGTCGGGCATAACCACTTTAAGGTTGGTTACGCCGTACAGGAAGTTATATCGGAAGCTCGAAAGCACGGCATAAAGGCACCGCGACTTTACGCTGTAGAACACCTAATTACAAAATAGGGATACCCGTGGTATAGGTAGAATGAAGCCCAGCTTCAAGGATTATTCGCCTTACTTGTGATACGGTTCCCCCCGGTTAATCTTCACCGCCCGGTACACCTGCTCCAGCAGCACCAGCCGCATAAGCTGATGCGGCAAGGTCATGCGCCCGAAGCTCAGCTTCTGCTGGGCGCGCTTCATGACGGCGGGCGCGAGGCCGTTGCTCCCGCCAATGACAAAAGCCACGTGGCTCCGCCCATACGTGGCTAAATGATCGAGCTGCCCGGCGAGGTCCTCGCTCGACCACAGCTCACCGTCCAGCGCCAGCGCGACGACATGCGCGTCCGGCTTTATCGTCGCGAGCAGCCGCTCACCCTCGCGCTCGCGAACAATGGCTTCCTCGGCGGCGCTCATCGTCTCGGGCGCACGCTCGTCCGGTACCTCCGTGAGCGTAAGCTTCACGTACGGGCCAAGACGCTTCGCGTATTCGGCGATGCCGAGCACGAGATATTTCTCCTTCAGCTTCCCAACTGCTGCTATCTGAATATGCATCGCCTACACCACCAAATACTCGGCTATGCTCTGACACATGTCGCAAGTGGCCGGTGCTTCCCATTCCGTGAATTTCGTCTTCACCAGATCGACGATATCCGGCGCATCCTCATACTCGTCCACAAACTTATCAATCGCTAGCTCCACATGCTCTTTGCATACACAATACATCTGTCTAAATCCCCCAGCTCTCTTCGATTCATTTCATTTCATTTCGTTTCCATCCACGCAAAGAGATCAGCCCGTCATACGCAGGCCCTAATCAGGAACTGCACGAGCTGATCCGCTTCTTCATGACTATACCGCTAGTCTTCCGTCTTCTCCTCAAGCTTAAACGTCGTTGTCTGCTTCTCGCCGTCTCTGTAGTAAGTAACCTTGATCTCGTCCCCAATGGACTTCTCGCCGTACAGATACTTGCGCAGATCCATCGTGCTGCTAATCGGGTGATTGTCCAGCTTCACAATAACATCGCTGTACTTCAGACCCGCTTTCTCAGCTGGACCAACAGCTTGCAGCACGATAACGCCATCATGGACAGTATCCGGCAGCTTTAGCTCCTCTTGAGGCGCGATCACACCGTCACTGCCATCGCCCGGTGCAAAGCCGCCTTCATCACCAGCACCTGCATCGCCATCCGAGCCATCTGCATTAGCGGAGCCATCCACGCCAGCAGAGCCGTCCGGACCCGCTTCCTCTCCTTGAACGCTACCGTCATCTTGCGCTCCCTGCGCAGCCGCAGCTGCTGCCGCTTGCTGCTCCAAGTACCGCGACAGATCCATCGTGTACACGCCTAGGTATGGACGCAGTACCTTGCCATGCTCCAGCAAGCTCTGTACGATCGGTAGCGCAGAATGCGAAGGAATCGCAAAGCCTACGCCCTCAACGCCATAATCGGCGATCTTCATGCTGTTGATGCCGACCACATGTCCGTCCAAGTCGATGAGCGGACCGCCGCTGTTGCCTTGGTTGATAGACGCGTCAATCTGAATGACTTCCTGCTCCCAGTCATAGTTGCCGTCCTGGCTGAGCGACACCGGAATAATCCGTTTCGTCTTGCTCACAATGCCCATCGACAGCGAATCGCTAAGACCGAGCGGATTGCCGATCGCCATCACCCATTGACCCGCGCGCAGATCCTCGGACTCGCCGAACTGCGCTACCGTATCAATGCCCTTCGCGTCAATCTCCAGCACAGCTAGATCTGTAATCTCGTCCCTGCCGATAATCTTCGCATCACGTGTCTCGCCATCGTTCAGCACCGCTTTTACAGCGACTGCATCCTCAATAACGTGATTGTTCGTAATGATATGCGCCTTGCCGTCCACCTTTTCAAAAATAAACCCAGAACCAAGTGCAGCCTGCTGCAGATGATCCTTTGAACCGTCACCAGACGCCTCGCCGCTGCCATCCGCACCAGAGCCCGATCCAACTCCGCCCTGACCAGCCGGCATCGCCTGCTCATTAATGATGCTCACGACAGCCGGACGTACCTTCGCCGCCGCCGAGATCGTCTTCTCCAGCGGATCGTTCATCGACACATTCGTAATGCCCGCTACCGCTTTAACCGCTTCACTCCCCCGGTCAAACCCGGTATACAATCCGAATATGAGAGCCACCGCCGCTGCGCTAATCAGCGAAGAGGTCAGCGCAATACGCATTGCCGAACGGCCGCCGCTGCGACGCGTGCCAGCTGCGCGGTTCTTCTCCCAAAGCGTACGCCGAGACACGCGCGTCGAATAGAAATCATCATCGAATAAGCTCATCTATAATCGCTCCTCTCGATGCCTAACTCTCGTATGTACGAACGAGCGGCAATCAGAGATTATTATTTTTCGAATCTAGGAATGATATCGGTAGAATAGACTACAATAATAATATGAACTTCCTAATTTATCCCAAGCCGCCGCCAGCAAAGGCGATCAAAGGAGCGAATCCATATGCCGCGCAAAGCTTTGCCAGCCACTTCCTCGTCCGCAGCATCAGCACTCGATCATCTGAATCTCGTAGCCAAGCTCGCTGATCTCAAAGAGGATCACTATCGCACCCTCCTCACGCTCAGTGCCGTAACCGAGCTGCTCATCGACAAAGGATTGATCTCCCCGGAGGAGCTGGAACGCAGAATCAACACGCTCGACACGGAATTGGACGAGCTTATCGTCGCCTCACTTCATCCCATGCCGTAGGGCGGTCGTGATACGTCTCCCGCAGCGGATGCTCATCTCTTTTGAAGAAGAAGCCGTTGTTCTCGAGAATTTCGTTCACCGTCATTCGTGCAAGGTCCATCATGTTATGATCGAGACTCAGATGCGCCAGATAGACCCGCTTCGTGCGGTCCGTCATCAGCTGACATAAAGCTTCACCAGCCGCCTCATTCGACAAATGCCCGATATCGCTCAAGATACGCCGCTTAATATTCCACGGGTAACGCCCCATCCGCAGCATATTAACGTCATGATTCGACTCTAGCACAAGCACATCCGAATCCTCAATCATACGCCTTACTTTATCGCTTACATAGCCAAGGTCTGTCGCCAGACTCAGCTTTACATTGTCATCCTCAAACACATAACCGACCGGCTCAGCCGCATCATGCGAGATCGCATATGACGTCGTTCGCATCGAACCGAAGTTCGCTGTCTCGCCTGTCTCCATAATGACCCGCTGCTCCGGCGTTATCTGTCCCACATGCCGCTCCAGCGCACCCCAAGTCGCCTCGTTCGCGTAGATTGGCACATTATGCTTCCTTGCGAAAGCACCAAGTCCTTTAATATGATCGGAATGCTCATGGGTCACAAGAATCGCATTAATCTCGTGCCCCGCCACGCCCTGCATCCGCATAAGCTCATCCAAACGTTTCGCACTCAAGCCGGCATCGATGAGCACTGTCGAATCCTCACACTGCACAATCGTTGCATTACCGGTCGAGCCGCTCCCAAGTACCGTAAACCGAATTCCCATCCCCTGTTCGAACCTGCCCTTTCCCCAAAAACACCTTTATTCCGTCACAACTTCCCCGCTGATCGCATTCATGTAGTACTGCCCGCCATCTTCCAGCAGCACGCGCCACGTCGGCGCCGATACCTGCGTATCCGAGTTGAAGATTTGCCCGTGATAGCCGAGCTTAATCTCCTCAATGACCGCGCCGTTCTTCAGCTGGTTCTCAATCAGGCTCGTCAATACTTTCGTCGCAGACAGCACCGTCTGCGCTTGCGCCTTCTCCGAAGGAAGCAGCTCGATCAAATCCTGCTTATAGGCGGTAATCTTCTGGTTGCTGTAGAACAGCTCCAGCTTCACATCGTACATTGGACGACCCTCTGCCATCCGGTAGAGAATGAATTCATTCTCTAAGCGTGGACCGAGCGTATATTCATCAAGCTCCGGAATGATGCCCCCCAGGCTTGCCTGCAAATCCTTATCGACAAACACGACTTTGCTATCGACCGGCGTCTTCAGCTCATGCCGCTCGCCCTTGCCGAGACCGACCTTCACCTTATACGTGAGGTCGCGCAGCTCAGGCGTCTCCGAAGGAATGCTCGCCCCGAGCTTAATCTTCTTCTCTTCCATGAGCGCTTGCGTCTCAGGAGACAGATCGCTCACGTTCGCGCTCGTGCGAAGCCCTTCCCGAATATTGGACCAGAGCTGGTACCCAAGCACGAGATTCAGCAGCAGAAACGCAAAAATCAACACACTCTTCGCCCTGCCCCAGTCCATCCGTTCATCTCCTTCTAAGGCCATGCCACCTGAAAATACAACCGTGTCCCTTACCTGCCATTGCCAGCATCGCTCAAAGCCGTGGACGTCCCATCTACTGTGGAGCCCTCTTTCGCGCCGCCGCTTCCATTAGCGGCGCTCTCCGCATTCCCGCTGCCTGCGCCCGAACTGCCAGGCAGGATGCCGTGCCCATCGGTCAGGCCAATAGTGCCGCCACTGCCGGCACCGCCATTAATTGGAGGTGTCTGATTCACGAGCGGCGCACCGCCCGGCTCGCCTGGCTGCGGTTTATAGCCGCCTGAGATGGCCTGCAGCAGCACAGCCTGCGTCCCGTCGAGCAGCCGCACCGCCCATACCGGCGATAGCAGCATCGTGGTCTTGTCCGCCGGCGAAGCGAGCAGAGCCGGGTAGAGCGCGGTCACTTCCAGCCTGCGCCCGTAACGCTCCAGCGCACCTTCAAGCATATCGCCGCCTGGCAGCCAGCGAATATCACGGCTCTTCGGCTTCTTCTCCAAGGTCAGAAGCGACCGCTCAAATTCCGAGACGACGCCCTGCAGCATCCGCAGCCTCATGCTTCCGAACAGGAACGGGTCCAGCGGAATGATTGGATTCGAGCCATAATACTGCTGGAATCGCAGCACTTGTACGCTCTGCTCGAAAGAGCCTGCTTGCACGAACCTGTGCATGCCGTCCCAGCCGCCGTGCTGGTTAATGAACTGAATGGCGGTGTACACATTCTGGCTCTCATTGTCTTCTTGGCCTTGCCCGACAACCGGGTCGGTATAGCTGATCCATCGCCCGTTCTGCTCAACCTGCAGGCCGCGCTTGCCATCTGTATAGATCTGCGAGCCGCCGCGGTCGCTAATGACCCGCGTAACACCAGGATCAATGAAGAAGTAGCGCTGCACCTGCTCTGCCGAATAATTATCGAATCCGACCATCGACTGCATCGACTCGATCGGTCCGTCCGGAATATAGATATCATCGCCGACTTTGCGATAGCCCACTTGGTACTCGCCATAGCCGACATACATTTGCACGTCTTGAGCGGTCAAATCCGCTTTCACAGATTCATATACCGTTAGATTGTCCGTGCTGAAGAAGTACGTCCTTACCTCATCACGGTCACTGCTTTTATAAATCCAAATTCGATTGATGACGTCGCTCATGAAGCTTACGTCGCCTTCCAGCTTCAGCACTTTGCTGAGCAGCTCGACCGGCACGCCGCGACCGAATCGCAGCTCAAGCCCCTGATCGCGATCCCGCACATCGTCCCAATCAACCACTGCCGCAGGGCTCCGCTGGAATCCTTTGAACTCACGGCTTTTGATTTTGCCGAAGATTAGATTGTAGAAGTTGGACGCCGGATACAGCACCGTGTGCTTCCCTTTGCCAAGATGCAGCACCATATCCTCTGGGAAAATAACGTTCTCAACTTTCTCCTCTTGCCCCAGCGGTTCCGATTGCACATAGGGCTGCTGCGGAGAATTCGTGACTCCGAGGCCAGGCATGCTGTAAGCGAGCAAATAACTTTGAATCAAGCTCATAATTACAAGCGTTGTAAGCACGATTGTCTTCAGCTTGTCCATTACGCCCGCTCACCTCCACTCAATTGTGATGGGAGAATGACCGTTACCGTTGTTCCCTCATTCAGCTCCGAATCGAGCGTAATGGTGCCGCCATGCGCCTTCACAATTTCCCGGGCAATTGACAGCCCGAGGCCTGTCCCGCCCATGTTACGCGAACGCGCCTTATCAACGCGGTAGAACCGATCGAAGATGCGGCCAAGATCCCGCTTCGGAATGCCGATGCCCGTATCCTTCACGCTAATCGCGATGGATGCAGGCTCCAGCTTGCGGGCGAAGATTTCGATGCGTCCGCCATCGAGCGTATATTTGATCGCATTGGATACGAGATTATCGAGCACCTGATCAATCTGATCCCGGTCGAGCAATGCTGACGTAATGGAATCTTCGACTCGTACCGACGCTCGAATCGCTTTCTTCCGCAGCTGGAAGGAGAAGCGGTCAGCAACCTCTTCCAGCATATCCGGCACATTCGTCTGCTGCCGGCGCAGCGGCGCCTGATTCGAATCCAGGCGCGACAGGTGCAGCAGATCCGTGACGAGACGAATCATCCGCTCAGTCTCGTTCCGGATGACGCCGACGAAGCGCTGTCCGAGCTCGCGCTCATCCATCGCACCGTCATCAAGCGCCTCCGCATAACTCTTAATCGTCGTCAGCGGCGTCCGCAGCTCATGCGATACGTTCGCAACGAACTCGCGGCGCGACTGCTCCAGCCGCTCTTGCTCCGTTACATCCTGCAGCACCGCAATCGTGCCGGAGATGCCTTGATCGCGGCGATGGATCGGCGTCATCGTCAGCCGCAGCAGCTCTTCTTCCTCTTCGCCCTCGGTCTGCACCTGATAGAGAACCGCAGATTGCTCGCCGCCTCGCAGCAGCGCCGTAATCTGCGACTCCTCCATGCTGAACAGATCGCTCAGGCGGATGCCTTCACAATCATCCCGGCGCAGCATCTCCTGCGCCCGCCGGTTCGTAATCATAACGACGCCGCGTTCATCTGCCGCAACGACGCCATCGCTCATGTTTGCGAGAATCGAGGATATCTTCTCCTTCTCCTCTTCATTGGCCGACAGCGCGTCGCGCAGGCGCATCGTCATATCGTTGAACACTTCGCTCAGGCGGCCAATCTCGTCATTGCCGAGAACCGGCACGCGCTGGTCGAATTGACCTTCCGCGACGGCCGCTGCCTGCCTGGTTAGTGCTTTTATCGGATTGGTTATTGTCGTAGCTAGCAGAATTCCAAGTACGCCTGTCAATCCAAGCGCAAGCAGCATCCCCGACATGAAGATCCGGTTAATCCGGTCTACCGTCGAATAGAGCTCCTTCATAGAAGCAACTAGGTAGACGGCTCCTACAATCTTGTCACTATAGACAATCGGCTTCGCGATGACCTTCTTGCGAATGCCGTCCTCATCAATAATCTCCTCTTCATTGTCGCGAATCCCTTGCAGCGCGCGGCTGACCACGAGCGACGTGTTCTTCTTGCCAATGTAGGATTGATGGGACTGCAGTGACGTCGCGCGCACTTTGCCGCTCGCATCAAGAATTTGAATCTCAGCTTCACTAATGCTGAACAAGTTGCTGACGAGTACGCCGAGGTACGCCTCCGTTGTTTGCTCGCCCGAATTGCCCGGCTGATCCGGCTGATTCGATAGCGTCTGGGCCGAGATTTGCGAGAGCAAATTCGCCTGCTCGTTCATATTGTTCGTGAATGTCGACGTCAGCGACGTCTTCATCGTACTGATGAAATAAACGCCGATCAGCTGCATTGCGATCAGAATGAGCAATACATAGATAATGATCAGCTTTACTTGAATCGTTCGGAAAAAGCGTATCCCGTTCATCCGTAGCCGAACCCGCCGGATTTTGGATTACGCATCAAATATCCAAGGCCGCGGCGGGTCAGGATATATTCCGGACGGCTCGGGTCGTCCTCGATCTTCTCGCGCAGACGCCGTATCGTCACATCGACGGTACGCACATCCCCGAAATATTCGAAGCCCCATACTGCCTGAAGCAAATGCTCGCGCGTCATAACCTTGCCGCAGTTACGCGCCAAGTAGTAGACAAGCTCGTATTCGCGGTGCGTCAGGTCCAATGGCTCATTGTCCTTGTAGACGACATACATGTCCGTATCTATAAACAGATTAAAGATGCCGAGGCCTTGCTTCTCCTCCACACCAGCTGCCGTTGTCGTACCTGCGCCGGAGGCAGCGCCGCTAATCGCAGCTGCTGCTGCAGCCGTTGCAGCATCGTTCTTCGTGCGGCGTAAATGCGCTTTCACCCGTGCGAGCAGCTCGCGCGTGCTGAATGGCTTGGTGACGTAATCGTCTGCCCCAAGCTCAAGGCCAAGCACTTTATCCAGCTCTGTATCTTTCGCTGTCAGCATGATGATCGGCGTCTGCAGACGCGTCCGCACTTCGCGGCATACGTCCATGCCATCCTTCACCGGCAGCATCAAATCAAGCAAAATCAAATCAGGCAGCTCTTCGAACGCGAGCCGCACCGCTTCTCCCCCATCGAAGGCGCAAATGACTTGATAGCCTTCCTTCTCGAGGTTGAATTTTATAATGTCCGCAATCGGTTGTTCATCATCAACTACTAATATTTTACCGTGCATCGCTACACCGCCTGTCGCTTATGCAATCTTTATCTATTTTAACATAGGTGGGACAGCAGTTCCCAATGAAAGTTCCCTCATATCAGGGGAGATTTGGTCGATTACACGAGAATGATGTCGCCAGGCTCTTGGCGAATCATTCTGCGTTACGCGAAAACAATCACGCAGGTTCTAGCGACAATGTTTTGCGTGGACACGAGAATGAGGTCGCCACAATGGTTTACCTTCATCCAAACAAAAAGACACCACCCGGTATTACCAGGTGGTGTCTCGTAATCTTGCTTATAGATACTTCAACGGATTCTGCAGAACGCCGTTCTTATGAACCTCAAAATGCAGATGCGTACCGAAGGAATGGCCCGTGTTGCCCATTACGCCAATGCTTTGGCCTTGCTCAACCGTCTGGCCCTTCTTGACCGTAATCTTGCTCAAGTGGCCGTAGTATGTCTCGTAGCCGTTGTTATGATTGATAATGATGCAGTTGCCCAGTCCCGGACGTGTCCCGGTGAACGTCACCGTTCCATTGTCTGCAGCCTTAATATTATGGTTACCGACCATGTCGACACCGCGGTGAAGCGCACCCCAGCGCTGACCGAAGTAGCTCGTCAGGCGATGACCGGATACCGGCCACGCGAAACGACCGCTGCCTTCATTCAGAACGACTTTCGTACCCTTCATGACGATAGCCGGTACGGAAGGCTCAAGCACGACCTCACTGATCAGCTCTTCGCTCATCAGATAGCCGTTCTGCTTCACGAGGCGATATACGAGCTGTTTCTTCCCGCTCTGCCCCTCGCGAATGACCTTCTGCTGACCTGCCTTCATGTTGCTGTTCTTCTGAATAACGGTTTGCGGATCGATAGATTCCGTCTCCGTTACGTTCTCTACCGTCTGAACAGTCACTTGCGGTTTAAGTACAGTCAGATCAAGCACGTCACCGACTTTGATGACATCATCTTTGATCCACTTGTTCCGCTCATAAATCACTTGAGGGGATATGTCGAACTTGTGTGCAATACAGCCGACACAGTCGCCATCTTGAACCGTATATTTCGTCGGCTTAACCGTTCCCTTAATAATCTGCAGGTACAGCTGCTCCGGATCGGCAATATCCGCCGGCTGCACGTCCTCTGCTTTCAAAGCGACGTTCTCGACAATTTTCACAGACTTTAGCGCCGTCTTGGACTTCACTGTACCGTCGTCAGAATACGACAACGCGGTGACTTCCGCTACCTTGCCCGTCTTCGTCTGCGGAGCATATTTGTTCTGCACGCGTGCTAGCAGCGCATTTGCTGTCGCTTTATCCTTCACGACACCGACGTTTTTGCCGTTAACAACGAGTGCAACGCCTTCAGCATGAGAGCCGAATAAACCTTCGAGCTTCTGCAGTGTAATCGCGGTGTCTGGCTCAGCCTTATAAGCGCTCTTAGCCCCGAATGTGATCTTACCCGTATCGAGGACCATCGTCATCTTAGCTTTGCTTGCCATCAAATCTTGCTTCTTGCGGCTAATGAGGTCTGCGACTTGCTCCTTCGACTTCACTTCGCCAATAAGCTTGCCATTATGATATACTTCAACAAAATCTACTGTATGAGCTTTCACATATTGTGTGCCGGTAAATCCGACAATTGCAAGTATTGCGATTCCACCGACAACAGCTAAGAGCGGCTTCTTGCGCAGCATCCGCTGCACCGTCTTGCCTTCACTTGGCGTATCAGCTTGTCCTTGCGTACTGACGGGTCTATCGCCCCGGATAGATTGAAGCAGCTTCCGGAATCGACCCTTATCATTAAAAAAGGCCATGTTCGTCTCCTTATTTCGCGATATGTTTCGTAAAATTGATCGTTTTCGACAACAAAATCGTTCATTGCCAGGCTACGAGTTATACTTTAACATAACGCAATATAGGGGTTCAACCAAACGGCCTTTTGGTAAAATTAATATTTGCTCAGAATTGACAGCATTTCGTCATACTCATTTCGGTCCAAATGCTGCGCCATCAGCTGCTGTACCTGTGTCATTTCGCTGTCTGTCAGCCCGTCCTCCATCAGCTTCGAGATCTTCTGCAACGTCTCCTGCGGCAGCTTCTGCATCATAATGCTGAACAACTTCTCCTTATCGGCATCGCTAATTTGCGACTTGGCCTCATTCAGCTGATCCGTCGTCATAGCTACTTCATCCTTGGAAGAATCTGCACTCTCTTGAGATTGCGATTGCGTTTGCGATCCGGCTTGATCGCTATCCGTTCCTGCCGCACTGCTATTTCCCTTCGGCCCCGTGCCTCCGCCAATATCGCTAAGCTCGCCTGATGGCTGCTGGCTGAATGCATCAACGGAATCGTTCTCATTCTTGCTGCCGTCCTGGTCCTTACTGGTCGTCGCTGCCGTCTTATCGGAATCGGAATCAGCCGTCGTGCTGCCGTTTGATTTTACCGCTGGATCTGATCCCCACAGCTCCCCCCATACGCCGCTAAGCGCGAAAGGCTTCTCTTCAAGCGGGATATGAAACTGCTTGAGCAGCGTTTCGACATAGCTATTCACGATATATCCGGTCGTCCAGATTGACAAGAAACTGATGAGAAGCGCCGCGGCAATCGTCTTCGCCAGCCATCCGCCTAATTTCGTTAGTTTCCACATTTCGTTCACCCTCCCCTGAAGGGGCATTTCGCCCGTACTTCTTAGTATTTCCCCCCTTTCCAGTAACCATTCATCTTTATGGCAAAAAGAAAAGGATAGCAGCCACTTGGCCGCTATCCACAATAATTCAAGTCATTATACGTAAATCGGTGTAACCGGATTCGTCTGCTCACGGTTACGTCCAACCGAGAAGATCGCAATCGGAATGCCTGTTAGCTCAGATACACGCTCAACATAACGGCGCGTATTCTCTGGCAAATCTGCCAGTGTCTTCGCATTCGAGATATCCTCGCTCCAACCTGGAAGCTCTTCATACACCGCTTCGCACTCGGAGATGAGCTTAAGGCTCGCCGGATAATGCTCTATGATTTCGCCGCGCAGCTTGTAGCCTGTGCAGATCTTAACTGTTTCAAGTCCAGACAGCACGTCGAGCGAATTCAGGGACAAGCCAGTAATACCGCTAACACGGCGTGCATGGCGGACAACAACCGTGTCGAACCAGCCTACACGGCGCGGACGTCCTGTTACTGTTCCGTACTCGTGACCTTTCTCACGAATCCAGTCGCCTGTTTCATTGCTCAGCTCTGTCGGGAATGGACCGTCGCCGACACGAGTCGTGTAAGCTTTCGCCACGCCGATAACTTGCTGAATCTTCGAAGGACCAACACCGGAGCCGATACATACGCCGCCAGCTGTCGGGTTCGACGATGTTACGTACGGGTACGTACCTTGGTCGATATCGAGCATAACGCCTTGAGCGCCTTCGAACAACACTTTCTGATTCGAGTCTATTGCATCGTTCAGAACAACCGAAGTGTCAGTTACGTATGGACGAAGAATCTCAGCTTGAGCAAGATATTGCTCCAAGATTTCATCTACATTCAGCTTCTCGCCGCCGTATACTTGCTCAATCACTTGGTTCTTCTCTTCCACAAGGCGGCGCAGCTTCGTTTCGAACTCTTCTGCATCGAGCAGGTCCGCGACGCGGATTCCGTTACGAGCAGCTTTGTCCATGTAGCAAGGGCCGATCCCTTTGCGAGTTGTACCGATCTTATTGTCGCCTTTGCGCTCTTCCTCAAGGCCGTCCAGCACGAGGTGATACGGCATAATCAGATGCGCGCGATCACTGATCTTCAGGTTCTCTGTGGAGAAACCATTCTCATGGATATAGTTAATTTCATCGATCAATGCAGCTGGATTGATGACCATGCCGTTGCCGATGACGCATACTTTATTTTCATTGAAGATTCCGGATGGAATCATTGTAAGCTTATATTTTTTATTGTTGATTATGATCGTATGGCCAGCGTTGTTACCACCTTGGTAACGCGCTACAACATCAGCGCCATCCGCCAGAAAGTCGGTAATTTTCCCTTTGCCTTCGTCTCCCCACTGGGTTCCGACTACTACTACCGTTGACATGGTTATACCCCCATTACAAGTTTTGCAAGTGCTCGACTAACATGACTAAAATGGCCACCAGTCTTTGGCAGCATGATAAGTGTAGCAGTCCACCCCTGTAAAGTCAACGAAATTCCGAACGATTGTGGTAAGCGTCACACAATCGTTCGGAATTTCTGTAAGGTGGCTGTCGACGCTAGAACGACGCTGGCAATAGCCTTAGGAAGCCTGTCCAGGCTCCTGGTGCGTACGGTCCAATCCGACAAACTTATTAAAGCTTTTAAGGAACGCCAGCTCGACCGTACCAACGGGTCCGTTACGCTGCTTAGCGATAATGATCTCGATAATGTTCTTCTTCTCGGATTCCTTATCGTAATAATCGTCCCGGTAGAGGAACGCTACGATGTCGGCATCTTGCTCGATGGAACCGGATTCCCGAAGGTCAGACATCATCGGACGCTTGTCCTGACGCTGCTCAACGCCCCGGCTCAGCTGCGACAGTGCGATAACCGGCACTTCAAGCTCACGCGCGATCTGCTTCAGCGTACGAGAAATCTCGGATACTTCCTGCTGACGGTTCTCGCCTGCTTTGCCGCGCCCTGATATGAGCTGCAAGTAGTCAATCAGAATCATGCCGAGTCCGCGCTCTTTCTTCAGTCGGCGGCACTTCGCACGAATATCCGCAACGGTAATACCCGGCGTATCATCGATATAGATCTGTGCTTCAGACAGTGAACCAATCGCCATCGTTAGCTTTTCCCAATCGTCGCCTTCCAAATACCCTGTACGCATACGTCCTGCATCGACATTCGATTCCGCACAGATCATACGTTGTACGAGCTGAGCTGCGGACATCTCGAGCGAGAAGATAGCGACGGTTTCTTTGGCACGAACGCCGACGTTCTGCGCCACGTTAAGAGCGAATGCCGTCTTACCTACGGAAGGACGTGCCGCGATAATAATCAAATCGCTTCGTTGAAAACCTGCCGTCATCTTATCGAGGTCGGTAAAGCCTGACGGAATGCCGCTTGAGCCGCCTTTGTTCGTGTACAGGAACTCAACTTTCTCAAACACTTCCATCAGTACATCGCGAATTGAGATGAAACCGCTGCTCGATCTGCGGTTGGAAATCTCCAGAATGCGCGACTCGGCTTCGCTCAGCATGCTTCCTACATCTTCCGCTGCGGCATAACCGTTCGAGACGATGTTCGTTGCTGTGCGGATCAGGCGGCGCAGCATCGACTTTTCTTCTACGATTTGTGCGTAGTAGTCAACATTCGCCGCAGTCGGTACGGAGTTGGCGAGCTTCGCCAAATAGCTGACTCCGCCAATCTCCTCCAGTTGCTGATGGTCCTGCAAATAAGCAGTCAGGGTGACCAAATCGATGGGTTGACTCGCTTCGCCGAGCTCAATCATCGCTTCGAAGATCAGCTGATGAGAAGGCAAATAGAAATCCTCGCTCTTCACCCGCTCCATCGACGTAATTAACGCTTCCGCCTGCAATAGAACTGCACCGAGTACCGCTTGCTCTGCTTCCATATTCTGCGGCGGCACACGATCAAACATCAGCTGCTCGTTACTCATCTGGTCGTTTGAATCCCCCTTGAATGGCTTATTATTCTTCTGTTGCATGGACACTCAGCTTCGCTTTAACTTCAGGATGCAGCTTCACAAGCACCTGTGTTACGCCAAGGGTGCGGATCGGCTCTTCCAGTTCAATCTTGCGTTTATCAATCTTCACGCCTTGCGCTTCAAGCGCCTCAGCGATTTGTTTGCTCGTAATGGCGCCGAATAGACGGCCGCCTTCGCCCGCTTTGGTCTTAATAACGACCTTAGCCGCTTCCAGACGTGAAGCAAGTGCCTGCGCATCTTCCTTCTCTTTGAGCTTCTTCTTGACCTCGGCAGCGTTCTGCAGGTCAAGCGTCTTCAAGTTCCCGTCGGAAGCTGGCTTAGCCAAGTTCTTCGGGAACAAGAAATTGCGGACATAACCTTCCGATACTTCTTTAACCTCACCCTTCTTGCCTTGCCCTTTTACATCTTGCAGAAAAATAACTCTCATTCGAATAACCCCTCTTCCTTATCAAGTTCATGCAGCACCTGTTTGAGACGCTGCGCTACTTCTATTACTGTGCCTTCCTGCTGTGCCGCGGCGTTCGTCAAATGCCCGCCGCCGCCCATGCGCTCCATGACAACCTGCACATTCATATGCCCTAGCGATCTCGCGCTAATGCCAATGAGACCATCAGGCCGTTCGCCAATGACGAACGAAGCAAGCACATCCGTCATATTAAGGAGCGTATCGGCCGTCTGCGCGATTAAGAGCTGCGTATACTGGCGGCCTTGCTCGGTGACGGCAATCGCTATATGGTCATAGACGATCTCGGCTTGCTTGATCATCTCTGCCTTCTTGAGGTACTCGGCAAGATCCTCTTTCATCATGCGCTGGATAAGCGCTGAATCCGCACCATGGCGGCGGAGGAACGATGCCGCTTCAAACGTTCTGGAGCCGGTACGGAGCGAGAAGCTCTTCGTATCGACCGTGATGCCCGCAAGCAGCGCCGTCGCCTCTCTGACGTCCAGCAGCACGCGGTCATGGATATATTGGAGCAGCTCTGTAATGAGCTCGCACGTTGAGGATGCGTAAGGCTCCATATAGACGAGAATGGCGCCTGTAATGAACTCTTCACCGCGGCGGTGATGGTCGACAACGACGATCTTCTCCGTCTGCGTGAGCAGCTTCGGCTCCTTCACCATCGACCCTTTGTGCGTATCAACGACAACGACAAGTGTGTTGCTGCCGATGAGCACCTGCGCCTGCTCCGGTGAAATGAACCGCTTCGCGATTCGTTCATCCTCGCGCAGCATCTCCATCATCTTCTGGATCGACGGGTTAACGCCCTCCAGCACGATGTACGCTTCCTTGTTGTACATCATTGCTGCCTTCAGCACCCCGATGGCTGCGCCGATCGCGTCCATATCGGGCATCTTGTGCCCCATGATGACGACACGATCGCTGTCGCGAATCAAGTCGCGCAGCGCATGCGCAACGACACGAGCACGGACGCGGGTCCGTTTCTCCACCGCATTGGACTTGCCGCCGTAGAACGACTGGCGCTGTCCAACCTTCACAGCCGCTTGGTCACCACCGCGACCAAGCGCATAATCGAGGCTCGTTTGCGCCCAGTGACCGAGCTCTACGATGCTCTCCGCGCCTGATGCGAATCCGATGCTCAGCGTCATCGGAATCTTATTCTCGGCGGTAATTTCCCGTACCTCATCCAGCAAGACAAACCGCGACAGCTCTAGCTGTTTCAGCGTCTTCTGATCCGTAATGACGAGGTATCGATCCGATGTAAGACGCTTCAAGTACACGTGGAACTTACTCGCCCACTCTGTAATTTCTGCCGTCGCCTTCGACATCAGCGAGCTCCGCTGCTGGTCGTCCATGCCTTGCGTAACCTCTTCGAGGTTATCCATCATGACAATGCCAAGCGCGAGCTTCTCATCGTCATAGCGTTTAGCCAGCTGCCAGCGCTGCGTAATATCACGGATATAGAGCAGCCGCTCATCGAAGCGGAACATGAGCTCATATACCGATTTTCCAATGACCGCCTCGACTGTTCCTTCCCGCTCCTTCGCCTGAGACAGCGTCGGGAACAGATCGTCTAGCGACTCGCCTACGACGGACTCCATGTCGAGCATGTGCGACACAAACCCGTTATGCCATTCGACCGTCTTATCTTCGTTATACAGAATAATGCCAAGCGGCAGATCGCTTATAACCTCTCTGCCCGCTTTCTTCACCCGGTACGACAACGTACCAAGGTACACTTTCAAATCCCGGCGAAACGCCCGCTCCGCCATGACCGAGTAGAAGCCGACCGCGCCTGATAGCACGAGCCCAATAATACCTAGCTTCCATTCGTATGTGGCGATCGTCACCGTTAATAGAATCATCAGCACGAATGCCCACAGATGGTGCATGCCGTGCCATCGTTTGATTAGAAACTTCGGCATCCTCTACACGCCCCTGTAGTTACGATTTCTTGAACGCTTTTCGAATGGGGAATGCGGCATCGAATACCCCAATTAAGCTAAGCGGATGGAGAAAAATCGCAACCAGCACGGATAAGAGCACCGGCACAGCCTTGTTCCACTTTCGCTCATGCGCAATGAAGAAGAAAAGTCCCATCGCTTGAATGGTGAAAGCGATTTGCATAAGCGGGACAAGGTTCAGCAGCACCACTGTCATAAACGATGTGCCTTTATCCGGCGTAACCATATCCGCCAGAAGAGCAATCAAGTAATAGAAGACGAAGATGCGCGGCAACCGCCACTCTCTTGCTGGCTGCAGCTTCGCAATCGTCAAGCCGGACTTGCGCAGCGCCGGAGCTGCAATCGCATGTGCAAGAACAGCAAGTACGAAAGATAACGTAATGAATGCCATCGGTATAGAATGAATCAAATACTGTACATACGTTTCTGTGACCTCTGAGGTCCAGTTGCCCGGCATTAAGCCGTCTGCTCGCAAGTTCTCCGTCGTCGATGTAATGACTTTGCGGATTTGATCCAGCAGTGAGAAATCAAACAGCACATCAACCAGCACAAGCTCGAGCAGGAGTTCAGCGAGCAAGGTTAGCACCGTTGCTGTCAGCACTTTGCGCGCAGGCGCGCCAGTGCGGTAATAATGCCCCATCACAATTGAAGGAACCAGGAAAAACAGCCCGACGATCAATGCAGGGAGCCCCAGTACAAGAACACCAATTCCATATACAGCAGTCATATGCAGTGTGAAGGCCCGTTTAGACAACATCGTGTAAAGAATAACAGTCGGAACCATCATGACTGCAGCCGCTAACGTGTTCAATCCGGGTACCGCAATGGAGAGCAGAAGCAGCAGCGCCGCAATGCTCCATAATATCGACTTTAAGCCGGTTTTCAAGCTGTTCACCTCTTGCCAAGTTACTAGTACGACCTCTAAGCTTTACTCCCCATTATAGCATAAAACCTTTGAGGCAACACAGGAGACGTTGTCCAGCCAGGGCATCCCACTTGACTTGAACGGCAGGAAGCAAAACGCCGCCCCCATGTGAAGAGGACGGCGATTTTCCATTAGCCAGCAGCCATTTCCTTATTCGATTGTACGGATGATTGAACGATGAGTGCTTCACAGTAATCAATAATGTCGCTTCGTCGCACGATGCCGATGAACCGGTTCATATCATCAACGACCGGCACGAAATTCTGTACCTTCGCAAGCGATACGAGATCCTCCATGTTCGCATCAATCTGCACCGCGCGATTGCTTAGCCGCATCTGCACTTCCGACAGCTTCACCTTGTTCGTCTGCTCGAACGTTACATGCGGGTTGTTCTTCATATACCAGAGGAGGTCGCCCTCCGTCAACGTGCCTGCATAGCCGCCCTTATTATCGAGAATGGGAACAGCCGTATAACGGTGATGCTCCATTCGCTCAAGTGTTTGCCTAAGTGTGGCATCCATCGTCAGCCATACAACTTCCTGCTTGGGCAATAGGAAAAATGCAATATTCATGTTCGACTACCAGTCCCTTCTTCTTCATTCCTTATTGCGCGAAGAGCTCTGGGCTGCTACTTGCCTTTACTTCTTCTCTGTTGTTCGTTTCGATTCCGCCTTGGACAGCGTCTGAACCGGTTTTTCTTCCTTTTGCTTATACTCTTCTGGAAGAGGCAGCGTTTCTTTCGTCTTCGCCGGATCTAGCCAATCTTTAATCAGAGCGTTCGTTTTAGCCAAATCCTCTTCATTCGCAAAATAGTACCAAGCGCCGTGCGTTACTTTACGTCGACCTTCACCTTTGAGCGTGTGGCTGTAGATCGTGCGCTGATCCGTTTGCAGCATGCTCTTGGTCAGATCGATCATGTGCTGCGGCGTTAGATCGGTGGAGAAGTTCTTGCCCATAATGTCAATAAAATCAGGAATCTTCGACCACTGACCAACCTTCGAAGCTTTGTTCATAATCGCATTTAGGAAGATCTGATGCCGGCCTGCGCGGCTCGTATCTCCGCCCGCATCTTCGCGGTAACGAACATAATTGAGCGCTTCTGTGCCGTTGTACAGCGGTTTGCCGGCCTTCACCACGAACTTCTCATGATCTGGATCATCATTGACGAGGTCCTCTGTAATCGGCAGCGAAATGCCGCCCATCGCATCAATGACTTCGCGGAAGCCGGTAAAATTAATTGTAGCATAATGATCGACCTTCGAGCCAAACAACTTCTCGACAGTTTCTACCGACATTTTCGCTCCGCCGAATGCATAGGCATGCGTGATTTTATCCTGCCACTGGTTGCCGGCTTTCGTTGTTTTACCCACGATGTCTACGTAGGTATCACGCGGTATAGATACCATTAGAATGGCACCATCCTTCGGCCTTACAACCGTATAAATCATCGTATCGGAGCGGCCGATCTCCTGATCCCGCTGGTCAACGCCGAGCAGCAGCATCGAGAACGGTTCTTCCTTCTTATAGGTCGTTTGCTCTGGCGTATGTCCTTCAAGCGGTTGGTACGAATTCTCCAGCTTCTTCTTTACGCTGTCTGACAAGAACAGATCGAATCCCCACATCGCCAGCGCGTTCCGGTTGTAATAACCGGCTGTTCCAGCCAGCACCAGAACGATAAGTATACCTGCCAACCATTTATACATGCGTGATTTTTTCGGCTTATTCATGTAACGCTCCCTTACCACTCATAATTAAACGCAAGCTTCCTTATCTTAAACGGATTTGTTCAAGTGAAAGTTACAGATGAGTAACAGCATTCCACTGTCAAAAGTGGTTCCTTCTAACAATTCGATTACACCCCGCATAGTTCGCTTATTAATGGAATACATACGTATTAAAGGGAAGGTGAGCATCCATATGCAATCGTTCGGACCTGATCCATCATCGACGGGGATCGATCCTAAAGTCGTTGGTCTGCTTTGTTACCTAGGCAGCTTCATTACGGGCATTCTGTTTCTTGTGCTCGAGAAGCGAAGCACGTTCGTGCGGTTTCACGCCATGCAGTCCATTCTTGTTTCGGTTGTTTTGATTGTCCTTAATATTTTGCTCGGCTTTATCCCGATTATCGGGTGGATCCTTGGAGTTTTGCTTACTCCGCTGTCAATAATATTATGGATTGCCTTAATGCTCCTCGCGCTGCAAGGCAAACGCTACAAACTTCCGTTCATCGGAGATTTTGCCGAGGAGCAGTCTAACCGGTTCTAAGCTTCACGATTGAGCGTGTAAGGACACAACAAAAAGAGGCAGCCCTTAAGGGCTGCCTCTTGTTTAAACGCTTTACGCGTTATTTAACCTATTCCGTAGTGTAAGGCAACAGCGCTACTTGACGGGAACGCTTGATAGCGACCGTCAGAAGACGTTGGTACTTTGCACTTGTACCAGTTACACGACGTGGCAAAATTTTGCCGCGCTCGCTGATAAATTTACGAAGCAAGTCCGTATCTTTATAGTCGATGTGTGTAATTTTGTTAGCTGTGAAGAAACATACTTTACGGCGTTTGTTACGGCCTTTACGACCGCCGAACTTGCGCTCTGGACGCTCGTCGCCACCATCTCTTTGCTTAAAGCTCATGTTTAATCCGTCCTTTCAGTTAGAATGGCAAATCATCTTCCGATATATCGATCGGGCGTCCGTCGTCTGAGAACGGATCACGATTGTCGTTGTTCCTTGGTGTGCCACCTGTACGGCCTCCACCTTGTGAATTACCTCCGCCGAAGCCGCCGCCTTGACCGCCGCCTCCGCTATAGTTGCCGCCTCCACCGCTGTAGCTTGGTGCGCCTTCTTCACGCGGGCCATTATCGCGGTTGCCGGATTCTAAGAAGCGAACGTTATCGGCAATAATTTCCGTCACGTAGACGCGCTTGCCTTCGTTGTTCTCATAATTCCGAACCTGGATACGACCTTCGACCGCTGTTAGACGGCCTTTGCGTAGATAGTTCGCACAAGTTTCAGCAAGCTGACGCCAAGTTACGATTGGGATGAAATCTGCTTCCCGCTCCCGCTCGCCGCCTTGACCACCGCTCTGGAACGGACGATCCACTGCAAGCGTAAATTGCGTTACCGCAACGCCTGCTGGTGTATAACGCATTTCAGGGTCCCTCGTTAATCTGCCAATGAGAATAACACGGTTCAACATTCGTAAATCGCCTCCAATCGAACATCACTTACGTACGTTTGACGAGCAATTAAGCTACGTCTCTTGTGATCAGGCAACGGATAACTTCATCCGTAATCTTCATGACGCGGTCAAGTTCAGCAACAACTTCATTAGTGCCGTTGAAGTTAACCAGTACGTAGATACCGTCACGAATCTTGTTGATCTCATACGCAAGGCGGCGTTTACCGATCACGTCGTGCTTGATGATCTCTCCACCGTTTCCGATGATCGCTTGGAACTTTTCAGTGATAGCTTGTACCGCTTCCTGTTCCACATCCGGACGAATGATGTACATCACTTCGTATTTGCGCATATGTTTCACCTCCTCTTGGACTATGCGGCCCCCACTAAAGGGAGCAAGGAGCGAGTTAGTTTCTCGCATACCTGAATACTATACCAAACTTCGTACCCCATTGACAAGTGCGGATTTAATAGCGATGACTGCCTCATTCTTCCGTTCATGAACTGTGCATGCAAGAAGCACACTATAAGTCAGGACATGCATGGCGTCCTCATTTATGTATCCTTCATGGAGGTGTGCTCGAAGTATGGGTGAATGGACGGAATTCCGAGAAGGCGATCGTGCTCCTAATGATGGCCTCTATATCGAGATCGGTGAAGCGTCATTCCATATGGGGGTCAATAAGCCGCAGAAGGTGCGGTTAGCCAAGGGCGATAAGTTCCCTGCCCTGTCGAATAAAGATCGCAAGTGGAAACGAATGAACTAAAAAGTTTGCAGCTAGCCGGTATAGGATGCAGGCTTACGGAGCATTATAGCTGTGACGGTGTTAAAGAGAGGTGTGGTTCCATTGTACGTCAATGTTAACGAACCTCAAGGAGCTTTTGTCCACTCAGCATAGAAGCGGAGGGATGTGCCAAAGACCAGTGTCTGTAACACACGCTCACCGATTAAATCCCGGTGAACCAAGGTTTCTTACGAAGCTTGTAGTGATGACTGTTTTCTAATTGATCACCGTCGGAAGGGGACTCGCGAGAGTCTCCTTTTCTTATTTGAAGTTTTTTTGTTTGAAGGCATAAAAAAAACGGCTCGCTATGAGCCGTTTGTTCGTTGTTCTAAAGGGAATGGCGGAGAGGGTGGGATTCGAACCCACGCACGCTTTGACACGCCTAACTGATTTCGAGTCAGCCCCCTTGGGCCTCTTGGGTACCTCTCCATGAATGTCAATCAGCAAAAACTATATTAGCATGGGGCTCGTCCAAATGCAAGCATTTTTCAAAAAAATGTTGCTTTATGTTAAAGACGCTCCGCCCTCTCCCTCTTTTTCACCCTCTGCCGCTTTCGAACGCAGCACTTTTTTCATGTTCTTCTCGAACTTTGCTCGCGGAATTAGCACACTGTGCTTGCAGCCCACACATTTGATGCGAATGTCCATCCCCATCCGAATGATCTCCATTTCATTCGTGCCGCACGGATGCTGCTTCTTCATCTGTACAATATCGCCCAGCTCAAACTGTTTTCTCTCCATAGCAGCTATCCTCTCCCTCTTTTTCTCACCGTATTTACCTACATCTCTACCGGCTCGTACCGGTCTTCAACCTGCAGGAAGATCCCTCTAATCTCGACCCTCTCTTGTACAATAACCTCTTTCACCACTACCAAATCAGCTTCGGGAAAATGGATTGAGAGTGCGCATCCGGCTGTTATTTGCTTCGGTGTCGGACAGATGTCTATTTCAATATCCGCATATTCTAATAGCATCTCCGCTCGGAGCGCTTGCTGTGTGGAGTCAAACGCGATAAGCATGCTCCCCCACCTCCTGATTGATTTTATTGACGTTTAGTCCTGCACTCCAAGTATAAAATGGTTGTCCTGACCATATACTAGTAACCAAGCGTAAACAGGCAGTTCACTACTAGTTTATATGTATTCTAGCAGATGGAAGCATGTTTATCTCGGTAATCATCGTTCATAGAGTTGGCGGGAGGGGAATCTATGAAATTGCCAGGAATGAAAGAAACACCACTCAAAGTACCGTATACGGAGCCTAACATTACAGCACTTCTTGTCAACCGCATTACATACCTTCTGGGCGGCATTCCTTCAGACCGCAGGATCGTTGTCGTCTGCGTAGGTACGGACCGTTCCACAGGGGATTCACTGGGGCCGCTAGTCGGCACTTCGCTAAGCAAATTCCGCAGTCCCTTCTTCGACCTCTACGGTACGCTGGAGGAACCCGTCCATGCCATGAATCTCGACGAAACGCTTCAGGACATCAACAAGTATATTCGGAAGCCGTTTGTGATCGGCATCGATGCTTGTTTGGGTCAGGCAGCAAGCGTCGGTTGTATTCAGGTTGGTCTAGGACCGGTTCGCCCAGGAGCCGGCGTGAACAAAGACTTGCCTCCGGTTGGCGATATTCACATCACAGGAATCGTGAATGTCGGTGGCTTCATGGAGTATTTCGTCCTGCAGAATACGCGTCTGCATCTTGTGATGCGGATGGCTGATATTATCTCGCACAGCCTCTTCTCATCCATCATGAAATGTGTACGGCCCGCTACGATCCCTGCCGCGACGCAAGACTGATGGCTTCGATCTCTTCCGGAGTGAGCGGATATTGGCTCTTGCCATCCTTCACAGGTTTGGCATATAGAAACGTCTGCTCACGACCGTGAATGCCGCTTAGCACCATGCCGTCTTCACCATCATTGACGACAGCGATAGAGAAGCTCAGATCGCTTCCTCTTTCCGCAAACGCATTGTAACGGTGAATACCGACGTTACCCTTCTTATTCTTCAGCGTTTCACTTAAAGACTGAACAGATTGCTTCAGCTTGCCATGACCCTCTTCTTGCGCATCCAAGCGCTGTTTGAGATTAATGATGACGCTCTCCAGCTCTTCAACACCTGTGCCTTGCATAAACTGCGTGTAACTTGCGCGCAGCCGTTTAAGCTTACTACTCAACATGAAGCTGCGGATAAGCAGAATGAGTACAAGAAGAAGCAGACCTGCTGTTACCCAGTCAGTCGGCTCTAGATTAATTTGATCCATATTACGTTAGCTCCCCCATAGATGCACATTAACTGTAATGCTGCTTAATTTCCTTTACCGCCGCAATGAACGTCTCTACCTCATCTTTCGTCGTGAAACACCCTACGCTCGCGCGAATCGCGCCTGTCTCCGTTGTGCCTGCCGTCCCATGTGCAAGTGGCGAGCAGTGGAAGCCTGTCCTTACCGCAATCTGATAATGCTGGTCCAGAATAAAGCCGATCTCCGATGGATCCGCACCATCGATGACGAAGGATACAATACCTGTACGCGGCTTTCCAAGTGCTGGTCCCAATAAGCGAAGACCATTCACAGAAAGCAGCCCCTCCATCATCTGTTGCGTTAGCGTCCATTCACTAGTATGGATCTTTTGCACCGTCTCATGCAGAATATGCTTGACGCCGGCGCGTAGCCCGCTTATGCCAACCGCATTCTGCGTTCCCGCTTCATAGCGATCCGGACGCACTGTAGGCTGTTCAATCGCTTCCGACTGACTGCCCGTACCGCCGTGCAGGAGCGGTTCCAGATCCACTTCTGGATGAATGTATAGGCCACCCGTCCCTTGCGGCCCTAACAGCCCTTTATGGCCCGGAAACGCGAGCAAATCAATCCCCATCTGCTCTACATCGATTTCCAACAGTCCTGCAGTCTGAGCAGCATCGACTAATAGCTTGATTCCTCTTCTGCGTGTTATTTCACCGATGTCACTAACGGGCAAGATTGATCCGAGCAAATTCGAGCTGTGATTCACAACCACTAGCTTCGTGTTTTCTGTAATCGCATCTTCAACCTGCTTCGCATCGAGCTCGCCGGCTGCATTCGGCTCTACATACCTCACTTGGATGCCGATGGTTTTCTTCAAGTATTCCAGTGGCCGCCGAACCGAGTTATGCTCCACAGCTGTTGCTATGACATGGTCCCCTGGCGCAAGCAATCCTTTAATCGCTGTATTGAGAGCCATTGTTGTATTAAGTGCGAATGCAATATCATTCGGGTTTTTAACCCTGAATAGTTTCGCCAATACTTTCCTCGTATCAAACAGAATACGGCTGGCACGCACGGCCATCGCATGGCTGCCTCGCCCTGGATTCGCACCGTCGCGCTGCATCGCTTCCATAACTGCTTCGAGCACCTCGGGAGGCTTCGGCCACGACGTCGCAGCATGATCCAGATAAATCAATTGTCCCTGCTGCCGTCCCTGTCCTTGCTCATGCAACTGCATATGCACACCCCTTCCTATTACCACGTTCACTTGCGCTAATGCTAATAATAGCATACTTGATTGGTACCTACCTGAGCAGCAGTTACCAATCGAGTATGCTATTTAAGTTATACCTATGAGAAGAAATTATGAGGACAATTGTTGCAGCAATTCGAGCAGACGCTCTAAGTCCTGCTTGTTGTAATACAGAAGCTCAATGCGCCCTTTATCCTTCTGCTGTTTAATCTTCACCGTCGTTTTAAACCGATCGCGTAGCGATTCTTCAACTTCAGCTATAAAAGGGTCCTGCTTCTTCGAAGGGAGCGGTTTTACTTTTGCAGCAGCCGGCTGGTCAAGGTTCTTAATTGCTTCCTCGAGCTGGCGCACGCTCCACTCATTTGTCATTGTCAGTTCGGCGAGTTCTTTTTTGCGAGCTTCCTCTTTTACGCCGACAATCGCTCTGGCATGTCCCATAGATAATGTTCCACGTGAAACATTTTCTTTGATCTGCTCCGGAAGTGTCAACAGCCGCAGGAAGTTGGCAATGTGAGATCTCGACTTGCCGACTTTCATAGAGAGCTCTTCTTGCGTAAGGTTGAACTTGTCCATCAACGCTTGATAGGCAACCGACAGCTCGATCGCATTCAGATCCTCACGCTGCAAGTTCTCAATAAGTGCAATCTCCATAACCTGTTGATCGGAGAAGTTACGTACAACTGCAGGAATCGTTGCGTTGCCGCAGAGCTGAGATGCACGGAAACGTCTTTCCCCCGCAATTATCTCATACCCTTTAAGTACAGTACGAACGATAATCGGCTGGATGACGCCATGCTGCTTAATGGATTCAGCGAGTTCCTTAATCGCATCATCATCAAACGTTTTACGAGGTTGGTACGGATTCGCTCTTAGCTGGGAAAGCGATACTTCAACAACTTTATCATCCTCGCTTACAGAGAGCGATGGGATAAGCGCATCAAGTCCTCTACCTAGCCGCTTGCTCATACATAATCACTTCCTTCGCGAGTTCAAGGTATACCTCTGCCCCTTTGGATCTCGGATCATATGTGATGATGGACTGCCCATGCGAAGGAGCCTCGCTCAAGCGGACATTCCTCGGAATGATCGTTTGGTAAACCTTTTGTTGAAAATACTTCTTCACTTCTTCAATTACTTGAATGCCAAGATTCGTCCGTGCATCAAACATTGTCAGCAGCACGCCTTCGATTTGAAGCGTAGTGTTCAGATGCTTCTGAACAAGACGAACTGTATTTAGCAGCTGGCTGAGTCCTTCCAGTGCGTAATATTCACATTGAATAGGGATAATAAGCGAGTCAGAAGCCGTCAATGAGTTAATCGTAAGAATGCCAAGCGATGGCGGGCAATCGATTAGAATATAATCATATTGTTTCTTCACCAATGCTAGAGACTTCTTTAGCCGTTGTTCGCGCGAGATCGTCTGAACAAGCTCAATCTCCGCACCAGCAAGCTGAATCGTAGCCGGAATAATATAAAGTCCTTCAATATTAGTAGGACAAGTAGCATCACTCGGGTGTACATCATTAATAAGCACATCGTAGATACAATGAGCGACATCTGCTTTCTCAATACCGATTCCGCTTGTCGTATTGCCTTGCGGGTCAATATCGACGAGCAGCACCTTTTTCCCCAGCGACGCTAAACACGCACCCAAATTCACGGACGTGGTCGTTTTGCCGACACCGCCCTTCTGGTTCGTTATTGCAATCGTTTTAGACAAACCGTTCACCTCTATGCTGATTACTTGAATATTGCTATGAAACGTCCGTTCAGCGGGCAATTAAATGTTGTTACTACAAATGACGATGCCGTCCCTGTAATGGACGGCTGTCGAAACTTCTATTAGCGCTTAGGAATTCGGATCACAATCTCATAATGATCCTCATGATCCTGTTCTTTCGTCTTGATCTCTAAGCCAGATCCGGACACCATATCAATGGACTGTCTAATCGTGTTCAGCGCAAGCCGTACATCCTTCGTGAAAGAGATGCGCTTCGGCTTCTTCGTTTCCTTCGCAGCTTCTTTATAGAAAGCCACTCGAGCTTCCGTCTGTTTTACATTAAGCTCTTTAGCAATAATATCGTCTAGCACCTTAAGCTGCAACTCTTCGCTATCAAGTGATAGTAGAGCCCTTGCATGACGCTCCGTAATTTTACGTTCCATCAGCGCGTTTTTAATCGTATCCCCAAGCCCAAGCAACCTAATCTTGTTTGCAATAGTCGACTGGCTCTTACCAAGACGCTGTGCCAAGCTTTCCTGCGTGAGGTTATGTAGGTCAATGAGCTTCTGATAAGCAACAGCTTCTTCAATTGATGTAAGTCCTTCACGCTGAAGATTCTCAATGAGTGCAATCGATGCAGCTTGAGAGTCATTGAATTCACGAATGATAGCAGGAATCGTCTCAAGCCCAAGCTTCTTCACCGCACGGAAACGCCGTTCCCCTGCGATAATCTCATATTTCCCATTACGCACCCGCACGACGATAGGCTGAATAACGCCATGTGTGCGAATTGTCTGGCTGAGTTCTTCAATTCGGTCATCATCAAATACAGTACGCGGTTGATATGGACTCGTATCCACTTCAGCAACCGGTAGCTGCTTCACTTCGTCTTGATTCGTGCTTTTCGAATCCGTTAATCCGAACAAACGCGAGAACTGTTCTTTCATAGCGTCAACTACCACCCGATTTCAAAGTGCCGAGTTATTGTTATTCCCAAGTGCAAACGGCTATCGCCTTCCTTTAAAGACGATAGCTGACGTTTCACGGAGATCACACAGAAACGAATAAAGATATCCCTATATAGTATGTGTAATTACTCTAATTCGTCGGCTGTAAGTTGATTTCCTGCTTGACAGTAATATTTCTAGCACAAATATAAGCAATCGTTTCGCCACACGACTGCTTCGATACAATTTGTGGACTAAACCGACTTGCCGGGTTAAAAAATGTTCCACGTGGAACAAGTATTAGGCTGTAGTCATTATATAATAGGCTGCTTTAAAGGCAAACCCGCTTTTCTTGGATATTTAGCTGGCGTTGCGCCCAGCTTCTCAATCCTAATAATATGACGGTCAGATTGCTCAAACGGAAGCTTCATGTGATGCGTTTGCAGAAGCTTCGCCTTCAGCTCGATCAAGCTGCGTTTAGCTTCGGCTGTTTCCTCCGCAGGATCTGCACCCTTCATCGCAGCAAACTTGCCGCCCTGCTTTACAAAAGGCAGGCAAAGCTCGTTCAATCCGCTGAGCCTAGCAACAGCTCTTGCCGTCACGACATCATACGCATCGCGATGTGCGGCTAAACGGCCGATATCCTCTGCTCGCCCATGCACACAACTGACGTCCGTAAGGCCCAGTGCCTCCACAACGTGTTGGAGAAATTGAATTCGCTTGTTGAGTGAGTCAACAATCGTCACCTTCAGATGCGGGAAACAAATTTTTAGCGGAATACTCGGAAACCCTGCTCCTGACCCAATATCTGCAAGAGACTTCACTTTATCCATATCCATAAAGAAAGAGAGGGTCACGGAATCATAGAAATGTTTCTCATACACCGCTTCCCTCTCTGTAATGCCCGTTAAATTCATTTTTTCGTTCCATGAGACGAGCAGCTCATAATACGTCTCGAACTGCTGAAGCTGAAGCGGCGATAACGCCACTCCCCGCTCCTGCAGCAATTGAACAAACCATGTTTCTGTAGCATTCATAGCTTCATTACCCCCGTGCAGCAATAACCTTATTGTAATGCTCAAGATACACAAGAAGAATCGAGATGTCAGCCGGAGTAACGCCACCGATCCGCGATGCTTGCCCAATAGACAATGGACGGATGTTCGATAGGTTCGTCTTCGCTTCCTTCGACAGATTCGTTACAACCATGTAATCGATATCATCCGGGATCCGCTTCTTCTCCATCTTTGCTAGCCGTTCTACTTGAAGCTGCTGTTTCTCGATATATCCGGCATACTTGATTTGAATCTCGACTTGCTCCTTCATATCGTCTGTCAACGGTTCCTCTGCCGGAGAGATGCGATCAACCAGTGCATACGAAACTTCCGGACGGCGAAGCAGCGAGAGTGCGTCAGTGGTTTGCTGGATCGGTGCTGTATTGATTTCTAGGAGCATCTGAAGCACTTCTTCATCTGGACGCACTTTGACCGTTTTCAGACGCTCGATCTCTTGCTCTACCATCAGTTTCTTATGCGTGAATTTCGCGAAGCGCGTTTCCGAGATCAAACCGATCTCATATCCTGTCGGAGTTAGACGCAAATCAGCATTGTCATGACGCAGTAGCAGACGGTATTCCGCACGAGATGTAAGCAGACGATACGGTTCTGTTGTCCCCTTCGTAACCAGATCATCGATAAGAACGCCGATATATCCTTGTGAACGATCTACGATGATTGGCGATTGCTCCTTCACTTTACGTGCAGCATTGATGCCCGCCATAATGCCTTGTCCAGCTGCTTCCTCATATCCGGATGTACCGTTGATTTGTCCAGCTGTGAATAGCCCTGGTACCTGTTTCGTCTCAAGCGATGGCCACAGCTGCGTCGGTACGACAGCATCATACTCAATTGCGTAGCCTGTACGCATCATCTCGACCTTCTCCAGACCAGGAATCGAACGGAGAATGCTTAGCTGCACATCCTCAGGCATACTTGTCGAGAGACCTTGCACATAATACTCCGACGTATTTTTGCCTTCCGGCTCCAAGAAGATCTGATGCTTCGGCTTATCGGCAAAACGAACGATTTTATCCTCAATGGATGGGCAATACCGCGGACCTGTACCTTCGATCGCCCCCGAGAACATCGGCGCACGGTGAAGATTATCATTAATGATCTTATGTGTCTCCTCCGACGTATACGTCAGCCAGCAAGGCAGCTGCTCATTGTCAGAATACTCTGTTTCATAAGAGAAGAATTTCGGCTTCTCGTCGCCTGGTTGAATTTCCGTTTTGCTAAAATCAATCGTATCCCCATGCACCCGCGGCGGCGTACCCGTCTTAAAACGAACGAGCTGCAAGCCAAGCGAGCGCAGGCTCTCGGACAGCTTTACTGAAGGCTGCTGATTGTTAGGGCCGCTCTCGTACATCAGTTCGCCCATAATCACTTTACCGCGCAAGTAGGTGCCAGTTGTTACAACGACCGCTTTCGCGCGATATTCCGCTCCAGTCTTCGTCACGATGCCGACGCAGACTCCATCCTCAATAATAAGCTCCTCCGCCATTCCCTGGCGAAGCGTCAAATGGTCTGTCTCTTCGATCGTTTGCTTCATGAAATGTTGATACAGAAACTTGTCCGCTTGTGCACGCAGTGCATGAACAGCTGGACCTTTCCCCGTATTCAGCATCCTCATTTGAATGAACGTCTTATCAATGTTACGGCCCATTTCCCCACCGAGCGCATCAATCTCACGCACAACATGACCTTTTGCCGGTCCTCCTATAGATGGATTACACGGCATAAATGCGACCATATCGAGATTAATCGTTAACAGCAGCGTCTCGCACCCCATCCGGGCAGCCGCCAATGCCGCCTCGCATCCCGCGTGGCCCGCACCTACTACAATGACATCAAAATCCCCTGCATGATATCCCATTTTGCTATCCCTCCCTGCCTCTTTTGCCATTATTATTTACCTAAACAGAACTGAGAGAAAATTTGATCAATAAGCGAGTCAGCTACCGAATCGCCTATCAATTCCCCTAATTGCTCCCAAGCTGTACGCACATCAATTTGCACAATATCAATCGGAATGCCGATATCTGTCGCTTCCATCGCATCAATCAGCGATTGCTTAGCGTGATTCAGCAGCGTAATATGACGAACGTTGCTGACATATGTCATATCCGCAGATTCTAGCTCTCCGCTGAAGAACATGCGGCTAATGACACCCTCTAGTTCCTCCAGACCATGCTCATGCAGGACCGACAGCCTTACAATCGCATCTGCCGGGAATATCGCTTCGACAGAAGATGTGTCGAGCACAGCCGGCAAGTCCGTCTTGTTCAGCAGCACAACAACGGGTCTGCCCCGCAGCTTCTCCATCAGCTCTTGATCATCGGGATGCAGCGGCTCATTCACATTGAGCACGAACAGAATCAGATCCGCTTCCTCAAGCGCCGTACGGGATCGCTCAACACCAATTCTCTCCACTACATCAGCCGTTTCGCGTATGCCAGCTGTATCGAGCAGGCGCAGTGGAATACCGCCCAGCGTGATATATTCCTCGATGACATCACGTGTCGTCCCTGGAATGTCGGTTACGATCGCCTTATTCTCCTGCACGAGCGCATTAAGTAGCGACGACTTGCCGACATTCGGGCGGCCAACAATCGCCGTCACAATGCCTTCTCTTAATATTTTGCCTTCCGCGGCTGTTTTTAACAACCGGTTAATTTCGTCACAAGCTTCCCCGCAGCGCTCGTGAATATACGCACTCGTCATCGAAGCGACATCGTGCTCTGGATAATCGATATTCACTTCAATATGAGCGAGCAACTCAATAAGGCCGTGTCGAAGCGCTTTGACCTTCTTCGACAGCATCCCCTCCGATTGCTTCATCGCAATCGAGAAAGCTCGATCCGACTTGGAACGGATCAGGTCAATAACGGCCTCCGCCTGAGTCAGATCGATTCTTCCGTTCAAGAATGCCCGCTTCGTAAATTCACCAGGCTCTGCAAGCCGCACATCACCTGTGCGCAACAGCAGCTCCAGTACCCGCTTCACAGCGACAACGCCGCCGTGCGTGCTCAGTTCAACAACATCCTCGGCCGTGAACGAGCGAGGCCCCCGCATAACCGTAAGCAGGATTTCCTCCACCGTTTCACCGCTTACAGAGTCTACAATATGACCGTAATGGACGGTATGCGACGCCGCTTCAGCAACATCCGTCTTGGAACGGAATATCTTCGCGGATTCGCTTACTGCATTAGGTCCACTGACCCTTATAATGGCAATGCCGCCTTCTCCGACAGCTGTCGAAATGGCGGCAATCGTATCTTGTATCATCATTGTTCTTCCCTCATTAACTCGTGATTAAAAAAACGAGCAATGACCGCAAAGAGTCATTGCCCGAGCACTTATTTAAGCGTAATGACTACGCGGCGATTCGGTTCATCGCCTTTACTGAATGTTTTAACCTTGGCATGGTTCTGCAGCTGTGAATGGATAATCTTCCGCTCATGCGGCGACATCGGCTCAAGCACCACTTCTTTGCGCGTGCGCACGACATGTCCCGCCAGGCGGTCCGATAAATCCTCAAGCGTCTTCCGGCGACGCTCACGAAAATCTTCCGCATCAAGCACAATGCGCAGATGGCTGTTGGAATAACGATTGGCCACAATGTTGACCAAGTACTGCAAAGCGTCAAGCGTTTGACCTCGGCGTCCAATTAACATGCCAAGATCACCGCCGCCCGATATCGCGAGCGTTTGCTCATCTTTCGAATCGTTACGAACAATCGCAATGTCAAGTCCCATCGTTCTTGCCACTTCGGTAATGAATCGTTCCGCCTCAAGTAGCGGATCCTTAGGAGCCGCCACTGCAGAAACCATTACCTTCTCTTGCTCAGGTACGAGCACAGGTACGAGTACAAGCTCGACTTTAGCAGCTCTCGCTCCAATTAAGCCGAACAAGCCTTTCGACGGCTTCTCCAGAACGGTCACATTGACGCGATCCGCAGACACTTGCAATTCCGTTAATCCGTTTTGTACAGCATCTTCGATCGTTTTGCCCGATGCTACGATTTTCTTCATTTTGCAGGCACACTCTCCTTGCCCTTAGATGAGTTGCGTACATATAGGAAATAGTTTTGCACAATCGTATATGTGTTACTGAAGATCCAGTACAGCGGAAGCGCCGCCGGGAAGTTCAGTGCCATAACGAAGATCAGCACTGGGAAGATCATCATGATCCCTTGCATAGCTGGCATTGCTTTCTGCTGGGACTGCATCATTTTCGACTGAATAAAGGTCGTAATCGCTGCGATAATCGGGAGCACGTAAGTGTGGTCCTTCTCGCCGAGCTGCAGCCATAGGAACGTATGCTCACGAATGTTCTCATTCATATAGATCGAGTTGTAAAGAGCGATAAAGATCGGCATCTGCACGAGAAGCGGCAAACAACCGGCCAGTGGATTTACTTTATGCTGCTGGAACAGCTTCATTGTTTCTTCTTGCTGTTTCTGCGGGTTATCCTTGTGCTTCTCTTTCAGCTTCGCGAGCTCCGGCTGAAGCGCCTGCATTGCTTTCGAGCTGCGGTACTGTTTAATCGTAAGCGGAAGAATAATCGTTCTAACGATAATAACCATAAGCAGAATGGCAATACCGTACTCGCCTCTAAACCATTTTGCGAACTCTTCAAGAGCAAGCGAGAAATAGTAAACAACGTTACGCTGCCAGAAGTTGCCGTGCTCCAGGGCATCCATTGAAACCGGATGAGTCGTTGAGGAACATCCGCTCAAAAAAAGCATTACGGCAATGAGCGAAGCTGCCGTTAACCATGTTCGTTTCGAAATACGGGACAACATGTAAATCTCCTCTCTGTGCACCAGGGGCATAATCGCCCTTCATTAAAGAAATTACAGCAATTTCATTCACGTAAACTATATCACATTTATTGGCACAAAGAAACAAGCCTCCAGCGCCAAACTAAAACGGTTTCACCGCGCTAACAAGGCGATTTCGTTCCTGCGCGAAGACCATTCAAAGTATGACCGGATTCTACAATAAAGCTTAATTATACGCTCTGCTTCGAACCCTTCAGAAGACCTGCACGTTTCAGCACATGAAGCATGCTCTTCTCAAGCTCTTTCATCTCAAGTCCGACCGCCGGCTTCCGCACAATGACGATCAGATCGAGCTGCCCGTTCATTCGGTCAAGCTGGTGACGGACAATCTCCTTCACTAGCCGCCTCATACGATTCCGAACGACGGCATTGCCAATCTTCTTGCTGGCCGACACGCCAAGACGAATTGGATCCGCCTGCATCTGGCGCGACCAGTAAACAACAAATTGGCTATTGGCGAACGATTTGCCGTTTCTATATATACGGCTGAAATCTTCGCGTTTACGCAATCGCAGCTTTCTTTGCACGGCGCATCTTCACCGAACCTTTATCCCTTATTATTACCGTAAAAATGAAAAAAAGACCACGTGACGTGGTCTTAAGCTTACGCGCTTAGTACTTTTCTTCCCCGTTGACGGCGGGCGCTCAGCACTTTACGTCCATTTGCCGAAGCCATACGCTTACGGAAACCATGAACCTTCTTACGCTTGCTAACGTTCGGTTTAAATGTCGGTCTCATTTCTATGCACCTCCTATACCTAATTAAATCGTACCTGCGTATCCTATTTCTTATCGTTTGCACGATTAGCGATCGTCTGTTTGTTTAAGCGGAAACAGCTGCGCAGTTCCTGAACCTCAAACCACGAGCGTTCCTCGCCAAAAAACGCCTTTTTCAATTAAACCATGCAAGAGCCCAAAAGTCAACCGGAACCGGAAGCGGTAAGAGTCGCCAAAACTTCATTTGAAACTCCTCTGTGGATAAATGTATAAAACCATCAGTGTGGACGGCAAATTAATAACATGTGGATGAATTTATCGGGATTTCGCAGGTTTTGTCGAAATGATAACAAGATATAAACAATATCTAGTGTTGTCGATAACTATTATACACAACCTATAGAATTTGTGGATAAAAACGCTGGAATCGTTGAATATCAAGGGTTATTTTGCTATGATGAATATGTTTTCTGTGTGTATGACTTCAACTTCCCCTCAACATTATTAACAGCCTGTGGATAACAATGTGCACAACATTCATCCCCTTTTGATAATATTTCTGTGCATTCCCTTAATAATGTGGATGAACGAATACAGATTACACGATGTTTCGACATCTGATGCAGTACTGCGCCCTCAGTGGCGAATTGGATAAGGAGTGACAATCTGTGGATAGCCATACGCACGAAATGTGGCACCAGGTGCTGTCCATCATTCAAACGAAGCTCAGCAAGCCAAGTTTCGACACTTGGTTTAAAGCGACTAAGGCTTCGTTTAGTGGTGATTCAACCGTAATTGTGACAGCTCCAACGACTTTTGCGGCCGAATGGCTCGAAAGCCGGTATACAAAGCTTGTGCGGACGACGCTGCAGGAATTTTTGGGGCGCCAATATGACATTAAATTTGTCATTGAAGAGAATAAGCCTCCGGAGCCCGCAGAACACCAGCCGGTCATATTGCCAGCTGTTCAGAACGAACCGAACGAGCCATATACGCATATGCTTAACCCTAAATATATGTTCGATACGTTCGTCATCGGTGTAAATAACCGTTTTGCCCACGCGGCGTCACTGGCCGTAGCCGAAGCGCCTGCCAAAGCTTACAACCCGCTGTTTCTATATGGCGGCGTAGGACTTGGCAAGACGCATCTTATGCATGCGATCGGGCATTATATCTTGGAACATAACCCGAATACACGCGTGCTCTACCTTTCTTCGGAGAAGTTTACGAACGAATTCATTAATGCGATCCGCGACAACAAAGGCGAGAGCTTCCGCAATAAATACCGGAATATCGACGTGCTTCTTATCGATGATATTCAGTTTTTGGCGGGCAAGGAGCAGACGCAGGAGGAATTCTTCCATACGTTCAACGCGCTGCATGAAGAGCGCAAGCAGATCGTTATCTCCAGTGACCGGCCTCCTAAGGAAATTCCGACACTAGAAGAACGACTTCGTTCCCGCTTCGAGTGGGGACTGATGATCGACATCCAGCCTCCGGATCTGGAGACACGGATTGCAATTCTTCGGAAGAAGGCAAGGGCTGAGAATCTTGATATTCCGAACGAAGCCATGGTCTACATCGCGAACCAGATCGACACCAACATCCGTGAGCTCGAAGGCGCATTAATCAGGGTTGTAGCGTATTCCTCGCTTATTAATCAAGACATTACGTCACACCTGGCAGCCGAGGCGCTTAAAGATATTATTCCATCCAGCCGTCCAAAAATGATTACGATGCATGATATCCAGCAAAAAGTCGGAGAGCTGTACGGACTGAAGCTCGAAGAATTCAAAGCGCGGAAACGGACGAAGGCTGTCGCTTACCCAAGGCAAATTGCGATGTACTTGTCACGTGAATTGACGGACTACTCGCTGCCGAAGATCGGTGAAGCGTTCGGCGGAAGAGATCATACAACCGTCATTCACGCTCATGAGAAGATTACGCAACAGCTAAAGGTTGATGGGGAGCTATATAAGATTATTCAGACGCTAAGTGATAAGATTCGCAACCACACCTAAATACGAAGAAGCGATATAACGAGATTCGACCAAAAAGTTATGCACTTTCTTCAACATTTAATCAGCAAGCCTATGCACACGCTATACACATGTGGATAGGCTTGCTTTATCCGTGTTTGATACACTTATCCACATATTCAGTGCCCCTACTACGACTTCTACTAATAACTTTAAAAAAACATCATCAAAATATAGGTGAAACGAGAGTCCTTTCAGAACCCTCTCCTCGCCCGCTTACTTTAGGAGTGAAATTATGAAATTAACGATTCGCAAAGATCAATTGAATGACGCTATTCAACAAGTTTCCAAAGCTACTTCTTCCAGACCGGCAATTCCGATTCTCGGTGGTATCAAAATCGACGTTACTCACCAAGGGGTTACATTAACCGCCAGCGATACCGATATTTCTATCCAAAGCTTTATTCCTGTTGAGAACGGCGAATTCGTTATTGCGAAGGTCGAGAAACCAGGCAGCGTTGTGCTTCCAGCCAAGTTTTTCGTTGAAATTGTAAAGAAGCTGCCGTCGGATGAACTCGAAATCGAAGTAAAAGAGCAGCACCAGACAATGATCCGCTCCGGTTCGACCGATATTCAGATGGTTGGCCTGGATCCAGAAGAATTCCCTATCCTTCCAACAGTCGAGCAAAGCGAAATAATCTCTGTTCCTGGCGATCTATTGAAATCCATGATTCGTCAAACGGTATTTGCCGCTTCGACAAGTGAACAAACACCGATATTGACAGGCGCATTGTGGAATTTGTCTGAAGGACAGCTGAAATTCGTAGCAACTGACCGCCATCGTCTTGCAAGCCGTGCAGCTGGTGTTGAAACACCGGAAGGCTACCGTTTCTCCAATGTGGTTATCTCCGGCAAGACGCTGGGTGAGTTGTCGAAAATCGTTCCGGACGATCATACACATGTGGATATCGTTGTCGCGGACAATCAAGTGCTGTTTAAAATCGGCCACGTGCTGTTCTATTCAAGAATCTTGGACGGGACTTATCCGGACACTTCCAAGATTATTCCGCAGCAGTTCAAAACAGAACTAGTGCTGCATACAAAAAAATTGATGGATGCGATCGACCGCGCGTATTTGATGTCGCGTGAGGAGAAGACGAACATCGTTCGCCTTGTTACGCAAGAGGACGGCACCATTGAAATTTCTTCGAGCTCGACTGAGCTTGGACGCGTAACGGAGCTGCTTGAAGTGAACGAGATGAAGGGCGAACAGCTACGTATCGCTTTTAACTCCAAATATATGCTCGACGCACTGAAAGTTATCGACAGCGAACATCTGTTCATTGGCTTTACAGGAGCAATGAGCCCGATCATTATTAAGCCGACCGATCACCAGCACAGTTTGTATCTCATCTTGCCGTATCGGACAACAGGCTAACGACTAGGAGAAAACCCATGAAGGAAATTGGAGTTTCGACAGAATATATTGCGCTCGGTCAGTTTCTGAAGCTGTCCGAATGCATTGACTCCGGCGGTGCAGCGAAGTTTTTTCTGCAGGAGTACGAAGTGCTCATTAACGGAGAGCCTGACAACCGTCGTGGACGGAAGCTGTATGTAGGCGATAAGGTTGATGTAAAAGGATTTGGCGTCTTTACCGTCGTTAAGCGATAGTAGTGGGCGGCTGAGCAGTAACCGGGAGGCATCAATCAACGTGCGTTTAAATTCTATCCAACTGCAGCATTATCGGAATTACGAGCATATTGAGCTTGCGACCGACAGCCAGGTGAACCTGTTTGTCGGCCGCAACGCGCAAGGCAAGACGAATTTGCTGGAAGCGATCTATGTGCTCGCACTAACGAAGTCCCATCGGACGAGCAAGGATAAGGAGCTCATCGGTTGGCAATCCAACGAAGCACGCATTCGCGGCGCAGTTGACAAACGTTATGGTCCGGTCACTCTGGACTTATCGTTGTCTTCACAGGGGAAGAAAGCGAAGATTAACGGACTTGAGCAGCGCAAGCTAAGCGAGTTTGTGGGCACGCTCAATGTCGTCATGTTTGCTCCTGAAGATCTGGAGATAGTGAAAGGTACACCGGGCATACGCCGACGATTTCTCGATATGGAGATCGGCCAGGTACAGCCCGGTTATTTGCATGCGCTCGGCCAATACAGCAAAGTGCTGCAGCAGCGCAACAATTACTTGAAATCATCGGCCCCTGGCAGCAGTAATCAGGCGATGATGGAAGTGTGGAACATGCAGCTTGCCGAGTATGGTGTTAAAATTGTGAAAAAAAGGCAAAACTTCATACAGAAGCTTCAAAAGTGGGCACAGCAGATCCATTCTGGTATAACAGGGGGTACTGAACAGCTCACAATCGTATACCGGCCCTCGTTCGAGAGCGACCCTGCCGAAGATGAATCTATATTATTTAATCAATTTATGTTAAAGTTAACAGATGTAAAAGATCAGGAACAACGCCGTGGAATGACACTTGTTGGTCCTCATCGAGACGATATGGCCTTTTATATTAACGGCAAAGAGGCATCGGTTTATGGCTCCCAGGGTCAGCAGAGAACGACAGCGCTCTCTTTGAAATTAGCCGAGATTGAACTTATCCATGAAGAGATCGGCGAGTATCCGCTGCTGTTGCTTGACGATGTGCTGTCCGAGCTTGACCAGCACCGGCAGACGCAGCTTATTGAGACATTCCAGAGCAAAGTACAGACGTTTATTACGACAACCGGTCTAGAGAGCGTCAATATTAGCAAGCTCCATGACTCCCGCGTGTATCAAGTGAAGGATGGTCATGTCGAGCAGTAACACCGTTAATGGCGTGAAGACGAAGGGGTGGGAAAACTTATGTACATTCACTTGGGTGGAGAGAAGATTATACGCGCTGCGGAACTCGTAGCTATTTTTGATATTTCGATCGAGCAGTCCTCTAAGTTGTCCAAGCAATTTGTCGCTCAAGCAAGAAAGCGCAAAGACGTAGAAGTTATCGGAGAAGAAGAAGCCAAGTCCATCGTTGTAACAGCGAACAAAGTCTACTATTCCCCCATTTCATCCTCTACGCTGAAGAAGCGCTCGCACCATTTTGCAACCACTTAGGTGGCTTGTTCGAAGCTCATATAGTTTAGTGGCAAGAGTAGTTGAGAGGAGCAGTGAAATCCAGTATGTCGTCGAATCAGCATACGTATGATGAAAGTCAGATACAGGTTCTAGAGGGGCTTGAGGCGGTACGCAAACGCCCCGGGATGTACATCGGTTCCACTAGCAGCAAAGGGCTTCACCATCTCGTGTGGGAAGTCGTTGATAATAGTATTGACGAAGCGCTTGCAGGTTTCTGTACGCGTATTGTAGTGACTATTCATGAAGATAACAGCGTTACCGTCATCGACAACGGACGGGGTATTCCTGTCGGCGAGAACGCGAAGCTGAAGAAGTCGACGCTCGAGGTCGTTATGACCGTCCTGCACGCAGGCGGCAAATTCGGTGGCGAAGGTTATAAAGTATCCGGCGGTCTTCATGGTGTCGGTATTTCCGTCGTTAACGCCTTGTCGGAGCACGTGGAAGTTACCGTTAAACTTAAAGGCAAGGTCCATAGACAAGAGTATCGCCGCGGCGTGCCGCAGTATGATATTCAAGTCATCGGCGATTCGGACGAAACGGGAACAACAGTACGTTTCAAGCCGGACCCGGAGATCTTCACTGAGACGACTGTGTACGAATACGAAATTCTACAATCGCGTATTCGTGAGCTTGCTTTCTTGAACAAAGGGATCGAGATTGAGCTGAGCGATGAGCGTACAGGCGCTAGCAACACGTACAAGTACGAAGGCGGTATTATCGAGTTCGTCAAATACTTGAACCGCAGTCGTGATGCGCTGCACGAAGATCCAATCTACGTTGAAGGCGCGAAGGACAATATCCATGTTGAGGTTGCCCTGCAGTACAACGACAGCTACACTGAGAACATTTATTCGTTCGCGAATAATATAAATACGCATGAGGGCGGTACGCATGAATCCGGCTTTAAGAGCGCGCTCACTCGGATCGTTAACGAATATGCCCGCAAATCGAACTCGATTAAAGAGAGCGACAACAATCTCTCCGGTGACGACGTTCGTGAAGGCTTAACCGCGATTATTTCGGTCAAGATTCCGGAGCCTCAGTTCGAAGGCCAGACGAAGACGAAGCTTGGCAACAGTGAAGTGCGCGGTATCGTCGAATCGTTCTTCGCGGAGAAGTTCCAGGAGTTCCTTGACGAGAATCCATCCGTCTCCAAGAAGATTGTCGAGAAAGGTCTTCAGGCTGCTCGTGCTCGCGAAGCTGCGCGTAAAGCCCGTGAGCTGACGCGCCGTAAGAGTGCGCTAGAAGTAAGTGCCCTTCCAGGTAAGCTGGCGGACTGCTCCTCCAAGGATGCATCCATCAGTGAAATCTACATCGTAGAAGGTGACTCCGCAGGCGGATCGGCGAAACAAGGCCGTGACCGTCATTTCCAAGCGATCTTGCCGCTGCGGGGTAAGATTCTGAACGTAGAGCGTGCACGTCTTGATCGAATTCTGTCGAATACCGAGATCCGTGCGATTATTACCGCTCTTGGTACTAGCATTGCCGATGACTTTGACATTTCGAAAGCGCGTTACCACAAAGTCATCATCATGACGGATGCGGACGTCGACGGCGCACATATTCGCACGCTGCTGCTCACGTTCTTCTTCCGCTACATGCGCAAGATCATCGAGGCTGGCTATATCTACATTGCACAGCCGCCGCTCTTCAAGATCGAGCGCAACAAAGTAGTTCGTTATGCGCAAAGCGAGAAGGAACGCGATGCGATTATCGCAGAATTCGGCGAAGGCGCGAAAGTAAACGTACAGCGTTACAAAGGTCTCGGAGAGATGAACGCTTCCCAGCTATGGGAGACGACGATGGATCCAGAGAGCCGCACCATGCTGCAGGTTAAGATCGAGGATGCCATTGCAGCAGATAATATCTTTGAAACACTTATGGGTGATAATGTCGAACCGCGACGTGAATTCATTCAAGAGTTTGCGAAATTCGTTAAAAACTTGGATATCTAAACAAGCAGCAAGCCGTCCGTTGAACCGGGCGGCTTGTTTTTACTTGGTACGGCGTTTGAATCTTCCATAACCGACACAATTCCGGTATATTCGGCGAAATACCGATTTGTCGCTAAGCTTGCGGAAGATGAACGGATCAGGCAATGTGTTCACTTCCAGAATCCATGGCTGGAAGGACTCGTCGATGGCGAGATCAATTCCGATTTCTTTCAAGCGGGGATAGCTGGTTTGCAGCTGTCGTGCGGTTGCAACCCCTAGCTCGGCGAGCCACGAATTGTAACCGTTAATTTGCGTTTGCAACAGATGTGGGCTCATGAGTTCGTCGATAGACATCGGTGTGCCGCCGCTATGATAGTTCGTCACAATCTTGGCAGGATGGCTGAGCCGGCCAATAATGCCGGTCGTCTCCCATGCCTTCTGCGAATTGTGCTGAACCATGACGCGGACGTCGAAGCGGCGCCCTTCATACCTCAGCAGCTGAATCCCTTGCTGAATCAAGTAACGCCGGCTGCCGATAAGCCTCTGAAGCGAACGGTATAGTGTCTCGAATGAGGAGAACTGCATAATCTTTGTATCGTGCTGATAGGAGTAGGAGCTGTCGGCTTGCTTTTCGACCCGGATCACGCCAAGGCCGAAGGTGCCTTGATCTGGCTTCACATAGACCATTCCGAACTCTTGCAGCAGCTGCTCAAGCGAGGAAGGCCCCCACACTTTTGTAACTGGAATACGGGCTCTCAGCTGTTCGGAATTCATCAGCACTTTCGTTTTGGCCCATTTGCTTTTGACACGTTGAATGGCCAAGCGGGGCTCCGCCTTTCGTCAGTGGAAGTAGAAGCGAATGCTAACAAGCCTTAAGGAGACAGGGTTTGAAAACGATGCTATAATAGGCATAATGCCTATTTTTTGCTTTCATCGCGATAGATGCCAATCCTGATTACATAATCATTGTTACATTATGGCGGATGAGAGCACATGGAGTGGGCGTTTGACCTAACTGGATAAAGTTAAGTTTATGACCGATAAACGTTTAAGGACAGCTCATTTTAGAAAAAACTATATCTATTACGCTGTTATACGATTATCTCTGCCTCTAACGGTGGATGCAGTCGCTGCAGCCGTTTGTTAGACGCTTATTGTTATACGCAATCCCTAGGAGGTTTACGATGGCAGAAGAGAACAATCTGCAAGTGCGAGATCGCGATATCGGTGTCGAGATGCGCGAGTCGTTTATGGACTATGCAATGAGTATCATCGTGAGCCGTGCGCTTCCAGACGTTCGTGACGGACTGAAGCCGGTTCATCGCCGTATTCTGTTTGCAATGTCTGAACTCGGAATGTCTCCGGACAAGCCTTATAAGAAATCTGCGAGAATCGTCGGCGAAGTAATCGGTAAGTACCATCCGCATGGTGACTCTGCCGTATACGAGACGATGGTTCGTATGGCGCAAGACTTTTCACTTCGTTATATGCTGATCGACGGTCACGGCAACTTCGGTTCCATTGACGGCGATATGGCGGCGGCGATGCGTTACACAGAAGCAAGGTTATCGAAGATCGCGATGGAGATGCTTCGCGATATCAATAAAGAGACGATTGATTATGCGCCTAACTATGACGGCGAAGAGCATGAGCCAACTGTTCTGCCGGCTCGTTTTCCTAACTTGCTCGTTAACGGTTTGACGGGAATCGCCGTAGGTATGGCGACGAACATTCCGCCGCATAACTTGACGGAAGTCATTAACGGTGTACAAGCGCTTATCAGTAACCCGGATATTACTCCGATTGAGCTGATGGATTACATCAAGGGTCCAGACTTCCCAACAGCCGGCTTCGTTATGGGCCGCGAGGGTATGCGTCAGGCCTATACGACTGGCCGCGGCTCCGTGACCATGCGTGCACGTGCAACGATCGAGGAGAATGGCGGCAAAGCACGGATTATCGTGCACGAGCTTCCGTACCAAGTCGTCAAAGCACGTCTCGTTGAGAAGATCGCTGAGCTCGTTCGTGAGAAGAAGATTGATGGCATTACCGACCTGCGCGATGAGTCTGACCGCAACGGTATGCGTGTCGTTATTGAGCTTCGCCGCGATGTAACGCCAACCGTCGTGCTCAACAACCTGTATAAGCAAACCCAGATGCAGATGAACTTCGGCTTCAACATGCTGGCTCTCGTTAAAGGCGAGCCGCGCACGCTGAATCTTCGTGACATTCTGTATTACTATCTGGAGCATCAAATCGAAGTCATTCGCCGTCGTACGGAGTTTGACCTGAAGAAAGCGGAAGCTCGCGCCCATATTCTAGAAGGCTTGCGCATCGCGCTTGACCATCTGGATGAGGTCATTGCGTTAATCCGTGCTTCTCAGACGACAGAAGAAGCGCGCGAAGGCTTGATTACTCGCTTCAGCCTGAGCCATGATCAAGCGCAAGCGATTCTCGACATGCGTTTGCAGCGCTTGACAGGTCTCGAACGCGACAAAATCGAAGCCGAGTATGCGGAACTTCTTCGTAAGATTGCCGAATACAAAGCGATCCTCGCTGATGAGCAGCTCGTTCTGCAAATTATTAGCGAAGAGCTCGAAGAAGTGAAAGAGAAGTTTGGCGATGAGCGCCGCACGGAGATTATGGCGAGCGAAGATGAAATATTGGATGAGGATCTCATTCCTCGTGAAGATGTTGTCATCTCGGTAACGCACACCGGCTACGTGAAGCGTCTGCCGGTTACGACTTACCGCAGCCAGAAGCGGGGCGGTAAAGGGGTCATCGGCATGGATACGAAGGACACCGACTTTGTCGAGCATCTATTCGTATCGAATACGCATCACTTCCTGCTCTTCTTTACGAATAAAGGGAAGGTCTACCGCTTGAAAGCTTACGAGATTCCAGAGCTAAGCCGTACAGCGCGTGGAACGCCGATCATTAACCTGCTGCAGATTGAGCAAGGCGAGATCGTCAACGCGGTCATTCCGGTTGAATCGTTCGAGCCGAATCAATTCCTGTTCTTTGCGACGAAGCAAGGTATCGTGAAGAAGACGCCGCTTGATGATTATTCGAACATTCGGAAGGTCGGCCTCATAGCGATCAACCTGCGCGATGACGATGATCTTATTGGCGTGAAGCTGACTGATGGCAACCAGGAGATTATCATGGGTACGAGCCAAGGTATGTCTATCCGATTCCCTGAGCAAGATGTACGGCCAATGGGACGCTCAGCGACAGGGGTTAAAGGTATCAATACCGACGATGACGATCTCGTTATCAGTATGGATGTTGTTGTACCTGAGAATGACGTGCTTATCGTGACAGCGAACGGTTACGGCAAGCGGACGCCTATCAGCGAATACCGGAGCCAGAGCCGTGGCGGTAAAGGTATTAAGACACTCAACGTTACCGAGCGTAACGGAGCAATCGTCAGCCTCAGAGTCGTTCAGAACGATGAGGATCTCATGATCATGACTTCTACGGGGACAATGATCCGTATGAGCATGGATGGCATCTCTTCCATGGGACGTAACACGCAAGGCGTGAGACTGATTAACATTCGTGAGGATGATTCCGTTGCAACAGTAACGCGAGTCGCCCGCAATGAAGAATCGGATCTTAACGACGATGAAGTGGATGGTCAAGAGCCAGAGAATAACTCTACTGACGAAGAATAAGGTATTTTAACGCAGGCAGGGTGGAGGAGAGTATATGGCGACAGTAGCAGTTTCGCAAGTAAAGCTTGGGGACAAGATTGCACAGGACGTTCTCACCCCCCTCGGCAGCGTGCTTTTTCATAAAGGTAAAGTCATCATGCAGCGTGAGCAAGAAATCTTGCATGCGTTTATGGTGGCGCAGGTCACGATAGAATCACCTGGCGAGAAGAAGGATGCCGAGGAATCAGCAGCTGATAAGACGCAAGAGGCTTCGAAGGATGGAGCACCTTCTACCAAATCAGCACTGATGGAGCAGTATGACAACACCGTTGCTCTGCTCAAGAAAGTGTACAACCAGATGGCGAGCGGTGGAGTGGCATTCCCGATTCTAGAAATCCGTAATCAGCTTGAAGCTTTGCTTCAATATAGCCATGAATACAAAATGCTCACTTTCGCAGCGCAAAATGTCCCGACAGAGGATTACATCTATCATAAGAGTGTAATGTCGGCGCTTTGCTGCTACATGATGGCTCAGTGGAATGGGCTGCCTAAGAAAGACTGGGTGCAGTCGGCGCTTGCCGGCTTGCTCCATGATATTGGTAATGCAAAGGTCGATAGCAATATTCTGAGTAAGCCGACCAAGCTGACATCGGCTGAAGTGGAAGAGATGAAACGCCACACCGTTCTTGGCTACCAGTTGCTCAAGAATGTAACAGCAATCAACGAGGGCGTTAAGCTTGCAGCACTTCAGCATCATGAGCGATACGACGGAAGCGGGTATCCGCTTGGAATCGGCTCAGAGAAGATTCATCCCTATGCGAAGTTTGTCGCGATATCGGATATCTTTAATGCGATGACGATGAAGCGGGCATATCGCAGCGCAGCTTCTCCATATCTTGTGCTGGAGCAGCTTCAACAGGACTCCTTTGGCAAGCTGGATGCCGCATATGTTCGAACGTTTATTGAGAGAGCGACGCAGTTCCATAACGGAACGATCGTCCGTCTGAACGATGATAGGGTTGGGGAGATTGTATTCTCCGACCGTAATCACCCGACAAGGCCGTGGGTTTCCATTGGTGGAACGATCGTGAACCTCGCGAACGAGAGGCAGTATTACATCGAAGAGGTACTTTCCAAAGCTAACGCACATTAAATTGAATATGAGGGTTGACCTCACTAAGATGACTGTGTTATATTACTCCTTGCCGCTTTAAAGGGCCGGGTTAATATGACACAGTTTTTTATTTTTAAAATAAAAAAAAGCTTGCAATGATGTAGGCGAATGTGATATATTAATCAAGTCGCCGCTGAGACATACGGCGCACGAAACAAGAATATTTGTTCCTTGAAAACTGAACAATGAGCGACCTGTCAAAAGGTCTTAAAACAAGCTAGTTTTTTGAATGAGCTAACAAGCGAATTCATAAATGATCTTCGGATCACTTTTA
>NZ_JBWDNO010000015.1:0-50893 GCF_056269245.1 Paenibacillus sp. J31R98
GCGCGGCAACGTGTGCAGCTGACGAATACTAATCGGTCGAGGGCTTATCCTAAATAAGTAAATCCAGCTAAGTAAGAAACCTTCGCAAAGGTTCGTATCCAGTTTTCAGGGTGTTAGTATCTATATAACGCGCCGGTGTAGCTCAGTTGGTAGAGCAACTGACTTGTAATCAGTAGGTCGTGGGTTCGACTCCTATCGCCGGCACCATTTATATGCGGAAGTGGCTCAGCGGTAGAGCATCGCCTTGCCAAGGCGAGGGTCGCGGGTTCGATTCCCGTCTTCCGCTCCATATAAGTGCTTCTTACTTAAATAATATCCCTTGCTTAGGCAAGGGTTTTTTGTTGTCTTTAGAGGCAGTTCCTTGATTGCACTGCAACCTTAATATCAAAGAGCGCAGACCTTTATGGCCTGCGCTCTTCTAAGTATATGTAATAACTGATACAGCTTCGTACATCGGTTGTTGGTGCATGTGTGTGGCGTAGAGGACGATCGAATCGGATTGCCACTGCAACGGCTTTCCTTTAGCTGAAGACGGCTCTTGATGAAGGACAAGCGTTGAAGGAGCGAAAGGCTCTTCTCTGTTATATTTTCGTGCTAGAGTAAGGTGAGGATGGTATGGACGTTCTTCAGGAGGAAACCCGAGCGTACTAAGTTTCGAGATGACCTGTTCCTGCAAGTAGCGAAGCTGCTTCACATCGCCACCTATAGCGCCCCATAGAACGGATGGAAACGTTGGACGGCCGAATGTGCCGAGTGATTCTATGCAAATTTGAAATGGCGTCATTGCTGTTACAGCAGCACGCATTCCCTCGATAATCTGCGGTATCCGCTCAGATGTTGTGTCACCGAGAAATTGGAGTGTAATATGCAAATCTTCGGAATGAACCCATTTGCGAAATTGAAATTGTGGCTGCTGCTGCAGGGTAGAAGACCATGTAGAGATGGATTGTTTGATTTCGCTCGGCAGTGGTACAGCGACGAATAGCCGCAAGGGTGATTCCCCTCTTATAGCTGATTGATTCATAAGATGACTCCTTAGATAAGATAAGCGGACGGTGAGCGTAGTTTATTGGCGAACTCGTTTATTATGGCAAGCAGGAGGTTGAGGTATTCAAGCTTACGAGATAGCTGAACCGATTAGGATGAGAAAGAGCCGCGTTTACCAGCTATTCAGTGGTAGGCGCGGCTCTTGTTCATTCTGAGTAAGGCAGAACGATCTGCTTTACGAGTGATTTATATGATGGATCGAAGTAAGCAGTGAATGTAATATTCGACGAAATCGGTTTGTCGGCATTGCTTGCTTTGGCCGCATCGAAGGATTCCACTGTCACGAGCCGCTGCATCTTCTGGAGCTTCTCCACGTAACGAAGCACATCTGTGTAGCGCCCTTTGATCACGGCTGAAACTTTAAGCTTCTTCACATTGGCTCCTAATGAGGTGGAACCATTGTTATTGTCGGCTGCACCATCTGAGCCATTACTGTCGCTAGTGCCGGTCGATGACGTATTATCAGTGTTACCGGAGGTTTGTTCTCCTGGCGCATCTGCTGTAAAGGTCGCTGTAACAGTTGCCGTGCCTGTCTCTTGCTCAATTCGCTGTAGATCGAGCAATAGCTGCTCGGTGTTATCCCAGAGTGGCAGCGCGTTCTGTACGCTAGCTTCGGAGTAAGCATTATTCGCTTGCTTCTTCTCTGCCACCTTCTTGCCAAGAAGCTCAGCTTGGCCGGTAAGGCGTTTGATTTCCGCCTGCTGTTCAGAGTCATTGCCTGAAGATGGCTTAATCACGAAAGAGTAAGCCGCGAACAGGAGAAGGAAGAGAAGCGCGATGAGCAGCACTGCGAGTGAGCGGTTCTTATTTAGCTGTTCCATCTGACGCCTCCCCCTTCGCTTGCTGCTGCTTCAACTTAATTGAGAATGTAGCTGAATACGGCTTTGTTACGGCGACCCCGCCATTGCCAGTCGATGTGGCTACGATCTCGCTGCGGGACATCGTTTGCAGAGCGGCTTCATCCGCAAAGGACATACGGTGCAGATCAAACAGGTAGCGAGACATATCGCCCATCTTCAAGAAGCTGGCGCTGATCGCGATCTGACCCTGCTCGGTATAGCTCATTGTTCGGATAACTGCTCCAGCAGGCAGCTTCTGATCAAGCTCACGCGCGATAGCCACAACGTCCCGCTGCTTGTTCTTAATCATCTCTATCTCATTCAGAGGGTTCGATTGGCTCCCCTCTGCTCCGGAGATAAGCTCATTCTCAAGCAGCGCAATCTGATCGTTCAGCGCTTGCACTCTGCTGGCTTGACTTGCTTCAGCAGAACGGTTGTCCAAGTAAGAATAACCGGACAATGCGGTTAGAAGCAACCAGACAGCGAGCGCAGCAACTATCGCTACCGGGAAACGCTTGGATTCACTTGTAGCGCGGCGAGGTAGCAGGTTAATTGTAAAGCTTGGATCACGAGGCAAAGCCAGGCCAGCCGGTAGCAGGTAGGCGCCTTGTCTGCCTGCAAAGATATTCGGCTCGAATGCATGGAATGCTGTATCGTTCATATCTATGTCCGGATGAGTGTCGCGCAGCGCAGCGATGAGGCTTTGTTTGGCCGCGGGAGTGCCGGCTATAATGGCCTTCGTGATCCGTGAAGCGCCCTCATGGAGCCCGAATTGATAGAAGTTTAGAATACGGGAAATTTCAGCGGTTAGCTCGCCAACCTGAAACTCGCTCAATTGACCAGACTCATGGCCGCCAAGCTCTTGAAGCGATATGGTGCGCATGAAGATTGGGCTGCCCTCATGGAACATGAAGATCTCCATCGTCGTATCGCCAAGATGGATAACCATCGTTTCGCTCGCCTTTTCCGCTTGCTGCGTGAATAATGATTTTGCGAGCGCGGCTGCGGGAAAGGAAACCATTTTGACACGAAGACGGGCTTCCTGAAGCAGATCGACTGCAGCGCGTATCCATTTGAGCGGCGCGGCGAAAATAAGCACATGCGTGCTTTCCTCATCCTTGCTCATGATCAAATAATCGTAGACCGGCTCCTCAAAAGGCAGGTGAAGCGTTGTTTCGACTTCCAGCTCGATGAGATGCCGAAGCTCCTTGGTGTTCGTTGAAGGGATACGCATTTTGCGTACGATAATTTGCGAGGTTGGCACAGCTAACGTAACAGATGCGCCGGTAAGCTTCTCTTTATTCACCCATTTCTTAAAAGAGCCGCGTATTCCGGCAGCATTCGCGAGCTGATCATCCACTACGATGCCGTCTGGAAAGGCGAGAAAACCTGACCGATCGATTGTCCAAGCCTTCTTCTTGCGCAAGCTGGCATATCGGATGCCAGACTCATCGATGGTTATGCCAATGGTTTTGGAGCCTGTTAGATTCATGATCAATCACTTCCCATTTTAGGTCAATAAGTTCAAGTACCAATCAATTGCTGCATCACCGTAGCAATAAGCAGCAAGCGAGCCCAGAGCGAGAAACGGTCCGAAAGGAATAGCTTGCTTGCGAGAGGCGCGCTTAATCAGAATAAGCAAGCCGCCAACAATTGTACCGGCCAAGCATGCGAGCAGCATGGCGACTAGGACTGACTTAAAGCCGAGCACAAGGCCGCACAGGGCAAACAGCTTAACATCCCCCAGCCCCATCTGACCGCGCGATACAATGTGGACGAGCAGTAGAATACCACCTCCGAGCAAGGCGCCGAGTCCATAATGCCAGAGCGGCTCCGCGTGCTGCAATATTCGTGTGAGCAGCAGAAGAGGAAGGAATGCGAGCAGGACGTTGTTCGGAATAAGCATATATACCAGATCGGATACCGTTATGATGACGCACAAGCTGACAAACAGTAGGGCAGCAATCAATTCAAGTGATAAGCCAAAATGTAGATACATCAGCATGAACAACAGTCCGGTAACTGCTTCACCAAAAGGGTAAAGAGGCGAGACTTTTTGACTGCAATGCCTGCAACGCCCTTTGGCAAATAGATAACTGAAGACGGGAACGAGATCGCGTTTCCGCAGCCTCGTGCCGCAGCTGCTGCAGTGGGAGGGCGGGTGAAGGAGCGACTGCTTCTTCGGCACACGCAATCCGACAACGTTGAAGAACGAGCCGCAGATGAGGCCTAGAAGCAGAAAATAGAGCGCGATTGCAGTCGTCATAGGCGATAGCTACTTTCGTTAAGAGTAAAAGAGAGGAACCAGAACGAATCCGGTTCCTCGTGGGGTGTGGTGGGAGTAGGAGTAGGTGGAACGGTATTAGCTAGGTTCCTAAACCCGTTTTTGGTTCTGCTGAAGAATCGGTAGAAATGACATCATCACCATCGTAATACTTTCCTGCAGAAAGCGTAGAAGTTTTCATTGATACAAGCGACAACTTTCCTGATGAGTGGTCGTATTTTACGATGCCGCCTGAAATTGATTCTTTATTACTAGGAAGGTATATAGGTGTTTCCAAGTAGCCTGCTGTTTGCAATGTTGCAATAGGAATTTCGAGGTCCGTGTCAGCTGCCGGCTGAGTTGAAAGCTTAGTCTTATAGTCGCCGTTAAGCTCAGCCGTTACATACAAGCGTGAAGCCTCGAAAATCTGTCTAGCTGTCGCAAGATCCGAATCTTTTTTGGACTTATTAATAACGCCACCGATCAATGGAATAGCAATTGCAGAAATAACCCCTAGAATAACGATAACCGCTAGTAACTCGATGAGTGTGAACCCTTTCTCGTCTTTGCGAATACGTTTCATTACATTGACCATTGTGTATTCCTCCTAAAAATTCTAATTATAAAGCTACCATTCGTTCTGCGAGAACAATGAGGTCAGCCTAACTGGCTATATAAACTGAACATCGGCAGCATGATAGCCGCGACGATAGTTCCAACAACACCTGCGAGAAATACGAGCAGCAGCGGTTCAATCAACGACTTGAGCCGGTCTACTGTTTGCTCAACGTCCATTTCGTAGAAGTCAGCAACTTTGGCAAGCATCATATCTAGTGAGCCGGTCTCCTCACCGATTGCGATCATCTGCGTTACAAGAGGCGGGATCACCCACGACTTCTTCAGCGGATCGGATAGCGGCATACCTTGACGAAGCGATTCGGCAGAGTTCCTGATTACTTGTCCGACTACGCGGTTGGCGACGATCTCTTCGACGATTGCGAGCGCTTGAAGCATCGGTACGGAGCTAGCATAGAGCGAGGATAACGTTCGCGACAGCTGCGCGATGACGCCTTTCTGCTTCAGCTTGCCAAAGATCGGTACCTTCAGCTTCATGTAATCAATATAATAAGCCCCCTTGCTAGTACGTCCTGCTGCAAAGTATCCAATTCCTATGAGTGCAATGACGAGCAGCCATAGATACCACTGATGTTCAACGCTGCCGCTAACAGCCATGACCATCTTCGTTATGGCTGGCAATTGAGCATCCATAGAGTTGAACATGTTGACGAACTGCGGGACGACGGCTTTGAGCAAGTAAATCACTGCGGCGACAGCCAGTAATCCGACGACAACTGGATAAGTGAGCGCCGACTTGATCTTCTCCCGCGTGATATGCTGCTTCTCGAAGGTCTGTGCCAGCCGGTCTAGCGTGCCTTCCAAGTCGCCCGACTCTTCCCCTGCTCGAATCATACTGATGAACATGGGAGGGAAGATTCTTTTGTGCTCACTGGCCGAGAGTGAAAAGGCGTTGCCTCGGAGCAGGCTGGAATGGACGTCCAGCAATGCTTTCTTGAGTGGCTTGCTCTCGGTCTGTTGAGCGAGTATGCCGGTAGCGTCCACAATCGTAACGCCTGCCCGAATAAGTGTTGCAAACTGGCGGCAATACACGATGAAGTGCTGCGGCTTAACGGGATTCCCGATGTAAATCTCCATTGAGAGCACCGTATTCCGATGCTCATTCAGCGAGAGAACGACAAGCCCGCGCTTGCGCAACTCCTCAACAGCAGCCGACTTGTCCATAGCGGACATTTGACCTTTCAGCTGCTTGCCGCTGCTTGTCTTGACGTGATAGGCGAACTGAGCCATTAGCCTATACCTTCAGTCAAGTAGACAGCGGCGGCAGCACGGTCAACACGTCCAGTCTGAAGCAATTCCTTGATCGAAGCGTCCAGCGTATGCATGCCTTGCGCACGGCCGGTCTGCATGATGCTCTTGATCTGATGAACCTTCTCTGTACGGATCAAATTCGCCACCGCAGGAGTGTTGATCATAATCTCCGTAGCGCATGAACGGCCTTCACCACCGGGACGCGGCAGGAGACGCTGGGAGACAACGCCGAGCAGCACGGCTGCAAGCTGAGCCCGGATCTGCCCTTGCTGATGCGATGGGAACGCATCAATGATACGGTCAATCGTCTGCGGAGCATCTGTCGTATGCAGCGTAGCAAACACCAAGTGGCCGGTCTCCGCTGCCGTAACTGCGGCGGAGATTGTCTCCAGGTCGCGCATCTCCCCGACCAGAATGACGTCTGGATCCTGGCGGAGCGCAGCGCGCAGCCCATTGCTGAAGCTCTTCGTATCGCTGCCAACCTCGCGCTGATCCACGACGGAATCAGCATGGGTATGGAGGAATTCAATCGGATCTTCAAGTGTGACGATATGTTTCTTCTGTGTCCGATTTATGTAGTCGATCATCGCAGCAAGCGTTGAAGACTTGCCGCTTCCAGTTGGGCCAGTCACCAGGACAAGCCCTTGGTGCTTGTTCGCAAGCGTCTGAATGACGGCCGGCAATTGCAGCTGCTCGAGTGTTGGAATGCGAGTCGGAATGGTACGAATCGCGATGCTGACTTTGCCACGCTGGCGGAATGCATTGATCCGGTAGCGAGAGTATCCTTCCAGCTCGTAAGAGAAGTCAACCTCTCCGGCTTGGTCGAAATGTGCGAGCTGAGCTTCGGTCAGCAGGGCGGTCGCCATTGCTCTGGAGTGCTCGAGCGTCACTTCCTCTTGGCCAAGCCGCTGGAGTGAGCCGTGCACGCGCATTACAGGAGGGGAGCCGACCGATATGTGCAGGTCAGATGCTTTGCTCTCATGGGCTTGTCGCAGCAGGTTCGTAATTTGTTCCAATGGTTGAGTCATGATTTTGCCCCCTGTATTAATGGAATACGGTCTCGCGAAGCACTTCTTGCAGCGAGGTGATGCCTTGCGCCGCCTTGTCCAGGCTGTCCTGCATAAGCTGAATCAAACCGTGCTCCTCCGCCGCCTTGCGCAAATCGCGAACCGAAGTTTCCTGGCTAATCTGCTGGCGAATGGTGTCATTGACTGCAAGCACTTCGTGTATGGCTAACCTGCCGCGATATCCCGTCTGGTTACAATCGCCGCAGCCGCTGCCCTTGTAGAGCTTGTCTGCCTTGATGCCGTGATTGCTAAGGAAGATGTCTTCCTGCTCCGATGGCGTGTACGCCGTCTTGCAGTTTGGGCATATCCGTCTAACGAGACGCTGAGCGACAATCCCGACAAGCGAAGAAGCAATTAAATAAGGAGCAATGCCCATATCCCGAAGCCTTGTAATGGAGCTTGCCGCGTCATTCGTATGCAATGTTGACAAGACCAAATGGCCCGTGAGCGAAGCGCGAATAGCAATCTCCGCCGTCTCGGTATCCCGGATTTCGCCGACCATGATGATGTTCGGATCTTGCCTAAGGATGGAGCGTAAGCCAGCTGCAAAAGTAAGCCCGATCTGCGGATTCACATGCACTTGATTAATGCCCTCAAGCTGGTATTCGACCGGGTCCTCGATCGTGACGATGTTCGTATCTTCCTTATTCAGATGCTGCAGCGCGGAATAAAGGGTCGTCGTCTTGCCGCTTCCGGTTGGACCTGTAATAAGGATAATGCCGTAGGGAACGCCAATGATCTCTCTGAAAATCTGATAGTTGTAGCGGCTGAAGCCAAGCTGGTCGATCGCCTTCACTCCGACACTGAGATCGAGTATTCGCAGTACGATCTTCTCGCCATGAATGGTCGGCAAAGAGGAGACGCGGATATCAATCGTCTTGTAATCGACCTGCATCTTCAACCTACCGTCTTGAGGCAGACGACGCTCGGCAATGTTGAGCTTCGCCATAATCTTAAGGCGTGCAGTAATGAAGCCTTGCATCTGCTTCGGAATGGTACGCTCGGTTCTGAGTACGCCATCGAGCCGGTAACGAATAGCTACATTCGTCTCGCCTGGATCGACGTGAATATCAGACACTTGAAGCTGCACCGCTTGTTGAATCATCTGGTTGACAAGCCGTACGACAGGGGAGTCTTCGTCTGTAATTTCTGTCTCGCGGATTTCGTCCGTTGAAGGGAGATCGCCGAGAATTTGCGACATGGAATCTTGTAGCCCATAGTGCCTGGCGATAGCGCGCTGCAGCTCATCCCGGCCGGATATGGCAGGTTCAATTCGAAATCCTGTCGACATTCGGAGCTCTTCAATAGCGAAATAGTCAAGTGGGTCGGCCATGGCAACAAGCAGCTTGCCGCCTTCTTTATGTAGGGGAATCGCTTGGTAACGGCGAGCAAGGCTCTCCGGAATAATCTGGGTGATGGTCGGATCAATCTGGTACTTGAACAAGCTGACATGGGGGATACCGAGCTGCACTTCGAGAACCTCAAAGAGCTGCTGCTCCGTAATATAACCCTGCGTGATGAGTAAGTCGCCAAGCTTCTGCTTCGTCTTGCTTTGCTCTCGCAGTGCCTGTTGCAGCTGCTCTTCTGATATGACGCTGCTCTCTATGAGCAAATCGCCGAGCCGTTTCTTCTTTACCGTGCTCATCGTTTCTCACATCCTCTTAAAACGCATAGAAAAACAAATGGAAAAAGGGAATCCCTAGTTGTAGGACTATAGACCCAAAATCATCTGTGCGAGGGTTGGAAGAAATAGTCGCTTTATTCAAGAAAATTGCCACTTTTTGCTGGTGTAATCTCATTATACACATACCTGACTCTATTAGACAATAAAGGATTCTATTGAGCAAAAATTAACAAAAAGTTCTATTTTTCTCAGAGGTTTAGAAGTATAATAGAAGGAGATGAATCTAGTACTTTAGAACTGGTTAAAAATGTAAATGGTTTACAGATTAGGAGGGGTAACTGTGAGCGCGAGAATGAGGAAGCTGATAGCAAGGCTTGTTCTAGTCTGTATAATCGTTGGATTAATTGTAATACCTGAGCTTCGTGGGAAAGCCTATGCCGACAGCACGGTTTACTACGCGATAAAGACAAGCACCAATAAATTTCTAACTGTTGGCTCTGGCAATGTGCTGACTGCAAGCACGACCAGCATCGGTACGGCTGCTGAGCAGTTCGAACTGATATCGAATAGTGATAATACATATTCCATTAAATCCAAACTTAGCGGGATGTATGTGACTGCTACTGTGGACCAGGATAATAATCCGTTGCCCCTTCAAGCGACGTCCGCTGCTATTGGCTCAAATGAGAAGTTCAAAAAGAGCAACGACTTATTGAGTGCCGGCAACAGTAATAAATATGTATACGTGAAATCTTCTAACTCAAAGCTCTATGCTTCGAAGAGCGATTCCAGCGATGGAACCAAATTGTATTTCTCCAAGGACGTCACGAAGCTGCTTGAAATTACAGATAGTGGCGATTCCGATTTGCAAGATGTGCTCGGCTCGCTTCCGAATGTGTCGATCGACACGCTTAGCATGAAACGGTTCGTGGCGCTGCGCGGCGAACTAGACGGCAAGTATGATGCTATCTACATTGGTAAAGGCAATTACAACCCGACCAAGCTCGGCAAAACTGCCGATCATGCGACGAAAAGTCTTGAGAACGATATTACGATGCTGAAGGCAAAGGAGATCGTTGACCAATATATAAGCAAGGGACAGTTAGTCTTGATCTATAGCGATGCGTCTTCGAAGAGCGGCCTGCTCTATCAAGGCAAGATCGTGAGCAACACTTTCACCGCCTTGCACGGTAATCTGTATACGACTTTTGCTCCATACTCGACCGCTGGGCGCGATAACGTCATCTTCCTGAATGCATCGGGTTTAAGCAATCTTGCTAGTCGATTCTCCACTTACAGCGAGCTATTAAATCAACGTCCGGAGCTTGTACTCAGTAGTCAGCCGACTTCTTACTTGATTAATTCGTCTACGTTGTACCGCGCGGGGGACAAGCTTACGTTCGGCTATAATGTGCCGAATTTCAGTGATTTTGGGCAAGGCAGCCTGACAGTGAATTTATATCTTGGCCTTGATAAGGCCGCAACCTTCGGCACCGATCAGATCGTGGCAAGCGCACCTGTTACGAATCAAGAAGGTGAATTATCATATGTGCTGCCGAAAGGCTATTCAGGCTTGTTCTATTGGAAGCTTGAAATTATTGATCAGCAGACGAAGCTGCGAAGCTATGAAACTGGCGTCTTCCGATATCGCGATCAGGTAACGAATGTTCGCGTGCTTCAAATCATGGCCAATGATTCGGACGTCAGTAGTCTGAAGAAAAGCACTAACCTGAACCAGTCTTATCTGACTTCAACTGGTGAGTACAATATTTCTATCACGACGATGAAGTTCAATGATTTTAATACCAGTGACAAGAGCGGGCTGAATGGATCATACGACATGCTGATCTTCGGTTTTGCCGATTCTTACAATGCCAATGCGAGTATAACGAATGCAACTGCCGATGTAGTCAATAACTTCATTAAGACGGGCCAGAGTGTCATGTTCACGCATGATACGGTTTTCTCAAGCTCAGGAACAGACCGGAACACATGGATCAACAAGTTCCAGCAAACAACGGGCCAGATTGAGCCATGGACGAATCTTGGTCTCGGTGCCCCGAATACGTCGACGACCGTGAAGAAAGTGAACGATGGCCTGCTCAATCAATTCCCGTTCAATTTGAACAATTCGACGCCGACGGTTGCGACAACGCATAACCAATATTTCACGCTGGATCTCGAGGATGAAACAGTCGTGCCTTGGTACAACATAACAGGCGGCAGCCGCGATGACACGGATGACAGTTGGAACCATTACTATACATACTCGAAGGGCAATGTGACCTACTCAGGTACAGGCCATACGAACACTAACTTCCCGGATTGGGAACAGAAGCTGTTCGTCAATACGATGTACAGAGCTTATATGGGCTCTAACCATGCGCCGCTATTGACGGTGTACAATCCGGTGGACTATTCGTCAACGACGGATAACTTTATCCCAAGCTATCAATCAATTAATTTAAGCTTCATGCCGGAGGATTATGATTTTGCCGATCGCAACCTTAACGTACAGATCAGCTATACGTACAATAATGGCTCGGGGACGAAGACGGTTGATATGGACAAAATGACTACCGTATCGGGTTCGACGGTCAATCAGGTTATTCCGAATCCATTCACAGGCGACGGGGATATGACGATTAACGTTACCGTGACGGATAAGTCAGGCGCGAAAGCGACGAAATCCATTCCGGTCAAAATCAAGAAAATTTCTTCTAATCTGACCGTTCAGCGTACGATATCGGGGCTGGATTCCAGTTCCGGTCATGAGCTTGTGATGGAGCGGGGTACGACGGCAACGATGAGTTATTCCGCTACGCCGAAGCCGATTGCGAATTCAGGCTCGGTGAACGCTTCGAGCTTGAAGATTCAAGGGCTCACCTTTAATGAAACGCTGCCGGCTGGCCTCGAAATTGTAGGCTCGCTGCCTTCCGGGCTAACGAAGAGCGGGGACGTGAACAGTGGCTATACCATTAGCGGCAGCTTCAACACGATTACGTATGCACTCGCGGCTGATGGGAAGAACTACACTGCAGCGCCGATTAATTTCAACATTACAGTGAAGCCGACGGTCACAGGCACATTGCCGCTCAACCGTGCGAGCCTTTCGTTCAGAGATGTTGGACAAGCGTCGACGATGACTTTGCCATATGATTCTTATACGATCAATTCGATTGTAAAAGTAACGGGTTTATCCATCAGCGTAGATGATTTGACGTTGGTGAACCGGAAGGACAGCACCGGAGCTACGGTATACGATACAGCGACGGTCATCCCTTCGTATACGCCTGCAGATGCAACGCCGAAATTCAGCTGGACATCGTCTAATTCCAGTGTTGCTTCAATTATTACGACGAATGCGGGCAACGGCTTCGTGACCGCAGGGGCTAAAGGCGAAGCGACGATTACAGTGACGGATGCCATCTCCGGCAAATCGGCAAGCGCGAAAGTGACCGTGCTGGAATCAGGACTGAACATTATTGGCGCAGACACTGTAGGGATTGGATCGACACTTGATCTCTCTGGAAGCTTGATTAAGCCGAGCCGTGAAACGGTGAACATGAGCAGCATCAAGTGGAGTGTCTTCAATCCTACCGATGCTGTGGTTAGTCCGAGCACAGGCAGCTGGCAGACGAAGCTGACGGGACAGAAGGCAGGCACGATTACCGTTACATTGCACGTGGAGACGACATATGTCTCGACACTTGATGGGTCCAAAGTGACTGTACCGTATGATATGACAAAGCAGATTACGATTGAGAATCCAGTTCTGAAGCTGTCCGGCGCTCAGACGGCTGGGGTTGGCGATACGATTTCTCTGAATGCTGCTTTGTTGAAGGCGAGCGATCAGACGCCAATTGCGGACAACAGCGTTGTGCAGAGTGTAGCCTGGACTACGTCAAACACATCGGTAGGTGCGGTTACAGCTTCAAGTACAGGGAAGCAGCTGATGAACGAGCTGAAGTCCTTGTCCCCAGGGACGGTGACTGTAACGGTTAATGTTACATTGCCAAGCAATGTTACTCTAACGAAGGATCTGCAGATTATCATTCAAGATCGTAAGCCTGCGATTAGCGGTGCTGAGATCGTGAAGGCAGGTAATCCAATTACGGATCTTGGCATTGCATGGAGCGGCAGCGCTGGAGAGCCATCCTTCAACTATTTGCCGGAATGGTCGATACAGGGCAGCCATTCGGCAAGTACTACGATTGATCCGGAAACGGGCAAGCTGGTAACAGGATCAGGTGATAGCGGTACGATCACCATCGTGGTGACGATACATACGCCAGCTGGCGTTGATCTGTCGGCGACGAAGCAGATCGATATCGTCAATATGATGCCACCGCAAAAGGCGAATCTGTATCAAGGGGATACGATGAATTTGGCGGATCCCAAGGTGCTGCAAGTTTCGCCTGAGCGTCTTAGAGAATCGTTGCTACAAGGTCTCCAGTGGTCGTCTGATAACAATAACATCGTGACGGTTACACAGGATGGCCTCATTACCGGCAAGCGTAAAGGGACGGCTACGATAAAGATTTATGAACCAAAGCTGGGCTTGACGTTCAAAGTGCTGGTGACGGTAACGAATGAGGATCGATACTAGAACAAATAAAAATGGTGGTGCGGGATCTAACGATCCTGCACCACCATTTTTGTATGGAGAGCTATGAAGCTGGGAGCAGCTTCTTCTGCCCGATGTGAACTCTAATCTTGTTTACGCGAGGCAGACCGGCTTGCTGGTTAATGAAGACATCTCGGTTATAGTCAATGACGAAGCGGGCATGATCTTCTGTGGCGACTCCTTCATCCTGGTTGTCGAATGACAAGGTGCTTTGATTAGGAACCTCAGTTGTATCGCCAAGCACGGCGTTAATTTCCATCCCTTCCCTAGCAAAAAAACCGCCGTGAATCCAGAAGAGAGAGCCGACTCCGTAGAGCTTGGCTTCCTTATCGGTGTAGAAGAAGCCATCTAGCGTGTTCGGGCTCGACTGCCTATAACCGCTGCCGAGCTTCTGGAAGGAATCGACCCGGTAGAGGTCGATTCGTCCGTTCGCGATCATAACAAGCTCGCGTTTCACTTGATTGACCGTTAAACCACGGATTTGAGCGTCGGCGATCTCGTTCGTTCCGCTACCTACTAACGAATAGATGGTCGAATCCATCTCGAGCTTCCCTGCGAGATTGACGTTTCCTTTGACCAAGATGTTTGCCCTGATCGGAATTGCAGTGTTGGGATCATCATTATCAATCGTCAAGTTCCCGTTCACGATAAGCCAATCATGCGCTCCCTTGGTAGCGACGTCGTAGAAAATCTTACCCAGCCCTTCTTTGCCGATCGTGAGATCGCCATCCACATAAACCGGACCAGTCAGGTGGCTTAGGCGGTCGTTCAGCTGGTTCATTGCATGATGATACTCCGATAATTGCTCGGAAGACGCATCAGCTGCAGGCTTCGATGGAATTGTCAGCAGCCTGTTCTGAACGAAGTCCGGATAGACAGCGCCGAAATCGGCTCTCAACTGGTCCATCAGCTCATTCTCTGGATTAATCGGATGGTTGTTATAGGCTTTCCATAAGCCATCTCGCAGCGTGAAATCTACTGGACCCCCATCACCGAGAGAATCGAAAGCTTTATCAATGAAGGATTGAGGCACTTCAATAGAAATAAATTTCTTCTTCTCGGCCAGCTCAATCTTCGTTTGGAGACCATGATACTGCGTATCCTGCGAATCCGGCTGAAGCTCCTGATAGACTCCGCTTGAACCTAAACGATATTTGACGTTGTTCGCGGACTCAATCTGGATTTTACCGCTTTCGAGCAGGTCTCCGTCATTGTCGAAGATTCCGTCGATCGGTGCTGAGCCTGCTAGCGGATTCACATAGAGAAACTGTGTGCTTGCGGGAAGATCGACATTGCCGCGATAGGTATAGTTCGCTACGTTCTGGATGAGCAGTTGATTACCCGCATAGATGTTGCCAATAAAGAGCGGAGCGCCGTTTATGACTACATCGCCTTCGGAGCCCATTGCATATTTCAGAAAATCCGGGAACGTATCGAGTGTCACTTCTTGCGTGAGGTCGCGTTTCACGCCGTTCACCTCAGCTTCTGCGGTGACGCGCAGCGATGTCAAATACGTCGTCTCATCGCCGCTTGCAGCTTCTGCGCTCAGACTTGCGGCATCTCCGATCTTGTGGTCAGCGCAGTAGAGGCTTTGCTTCGAAAACTCAGACGGCACTCCGAGCAGACAAATGTTCTTGATCTGATATTCAGGCTTCTTCGCTTGATCAAGCTCAGAGTTGGTGCGCACCGTATAATCATTGAATTTCTCCACGAAATCCTCAGCTTGCTGCACAATTTGGGACGGGCTGATCGACTGATTATCGAACTGCGCCATAATGTGCGCAATCGCTTCACTAAGCGCTTTATCTGCCAGATGAACCGTCTGCAGATTGTCCTCGTTCTTCTGCGCTCGTGTTGCACCGCCAATCGTGGCGCCGAGCACAGCAACGCCTAGCATCGTGAAGAGCAGCAGCATAAATACAACAAGCAGCAAGGCCGAGCCTCGTTCTTCTCTCCACATGGCCGGCAGTCTCCTTCCTTTAGAATCCGAATCTGCTCTCCAGATCGAGATCGTAGTTCTTATTTCCAAATACTTGCCTCAGTTTCAGCTTAATCTCAATCAATCCGCTGCTGCAGCCGCTGGCGGCATTGCTATTCAAGCAAGAGACGATCATCGCGGAGGCGCTTGTCGGCCTAACAAGATCTGTAACGATGTCTGATTGCACGGCGACTTCACGATTGCCAATGTAGAGCACAGTCTTACCCGCATCATTCGATGCCTTGAATTGAATCTTCTCCAGCTGAGAGGAACCATCAGAGCCATCGCCTGACTCAACTTCCGGAAGAGTAAGCACCATGGACTGACGGAGAGGATCGGCTTGCGAGATCCGGATTGGTCCGACCTGGTACAGCTCGCTAATGATAGAGGACATGATCAGATCGCCTTCATCGCGCAGCGCATTCTCAATTCGAACTTTGTGATAGGTATTGAGGCCGAATGTAATGGAAGAGTAGATTACGCCTAGCACGACGGAGAGCAAAGTAATCGACGCAATCAGTTCGATGAGCGTGAAGCCTTGTTCAGCACGGTAATGGTTAACGAATCGCTTCATCGGTTATGTATCCCTCCACTTCAGTACGCTCCCTCTTGGAAGGCTGCTCAAGCTGTCCATTATCGTCCTTTACCGCTTCCTCAACTTCGACCTTTATTGGGAGCAAATAGCTGCCGATTCGGCTGTCGTTCGATGTACCGCCAGTCTGTGTATCGGAATCGAGCTCGTCATGAAGCTGATCTTGATAGCTGATCGTGACGCGATAAGGCACACCGTTTACTTCCGGGTTCAAAATATAGACAAGCGTTTCTGAATCTGCAACAAGATCGGCATAATCCGTACAAGTGCTGCTTCCTGACGGGCAGCCATCCGAATTAATGACTTTGCGCTTCTCACCAATACCAAGCGGCTGTCCAATCTTGAAATAAGTGTTCATCTTATCGAAATCAGATTGCTTCTGCATGTAGAACAGCGTATTGCGCGCAAGATTAATCATAACGGTCTTGTTCTGATTGCCCTTGGAATACGAGAGCGCATGAACAAAAAAAGCCGTCATCGCAAGTCCAGCAATAGCAATGACGACGAGGCAAGTTAATATTTCGACCAAAGTAAATCCGCCCTCATTCGAAGGCGCAGTCCGTTCGGCTGCTGCTCGCATGACAATCACAATTCCCTTCGGCACAAACATTTGCTTATCTCTAACTATTCGACACAATGGGCGTAAAATCCTCTTTTTGACATAGTTCTAAAGTTACAGGTTCCAAAGACCTATCTGTCATGCAAAACGCCGTTATTCAAAGGCATTCGATGCCCCCAAATAACGGCGTTCACAACTTCATGGCTTCACAACAATTAGGAAGAATGTGCAGTTTCCTTCGTTTTGGACGTCTGAATAAGACGCTGCAATATGCTGAACAGCTGAATCGGATCGAACGGCTTCGTAATATACGCATCCATGCCGGCTTCAAGCACTTGCTCCTTGACGCCCTTCATCGCATCGGCAGTCATCGCAATAATGGGCATATCGTTGCCTTGCGCTAAACCGCGAATCGCGTGAGTGGCTTCAAAGCCGTCCATGACAGGCATCTGCAGATCCATCAGAATGGCGTCATAATGCTCCCGCATGACCCAATTGACAGCCTCCTGCCCATTCTCCGCGACATCGACGTGGATGCCCATCTCGCGCAAGATCTCCTTGGCGACGAGCTGATTAATCTCGTTATCTTCTACAAGCAGCACGTGAGTACCGCGCAGGGCAGTGTATTTGTCCGATTGCTGAGCATGCTGCGGGGACTGATGCTTCGTCTGAAAATGCTGCCGGAACAAGCTGACCATCTCGTTGTACAGCTGTGACTGGCTGATCGGATAGTGAAGCACCTTCTCAACTAACTGCGACTGCTCCGCCTGCAGCAGGCCAGACTCGTGATATGCGCTAATCAGCACGATCACCTGGAGAGGAGCTGCGAACTCTTGCTTGATTCGTTCAGCAAGCTGTAAGGTAACATCACTCTGCAGCATCCAATCGACTATAACGAGATCGTAGCGGCCGCTGCGTGCGATATGCTCGAACGCATCTTCCTCCGAGATGGCGGTGCCGACAACGCATTGGAACTGCTCCAGCTGCTTCTTCAGCACCTGCTGCATCTCGATATTGTCGCAGACGAGCAGTACGCGCAGATACTTCAGCTTGACGTCCTCCGCCTCTTGCATCGCGAGTGCTCTGCCATCGCTGTGGCCAAACTGTGCGGTGAAGGAGAAGCAGCTGCCTTCGTCAGGCTCACTATGTACCTCGATCAAGCCGCCCATCAGCTCGACGAGATTCTTGCTAATGACAAGGCCAAGGCCGGTTCCGCCGTACTTGCGGGTTGTCGACATATCGGCTTGCGTGAACTGGCGGAACAGCTTGTCCTGCTGCTCGCGCGATATGCCGATGCCCGTATCCCGAACCGCGAAGGAGAGCGTAACGCCGTGCTTATCCAGGCGCAGCGCCTTCACCTCGAACGTCACTTCACCCTCTTCCGTAAATTTGACCGCATTATTGGATAGATTGAGCAGAATCTGATTGAGCCGGAATGGATCTCCGACCAGCATCTGCGGCACGTCAGGATGAATGGAGAAGTGCAGCTTAAGCCCTTTGTCGAACGCTTTAATGCTGATCAAATTCGAGATTTGGTTCAGCACCTCGTACAGGTCAAACTCAATTTGCTCCAGGACTACCTTGTTCGCTTCGATCTTGGAGAAATCGAGCACATCGTTAATAAGCGTAATGAGATTCTTCGCAGAGATGATCGTGTTGTTCACATAGCCTTTTTGCTGCTCCGTTAGCTCCGTTTGTTGAAGCAGATAGCTGAGGCCAATAACAGCGTTCATCGGCGTACGGATCTCATGGCTCATGTTGGCAAGAAACTCGCTCTTCGCGCGATTCGCCGTATCCGCTGTATCCTTCGCTTCCTCGAGCATCGCGTTCTTGTTCTCAAGCTCTGTTGTCCGCTCTTCGACAAGCACCTCCAGATGCGATTTGTAATGATGAAGCGCTTCTTCAGCTTGCTTACGCTCGGTAATATCCATCCCAGCCCGCAGCGTCCCAATCATCTGCCCAGCCTTGTCGCGAACAATCGTGTTATTCCAGGAAATGAACCTTCTAGAACCGGAACTCGTAACAATGGCGCCATCGTTGTCTTCAAATTGGAACATCTCGTTGTTGAACCAATTCTGGCCAAGCAATTCTTGCTCCGAACTCTCCAGCAAGCGGCAGCCCTCTCGGTTAATCCGTGTAATCCGACCGTCCGGATCGTATGCAACGATGATGACTTCCACAATGTCGAGATACTGCTGCGCCTTCTCCTTCTCCAGCGACAGATCACGGTTAGCCCGGCGGCGAATGGAACGGTTAACAAGGAGGAAGATAGCGCCTGTCACCAGCGCAATCAAGCCGATCAGAATAACCATCGTTTGGCTCAGCGATTGTTGGCTGGCTGATTTCTCAACGTCGTGCTGCGTCCCGCTCAAGTTGTACTCGACCCATTTGTTAAGCGCGGAATCCGCTTGCTGACGAGTCGGAGACAGCTGGGCGAGCAGGGCAAGCCCGGTATCTTTCTCTCCTGCCAGCGCAGCCTCGACGATCATCAGTCCTGTCTTGAAATAGGAATCCGTGAACTTGCCAACGTTCAGGAAGATCTCTGTTTCTTCATCGGAGTTATTCAAATACGAATAACCTTGCATATCCGTCTTGAACCGTTCTTGTTCTTTGCGAATCGATTCAGCGAGTTGTTCCTTCATCGCTCTATCATCCGTAAGCAGAATTTTGTGCATATCCACGCGCACTTGTGTGAATTCGTCTTCTAAAACAGTGATTTTCGCAATGCTAGGCATCCAATTCATTTCGACTTTGTGGATCGTTCGCCGAAGATCATTCGTCTGATAGACGGAAATCGCAATGACGGAGGCGAGCAGGGCGAAAATCGTGGTGAAAATCGCTGTCATTTTGGTTCGGTTAGACATCGCGGCGCGCTCCTTAAGTTGTAGGAATTATCAGTTTTACAGGTACCCCTCTAGCATACGCTCTGCTTCCAATTGCTGTCTAGAGATAGAGATTCCAGTGATGTCGAAGCTGCAGCGATCGTTTTTATACTTTTTTAACTCTGGCAAGCTCTTTCTTTACCTCGAATTTACGGCAATCCATATTAAGATATGGCAGTACCGTTCAAACATAGGAGAGTGAACATCGTGCAAGGTTGCCAGATTAAAGCGATAGAGCTGTATCGATTTGATAGTGAGCTTACGGAGCAAAGATTTCATGTGGAAGCCCGGAGCTGTATGTGCGGTTTGTTCGCCATTATGACGAGTAACGGCACATGCGGATTTTGCGAATTCTCAGTTCCGTGCTCCAGCGTGAGAGGGGATTTTGTCCAGTGGGCGGTTGTATTTCAAAGGTTGAAGGGAATGACCGTTCAAGAAGGGCTAGATTTCATTCATCTTAAGCAGGAGACATGGGGGAATGCGCGGTTCATTCTCGCTGAATCGGCGCTGACCCATCTGGAGCACAAGAAGATCGTTTGGGATAAAGCTTATTTATTCGACCATAGCCAGGCATACGTCGCGTTTTGACGCGATTTTTATAGTTTTTTTACACTTGGCATCCGATTTCTTTACCCCGTTTTTACAGCGAATGGGTTTAATATTTGTCTATACCAGCGAGGGGGAATAGGAATTGGTCAAGGATATGCGTATGCGAGAATGAATGCGACAAGCATCGTATATAAAAAGTGCGACTAAGGAGCAACATATAAACTGGAAGTGAGCGGGATGAAATGAAACTTGTTCTAAGCTGTAAGGAGGTAGAAAAGTATGGCTAATGATTTCACGATGGTCATTTTATTCGTAGCGGCATTTGCGATTTTCTGGGGATTCAAGAAGTTCTGCGAGAAGGCTTAAGGGGGTTAAGAGCAAGATGATCGTAGTTGGAATCATTGCAGCTTTGTTATTAATATATCTGGGGTTTGTGTTAGTCAAGCCGGAAAAATTCTAAAACGTTTAGCGGAGGATTCGAACATATGGGTATGGGATTTATACAAGTCGCCCTGACGCTCATCATTATTTTGCTGCTGGTTAAACCGGTGGGCGTTTATATGGTAAAAGTGTTTGGGCAAGAAAAAACATGGCTTGATCGCATATTTGGACCAGCGGAGCGGTTGCTGTTCCGACTGATGGGCGTGCGCGAGAATGAACCGATGGGCTGGAAGGCATACATCGGGGCCGTCTTATTAAGCAACTTTGTGATGATGCTTCTGCTGTATCTTGTGCTAAGGTTCCAAGGCAGTCTCCCAATGAATCCGGATGGAATCGGCAACATGGGAGCAGCGCAAGCTTTCAATACAGCGACTTCATTCATTACAAATACGAACTGGCAATCTTATTCGGGCGAGAATGGTCTGTCCTATCTTTCGCAGCTGCTTGCGATAACATTCCCGATGTTTACGTCGGCGGCAACTGGCTTTGCAGTAGCGATCGCTTTCATCCGCGGACTGGTAGGACGCCAGGACAATCTCGGCAACTTCTATGTCGATATGGTGCGCGGCATTACTCGGATTTTTCTGCCGCTTAGCTTCCTGGCTGCGTTGTTCCTTGTGTTCCAAGGTATCCCGCAAACCTTCCAAGGTGCGGTGGATGTAACGACGTTGGAAGGCGCGCAGCAGACGATAACAAGAGGGCTTGTCGCTTCGCTAGAATCCATTAAGCATCTTGGTACGAATGGCGGCGGCTGGTTCGGCACGAACGCGGCGCATCCATTCGAGAACCCAACGCCGCTTTCGAACATGATTCACATTATTAGCATGATGCTTCTACCAACAGCGCTTGTCTATGCGTTCGGGCTGATGATTAAGAACAAGAAGCAAGGCTGGGCAGTATTCGCTGCGATGGGACTTATCTTCCTCGTCATGCTGTCCGTTATCTTCGTCTCGGAATACCGCGGCGTTCCTGCGCTGGATGCGGCAGGCGTGCAAGGCGGAAACATGGAAGGCAAGGAAGTGCGGTTCGGCGTTTCGGAGACCGCGTTATTCACGACCGTCACGACCGCAGCGACGACGGGCTCGGTCAACAACATGCATGAATCATTAACGCCGCTCGGCAGCATCGTTCCACTTGCGGAAATGATGTTGAACAACGTATTTGGCGGTAAAGGCGTAGGTCTTCTCAACGGTTTAATGTACCTCATTCTGTCCGTCTTTATTTGCGGCCTGATGGTTGGACGAACGCCTGAGTTTCTGGGCAAGAAAATTGAGGGCAGGGAAGTTAAGCTGGCCGCCATTGCGCTGCTGACCCATCCTTTCGTCATTCTTGCGCCAACCGCGTTAGCGCTGGCCACACCGGCGGGAGTCGCTTCCATCAGCAATGGAGGCACGCACGGTCTGACTGAAGTCCTTTATGCGTTCACGTCCGGGGCTGCGAATAACGGCTCTGCATTCGCTGGACTCAATGCCAACACAGACTTCTATAACATCGGTATCGGCCTTGTCATGCTGTTCGGCCGTTACATCTCGATTATTGCCATGCTAGCAATTGCGGGCTCACTTGCTGTGAAGCGGGTTGTGCCTGTGACGACAGGGACGCTGCGTACGAATACGCCGCTGTTCACGGGCATTCTCATTATGATTATTCTCGTAATCGGCGCGCTGACGTTCTTCCCGGCGCTTGCACTCGGACCGATTGCTGAGCATCTGGCTATGCCGTAAAACTGACCCGTATTCCTGAACGTTACTAAGCAAAAGCAAGCTTCTTGAGGAGGATCGAGATGTCTACTCGAAAACAAACGATAACGAAAGAAATTGCCTCTCAGGCAATTATAGATGCATTCAAGAAACTGAATCCTGCTGTCATGATTAAGAATCCGGTCATGTTCATTGTCGAGGTCGGCACGGTGATTACGCTGCTGCTGTCTCTCGCACCGGACATGTTCGCTGCGGATCATGTGGGACGCGGGTACAATATCGCGGTATTCTTCATCCTGCTCTTCACGGTGCTATTCGGCAATTTCGCCGAAGCGCTGGCCGAAGGGCGCGGCAAAGCACAAGCGGATTCGCTGCGTCGTACCAAATCGGAGACGATGGCGAAAGTGCTTCAGAAGGACGGATCGACGAAGCAGGTTCCTTCCACACAGTTGAAGAAAGGCGATGTCGTCCGCGTCGATACGGGTGAGCTTATTCCGACGGACGGCGAGATCATTGAAGGTTTGGCTTCGATCGATGAGTCGGCAATCACGGGTGAATCCGCTCCTGTCATTAAAGAAGCCGGAGGGGACTTCTCCTCCGTAACCGGCGGAACAAGAGTCGCGTCGGACTACATTATTATGAAAGTAATGACAGATCCCGGCGAGTCGTTCTTGGATCGTATGATCTCGCTGGTCGAGGGCGCAAAGCGGCAGAAAACGCCGAATGAAATCGCGCTGACAACATTGCTTGCCGTGCTCACGATGATATTCATCATTGTTATTGTGACGATGGTTCCGATGGCTAGCTACTTGAACGTAGATCTGGATATTGCGACGCTGATTGCACTGCTTGTCTGCTTGATTCCAACAACGATCGGCGCGCTGTTATCGGCGATCGGCATTGCCGGCATGGACCGGGTAACGCAGTTCAACGTGCTCGCCATGTCAGGTAAAGCGGTTGAAGCAGCCGGCGATATTGATACGCTCATCCTGGATAAGACAGGTACGATTACGTACGGTAACCGGATGGCGGCAGAATTCAGTCCGGTCAAGGGAGTCTCCGCACAGGACGTTACCTTCATCGCGCTGCAATCCTCCGTGAAGGACGAGACGCCGGAGGGACGCTCGATTGTCGAGCTTGCGAACAAGCAGGGCGCAGTCTGGGCTCAGCAAGAATACGCGTCTGCCGAGGTTGTGGAGTTTACGGCTGAAACGCGCATGTCGGGTCTTGATCTGAAAGACGGCGTTCGGATTCGCAAAGGCGCGGTCGATGCCATTAAGAAATATGTAACCGCGCAAGGCGGCTCCCTTCCTGGAGATTTGGACGACATATCGAATCGCATTGCACGTGCGGGCGGCACACCGCTGGCCGTTGCAATCGGCAATCGGATCGTCGGCGTTATTTATTTGAAGGATACGGTGAAGCCAGGGCTGAAGGAGCGTTTCGCGGAGCTTCGGGGGATGGGGATTAAGACCATCATGTGTACGGGCGACAATCCGCTTACTGCGGCTACCATTGCACTCGAAGCGGGAGTTGACGACTTCATCGCGGAAGCGAAGCCAGAAGATAAAATCGCAGCAATCAAGAAGGAACAGCAAGAAGGCAAGCTGGTAGCGATGACCGGCGATGGAACGAACGATGCTCCCGCGCTTGCACAAGCCGATGTTGGCCTTGCGATGAACTCGGGTACGATGGCGGCGAAAGAAGCGGCGAATATGATCGATCTCGATTCCGATCCGACGAAGCTGCTCTCGGTCGTGGCAATCGGCAAGCAGCTGCTCATTACTCGCGGCGCGTTGACGACGTTCTCGATTGCTAACGACATCGCCAAATATTTTGCGATTATTCCGGCGATGTTCATTGTGGCGATGCCGCAGCTGCAGTCGATGAATATTATGCATCTTGCCTCGCCGAAGTCGGCCATACTGTCAGCGCTGATCTTCAACGCGATCATTATCCCGCTGCTCATTCCGATCGCGATGAAAGGCGTTAAGTACCGTGCATCAACAGCTGACAGCTTGCTGTCCCGCAATGTGCTGCTGTATGGTGTTGGTGGTGTACTCGTACCGTTCGTGGGAATTAAATTGATTGACCTTGTGCTTCAGGGACTAGGTCTCGTATAGAAGGAGAACGATTGCTATGAAATCAACACTAACTGCTATTCGCGTATCGGTTGTGCTCATGCTGCTCTGCGGGCTGCTGTACCCGCTTATCACGACAGGCGCTGCTGGCGTACTGTTTCCGAAGCAGGCGAAGGGAAGTCTGGTGGAAGTAGACGGGAAGCCGGTCGGCTCGGAGCTGATTGCGCAGGACTTCCAGTCGCCGAAGCTGTTCCATCCGAGAGCCTCGAACGCGAAGTATGACCCTAAGGCTTCGGCTGGTTCCAATATGATGATCGCAAGCGAAGATTATGTGAAGGCGATTCAGGAGAAAATCGATGCGCTGCGCAGCGAGAATCCGAATTTGACTGAGATTCCGGCGGATCTGGTAACGGTATCCGGCTCTGGCTTTGATCCGGATTTGTCGCCAGAGGCAGCGAAGGCGCAGGTGCCGCGAATTAGTAAAGCGACAGGGATCAGCGAGCAGCAGCTGAACGAGCTGGTGGATCACACGACGAAGAGCCGTCAACTCGGCATGTTCGGAGAACCGCGGGTGAACGTGCTGGAAATTAATCTTGAGCTGATGAAGCAATTGAAGTAATACCCTTCAGCCGCCTCCATTATGATGGGGGTGGCTTTCGCGGTTTATTATCATGTGAGAGGAGTCAGGACATTGGACAGCAGCTTTAAACGAAAGACGCCGGAAGAGATTCTATTATCGATTTCGAAGCTCCATCGCGGCACGCTTAAGGTGTACATTGGTCCCGTCAGCGGATCGGGCAAGACGTACCACATGCTGCGCGAGGGGCAATCGCTCAAGAGTCAGGGCATTGATGTCGTGATCTGCGCCGTATCGACCTTGCAAAGGCCGGAAACGGTGGAGCAGCTTGGCGATCTAGAGCGGGTACCAAGCATCCACTGGCTCAAGGACGGTACCGAGAAGAAAGATCTGAACCTGGATGCGCTTCTGGAGCGGAATCCCGAAGTGGTTCTCGTCGATTCACTAGCGCATCAGAACAGGCCGGACGCGCGCTTCGAGACTCGTCTTGAGGACATTCAGTTTCTGCTCGCGCATCATATTAGCGTCATTACGACCGTTAACGTATATGAGCTGGAAGGCTATACCGAGGTTGCGCAGAAGCTGACCGGAATCGAGCCTGAATGCACGCTCCCTGCAGATACGCTGGAGCTAGCGGATGAGGTGCGTCTTATTGACGTGACGCCAGAGACGGTGCTGAACCGCATGGCGGAAGGGCATCTTCGCGGCAATAAGGACGCGGCTGTGTTCAAACGCGGTAATTTAGGCGTGCTGCGAGAGCTGGCGCTTCGGCTTGTTGCGGAGGATGTGCATATCTCGCTAAGCGAGCATCGCGAGGAGCTGGGGCTGCTCGGTCCATCGGGCGCAGCGGAGCGAATTCTCGTGACAACGCAATATCATTGGAACGGCTCGATCTATGTGCGTCGCGGACAGCAGATCGCCAAGCGGTTGAACGGCGATGTGCTGGTTGTCACTTACCGGAATTTCAAGCGGTCACTATCGAAGGAAGAGGCTGCTTTTCGCAGAAGCATGGTGAAGCTTGTGGAGAAGGTAGGTGGCGGGTTCGAGGAGCTGCCGTTCCCTGGCCGCCGGCGCATCGCGCATACATTGGTGAAGTATGCCGCATCTCACCAAGTGACTCGCATTGTAATGGGGCATTCCAAGCAAACGAATTGGCAGGAGTTCTGGCAAGGGTCCGTCGTCAATAAAGTGCTGCGTTTGACCAGGAATATGGATTTGTTTCTCGTTGCCGATTCTACAGGGCAAGCCGGGGGACGCGTATTGCCTGCACAGCTGTCATCATCATCGAAGGAGAAGGAAAAGGAGAAGGAGAAGTACCGCCGTCTCACCTCGGAAGAGGTACAGGAACAGATCGGTCATATGCGGCGCGGCAAGTTCAAGGTGTACATTGGCGCCGCACCTGGTGTGGGCAAGACCTATATGATGCTGCGCGATGGAAACGATCTGCTGAAGAAGGGCATCGGTGTTCAGATCGGACTGCTGGAGACGCACAACCGTCAAGAGACGCAGAACCAGATCGGCAGTCTACCGCAGATTAATCGGAAGAAGATCGAATATCAAGGCGTTCAGCTTGAGGAGATGGACACAGAGGCGATCATCCGGAGTTGTCCGGACGTTGTCCTTGTCGATGAGCTTGCGCATACGAATGTACCGGGAAGCAAGAACAAGAAGCGTTACGAGGATATTCTCGATATTCTCGCGGCGGGGATCTCCGTCATTACAACCGTGAACGTACAGCATTTGGAGAGCTTGAATGATTCGGTTGAGCAAATTACGGGGATTCGGGTTCGCGAGACGGTGCCCGATCATATTCTTCAGCTTGCCGATGAGGTGCAGTTGATTGACGTATCTCCGGAAGCGCTGCAAAGGCGAATGCGTGAAGGCAGAATCTATGCGATGACCAAGGTCGATCAGGCGCTTAGCCATTTCTTCAAGACAGGCAACCTCATTGCGCTGCGCGAGCTTGCGCTGCGCGAAATTGCCGATGATGTCGATGAACGGCTGGAGTCATTGGAGCGGTCCAGCTCGCTGCGCGGACCGTGGCGGCGGCAGGAAGTGATCTTTATCTGCGTGAACTGCGCGCCGCATGCCGAGCGGCTAATTAGGCGAGGATTCCGAATGGCGTACAGATTAAAGGCGAAGTGGTATGTCAATTATGTGCAGGTTGAAGCGGATCTGCCCGCGGATCTGAAGCAGTGCCTGTCTAAGCTTGAGAAACTTACCGTGAGATTAGGCGGCAAATTTATCATTCATAAGGCGCTGGGCGGTTCACGGCAGATCGCGCAGATGCTGGCGGTTCGAGCTGAGGAGCTTGGTGCGACACAGATCGTTATTGGCGGTTCGCAGCAAACGCTGTGGGAGCGGTTCTCGAAAGGTTCAGTTGTGAATCGACTGATTCGGAGGACGCGTCATTTGGATGTACTGATCGTGGCAGATTTTGATCCGAATCTCGCACTATAATAGAATAGATAGTATATAGACGTGTGGGATGTGATGAGAATGGATGCAGCGCGAGGAAAAGGTCGGGGAGTGCACGGCGGCATGCTGTCATGGATGCCGTATGCGATGGTTACGGTTGTCGTTGTGCTGCTGACCGCATTTTTGCATACATTCGGGTTCGGCTATGACCGGGTCAACATTGTATTGCTTTATTTGTTTCCGGTGCTGTTCAGCGCCGTTTATTGGGGAATGGGGCCATCATTCTATACCGCTGCCATAAGCGTATTGGCGTTCGATTTCTTCTTCGTGCCGCCTTTCTTCAGCTTCTCTGTGGATGATTTGCGGTACTTGTTTTCTTTCTTCGTTTATTTGGCGGTTGCGGCATTGACCGCGACGCTTGCGGCGAGGCTCAAGCAGCAGCTTCGTTACGCAAGGCAGCGCGAGGCGCATACGGCATCGCTGTATACGCTCAGCCGGCAGATGACGGCGATCTCGGATTTGCAGACGCTGCTCGAGAATGTATGCAAGCAAGTGTCGGCGACGCTGGATGCGGCGCAGGTGGCGATCTATCTGCCTGGCGGCAGCGGGGAGCAGGAGCTGCAATTGACGGCGACTTCTTCGAGTTCTTCCGAATGGGGGAGCGGGGAGTCCGAGATGGTCATTGCGCGTTGGGTGCTCCAGCATGGCGAGATGGCAGGCAAAGGCTCGGGCACATTGCGGGAATATTCCGGTCTGTATGTGCCTCTTCGTACGGAAGAGCGGATGTATGGCGTGCTTGCTGTCCTTGGGAAGAACGAGCTTGAAGCGATATTCACGCCGGAAAATAAGAGATTGCTAGAGGCGTTCGGCAGCCTGACGGCTACGGCCATCGCCCGCGTGAAGCTCGGGGAGGAAGCGAAGCTCGCGCATTTGACGGCGGAGTCGGAGCGGCTGCGTACAGCGATTCTCGACTCGGTGTCGCACGAGCTGCGCACTCCGCTTGCGACGATTATTGGCTCCGCAACGGGGCTCATTGAAGGGGAGCAGATCTTTAGCTCTGCCGATCGGTTAGAGCTCTTAACCACCATTCGCGACGGCTCGCTTCGTATGAATCGGCTCGTGACGAATCTGCTTGGCATGGTGAAGCTGGAGAGCGGGATGCTGCGATTGCGATCGAGCCTCTGCGACATCGAGGATATGCTGGGTGTTGTGCTTGCTCAAGTGAAGGGCTATCAGCAGCACCGGAAGATTCGGATTCAGCTGCCTTCGCTACCGGCGTATTTTGCCGGGGACGAGGTGCTGCTTGAGCAGGTGCTCGTGAACGTGCTGAGCAATGCCATTAAGTATTCGCCCGATGGCAGCGAGATCGTTGTTGAAGTGCATGAGGATGCGGCGAGCCAGCAGGTGGTGATTAGCGTTGCTGATGAGGGACCCGGCATTGCGGAGGGGGAGCGTGAGCGGATTTTCGAGAAATTTTACCGTGGCAGTTCGACGAGTCATGTGACCGGAACGGGGCTAGGGCTTGCGATCTGCAAAGGCATCGTGGAAGCGCATGGCGGCACGATTACCGCGGAGCAGCCCAGTCAGGGGAAAGGCGCAGTTATTCGCATCGCTCTTCCAATTGGGGAGCGGCGGGAGATTCATATGGTGACGGATGAAGAAGGAGGCAGTGAACGCATATGACAGCAACAGGCGGAAGCGGCGCGCGCATCTTAGTCATCGATGACGAACCGCAAATTGTGAAGCTGCTTCGGGTGACGCTGCAGGCGCATCAATTCGAGGTGCATGAAGCGGCGAATGGGGAAACAGGCGTCTACCAGGCGAGCATCGTCCATCCCGATCTTATTGTGCTGGATCTGGGGCTCCCGGATATATCTGGCATGGATGTGCTGAAGAGGGTGCGTGAATGGTCGCGTGTTCCGATCATCGTGCTGACGGCAAGGGAGCGGGAAGATGACAAAATCGCAGCGCTCGACAGCGGAGCGGACGATTATGTGACGAAGCCGTTCGGCATGGGCGAGCTGCTTGCCCGCATTCGCGTAGCGCTTCGGCATGTGGCGAGCTCGGCGAATGAGCCGATTCTGCAATTCGGCGGCTTGAAGCTCGATCTGGCGCATCGGCTCGTCGAGTTGGATGGCAATCGCGTGAAGCTGACGCCGACCGAGTATGACCTGCTCAAGGTACTCGCCTCGAACGCCGGCAAAGTCATCACTCAGCGCCAGCTGCTTCAGCAGGTGTGGGGCGGTCATCATCACGAAACAGATAGCCACTACCTGCGCATCTACATCGGCCATCTCCGCAAGAAGCTGGAGGAAGATCCGACACGGCCGAAGTTTATCGAGACGGAGCCGGGAATCGGGTATCGGTTCTTGCTGCAGGATTAGGAATGGGGCACGGGGAAGAGAGGAACCTTGGTGGTGTTCGCACGGTCGACACCATTCAAGGTTTTTTGTGCTGTCTCTCGGAATAGTTGAGATATGTTTAATTTTTTAGCGAAACTTTACTGGAAACCTATAGCAGAAGCTGTGGAAAAATGCTATGTTATCTGCACTAGCTTCTAAGATTGACAACCGCATATGGGCAGGACAAGCAGCGCCTCTGACATCATGGTCTTCATCACGGAATTCTTAAGTTAACACTAAAGAATGAGGAGATGGAAGTATTGAAGAAGACGTTGAAACAAGCGGCCACTCTCGCCTTGACCGCTGCGCTCACACTTGCCTTGACGCCGCTGCATGGCACGGCTAGCGCTGCAAGCAAGTTAGGCACAGTAAGGAACCAGCACATCGCCGCACAGCTCCATTCGCAGCAACAGCAGCAATTGCAGTCCTTGTCCGGCCAGAGCCAAGCATTAAAGCCCGGCTTTATTTCTCCCAGATTGAACTTATCCTCGAATGCTACTGTGAAAGTCATCGTTCAGCTGAGTGCGCAGCCGACCTCCGTCGGACGGTTCGCCGCAAGCCAAGGGAACCGCGCGTTTACCGCAGAATCAACCGAATCCTCGATTAGCACACAACAAACAACCGTTCTTGACGCCGCGAAAGCGAAAGGCATTAATCTCACCGTCAATTATCAATTCAACACCGTGCTGAATGGCATGGAAGTGTCGATTCCAGCGAACAAAATTTCCGCGCTTGCTCAAATTCCAGGCGTTGTTTCCATCTATGAGAATCACACCTATCACGCTATTCCTGACCTGGCTGCAGATTCTAGCGATCCGCTAAACTTCGAGATCGACCCGATTGCTCAAGTCGGCGCTGATCAAGCATGGAAGATGGGCCACACCGGCCGCGGGCTGAAGGTTGGCGTTATCGATACCGGCGTCGATTATTTGCATCCGGATTTGGATGACAATTATGCCGGCGGGCACGATTCTTTCTATAATGACGAAGATCCATATGAAGAAGCACCGCTTACAAAGGAAGATGATCCTTATGGAAAGGGCTTCGCAGGAACAAGCCATGGTACGCACGTATCCGGCACCATTGCGGGCAGTGCTACCAATCCAACCTCCGATATCGTGCAGAAAGGGATCGCCTACGAATCCGAGCTCCATGTGTACAAAGTGCTTGGCCGCGATCCTGTAACTGGCGAAGCCTCCGGCTCCTCCGCTCAAGTCATCGATGGGATAGAACGCGCCGTGAAGGATGGCATGGATGTCATCAATTTATCGCTCGGCTCTGATCTGGAGAAGGATCCGAACTCTCCGGACGCAATCGCCATCAACAATGCCGTACTCGCAGGCGTAACAGCCGTCATTGCGAACGGGAACGCTGCCGCTGATGGCAACTATTACTACTCTATGGGTTCTCCCGCATCTTCGCAGCTAGCCATCTCGGTTGGAGCAGTCACCAGCACGGAGAATCATTACACGGCGCAAGCCACAAGCTCCTTCGATCCCGAGCTGACCTATCCGCTCCACGTCATGGGCTGGTCCACTGGCGACGACAGCGATTTTGCCGTCTTAATGGGGGCTGACCCAATTGAAGGCGTATATGTTGGCATTGGAAAAGAGTCTGACTTTGAAGGCAAAGACTTAACAGGAAAGATTGCCTTTATCTCTCGAGGAGACATTGCCTTTGTCGATAAAATCGCGAATGCGAAGCAAGCCGGAGCAAAAGCGGCCGTTATCTTCAACGGGACTTCAGTCGGTACAGGCGAGAGTGCGGAACCAAATCTGGACGACTCGATCCCTGATAGAGATGGCGCCATCGACGTCTTCCTCAGCAACAGCTACGACTTCCTCCCGACCTTCGATATGGAGGGACAGGCTGGACGAGCATTGGCTAGAGCGGTAGAGGCTAGTCCAGAAACGTTGCTAAGCTTTACTTTCGGCTCCGAATATCCGAAGACAGTCGTTTCTGGCGACCATATGGCAGACTTCTCGTCGCGCGGTCCGGCTTCCGACGGCAGCTACGGCATTAAGCCGGACGTGGTGGCGCCTGGCGTCAACATCATGTCGACATGGCCGGCGTATAAGCAATTCGATCCGGACGCTTCGTATGACCAAGCGTACAACCGGATCTCCGGTACTTCGATGGCTACACCGCATATAGCGGGTCTGGCATTGCTCATCAAGGATGCGCATCCGAGCTGGACGCCATTCGATATTCGTGCAGCACTGGCGAATACCGCCGATGAAATTACAGACGAGAATGGCGTGAAATACGACGTGTACTCGCAAGGGGCGGGGCGTGCGAACGTTGTGAATGCGATCAAGACGGATGCACTGCTGCAGACAGTTGATCCGCTTACGATTCTGGACAAAAACCTTCAGCCGCAACAAGTGACGAACTATAACGACAATGCGAGCTTTGGACTCATGGCGCCTGGTGAGGAAGCGAAGCAGGAAATCCTTCAATTGAAGAATACGGGCGGCAAAGCATTGACTTATACGGCAGAAGTTGTGATGCATCCGAACGTGACTTCGGATCCGTCTAACCCGGTTCCAACCCCGGATGTCAATGACATTGAGACTGATCTTCTCTTGCTGGATGGAGACACGATTAAGGCGGCTGCTCATTCTGCGAAGCAATTTGCTCTGCAAGTAAAGCCAAGCGAGACGGCAGCTCCAGGTGTATACGAAGGCGAGGTTCTTCTTACAAGCACTGGCGACAAGCCGGCGCTTCACATCCCGTTCTCGGTGCATGTGGGCACGGAGCAGGAAGAAACAGGATTCGGCGTGCAAAACATGCAATTGTCGAACACGATCTTCTCGCCTGACGGCGACGACGTGAACGATACGACAGACCTTTCCTTTGACTTGACCGCGACTGACGTGAATTATATGGAAATCAACGTATATGGTCTGGATGATCAATGGATCGGCACCATAGGTGTGCTGGGCATTTTGGACGAAGATGGGAACCTTGTTACGCTTGATCCGCAAAATGTTACTCTTACACTAGACGGCAGCTATACGGACGAAGATAAGGATAAGGATGGCCATTACATTCTAAAGCACCTGACCGCAGGCACGTACAAGATTGAAGTGTTCGCTGCGAAGCTTGAGTGGGTTGATGGCGATCCAGTAGCAAAATCCCAATATGCCGCTTACAAAACATTCGGTGTAACTGACCCGACTGTTGACCAATCCGTGCAGCAAGCGAAAGATCACTTCGTGCCGAACATTACGAATACAACGAAGCTCGGTAAGTCTGTTCTGACTTTCCCGAGCACGCCAGGTATTGCGTACCAAGTCACTGGATCGGACAAACCGGACTACATTAGCGCGTCCGGAGAGCTGGTGTCATTACAAGGAATTCAGGCTGGAGGCGTGACGGTCAATTTGACTGTTCGTATTTCTTCCAGTGATCAGCCGTCGATGGCAGCAAATGTTATCGTTCCTGTGAAGCTGGTTAAAGTCGCTTCCAATAATGGCGGCGGTGGCGGTGTAGGTGGTGGAACTGGCAGTACAGGAAGTACGGGACAGTCAGGCTCCGCTATTACATCAATTCCAGCTGTCATCAATCAGGGACAAGCTCAGGTGTTAATCACGCCGGTGAGTAAGGTCGACGGGAACTCAGTTACTGTTACGATCACGGATAAGGATCTTACAGATGCACTCGCCGGTGCAGGTCAATCACCGGTCGCTATCGTGATTTCGCAGTCCGTCACAGACGGGCAGCAAGCTCAATTTGTACTTTCTGCTTCTCAAGTGCAGGCGCTGCAAGTCGCGAATGATTCGACTACGATTGTAGTTAGCACACAAGGTGCATCGCTTGCGCTTCCTGTATCCGTATTAGACCAGCTGCCGGCTGGAGCAAGTCTCAGAATTGTTGTGAAAGAAGCGGGCGAGTCGAGCAGCACGTTTGCGAATGCAGATGCAGGGACAACCGTCATTGGCACGCCAGTCTCCTTCGAAGTGTTCGTCGTCACTGATTCGGGATATGCTCCAATCGTTGTGCAAGGTCAGGATTTTGTTAAGCGATCGTTCATCGTCAGCGGCGAATTGAACCCATCCTCAGCGGGGGCATTGTACTTGGAGAATGGCGAGGTACAGCCAGTGCCTGCGACATTCACGCATAATTCGGACGGCACCTATACGGTAGTTGTGAACAGACCGGGCTTCTCCGTTTACGCGGCGGTAACCGGCAAAAAGGTGGCGTTCACGGATACCAGCACCTCCTTTGCGCGCGATCAGATTCAAACATTGGCAGCTAAGTTCCTGTTGAACGGCACCTCCACGACGAGCTTCTCTCCGAAGAAGCATGTCACGCGGGCTGAGTTCGCAGCGATGCTCGTTCGTTCGCTTGGTCTTACGCCGCCAAGCGGGCAAACTCCGTTCCGCGATGTGCCGCAGTCGGCATGGTATGCCGATAGCGTAGCCGCAGTTCAAGCGGCAGGACTCGTGAACGGGTATAGCGATGGCAGCTTCCATCCGAACGCGGATATCACCCGCCAAGAGCTGGCGGTGATTCTGTCGAAGGTGCTGAAGCTGCTCGATGTCTCGAGCGTTGAAGGTCCGAAGCATGTCACCTATAGCGATGCTCAGAGCTTTGCAGGCTTTGCCGAAGCAAGCATTCAGAACGTATCCGAAAGCGGCCTAATGAAAGGCCAAATCGAAGCGGGGCAGCAAAACTTTAATCCAACAGGGCCAACGACCCGCGAAGCAGCGGCGATGGTGCTGTACGCGCTGTTGCAGAAGGCGCACTTGATCAATTAAACAAAAAAGCTCCTGTGCTTATTCGCACAGGAGCTTTTTAACGACTTCATTTTTGCATCTAATCGCTTACTTGCCAGCCTTCCAATCATTAATCTGCTTCTGCATCTCCGCAATGATCTTCTCCGCACCGGCTGATTTCAGCTTCGAGAGGAACTCAGCGTACTTATCCTCCGAAGTGACGCCGAGGTTGATCGCGCGCGAATATTCATCCCATACCGCAGTCGCCTTCGCGATCTCGCCTTTCACCGGCTCTGCATCGAACGTGAAGCCGAGCAGCTTCGACGGCAGCGCGTCCGCGTTGACCTTCTTCGTTTGTTCCCAAACATCTGCAGGCATGCCTTTCTCGACGTTTGCAAGGAAGTTCGAAGCGAACATCCATGGCACTTGCGGGTTATAGCCCTGCTGATTGTCACCTGGAATCATCAAACCATCGGAATCGATTTTGAAATGATCGTCTTTGATCCCGAAGTTGAGCAGATTGTACAAGTCTTTGTCCGTATTGAGCAGCTCAAGCAGCATCATCGCTCTCTCCGGATTCTTCGAATTGCGGTTGATCGCTTGCATCGTCGCGGTAATACCGCCAGTCGTCAAATGCGCTGTACCCGCTGGCACTTCTACGTAAGGCTCACCGCCGAGCGCAGAGCTTAAGTTCGCGCCACCTGGCTTGAATGCACCGCCGATATTGAAGATGAACTTGCCTGCTTTGCCGTCCGTCCAATCGTCGGATTTCTTCGAAATCCGCTCTTTGGCGTTCAGGTAGCCTTTCGCATTCCAATCGCGCATCGTAGCGAGGAACTTCTTGAAGCCATCCGATTCGAACTGGTTCACAACCGTAAGCGAATCATCATTGAAGGCGACAACGCCAGGCACGTTCATGCCGACGATGGCTTCCACATTGAAGAAGTCTGGGTCGATGCCGACGACAGGATACTTCTGCGGATTGTCTTTCTTCACCGCTTGAATGAAGGGCTCGAGCAGGTTCAGCGTATCCGGTCCGATTTTGGCGCTAATGGCATTCATGTCGAGACCGTACTTGTCGATAAGCGACTGAGGTACGGCAACAGCGGGCGTACGCGCGGAGATTTGCTGGTTCACGAAGCCGTAGATTTGACCTTTAATCTTCGTGGCATCCCAGAAGGATGCGGGCATCGAAGCAGAGGTTTGCGGCGCGTATTTGGCAAGCAGGTCGTCGAGAGGAAGGAAAGCGCCCTTCGCTACATTCTGTGTGTAGTTGTTGATCCAGCCTGCAGTGAAAGTAATGTCGTAAGGCTCGCCGGAAGCGATAACGACTTGCATCTTCTGGTCATAATCGCCGAACGGAATCGCTTTGAAATCGACCGTTGCATTGATTTTCGATTGAATGACCTTGTTCACCTCAGCGAACACTTTATCCTGCTCCGGTTGAGGCCAGTTTCCCGGGAAATACCAAGTGAGCTTTACTTCAGGGAGATCAGCCGATGTATTCGCTGCCGTATCTGTCGAGTTATCGGATGCCGCGTTGTTGGATGAATCCGTACTCGTGTTGGCGGTTGCTCCAGAGTCGTTCTTCGCTGCATTGCCCGATGTGCCCGAACTATTGTTGTTGCCGGAATTGTTGCCGCATGCTGCCGCGATCATGCTGAAGGTGAGCAGAATAATTACACAGACAAGGCCAAGCTTAGACTTTCGGACTGCTCTTTGCATCGTGAATCCTCCCTTTTTAGTTGAACTGCTTATCTTAAAATGGATAGCCAATCCATGTTTAAGCGACTTCCTCCCGAATGCTTACCCCTTCACCGCGCCAACCGTCAGTCCCCGCACAAAATATTTTTGAAAGAACGGGAACACCGCCAGCATCGGCCCGGCAGCCAGAATCGCCATAGCCATACGCGCGGATTCGGACGGCAGCACGACATTCTTCATGCTCGCGGGCATCATATTCGTGGAGCTCGTGAGGAATGAGATGTTATTCATCATCCGATAGAGCATGTATTGAAGCGGGACAAGATGCTCTTCCTCAATATAGAGCAGGCTTAGCCACCAATCGTTCCAATACTGCAGCATCGTGAACAGTGCGACAGTTGCAAGACCTGGCTTAGCAAGCGGCAGCACGATTTGGAAGAAGATCCGGAACTCGCTCGCCCCGTCGATCATGCATGACTCGATGATGTGGTAAGGAATCTTTTGCATAAACGAGCGCAGTAGCAAAATAAACCAAGGGACTGCCAAGTAGGGCAGGATGAGCACCCAGATCGTGTTCTTGAGATGGAGATAGTTGCTGATTAGAATGTAAGTCGGCACCAGGCCGCCGTTGAACAGCATCGTGAAGAAGACGTAGAAGCTGAGGCTGTTCTTGAATTTGTAATCATGTCTGGATAGGGCGTAGGCAATGCCTGCCATGAACAGAACTGCGCATACTGTGCCGACGATGCTCACGATGATGGAGATTTTGAATGCGCTTAGCAGCTGGATGGGCCGATACAGCACATAAGTGTAAGCATTGAGATCGAACTTGCGCGGCCAGAGGCTGTAGCCGTTCTTCAGGATGTCGACCTCGTTGCTGAACGAGACGGACAGAACGGAGATGAGGGGAATGATACACGCCAGACTAAACAGGACGAATACGAGATGAATGAGTAGCTGGGGAATTCTCGACTGCCAAGGTTTGTCGCTCATACGCGCACCTCCTGATTAGAATAGTTTGTTATCATCGTCAATCTTCCGCACGACATAGTTGCTGAACAACACGACGATAAAGCCCATTACCGATTGGAACAAGCCAACTGCCGAAGACATACCAATATCGCCTGACACCTTCAGCATGCGGTACACATACGTATCAATGACCTGCGTCACCGGGAACAGCTGGCCAACCTCCCTTGGCACGAAGAAGAAGAGGCCGAAGTCGGAATAGAAGATTTTGCCGATGGACAGCAGTGTCATGATGGTAATGAGCGGCATGATTAGCGGAACGGTTATGGTGCGAATGACTTGGAGCTTGGACGCGCCGTCGATCTCGGCGGCTTCGAAATATTCCTGCGAGATGCCGAGGATGCCAGCGTAGAAAATAATACTGACATACCCGAGTCCCTTCCAAATATTAATGAGAGTAAGCAGAATTGGCCAAACCCACGTTTCCGAGTAGAAGTCGAAGGATTCGTAACCAAGCTTGCTGACCCATGTACTGATGACGCCATATGGACCGATGAACGAGTACGCCATGTACGCCACGATAATCCAGGAGAAGAAGTAGGGGAAGAAGAAGACGGTCTGGTATGCCTTCAGCCATTTGCGGCTGAGCACTTCATTAAGCATGATGGCGAAGACAACGGACATGAACGTGCCGACGGCAATGAACACGATATTATAGAGAAGCGTGTTGCGAATGACGAGCAAGGCATCATTAGAGGTGAAGAAGAACTTGATGTTGTCGAAGCCGACCCAGGGACTGTGAAGAATGCCATCCGTGTAATTGATGTTCTTGAAAGCGATGAAGATGCCGCCCATCGGCACATATGAGAAGATGAGGATGATGAGAATCGCGGGAAGCGCAAGTAGGGTTAACTGCAGATTCTTCTTGAAATGTCGCGTCGGTGATAAGAAAGGGAGTTTGTTCACGAGCAAGCCGACTCCTTTGCGGATTGATGTATGCGCTGTCATTCGTACTTTGAATATAGGGTAAGCGTGCTCGGTGGGGCAATTTCTGAATTGGGATATCAGTTCGATTTGCAGCGAAAAGGGTAGTTCTCAATACCGATTTTTGTTCGGAAAGTGGTTTTTTGACCACTGGCTGGGATAAGATTCGTTGAAGAAATTTCTGCTTCTGTGATAGTGTTGAATGGAAGGAGTGGATTTGCGATGTTTAAGAAATTCGTCCTCAAAAATCCGTATCAGCTTTTTCTAACGATCCTGCTTCCCTTCCTCGTCAGCACCGTACTGCTGCTCTTTCTTCAGTCTTCTCTGCTTAACCGCAACTTCGAGAAATTCGCCCTTAGCCAAGTGTATCATCAGCAAGTGACCGACCTTCAAAACACGAGCCAAAATGTAAGCGTTCTCGAGCAGACGGCGAGATCGGTATCGACGACCGCCTTCTTCGATGATGTCATCAAGGACTTGCTCTACACAGACGTCGGCCCTGACGACTATTTCAAATACCAGAACAAGCTGCAATCGTACAAAAATATTTATCCATTCCTGCAATCCATCTACGTGTACAACGGCGAGCATATCCAGGCCGTTCCGAGACCGGAATTCGTCTATGACCGGAACAGCTTCGATGACAAAGGCATCTTCGCCATTCTTGATGATATCAAGAACAATAAATCCCACAGCATCGTCCTTCGCCAAATTCCTAATGTCCTCGCAGATATCTCTACCGATGCGCCGCAGAGTATCTATGTATATTCCTACTTATTCTTCGACTCGCAAGTATCGAGCGGCAAAGTGAATGAAGCCATTATTCTGAACATCTCGGCTGATTGGATCAAGCAGAGCATTCAGCCGCAGAGCAGCGAGAGCGGTAATCGAATATTCGTCATCAGTTCCCATGGGCAGCTGCTATCTGATGATTCGGTTCATCCGCTGATGAGTGATATGCACAGCCAAGCTTATTTTCAACAAATCAATGGCTCCAAAGTTCCGGCGGGCAGCATGCGAATGGATGTTGATGGCGTCGATTCCTTCATCACGTATACTTCGACCGATGCGTTCGATTGGAAGCTGGTCAGTATCACGCCATACCGCTACATCGTGAAAGACGTCGAGAAGATGAAGGAGAAGACTTATCTCTTCGTGCTGTTGTTTATTGTGGGCAGCATCGTGCTGTCGTTCTATTTTGCCCGCCGGCTGTTCGTTCCGATTTCGATGGTGATTCAGAACTACAATCAATTGGAGCTTGAGAAGCGGGGCGAGTTCTACGACCGAAAGCAGGAATTTCTGCGCAAAGTCATTCATTCGCGCGGACTGCTGACGCGGGAATATCTGCAGAACCAGTTCCACAAGTACGACATTACGCTGGATCCGACGGGGAGCTTCTTAATTGTGCTGCTGAAGATCGACCGATTCTCTGAGTTCTGCACGAAATACGCGAGAGGTGACCGCGATCTGCTGAAATTCGGCATGGTCAACATTGTGACGGAGCTGCTTACATCTACGTATGCGCATGAGTGTATCGAGACAGGCGAGGATCAGGTGATGATCCTGTTGCAGGTGCCGGGAGTGCAGGAGCCTTCGGGGAATCACGGGTTGAATCAGCTTCTTCAGCACATTCAGCAACAGACGCACCGTTACCTGGGCTCCACAGTATCGGTTACTTGCAGCGAAACGTTTGAATCGATCTCGCAGCTGAATTTCTATTATTTGAAGACAGTGGATTTGAGCTATTATCGCTTGATCTATGGGCATGAATGCATGATATTTAGCGAGATGATCAGCGTCAGCGGCCGTACGGATGAGATTAAGTATCCGCAGGAGCGTGATGATGAGCTGACGGAGGCGCTTATCGGCGGGCGGTTCGAGAATGCGAAACAAGCGCTGGACGAGATTGTCGCAGGTGCGTCGTCGTATAGCTACACTGCGCTGAACTCGCTCTTCATTCGCTTGCTGCTGCTCATCCGCCATGCCATTGAGGTGCTGGAGACGAACCATGCGATGAAGGTGGATTTCAATTTCAATGCGTATTTAATGAAGCTGCAGAAGATGGAGACGGTTGAGCAGATTATGACCGATTTCTTGGCGCTCTTCGACTCGCTCGCGATGGAGCTGGAGGCGAAGAAGGATAACAAATATATGAAGCTGATCGGCACGGTGACGCAAATCATTCAACGCGACCTTGCTAATCCAGCATTATCGCTGGATTCCATCGCTGAGGAAGTGGATCTGTCTCCGGCTTATCTCGGCAAGCTGTTCAAGAAGCACCGACTCGTATCGGTCGCGGATTACATTAATAATGCGAGGCTTGAGTATGCGAGTCATCTGGTCGCCTCTTCGAAGGATACGATTACCGATATCATGGAGAAGTCGGGCTTTTCCAGCCGAAGCCACTTTTTTACGCAGTTCAAGAAGGTGTACGGCATTACGCCGAGTCAGTATCGGACGAATGCGAAGCAGCTGGGGTAGCGGTTATCCTACACCGGAAGCATACAAGATTGACATTTTCCGCACATAGTAGTAGCGTTCTATAGGGCTGTAAGCTGTGAAAAGGGATATACTGCGTTATAGAAGTGGAAATTGTGAGGAGCCTGATAAGATATGGAACATACAGAAGAAGTTATGGAATCCGGTGCACCAAGCATCGAAGAATTGAAGAAATCGTCGAGCCGGATGTCGAACTGGCGAGCACGTCTTACAGCAGTCGAGGAGCTAGGCAAGCTCGGCGGGCAGCAAGCTATTGATCAGCTTGGCCGCATGGTGAAGAGCGATACGGTTCATCAAGTGCAAGCAGCTGCGCATCGCGCGTTGCAAGAGCTAGGCGAAGAGATGGAGTTACCAGTACGCAAGACTGGCGAGCTGGTCAAAGGCGTGAATAAAATTCTGCTGCGCGTGAAGAAGAGCTTGCCGGAGGGACATTCGTTCGAGGCGTTCAAAGAGAAGCTGCAGAAGATGAGATCCGACGTTTACGATATTTACGAGGGCGATAAGGAAGCGGGTTTCGATCAGTGGCTTGAGCAGACGTGGTCGTCGCTGACAAGAAAGTAGGGGACCATCATGGCAAAAGGTAAAGGCGGCACTGGCCGCGGCACCGACAAAAAAGGTTGGAACCGCTGGCAGCGCAGCGCCAACAAGGCCAAGAGCGCCCCGAAGCCGTACAAAAGCAAAGGGACCAAGAATAATGGTGAAGCCGGCAGCAATACCGGCGACAGCGCAGGTAATTAATCGCGGCGCGACGCCCGCAAGTCATTACTATGACTTGCGGTTTTTTTTATTTGCTGGGCAGGCGGTTGAATCAGCAGCCGAGATTGAACTCATCATCCGCGACACGAAACGGCGCGGAATGGCGATTGAGAGAGAGAAAAGCCTCTCTCACCGCTCAAATCCGCCGATTTGCTGTTCGAGAGAGGCAAAAGCCTCACTCAGCAATTTAACTAACCTAAATGAGCTCTGAGTGTCGGAAGCTCCGCCTCTCAGTCCAGTCAGAACGAAGGTTCGCTCGTCCACCTGTTCGGTGCTCACCTCAGAATGACTGAGAGAACGTATATGTGCTCTCAGTAACTAATTCAATAAAATTGAACGCTGAGAGAACCTATATGTGCTCTCAGCGTTCAATTTATTGCAAAAGTGCGCTAAAACACTTCCGAGAGAACACATACGTTCTCTCAGCTCCATTAACGCCTACTAAATAACATTGAGAGCACAAATATGCTCTCTCAGTATTTATACCGCTATTCAGCGAGGCTGCCTCGCCGCTACCTCAACTCCGCTTTTTTCACAGTTGCCGCGACCTGCGGCTGACCCTACTTGCGGAGCGGCTGTGCCCCCATCTACAGCACCCGCGACAGTTTGCGGTACATGCTCGGCGACAGCCCCTCCTGTTTCGAGAATTGGCGGCTGAAATAATGGATGTCCGGGCAGCCGACCGCAGCCCCGACCGCCTCTACAGACAGCTCCGTTTCACGGAGCAGCCGTCTGGCTTCGCGATGCCGCAGGGCGCGCAAATACTCGCCCGGCGGCTGCCCCGCGACTTGCTTGAACAGCTTCGCTGCATGATCCTCCGTCATGCGAAGCGACTCCGCAAGGCGCTTGCTCGGCCATGTCTCGGCCGGCGCGGTTTCCATCTGCTTCATCAGCGCCAGTATGCGCTGACCATGTACCGATTCCGCTGCGCGCTCATGCAGCGTTGATCGCGTCCGCTGCAGCTGCGACAGAATATTCAGCATGAGCGCTTTGCAGACAAGTTCATAGCCCGGAGGCCGGGCCGTGAACTCCTCGACAAGCTGCTCCATCAGCTGAACACAACCATGCGGCGGCGTATAGATCAGCTGCTCCGACAACGGTGGGAACGTCTCGTTCATCGGCTCAACACAGAACTTCTCCGCCACCGGCTGCTGCTCGTTCACCACCATATCCTCATCCGAGCTAACCTCCAGCTCGCTGAAATAATCGAAGTGAATCCCGAGCAGCTCTGCGGCAGGACTAGATACCACCTCGTTCTGGTGGTACAGCCCGGCAGGCAAATAAACGAGTTGCCCAGCCTTCCACACATGCCGCACATCATCTATCGTCGTAGCCGCTTCGCCTTGGCGCACATACAGCAGCTCATAATCATATAGCCGCCGCCGGACGAGCTTCCCCGGCATCAGCCGTTGGTACTGCGCATAGTGAATGCTCGGCGACCATTCACGATAAGGCACAACCTGTCGCTTTATCATCCTTTCACCTTCCTCTCCAGGACCGTTTCCGTCTCCTCGCCAATGTCCATCTTCTCTAGGCATCTGTCCGCTTCATCCTCATCGCAGCATCTTCTCAAGTCCCGCCGCCGCAACATTGCCCACCATCTTTCCAATGGTTTGCCTCACCGTACCGCGACTCGCTGCCAATAATCTCGGAATCGTACAAATTTTCACTCTATCCGCTAAATATTTTGCTCACAAATTCAAATATAATTAAGTTATCGCTACAATAATTATATATGTTTATGAATAGAATCGAAAACAGGAAAAACACAAATTAGGAGGATGACAACCATATGAAGAAGGGGATTAACATTTGGTCGTTCCCGCAAGGAATGACGATTGCAGAGAGCATTCGCACCGCGAAGGACGCAGGCTTCGAGGGGATTGAACTGGCGCTGAATGAAACGGGTGAGCTTAGCCTGGAGACGTCGGAGCAGGAGATCCGCGAGATCAAGTCGCATCTGGAGCAAGCGGACATTGAGATTTGCGGTCTTGCAACCGGTCTCTACTGGTCCTACTCCATGACGAGCGAATCGGAAGCGACTCGCACCAAGGCGATGGACATTACTCGCAAGCAGCTTGAGCTTGCAGCAGCTTTCAACGTTGATACGATTCTCGTTATCCCAGGCGCTGTCGGCGTCGACTTTATTCCTGATAGCGAAGTTGTTGATTACGAGCGTGCATACGATCGCGCGCTTGAGTGCATTTCCGCTCTTGCACCGGATGCGAAGGCTGCGGGCGTGAACATCGGTATCGAGAACGTATGGAACAAGCTGTTCCTTTCCCCGCTCGAGCTTAGAACGTTTATCGATACAGTAGGCTCGGACTATGTAGGTTCATATTTTGACGTAGGTAACGTCGTTCATAGCGGCTACCCGGAGCAGTGGATTCGTATTCTTGACAAGCGTATCAAGAAAGTGCATTTCAAAGACTACCGCAGACAAGCTGGCGGCCTGCATGGATTCGTAGACCTGCTTGCTGGCGATGTGAACTATCCAGCGGTTATGGAGGCACTTACGAATGTCGGCTATGACGGTTATGTCATTGGCGAGATGATCCCTTCGTATACGCATCACGGCAAACAAATCATTTACAACACTTCCCGCGCGATGGATGCAATCCTGGGCCGGATCTAATAGAGGAGCGAACTGACTATGATTAAAATCGGCTTGATCGGCTTTGGCTTTATGGGCAGAATGCATTTTGACCAATATACAAGATTGATGAAGGAAGGACATCCGGTTCAACTCGTGGCTGTATGTGACCTTCGCATCGAAGAACTGAAGAACGGCGCGGCTATCGGCAACATTGCGACGAATCAGGAGCTGTACGATCTGTCCGCCTTCAACCTGTATACGAGCATCGAAGATATGCTGGCGAATGAAGAGCTTGACATGGTCGACATTACGCTGCCGACGACGGCGCATGCGGATCTCACTTGCCAAATGCTCGAGCGCGGTCTCCACGTACTATGCGAGAAACCAATGGCGCGTTCTGCTGCAGACAGCTGGAAGATGGTTGAGACAGCGAAGCGTACTGGCAAGCAGTTAATGATCGCCCAGTGCCTCCGTTTCTGGCCTGCATACGAATACCTCAAAGCTTGCATCGAAGACGGTCGCTACGGCAAGCCGCTCGGCGGTTATTTCTTCCGCGGCTCAGGCCTTCCGCAGCCTTGGTACCTCGACGGGAGCCAAAGCGGCGGCGTGCTGATGGATATGCATATCCACGATACCGATATGATTAACTGGCTGTTCGGCGCTCCGGACAAAGTATCGACGATCGGACGCAACGTCATCCCTGGTAGCGCCTATGACATCGTCTCGACTCATTATGTGTACGAGGATGGATTGGTGCTGAACGCGCAAGCGGACTGGACGCTTCGCGGCGATTTCGGATTCGCGATGACGTACCGGGTGAATTTCGAGGGCGGCAACTTGATCTTCGAGAACAACCAAGTGACCGTTAATCCGAACGAGGGTGCTGGCTTTGTTGCTGAGCTATCTGAGGATATGGGCTACTACTTTGAAATTCGTGCGTTTACGGAAGGCATCGTGAATAACAAGCCGACGACCGTATGTACACCAGAGAGCGCAGCGCGCACGATTGATATTATTGAAGCAGAGCAGAAGTCCGCAGAATCAGGCGGCAGCTTCGTCACTCTTTAACTTGTCTTTCAACGCCAAATAAGAGACTTGCAGCCGTGAAGCGAACTTTTTCTCAAGTTCCTTCCGCCGCAAGTCTCTTTATCATTTATACGATCGAGTATGACAGCCATTTCCCCTGTACAGCCCCGGCTTGGTCAAAAAACTGCTGAGCGCGCTTGTTCTCCGCCGAGGTAATCCACGTCATATGCGAGAACCCCAGATCCTGCGTGTACTTCTGGCAAGTCATGAACAGCAGCGACTCCACTTTTGTGTTGCGGTATGGTTCAAGTACGAAGAAGTCGTTCATGACCGTAATCTTCTGCGCCTTCATCGTGCTGCGGGAGAAATACAAGGTCGCGAAGCCGACGAGCTCGCCGTCTTTCTCGGCAACGAACTGGATGCCTTCCTCTTTCTGCAGCAGCGTCTGGATGAGTTCATCTATGCTGTCATCGCCCGGCCATGGATTATTATAGAATTCCACGATATATTTATGCATCAATTCAGCTACTTTAACCACGTCTGATGCCTCGACATTCCTTACAGCAAGCGACATACCGAAATCCCCCTCAAAATGATCTTATGAATAAATATACTATATAACGGATTTATATTCAATAATCTGCATGAAGATACCTCTATTACAATTTGGTAAATAGTCCGTTGACGGGGGCGAACTGCCCGTGACTAACAAGTCGTCTCCCCAATAAAATGTAATAATTCGGACGTGCACGGGGAGGGAATCAGACAGCGTGAGAATACTACTAGCCACCTATTGGGCGATTCCGCATGTGGGCGGCGTATGGAAGTATATGCTGCAGCTCAAAGATCGGCTTGAAGCGATGGGACATACGGTCGACATGCTGGGCAATAGTCCGGACAATACCAAGATTCATATGCCGGGAACGAACAAGGAGCTGGTCAAGGATGTGCTCAGACCGCTTATTATGGCGAAGCTGAATGCATCCCGTGTCCCTCAAATCCATTTGGACCACTTTGTGCTGCACAGCGAGTTTGAACGATACTATATGGAATTGGCTGCGGCATATTTTGGCGTTGCTCAGTATGATCTGATCCATACGCATGATATTTTTGCGGCAAGGGCGTTTGAACGGGTGAAAGCGCCGCGGACGGCGCTCGTTGCTCACGTGCACGGTTCTGTCGCGCTCGAGCTCACGATGAACTATAAGCTGAACCCCCAGCTTGGCGTCAAAGAGGGCGACCCCGCTTGGCGGTACTTCAACGGCCTTGAGCATTACGGCGCTAGCGCAGGTCATGTAACGGTGACAGCAAACAACTGGCAGAAGGAGCTGCTTGTCCGTTCATTCGGCATTCAAGCGGATCGGATCTCCGTGTTTCCCTATGGACTTGATATTGATGCATTTACCAGGAAGCTGAAGCAAGGGACGACTGTGCAGCGCCCGCCTAACAAGAAAGTCATCATCTGTCCGGCACGTCTTGCTTTCGTCAAAGGAATTGATGTGCTAATTGCAGCTTTGCATCTTCTCAAGCAGCGCCGTCAGGACTGGGTGTGCTGGATTGTCGGGAACGGTGAGAAGCGTGAAGAACTGCTCAATCAGACTGCGTTGCTTCAGCTGCAGCAGGACGTACTGTTTCTTGGCGAGCGGGACGACATTCCCGGTTTGCTGAACAGCTCTGATATTTTCGTGCATGCCTGCATTCAAGATAATCAGCCATTCTCGGTGATGGAAGCACAGGTTGCCGGTTTGCCGGCTCTTGTCTCCTCTGCGGGTGGTCTGCCTGAGATGGTGCAGCATGGCGTGAACGGGCTCATTTCTCCAGTACGAGATACGGTCACACTGGCAACACAGCTTGAGATGCTTCTTGAGAATGACGCGCTCCGCCGTCAGCTCGGACATAGCGCGAGACAATGGGGAGCTAAGCAATGGTCGATGAATACGATGATGCTCAATGTGATGCGAGTCTACCAGAGCGCAATCGCGAAATCCAAACTTCCATAGAGGGGGCAAAAGAGGCTCAATGTCGAATCAGCCTTTTATGGTGCCGGCAGATTTGTACAACCGCATCTTCGCCGCACAAACGTCAGATCCGTCACTGCGAGTTGACTACGAGGTGTGGACTCGTATATTAGCAGGGCTTCCCGATGGCTACATGCTGCCGGACTGGCCAGTCCTTTCAACAATTAGCAAACTAACTTCATAACCGCATGCTGCATACTGGCACGCAAAAAGGGCTTCCTTCACGCATCTCAAGGAGGCCCTTCTCTTTTTTCCTACAGTTAAAAATCATCTTTGAGTACAATGCCCCCAAAAATCTGCTTCCACAAGTGGTTGTTCCCCTGCCAAATCTCCTCATTCGGCATCTGAATCGCGCATACGTGAGGCAGTCCCCAGTCTTGTTCAACGATGCCGGCAACTGACGTATGATTAACGACCAAGAGCCGATAGCTGCCTGCAACAAGTGTTGATAGTACATCGGTCAGCTGCTTTGTCAACTCAGGTGTCGCTTCCGTCCGGATGAATAGGATTTGTTCGCTCGTCGCTGCCTTTTCCAGGAAACGAGCCACCCTCCGATCATATTTCGCTTTCACTTCCGGGTATGCATTCAGCTCAGGCGGGAAGTTGTTATGCGTGTAGAAGTCATGGTTGGAGTAGATGTTGTACTCTTTCTCTTTCACATAATAGAGCTTGTCGGTGGCTTTGCTAATGACCTCCAAGTGGCTGTAATCCATGAATCCGGAGAAACGGTTCGCAAGCAGTCTGATCACATCAGGCAGCACTTGAGACTGCATCCAATCGAGCGGTCCGGCAAAAGGCCGCAAGTCATTGAGCTCCATCTGAATCGCAGGCAGACAGAGATCACCGAGGCTGTAGATCGTATCGTACGTTCCTTTCAACTCCGTAAGTCGCATCGCGCACACTTCCTTTCTGTTCTTAGCCATCAAACCTCTTAGATTATTAAATGCTTCATAGGTGCCGCATGCTTGGACAGTTGGAAGAGGGAGCGACACATTTGGGTTGCTGGCAGGGAGGATATGTCCTAAGCACAACGGACTGCGCTTCATACGATACTATAAACAGTATTCGGCATGAGGGAGGCATGATATGGCGATTTTTCAGCTAGCGGTAGTCCCGGGTGCGAAGGTGGATTCGAGATTCGTAGAGTCCATTGAATTAACCGTGATGAATGAGAGTGGCAAGACATTCGACATGCTTGTGCAGGTGAGCCACAACAGTGCGTCTTTCTTTGAAACTTTGCAAGAATTGAAGGCTGGCACAGGGGCTTATATAGAGGCAATACCTACGAACTACACACCATTTAACCTGCTGATTGTCACCAATTCCTTCACCTATGATACGACGACCGTGACGCTGATTGTTCGAAGCAAGGGTGTTCTTCTTGCTATTTTTACAGACAAGGATTTCGACCGCATGCCATGAGTTTGCAATCTACGTATGGATAAGGGATGGTTGCGATGAAGTTTACGGATAAAATGTTTGCGGATTCAGGAAGCTTCGCTCCCTTTCTCGTCGGTCCGGATGAGATGGTGCTTGCCTCGGTTGGACTTGCGAATATCGCGCCAGGCGATCGAATTGTACTGAGCTTCGAGATCAGCTGGGAGCGGCTGTTCGAATGGGATTCCGGAGAGCTGGAAATCATGCTTCGCGAAGGATCGGAGACAGGAACCGTCGTCTATTGGAACATGGAGTCCTGCTTCCTGCGGGCGCGTTCCACAGAGCGGCATACGATTATTGGCGGCGCAGTTGCAGCACAGCGCTATTACTTAATCGTGCGTTCGGCGGAGAAGCGGGCGCGGATTACGGGTCCCTATTCGCTTCAAGGTGCCGTATATGCACCATAAGCGGTACTAAGAAAGCCTTGAGATGATGTCGCGTCGAAGCGGCAAGCATTCAAGGCTTTCTTCTATATATGATATGCAATATCCATCCACTACCGCCGCAGCCATGAACGATAGGTCTCCGCAATCCCTTGCTCAATGCTAACTTCTGGCTCCCACTGCAGATTCATACGGGCTTTCCGATTCGCTAGGCAGCTGTGCTTAATATCGCCGGATTGCGACGGGCGGTAATGAAGAGGGATTTCGTCAGGGTGCATGTCGCGCAGCAGTTCTACGATGCGGTTCACGGACGTGCTTTTACCAGTGCTCACATGGATCGTTTCTTGATCCGCATAGCGGGCAGCCGCCAAGTTGGCGCGTACGACATCGCCGACGTAGATGAAATCTCGGGTTTGTTCGCCGTCGCCATTAATGTAGAGAGGCAGATTGCCAATTACCCGTTCCATAAAATTCGCTATGACGCCGCCCTCGCCTTTGGCCCTCTGGCCGGGGCCGTACACATTGCCATATCGGAGAATGGTGTAAGAGAGGCAGTAGAGCTGACTATACATGTGGATGTAGCGCTCAGCTGACAGTTTGGACAAGCCATAGAATGAGATCGGTATGGCGGGATCGCGCTCCGTAATCCGCTCTTTCTCCAAATTGCCGTAGACGCCTGACGTCGATGCAAAGATAATTTTGTTGACGCAAGCTTCTTTGCAAGCATCAAGAATATTTATTGTACCTGTAATATTAACGGAGGCATCGAAAGATGGCGCCAGGATAGACTGCTGTACATCCGCTCGCGCAGCTAGATGATAGACAAGCTCCGGCTTGACGGAGGCAATAATCTGCTTCGCTTCCGCTGATCGGACATCCTCCGTATGCAGCACCGCTCCGGGAGCGACCTGATCTCGGATGTTTGAGGACAGATTGTCGATGACATGGACAGTGGCGCCGCCTTCCAGTAAACCTTTGACGAGATGAGAGCCGATAAAACCAGCGCCTCCGGTGACGACTGCCTTCATGTAACGTTCAACCCCCGCGATAAAATTCATGTATTCTATCGTACGCCAGGGATTTCATTTCCGATTGAGGCATCAGCCTCTCACATCGTAATATTTCCTTATTGTGACGTCGACGGGCTTATGGACAGCTCAAGATGTAAGCGGTTAAAATAAAGAAAATGCAAGAGCGACTATGAAGGAGGAACCTGCCATGACCCTAGAACAATTGAAGCAGGCAAAAGAACAATTCGACGTTAATGGATATGCCGTATACCCGAACGTCCTCGATAAAGAACTCATCCAGGAAGCAGCGGAGCATGTGAACTGGCTGATGAAGCAGAATCCAGATCTTCGTCCGGAGAATCTCGGACATACGTTGATGACAGACGATCCATTCTGGGTGCGCCTTATCAGTGATGACCGCCTGCTAGATATTGCGGAGCAGTACATCGGACCGGACATTGCGCTGTTTGCATCCCATTATATTAGTAAACCGCCGTATGACGGTCGTCCGGTTCTATGGCATCAAGACGGCAGTTACTGGCCGCTTGACCCGATGAATGTCGTGACGCTCTGGCTTGCCGTTGATGATTCATTGCAGGAGAACGGCTGCTTGCGAGTAATCCCAGGCACTCAGACTTTGGAGCTGCAAGAGATGAAGAAGAATACGAAGACTGCTAACGTGCTTGAGTCGGAGGTAGACCCGTCACTCGTTGAAGAGGATAAAGCAGTTGATCTTATTCTCCCCGCAGGTGGTGTGTCGGTGCATCATCCGAACATCATTCACGGTTCAGAGCCTAACCATTCGCCGCTGCGTCGCTGCGGCTTAACAATCCGCTACATCCCGGCAAGTACGAAGATCACCATTCCGCAGTGGCCGTCGGCTTTCTTGCTTCGCGGCAAGGCGGTGCAGGGCATCAACGAATACTTGCCGTTCCCTAAGTATGTGGAAGGCAAACATATGCCGTTCCGAGGTTGCGAGAACTGGGCATAATCCTGACGGGGCAGCTTGTTATAAGAAAGAGTCGATGCAGCTTGCATTGGCTCTTTCTTTTGTTGTAAAATAATACCTGTTGCATATCGGTTGCGGGACATGGTATATTCTAATTCCGCCGCTGAGAGGTAAACGAAAGCGCGGTGCACGAAACGAAAACAAGTTGAAAAATAAAGCTTGCAATTGAGTTTCGATGTATGGTATATTCTAATTCCGGTCGCGAGACTGGGACAAGAAATATGACGAAATTTGTTCCTTGAAAACTG
>NZ_JBWDNO010000004.1:0-519074 GCF_056269245.1 Paenibacillus sp. J31R98
TAACCCGTAACCCGTAACCCGTAACCCGTAACCCGTAACCCGTAACCCGTAACCCGTAACCCGTAACCCGTAACCCGTAACCCGTAACCCGTAACCCGTAACCCGTAACCCGTAACCCCGCAACCCCGCAACCCGCAACCCTGGAACCCCGACCACCACAAGTCGCCACCCGACGCTGTCCCCGTAAAGTAAATGCGCAAACATAACTAAGAAGCGTTATCCGGCCACAATTGTACGCTGCAAAATTCTAACGGTACCCAGCGACGTTATTGGGCCCGAAACAAGCGTGAAACATGCTAAATTAGCCGAATAGCGTTTCCTAGTTCCGTTAGAATTTCAAATTGGGCGAAAATGAGCAAATAGCGCTTCCTGGTTCCGTTAGGGGTTAGGGGTTGGCATCGTGGGTGGTTGCAAGCTTCGTATACACAGCATGTATTCTGTTTTCGGTACACTAACTGCGCTAACGAACCTCAGAAACGCTATTTGGTCAAAATCGCACAATGCTAAAATCTAACGAACTCCAGGCAAGTTATTTGGTCAAAAACAACCGTAAAACACTCGAAATTCGCCGAATAGCGTTTCCTCGATTCGTTAGAATTTCAAAGTGGGCGAAATTGGGCAAATAGCGTTTCCTGAGTTCGTTAGAGTGGGAGGACAGGTGAAGAGAGGGGTAGTGCGGATCGAACGGTTCAAAGTAACTTTTTACTGCCGCGCTACCTACTCTCCGCACAAAAAAAGCCGCCACTATTACTAGTGGCGACCTCCTCTTCTATGCACGGTCAATAATCGTCTGATATGTCGTCCGGTCACAATTTTGAACCAGCTTCACGAGAAGCTCCTTCGCCGCATCGTAGTCGTCCGTGTGAAGAACGGATGCGGACGTATGGATATATCTTGCGCATACGCCGATAACCGTCGACGGGATGCCGATACCTTGCGTATGTACCGCGCCAGCGTCTGTACCGCCTTGCGAGACGAAGTACTGATACGGAATTTTGTGCGTATCGGCCATATCCTTCACATACTCGACCATACCGCGGTGAGTCAGCATAGTTGGATCGTAAATACGCAGCAGCGCGCCTTTGCCAAGTTGGCCGAACTGCGACTTGTCGCCGTTCATATCGTTCGCCGCGCTCGCATCCATCGCGAAGAACAAGTCCGGTTTAATGAGCGAGGATGCCGTCTTCGCGCCGCGAAGGCCGAGCTCTTCCTGAACCGTAGCACCGGAGTAGAGCACGTTCGGCAGCTGTTTGCCCTTCAGCTCTTTCAGGAGCTCGATGGCAAGGCCGACGCCGTAGCGGTTATCCCATGCTTTTGCCATAATCTTCTTCGGATTCGCCAGTGGCGTGAACTCGCAATAAGGCACCGCTTGCTGGCCGATGCGCACGCCAACCTCTTCGGCATGCTGGCGGCTGTCCGCGCCGATGTCGACGTACATGCCTTTCACATCGAGCGGCTTCCCGCGCGCTGATTCATCGAGCAGATGAACCGGCGTCGTGCCGATAATGCCGACGATTGGACCGTTATCGGTCATCACTTGAATGCGCTGCGCAGGCAACACCTGGCTGAACCAGCCGCCGAGCGTCTGGAATTTGAGCATGCCGTTCTCGGTGATGCCGGTAATCATGAAGCCAACTTCATCCAGATGGCCTGCTGCCATAATGACCGGACCGCTCTCGTCGCCCCGCATCACACCAAAAATACTGCCAAGTCTGTCAGTTACAATCTCGCTCGTATATTTCTCAATTTCTCCGCGTACAAAGCCTCTAAGCTCTCGCTCGAATCCGGATGCCGCTTGAAAATCGGTCAGAGTCTTCATCAGTTCCATCGTTTCATGATTCATGGCTAACGTACCTCGCTATTCGTTTAATCTAATGACCACTCTCATTTTAAACCTTTTGGCAGCACGGGTAAACTTTAGGTCGAAGATCAAATAAAATTCAATGGATTCGGAACCATTTTGCGCTTATTTTGTGATGGGGAGCAGGTGAAGGCGGATAGCTTTTATAGAATGTTGAGATGCGAATCTGGTCTTTTACGGAACAAAAGAGGAGGTTGATACGATGATCACGAAGCCATTAAGCATAGGAGTATGCCGGTTGTGGGCTATTATCATATTCCGATTGTAAGAAGACCGGATTTGAATGACATCTTCAGCGAATTAACGATTGAAGATGTAGACGGTTATCGCATTGCTTTTGGGGGATAAGCTCCCGCACATGAGGTACTGCAACATGTCATCACGCATGCAAAATACTTCCGACAAGCCTCTTTATACAAAAGTTGGAATTGATTACAATAGGGGAAACAGCCAGTTTTCATTCAGATCAGCCCTCCTTTGCACATCCCCTGCTCCCCAGTCCTAGCATAACAGCTCCAGAATTTCGTAAGCGTTTACTTAAGCTCCACTCGGTATGGCATCGTATGATCAGTCAACTTCGGCTAGAAGAGGCACTTATCATCTTTCATAAGATTCGGAGGTAACGAACGTGGCCAAAATTACAGGCGTGAAATGCATTCGTACACGGCATGATGGCAGCTGGACAATTGTGAAGGTGACGACGGATCAGGATGGACTCTATGGAATCGGTTCGGCGACGGATATATTCAATCCGGAGGCGGTCGTTCAGGTGGTGGAGCAGCTCTTTGCTCCCCTCTTGATTGGACGGGACCCCAGCAGAATCGAAGATGTTTGGCAGACGCTGCATCAGAGCGGCTATTGGCGGCATGGCTCAATCACCCAGACGGCCATCGGCGGCATTGATATGGCGCTTTGGGATATTAAGGGCAAGGAGGCTGGGCTGCCGGTGTATCAGCTGCTAGGCGGTGCTTGCCGTGCTGCGGTGCCGTGCTACGGCCATGCGGACGGCCGCGATCAAGTGGAATTGGAAGAAGCGGTGCACCGGTATAAGGAAGAGGGCTATACCGTCATCCGTTGTCAGCTCGGTTCTTACGGCGGCGGCGGCTTCCTGAAGGATAACGAGGCGAACTTGCCTAACCCGCACTGGTCGATCGGCGCTACATTCAATGAAACGACTTATTTGAACGCCATTCCGGATATGTTCGAGAAGCTGCGCGTGAAGTTCGGCAACGACATGCAGTTTACGCATGACGTGCATGAGCATTTGACGCCGATTGGCGCGGTTCAACTGGCCAAACGGCTGGAGCCGTACAGCTTGTTCTTCCTTGAGGATGTGCTGCCGCCGGAGCAGATCGGCTGGTATCGCCATCTGCGCCAGCAGTCGACGACGCCGCAAGCGGTCGGCGAGCTGTTCGCCAACCCGCACGAGTGGACGGATCTCATCGTCGAGCGGCTTATCGATTTCATTCGCGTGCGCGTCTCCAAAGCAGGCGGCATCAGCGCCTGCCGCAAAATCGCCGCGCTCGGCGAGAACTTCGGCGTCCGCACCGCATGGCAGGAGGGCGGCGAGAACGATCCGGTGAACCAGGCGGCGGCGGTTCATCTGGACCGTGCCGTGTGGAATTTTGGCATTCAGGAGATTAATCATTTCAAGGACGCGGAATGCGAGGCGTTCCCAGGGCATGTTGAGCGAAAAGGCGGCTATCTGTACTTATCGGAGAAGCCGGGGCTCGGCGTTGATATCGACGAGGAGAAAGCGGCGCTACTGGTCGATGAAAAGTGGAACCGCAAGGCGTACCATTTCCCATACCCGACAGATCGCAAGGCGGACGGCACGCTTGTGCGTCCATAATTCATGGAGGTGATTGCTATGAAAACGATCGCAGTAACGGGAGCAAGCGGTAGGCTTGGCGTGCGCGTCATAGAGGAACTACAGCGACAGGGGTATGAGGTCGTTGCGCTGGATACTCGCAGGAGCGACAAGCTGCGCTGCAAGCAGATAACGGTGAATCTATCTGAACTCGGGCAAGTGATCAGCGGCATCAACGGCGCGGATGCCATTGTCCATTTGGGGGCGATCCCGTCTCCGACGGGCTATACGTATGAACATATTTTTGCGAATAATGTGAACTCTACGTACAATGTGCTCGAGGCGGCTTCCATTCTTGGTATTAAGAAGGTGGTAATCGCTTCAAGCGAGTCGTCATACGGCTTCTGCTGGGCACCGTCTCCGTTCGACCCGCATTATTTCCCGGTCGATGAAGCGCATCCGCAGATTCCGCAGGAATGCTATGGGCTCTCGAAGATTGTGAATGAACAAACGGCGGAGATGTTCAATCGCCGTAATGGCATGCAGGTCGTGGCGATGCGTTATTCGATGATCACCACCGGGGAGGAGCTGCGTGGGCTTCGGCAAAGTTTCGCCGATCCTTCGCGCTTCAAGAATATTCTGTGGAGCTACATCCATGTGGATGATGCTGTCTCCGCCACAATCGCTGCGCTCACCGCCGATGGACTCGGCTATGTGTCACTTGGCATTACGAGCAGCGATACGCTGAGCGATTGGGAGACGGAGCGGCTGCTCGATGAGTTCTACCCCGCGGTGCGCGACCGTCGGAAGCGCTTCGAGGGACGCGAAGCGATCGTCAGCAACGAGCTGGCGGGTCGCTTACTGAACTGGCGCCCGGTGCGTTCGTGGGCGGATGAGGGATAGTCGTTTGCGAGTGTGAGAGTATGTTTGGGTTTGGGTCTCGCCTGCTCCGGATGGAGCGGGCGGGGCTTTTTTGCTATAGAGATGGCATGAAATAGACAAGACAGTGCTATAATGGTGACAAGCTTACAACTATATGAAGAGGTGATTGATCGTGCTAGGTCGCAGCGGTAATCCCACGTTGAATGACAAAACATTTGAGAAAACAAGTAACTATTCCAGCACGAACCGGATGACCATTAACGGGACAGTCAACAAAGCGTTCATTACGCTGGCGATCCTCCTTGGCGCCGCGTTCGCTACGTGGTCGATGTATTTTAAAGGCCAGAATGTGCTTCCGTTCGTAGTGGCCGGGGCTATCGGCGGATTCATCCTTGCGCTCGTCATCAGCTTCAAGCCAACGACGGCACCATTCCTCGTTCCGATCTATGCGGCGCTCGAAGGCTGCTTCCTTGGTGCATTGTCGGCAGGATACGAGACCAAGTACCACGGCATTACGCTGCAAGCCGCGCTTATTACGATGTGCGTGTTCTTCGCCCTTCTTGTTGCATACAAGACGCGGTTGATCCGAGCGACGGAGAACTTCAAGCTCGGCATCTTCGCAGCAACCGGGGGCATAGCGCTCGTCTACCTCGTAAGCATGGTTCTTGGCATGTTCGGCGTATCGGTGCCATATTTGCACGACAGCACGCCGCTCGGCATTGGCATCTCGCTTGTTATTGTCGTTGTCGCAGCACTGAACCTTGTGCTGGATTTCGATTTCATCGAGCAAGGTGCAAACCAAGGCGCACCGAAGTACATGGAATGGTACGGCGCGTTCGGCCTCATGGTGACGCTCGTGTGGCTGTATATTGAAATTCTTCGTCTGCTGGCGAAGCTGCGGAGCCGCGACTAACCGGAAAGCAGCCAAATGAGTGAAAGAGAGTACTCTAGGGATACACATTGGTGGAGAAGCAGCCAAATGAGTGAAAGAGAGTACTCTAGGGATACACATTGGTGGAAAAGCAGCCAAATGAGTGAAAGAGAGTAGTCTAGGGATACACATTGGTGGAAAAGCAGCCAAATGAGTGAAAGAGAGTACTCTAGGGATACACATTAGCTAATAAAGCCGTATCAAATTAAAAGCCTCGTACCTTCCAGCGCGGAAGGACGAGGCTTTTTCTAAACCCGATAAGCCGACGGACTAACGCCCGTCACCTTCTTGAACACATTGCAGAAGTAATTCTGGTCCTCGTACCCGACCAGCTGAGAGATACGCGCGATCTTCAGCGTCGTTGTTCGAAGCAGCTCCTTCGACCTTTCAATCCGCGCACGCGTGACATAGTCGTTAAAGCTGACGCCGACGACGCTCTTGAACCGCTTCGAGAAATAATTCGGGTGAATATAGTAGTTGTCGCTCACCCATTGCAACGACAAGTCCTCGTCATAGTGCTGCTGCACATATAGCTGCACGCTCTCGATGATTTCGTCGCAGGAGCGCTCTGCGCCGCGATCGAGCATGCTGCTTAACCGCTCCAGCTGCTGCTCGATAATCACAATAATATCATGCCAGTCCGTCAGGCTCTCGAGACTGGCGAACGGTGTGCCGAGACTCCAGTTCGGCAGGTCGATGGCCGTCTTGGCGGCATGCTTGCGGAGCATATGAATGATCTCGGTATACAGATATTCCACCTGTTCATACCGCGCGTCCGGCGACTCCGCGAGGGAGCGGAACAGCTGCGCCGCATAATCCAGAAACTCGCGGTGCCGTCCTTCCTCCAGCATGGCGGTCAACCCGCGCTCCGCTTGATTCAGCAGCAACGAAGCGCTGTTCACTCCATTACCGCCAATCGCGACTGCCGTTCCTTCCGGGCTTTTCACTCTAGCCGCACCAATCGCGCCATCTCCGCTTTTCACTCCAGCCGCGCCATTCACTCCAGCCACTCCGCCACCAGAGTCCAAATAAACATTCCCATTCCCGAATAACAGCCGGTTCTGCAGAGCCTTCCGCGCTTCCATGCAGGAGAGCCGAAGCTGCGTCAGCTCCTCCTTCACGCCGCCGACGCCGATGGAGACGATAAGGCCGAGATGCTGGCGAATCCAGCTGATCGTCTGCGTGAGCGTCTCCCCAATACGCCCGAGGTCAAGCCGATCCGCTTGTGAACCGAGGAAGACAACAATCTCTTCCGAGTGATAAGCATGCTTGAACGCGATGACTTCAATCGGAAGCGCAGCGAGTGCATTCTCGATGCTGTTTTGCACCGCGAAGCGGGCGAGCGGCTCATCATTGTCGCCAAACCGAGAGGTCTCGTTACGGAATACAATTCGCACCGACGCGCCAGCGAAGGATCGGCCACGCACCAAGCCTACAGGCAGCCCATCCCAGCGAGCATCCTGCTCTGAGATCAGATGCGTCAGCTGAAAATCCAGCGGCTGCAAGTTGCTCTGGCGAATCATCTCGTTCAGCTCATTCAGCTTGGAACGATCGGCCTCCTGCTGCCGCTCCGCCTTCAGCTCCTCGACAAGTCCAGCGAGCAGCACGTGCAGCTTCTGTTTGTCGATTGGCTTTAGCAGATAATCCTTCACATTATAGAGCAGCGCTTCGCGCACATATTCGAACTCATTGAAGCCGCTGATGATGACAAACTTCACATTCGGGAAGTTGACCCGAGCTTGATTAATGAACTGAAGACCGTCCATGCCCGGCATTCTGACGTCGGTCAAGACAATATCCGGCTGGCAGCTCACCAGCTGGAACATCGCTTCGAAACCGTCTCCAGCCTCTCCGGCAAGCTCAAGACCGAGTGTCTTCCAATCAATCTTCCGTATGAGACCTTCCCGCAGCAGCGGCTCGTCTTCAACGATGAGTACCTTCATCCACTCCATCCCCTCCTGCAGTCTGCTTCGGCAGCTCAAAATAAATCCGTGTGCCAACGCCCGGCCGACTTTCAATTTCAACCCTCGGGTCGCTGTCGTAGTACATTTGAATGCGCCTGAATACGTTCGCTAGTCCAATCATGGTGCGGGAGGAGGACTGTCTGGACACGATATCGCTCGGGTTGCTTAGCTTGCGGTGGAAGAGCTCGATCATGGCAGGGTCCATGCCGACTCCGTTATCCTCCACGATGATTTTCAGCGAGGCTTCATCAAGACTGCCAATCGTAACGCGTACCCACTTGTTGCCGACCTTCTGCTCCAGACCATGGATGATCGCATTCTCAACCAATGGTTGAATTAGAAACTTCGGCAAAATCAAATCTTCTATGCCGGGCTCCACGTCAATCTCATAAGCGAACAGCTTGGCGAAACGGATCTGATAGATAGACAGGTACTGGTCCAGATGCGTCACTTCTTCCTGTACGGTTGCCAGACTGCCGCCGTTCAGGTTGTAGCGGAGCATGCTCCCGAGGGCGATGCAAATATACGAGACTCGCTCGTCCCCATCTATCGAAGAGATGCTGTCGATGGTGCTTAATGTATTGTAGAGAAAATGCGGATTAATCTGCGTTTGCAGCGCCTTGATCTCAGCCTCTTTCTTGAGCAGCTCCGTCTCGTAGACTTTGGAGATGAGCGTACTGATCTCGGAGGTCATCTTGTTAAAGCTATGCTGAATGGTAGACAGCTCGTCATTGCCCTTCACTTCAACCGTTGCGCCAAAGTCGCCCATTTCCACCTGCTTCATCTTCTTGTTCAGCTCTTTCAGCGGACGAGTTACGCCTGCAGCAATGAGCGAAGCGAGCAGCATGGCAGAGAGGACACTGATCATAGCGACGACGATGAGCGTGTTGCGAAATGTATTCACCTTTTGCAGAACTTGGCCTAAAGGAACGCTGCCGATGATGATCCAGTCGCCGGCATTCAATCGTTCATAATAGCCGATAAACGTTTTGTCCTGATTCACAAAACGGAAGTTAACGTATTCATTCGATTTCTGCGCTTGCTTATAGGCTGCGAACAACGGACTTTTTGCAATGGACTTGCCAATCTCCGCTTTATTGTGCGTATAGATGATGCGTCCGGCGTGGTCTGCAATGTAATACTTGCTCCCGTTGTTGTTTTGCAGGCCGAGTAATATCTTGTCAAGCACGCCAGGGTCCATATCGATCTTGATATAGCCGATGGGGCGCTGCGCATTCATCGTAATGCGCTTAAGCAGCTGAATATAGCTGACGGATTGAACCGGAGTCACAGTTGTGCTAATGGTCGTATACGAGACGGTCCAGAACGGGAAGCCATCCATCTGAAGCGCCTTCTCGTAAAGTTTGGCTTGCTGCTGATCCAGCAGCTCTTTGACACTCGCGTTGTAATAGTAATAACTGGATATTTGCATCCCATCCATGCGGGTAATTGCGATGAAGGAGATGAGCGGATTCTGCACCTTCTGAGAGGCAAGCTTATTGCGGTAATATTGTTCATTGTCGAAGTTCGGGGGACCGTCGAGGAATTTCTGCAGCGATGTATCGCTGAAATAGCTGTAGCCCGTATTCGAGATCGTCTTGAAATGGAGATTCAGTGTATCGACTGTTTGCTCCGTCATCTTCTCCAGTCCTTGGAGGGTAGAGGCTTCAAGCTCGCGGCTCATGATGCGGTAGTAGGAGTAGCCCATGATAATGGCTGTTAGGCCGATGACGATGAAGAAGGAGAGAATCATTTTATTACGGAATTGCATGGCAGGCCCCCTAACGATGTAACCGCTTTCCCTTTTGCGAAACGTATTCGACAATTTCGGCTATTTTCCTTTTTTAGGGAGTCTCAGAATTACACAATTGATTAAAATATTGCTAATCGAATGTTAAGATATTACATAGAAAGCGCTACCATTTCGGACCTATACTTGAGTTGTAAATCAGATAACCATTCGAGGGAGGCAGTCAATTGAAGAACAAGTTGAAGTTCAGAACATGGTCAAGCTTGGCAATTGTTCTCGTCTTAATGCTCATTGTTTCAGCTTGTGGGGGCGGTAACGGCGGCAACAACAATACTAGCTCGAATACAAGCAACAATAGCACGTCAGACAATACTGCAACGACGAACGACACTTCGAACACGAATGCAACGACAAACAACACATCAGATAATGCAGCGACAACAGATAACGCAGCTGCAAGCGGCGGCAACGTCGACATTACCGTATGGGATCAGCCGAATCCGGACGATACGATGAAATCGGTGAAAGAAGAAGTGTATGCGGATTTCGAAGCGGCGAATCCGGGCATTAAAGTGAAGCACGAATTGATGCCGCAAGGCACGAATGACCGTGAAGTATTCGTAACGGCAATGGCGGGCGGCAACGGTCCGGATGCCTACCATGCAGCTCACTTCCCAATCATTGCGGACTGGGTAGGTCAAGGTCTTGCGCTTGACCTTACTCCTTACTGGGATAGCTATGCGGACAAAGATCAGTTTATTGCTTCTTCGATGCAAGCAGGAACAATTGACGGCAAAGTATATGGCATTCCGCACGATATGTACGTAACCGGCTTGTTCTGGAACAAGAAGATGTTCGAAGCAGCAGGTCTCGACCGTGATACGCCTCCGGCGAACTGGGATCAGCTCGTTGAATTCGGCCAGAAGCTGACGAATACGTCCAAGAAGCAGTACGGCATTACGCTGCTTGGCATGGAATGGGCGGACTGGTGGTTCGAGTACTACGTATGGCAAGCGGGCGGCGACCTGACACACGTGAATGACGACGGCACTGTGCAATTGGCGTTCACTGAAGATCCTTCGGTTCAAGCGCTGCAATTCTATAAAGATCTCAAGTGGAAGTACAAAATCGTTCAAAACAACGTGCTTCAAAGCTACCAGGATAATATGAACGATATTTTCCAAGGGCGAGCAGCCATGTCGAATGCAGCATCCGGCGGCTTCGGCGACTATGTTGCGCAAGGTATGGATCTGAACGATGTAGGCTTTGCTCCGTATCCGGTAGGTCCTGGCGGCAAAGGCCCAGGCCAAATCGGCGGCGCTTACTGGATTATCAATCCGAAGACGTCCAAGGAGAAGCAAGACGCAGCTTGGAAATACATCACTTACATGAACTCCAAAGAAGTAGCGGAGAAATTCCTGAAATTCCAACAAGACAACGGTATCTTCCCTAACCTGCTGTCCGTTCGCAGCGACGTTGATCCATCGCAATTCGCGAAAGACATCTCGCCTGAGCTTGTAGCAGCCGTGAACAAAGCAGCTTCCGACACACATCTCGAGTACTTCCTGAAAGAGCGTCTGACTCCATATGTCGTTAAAGCGGTTCAAAAAGCGCTGACAGATGAGAAATCAGATCCGAAGCAGCTGCTCCAGGAAGCGCAAGACGCAGCGCAAAAAGAAGTTGTCGATGCGTATAACGCATCCGTGAAGAAATAAGGCAGCGTTAACTACGGCGGAGTCGATCGGCGGGCACATGAGGTGCCAGCTGCGCTGCTCCGCCTGCCATTTTCGAAGGGAGGCGTCACTACGTTGAAACCAGCCATAGAGCAGCAGCCTCAAGTGCAAGTGCGGATCAAGACAGGTCCGAGGTTTAAGATCTCCTGGACATCCATCGCATTCCTGACCCCTGCGATTGTTTGTTTCCTGCTGTTCAAGTACTATCCGCTCATCCAAGCCGTATATATGAGCTTCTTCGATTACAAAGTCATCAACCCGCCGGGCAAGTTCGTCTGGTTGGATAATTATAAGTATTTGATTCATTCGACCGAGTTCTGGAATGCACTCAAGAATACGTTTGCGTTTTTCTTCATTTATTTCATCCTTACGTTCTGGGTGCCGATTGTACAGGCGGTGCTGCTGAACGAGATCAAGTTTGCGAGCAAGACGCTCCGTTCCCTGTACTTATTGCCGACGGCGGTTCCAGCGGTTGCGGGCTATCTGCTTTGGAAGTGGCTCTACAATCCGGATTACGGTTTATTGAACTATCTGCTTCACTTCATCGGTCTTGGTCCGTATGGCTGGCTGAATGATCCTGCTACGGCAAAGTGGTCGATCGTGCTGCCAGGCGTGTTCGCGACAGGAATGGGGATGTTGATCTATTATTCGGCCTTGCAAGGCATTCCAAGCGAAAATATCGAAGCGGCGAAGATTGATGGTGCAGGCCCATGGCGGCGAATGCGTTCAATCATATTCCCGAGCCTGAAATTCATTATCGGCATTCAGTTTATTTCGTTTGTTTGCGGCGTCTTCTTAACGTTCGACCCGATGTACATCATGACAGGCGGCGGTCCGGCGAATAGCACGCGGACACTCTCCATGCTTGTCTTCAACAGTTCCTTCAAGGAGTTCCGTTTTGGAGTGGCAGGTTCGATCTCGTTCGTCATGTTCGTCATTATTGCAATCATTACGTATGTGCAGATTAAGGTATCGAATCGGGATTAACCTCAAGCGAATTGTGAAATATGCGAGATTTGCGAGATTTGTGAAGCAGGAAGGAGCAGCTCATGGCTGGACGCGGACGTATTAAGGAGAAAGGCGGACTCTCCGTCAAGATCGTCTCTTACTCGGTTGCTGTCTTTTTTATCCTGACCTCGATTGTGCCGCTGGTCTGGATGATCAGTTCGTCGATGAAGGACAACATATCCATCTATAAGTTTCCTCCTACGTGGCTTCCCGAGGTGCCGAAGACGGTCAGTGTCACGCTGAATTATGACGGCGCGGATTTGAAGGAAGCGGATTATGAGCTGGATGCGATGGAAGCAATCTGGTTCACTTGGAAAAGAATGCAGAACGAAGCTGTCGGTGCGATGAGGATTACAGGCGTTAAGGACGGCGTCGTCGTCTATAAAGCATCCATGCCCGCATATAAGTTTACAGTGGGACGATCTGAGATTGTCCCGACGATGATCGCAACTCATGCAACGATGAAGAACAAGCTGCAGAAGATTCGCGATCGCAAGCTAACCACCTTCGACTACATTGGCGACGGCGATTCCTATAGCGGCGAGAAGGCAATTCCAACAGAGCTGCCGCAGCAGGCGAGCAATGCATTGAAATGGCTGTCCGAATCCAAAGTGGTCAAAGGAAAAGTGCTGACGATCGGCGAAGTAAGTGATTGGAAGCGGTTGTTCGACAACTATATCGTGCTATGGGCGATGACCGGCGGCTCGGACAGCAAGTCGAGCAGCGCAACTTACGGCTTTCCTCACTTTCTGCTAAATAGCGTTGTTGTCACCGGAGTCACGATTATTCTACAGCTCATCATCGGCGGAACCGCGGGCTACGCACTGGCGCATCTCGTTCGCCGAAGCATCGGAGGATGGCTGACGCTCTTCTTCGTCGCAACGATTATGATCCCGGAGATCGCGATTCTCGTACCGCTCTATCTCACGATGGATAAGCTGCATCTGGTCAATACGCTGTGGGGCATTATTTTGCCGCATACCGCTTGGGGGATCGTTATCTTCCTGTTCAAAGGGTTCTTCGAGCAGCTCCCCGGCGAGCTTCTGCAGGCAGGTCGAATTGACGGCGCAAGCGAAGTCAAAATCTTCTATCGCATCGTTGTGCCGATGTCGGCGCCGATCTTCACCGTTGTTGCGGTTATGACGTTCATCGCGGTATGGAACGAATTCTTGTGGCCGCTCGTCGTGGCACGGACGCAGGATGTATGGACCTTTACCGTTGCGCTGAATGACTTCCAGCAGCGGGCAAGCCTTGGGGCAAACGTCATTATGTCAAGTCTCGTTATCGCTACAATTCCGCTTATGCTCATCATTACGTCCTGTCAGAAGCTGATTGAGAAAGGCGTTTCTTTTACAGGGCTCAAAGGGTAGGAGATTGCTTTGGAACGTAAAGTGGCATTGGTGACCGGCTCGGGGCGCGGGATTGGCAAAGGGATTGCGCATGCTTTTGCCAAGGCGGGCTACGATGTGTGCGTCAACTATAACAAGAGCGCCGAGCAGGCGGAGGAAGTAGTCCAGCAGCTGCTGGGCTATGGCGTTCGGGCAGAAGCGGTGCAGGCGAACATTGCCGATCTGGATAGCGTCGCTTCGCTCATTGAGCAGATGGAGATTCGGTTCGGCCGGCTCGATGTGCTTGTGAACAATTCGGGCATTACACGGATGAAGCCGTTTCTGGAGACGCCGCCGGAGCTGTTCGACGAGGTGGTTCATACGGATTTCCGCGGCTTGTACTTCTGCTCGCAGTATGCGGCGCGATTGATGGTGAAGCAGGGCACGCAAGGCGTCATCATTCATATCAGCTCGAATCATGCGGAGGGCAACTGGTCGGGCTCGACCGTGTATGCGGCGGCGAAGGCTGCGGTGAACAAGCTGGCGAAGAACATGGCACTCGACCTCGCTCCGCACGGCATTCGGGTCGTCGGGATTGCTCCTGGCTATACGAAGAACAGCTGGACTTCGGATGGCAATGAACGCGTGCAGAAGATGATCGAGAATATCTCTTCGCGCATCCCGATGGGAAGGTTCTGTACACCGGAAGAGGTTGGCGAGGCAGCGGTATTTCTATCCTCGGACAGCGCGGGCTACATGACGGGAACGACGATCTATATGGATGGCGGCGCTCTGCTCCCGGTATGGGCGGAGAAGGGCAAGGACAGCTAAGTAGGACGGCTAACCAGAACGGCTAATCAGAACGGCTAATCAGAACGGCTAACCAGAACGGCTAATCAGAACAGCTAACCAGAGCGGCTAATCGCAAGCGGCGTGTGCTACCGAGTCAAAGTTTACGATGCGAAGGAGATTTGAATTGTGAAAATAACAGATATGAAGCTCTATCATGTCAAGCCTCGCTGGCTGTTTCTGAAGATTGAGACCGACGAAGGGATCGTCGGCTGGGGCGAGCCGATCGTGGAAGGCCGCGCCTTAACGGTTGCTACGGCAATTGAAGAGCTGAAGCGTTACTTGATCGGCGAAGATCCGCTGCGCATCGAGCATCACTGGCAAGTCATGTACCGCGGTACATTCTACCGCGGAGGTCCAGTGCTCGTTAGCGCGATCAGCGGAATTGAGCAGGCGCTCTGGGATATTAAAGGCAAGTTCTACAACTTGCCTGTCTATGAGATGCTCGGCGGCAGGGTGCGGGATAAGATCCGCATGTACTGCCACTGTCACGGCGCGACGCCGGAGGAGTTCGCGGCGAATGCGAAGAAGCGGGTCGCGGCTGGCTTTGACGCGATTAAGACAGGTGTGGACGCTCCTGTGCGCCACGTGGATTCGCTCGCCTTCGTGGAGAGCCAAGTGAACAAATTCGCCGCAGCGCGCGAAGCGGTCGGCAGCGGCGTCGATATCGCAATCGACTTCCACGGGCGAGTCAGCCCGGCGATGGCGATTCGATTGGCGGCTGCGCTGGAGCCGTATTATCCGATGTTCATCGAAGAGCCGTGCTTGCCGGAGAACGTTGATCAATTGCTGCGCGTCGCGCAATCGACGAGCATTCCGATTGCGACAGGCGAGCGTCTGTTCACGCGCTGGGGTTTCCGCGAAGCGCTGGAGAAAGGCGCGGTCGCGATCGTGCAGCCGGATCTGTGCCATGCCGGCGGCATCTTCGAAGGCCGCAAAATCGCCGCCATGGCGGAGACATATTACGCGTCCATCGCGCCGCACAATCCGCTTGGACCGATCTCGCTCGCGTCCTGCCTGCAGCTTGACGCTTGCACGCCGAACTTCCTCATTCAAGAGCATCCGTCGATGGCGGAGAAGTGGGACCTTGGCGAAGGCTACTTGAAGAAGCCGTTCGAAGTCATCGACGGCCATGTCGCGATTCCGCAAGGACCGGGACTCGGCATCGAAATCAACGAAGAAGCGCTCATCGAACGCAGCTTCGCCGGGGACTGGGACACGCCTCGTCTGGCGTACGATGACGGCTCGTTCGCGGAGTGGTAATGAATTGTGGTCGCCCCCTCTCTTGGTGAGAGAGGGGCGGTTTTTTGTATGTTGCGGGAAGCTACGGCTTACAGTCGTTCCGAGAGAGGCAAATTCCTCTCTCATCAAGCAAACCAAGGCAGTTTGCACCCTGAGAGAGGCATAAACCTCTCTCAACTCGGAAATTGTCTGGTTTCCGAGCTTATGCTGCTCCGAGAGAGGCAATTACCTCTCTCATCAAGCAAACCTAGGCAGTTCGCACTCTGAGAGAGGCATAAACCTCTCTCAACTCGGTATATTGCAAGGTTGCTAGTTCCTCGCTCTTCTCTACAAAGGCACCTATCATTTTGACAACACCGCAGCAACTCGCTAACATGAAGGCAACGAAATGCCTCTGCTTAAGCATGACGCCTGATAAGAAGCGGCAGGCAAAGGAGCATGTGATCTGCAATGGAAGCAACACTTGAGCTAATCGTCCGTTCCACGGAAATTGATGTGAACGGCCATGTGAATAACGCCAAGTATCTCGAATACTTGGAGTGGGGAAGAGAAGAGTGGTATGAGCAGTCGGGGCTGCACTACGACGTCTTCCTTGGGATGGGCATTCAAACGGTAACGGTGAACATTAATATCAACTATCGCAAAGAATGCAAGCAAGGCGACAAGCTGACCGTCACGACAGCGCCGGAGCGGGCAGGTCGCACAAGCTACGTGCTGAAGCAGCAGATTGTGAATGAACGCGGCGAGCTGTGCGCAGATGCTCTTGTGACGAGCGTCGCGATGGATGTGGACACGCGCAAGAGCCGCGAGCTGCCGCAAGCGCTGCGGAATCAATTCTAGGCTGCCGTATCGGAGCCTGAGAAATAGGCAATCATGGAATTTGGGGCGATGCTTAGCGGCATCGCTTTTTTCATAGGGTATATATAAATAAGTCGATTCTAAGGAGGAAAAAGTAATGGATGTTCGGATGGAGCGAGACTCCATGGGGGAAATCGCCGTAGACGCGAGCCGGATGTGGGGCGCTCAGACGGAGCGCAGCCTGCACCACTTTAAGATTGGGTCGGAGAAGATGCCGCGGGAGCTTATTACCGCATTCGCTTACTTGAAGAAAGCGGCTGCCTCGGTGAACGGCGGGCTCGGCAAGCTAGACGCGAAGAAGGCTGATGCGATTGCAGCTGCCGCTGACGAAGTCATCTCAGGGAAGTGGCAGGAGGAATTCCCGCTCTCCGTATGGCAGACAGGCAGCGGCACGCAGTCGAATATGAACGTGAATGAAGTCATTGCTCGCCGAGCGGCGCAGCTGCTGAAGGAGCAGGGCGCGACGACGGGCGCGGCCGTACATCCGAACGATGACGTCAACCGCTCACAGAGCTCGAACGACACCTTCCCGACGGCCATGCATATAGCCGCGCTTATTGCGGTGGAGGACACCGTCCTGCCGGCAATCGCGCAGCTAAAGGCGACGCTTGCGGAGAAGAGCAAAGCGTTCACCGATATCATTAAGATCGGCCGCACGCATCTGCAGGATGCGACTCCGCTCACGCTCGGGCAGGAAATTAGCGGCTGGGTGCGCATGCTCGAGAAAGGCGAGCGCAACGTGAAGCATAGCCTGGAGGAGCTGCGCGAGCTTGCGATTGGAGGTACGGCTGTAGGCACAGGGCTGAACGCCCCGCCGGGATTCAGCGAGAAAGTCGCCTCGGCAATCAGCGATCTTACTGGTAAGCGATTCATCAGCGCGCCGAACAAGTTCCAGGCACTGACGAGCCACGACGAGATCGTCTTCGTCCACGGTGCTTTCAAGGCGCTCGCAGCAGATCTGATGAAGATCGCCAACGACGTCCGCTGGCTGTCGAGCGGCCCGCGCTGCGGCATCGGGGAAATTCGGATTCCGGAGAATGAGCCAGGCAGCTCCATCATGCCGGGGAAAGTCAATCCGACGCAATGTGAAGCGCTCACCATGGTTGTTTGCCAAATAATGGGTAATGATGCGACAATCGGATTCGCAGCAAGCCAAGGTAATTTCGAGCTGAATGTATTCAAGCCGGTCATTATTCACAACTTTCTGCAGTCGGCGAGGCTGCTCGGCGACGCGATGCGTTCCTTCGATGAGCATTGCGCGCGCGGGATTGAACCGAACCAAGAGGCGATTGCACGACATCTGAGCGAATCGCTTATGCTCGTAACGGCGCTGAATCCGCACATCGGTTACGAGAATGCTGCTGCGATTGCGAAGGCAGCGCATAAGGAAGGGCTGACGCTGCGGGAAGCGGCGATTCGAAGCGGGCTCATTACAGCGGAGAAATTCGATGAAGTCGTTCGTGCGGAGGATATGGTATAGTCGCTCATTTACTTGGTCTATGGAGCTCATCCTTTTGCGAAGGTGAGCTTTATTATTTTTTTCATATAAATCATCGCGAGCACGAAGCGAAATTTTCAAATCGGTTCATGCTAATAATTCGTGCAAATCTGACAAATTGACTTTGCGTTCATAGCCAATATCAAGTATTATGATTAGAAAAGACAAGTTCTGGCTGCAAAGGAGACTATCGTGCTATGAATGCTTCGAAGAAAAGTAACTGTAAAATCGTCGACTGTACGATCCGCGATGGCGGACTCGTCAATAACTGGGATTTCAGCGTAGAGTTCGTTCAGCACTTATACAATTCGTTGAATGAAGCTGGCGTTGAGTATATGGAAATCGGCTACAAAAACTCGCCGAAGCTGCTCAAAGGCGCTGAAGGCGCAGGCCCATGGCGTTTCCTGGACGATGACTTCCTGCGTAAAGTGATTCCGCAGAAGCTGAACACGAAGCTGTCGGCGCTTGTCGATATCGGCCGTGTAGATGAGAATGATATTTTGCCTCGTGAAGAGAGCATGCTCGATCTGATCCGTGTAGCGTGCTACATTCAAGACGTGCCTAAGGCGCTTGAGCTTGTGAATGTATTCCACGAGCGTGGCTATGAGACAACACTCAACATTATGGCGCTCTCCAATGTTATGGAGAACCAGTTGCTTGAAGCGTTCGAACTGATCGAAGCAAGTGTCGTAGACGTGGTTTATGTTGTAGACTCCTATGGCAGCTTGGATCCGAATGACTTCAACTACCTGGTAAGCAAGTTCCAGAAATACTTGCCGAGCAAGCGTCTTGGCGTGCACACGCACAACAATATGCAGCTGGCATTCGCGAACACGCTTATCTCCGTTGAGAAGGGCGTAGAGTTCCTCGACGCTTCCGTATACGGCATGGGCCGCGCAGCAGGCAACTGCCCGACTGAGCTGCTCGTTGCACATCTGAAGAATACGAAGTACAACGTGCGTCCAGTGCTGGACATGATCGAGAAATATATGATTCCGCTCCGTGAGAAAGAAGAGTGGGGCTATATTATCCCTTACATGATTACAGGCATGCTGGACGAGCACCCTCGCTCGGCGATGGCGCTTCGCGATTCCGCGGATAAGGACAAATCAGTTGATTTCTACGATAAACTGACGACTCCAGAAGTATTGCACAGCAAATAATCGAGTCACACCTAACGAACTTAGAGACGGCAGAAGGCGAACAACCTTTTGCCGTCTTTTTTGTGCACGGTCATGCTTTGCTCGCTTCCAACATACACGTAATAGTGAAAATGAATCCGAACAAGCAAACCTTGATCTGGAGGTCAGAGTACATATGGTCGACGCAAACAAGCCTGGGACAAGCTTAGGCTCCATCGATTTGCATCAGCACATCGAGGAGTTTTACCGGGATGGCTTCACACTGGTACGGAACGCTCTTAGCGAAGAGGAAGCGGATGAGCTTCAGCGGGCGCATCAGCGCATCTTCGAGACGACGGAGCCGGACGGGTACGGTGCCAATCTGAGAACCAAAATGTTCGAGCGGGGCGATAGCTTCCTCCAGTTGATCAATAAGTCGCCAACCGTGGAGTTTGCAGAGGCTGTGCTCGGCAAGAATTGCCACATGTTCTCGAACAATGCGCTCTATACGACGCCAGGCACTGGGATTGATTTCTGGCATGTGGATGAAGATCTGTTCTTCCCGATCCCGGAGGAAGTGGAGCTCGATCCGCGCATTATGATGCCGTGCTTCATGTTCACTGCCATGTACTACTTGACAGATGTAACGGAAGATATGGGACCGACACAGCTTGTGCCGGGAAGTCATCGCAGCGGAAGGCATCCAGATTCTCCGAAGGATACCCCGTACTATAACGGCCAAGGACCAGTCTCCATTCTGGCACGCAAGGGCGATGTGCTTTACTTCAACGGCCAAACCTGGCATCGCGGCGCCAAAAATGAAAGCGACCGGGTCCGGCAAGTCCAGCAAGTCACATACGGGAGACGATGGGTGTCGCAGCGCTTCTATCCTTTCATCAATTATGTGATGCCGCGGGAAGTGATCGACCTTGTGGAGGGGAATCCGAGGCTGAAACGGCTGATGGGCTTTCATCCGCGCGGGCCTTACGGTTGAATGAATCGAAGCACAGCACGGAGAAATTCCGTGCTGTTTTTATATGATTCAGCTCTTTTGCTCGTCCGTATTGAAATTTGGTAGGGCTTCCATTACAATAAAGTCCATTCTATACCTTGATTGGCGTTACTGAACTTGAGAGGGAGTGGCTGTTACATGGAGAATACACTAGCGCTAATCAAAGAGCGTTTGGAAGCACGCCATACGCTGTCGGCCTTGTCGCCGAAACATCCGTGGGACCCGGAGCTTGATTATCCAATTGCGGACTTGCCGCTTGAAACAACATTAAGGACGAGAGCTGCCGAAGCTGCGCTTATTGCGCTTCGGGCAGGGCTGTATCTGCTCAATGATAATTTGGACGCGTCGCATTCGCAGTCGCAGGAGATTGAGGATGACGCGACAGGCGCTTATTGGCACGGCATTATGCATCGAATGGAAGGCGATTACTCGAACGCGAACTACTGGTTCAGCCAAGCGGGCGCTCACCCGGCGATGGAGAAGCTGCAAGCGCGAGTAGCGGATTGGATTCAGCACAGCGTCGTACTTGGCGATCTGCCGGACGGACAGGTGCGTGATGCTTTGCTTCATATGAAGCAGCAGGTTCGCTGGAATCCGAATGCGTTCACGAGCATGGTTGCGCTGCAGGAGAGAGGAGCAAGCTCAGAGGAGACCAGAAGCGCGATTGAATACGTGCAGCATCTGGAGCTGATCGAGCTGTTTGCCTATACCTACGATGCGGCTCGACAAGTATTGGAAGCTTAAATAAGTTTGCTCTCAAATAAGAAGGACCTCAACAACACGGTATCTGCGTGATGTTGAGGTCCTTTTTCATTTGTATATAAGTCTATATTAGCTCCGGGGCTTGCTTCGGTTTTGCTTTTACTTCTGGCTTCGCATCCGTTTCTGTTTCTGTTTGCAGCTCTACGGTCATCTTGCGGAATGGCCACCAGTTCGCTTCGCCGAACAGATTCGCGAGGGCTGGAACGACGAGTCCCATGAACACCGTCGCGTAGAGGATCAGTCCGATTACGATACCCGCACCGATCTGCAGCAGCGTGTTGACGCCTGAGAGCATCAGCGCAGCGAATGTGCCGCCCATGATGACGGCTGCCGAGATAATAACGCCTCCGGTCGTCGACATCGCCTTCGTCATCGCGTACGTAACACCGCGCGGTCGATACTCTTCCTTGAACCTTGCCATGAGGAAGATGCTGTAGTCAACGCCAAGCGCCACGATGATGAGGAAGACGAAGAACGATGCGCTCCACGACAGCCCTTCTTTGCCAAGCAGATCAACGAAGATGAATTCTACGATCCCCATCGTCACGAGGAAGTTAAAGCCAAGCGACAGCAGCACGTAGAGCGGCGCTATAATCGATCGGAGCAGAATCATCAGCACGATGAATATACCGATCAGCACGAACGAGCCTGTTCTCGTAAAGTCTTTCTTCGAGATGTCCTTCAGCTCATTAATCTGAGCCGATGTGCCGGAAATATACAGTTTTGCTCCTGTGATGGAACCGCCATCGAGACTGCTGTGAAGCGCATCGCGGATTTGCTCCACGGTCGTCAGCGCTTCCGGCGAATAAGGATTCACGGCAAGCACGACATCGAGCTTCGCAGTCTTGCCATCCTTTGAGATGTAGTAGTCAAGCGCTTGCTGCATCTCTGGCGTATCAAGCGCTGTCTGAGGCAGATTCCAGCCTGGAATTTGGCTATCTCCAATGGACTTCTGTGCATCGCTGACGGTCGTGAGACCATTCGAAACATCACCAAGTCCTTTCGCACCGTCCTTCAGGCCGCTCGTCAGCGATTTGAGGCCGCCGCCGAGCTTTGCGGTTCCATCTGCCGCATCATTCTGACCGGCTGCTAGCTGACCGAGGCCGCTTGTGACGGATTGCACGCCGGGATTCAGCTTCTTGAAGCTTGACGATAATTGGCTTGCTCCGCTCTGTAATTGATGCAAGCCGCCTGAGAGCCCCTTTTGCTTGCCGAGCAGTTGTTGCATCTCTGGTTCTTTAGCCAGCTCAGGATACTTCTTCAGGAGCGCTTGCAGGTTGCTGCTCATCGAATCCGAGACGGCGGTACTTTGCTTTAGCCCGCCTTCGATGCTTCCTGCTCCGGTGGACGCTTGCTCGAGGCCTCCGTATATTTTCTGCAGCCCTCTCTGTGCTTCGGTTGTTTTGGACGCCATCGTACGAAGTCCGTCCGTCAGCTTCTGGACGTCGCTTTGGCCGCTGTCGAGCGAACCACTGGCAGTTTGCAGGCCGCCTGCGACTTTGTCGACGCCGTCTTTCATCTGCTGAAGCGCGTCCGTTGTTTTGGTCAACTGGTCCGATACGGTCAGATCCTTCAGCTGCTCGCCGAGAGGACGAACGGCGCTGCGCACTTCCTTGACGCCGCTTAGCTTCGCGACGCTCGCGCTTGCGGTTTCAAGCGCAGCCAGTGCTGTCGGCGTTCGCATGGACTCGGACGAAGTCAGCGCAACGGACAGCGGGAACACTTCTCCCGAGCCGAAGGAATGCTCGACTTGGCGGAATCCTTGAACCGAACCGAGCTTCGGATCGATTTCGGCGAGATCGTCGAAGGATCGCTTGTTATGGTACAGCAGCGTAAGAGGCGTTAGCAGCAGTACGGTTACGAGCAGAATGGCAACAGGCCTCCGTGCAGCAAGGGACGCCATTCCTTTCCACAGCTTCGATTCACCGTGACCTTGGCCTGCAGATTTGGAAGGCCAAAATGTCGCTTTGCCAAACACCATCAAGAGCGCAGGCGTCAATGTTAAGCCTGCAATAAGCGTAACTGCTACGCCGATCGCTACGCCGACTGCCGACTGGTAAAGTCCGAACTGGGCGAAGCCGATCAGGAAGAAAGCTACGAACACCGTGCTTGCCGAGTAAGCAACTGTTTTGCCGACTGTCCGCATCGTTCTGACGAGCGCTTCCACTCTGTCGCCGTCATGGCCGAGCTCCTCGCGGAACCGCTGAATGAGCAGAATACAGTAGTCCGTGCCTGCTCCGAACATGACCGCAATCAGGAACGATTGGGTGAAGGAGGAGACTGGCATGCCGAGATGCGTCGCCGCAGCTACAAGTCCCGTCGTAATCACGAGCGATAGACCGATCGTAATAAGCGGGATGAACGGCGCAACCGGCGAACGGAAGACAATGAGCAGAATGACGAGAACAAGAACGACGGTGAGGAGCTCCGTCTTCTTCAGGCCTTCCTCCGAGCTGCTCTGAAAATCTTTCCCGATCGGTGCGCTGCCCGTCAGCTCAACCTTGGTGCCGCTTGGGGCGCCTTCGACTTTGGCGGCTAGAATATCGACCGCATCTTGAGTTAGCGTGTCGTTATCCGCATTCGTGAAGCCGACGATGACGAGCTCTGTCGTACCGTCTTTGCTTCGGAACTTGGAGGCGAGCTCCGGCGTTTCATAGGCGGATTGCACCGACTTGAAGCCTTGATCCGCCTTCAGCTTGGAGAGCTCATCGACTTTGGCCTTCAGCCAGCTGCGATCCTGCTCGGTGAGTCCCTTTTCGCGTGAAAAGACGATAATGGCGCTTGATTTCACCGTTGTCTCCGGATTGATCCGCTCAAGCAGCTGCTTCGCGACGACCGATTCGGAATCGGCCGGGATAAACTTCTGCTCCGTTTGGCGGACGATGTCTTGCAAATTCGGCAGCGTCAGCACGGAGACGACCGTAATGACGAGCCAGCCGATAATAATCGCCCACTTGGCTTTGGCAAGTCCGCGGATTAATCGTTCTGTCATTTCTGAATTCCTCCTTGAATTCGTATTCCTTATGTTTAGTTATAGCGCAACTGGAAAACGGAAGTCAATATTTTGGACTGTCGGTCATAATTATTTCACAAAGTTATTTTGCAGGAAAATCGGGTGTTAAAGAGCATATGTTGTAAGCTAATGGCATAGTGGTTATGTGTAAAGTTGGACTGTCGGTCATGTAATGTTTACGGTAGGTAGGGGCTATGCTACAATAAAAATAGAGTAGAACGCAGAAATGACGGAGGAACGAACGATGAAGCGCGAGCTCAAGAAGGAACAGACGCGCCTACGCATCAAGGAAGCGGCGCTTGATTTGATCGCTGACCATGGCTATGAAGCGACGACAGTCGAAGAGATTGCGAAGCAGGCCGGCGTAGCCAAAGGAACCTTTTTCAACTATTTCTCATCGAAGGATGAGCTTATATGTGATTTGCAGGCGGTATTCGCCATGAATGAAGTGGAGAAGCTGAAGGACCAGTCGGGTCCGCTCGTGCCGCGGTTTCAGCTATTGATCTTCCAGCTCGTGAAGGAGTTTGAGCTGAGCAAGACACTGACGCGTGCTCTCTTCCAAGCGATGTTCGGCAGCCAACGCCAGCTGGAGACGCACAACCGGTTACTCGACTCACTCAAGGAAGTGCTACTTCCACTTATCCGGCAAGGTCAAGATAATGGCGAGCTTCGCCGCGATATGCCCGCCGAGATGATCGCCCAGCAGGCGTTCCAATCCTACTTCGGCACACTCATCATCTGGTCGATGGAGGAAACCGACGAGCCGCTCGATAATCGGATGGCGATGGCGTTTGAGTTGTTCTTTAAAGGGATAACGGTGTAGCGGTAGTAATGAGCTTGAGAGTCATAGTGGGCAAAGAGAGCAAGAGCGGAAATGTGATTGATAGTACTGATGTGAGTCATAAACATCGGCTTCATCCCTCGTAGGGATGGGGTCGGTGTTTTTTGTTTTGGTGGGTAGGTGGCGGCTGTTGAAAAAGAGAGTTCTCCGGGGTGGGAAATTGGTGGAAACGGTGAAAGAGTATCCCGTAGGGACACACAGTGGCGGAAAAGAGGTGGAATCGGCGAAAGAGTATCCTCCAGGTATCTACATCGGTGGGAGAGTGGTGGAATCGGCGAAAGAGTATCCTCCAGGTATCTACATTGGTGGAAAAGCGGTGGAATCGGTGAAAGAGTATCCTCCAGGTATCTACATTGGTGGGAAAGTAGCGGAAATGGAGAAAGAGAGTCCTCCAGGTATCTACATTGGTGGGAAAGCGGTGGAATCGGTGAAAGAGTAACCCGTAGGGTTACACAGTGGCGGGGACTAGAAAGCAGAAAGAGTTTCCCTTGGTGCTTCTCTTCGAAGGAAGTAGTATGGAATGAAGGGAAGTAGCTGGTTAGTTGGACTACATAGGTGGACATCCGGTGGAAATAGGTAAAGTAGCTGGTTTGGTGGACCACATTGGCGGAAATCCGGCGGAAATTGAGAAAGTAGCTGGTTTGGTGGACCACATTGGTGGAAATCCAGTGGAAAGTGAGAAAGTAGCTGGTTTGGTGGACTACATTGGTGGAAATCAGGTGGAAAGTGAGAAAGTAGCTGGTTTGGTGGACTACATAAAGAGTAACTAGTACCCTTCTTGAGCAAAAAACCAGCAAAACCAACCCAAGAGGAGTAGCGGTTACCCCTCACGCCCCCTCCAACGCTACGCACGAACAAAAAAAGCACAAGAGAGGCACCCTAACGCGTGCCCTCCTGCACTCTTTTTTAAAACCCAGCCAACTCCCCATCGCCGCGGATCGCTGCTGCGTGGTGCTGGACGTTGGGATGGAAGTAGCCGTATGCATTGAACGGCTTGCCTCCTGCAGTGATCCCCGCAAGCGCAACGCCGATTTGCTCGGATTCGTTGAACATCTGAAGCAACGAGGTCTGCGTCATCCCGTCGATCTCGATATACCACAGCTTAAAGCCCGTCTCCGTGACGACAACAAGCTGGGCAGCCGTGAAGGCAAGCCGCGTCGTGATCTCGTTATAAGTGATGCTAAGCTCCGCCAAATGATACGTTTCCAAGTCGGCAAGCCTCCTTTCTACTCGCAAAAATAATCTTCTCCCGATTGTAATGTCCCCCCTCCGATATTGCAACAATTGCTCTTGGGTACTCGTCGAAAGTAATAAGGTGCCTTTTACAAATATTAGGCGGCTTAACTTGCCACTCAAGGGGGAATTGAAATGCATCAACAAGCGAAGCGACTCAAACCAAAGAGAGAAAAAAGCGAGAAACGCGCAGCTAAAATCAAAGCAGGCCTGCTAGTGGCCACCGCACTCATTATGCTTATGTCGGGATGCTCTTCCGGCAACAACAACCAAAGCAATAACGCTAACACTTCGAACACGGCGGCGGACGATACAGCCTCCGACACCTCAGGTGCAAACAGTTCAGAAAGCACAACCAACGACAGCAGCACCTCATCCAACTCCAGCAAATCTGACAACTCCTCGGACAGCACAGCATCACCAGACAACAAACCTGCAGCAGACGAAGATCGTTCAGATTCGAAGGATTCACATGAAGAAACGGGCAACTCGCAATACGACAGCTCGCAACCAGGCCAATTAACAGCAGGGGAATGGGATGATCTAAGTGAGTGGAAGAAGTGGAAGAAGCTGCTTCAGGGTAATGAAGGAGCGGATAACGAGTCGTACTGGTCGATGTTCCCGGAGAATCGGCTGGAAGTGGTCGTAACGGGTAACGGCAAGCCCGTCCCTGATGCGGATGTCAGCATCGTGGATGAAGACGGAGAGACAGTCTGGGAAGCTCGCACGAATATGGACGGGGAAGCGTATGCTTTTGCAGGCTTGTTTGATGAGCAAGGGACGGAGGACACTTACGGGGTGGTTGTGCAATCCGGCAACAGCGAGAAACGGTACGAGAATGTGCCGATTCCAAGAGATTCTGCTTTGAAAATCGATCTCGACGAAACAGCCAAAATCCCGACTGCGCTTGATCTGATGCTCGTCGTAGATACGACGGGTTCGATGGAGGATGAGCTGAACTATCTCAAAACAGAACTGAAGGACGTCGTCAAGCGTGTCGGCGAGGACAACGGACAGCAGCTGGATATCCGTGTGAGTGCGAACTTTTACCGGGATAAGTATGATTCCTACGTTGTGCGTGATTTCCCTTTTACGGGCGATATTGATGAAGTTGTAAAGCAGCTCGGACAGCAGAAAGCGGCAGGCGGCGGAGATTTTCCGGAAGCGGTCGATCAAGCACTGGATAACGCAATCAATGAACACAAGTGGAGCAATGACGCCAGAGCGCGCCTCTTGTTCCTCGTGCTGGACGCCCCGCCTCATCATGACCGTAAAGTAACGAAGCACATGCATGAGCTGATTGAGACTGCTGCTGCCGAAGGCATTCGGATAATCCCGGTCGCTTCAAGCGGCGTGGATGTCAGCACGGAGTATCTTATGCGGTTTATTGCGGCTGCGACGGGCGGTACTTACTTGTTCTTGACCGATCACAGCGGCATTGGAAACGATCATTTGAAGCCGGCTGTAGGCGAATTTGAAGTGAAAGTGCTGAACGATCTGCTCGTCGATGTGATCAATCGGTATACTTCGTAGAAGATAGGCTCCTTTTGTCGGAAAATGTTTTAGCGAAGTGTTAAAGTCATGCTGGACAAAGAGGGCTGCAATGGTACAAACTAGAGGGTAATAAGATAGGCGGAATTACCTTCCAACTTATATTTGCAATGTTGAAATTTTGAGAAAATTGGTGAATTTTGTGATATCGGCGGATGGGAGCAATAGTAGCATAATACCGCTTGGCGATCGCGCGCTCGTCATTCAGCTGCCACTTCAATTTGAGAATCAGCCAGCATGGCAGCAATGCGCAGCGATTGCGGAACTGCTTCGAGCGGTAAGGCGAAGCTGGATTATAGATGTAGTTCCGGCGTATACGACGGTTACCGTCGTTTATGATCCTCTGCAGCTCTTGTATGAAGAGGCGGCTGCCGAGGTACGGGCGATTGTACAGGTGCAGAATCACCAGCTTACACAAGCTATACATTCCGAGACGCGTATCCTCGAAATTCCCGTTTATTATGGCAAAATGGATGGTCCTGACCTGACGCAGTGTGCGGAACGATCTGGAATGAGCGAAGATGAGTTCATTAAGCGGCATGCCGAAGCGGTGTACCGTGTGGCGATGATTGGCTTCATGCCGGGTTTTCCGTATTTGACGGGATTGCCGCCGGAGCTAAGCCAGCCCCGACGATCCTCGCCGCGAAGCGCTGTTCCGGCTGGAGCTGTCGGCATCGCTGGCGGGCAAACCGGCGTTTATCCGCTGGCTACTCCGGGCGGCTGGCAGCTGATTGGCCGCACGCCGATTGCTTTGTTTGATCCGAAACGTGAGGAGCCGATATTGCTTCGGATGGGGGATGTCGTTCGATTCGTTCCTATCGCTGAGGGATCGCATGATCTGGGAGAATAAGCTATGACGATAACTGTCATGAGACCGGGCTTCCATACGACGGTGCAAGATTTGGGGCGTCCCGGCTGGCGCCAAGGCGGCATACCGGAGGGCGGCGCGATGGACCGCATCGCGCTGCGGATTGCGAATTTGCTTGTCGGCAATGCCGAAGGCGCAGCCGGGCTTGAACTGACGCTAAGCGGGCCGCAGCTGCGGCTTGAGCAGGATATGCTGCTCGCAGTGACCGGCGCGGATATGGCGCCGACGATTGACGGCGAGCCGCTGCCGCAGTGGCGGCCAGTATGGGCCGCAGCAGGCACGGTCATCGCCTTCAGCCAAGCGGCCAGCGGCTGCCGCGCTTACGTCGCCGTTGCCGGCGGCATTGACGCAGAGCTGGCGCTCGGCAGCCGCAGCACGGACACGCGCGCTGCCATCGGCGGATTCGCGGGCCGCCAGCTGCGCAGCGGCGACTTGCTCCCCTGCGGCAGCGAAGCCGTCGCCGCAGGGCGCGCACGCGCGGCCGAGGGCCGCCGCCCGAACTGGGCGGCCCCGGCCTGGTTCGCGGCTCCGCCGCGAACGCCGCTGCTAGCTTCGCACAGCAGCAGCACGGCAGGCACCACGGCGCTTCGCGTGGTGCCCGGCGCCGAGTACGGGCATTTCCGCGAAGCGGACCGTACGGCGTTCATGCGGGAGCGCTACCGCGTAGCTCCCGCCTCGGACCGAATGGGGGTCCGCCTAGATGGACCCCCTCTTGAAACCTCGGACAGCGCAGAACTGCTGTCCCATGGCGTCATCGCCGGCACGGTGCAAGTGCCGCATGGCGGGACGCCGATAATATTAGCCGCCGATTGTCAGACGACCGGCGGCTATCCGAAGATTGCGCACGTCATCAGCGCCGATTTGCCTGTGCTTGCGCAGTGCAGGCCTGGCGATTGGCTGACATTTACAGAAGTGACATTAGGCGAGGCGCAGCGAATTCTGCTGGACCAAGAACGCGAGATGCGGCTGTTAGCCGCAGCCATCCGGCTGCGCAGCCGCTTCCACCATATTTGAGGTAAAGAATGGAGCGCCAGTTGCCGATATGACTATTGATACAGGTATGATTCACGCGAAGAGAAGCATTGATTTGAACTGTGATTTTGGCGAAGGCTATGGCGCCTATACATTTGGTCAAGATGCGGCGCTCCTTGAGCATGTAACCTCCGTGAATATCGCCTGTGGTTTCCATGCCGGCGATCCGCACACGATGCGAGAAGCGGTGGAACGGGCCGCGGAAGCGGGCGTTGCCATCGGCGCGCATCCGGGCTTGCCTGACCGGCTCGGCTTCGGCCGCCGGGAGATGGCAGTCAGCCCGCAGGAGGTTTACGACTTTACGCTCTACCAAATCGGAGCGCTGCAAGCTTTCGTTCACAGCATCACCGGCGGCACGCTGCGACACGTGAAGCCGCATGGCGCACTCTATCATATGGCCGGCCGCAACCCTGCCCTTGCGGAGGCATTCGTGCGCGCCGTGAGATCGTTCGATGCTTCTTTATTGATATTCGGGCAATGGGGAAGCGAGCTGCTGGCAGCGGCGGACAAGCAGGGGATGCTTCGTGCATCCGAAGTGTTTGCCGATCGCACCTATCAGCATGATGGCAAGCTGACGCCGCGAGACATGCCGGGCGCGTTGCTTACGACGGCTGAGGCTGCGCTGGCGCAAACACTCACCATTCTAACCCATGGCAAGGTCAAGACAACATCAGGACAAGAGACGACCGTACAGGGAGATACTGTCTGCCTGCACGGTGACGGTCCGCATGCCGCCGAGTTTGCCGCGATGCTGCGCCATGGCTTGGAAGGCGCCGGTGTTGAACTTCGACCGCCGCATGCTTACTAAGAATATGGATTCATTCGCGACAGACATGCAGACAGCAGTGGCTTTTTTTTGAAGGAGGACATCATGTCAATAAACCGGGCGGAAAAAATAACGATGTGGACGGCATTGGTCGCCATCTTCAGCTTTATTCTTGTGCGTTGCTTTCATCGTGAACTCTATATGGCGATCCCAGAACGGACGTATTTGTTCGTTCATTCTGGCATGGAATTTATCGGCTTTGCCATCTGCTTTACGATGCTAGTACTCGGCTGGTTATTTTTCGCCAAATCATTATCGAAACATCGGCTGTACACAGCCGCTTTATTTAGTGCGATCGGCTTGTTTGATCTATTGCACGCGTTGACCTCGAAAGGAATGCCCTACTATATGACGGCAGGGGAGACAACCCTATCGTCACTGTTCTCGGACACCGGTCAGGTAGTCGGCGCAGTCGGCTTGTTTGTTATATTCCGCAAGAACGATGAGCCCATCCGAGCATCAAGGCGCTTGCCAGCCTTCGCCTTGTCGCTAGGCCTTGCTGCAATACTAGCTGTATTCTATTACTCCATTGCCGGAATGCCTTCGGTACCGGTACTCAGTGGCAAGCCGCTTGAATTGCTTCGCGTGCTTGTTCATTTTGTCATTATTTTCTCCTACATAAGCACCATTACGATGCTCTTGTACTTGAATCGGACGGAGCGCCCACAAGCTCTTCTAACGATCATTCAATCTCTCGTATTCTTTATGATCGCGAACCTGCAATTCATCCTAGGCACTAATCTTCATGGCAGCGATTTAGTATTCGGTCATCTTTATAAGCTTGCTGGCTACTATTTTCTAATGAAGGGGATCTATTACGTAACTATCTACGAGCCGTTCAAACAAGAGAAACGGTCCGAATCTCGCATTAATTATTTGGCTTACCATGATGAATTGACAGGCTTGTCCAACCGTAGACTGCTGAAAGAGAAGCTTGACGAAGAGCTGGCGCGCGCTAGAGTGAGCGATAGCCGACTGGCTGTGTTTCTGTTCGATATCGACCGATTTAAGAACGTCAATGATGCGCTTGGACATTCATTCGGTGATCAAATGCTGCTCGCTGTATCCGAGCGATTGCGCTATGCGGCAGGCAAGGAGAAACATCTGTTCCGGATGGGCGGAGACGAGTTTGTTATGCTGATGCCGGATATTCACGAAGCGGAGAATGAACGTGTCGATAAGCAGGCAAAAGCAATCATGGGGTTATTCGATGCACCTTTCGTTCTTGGCGATGCGGAATATCATATTACGATCAGTCTTGGCATTTCCTTCTTCCCGAAGGATGGCGACAGTGTTGAAGTGCTTCTGAAGAACGCAGATACCGCCATGTATAGCGCCAAAGCGCACCGTAACGAATATTCGAGCTACGAGCCGGAGATGAACCAGAAGTCGCATGACAGGTTGCGTCTGGAGAGCGATCTGCGCAGAGCAATCGAACAGGAGCAATTCTCATTGGCTTACCAGCCGCTCGTTAATTTAAGCTCTGGTAAAGTGGTTGGCGTCGAAGCGCTTGTCCGTTGGAATCATCCCAAGCGCGGACTGCTGCCGCCTGGCGAATTTATTCCGCTGACCGAGGAGAACGGACTTATTCTCCAACTCGGCGAGTGGGTGCTTCGGGCGGCATGCAAGCAAAATGTTGCTTGGCAGGAAGCTGGACTTCCGGCAATGATGATGTCCGTCAACTTGTCGATGCGCCAATTCAGGCAGCATCAGCTCGCGGAGAGAATTAAAGAGATTCTAGTGCAAACCGGAATGCCGCCTCAATTCCTCGAGCTTGAGATTACCGAGAGCATGACGAGTGACGTCGAGTTCGCCGCCGAGACGCTGGCAAGCTTGAAGGAACTTGGTGTGCAGATCAGTATTGATGATTTCGGTACAGGCTACAGCTCGCTTGTCTCCTTGAAGCGGTTCCCGATCGATAAGCTTAAGATTGATCGCTCGTTTGTCGGCGATTTATCGCAAGGCGGCAGCGACGCTGCAATCGTATCTACAATTACGACGATGGCGAAGAATTTGAAGTTGAAAGTGACCGCAGAGGGCGTAGAGAATGACGAGCAAATCAAGTTCTTACGCGATCGCAATTGTGAGGAAGCGCAAGGGTTTTACTTTACGAAGCCGATTCCGGCGAATTTGTTTGAGAATTGGTTCAGGCACCGCAGTCAGTCCGCGTAACTTAGCCTCGAGGAGTTTTTGAAGCATGCTGGAGCGACTTACAACGGTATTTATTTATGGTTCATTATTGCCGGGGCATAGCAATCATCATGTGGCGGCGGATTATATCCGCGCCTCGCAGCCTGGCGTCATTCATGGGCGGCTTGTTGATTACGGACCGTATCCGGCACTGCTCCGTGATGATAAGGCGCGCGAGAGCAGTATGATTGTGCGCGGGTTGTGGGTAGAGGTGAATGAGAACGGTTTAAGACGGATGGATGAGCTGGAGCAGTTTCTAGGTATCGAAGAGGACAATGACTACGAACGGGTCTGGGTACAGGATGTGGATTCGCCTGCTAAGAGCGGATGGGTGTATGTATGGGAGTCGCCGCGTGGCTGCCTTGCAATTGAGGAGCCTTATTGGCCCGATTACTTTGCCCGCAAGAACGGGCAAATCTGACGCGGCGTTGCTTCTTATTCATTAATAGATGGCGAAGTGGAAGTCATCGTTATACGTATTGTTGCACTACGCTCAGCCGCCCCGCTGAGCGTTTTTACGTTGTTCATCGTGTGGATAATCCCGAAGGCGAGCAGCACACAGGCCATTGTATAGATAAAGACACGTTTGATCGTATGAATGACCGCTGTTCCGTCATCGCGATGAATTGTTCTGCGACGGATGGATTGACGCCAAATCAGCAGCGCTGGCGAAGCCAGAATGAGCATACCGACTAGCAAGGTCAGTTTGCGGTATTCCATGCCGATTGGAAAGACATTAATCGCGGCATAGATCAAGGCTTCCACGACGAAAGCTTGAATGGGTACAACGAGGGCGACTTCAGAAGCCGCTCGGCGTTTCGTACGGTTAGCTGTCTCTTCACGGTTCTTAGGCTGGAGATGAATTAATTCCATCAGGCGAGGGAGCGAGAAGAAGGCAATAGCCGCTGACGGCAGGGCAATCAAAGTGATGAACAGAAGCAAATTATCAAGCACGAACCATTCACGGTAGGAATATGTCGCGATCAGAAGTATCATTTTGCCGATCGCAAGAAGTGTCATGGTTGCGAGCAGAATTAGCGTAACAAGAGCGGTGCGTTTCAAGCTTTCCATCGTCTTGCGGAAAGCAAGAGTTCCTGATGCAAGTCCAGCGAACAGAGCTAACAGGAGCAGCACAATAACAATAACAGCATTGGTCACATAAACTTTCTCGGACATGATGAGTTTCCCTCCTTCTTCACGTGTTCTTCCATTAATCAGTGTACAAGGAAGCGATACTTACCGTGAATTGGCTCTGGTCTAGTTTCTCAGCTGGACGTAAGTCCAGTTCAGAATGAGTACGTTGTGTGATACTCGATTATAGGATGTAATTAGTTTGGTCAATTGATGAGTTGAAGAATAGACCAATTCCTACGCATATGTTGCCTTGTCTGTCCCGATATGCGCGAATAAATCCGTCAGCAGAGGGGATTGCTGCAGATTCAGTATGTAAAGGTGATAGAGGTGTCCATTCTTGTTGTGAATACAGAAGACCTGTGACCCGCAAGTCCCAAAAGTCTCTTATCCTTATTGTATCACGAAGAAGCCGAAACAAGCATATTGTACACATAAAAATCAAAAAGACTGCCGTGAATAATCGGCAGTCTTCGTATGTTCTACAGGTCGCCCCAGTTGAGGTTGGACGATTTGCTGTAATTGGTTACTTTTTGTTCGAAGAAATCAGTTTTCATGCCGTTCATGTTGCTGAAGCTCTCTACCCATTTCATTGGGTGCTCCACGATTTCCGGATAAAGAATATCCAAGTTCAGCTTGCGCAGACGTTCGTTGGAGAGGAACTTGATGTACGACTCAATAATCTCGTCTGTCAAACCAGGAATTTGGTTATTTGTAATGTATTTGCCCCACTCGATTTCATGCTCAACAGCTGTACGCATCATTTGGCGCAGCTCTTCGATCAGAACTGGTGTGAACAGCTCCGGGTTCTCCTTACGAACTTCACGGAAGATACCTTGGAACAGAGCAAGATGAGTAAGCTCATCGCGCTGAATATATTTAATTTCGGACACAGTCCCGAGCATTTTACCTTGACGACCAAGCGCGTAGAAGAAGCTGAAGCCGCTGTAGAAATAAATGCCTTCGAGAATGTAGTTCGCCATAATTGTCTTAAGAAGGTTTTGCGACGATGGATTCGCGATAAAGTTCTCATACAGGTCCGTAATGAAACGATTCCGTTTGAGCAGGTTTTTATCTTCACGCCACAAGTTGTAGATCTGATCACGTACTTCAGGAGAGACGACGCTGTCTAGAATGTACGAGTAGGATTGGCTATGAACAGCTTCTTGGAACGCCTGTACGGTTAAGCACAGGTTTACCTCAGGCGCTGTAATATATTCGTTAATGTTCGGCAGGTTCGCTGTTTGAAGCGAATCAAGGAAGATTAGGAAGCTGATGATTTTATCGTAGCTGTTACGCTCGGAGAGCGACAGGTTCTTATAGTCTTTCGCATCTTGGGCAAGTGGAATTTCCTCTGGAATCCAGAAGTTATTCATCATCGTGCGGTACATCTTCGTTGCCCAGTCGTATTTCACGTTGTTGAGCTCGATCAGGTTCGTTGTGTTACCACCGATAATACGGCGTTTACCCCAATCGCGGTCGCCTTCTTCGTTAAAAAGCTTCTTCTTCTGCAGATCCATAAAATGGGCTGCCTCCTTCTGCTTCCTCATGTAGCTGCTTAGTTTAATAAACTCGTTGAAAATGTGCCTGAAGGGCAGTATGGAATCGGAAAAGCGGAGCGGTCGCCTTTGTAGTCGGATTATTACCTATAAATGTTTTATACAATCAGAAATAATCCGAACTACAACAGCGATTGGAGATCCATACTGCCTGCAGGGCACATCATTCAACGACAATTAAGCGCTGCAGCTTACACAATCCTCGACTTCAAGGCTCTTATTACGGCAGTAGTAAACGGTCTTCAGTCCGTTCTCCCATGCTGCCATGTAGAGATCCATAAATTCCTTCGCCGTATAGTCCGGCGTGATATACAGGTTGAACGATTGCGCTTGGTCGATGTGGCGCTGACGGCGGCCCGCTGCGCGGATGCTCCAGTGCTGATCGATGTGATGCGCTTCTTTATAGAACCAGAATGTCTCTTCGTTCAGGTTAGGCGCTGTTTGCGGGATGACCGCGTTCTTCTTCTCTTCAACGAAGAACTTGTTGAAGATCGGGTCGATACCAGCCGTCGAACCAGCGATGAGCGAAGTGGACGCTGTAGGCGCGATTGCGAACATCCATGCGTTGCGGACGCCGTTCTCAGCTACATCCTTCTTCAGTTTCTGCCAGTGTGGGGCATCGTAACCGCGACGCTCGAAAAATTCGCCTGTATGCCATTCACTGCCTTCAAATACGCGGTAAGTGCCTTTTTCCTTGGCGATTTCCATCGATGCTTTGATGGCATAGTAGTTGATCCATTCGTACAGCTCATCGGCACGGTCCAGATGCTCTTCGGACTCCCATGCGATGCCGTTAAGCGCGAGCCATTGGTGGTAACCGCTCGTGCCGAGACCGACAGCGCGGTATTTCTGGTTCGTAATTTCCGCTTGCGGGATTGGGTAATGGTTCAGGTCGATAACATTATCCATCATCCGCATTTGGCAGTATACAACCTCTTCGATTTCCTCAAGCGTTCTTGTACGGCCGAGGTTAAGGGAAGATAGGTTACAAACAACATAGTCGCCGCTCTTCACTTGTGTTGTAATAATGCCGTCTTCATGAGTTGTCGTCACATATTCTGTAGCGCTCATGTTTTGGCAAATCTCGGTGCAGAGGTTCGAGCAGTAGACGATACCTTTGTGCTTGTTCGGGTTCGCGCGGTTAACCGTATCACGGAAGAAGATGAACGGCGTACCTGTCTCGAAGGAGCTCGCAAGAATCTTCTTCATAATCTCGATAGCGGGTACTTCATCACGGGAAAGCTCTGGGTGATTAACGCACTCCTCGTAGCGGCGTTCCCACTCTTCGCCCCAAGCATCTTCAAGTGCCCAGCCCATGTAGCTGCGAACTTCGTGCGGATCGAACAGGTACCAGGATTCACGCTCTTTCACTTTACGCATGAAGTGGTCTGGAATACATACGCCAGGGAAGATATCGTGCGCCTTCATCCGGTCGTCGCCATTGTTCGTCTTAAGGTTCAAGAAGTCGAAAATATCTTTATGCCATACGTCCAGGTATACCGCAACCGCGCCGGAACGAACGCCCAGCTGGTCAACTGCAACCGCCGTATTGTTGTAGTTCTTGATCCAAGGCACAACGCCGCCTGCAACACCTTTGTAACCACGGATGTTGGAGCCGCGGCTGCGGACTTTACCGATGTAGATCCCCATGCCGCCGCCGAATTTGGACACTTGCGCGAAGCTGGAGTCTACATTGTAAATACCCCACAGGTTGTCAGGCACGGTGTCGATGAAGCAGCTGGACAATTGATGGAACGGTTTGCGCGCATTTGCGAGCGTTGGCGTTGCCACCGTCATTTGCAGACGGCTCAGCGCGTCATAGAACTTGCGAGCCCAGCCCAGCTTGTCCTTCTCCTTCATAGCAAGGTGCATCGCTACGCCCATGAACAGCTCTTGCGGAAGCTCAAGCACATCGCCGTTGAAGCTCTTGATCAAGTAACGGTCAGCAAGCGTCTTTAGGCCGATGTAGTTGAACAAGTAGTCGCGCTCAGGCACGATGTAGTTGCCGAGCTCACGGATTTCATCGCGTGTGTAGTGCTCTAGTATGTAGCTGCCATAGAGCCCTTTGTCTGTCAGGTACGTAATGAGAGAATAGAAATCCCCATAGCCAAAATAGCCGTATTTGCGGTTAATTGCAGATTCTTTATAGAGGTCATACACAAGAAGTTTAGCTGCAACGTATTGCCAATTCGGCTGCTCGATGCTTGTTTTCTCTACTGCAACTTGTGTGAGTGTGCGTTGAATTTCCTTAGTAGTAATGTTGTTGCGGAAGTATGGAAGCAAAGCTGTTTCAAGCTCTAGCGGGTCACAATCGCTGTAGCCGGAACACGAAAAATCGATGACTTTTTTTAGCTTTGAAAAGATAAGTTCTTCTTTCTGACCGTTCCTCTTAATTATATCCACGAGCAGAGCCTCTCCTTGTCGAAGATTGTCTTCCGACAACCCCTGATACACAATATGTTGTTATTGCTTTTCTAAATTACACCAATATATAGTGTCTGTCAAGTTATAGTATTCGACATCTAGTGAGTCCGTTACACCTCTTTTTGAGCATGAAAACAGGGTGAAAACGTATAGTGACGCACCTTCAGAAGTCTTACAAACTTCTACGCTTAAGACAGACGCTTCTATAAAAAAGTTAGCTACATCCAAAACGACGGAAACTAATTATAGCACTAACTGCCCTTCCCATGTGGTGACAATAATAGGGATAAATCAGGTCGAAATCACAGCCTGTGCTAAAGCAGTTTTGGAAATTGACATTGGTGTTAGACGTTCACCTTTAGTACACTAAGGCTGAGTTGTTTATCGACATAACCTATTGTTAATGAGAGGACGTGACTTCTAATCCGCCATGAGCCGTAAATCGAACAAATACCTATCTTTTATCCAAGCAGCAGCCATCTCCATCTGGATGTGCCTGATGCTTCTTAGCATGCCGGGAGCAGCAGCCGCACATGCGGAGCTTGAGCGAACTATGCCGGAGCCGAATGCGAAATACGAGCAAAGCCCGAAGGCTGTCGAGCTATCCTTTAATGAACCGATTGAACCGGAGGTTGGCGCCATTAAAGTGCTGGATTCCAAATCCCGCCCTGTAACAGACAAAGCGCCTACTGCCAGCAAGGACGGACAGTCGCTTACCCTGCCGCTGCCCAAGCTATCAGAAGGCGTATACACCGTTTCTTATGCAATCATTTCCGAAGACGGACATCCGGTAAGCGGGTCGTACGTATTTGTTATCGGCAATGTGACCGAAGGAGTTGATGCCGCAACCTTCGATCCGCACAAAGAACTTGGTCATGAGGGACATAGTGTATCCACTCAGTTGACCATTAATCAATTCATTATTTATGCAGTGCGTGCTGTCTACTACGCATCGCTGCTATTGGCGGCTGGCCTAATGCTGTGGCCGCTGCTCGTAAGAGGAGGCGGCGAACAGCTGCGGCTGCTTCAGAAGAAGTGGGAGATGATCAGCCTCCAGACGCTTCTCGTTGCGTCTCTTCTTTATATATTCGTACACGCTCGCGAAATCCTTAACGGCTATCCAAGCTCGGAGTACAGCAAGCTATTCCTGAAGACGACGATCGGACGCGAATGGGTGGCGCTGCTATTGCTTGCTCTCATCGGATTTATTATCGTCCGTTTCGGTCCAATAATGAAGGCATTATGGGCAGCTGGCATTCTACTATTGGAGAGCTTCAGCGGACACGCGGTCGTATTCAAGCCGAAAGTGTCGTCCGTGTTGTTCGATTTCGTACATCTTGCGGCTGCAGCGGTGTGGGTTGGCGGCTTGCTGCTGCTTCTAGTGCTGTGGATATCTGACCGCAAGGAAGCAGGACGCTTCGCCGTTGTGTTCTCGCGGGCAGCCTTGCTGTCGATTACGCTGCTCGTGCTGACAGGGATCGGCCTAACGCTGCTCTTCTTGCCGTCGCTTCAATACCTGTTCTATACCGCATGGGGAACGATTCTGCTTGTGAAGACAGGTCTTGTTGTCCTCGTGCTTGTTGTTGGCGGCTTGCTTCACATGCGCGTACGCAGAGGCGATCTGCCGACAACGGTACTGCTTCGTGCTGATGCTGCGCTTATGGCCCTTATTATCGTGTGTGCGGCGCTCTTTACCTATATAAGTCCATTGCCGGCGAATGAGCCTGTGATGTACCACAAGATGGGCGACAAAATGCATCTCTCGCTTCGAGTAACGCCTAATAAGCCAGGCGACAACACATTCATCGTCAAAGTATGGCTGCCGGATGCGGTAGGCGCGCCGAAGTCGGTGAAGCTGCGCCTGTTCTCACTGGATCGCAAGGATCTCGGACCGATTGACGTGCCGATCAAAGCGTTTGAAGATCCGGAAATTACAACGTTCGACGGCTTCGTGAAGGCGGCGTTTACAGCGGAAGGTCCTTTCGTGCCGTTCGCAGGTCGTTGGCAAGCAGAGGTTCGTGTGATGGACAAAGACGATAATGAGACAGTCGAGAAGACGGAATTCCGCAACTACTAATCATATAGATGGCGTATCATTGAAGCGAGAAAGGGGGAGGCTGCGATGTCGTCGTATAAGCGGATCAAATGGTTTATATTGTGGACGCCGACGCTGACGATTGCGCTGTGGGAATATCTTAGGCACACGATCCTGCTGCCTTATGTTTCGATGGAGCTGGGCAACTGGTTGGCGCCTGTCATCGTGATGACCGTAACGGCGACGCTCGTCATCAAGCTGTTTCAGATGCTGGAGGAAACGAATGAATCACTTCAGCAAGCCAAATCTGCCAAAGCGGCGTTCATGGAACGCGAGCAGCTGGCGCGCGAGCTGCATGACGGCATATCGCAGTCTCTCTTCCTCTTATCGGTAAAGCTCGACAAGCTTGAACATGCGAAGGACAACGAGCAAGTCATGGAGACAGCGCAGCAGCTGCGGCGCACCGTTCGCCATGTCTATGAAGATGTGCGACAGTCGATCGCGAGCCTGCGTAGCGAGCCATCCCGAACCGACGTGCAGTGGATGCAGGCGGTTCGGGAGATGGCGGAGGAACTGCGGCGCGGCGGACTGGATGCGCGGCTGGATTGGCAGCTTGGCGACAGCCGGCTCAGCGGCAAAGAGAAGGTGGAGCTGCTCGCCATCGTTCGCGAGGCGATGCTGAACGTGCAGAAGCATGCGCATGCCAAGCAGCTGATTGTGCACGCTGTGCCGGAAGGCGAAGCGGATGGAGCTGACTTCCGCTGCACGATCACGGATGACGGCGTTGGCGCGCTGCAGGAGCAGTTGGACGCCAAAGGGCGGTACGGCATTCGCATGATGCGCGACCGCGCAGAGGCGATGGGCTGGCAGTTTCATGTGCGAAGCCAGGAAGAACTGGCGCACGGCACAACAGTAGAAGTCATCAAGGAGGCGTCGCGCCGATGAGCGAGCATAAGCAAATTACAGTCCTGCTGGCAGACGATCATCCGCATGGCCGTGAAGGGATGCGGGATATTGTCAGCAGCGATGCGACTTTCCTTATTGTAGGGGAAGCGGCGAACGGCAAAGAGGCGGTTAGGCTAGCTGCAGAGCTTGTCCCGGATCTTGTGCTGATGGATATTAATATGCCGGTAATGAACGGTATGGAAGCGACGCAGCATATTAAAGCGCTTGACCCACGGATTAAGATCATTATGGTGACGGTCTCCGATGATATTACTGATCTATTCGAAGCGATCAAGCGCGGGGCGCAGGGCTACTTGCTCAAGAACCTGTCGCCGTCGGCATGGCTGGAATACCTTCGCGCCATAGCGGTGGACGAGACGCCGCTGTCCAAAGAGCTGGCGTTTCGGATGCTGCAGGAGTTTAACGGCGGGAGCAAGGGGCAGCATACCCGGAGCGCAACAGAACCCACTGGGAACCTCTCTGATGAAGAAGCTCACCATACAGCGCTGACGCAAAGGGAGCGCGAAGTGCTCGAAGGGGTCGCTTCAGGCAGCTCCAACCGGCGGATTGCAGAGAGCTTCGGGATTTCGGAGCATACGGTGAAGAATCATTTGAAGAACATTTTGCAGAAGCTCCATCTCGACAATCGGGTTCAGCTTACGCGATATGCGCTGGAGAAAGGTTTAATTCCCAAGAAATGAACGAGCGGACAATATATTGTAACAATCATATAGCCCTATCGAGTCATGCCCACCTCCTTATTCTGGGCTATACTCCTCAATAGAGAATAATGAGGAGGGGCAATCCCAAATGAAAAAAATCAAGAAATGGTCCGTGCTTGGCCTAACGGCACTATCGCTATTCCTGTTCGCAAGCATCGCAAGCGCGCACGTTACGGTACAGCCGCCAACGGTGGAACAGAACAGCTATCAGGTATTCGCGGTCCGCGTGCCGAGCGAGAAAGAGAACGTAACGACTACGGCTGTTAAAGTAAAAGTGGCTGATGGCGTGAAAGTAAGCCGTGTTGAGCCGAAAACAGGCTGGAAATACGAGCTTGAACGAGATGCAAGCACGAAGGCGATCACAGCGATTACATGGACTGCTGAAGGCGCAGGCTTGTCGCAGACTGAATTTACGGAGTTCCGCTTATCCGGCAAAGTAGCAGAGGATGCAACGCAGCTTGTCTGGAAAGCTTACCAAACTTACAGTGACAAGTCGGTAGTGGAATGGGTTGGCGGCGATGGAGCGGAATACCCGGCTTCCGTAACGACGGTTACAGCGGCGGCTGCAGGCGCAGGGGACGGTCACGGCGGCGGTACATCTGCAGTAGAGCCAGCAGGCGACGCAGCAACGACGTCTAGCGATGCGTCTGCACCGGAAACAGCGGCGAGCGCTGACAGCGATTCAAATTCGTCTGATACGTTCAATCGCATTCTGTCGATTGTAGCTGTGGTGCTTGCGGGCTCCGCATTCGTCGTTGCGGTAACACGGAAGAAACGTTAATCCAGGCTTTTCGCGGAGAAGACTTGCGCAGTGACAGTGTAATTACTTATAATAGAAGTCACATATATGTCAATGCGATGAGGAAGAAGAGTACGCAGTGCTTTCTTAACAGGGAGAAGACGCCATAGATTGAGAGCGTCTTTAGGAAATCAGGCTGCCGAAGTTCACTTCCGAGCAGGCTCTTGAAGGGGCGGCTGCAGGTCAGCTGCGCTTGGTAGAGAGTACCGGCTTTCCGGCCGATATCCGGAGTTTGAGGAACTTTTCTCGCGAGGTTGATTGCGGAGAAGTTCGAATTAGGGTGGTAACACGGTTCTTTCGTCCCTTACGGGGAGAAGGGACCGTTTTTTTATTTGTTTAAGAGAGGGATGGTCAGAAGATGAAAGAGCGTTTGGAAGCATTGCGCGCCGAGGCGCTGCAGGAGCTGCAGCAAGTAGCCGGGCCGCAGCAGTTGAATGATTTGCGGGTCAAGTATTTAGGCAAGAAAGGCGCGCTCACCGAAATTCTTCGCGGCATGGGCGCTCTGAGCGCTGAAGAGCGTCCGGTTATCGGGCAAGTCGGCAATGAAGTTCGCGCTGCCATTGAAGAAGTCATCGAGACGAAGCAGGCTGCATTCCAGCAAGCTGAGACGGAGAATCGCCTGCGCGAGGAAACGATCGATGTGACGCTGCCAGGCAAGAAGCTCGGCACAGGCTCGATTCATCCGCTGAATAAAGTGGCGCAGGAGATCGAGGATGCTTTTATCGGCATGGGCTATACGATTGCGGAAGGTCCTGAGGTCGAGTCCGACTTCTATAACTTCGAAGCGCTGAACCTGCCGAAGAACCACCCAGCTCGCGACATGCAGGATTCGTTCTATGTAACGGAAGATATCCTGATGCGTACGCACACATCGCCGGTGCAAGTTCGCACGATGAAAGCGATGAACGGCAAGCCGGTTAAAGTTATCTGTCCGGGCAAAGTATATCGCCGCGACGATGACGATGCGACGCATTCGTTCCAGTTCAATCAAATCGAAGGTCTCGTTATCGGACCGAACATCCGCATGAGCGATTTGAAGGGCACCTTGCTTCAATTCGTGCAGCAAATGTTCGGCAAGCAAGCGCAAATTCGTCTGCGTCCGAGCTTCTTCCCATTCACGGAGCCGAGCGCTGAAGTGGATGTGACTTGCGTACAATGCGGCGGACATGGCTGCCGGATGTGCAAGCAGACCGGCTGGCTTGAAATTCTCGGCTGCGGCATGGTTCACCCTCGCGTGCTCGAGATGGGCGGCTACGATCCGAACGAAGTCAGCGGCTTCGCATTCGGTATGGGTGTAGAGCGTATCGCGCTCCTCAAGTACGGCATCGACGATATTCGTCATTTCTATACGAACGATCTGCGCTTCCTAAGCCAGTTTGTCCGAATGTGAGAGGGAGGTTAACTAAAGATGAATGTTTCTTATAAATGGCTAAGCGAATATATAGATCTGAACGGTTACAACGGCGAGCAGCTGGCTGAACTGATGACTAGCGGGGGCATCGAGATCGATGTCGTGGAATCCCGCAATAAAGGCGTTAAAACCGGCGTTGTGGTCGGTCACGTGCTTACTCGCGAGAAGCATCCCGACGCGGATAAACTGAGCGTATGTACGCTTGATGTTGGCGGCCCGGAAGTGCTTCAAATCGTGTGCGGCGCGAAGAACGTTGCGGCAGGACAGCTCGTTCCTGTAGCAACAATCGGCTCCGTGCTTCCAGGCGACTTCGCAATCAAGCGCGCTAAGCTGCGCGGCGTTGAATCCCAGGGTATGATCTGTTCGGCGAAGGAACTTGGTCTTAACGAGAAGCTGCTTCCTAAAGAACAGCAAGAAGGCATTCTTGTTCTGCCTGAAGGAACAAAAGTAGGCGCGTCCATTCTTGATGTGCTGGCAATTGATGATGAAGTACTAGAACTTGACCTCACGCCGAACCGCTCGGACTGCCTCAGCATGCTTGGCGTTGCTTATGAAGTAGGCGCACTGACAGGCCGAACAGTCAAACTGCCTGACAACCGCGTGAGTGACGCGGCAGAGCTGGCTTCTGCGCATGTGTCCGTTCGCATTGAAGCGAAGGAACAGTGCTCGCACTACTCTGCACGTTATATCAAAGGCGTGAAGATCGGTCCTTCTCCGCAATGGATGCAGAACCGTCTGATGGCGGCTGGCATTCGTCCGATCAGCAACGTCGTTGACATCACGAACTACGTGCTGCTCGAATATGGCCAACCGCTGCACGCCTTCGATGCGGATAAAGTGGCAGGAGGACGTATCGTTGTCCGTATGGCGCGTGACGGCGAAGTGCTTGACACGCTTGACGGCCAAGAGCGTAAGCTCGATTCGAGCATGCTTGTCATTACGAACGGCAGCGAACCAATTGCTCTTGCTGGCGTAATGGGCGGCGCGAATTCGGAAGTTACAGACGGTACGGTGAATATCCTTCTGGAATCAGCTCGCTTCGATGGCGGCACGATCCGCAAGACGTCCCGCCAAGTGGGACTTCGTTCGGAATCAAGCGTTCGTTTCGAGAAGGGCGTAGATCCGGCTCGCGTCGTGCCTGCGCTTAATCGTGCAGCAGCTCTGATGGAGAAGTATGCGGACGGTCTTGTGCTTGAAGGCATCGTCGAAGAGCTTACAGAGCAGCCGAAACAGACCGTTGTGAGTGTATCTCTTCATAAAATCAACCGTTACCTTGGCACGGATCTTTCGAAGCTTGAGGTTGAGACGATCTTCGGCCGTTTGCAATTCCCGTTTGAATTGTCCGCAGAAGGGGTATTTACCGTTCAGACGCCTTCGCGCCGTGGCGACATTACGCGTGACGTTGATATGATTGAAGAGGTAGCCCGCCTGTTCGGTTACGACAATATTCCGACGACGGCCATTGAAGGCGCGGCAACAACAGGCGCGCTGACGAAGCCGCAGGCAATTCGCCGCGAGCTTCGCAAACGTCTGACAGACGCAGGCCTTCATGAAGTGATCAGCTACTCGTTCACGCATCCAGACCGCACGAAGCTGTTCCCGGCTTTGACAGGGTCAGACCTGTTCCCTGTTCGTCTCTCACTTCCGATGAGCGAGGACCGCAGCGTGCTTCGCACAAGCCTGCTGCCGCAATTGCTGGAGACGGCGACATACAACCGCAACCGGAAGAATGACGATGTCGCAGTCTTCGAGATCGGCAGCGTCTTCCATACAGATGAGGCGGAGCTTACGCGTTTGCCGCATGAGAAGCATCGTTTGGCGATTTTGCTCACGGGCAACAAGAATGTTGCGGCATGGAATCGCAAAGCGGAAGCGTATGACTTCTACGATATCAAAGGCATGATTGAGACGATCACGGATCTGCTTGGCGTCAGCGGCGACATCAGCTACGAAGCCGCACAGCCGGAGCATATGCATCCGGGCCGTACGGCAGCCATTGTGTACGCTAGCGAACGCGGTCCGGTAACAATCGGCTACATGGGCCAATTGCACCCTACGACGCAGAACGATCACGATCTTGGCGATACGTACGTGCTTGAATTGGAGCTTGCGCCGCTGTATGATGCAGCGAGCTTCGACATTGTTTACAAAGCGCTGCCTCGCTACCCGGCGATGGAGCGTGACATTGCAGTTGTGCTGAACCGCGAGGTGGAAGCAGGCAAGCTTGTTGGTACTGTTCGCGAGACGGCAGGCGAGCTGCTCGAGTCGGTTCGCATCTTCGATATCTATACGGGCGAGAAGCTCGGTGCTGATAAGAAGAGTGTCGCATTGTCGCTCGTATACCGCCACGCGGAGCGCACATTGACGGATGAAGAAGTAACGGAGCTGCACGGCAAAGTTGTCGCAAATTTGGAACAATCTTTTGCAGCAGAATTGCGTAAATAGGCAGGAGATGCCGGAAGCCGCATCGAATTAGTTCTTTGCCAAGCAAAAACGGATATTGTCTATTTCTTGAATAGGCAAAACGTGCTGCGAGGCCCAAGAACGAATATTCGATGCGGCTTTATCCTATTTGTCAGACTTTGTATTGATCGGGGGCAGAATAGTCGTCGGTTATTGCTAAAAAAGCATGTGGAAGATGGCAACGATTGTCGCATAGAACTGTAGTTTGGACTTATGAACCTATAGGAGGAACACCCCTATGAACGCTGCCGATCGGACACGAGTAACGGTTGATATATACGGTAACCAATTTAAACTGGCAGGACATACGAATCCCGAATACATCAAGCGTATTGCCGCGCTTGTTGATGAGAATATGAACAAGCTGGCTAAAGGCTATCCAATGCTGGATTTGCCGAAGATTTCCATGCTTGCAGCAGTACATATGGCTGAAGATGTTTTCCGGCTGCGCGGCGAGAACGAGCGCATGCATGAGATTGAGCAGCGCCGCAAGGAAGCGGTAGCTGAGCTGGAGCAGTTAAAGCTGCTGCTTGACGAGCTACAGAAGCAGTTCGATGCAGAACGAGTGAATGCGGAAGAGACGCTTGCGAGCGAGCGTAAGAACGCGGAAGAAACACTCGTATTCGAGCGTGAGCTGGCACGTGAGGAACTCGAGAGATTGCGCGGCGAACTGGAAGCGAAGCTGGCGAATGAGCTAGGTGCAGCAGCGGCAGAACAAGAGCGAGTGCGGAGCGAGCTGGAAGCGCAGCTGGCGAGTGAGCGTGAGGAGGCAGCGGCAGAGCAAGATCGGGTGCGAAGCGAGCTAGAAGCGCAGCTGGCGAGTGAGCTTGGTGCGGCAGCAGCAGAGCAAGATCGAGTGCGAAGCGAGTTGGAAGCGAAGCTGGCGAGCGAGCGTGAAGCGGCTGCGGCAGAGCAAGATCGAGTGCGAAGCGAATTCGAAGCGGAGCTGGAGAGCGAGCGTGAGTCTGCGCTCGAAGAGCTGGAGCGGACAAGCGCAGCGCTGCAAGGTCGCATGGAAGAAGCGGTCCGCGCTGCGGCGGCAGAGCGCGAAGCGGCATCAGCGGAGCTGGCGCGGGTACGTGGCGACCTGGAAGCACTGCTGAATAGCGAGCGTGAGGTTGCTCGTGCGGAGTTGGAACGCGTGCGAGGTGAACTTGAGGCGAAGCTGACGAGTGAGCGCGAAACAGCGGCCGCAGAGCTTGAGCGAGTGAGCGGCGATCTGGAAGCGCAGCTGGCAAGCGAACGCCTGAATGCGGACGAGACGCTCGAATTCGAGCGTGAAGTAGCTCGTGATGAGCTCGAGCGCGTACGAGTCGAGCTGGAGACACTGCTGGCAAGCGAGCGCGCGGCAGCAGAGGCGGAGCAAGAGCGACTACGCGGCGAACTTGGAAGCGAGCGCGAGTCGGCGCGCGAAGAGCTGGAGCGGACCAGCGCAGCGCTGCAAGGTCGCATGGAAGAAGCGGTACGCAGCGCGGCAGCGGAGCTTGAGAGCGAACGTGAGTCGGCAGCGGCGGAGCTGGCGCGGGTACGCAGCGAGCTTGAAGAGTTGCTCGCTAGTGAGCTCGGCACAGCGCATGCGGAGCAGGAGAGCATGCGAGTTGAGCTTGAGGCGAAGCTCGCTAGTGAGCTCGACACAGCGCATGCGGAGCAGGAGAGTATGCGAGTTGAGCTTGAGGCGAAGCTCGCTAGTGAGCTCGACACGGCGCATGCGGAGCAGGAAAGGATGCGAGTTGAGCTTGAGGCGAAGCTGCTTAGCGAGCGTAAAACGGCGGCGGAGCTTGAGCAAATGCGAGTTGAGCTTGAAGCGAAGCTTGCCAGCGAGCGTGAAGCAGCGCTTGCTGAGCAAGAGCGAGTACGCAGCGAGCTAGAAGCACAGCTCGCTAATGTGCGCGAGAACGCGGAGGAGACGCTGGAGTTCGAGCGTGAAGTCGCGAGTGAAGAGCTGGAACGTGTGCGGAACGAGCTGGCATCTCAGCTGGCGAGCGAGCGCAAGACGGCGGCGGAGCTTGGGCAGATGCGAGTCGAGCTTGAGGCGACGCTTGCAAGCGAGCGCGAAGCGGCGGCGGCAGAGCAAGAGCGCGTGCGCGGCGAGCTCGAGGACGAGCGCAAGGGAGCGCGTGAAGAGCTTGAACGGACGAGCGCTGAGTTGCAAGAGCGCTTGGACGAAGCGGTTCGTGCTTCGGCAGCGGAACTCGCAAGCGAACGTGAAGCAGCAGCTGAGGCGCTGACACGAACACGCGGCGAGCTTGAAGCGAAGCTGGTAGGCGAGCGCGAGAACGCAGAGGAGACGCTGGAGTTCGAGCGTGAAATCGCGCGTGAAGAGCTGGAGCGAGTAAGCGGCGAGTTCGAGATGAAGCTGGCAGGCGAGCGCGAGGCGGCGGCAGCTGAGAAAGAGCGAGTGCGTGCCGAGCTTGAGGCGAAGCTGGCAAGTGAGCGCGAAGCAGCAGCGGCATCCCAAGCAGAGCTGGAGCGAGTATGGGTAGAGCTTACAGCGGAGCGCGAGAACGATCAGGAAGCAGCTCGCGTAGAGTTGGAGCAAGTGAAGTCAGAGCTGCAGGCTCAACTGTCGAACGAGCAAGAAGCGGCTCGCACGGAGCTTGAGCAAGTGCGCTCGGAATTGCAAGGACGACTCGAGCAGGCAATTGAGTCGGCAGCAACCGAAGCGGCGAGCGAGCGGGAGCTGGCAGCAGCGGAGCTTGCACAGCTGCGCGAGCAGCATGAAACTGCGATGGCGGAGCAGCGCTTCGAGCAGGAGCTTGAGCTCGAAGTACAAGCTATCGCGCTGCGTACAGCTCGCGAAGAGCATGAGCGGAAGCGAGCTGCGCTTGAAGAGCAGCTTGCGCAAGCGATCGAAGAGGGCCGTGCACAGCTGGCCCGCGAGCAAGAGGCGGCAGCCGCGCAGTTGGCTGAAGGCCGTGAAGCGGCAGCAGCAGAGCTTGCGCAGCTTCGCAAGCAGCTGGAAGCGGCAATGGCGGAGCAACTCTTCGAGCAGGAGCTTGAGCTCGAAGAGCAAGCTATTGCACTGCGAGCAGCTCGCGAAGGACATGAGCGCGAGCTGGCAGCACTTCAAACGCAGCTTGCAAGTGAACGTGAAGCTGCCGAAGTGCAGCTTGCAGAAGCGCTCGCTGCGCATGAAGACGAGCTTGGCAAAGAGCGTCTGATGCATGAGACGGCATCAGCTGCAGCTGCAGAGATGTTTGAAGAAACGCGAGCAGATCTGCAGCAGCAGGCGGAGCAAGCGCGCGCGACGGCGGAAGCGGAAGTAGAGCGCATTCGCCAAGCGGCGCGGGAGCGATTCGACCGCATTCGCGGCGAAGCTTCGCAAGCAGCCGCCGCGGCGGAGGAGCAGCTAGCGGAGCTGCGGCTAGCGTCGCAAGGGGAACTGGAAGCAGAGCGCGTAGAAGCCGCAGCAGCGATAGCTCAGGCGCGTGAAGAAGCAGCTGCAACGCTCGCGCAATTGCGCGAGAAGCACCAAGCAGAGTTGACGCAAGAGCGTGAGCAAGCTGCAGCTGTGCTGGAGCAAGAGCGCAATAGTGGACAAGCGCTGTTTGAAGAAGCGCTGCAAGAAGGAGCAAATGAAGCGGAAGCTGTAGCCGCTAGATATAAGCAAGAGCTGGATGCGGTTCGCGATGAATCAGAGCTGCGATATGCGGCGCTTGAAGAAGCTGCGGAGAGTGCGAAGGCTCTTTGGCAGAGCGAACGTAATTCACTCTCCACATTGCTTGAAGAAACCGGACGCGAACTGAGTGTGCTGCAAACGAAGCTCAAGGATGCAGAAGACCAGGCGGAGCTGTTCGTCTTGGAGGCAGCCGAGCAGGACGAGTCTCTGCGCAAAACCGTCAAGCGTCTTGAACAAGAGCTTTACGAGCGTGAGAACGCGGTGTCTAAGATGGAACAGGCGCTTGCCTCCTTCCAACTGGAGGACCAGCATCGCCAGGAAGCGATTCTTGAGCTTGAGGAGCAGCTGGCTGAGCTTCGTACTCAGTTGAAAGAAACGCATCAGGCTACTGAAAGTAGCACTCAGGAGCAGCATTTGCTAGCGGAGCAGCGCGATGCGCTCCAGCAGGAGCTGAAGCAGCTCGCGGAACAGAAGGAAGAGCTAGCCGGCAGACTGCAAGCCGCTGAAGATCGTGCATTCGAATGGATGCGTGAGGCTCGCCAGCATATGGCGGAAGCTGAGCGGATCTCTGAAGAAGCGTCCTCGAAGCTGAATGATCAGGTGCAGGCGGCCGAGTCCGAGATTCAGCTTGCGAAGCGGGAAGCAGCGGCCCATGCGGAAGCGGAAGCCGGCTTGCTTGAGCAGCTGCTGTTGACGGAAGAGGAAGCGAGCAAAGTGAAGCAAGAGACGTTGCAAATAAGCGAACGCCTCGCAGAGCTCGAGTCCGCGCTGCAAGAAGCGGGCCAATCCGAGCAGCAGATTCGCGAGTCGCATGCGAAGCTGCAAACGGAGCACAGCAAGCTGCAGATTGAGTACTCCAAGCTGCAAACGGAGTATAATGAGTGGATTGAGCTTATCTCGGATAATTAAGAGCAGGCTCCATAAATGCCAACACAAAGGGCTATGCACGTATGAAGGTTTCTACTGGAACCGACTCATACGGACATAGCCCTATTTTTCACGACTGATGGAATTCAATGCTTCATTAATAAGTAACGATCGAGCCCGTCACGCCGTTCTGAGGAAGCAAAGCGAGACGAATGAGCTCAGAGGTCACTTGGTGAGGATCTTTGCCTGTTGCATGCATCTCGCTGCGGATCGTGCCCGGGTTGAACGCGTTCACAAGAATGCCGAAGTCATGCTCTTCATCCGCCGTCGTCCGCGTTAGTGATTCGAGGCCAGCCTTGGATGCGCTGTATGCGGCATAACCGCCAGCGCCGTTCGAGGCAAGACCGGAAGTGATATTAATAATCCGGCCATAACGAGCCTGTCGCATAAGTGGCAGGACGCCTCGTGTCATCAGGAATGGCCCTGTCAGATTCACGCTCAGCTGAAGCGCCCACTCCGCAGCCGTCAGTTCAATGACTTTGCCAGGCTCCAGTACCGCGGCATTGTTCACGAGTATATCAATCTTACCCAGCTCGGCGATGACCCGCTCAATAGCGGCTTGTACCTGCACTTCATCCGAAGTATCGCACGGGATTACAAGTACCTTGCCTTCGCCAGCTTCACTGTTTCCAACCCGTTCCGCCGTTTCTTCAAGTTTGTGTGGCCGTCTGCCGAGCAGCACGACATGCGCGCCTTCACGTGCAAAATCAATTGCCGTTGCTCTGCCGAGTCCTGTCCCCGCGCCTGTAATTACCGCTACTTGTCCATTCAGCTTGCCCATGGAGACCACCCTTTGCATCATTGTTGAACACATCGTATCAGCATCCGGCGGACGTTGAAATAGTGCAGCTATAAGGCTTTCTTATATGTTGCTGTTGGTAAAACCAATATAGAGGCTAATTGAGGTGCTTCATCAGCTTTATTGATGGATCGCATCACGAATCGATATAAAAAAACCGTCCCTTGAAGGGACGGTTTCGGGTCTGTTATTCTACAACCAGCTTCGCAATCATCTTGGAGTGACCGCTGCCGCACATGATGTCGCAGTGGAATTCATATTCGCCTGCATCATTGATCGTAACGACCTTCGGGCTGTCGCTGTCGATCTTCAGCTCGTTCAAGTCAGACACTTCGATGCCGTGAATGCCGTCTTCCGACTTCAGCGTAATTTCGGTTGGTTCGCCTTTCTTGATCTTGTAGACAGGCTGATCGAACTCGTAACGCTTCGCTTTAATCGTGATTTTGGCGGAAGCTGCTTTACCGGTTTCCTCGACACCCGCGCCTGTATTCGTATTGCCCGATTTATTCTCGCCGCAAGCCGCCAGAACAAGAACTGCTGCGACCATCATAAAAGCAATAAGCAGTAATTTTTTCACAAGATAACCCTCCATAGCTTGGTATCAATCATGTATCTAGTATACCTTGCCATGGATAAAATTACTGTGACGATCTGTTGAATACAGCAGACTGCAGACTTAAGTGCCCATATAGACTTGCTTGTTCGTTCTGTCTATTTATTCGCGTCCAGCTTCGTATGGCGTGCTGACGGGAATGAATAGGTCGATAATCCCGATAACAAGCGCTGCCAATATTGCGCCGAGCCAAGTTGCGTGAACGCCGCCAACGATGAACTGAGCCAGCCAGATGACGAGTGCGCTGCATAAGAAGCCGACGATGCCGCGTCCGAATGGCGTAACTCTTTTGCCGAAGATTCCTTCAATAATCCAGCCAAGCGCTGCGATGACGAGAGCGAGGAATAAAGCGCTCCAGAAACCGCCGACACTGAATTGTGGAACAATATAACCGACGATCATTAATACAATCGCTGATACAATGAATCTGACTACATGTCCTAGAAAATGCATAACGGAAAACCTCCTGTACCTATTTTTTGGAAGAGCTTCCTTACTCGGAGATGGTGTTACTCCTCGTGTACATGTAGTGTTACCTTTTTTGCAACTGTCATGCATGGCAGCCTTTGCTTGTCATGGCATAGACTGCGTCCATCCGCTATAATAAGAAACGAGAGGAGTTGTGCCCGCTTGGACAACAAAATACTACAAACACTCGATTACGCCAAAATTGTAAATAAATTAGAGCAGCATGCCGCGACATCACTTGGAAAAGCAGCGGTGCAGGCGCTCCAGCCAAACTCCGATTTGGAAATGGTGAAGCATTCCCTTGCGATTACAGATGAGTCTTATAAGGCTGATCGGCTCAAGGGCAGCGCGCCATTCGGCGGCGTTGTCGATATTAAGCCAGCTCTGCTTCGTTCGAAGATTAACGGTACGCTGAATCCTGCGGAGTTGCTGGAAATTGCGGAGACCGTTCGCGGTTCACGCCGGGTGAAGCGCCATGTTGAACAGCTTCACGATGACCATTCGATTCCGCTGCTAGCGGCGATGGTCGAGCAGTTAACGGAGCATAAAGCGTTGGAAGACGCCATCTTCCTCTGCATCGATGATCAAGCAGAGGTGATGGACAGCGCAAGCATCGAGCTCGCTTCCATTCGCAGAGAGCTGCGCAGCGGAGAATCGCGCGTTCGCGAGAAGCTCGAAGGCATGATTCGTTCGACGTCCGTGCAGAAGATGCTCCAGGATGCCATCATAACCATTCGAAACGACCGATATGTTATTCCCGTAAAACAAGAGTACCGTTCGAACTTCGGCGGTATTATTCACGATCAATCGGGTTCTGGTGCAACGTTGTTCATTGAACCGGAAGCAATTGTAGTGATGAACAATAAATTGCGCGAGCTAAGGCTTGCCGAGGAGCGGGAAATTGAAAAAATCCTGCAAAAGCTGACCGCGCTGACAGCAGATTATGCCGATGATTTGATGCTGGATCTGGATGTGCTTGGCCAGGTGGACTTTGCCTTTGCCAAAGCGCGCTTAGCGCATACGATGGGTGCAACGCTGCCGCTCATGAATGACAGAGGCTTCTTGAAGCTGCGCCGCGGTCGCCATCCGCTTATAGCTCGCGAGCATGTAGTGCCGATTGATGTTGAGCTTGGCAATAACTACACGGCGATTATCGTTACGGGTCCGAATACCGGCGGTAAGACGGTGTCGCTGAAGACGATCGGTTTGCTCAGCCTAATGGCGATGTCCGGCTTGTTCGTCCCAGCCGAAGACGGCAGCCAGCTGTGCGTATTCGATGCGATCTATGCCGATATCGGCGATGAGCAAAGCATTGAGCAGAGCCTTAGTACGTTCTCCAGTCACTTAACTAATATTATCCGTATTTTGAGCAATATGACGTCGAAGAGCCTCGTGCTGCTCGATGAGCTGGGTGCAGGAACAGACCCTGCGGAAGGCTCTGCGCTCGCGATTGCGATTCTTGAGCATATCCATAAGCTTGGCTGCCGCATCATAGCGACAACTCACTACAGCGAATTGAAGGCTTATGCGTATAACCGCAAAGGCGTTATTAACGCTAGCATGGAATTTAATGTTGCAACGCTTAGCCCGACGTACCGCTTACTTATCGGCGTCCCTGGCCGAAGCAACGCGTTCGCGATTGCGGAGCGTCTTGGCCTTACGCGCAGCATCATTGATCACGCGCGCGGCGAAGTGAGCGAAGAGGATGTTCGCGTCGAGTCGATGATCGCCTCCTTGGAGGAGAATCGGATCGGAGCGGAAGCGGAACGGCAGACGGCCGAAGCGCTGCGCAAGCAGCTGGAGGCGGAGCGTGCGAGTCATGAAGCGGAGCTGCAGAAGTTCGAGGAGCAGCGTGAGCGACTGCTAGCCAAGGCGCAGGATGATGCCCGCGAAGTGATGCTGAAAGCGAAGCGCGAAGCGGAAGAGATCATCGCGGATCTGCGCAAGCTTGCGCAAATGGAAGGCGCGGCAGTGAAGGATCATAAGCTGATCGAAGCGCGCCGTAAGCTGGATGAAGCCACTCCGGAGAAGCGCAAGGCGGCAGGAGCGAAGTCGAAATCAGCGAAGCCGCAGCAAATTGAAAACGGCGATGAGGTTATGGTGTACAGCCTGAATCAGCGCGGACATGTTGTGGAGCTGTCAGGCAATGATGCCTTCGTGCAGCTTGGCATTATGAAGATGAAGGTAAGCTTAAGCGATCTGGAGCTTGTGAAGCGTGCGGAAGCGAACAAGGCGCAACCTAAGATTGCCGCAAGTCTCAAGCGTACGCGCGATGAGAATGTGCGCTCCGAGTTGGATCTGCGAGGAGCGAACCTGGAGGAAGCGATGATGGAAGTGGACCGCTTCCTCGACGAATCGTTCCTAGCCGGTTTCGGGCAAGTGTTCATTATCCACGGCATTGGCACAGGCGTGCTGCGGACGGGAATCAGCGATTTCCTTCGCAGACATAAGCATGTGAAGAGCTACCGTCTCGGCCGATATGGTGAAGGCGGCGCCGGAGTTACAGTTGCAGAATTGAAGTAACTAAGCGGGGGCATAGAGAATGGAACAAGAAATCGATCAATTGCTCAGCAATACGTTTGCGGCATCGCTAGCTTATGTATCAGTAGCGGTGCTTGCCCTGCTGGTGTTCCTGTTCTTCTTTGAATTTGTAACCAAATATAAGTGCTGGCAAGAGATCAAGCGCGGGAATATGGCGGTTGCGATGGCGACCGGAGGCAAAATCTTCGGTATCTGCAATCTGTTCCGATTCTCGATCGAAGCGAACGAAACCGTCTACCAGTCCATTGTGTGGGCGTCGTTCGGCTTCGCGCTGCTCATAGCCGCTTATTTCTTATTCGAGTTTCTGACGCCGGTCTTCCGAATCGACGATGAGATTCAGAAGGACAATAAGGCTGTCGGATTTATCGCTATGATTATATCGATATCGCTTTCTTACGTCATTGGCGCTACGATTGCGTAGCTTTCATTATTTGTTGAAAGGCTGTTGCTAAACAAATGAAATATTTATGGGGAACGCTGTTTGCGCTTGCCGCACTTTTCGTTATATTCGGCGTCGTATATTTGCTTCAATAATTTGCAGTAGGGAGAGAACCAACAATGAACGAGAAACACGAACACGATGAACATACGATCTGTCCTTGGTGCCAAACCGAGATTGTATGGGATGAAGAAATCGGACCAGAGCGCAATTGTCCGCACTGCGAGAATGAGCTGTCCGGCTACCGCACGCTTCAATTCGGCATGGAGCTGGATGATGAAGAAGCAGAGGGCACGGCAGATTCAAATGCACAAGTGGGCGAGAGTGACTGGGATGAAGAGTATGAAGATGAGACTGAACATTCCCATGACTTGTCCGAGCTGAGACCGTACAATCGTGATCAACTCGCGCTTGAAGAGACAATGAACCGTATTCTGGACGAGCAGCTGGAAGCGCCTGAATGTCCGTCCTGCCGCGAGTTTATGCTGGAAGCGGGCACGCAGACGGTGAAGGAGAAGCGCTTTACGCCCAAAGTGCCTACTGCACTCGGTGAGCCTATTCTGGCAACACCGTTCGAGCTAGTGCTTTATGTATGCCCGTCATGCTTCCATACTCAGAGCAGACTTTCGGTGAAGGCTCAGGAACGCCTGGTCAGCTTGCTAGCCAAAGCGTCGGATTTGCAGGACTAGAAGCATTTTCCGGCATGCCGCATCCCATATGGGGGTAACTTACGCCTAGAACGCTGCAGCTTATAAGCAGCAGGCGGGAGGGTTCGCTATTGGAGCAAGGCAAACATACAGTGCAATCACGCTGGCATGCCGGTAAGACGCGAGAGAAGCTTCGCACGGTATCGAATGAAGGAAACAAACGAAATATGGACAGTCGCGCGCTGGACAGCCAAGCGATTCTGTTGCTCGCGGTACAGGCGCTGCTCGGTATCGCGAATGCGCTGTCCGGCACGTTTCTGCCGGTCTACTTATGGAAAGCGAGCGGTTCGTTCGCGCTGATCGGTTGGTTCAATTTAACCCAGTTTGTCGTAAGCGGTCTTACGTTCTGGTTGGCTGGCAAATGGGTGAAGCAGCATAACAAAATGAACAGCCTCCGGCTCGGCGTTGCGCTGTCCGGAGTTTTCTATTTTGTCGTGCTGCTGCTTGGCAAGACGGCTATCTCTTATATTGTGCCACTCGGCTTGCTAATCGGAATTGGCAATGGCTGCTTCTGGCTCGCGTTCAACGTTGTCTACTTCGAGATCACGGAGCCTGGCAACCGAGACCGGTTCAATGGGTGGGCCGGGTTGCTCGGGTCTGGTGCGGGCATTATTGCGCCATGGATTTCGGGCTGGCTGATTACAATGAATAAGGGCGAGCGCGGTTACAGTATTATTTTTACCGTATCGGCTATTATCTTCGCCGTTGCGGTCGTGCTCAGCTTCTGGCTGAAGAAACGGGAATCTAGCGGTACGTATGAATGGTTTCACGGTTTTCGCATCCTGCGCGAGCGTGGGAACCGCTGGCGGCTGGCGGTGCCGGCAATTATTGCGCAAGGAGTGCGCGAAGGCGTCTTCATGTTCTTCATCGGCCTGCTTGTCTACATTGCGACGAAGAATGAAGGGAAGCTCGGCAATTTCTCCTTAATAACGTCGCTCGTTGCACTCGTGAGCTTCTGGCTGATCGGAAGGATGTTGAAGCCGAATCGAAGAAACGGCGCTATGATGATTGGCTCGATTGCGGTTACGGCTGTTGTCGCGGTGCTGTTCATGCCACTGGATTACCGAACCTTACTTATCTTTGGTCTGGGAACGGCGCTATTCATGCCTCTATATATTATACCGATGACATCGGCCGTATTTGATCTCATCGGAAGCGATGAGGACAGCGCCAAGCAGCGGGAGGAGTTCGTCATTCTGAGAGAGGCGGGACTCACGGTAGGCCGTGTAATTGGAGTTACGGCGTATTTGCTTGTTCTGCCGTTCATAGATGGCTCCAAGTATGTCGTGCCATCGCTAATGCTGGCTGTAGGCGCTTTTCCGATCATTGGATGGTTGTTAATGCGGCCGATCCTTCGGGCGGCGCATGTTGATAAAGAACGTGCCTCTCCTTCGAGAGGCTGATGGGGAAGGGAAGGGCTGAATATGCCCCGTATTGTAAACGATGTAACCGAATTGATCGGCGAAACGCCGGTCGTTGCTTTAAGAAGATTGAGACAGCCTGGGATGGCTGAGGTGCTCGTGAAGCTTGAGCGCTTCAACCCGAGCGGCAGCGTGAAGGATCGCGCTGCCTTCTCGCTGATTGCCTCCGCAGAGCAGAAAGGCATTATCGCTCCGGGAGCGACAATTATTGAGCCGACCAGCGGCAACACCGGCATCGGTCTCGCGATGAATGCTGCAGCTAAAGGCTATAAGCTGATTCTGGTCATGCCGGACAATATGAGCAAGGAGCGAATCGGCCTGCTCAAAGCTTATGGCGCGGAGGTCGTGTTGACGCCGGCCGCCGAGCGGATGCCTGGCGCGATTAAACGCGCGTTCGAGCTGCAAGCTGAGCGTCCGGGCAGCTATATCCCGAATCAATTCGAGAACCATGCGAATCCGGACATTCATCGCATCACGACTGCACAGGAGATATTGCGTCAGACAGGGAGCAGGCTCGATGTGTTTGTCGCTTCGGCAGGTACCGGAGGCACGATCACCGGCACCGGAGAGACTCTTAAAGCGGCGCTGCCAGGGCTGTATGTAGCTGTCGTCGAGCCGCTTGGTTCTCCTGTGTTATCAGGTGGCAAGCCGGGTCCGCATAAGCTCGTTGGCACAAGTCCGGGCTTCGTGCCGGCTATTCTGAATACATCGGTGTATGACGAAATCGTTCGCGTGTCCGATGACGATGCGATTGTGACCATGCGCCGTCTCGCCAGAGAAGAAGGGCTGCTGCTCGGTCCATCCTCCGGCGCTTCAGTATGGGCGGCAATGGAGCAAGCCCGCCGAATTGGCGAGGGCGGGCGAGTGCTTTGCATTGCGCCAGACAGCGGCGAGCGGTATTTAAGTATGGGACTTTTTGATTCCTAAATTGGTTTAATCTTTCCACGTATCGAGCACATCTTGCACAATGGCCCTGCGCTCTTCAATGTAGTCGATAAAGGTTTGCGGCTCCTGTTCGAAGGCGTAATAGGGCCATTTGCGCGTAAAATCATCCCGAATTGCCGGTCCCAGCTTCTCGTACAGGTTCGCAATCATCGGCGCAATCGTTTCGACTGTAAATTTGGTTGCGAGCATATTCGAGAGGATTTTACGATAAACCTGCCTGCAGGATTTGTAGGAAAGCACCTTCCGCGTAAGCGTGTTATACCCCTTCACATCAACAAGATCGCTACCGCATAGCTTGCCGTAGCAGTTTCTCCCCCATGTGCCTTCATAATCCCACGGAATGATCCGGTATCTGCCTGTGCTTGTATGTTCATACAGCGCGTAGTTCTGGTCGAACCCGTCGTAGTTGCCGGTCAGCACTGCGCCTGCGAGCCATTTCAAATATAAATAGACATCAAGCCGGTTCGCCAAATAAGTCCGCAGCGAAGAATTCGCCGGCCGATTAATGCGTCTGACGAAACGGATGAGCTTCGTACGCGTATAATCCGTCCCTTTCATTACCCGATATCCCTCGAACATCGTCTCCTTGACCGTATCGGTGTAAGGATCAATATTGCTGAAGTTTGCTTTGTCATTAACAGCATAGATCAGCGATCTCGCCCCAATGCCCCGTTTACGGAAGAATCTCGAGTCAACCGATTCAAGCTCTAAGTAGCAGCCATGCGGATTGCCGTTCCATTCCAGCCACATATGCCTCGTCGTTGGCGAGGGGACACCCATCAGATTGAAAAATTGAAAAGAGAGCGCATTGCGAATCATTGAAGGATCGTCAAATTCGGCGTTCCAGTGCAGAATTCGATTATATCCATAATGAATCTCATATGATTTCTTCGGATAATTGCGCGTGTGACCGCCGCGGAACCGAAGCTGAGCATCCATCACGACGCCGTTCATCTCCAGTTTGACGGGAGCGAACTCGTTGCTCCAAACGTCCGATTCCAGCCTCCGCAAATCTTCGAGGTCAATTGTTATTTTACGAGTAGGAAGTCCTTCCCCGGACATTAGACCATCTCCTTAGCCAAAAGATAAAGCCTATCGCATTCGATAGGCTTCAGCTTATTTACACTATGCGGATATTCGTCTAATGGTGCTTTCGCTCGCTGCGAGTTAGCAGTGGGAGCCGTTCGAGCCATTGGAGCCGCGTGAACCTTGAGTACCGCGAGATCCGTTAGAGCCACGTGAACCTTGAGTGCCCTGAGTACCTTGGGATCCGCGAGATCCGTTAGAGCCACGTGAACCTTGAGTGCCTTGAGTACCTTGAGAACCGTTGGAGCCGCGTGAACCTTGGTCACCGCAAGATCCGTTAGAGCCGCGAGAACCGTTGGAACCACGAGAACCTTGAGTGCCTTGAGTACCTTGGGAACCGCGGGATCCATTGGAGCCTCGAGAACCTTGAGTGTCGCCGCAGGAACCTTGAGTACCTTGGTTATTTCCTCTTATTTTCGCGCTTGTGCCGAAGGAACCGTCAGTGCTGCTGTTTCCCCAGTTGTATTCATTGTCCGGATCCCAGCCGCGAGAACCTTGGGAACCACGAGAACCTTGAGATCCTTGCGAGCCTTGCGAGCCTTGAGAACCGCGTGAACCGTTGGAACCACGGGACCCTTGAGAACCGTTAGAGCCATGGGACCCTTGAGAACCGTTGGAACCACGGGACCCTTGAGAACCATTGGAACCACGGGACCCTTGAGAACCATTGGAGCCACGGGACCCTTGAGAACCATTGGAACCACGGGAGCCTTGCGAACCTTGAGAGCCACGAGATCCTTGCGAGCCTTGAGACCCACGGGAGCCTTGCGAGCCTTGTGTCGAAGTCGTCATTTTTCTTTGCAAAGTATGTTAATCCTCCTTTAATAGTTTCTAATACAAGCTATGTTGCGAATCTATTAATCGCACTGGGTTAATGCTTAATCTTCTAGAAAATAGATATGAAACTAGTACCACTACGATACGGGATACATATAAATACATTATAAATTGTCTCCCATGATAGATTTCACCGAGGCAAGTAATGGAGGGATGAATGCCGAAGCGAGATGGATGAACCGTAAGTTTGGCAGTCGAATCGTCACGTATTTGCACCGGTGCTTTCGTCGTGGTACAGGTCAAAATCTATTACTTTACGGAGGGATTTTGGTATGGAAGTTAGAAACAACAACTGGCAAATGGGAAATGGTGGCTGCTGCAACAGAAGCGGAAACAGAAGCGGTCAAAGAACGCAAGGAACTGGTAATCATCCACCTAAAAATGAATCGGGAGGGCAAAACTTCTTGGAATCTCAAATGGGTATGAACGTTCGCATTAATCGCGGAGGTCCTGAATCGCTTGATGGCCGATTGGTTGGTGTTAAAACAGGTTATCTTGTGCTTCGGAATAGCACAGGCTTCGTGTATATCAATGCATCGCATGTAAAAAGCGTAACAGATCTTCCAGGTAGCTCCAGCCACGGACATGGCATGGATCACTACAAATATATCACCGCAGACAGCTTCAATGGCGTGCTTCACAAACTGGTTCGCAAATTCGTTCAAATCAACTGGGGCGGCCCAGAACGTATTGAAGGCTTCGTCGCACAAGTTGGCAACCAAGCTCTCATGCTCGTAGTTGGTCAAGAATTGGTCCAAATCCCGCTTTACCACATCAAAACTGTTAAAACTGCTGGCATCTATGCAAGCGGCGGCAGCAAAGGCAGCCAAGGCAGCCGTGGTACTGGCGGCAGCGGCGGCAATAAAAGCGGTGGCAGCAGCGGCGGTACAGGCGGCGCTCGCAACAACCGTAATGCTTCGGCTAAAGGCGGCCGTAACGGCAAAAGCTGCAGATCAGGGAAATAATTCTCCCACGGTTAATAAGGCCAAGGTTCGCGTCGGGGCTCGGTTGTGTTCAGTCGGCCCCGGCTAAAGCCTTAAACGCTGACAAGGGGAGAGATTCATGATAACTTCCAGCACACATACACCATTTCCAGAAAGTCTTCCTGTCGATTGGCGGCTGTTTCTGATTTGCATGATCATCGTCGTCGCTTGCGTGCGAGATGTGGCGGCAAAGACTCCTTGGTACCTCCTCTTCTTTGCGTTCGGTATTGATGTGATTGTGGACGGCTTGCAGCAAACTGGTCTGATCCGCTTTCTCGCTTCGGAACTTGCTTTTGTATATCAGTGTCCGCTATTCTAAGCCGGCGGCGGGCAACGCTGCTTGCAAGTCAACTCAGTCTCTATGCATGGACGCATTTAATAGGATGAAAGGAGGCCGATTTCATGAAACATCGTCACCCTTTATTAGACCGTTATGTCGAGCTTGACATCTCAGGAAAGACGGTGCCCATTCGCGGCAAGCTCATTGATCTAGGTCAAGATATTCTCGTGCTTCATAACGGTACGCAATTTCTGTACGTTCCTTTGATCCATCTGCAGCAGCTTAGGCTGGCCAAGAGCGATTCGCAGCAAGAGATTGATGTCCCTGAGCTCCCTTTTGAACCGCAGAACGATCCGATTTCTTACCGCAAAGTGCTTATGAATGCCAAAGGGATGTTCTCTGAGCTCTATATAACCGGCAATCAGTCGATCCATGGCTACTTGACCAGCGTAATGAACGATTTCTTCGTCTTCTACTCTCCTGTATACCATTCCGTTATCGTCTCGTTGCAGCATCTTAAATATTTAATTCCATACAACCCCAATGTGACGCCATATACGCTCACTCCGGAGCAATTTCCGCTCAAACCCTCGCCTATTACACTCGCCAGAACCTTCGATCAACAGCTTCGCAAGCTGATTGGAGAATTTGTCATCCTCGACTTAGGGGAGAATCCGAACAAGATCGGCGTACTCAAGGGCCTCGAACAAAATATGATCGAACTGTCTACAGCAGGCGGCAACCCGGTATATCTTCATTTCGATCATGTCAAAACCGTTCATCTGCCATAACCCGCAAGACTCACCGCTTTCTTCCCCTTCTGCGGGGAGAAACGGCTACATAGGAAATGGGAAGCAAGGACACCATAGTCAAGGAAAGACATTATTTACTTTCAGGAGGTACACACATTGCTTCAAGCTTTAACAGGCAAGGAACTCGAGTATTTGGTGGATTCGATCTCCAATGAGGATTTGCTCATTAAGCAAAATGCAGTTATGGCTGAGTCCGCAACCAATATCGCCTTACGTCAGCTAGGTCAGCAAATGATTCAAACCCATAAGCAGCATGTGCAGATGCTGCTTCAATCCATTAGCCAGCATCAGCAGCTAGCGCCGACGCAGCCGCAGCAATAACAAGGGGAGGATCGCGATCATGTACCAGCAACCATATCAACAACAGCAACAACAGCAAGGACAAGCCCAGCATCATCACTTACTGACCGATGAAGATTTAGCCTATACGGTACTAGCCGACTTGAAGCGCGTCGTGAGCGAATATACGACGGCTGCGACAGAATCGAGCTGCCAGCAAGTGCGTTCGCTCTTTACGAATCTGCTAAACAGCACGCTGCAGATGCAGGGACAGCTGTTTAAGTTTATGGAACAGAACAATATGTACAGCACATCCTCGCCTGCGCTCAGGCAGGAGATCGATAAGCAGCTGAAGCAGAATCAGCAGACCGCGCAGAAGACAGACCAATTTCTGCAGCAGCTCTCCCTTGGGGGAGGCGGCAATCGCATGCAGCAGCAGTATCAGCCGATGCAATATCAACAACTGCAAAACACGCAGTATCAACAGCATGCGGGACAGTCCCAGCATCAACATAACCCGAATCCGTACTATATGTAAGGACAGCGGCGCCGCCTAAGACCCCTCGGGGTCTTTTTTAGTGAGGAAACCCAGTATTTGTTTTCTGCTTTGCAGGACGCCCTAATTCGTTGTAATATAATCTTTATAGCTATTTCACTTTGGAGGCTTGGAAGCTTCGCATGGTGAAGGAAACAGGAGGGTTTGACGATGAATGAACGAAAAAGGCAAATACTTGAACTGCTTAAAGAGGATGCAAGACGCAGCGCGGATTTAATCGCGACAATGCTTGACGCGCCCGCCGCGGAGGTAAAGCAGGCGATTGCGGAATTGGAGCAGGATCATATCATCGTCAAATATGCGACCGTTGTTAATTGGAGCAAGGTTGAAGACGAGAAAGTAACTGCACTTATTGAAGTTCAAATTACACCGGAGCGGGGCCGCGGTTTCGAAGGCATCGCTGAACGGATTTACTTATATCCGGAAGTGAAATCGGTTTATCTGATGTCCGGCGCATACGATTTGCTCGTTGAGGTGCAAGGCAAGACGCTTAAGGACGTCGCATCCTTCGTATCGAATAAACTGTCGCCAATCGACGCTGTACTCTCTACGAAAACATTCTTTATTCTTAAGAAATATAAGCAGGACGGCATTATATTCGAAGAGCATGAGGACGACCACCGTCTTCTTGTCTCACCGTAAAGGGGCCTAATTCCGTATGATTAAAGACGAGGAAAAGCAAACCGGAACATTAACCCGCCGCGCATCCATGTCGGATTATCTCTCGGAGCAGGTACGGTCGATTAAACCGTCCGGCATTCGCAGATTTTTTGATTTGGCAAGCGGACGCAAAGATATTATTACACTTGGCGTAGGCGAACCAGATTTCGTGACGCCATGGCATGTGCGCGAAGCAAGCGTGTATGCACTTGAAACGGGCAAGACGCAGTATACATCGAATGCAGGTACGCCTGAGCTGCGCGAAGAAATCGGCATTTATTTGAACCGCGAGTTTGATGTGAAGTATGAGCCTGCCAATGAAATCATCGTGACCGTCGGCGGCAGTGAAGCGATCGACCTTGCGCTGCGTGCCTTGATTGAACCAGGTGACGAGATTCTTGTGCCAGAGCCATGCTATATCTCTTATTCGCCGATCACAGCGCTCAGCGGCGGTGTTCCCGTTGGCGTTGAGACGTTCGCGAAGGATAACTTCAAGCTGACGGCTGAATCGCTCCGGGCAGTCATTACACCGCGTTCGAAAGTGTTGATTCTATGTTACCCAAGCAACCCGACAGGCGGCATCATGACCTATGAAGACTGGTTGCCGATCGCTAAGGTTGTGGAAGAGAATGATCTTATCGTTATCTCTGATGAAATCTATGCAGAGCTTACTTACGGCACGAAGCATGTTAGCTTCGCTGCGATGCCCGGCATGAAGGAACGCACGATTCTGGTTAGCGGCTTCTCCAAGGCATTCGCGATGACGGGCTGGCGGATTGGTTATGCATGCGGCCATCCTGAGTTGATCTCGGCAATGCTCAAGATTCATCAGTATACCGTTATGTGTGCTTCCAATATGGCACAGGTTGCAGCGCTTGAGGCGCTTCGCAACGGCATGGAAGAGAAGGATCGAATGGTGGAGTCGTATAACCAGCGCCGTAGAATCGTTGTTAAGGGCTTCCGTGAGATTGGCCTTGATTGCCACGAACCGCAAGGTGCGTTCTATGCATTCCCTTCCATCGCAGGCCTCGGGCTTACTTCGGAAGAGTTTGCGACAGGCCTCTTGAATAAGCATAAAGTAGCGGCTGTACCGGGCGATGTCTTCGGTCTCGGTGGAGAAGGCCATCTGCGCTGCTCCTATGCGACACATGTCAATCTGATCACTGAAGCGATTGAGCGTATCGGACTTTACGTAAGAGAGCTTAAAGGCAACTAGCTTTTGTGATAAGCAGGATGATTTGTCATAAATTTGACTTAAATTGGATACTACTCAGAATTCCCAAACTTTGTTATAATTTAGAAAAACTTTATACTGTGCGCGCAAGTTTACTTTCGTTGAGCTGATGACAGGAGGGATGGCAATGGCTTGTGCAAAAACGGGTCGTAAGCTTATGTCCTCATCCATACGTCTTCTTGAAGACGAGATCTATGCGCTGCGTGTCAAGATGGAACAGTCCTATATTGAAGAAGCAACATTCAGTTCGGAGAAGGTTATTGGGATAAGCCGACTTCTCGATGTGAAGATAAACGAATATATGCAATTTCGAAGAAGCTACGCAACTCAGCAGTCGTGAGACAGGCTGATCTAATCGGCGCTTGACTTCGAGAGAGGAAGAGGTCCTGATCAAGGACTTCTTTTCTTTTGTACAAAAAGAAGAAGGAGTAAACGATTTAACATGAAATCCCCGACTAATCTGCGCCTATTTAACTTTTTATTCTTCGCGTTGCTCGCGATGTTTATCTCATTCCTGCCTGTCTATCTGGATGCGCAAGGACAATCTGCTACGAAGATCGGCATCATTATCGGAACGGGCGGCTTCGTATCGATCTTCGCCCAGCCGTTCTGGGGAATGATAAGCGACCGTGCCAAGACGATTCGCAAGGTACTGCTTGTGCTAATCGCGTGCTCGGCGGTGCTTGGCTATCTGCTCTATGCTTCAGGCAGCTTCCTCTTGCTCGTTCTGTTCACGATGCTGCTCTACTGCTTCCTGCTGCCGATGGATCCGCTGACGGAGAGCCTTAACTTCCAGACCTCCGAGCTTCGCGGTGTCAGCTATGGCTCAATTCGCACATTCGGTGCGCTCGGCTACGCTGTTATGTCGCTGGCTGTTGGTTACGTCATGCTCTACTTCGGCGTGAACGGGATGGCGCCGCTCTTCGCTGCATTATGCGCGGTGAGCTTTGTCGTCTGTTTGACCTTGACGGATGCGCCTTCGGCGAGCAAGCCGGTTTCGATGAAGAGCCTCAGCAAGTTTCTGAGCCATCGTGAAACATTGATGTTTCTTGTTTTGATATTTCTCGCCGCTGTGCCGTCCCGAATGAATGACACGTACATGGGCGTTTCGCTGCATGATCTCGGCGGCAGTCCGGAGCTTGTCGGGCAAGCGTGGTTCCTCGCGGCTGGCACGGAAATCCTCGTCTTTGCGCTGAGCTTCTGGTGGATGCGTAAAGGCAGGGAGCTGGCGATGATTGCTTTTGCAAGCTTCTTCTACTTCCTGCGGTTCTTTATTTCGGCATGGGTGACTGACCCGCACGCGCTGGTCTATATTCAAGGCTTGCAAATGTTCACGTTCCCGATTTTCTACTCAGCGGCGATCCAGTATCTGTACCGGATTGTGCCGGAAGAGTGGAAAGCGACAGGTCAAACTGTGCTTGCGCTGCTGTTCTTTGGCGTATCGGGCATCGTTGCTTCCTATGGGGGCGGCGTGTTGTATGAGGCGGCAGGGATGCATTACTTCTATTTGATTATTTCAAGCTTGTCTTTATGTGCGCTTTTGTTCAGTCTCATTCTGCTTGCCGTTTACGGAAAGCGAGGCAGTATGGCAGCTCAGGAAATTGGCTCCACCTAGGCGTGAGCAGCGGCTTTTGTGCTATGATGGGGAGTAGGATTTTCATAGGACGGGATGGTGGCGAGCGGTGAAACTGTATACGCGTACAGGCGATAAAGGCAATACCTCGGTCAAAGGCGGCCGGGTTCGCAAAGACGATAGCCGGGTTGAGGCTTATGGCACTGTGGATGAGTTGAACAGCTTTGTCTGTCAAACGGCTGCGGTCGCTGCGTCGGCGGGGCTTCAGGAACTTGTGGTTGAGCTGCTCGAAATCCAGCAGGAGCTGTTCGACTGCGGGTCGGACCTCGCTTTTGCCGATCCGAACGGACGCGAGCTTAAGATGACTGCGGCCTCGGCTGCGCGTCTAGAAGGCTGGATTGATGCGCATACGGACGCGGCTCCGGCGATTACGAAGTTTATATTGCCAGGCGGCAGTGAGGTGTCGGCGCTGCTGCACGTGTGCCGTACGGTTTGCCGTAGAGCAGAGCGTCGTATTGTGACGCTGGCCGCAGAGCTGCAAGTACATGAGCCGGTACAAACTTATATGAACCGGTTGTCCGATTATTTCTTCGCAGCTGCACGCGCGGCGAATGCGAAGCTCGGTGTGCCGGATACTGAATATATACGGAGTGCGGATGTATTCCGCAAGAAGAGTGATGACGGAAAAGAGAGACAGGAAGGAAGCAATGGAACATCATAAGAGAATTGTGCCAATTGCTGCGGAATATTATGAGCCGCTTGCAGTTGTTGTAAGTAGCGAAGATGACGGAAAAATGGTGCGTAATGTGCTGGAGCGCCGCCTCGGCGTTTCCCGCAAGCTGTTGTCGCGACTGAAGCTGACAGAGCTGGGCATTACGGTTAATGGCGAGCGTGTATATACGAATGATCGCATAGCTGTTGGAGACTTGATAGAGATACGGATGGAGCAAGAAGAGTCCGATGATATTTTGCCTGAGTCGATGGCGCTTGATATTGTGTTCGAGGATAAGTACTTACTTATCGTGAACAAGCCGCCAGGACTTATTGTTCATCCGACGCAAGGCCATTATACGGGGACACTGGCAAATGGTGTTGTGTACCATTGGAAATCGCGAGGGGAGAAAGTCCGGTTCCGTCCGATTCATCGGCTCGATGAAGAGACGAGCGGCCTTGTCGCGATCGCGAAGAATCCGTACATTCACCAGCAGCTATCGGAGCAGCTGCAGGCTGGCGAAGTGAACAAGCGGTATCGTGCTTATGTATACGGATGCCCGGCGGAAGTCGCGGGTACCATCGACCAGCCAATTGATCGTGATACGGACAATCCGCATTTGCGTGTAGTTCGGTTGGATGGATATCCGTCCGTCACGCATTATGAGGTCGAAGCCGTCTATGGCGGCGGTGCCGCAGCGAAGGTGCGCATCAAGCTGGAGACAGGGCGGACGCACCAGATTCGGGTGCATATGAAGCATATCGGCTGCCCGCTTATCGGCGATAAGCTGTACGGGTTCGCAGGAGAGGGAGCCGAAGGCGGCTCGCCGGAGCTTGAAGCGCCTGTTCAGCGTCAAGCTCTCCACGCGGCGATCCTCTCATTCAAGCATCCGATGACCGGAGAGCAGATGACATTCGAAGCTGCTCTGCCGGATGATCTTCAGCAGCTCGAGGCGGCTCTCGGAGCGCTGGAGTAGCGAGCGATGCAGCTGGTTGAGTCAGCTGAAATGGTGAAAGAGGGGTAATTGGTACCCTACTTTGGCGTAAATTCGCCCGAAATGGTGAATGAGGGGTAGCAGGTACCTCACATCGGCAGGAATCCGCACAAAGTAGCTAAAAGAGTATCCCCCAGGGATACACATCGGCGGAAAACCGCCGAACGTAGCTAAAGAGTATCCCCCAGGGATTCACATTGGCGGGAAACCGCCGAAAGTAGCTAAAGAGTATCCCCCAGGGATTCACATTGGCAGAAAATCGCTGAAAGTAGCAAAAGAGTATCCCTCAGGGATACACATCGGCGGGAAAGCGGCTAAAGTAGCCAAAGAAGATCTCCCCGGGATTCACATTGGCAAAAACCGCCGAAAGCAGCTAAAGCAGATCCCCCAGGGATTTGCTTCACGGGCATTTCAACTAATAACCCACAAAACCAACATACGAACACCTCTCTTACACCAACGTTATACCATTAGGTGTCCAGAGGGCGGGAGCCCTCGGGGTCCCCTTCTAGGGGATTTAGGGGTCAGAGGAGTATTTATGAAAAAACTAACCATCTACGAATATCCCAAATGCGGCACATGCCGCAGCGCGATTAAGAAGCTGAAGAGTCAAGGTTACGAGCTCGAGTCTCATAATGTGTTTGAATCGGCGCCGCCTGCGAACGTGATTGCGGACCTCGTTAAGCGGAGCGGGCTCGAAGTGAAGAAGTTCTTCAACACTTCCGGCGAAGTGTACAAGGAGCTCGGCTTGAAAGACAAGCTGCCGAGCATGTCCGATCAAGAGAAGATTGAGCTGCTTGCGTCGAACGGCCGCCTCATTAAGCGCCCTGTCGTTACAGATGGCACTACGGTAACCGTTGGCTTCAAAGAAGAAGATTTCGAGCAAGTGTGGCGCGGATAACATACTGATCGACATAGGGAGGCACGAATACAGTGACTACAAAAGGATGGCGCGCCGAGCGACTGTCTCATCTAGGCTCGTCAATTTTTGCGGAAGTAGCAGAGTGGAAGAAGGCGGCGATTGACCGTGCCGTCGACGTTATTGATTTGAGTATTGGCAGTCCGGATCTGCCGCCCTCGCAAGCCATCCGCACTGCGCTTAGCGAAGCGGTGCTGCGCGACAATGCATACGGCTATCCCGGCTCCAAAGGATCTGCTCGCTTCTTGAAGCAAGCGTCGGATTGGCTGGCTTATCGGTTCGGCGTCCAGATTAATCCTGAGCACGAGCTTGTTTCCCTAATGGGCTCTCAAGACGGCCTTGGCCACTTGGCGCTCTCGCTGTGCAATCCCGGAGATATTGCACTCCTCCCAGATCCGGGTTATCCCGTCTATGCTGCGGGGCTTGCACTTGCAGGCGTGGAGCCGTATCTTATGCCGCTGCGGGAAGAGAATCAGTTCCTGCCCGACTTCGATGCCATTCCGGAGGAGGTGTGGCAGCGCACAAAGTTCATGCTGTTGAACTATCCGAGTAATCCGGTGTCTGCGGTGGCGGATTTGGAATTCTTCAATAAAGCCATCACATACGCGAAGCGACATAATGTGCTGATCGTTCACGATCTAGCCTACTCGGAGATGGCATTCGACGGCTACTGGCCTCCTAGTATTTTGCAAGCAGAAGGTGCGCTAGACATTGCAGTAGAGTTCCATTCCTTGTCCAAAAGCTTCAATATGGCTGGCTGCCGCATCGGCTTTCTGGCTGGAAATCGGGAAGCCGTCGCAGCGCTGCGCGAGCTGAAGGCGAACATTGACTACGGAGTATTTCTCCCGGTCCAAGAGGCAGGCATCATTGCACTGCAGCAGGATATGGATCCGGCGACCCATAAGCCGGTCGGGACACTTTACGAGAAGCGCCGTGATGAATTCGTCCAAGCCCTTCACCGTCAAGGCTGGGAAGTGCCGAATCCGAAAGCGACCATGTTCATCTGGGCAAAGCTTCCTGACATGACATGGAAACTGTCGGAACCTTGGGACTCTCGTCGCATTTCCCGGGAAATGCTCGAACGGGCTGGAGTCGCTGTCATCCCTGGCGATGCTTTTGGAGCTGAAGGTGAGGGCTATGTCCGAATCGCGCTTGTTGAGAGCGAAGCTAGATTAGTAGAGGCTGCAGAGCGAATTGGAAGATTCATAAGAGGCGAACTGGAATCATAGATTACTATAAATGATATCATCAAGGGGGAGATCACATGTCCGAGAACACGAACCGCAAAGTGCTGCTTGTCGATGGGATGGCGATACTATTCCGTGCGTTCTACGCAACATCCTATACTGGTTACATTCGCAAAACGAAAGCAGGACTGCCAACGAACGCAGTCTATGGCTTTATCCAATATTTCTTTGACGCGATTAACACGTTCAAACCGACGCATGTCGTCTGCTGTTGGGATATGGGGAGCAAGACCTTCCGCACCGAGCAGTTCGCCGACTACAAGGGCAATCGGGGCGAAGCGCCGGAGGAGCTTATTCCGCAATTCGATCTGGTGAAAGACGTTGTCGAATCGATGGGCATTCAGAATATTGGCATCGTCGGTTTCGAAGCAGATGATTGCCTCGGCACGCTTGCTACTCAGCTTAGCTCGGAATCAGAAGTTTACATCCTTACAGGTGACCATGATATGCTCCAGCTCGTCAGCGAAACGGTGAAGGTGGTCATCATGAAGAAGGGCAAGCTGAATTATGCGGTCTACGATCCAGCAGTTCTGCTCGAAGAGAGACAGCTGACGCCGACGCAAGTTATCGATCTGAAAGGCTTCATGGGCGATACAAGCGACAACTACCCAGGTGTCAAAGGAATTGGCGAGAAGACAGCACTCAAGCTCATCCAGGAATACCAGTCGATCGAAGGCGTGCTGCTGAACTTGGAGAAGCTGCCGAAAGGTGTTCGTGCCAAAATCGAAGCCGATCTTGATATGCTGCACCTATCCCGTGACCTTGCAACGATTCGCATCAATGTACCGGTAAGCTGTGAGCTATCCGCATGCAGCTGGCATATTACGAAGGATGCGGCGGCGCAGAAGTTCGAAGAACTCGAATTCGGAGCGTTGGTAAAGATTCTCGACGGCCATCCGGTACGTGAGCTGGACCCGTTCGCAACCGTATAATTCTACAGTTTTAACTATCAAGGCCGAGGCGGATCACATCCGTGCTCGGCTTTTTTCTTTACTCCAACCCATTTCGTCGTTGACAGGAAAACGCTTCCATGCTAGTCTATCGCTGAGTTATGTAACCGGTACCACATCATGTCTTGCCATTTGAATGAATGAAAGGAGTCCTTATGAAGAAGTCACCACTCTTGCATCCGGAAATTTCAAAATTGATTGCGGAGCTCGGCCATTTGGATGAGCTTGTTATTTGCGATAGCGGCTATCCGATCCCTGCGGACATGAAGCGTATCGACCTCGCATTGACGCAAGGCGTGCCGGGGTTCATCGAGACGCTGCAAGTCATTCTGAATGAGCTTTGCGTCCAGGAGCTCGTTATCGCTGAAGAAATGATTGAGAAGAGTCCGGAGCTGTACAGTCAAATGATAGAGCTGACAGGAACTCAATTGCCGATTCATCAATTGTCTCATCAAGCATTCAAGAAGCATGTGCAGCAAGGTGCGCGGGCGGTTATCCGAACAGGAGAATTTACTCCGTATGCGAATGTATCCCTTGTCTGCGGCGTTGTATTCTAAGGTGGCTACGATTCGCGAGGTAGCTGCGCTTGCAGGCGTCTCCGTCGCTACGGTGTCCCGGTTGATCAACCGCAACGGTTACGTGAACAAGGAGACGGAACGCAAAGTCAAACTAGCCATCGAGGCACTGAACTATCAGCCAAGCTCGATTGCACGCGGGCTTACAGGAAAGAGGATGGAAGTTATCGCACTCGTCCTGCCAGATATATCGAACCCGTTCTTTCCGGAGCTCGCGCGAGCGGTAGAGGATATTTGCCTCAGCCGAGGCTACACGCTCATCCTGTGCAACTCGGATAATAACCGGGAAAAGGAACTCGAATATATTAAAGCGCTCCATCGCAACAGCGTTGCCGGGTTTATATTTGCATCGGATTCGTTATTGCATGAGGATCTGCAGGAGCTGAGTCAATCCGGCACGCCTATTGTCGTACTCGACCGGAGCGGAAATGCGGATAACTGCAGTATCATTCGTGCTGACAACCGTAAAGGTGCCAAGCTCGCTGTTCAGCATCTGCTAGACAAGGGTTGCCGCAAGATCGCGCATATCTATGGACCGCAATCCATCGTCACCGCACGTGAGCGTCTTGAAGGCTATGAGCAAGTTGCGCAGCAATATTCCTGGTATTCGCCATCTCTGCTCATTCCTGGTGACTGCGTTGAGAGCGGGATTGAGGCGGTCCATCTGCTGCTCGAACGCCATCCCGACGTGGACGGCATCTTCGCGGGCAATGATATGATGGCGATTGGTGCGCTGAAAGCGTTGATTCGACGGGGCATCCGAGTGCCGGAGCAGATTGCATTGTGCGGCTTCGACGGCATCGGCATGACCCGCATGACCGAGCCGGAGCTGACCACGATTGCCCAGCCGATTGCAGAGATGGGCAAGATGGCGGCAGAGATCCTTATTGGCAAGATCGAATCAAACGGCGGAGAGAATCGGTTCTACGAGCTGGACGTTCAGCTGATTGAGCGCAGCTCGACTTCATCCATCACGATCAAACGGATTGAATCCCATTCAGAAGTGGAGGTCAAGCGGGCAGCATGCTGCAAAATATAAAGCCATATGCGGGTATGATTATTACCGAGGATGTTATTTTTGAACCAGGGGACTATTACTTTAGCAATAGCAAGGGCATCGTTATTGCAGCCGACCATATTACGATTGATGGCAATGGAGCCGTCATTCGCGGCAGAGGAAAGCTCAGCAACATTCACAGCTTCGACGGTACGGGTGTTTTTTGCAACGGCTATAGCGGTGTTACAGTGAAGAACCTTAACGTGCATGGCTTCAAAGTTGGCATGAAGGTATCGAACGGCTCCGGCTGGGTAATTGACGGCAATGATTTCTCTGACAACTATACAGATCCTGATTATGGCTGGGGCGACGGCGAGCCGTACGGCGCGTTGATTCTGGAGCGTGTGACTGAGTGCGTCATCTCCCGGAATATCGGGAATCGGGTCTGGAACGGGCTTTATTTGAGATACGCAGATCGTAACCAAATATTCAGCAACACATTCGCCAATTGCACGAATGTATGTTTGAAGCTATGGGGATCTTCGGGCAACGAGATCGACAGCAACGTCATGAATTATGGTATCCGAATCGCCCCAGGGGAGGTCCATGCTAGGGATTCAACCTCCGTGCTGATCGAGACGGGATCGAATGACAACCGAATTCGGAATAATGACTTTACATACGGCGGGGATGGCGTATTTATTCGCTCGCTGAATGGCTTTGTAAGCACGGGCAACTATTTTGAGAATAACGATGCTTCCTATGCGCACAACAATGCGTGGGAAGTATGGGATCCAGGCAATGTGTTCGTGCGCAATAAGGGCAATCACTCCAGCTACGGCTTCTGGCTCGGCGGCTCGTGCCACGCGGTGCTCATCGAGAATGAAGCTGCCTACAATGGCATTAGAGTCGCGAACGCACCAGAGAAATTCGGCAATGCGGGCATCGCGGTCGTGAACGGCTCGAGCAGCCACTTTACGATGCGGCGCAATCGGATTCATCATAATAAGAGCGTGGGCCTTGCGATTGGTTATAAGGAAGGCTATGAAGCGAGCCATTGGATCGTCGAACAGAACGAGATTACGGATAACGACACATACGGTGTTTATATCAAACATGCGAAACAGCTGTATTTTGCAGGCAACACCATAACTGGCAATGGTAGCGGAGACTTCCATCATGAAGTTAATGTCTCGGATGTTACGGTGTGTGAAACACAAGGAGCATCGCCAGTCGCTGTGGCAACACTCACGACTGTAAGTCCGCGCGCAGGGGGCATAGTGGAATTCGACGGCTCGTTCAGCCAGGATGCTGACGGCGGCAACTTGACCTACCTATGGGACTTGGGGGATCGAACAAGAAGCGAGGCTGCAGTTCTCGAACATGTATACGCAGATCCGGGATTTTATCGTGTGGGGCTTACGGTCATTAGCCCATCAGGCGCAGCAGATATCGACTGGATTGATCTCAATGTATTGCCGGCAGAGGAGCGAGTGATGCATCGCTTCGATATGGCATCAATAGTTATGAAGGAAGCCATTCCGAGCCGCAGCGTGCTGCTTGCTGTGAATGAGCTAGAGTCGCTTGATACTGGACCATCCTTGCAGCTGCAATCCTCATCATCGCTTGTGAAGCTGCAGCATGATATGCCTAATGCAGCGGCGAGTGAAGCTATCACCCTCGGCTGTGAGCTCCACTTCTGGATCAAATTCTCGCATGAGACATGGGGAGGTTTCCCTCCGTCTGCGCTCACCGTTCGCATGAAACAAACAGATGACCGATATGTGCAGTGGGTTGCCGCACGGCCGCTGTTCGAGTGGACGCAGATCGCTTCGGAAGCGCGAACCGGCTGGTCGCATCATTGTCTCCCGCTCACTGGTGAAGAGAACGGATGGGTGCGCAGCATGGCTGGCAATCCCGACATGAACCAGCTGAACCTATTGGAACTGCAGATCACGTCTATCGGAGGCGACTTTACAATTTGGTTCGACGAGATCGCATTTGTACAAGAATAGCAGGGAGAAGAAGGCGAATCTACTAGACGCTATGAGCGGTAGAATCGCCTTCTTTCTTTTCTATCGACAGTGCTGGAAATGTGCGGTATTGTATGTTTGATAGAAACATTTTATGTTGCTAACGAACATGAGCGTAAGACAAAAATATTTCCAGGAGGATGAACAGATGGCGGCGAAGCTTCACTTACTAAGCAATGCGCATTTGGACCCTGTATGGCAGTGGGAATGGGAAGAAGGAGCGGCGGCAGCAGTGTCGACGTTCAGGGCTGCGGCTGAATTTTGCAGGGAGTATGAGGGGTATGTTTTCAATCATAACGAAGTCATTCTGTACAAATGGATTGAAGAATATGAACCTGAGCTGTTTACGGAAATTCAGGAGCTGGTGCGGTTAGGCAAGTGGCATATAATGGGCGGATGGTATTTGCAGCCTGACTGTAACATGCCTTCTGGCGAGTCGATTGTGCGGCAAATGCTGCATGGACGCGCGTATTTCGCAGAGAAGTTCGGCGCTCGGCCTACGACGGCGATTAACTTCGACTCCTTCGGACATTCCCGCGGCTTGGTGCAGTTGATGAGTCAAGCTGGCTTCGACTCCTATCTGTTCATGCGTCCGGATGATCATACGGTCGGACCTGAGCGCGAATTTCGCTGGATCGGCTTCGACGGCTCTGAGGTGATGGCGCATCAAACTTATCAGTACAACACGCTAATGGGGCAGGCGCGCGGCGCGATCGAACAACGACTCGAGCATGTGCAGCGTGAGGGCAAATCGCTTGGCTTAATGCTGTGGGGAGTGGGCAATCATGGCGGCGGTCCTTCCCGCGTCGATTTGAACGAGATTGGCGGTTTGATGGCGAACCGTGATTCAGATGTGGAAATTGTGCATTCGACGCCGGAGCAGTATTTTGCCGATCTGGGGGTGAACCGTGCAGAGCTGCCCGCGCATGAAGGGGACTTGAATCCGCGCTTCGTCGGCTGCTATACATCCATGATTCGGATTAAGCAGAAGCACCGGTTGCTTGAGAACGAGCTTTATTTAACGGAAAAAATGCTATCTGCCGCCGCCGTAGCAGGCAAGCTCGTGTATCCTCGGGAAGAGTTGCGGCTGGCGACGGAAGATCTGATGACCGCGCAATTCCATGATATTTTGCCGGGCTCGTCGGTGCAGCCGGCAGAGGATGCATCGCTGCGCTTGCTTGGACACGGCCTTGAAATCGTCTCAAGGCTGAAGGCGCGCGCCTTCTTCGCGCTTGCCTCGGGACAGCGCAAAGCGGAGGATGGCGAGTATCCGATCCTGATCTATAATCCGCATCCTTATCCGGTTCAGGGTGTGTTTGCATGCGAATTCATGCTTGCTGACCAGAACTGGAAGGACGAATTCTCTATGCCAGTCGTTTATCAGGACGGCAAACGGATACCGTCGCAGCCGGAGAAAGAGCATAGCAATATTAACTTGGACTGGCGCAAACGCGTCGTCTTCCAGGCCGAGCTTGCACCATCCTCAATGAACCGGTTCGACTGCCGCATTGAGATGCTGCCAGCCAAGCCGTTGCCGCAAGTTGTCGTCGAAGGTGGATACATCCGCTTCTCGAACGATCGAATGACTGCCGTCATTAACGCGAATACCGGGCTGCTGGATGAGTACACGATTGACGGTGTCTCCTATGTGACGGAGCGGGCGTTCCAACCGATTGTTGTCGCGGATAATGAGGACCCGTGGCGGATGGATACGAACCGGTTCGAGCCGGACATTGGCTCGTTCCAGCTGATGGACCGAGGTGCCGGATCAGACTTCTCCGGCTTGCGCCACGAGCTTCTGCCGTCAGTTCGCATCATTGAGGACGGTGAGGTTCGCACGGTTGTTGAAGCGATGCTCGCGTATAACGACTCTAAGCTTGTTCTTACTTATAAGCTGCCGAAGCAGGGTAGCGAGCTTGAAGTGCATGTCCGCGTCTTCTGGAACGAGAAGAACAAATTGCTGAAACTGTCCATTCCGACGGCTATTGGCGATGGCGGCGCTTCGTACATCGGCCAGACGATGTATGGTGTGCAGCAGCTTGATGCGACCGGGCAGGAGGCTGTCGCGCAGAAATGGACAGCAGCTTGCTCAGCGGGGGCTGGTGTGGCGCTGACGCTGATCAATAACGGCACGTACGGCTCGGACTTCAAGAATGGTGCGATCCGGCCAACGCTGCTGCGCAGCCCAAGCTACACGGCGCATCCGATCATGGAACGGCCGCTGATCGTGCAGGACCGCTTCTCGCCGCGAATCGATCAAGGCGAGCGCGAGTTCACATATTGGCTGAACGGCGGAGCTGTGGAAGAGCGTCTCGGCGCGGTGGACCGTGAAGCGGCGATTCATAATGAAGTGCCGTACGCGCTATCCTTCTTCCCTTCGGGGCGCGGAGAGCCGGTAACGCCGCTCGTCGTGCTGACGGATGCAGTCGTGCAGCTCGGCGCGTTCAAGCAGGTGGAGCGCGGCGACGACTATGTTCTGCGACTATTCGAGCCGACGGGCAGCGCTCGGGAGACGACGGTGGAGATTCCGGTGCTCGGTATATCAAGCCGTGTCGCGCTTGCGCCGTTCGAGGTGAAGACGTTCCGCGTTTCTGTAAGCGATCGGTCTTTGAGCGAGACGGTGTTGATGGAGGAGTAGTACCCGGGAACCCCGGAACCCCGGCTCCCCTAACGAATCAGTCAGTTCTTATTTGCGCTAAAATTACCTTTTGCACATCCTAACGAACTCCAGCAGCGTTATTGAAGCTTTTCGGTGGAAAATCACCTTGAAATGGTGAAATAACTTCACTGGAGTTCGTTAGCTTGGAGAAAAGCGCCGAAATCGCGAAATAGCGTCAATAGGATTCGTTAGCGAGATAGCGCACACAGCAAACATGTCGCTGTGCCATGCCGAATCGTAATAGCCAGAGAGACCGGAGCAGCATTCCGGTCTCTTTTTTACGTATAACGCTTCATTTCATCGCCCAAGTGGCCGAAGAAAATAAAGTGCTATCCAAATTTATACAGTCAGAAGGGATGTAAATCCAGTTATGAAGAAAACTGCACTACGAGCCATCGCTGCTCTGATGGCGCTCACGATGATTACTGCAGGAGCGGACGCTGTATGGGCGGCGCAGCCATCCGCACAAGCACAAGCTCAAGCTCAAACTCAAACGAAGCTGTCCGTGCCGAAGCTGATTAGCTATCCGACTGCTTCCATAACGCTTCCGCTCGGCAAACAGCTGCCGGTCAGCGCTAAGCTGAAGCTAGCCAAGCCAGCATTTCTGGATTATGCTACAGGCAATCCAGCTGTCGCATCCGTAAACTCGGCAGGCGTATTGTCACCGATTGCACCAGGCACGACGACGCTGACGATAAAGGCGTCAGCAGCAGAAGGCTCAGAAGCCGCAGTGTTGAAGCTATCGGTAACCGTCACGAAGGCTGCGCCGTCGCAGCTCGCATTCAAGCCGAAGCGTGAAGTTCGCAAAGTGACGGCAGGTCGTTCAACGTTTACCGTGAACACCATCCGGATTCCCAAAGGGATGCCGGTTGCCGCAGGAATCGCGAACAGGCGTGTCGGCACGACGCAGCCGCTCAGCCAAATCGCCTCGCTTTATAAGGCGGACATCGCGATAAACGGAACATTTTTTGATGCGTATACGGACATTCCAGATCCTTATGGCAATATCATCAGCAGCGGACTGGCGGAGCATATTGGCAACCGCGGAACGACGATCGGCTTTCGCTGGGACGGAAGCGCCGTGATGGACTCGCTGCGCATCAATGTGCGCGGTACGGTTAGCCGCAAGCAAGGAGGCACTGGCTCGTGGTATGTCTACTTCATGAATCGGAAGCCTACAGGAAGTGCTTCTGCGATGCTATTCACGCCCTCAAGGGGCAAGACGCTAGGCTTCGCAGCAGATGCGGCGGTCGTCGTTCGGGACCGCAAGGTAGTCGCAATTCATCACGGAGTTAACGCAACGATTCCGTCAGACGGATATGTGCTCGTTTTCCAAGGTAGAGAAAAGGGGCAAGCGGAACGGTTCGAGGTCGGTTCGCAGGTCGAATATACAGTGAGCTTAACCAATATGCAGGGAAAGATGCTTGATTGGTCTGATGTTCACACCGCTGTAGGCGCAGGGCCACGACTTGTGACGAATGGTGCTGTGACCGTTAATCCGGCCGCAGAGGGGTTCCAAGATCCGAAGATCCTGACAGGCGGCGGCGCGCGCAGCGGCATCGCCATCATGAAGGACGGCTCCATTCTGCTCGCAACGGTGCCTGGGGCGACAATGAAGCAGTGGGCGCAAGTGATGGTGAAGCTTGGCGCGCAGCAAGCGATGAATCTCGACGGAGGCGCTTCGTCCGGAATGTGGTTCCAAGGCCAAACCGTCACCGCACCTGGAAGATCCCTCAGCAATGCCCTTCTATTCGGTCAACAATTGAAATGGTAATAGAAAAAACCGTTTGGCAAATGCCAAACGGTCTGGATATTGATAAATCCTTACCGTCTGGCATAAGCCAGACGGTTTATTGTTCACGGTTCATCCATTGCATCCGGGTAAGTATCATCACCAGGATAATCACGATCTATACCTGCATGCAGCTCATGATTCTCGTAATCGAATCGATTCGGTGAGCGCTGATCGATCCGCCAAGGCCTGTTCGTGCTAAGCGACTCCGCGAGGATCCGGTTAGACCCGTACGGGCCATCGGGAAACTCTTCGGCGGCAAGATCAGTTCGCTGGGATTCGACCGTTTTCAAGTCAGCATAGGGTTGGCGATTATCTTTAAACATAGGTACCTCCTGATGGCGGCTAATGTTTTACCGTCACAGTGTACCCGGGATTAGTCGGTAAAATTCACCGTTCCAACCACTAATTCTAAAAACTGGCGAAGATCCATCGCTTCCTCTTCCGTGAGCTTAAATGTGAATTCCAGGTACCCTTCCTCGTCCAGGTCATCCTGACCGACAATTGCAGTGCGGCCGCTTTGCAAATCGGTGATGAGCTTCTTGCCGTAGAACCGATTCGTCGATGTAAGTGCAAGATCGAATCGCTTCAGGTTCGGCGTGATGAACGTGACGAAGCGGGTCGAAGTGTCTTCCGTGGTATCGGACATAAAATCATAATCATTCATTTGCATCGAAATTCGCTCCTCTTCTAAACTCACTCTATCATAGCATCACTCTTTGGAATGGGGCAACGACACCATTAGGTACCTTTTGGCAAAATTGGATGTTGCCTTGCCATAGATGCTGTGCTATGATGTGAGCAATCAAATCGTTGTACGTGAGGAAGCACCTCTTTTCGCCATTTATTGGCGTTAGGGGTGCTTTTTTTGTTGTACGGCGACTTGCTGTGCGACGCACCTTACGCGACCGAGATGATACTACATACTACGGAGGTGTGCCTGCATGCAGGTCGTATTTTTGAACACATTTGAGAAAGCGGGAACAGATCGTGGGGTAGAGCAAGCGCAGCTATCTATCTGTGAGCAAAATGGCGTTTGGTCCGTTATTTGGACGGGGGCGGCTCCTGAGGAGCAATCGGTCTGGTTCGAGGGAGGGTCATGGGAGGAGATGATTACGGCATTCCGTCACGGCATTGCTGTTCGTATGGGAGAAGGATATGCGCCGCTCATTGACGGCATGCTTGAGGAGCGCCGCGGCTTGGATGAGAACGGCAGTCTCTATTCGATGATTCAATGCTACGGCGAGTCGAACCCGAATGAAGCCATCTTCGAAGCGCTGCGGGAATGGCGCCGGCGGGCAGCGGCTGCAGCCAAGAAGTCCGCATATCTTGTGGCGACGAACCGGATGCTCTGGATGATCAGCAGTTATGTTCCGCAGCAAGCGGATGAGCTTCTGCAAATTCCAGGCTGGGGTGAAACAAGGCAAGCGACTTATGGTGAGGAAGTGCTGGCGATTACGCAGAAGTTCGAGCGCCAGACGCATTTTCCTCTCGATTGGGTGGCTGAAGCACTGGACCCAAAGCAGTATACGGGCTGGATCTACAAGCAGAAGGAGAATAAATATAAAACGCAGATGGACCGCCAGCACCAGAAGCGAGCATTGCTTCAAGCTATTGCAGAAGGCAAAACAATTGACGAGCTACTAGCTGAGGTGGAGCTGCCGAGAAGGGATCTTATGGATCGGATCGAGAAGCTGGAGACAGAGGGTTACGATATGGAACCGTTAATTGAGAGAGAGCTGAGCCATATCCCGCCAGCGGAGCAGCAGCAATTATGGGATGCGCTGCTCACGATCGGGGACCGATATTTGAAGCCGGTGCTAAATCAAGTTTATGGCGAGGAAACGATGCAGGGAAGGGGCAAGCCGATCGATCAGCTGTATGACCGGCTGCGGCTCCTGCGGCTGCGTTATCGCCGCACGAACAGTGGCCGAGTGTCATAACGATAACGACGAAGGCCAGATCGGGTCCTCGTATTGAATGGCGGTCATGCTCTCGCAAGGCAGGCCGGTTTCGTAAGAGCGGTTGCCAATTAGCTGGACGGCCTCTTCTCGCAGTTGATTGCGGGAAGGGGCTTCACGGCTAGGTTCAGGCTGTGACGAATCGTCGGCCCGAAGCCAGAGAAGAACGGCGCGTACGACCGGAAGTGCTTCTTCCATTGCGATGTTCCACAACTCCCAGACACTCTCCGTATGTAAGGTTTTTCCGTCAGTCGGGTCAAGCCAAGGTCGTTGACTTTCATTCAATATATCAAGTGCCGGAAGCTCGCGTTTAAAGACGAATGGATCGATCTGACCGAACGTGACCAGTCGTTTAAGTCCAGTTGGATCGTAAAATAATTTCTGTGCCGCAATCATGTCGCGTATGGCAGCACGCCAGTCTTCACGCCGGATCCGTGCCGCCAGCGCCGGATAATGAACGGCTGCGATTTGCTCGAATGCATTCACAATTAAAGGCGGCAGCTCGCCGCGAATATCGATTTCTTTCCAAACTTCAGTCTTCCACGTTTCGACACCAAGCAGCTTTCGCACGATTAAGGTGTCCATCATAACTTCGAACCGCTGGTGATCCCACTTGCGCGATCCGGAGCGGCTGAACACATACGGATGCATGACGCGGTCCAGCAGATGATGCAGCAAGAAGCCAAGCGCATAGACGAGCGCAGGCTGCTGCTTCGATTGCGGCGCTGCTTGTCCTTCGAGCGGATCCAGCATATCCATAATGACTTCCCCGCAGTGATGCTGATGCATCTCTGATCCCAGCATGTTCATGCGGGTATCTTTCTTCCATGGCAGGAAGTTGTGGTAGAACAGAAAGTCGGGACCTTGACAGCCCATATTAAACATCTGTTCCAGGTGCGGGACTGCGATCAAATCCGCTTCCCCAAGTTCCTGCAGGCACTTCTGCCCGAATAAGAAATGCGTCCAAATATTCGGCACGTCAATCCTCCTAAGGACTCTATTGTTCAAGATTCGCTATCAAAGTTTAAAATTTTACACGAATTGAGTAGTATACTTGACCTAGCATATCTTGTATAATCAGTTGTAACGAGAAAGCAATCGAATTAAGTCGAAAAGGGGCGCTACACCCAATATGAAGGCCGAATATATTAATCCCTTTCTAGAGTCCGCCAAGATTGTTATCGAACAACTAATTCAGGTCAAACCTTCAACTGGCCAGCTCGGCGTCAAAGAAATTAAATATGTCGAGAATTACATATGGATTCAAATTGGCATTAACGGTCAAATGAACGGCGATATTGTATTTGGCTTAAGCGAGGAAGTAGCGCTCAAGATGGTTTCCGCAATGATGGGCGGCTTTGTCATTTCTGAGATGGATGAAATGGGCAAAAGCGCCATCTCTGAGCTTGGTAATATGATCAGCGGCAATGCCAGCACGATGTTGTTCAACCAAGGCGTAAGGGTAGATATTACACCTCCGAAAGTACTGCATTCCGCGCAAACTGCCGGTTTCAATGCATCGAAGGCTCTAACAATCCCGCTTATCATGGATGGCATTGGTGAACTTGATATTCAAGTACTAATTGCATCGTAACACGAGTCAAGCTCCCGGGGGAGCTTTTTTTCGTTTTCGGGCAGATTTTGCCTAATTGTCCCCATTGCAGTAAACTTAAGAGCGAAGGTGATTCGATTGTTGCATGGGAAAATTGTACTGATTACAGGCGCAGCGAGCGGCATAGGCGCTGAAACGGCGCGAATACTTGCGGCTTCAGGCGCTATTCCGATCATAACGGGACGAAGGCTGGACAAGCTTGAGCAAATGGCGTCCTCTCTTACTAGTACGTTTGGCTGCTACAAGCTGGATGTGACGAATTTTGACGAAATTGTTTCGGTTATGGATCAGGTGGTGCAGGATTATGGACGAATTGATGTACTGCTGAACAATGCAGGCTATGGGGTGTTTGAACATTTTGCAGATGCGCCCGTTGAACGATTCGCCGAAATGATGGACACCAATTATATGGGCATCGTTCGCTGCAGCAAAGCAGTGCTGCCGATTATGCAGAAGCAAGGCGGTGGCCATATTATTAATGTCGCTTCTATGGCAGGCAAGCTGAGCACTGTGAAGTCCTCGGGCTATGCGGCAACGAAGCATGCCGTTCTCGGCTTGACCAATGCGATGCGCGCTGAACTCGCGCCAATGAATATTGCTGTCTCGGCTATAAATCCGGGTCCGATAGATACGCCTTTTCTACATACGGCTGATCCGGAAGGTACATATGCAAACAACGTGCGTGGGTATATGCTGACACCGGAGCGGGTAGCAAGGGCGATTGTACAAATGATAAAGCGCAGGACGCCAGAGGTAGATTTGCCTTTATCGGCTTCTGTAGGAATAAAGGTGTATGGGCTGTTCCCAAGGCTTGCGGATCGAATTGCAGGCCGCTGGTTAAACCGCAAATAGTACGCTTGAACATGAGGAGATTTGATAAGAGTGACATGGGAAACATTGAAGCTGCAGCCGCAGCTGATCGAAACATTGAATAGCAACCAGATTGCTGCGCCGACCCCGGTTCAGGCGGCTACGATACCGGTACTGATGGAAGGGCATGACGTGTCTGCAAAGTCGCAGACGGGTACGGGCAAAACATTAGCCTACATGCTCCCTGCAATTGAGCGAGTGGACATATCCAACCAAGCGGTTCAGGTGATGGTGCTCGCTCCGACTCAGGAGTTGGCGATGCAAATTTTCCGGGTTGCCGAAACTTACGGCGAGCCGATCGGCGTAAAGACGCAGCAGCTAATCGGCGGCGCGTCGATGCAGAGGCAGGTGGAGAAGCTGAGGCTTCATCCGCATATCGTCGTCGGTACGCCTGGACGTATTCATGAGCTTGTGAACTCCGGCAAGCTAAAGCTGCACCAAATTCGGCTTGTCATTATCGACGAGGCGGATCAGGTGTTCAACCTCGGCTCCACGACAGAAGTGGAATCTCTGCTGCGCGGTATGATGCGCGATCGCCAGATCGCCTTCTTCTCCGCGACGCGTCCGCAGGCGATGGCGGAAGTGGAAGAGCGGTGGATGCGCGATCCGCAGCGGGTTGATGTGTCGCCAGATCAGCAGGCGGGCAAGCAGGTTTTGCATTATTTTGTCGTGAGCGAACGACGCGACAAGGTGGATACGGCAAGAAAGCTTATTCGGATGCTGAAGCCGAAATCCGCGCTGTTGTTCATCAATGAAACAGATGAAATTGCAAACTATGAAGCGAAGCTGAGCTATGAGGGCTTCACGGTGGAGACGCTGTACGGCGATGCGGACAAGCAGCGGCGTGCTGCGACGCTTGCGCGATTCCGCGACGGACGCTGCCAGCTGCTGCTGGCAACGGATGTGGCGGCGCGCGGGCTTGATATTGTTGACCTGCCGCTCGTTGTTCATCTTGATCCGGCACTTGATGCGGATCACTATGTGCATCGTTCCGGCCGGACGGGGCGGATGGGTAAACCGGGCACGGTTATTTCCATCGTGCTGCGCAATCAGTTGTTCATTATGGATAAATTCCGTAAGCAGCTCGGTATCGACCTGCAGGAGAAGACGATGTTCGCCGGGAAGCTTTGGAATCCCGGCGAAGAGCAGGGTGGCCGCGATTTTGGCCGCGGCGATAGCGCGCGCAGGCCGGGCGGCGGCAGCGATCGCCCGGCGACGACGGCTCGCGCAGCGGCGCCGGCGAGTCCGGGAAGCGGCGGCGGAGCTGCGAGCGAAGGCGCGGCGAAGCCAGGCCGCGCTGGAGCAGCGCCTCGCGCGGGCGCGAGCGTTGGTGCCAGCGGCAGGCAGAGCGGCGCTGGCGCAGGTTCGGCGAAGCCGACGAAGTCGAAGCGCGAGCAGGAACGCGAGCGCAAGAACAAAGGCGCGCCGAAGTGGCTGAAAGCGAAGCAGCAGGGCGAGCCGCAGTAATTTGAAAAAGACCGAAAGCACAATGATGATGTGCTTTCGGTCTTTTTTAGTTTTGTGAGTTTGGTGAGAAATGCTGAGAGCACACATACGTCCTCTCAGCCTCCAAAACCCCTGAAAAGTTGCACGAGAGCACATATATGATCTCTCAGCTGCGAAATGGGTAAACTAACAACCTCAACTGACACTGAGAGAGGATAAACCCTCTCTCAACACACAAAATGATGGGTACGGTGATCTGAGAGCGGGAAAGCCTCTCTCAGCGAAACAGACGGGACGAGTGGTGAGGCGAGAGTCGGTAAAGCACCTATGGCAATGGAATTCCTTGCTGCAGCCCCCGATATTCCTGCGGCGAGATACCTTCTTTGCTCTTGAACGTGCGGCTGAAATGCGCGCCGTCGTAGAAGCCTGTTGCATGGGCGATGGTTGTGATCGGCATCTCGGTCGTTTCGAGCAGCCGCTTGGCGTGTTCGACGCGGATTGCCGTAATGTAGTTGCCAATGGTAACGCCGGTTTCCTGCTTGAACCGATGATTGAGGTACCTCTCATTAAGCGAATAACGTGCCGCCACATCGGCGAGCTTAATCTTCTGCTCGGAGCGGCATAGCTCGTGCAGATCATTAATAACGGCGTGAATAAGCCGCTCATGCGCGCTGCGCCCCGCTTGCACGATGCCGTGATAGATACGAACAAGCACATGCAAGAAATGCAGTTTCACCAGCACGGAATCATGTCTCCCGAAGCTAAGATCCGCCATCATGGAGCGAAAATCCTGCTGCAGCCCTTGCAGCTGAAGCGGCTTCGTATCAAGCTCCAGCTGAGTAAACAAATCACGAATCGCCACGGCTAGCTCTGGCTTGTCCGCGTAGAAGCCAATGTAGTACAACTGGAATTCACCGTCCGCGCACGAGCTGTTGCGAAGTGTGTCCTGTACAAACAGCAGATCGCCTTGTTTGACATCGACGCTATGCCGATCCTGCTGCAAGCGAATACTGCCGCTAACCAAATAGGTGAACTCAAACATTCGTCCAGGCCCATTCCAGCCGCGCTTCTCCCAGAAGCCGCAGGAGTGAATACGGATATGGCTCCAATTGCTGTCAATGAGCTGGATTAATGATTCAAACTTTGGAAGAAGAAGGTTGTTTGCCATCATTCACTCTCCAATCATCTTACAATTATACAAATGGATTCAATCTTTTACAATCAAGATCAAGCTGTGAGCGTTATAGTAAGTGCAAGGATATACAAACACATGTTGAAGGAGCGAGAATATAAATGTTGACTAGCATGACGCGCGAACAAGAGAAAGCAGCTCAGGAATTTTACGAAGAGAATGGATATTGGGTAAGCGATGTTGTATTCACGCCGGAGGAAGTTGCCGAGATGCGTGCAGCACATGACCGCATCTGGACGAACGATTATGACGGTGATGGATTCCCGCTCTGGGAGTGGAAGCCGGACGATAAGCCGAACCGTCTTCGGAAGATCGATAACGCTTGGTGGATTAACGATGTCGTTAGAAACGTAGTAACAAGCCCGAAGCTTGGGAAACTGGCAGCGAACCTGATGAACTCGGAAGAAGCGCGCGTTTGGTATGACCAAGTGATCTACAAGCCGGGTACAGGCAAAGGCGAGCAAACGTCTGCCGGCAATGTAGGCTGGCACCAAGACTACATGTACTGGCAGTGCACAGATACGACGAACCTTGTTACCGCTTGGGTCGCGCTGCAAGATACGGATTTGAACAACGGCTGTATGTCGGTTATTCCTGGCTCGCACAAGTGGGGGCTGCTGAACTCGGACGGTTTCTTTAACGAAGAGCTGGAAGCAGTGAAGAAACAAATGGAAGTCGAAGCGAAGCCGTGGCGTGAAGAGCCGCTTATTCTGAAAGCAGGTCAAGTGAGCTTCCACCATTCGCTTACGATTCACGGTTCACGTCAGAACTTCTCCAATGATCCGCGCCTGTGCGTCGTCGGCCATTATTTCCCTAAAGGCATGGCTTATGAGAAGAAACAGAACGTCGATAACATCCGTTTGCTCGGTCCTCGTCCGAAGAAGGGCGATTTGTACAACAATCAATATTTCCCGTTGGCGTACTCGGCTAACGAACAGGCGTAACACGCATTCCTACTCGCTTTTTGCAGGAATATTGCTGTATTTTCGCTGGCTTTTGGAGTGGGGGGATTTGCATATTTTGGCGAATGAAATCGTTTTTTTTGGCAAACACCCCCTGAAACTCTTCACTGCTCCCCGAACGGTATGAGCGAAAGTAAAAAAACGGCAATGACCGTATTCGCGAGGAGAGTGGCACAACATGAAGAAAGCCATTTTGAAAAAGGCGGCAATTACGTCCGTAGCGTTACTAACATTGGCAGGTGGCGCGGGCAGCGCTTTTGCACACGGCAACGATAAAGGTCATGACAACGGCAAACATGATGACAAAAAAGATAAAAATAAGCATGAAATCAACCTCCAGTTCAAAGACGAGAAGGATCTGAAATGGGCGCTTGAGTACATCATCCGCTTGGCTTCCAAAGGCGTATTCAATGGTTATGAAGACGGTACGTTCAAGCCGCAGCAGAAGATCACTCGCATTGAGTCCATCGTTGCAGCTGTTCGTTTGATGGGCTTGAAAGATCAAGCGGAATCGCAAGCGGAGATGAGCACGAAGCTCAACTTCAAGGATGCTGACCAGCTTGCGAAGAAGTACCCTTGGGCTGTTGGTTATGTAGCGGTAGCGCTTGAGAAGGATCTGTTCACAGAGACTGATACTGTTATCCAAGCGGACAAGCCTGCAAGCCGTCTGTTCGCAGCGACTTTGCTTGTAAAAGCAATGGGTCTTGATGCAGAAGCGAAGGCAAAAGTGAACACCCACCTTGATTTCGAAGATGCTGACAAAATTCCAGCGGGCTCCGTTGGTTACGTTGCGGTTGCAATCGAGAAAGGTCTGATCGAAGGTTACGAGGATGGCACATTCCGTCCGAACCAACAAGTGACTCGTGCTGAGCTGGCTGCATTGCTTGGCCGTACAGACGAGCAGTTGCCAGAGAATGATAATGATGCAACAGCAATCACAGGCAAGCTGAAAGCAGCAGCTTCGGGCAACTCTATCACAGTTGTGAAGTCTGACAACAAAGAAGTGGCGCTTGCGCTCGATCCGAACGTATTTATCTTCCGCGACAATGTGAAGGTAGCGGCGACTGCGCTGAAAGCTGGCGATGAAGTGCTTGTTCGCACATACAACGGCAAAGTTGTGTTCATCGAAGTAACGAAGCTGGCAGCTGAACAGCCTGCGGTTACAAAGCAAGCGGGTCTATTCAACGCTTTCTCGCTGAATGCGCAAGGCGACATCGCAACGGTATCGATTACGCAAACGGTTAATGGTACAACAAACGCAATCGTATTGAATGTTTCTCCTGATGTTGCCATCGTTGGCGATGCGACTAAACTTGTTGTCGGTCACGCTGTTGAGCTTACTGTTATCAATAACATCGTTTATTCCATTAAAGTGCTGGCTTAATTGTAAGCCACGCACGATAGAAACCTCGCGCTTTGCCGATATGGCAGGCGCGAGGTTTTTTTTACGTGTTTACGGTCATTTTTCATTTTGCGTAAAATTTGGTAGTATCGGTGAGAGAAGAGGAGGTGCGCAGTAGATGGAATCCGTATTAACGGTAAAAGGATTAACAGGCGGATACAGTCCGCGCAGGCCGGTGCTGCATGATCTGTCTTTCGAGGTCGGAGCAGGCGAAATGGTTGGACTGATTGGCCTTAATGGCGCAGGCAAAAGTACCGCAATTAAACATATACTCGGCCTTATGCAGCCTCATAAAGGCGAAATTCGGATCGGCGGGCATACGCTTGCTGAACAGCCGGATACCTATCGCAGCTCGCTTGCTTATGTGCCGGAGTCGCCGCTCTTGTTCGATGAGCTTACGGTTGAGGAGCATTTGCGATTGACCGGGATGGCGTATGATGTGCCGGAGCCGGTATATGGGCAGCGGAGCGAGAGCTTGCTGGAGGAATTCTACATGACGCCGAAGCGCGGGGCATTCGCGGCACATCTGTCGAAGGGGATGCGGCAGAAGGTCATGATTATGAACGCGCTGCTCGCAAGGCCGTCGCTCTACGTCATTGACGAACCGTTCCTGGGGCTTGATCCGCTTGCGATTCGGTCACTGCTCGATAAGCTTGTCGAGGTGACGAGAGAGGGCTCGGCTGTATTCATGAGCTCGCATATTCTCGCGACGGTGGAGTCATATTGCAGCCGATTTATCGTGCTTCATCAAGGCGTAATTGTGGCGCAAGGCACGCTTCAGGATGTGTGCCGCGCGGCCGGCATGCCGGAAGACCGTAGTTCAGGCGTGCTTGAAGAGGCGTTCTATCGGCTTGTGACTAGCAAAGGCGATGGTAAAGGCGAGGCCGGAGGCGGGGGCATTCATCATGGAACGTTCGGTTGAGGCGCTGTGGCGCTCCCGGTCAGCTGCGTTCTGGAAGGAATCGATGCCGTACTTCCGCTATATGGCGCAGAGCGGGCTGCCGGGCGTGACCATTATGGCACTGCTCGCCGGCATAACCGGATATGGTATGCTGCTTCGCAATCTGCCGGCGAACTTCCCGGTCGTGCTTGTCGGCATCCTTGTGCTGACGCCGCTCATCTGCTGGAGTCCGCTTCGAACCTGGCTTCGCGAGGCGGACATCGTCTTCCTCGTTCCGCGCGAAGCGGAGATGCCCGCCTATATCCGGCGCTCCATGCGCTACAACGGAATGGCAGGCATAGCGGCGGTGCTCATAGGCTGCGCCGCGTATTTGCCGCTTTATCATGCCGGCGATGGGCGGACAAGCGCCATCGTTGTCGTGCTTGCCGTAATCGTAACGAAAATGCTGCAGATCACAGCATCATGGCGAGAACGGCAGATCGTTAACGCAGGCAGCCGCAGATTACTGCGCGTATTGCGCTGGGCTGCGATAGCTCTCGCAATAACGGGGCTGCTCAAGGGATCGCTGCTCATTTTCTTCGCGAATTGGTTTGTATTGCTCGCTGTGATTTATAATCGGCTGCCGCGCTATCCGATCCCATGGCTACTGCTGATCGAGGAGGAGAAGCGCACGCGCCGCAGATATACCGTGTTCTTCAGCGCTTTCGCCGATATACCAACCGAATCGGCCGGGGTCAAGTCCCGCAGGTATGCGGCTTGGGTGGCCAAGATGATTGCGTACCGCAAGTCTAATGCATTCTTCTATCTCTATACGCAGACGCTGATTCGCACGGAGCTTGGCGGCATTGTGCTGCGGTTAACGGCACTTGGCGTATTTACGGGCTGGCTTGCCGCATATGAAGCATTATGGGCGGGCTGGGGCTCCGCCGGCGTCTGTCTGTTGTTCGTATGGCTGACAGGCATTCAGTTAAGGGCGCTCGCGCAGGCGCATCGGCATTCGGTGTGGCGCCATGTCTATCCGCTGCCGGAAGCGACGCGCCAAACGGCTGTACTGCGCGTCGATCGCAGGGCTGCGCTGCTGTGCGCGTTGATCATCTGGCTGCCGCAAGGTATCTGGCTACTGCCGAATGGATATGCACCGCAAGCGGGAGCTTCGCTTGTCATAGCGCTGCTCTATATATTGTTTCTGCGTCCAAGAAGCCTGAAACGCAAGATGTTGGCCGATCCAGAAGAAGATTAGGATTAGACGAAATGAAAGTGGCAAGGGCAAGGTAGGGAATGATCCAATCCCCACTGCTGCCCTTGCCACTTTTTTTGGTTTATTTAGAGCTGAAGCGCTTGTTCGCTCTTCAGATTAATCCGGTATCCTTTAACGAGGATTTCGCCGTTCTGGACATCGGTGTTGTATGCTCGCTCAAAGCCGAGCCGTTCATACAAGCTCACCGCCGACGCCATCATATCCGACGTGTGCAGATTCAGCCACTCCGCGCCGAGGTGGAGGGAGCGTTTAATGGACTCGCGGATGAGTGCTGTTGCAACCCCGCGTCCCCGCTGATCTGGAGAGACAGCCAAGTACCGAATGATTGGGCCTGTTATGCCAAGTTCGGGAGCGCCGTAAGCGGCGGCAGAGGAGACAAACAGTTGGACCGAGCCAACGATTGTGTTATCCGACTCGGCTACAATTCGCGCTTCGGGTCCTTCCTGATCGAAGGAAGCAATAATAGATTGCCGATAAAGCTCCCATTTGTCAGCAGGCAGCACTTGTTCATATTGTCCATAGGCCGCTAACAGCACCTTCAGTACTTGCTCCCGGTCCTCATTCGTCACATCGCGTATCGTTAAAGATTCAATTGCACTCATCGTTGCAGCCTCCTTCATCTTCCCTTCGTCATGTTCCCACTTTAACCGATAATTCCGAGCGTTTAAATAGGATATTAAAAACTTCAATTCATCGATAGAAAGAAGCTATAAGTCCAAGCAGAAAGGATGAGATTACCATATCGTTGACGAAACGGCGAGAGTGCTATAGAATTTTGATTATAAATCCTAGTTTGTGAATCGGAATAATCAACTTTAGTGTGAAAAGGCGGTGCAACTTTTGAATATCGAGAATATGGAGGCTTTCGTATACGTCAATCATTACGGCAGCTTCAATAAGGCGGCCGACGTGCTCTACCTATCACAGCCTTCCGTGACGGCGCGGATTCAGTCACTGGAGCGGGAGCTGGATTGCAAGCTGTTTGACCGTCTAGGCAAGCAGATTGTGCTGACGGAGAAGGGCAAGCAGTTTCTCCCCTTTGCGCAGCAAATTATGCAAACCTTCCAGAAAGGCAAGCTCCAGATCCAGCAGCGCAAGACCATTCCTCACGAAATTCGGGTCGGCGCAACGGTCTCCGTCTCCAACTATATGCTCCCGGAACTACTGCCCAGGTTGAAGCAGCGTTATCCGGATATTCATGTCAAAGTCATTACTGCAACGTCGGATGAGCTTGTAAGCAAGCTGCATAACAAGGAGCTCGACCTTGCTTTCGTACGCAAAATCGTCCACCCCACGCTGCTTTCTGTCAAATTTTACGAGGATCCGATTCGGCTTTATGTGTATGAAGGCCATCCATTCACGAAGAAACAAGAAGTGTCTATCGCAGACATCGGCGTCCATCCGCTTGTCTTCTTCGAATGCGGTTCTCTCGACTGGATGAGGGTGCACCGCGCATTCGACAATCTTGCCGAGCAGCCGAATATAGAATATTTGGTCGACAATTCCGAGACGGCGAAGAAGCTTGTACTTGGGCGCGCCGGCATCTGCTTTCTGCCGCAGCTATGCGTCAGGCAGGAGGTAGCGAACAGGCAGCTGATTCCGATTGAGATTCCGGAGGTTAGCGGCATTACGCTGCAGACCAATCTGATTACGCGCGGCAATGAGCACTCATATTTTGTCGATACCTTCATCGAGCTTGGCAAATCATTGTTCGGTCCCATTGAAATAGAGGCGACATAGTACCGATTCATTTTGCAGAGTTGTATATAGAAAATCTCTATTGATGAGTCCATTGACTGAATCAAGGAGCGGATGCTAAATTAGGTGCAACAACAATTCCGATTAAATCAATTGGAATTATAAAGTTTAATAAACGGCCGAATCTACCATACTTGTGGCGGTTCGAATAACTCAAACCACAGTGGAGGTAGAAGGAAATGAAAAAGAAACTTATCGGCCCGACAGGATTTGCACTCGTAGCTCTAACGCTGGTGGCAGCAGGGTGCTCCTCAAATAACAATGCGAATACGGCAGCAAGCACGAACACTTCGAATGCGAAGGCGAACAATACAGCAAGCGCGAACAGCGATGCGGCGGCGACAGATAAAGTGGAGAAAATCGTTGTCGGCACAGGTACGCAGTTCCCGAAAGTATGCTTCATTGACGAGAACGGCAAGCTGACAGGGTTTGACGTTGAGTTGGTGAAGGAGATCGACAAGCGTCTGCCGGGTTATGAATTCGAGTTCCAAACGCTTGATTTCACCAACCTGCTGCTTAGCCTTGAGACGAAGAAAATTGATTTTGTCGCTCATGAGATGGAGAAGAATACGGAGCGTTCGGAGAAGTATCTGTTTAACAAAGTGCCTTACGCACATTGGAAAACAAAGCTGATCGTTGCGAAGGACAACAGCGAGGTTACGAAACTGGATGACTTGAAGGGCAAGAAACTATTGACTACCGCTACAAGCGCGGAAGCGACGCTGGCGGAGAATTACAATAAAGAGCACGACAATGCGATCAATATTGTCTATACGAATGGAGCAGCGAACGATACGGTTAGCCAGTTGACGAGCGGTCGTGTGCAAGCGACGCTTGGCGCGGACTTCACGCTCTCCCTTATTGATCCGAAGAGCGAACTGAAGGCTGTCGGAGATGCGCTTGAAGAAGCAGATGTGCTGTTCGTCTTCCGCAAGGACGATCCGAAGGAGCAGAAGCTGGCTGACGCCGTTGACGGCGCGTTGAACGAAATCAAGTCCGACGGCACACTTAGCAAGCTGAGCACAACGTGGCTGGGAGCCGACTATACGCAATAAATGAAAGGGCGGGAGAAGTATGGGCGCAACGTTTGATATCAGCTATGTGTTCCAGTTTATCCCGAAGCTGCTGCACACGCTTGGCACAACACTCTTCATCGTATTCGGGGCGTTGCTGCTCGGACTTCTATTCGGATTTATAGCTGCTCTGCCAAGACTGTATAAGGTGCCGGTATTGCAGCGGATCTCGCAGGTGTATGCGTCTTTCTTCCGAGGGACGCCTATCCTGATCCAGCTCTTCCTGTTCTATTACGGACTGCCTGAAGTGCTGAAGCTTGTTGGACTTGATCTAAGTAAAGCGCCGGTCCTCTTCTTCGTCATTCTGACCTATGGGCTGCACACCGGCTCGTATGTCTCGGAGACGATTCGCTCGGCGGTCACTTCGGTAGACCGGGGGCAGGTTGAGGCCGCTTATGCGATCGGAATGACAGGCTATCAATCTTTTACTAGAATCGTCATGCCGCAAGCGCTCGCGATTGCGGTGCCGGTGCTATCGAATGTGCTGATTGCGCTGCTGAAGGACACGTCACTCGCATTTACGCTCGGCGTCATGGAGTTGACAGGGAAATCGCAGACGCTTGCTTCGGTGACGAGGCATTTTATCGAGAGTTATATCGCGCTCGCGTTCGTTTATTTGATTATCAGCATTGTGCTCGAGCGGCTGCTTCTGGTGGCAGAGCGCAGGCTGCTGCGGCACGAGAAGCGCGAGGATGCCCCGGCATATAGCGCGTTTAGCCAAAGAAATTGGCAATCGCTATGGTCCCGGCTGCGCAGCCCGCGCAGCGTTCGACTTAGAGAGGAGGCGCAGAAGCCATGAAGCTGGATCCGGCTTTTATATGGACGGCGCTCGTTCAGCTGCTGTCCGCCATTCCGACGACTCTGCTCATTACAGCGGTATCCGTGCTTTGCGGCTTTGTCATCGGAACGGCTGTTGCCCTTATTCGCATCTATAAGGTGCCTGTGCTATATCCGATTGCGGTCTCCTATGTGACGTTCATTCGCGGCACGCCGATGCTGACGCATTTGCTCCTTATCTATTTCGGGCTTCCGATGATCGTTGACGGGCTGTGTTCGCAGTTTGGGCTAAGTTTCCGGTCGGCTTCGATACCGATGATAGATTTTGCCTTCCTTTCCTTCTCCATTACAGCAGGCGCGTACATGTCGGAAGTGGTTCGTTCCGGTCTGCTCGTGGTCAATCGCGGACAGATCGAAGCAGCCTATTCGATCGGAATGACGACGTCGCAAGCGCTGCGTCGAATTGTTTTCCCCCAGGCACTGGCTGCTAGCGTGCCGAACCTTGCGAATTCCGTCATCGGCATGCTGCATGCGTCAACGCTTGCTTTTACGGTATCTGTCGTTGATATCAACGCCAAGGCGCAGATCGTCGCATCGACGAACTGGAAGTTTTTTGAGGCTTACTTGGCTGCAGCGATATTGTTCTGGGGCATGACGGTGATCATTGAACGGTTCGCCGCGATCCTTGAGAAACGCATTAATCTGTACAACCGAGGTGGAGTCGCATGATTAAGCTGACAGGCATATCCAAGTCGTTCGGCAAGCAGCAGGTGCTGAAAGGCATCGACCTGCAGGTGAATAAAGGCGAAGTCGTCGTCATTCTAGGTCCAAGCGGCTCGGGCAAAACGACCTTGCTCCGATGCATTAATTATCTGGAGAGGCCGAGTGACGGGCATATCGAGATTGGCGATTTCGCTGTCGATTGCAAGACGGCCCATAAGCGGGAGATCTACGAGCTTCGGCAGAAGAGCGCGATGGTATTCCAGCATTATAACTTGTTCCGTCATAAGACGGCGCTCGAGAACGTGATGGAAGGACTTGTCATCGTACAGAAGCTTCCGAAGGACGAAGCGCGCCGCCGGAGCATCGAGGTGCTGGAGAAGGTAGGACTCGGGGCAAAGCTGGATGCGTATCCAAGCCAGCTCTCCGGCGGGCAGCAGCAGAGGGTCGGCATTGCCCGTGCGCTGGCGCTGAATCCCGAAGTCATTCTGTTCGATGAGCCGACGTCGGCGCTCGATCCCGAGCTGGTCGGCGAAGTGCTGGCGGTTATCCGCAAAATAGCGTCAGAAGGCATTACGATGATTGTTGTTACGCACGAGATGGGCTTTGCAAGAGATGTCGCCAGCCATGTCGTGTTTATGGACGAAGGCGTCATCGTGGAGGAAGGCACGCCGAAAGAGATTTTCCGCATGCCGAAGGAAGAGAGAACGAAGCAATTTCTGAAACGGATTATGCCAGAGCCGGCTTATTCCATCTAAGCGAGCAGGGGGAATGTACGATGGCGATTCAGTTAAGTATTTTGGACCAAACGATCATCTATCCGGGCGTGACCGCGACGACCGCCTTTCAGCATACGATTGCGCTGGCACAGCGCGCCGAAGAGATTGGTTATCACCGATTCTGGGTGTCGGAGCATCATGATTCCGGCTTTGTCGGCGGATCATCGCCGGAGGTGCTGATCTCGCATTTGCTCGCCAAGACGTCGAGCATTCGCGTCGGCTCGGGCGGCGTCATGCTGCAGCATTACAGCCCTTATAAAGTGGCGGAGAACTTCAATGTATTGTCAGCGCTGGCACCGGGGCGCGTTGATCTTGGCATCGGCCGAGCGCCGGGCGGCCTTCCGCGTTCGACGCAAGCCTTGCAGCGCGGTGTTCAGAATGCGCCATCGTTAACCGAGAAGATCGAGGAGCTTGGCGCTTTCATTCACGGCACGCTTGCGGAGGATCATCCGCTTCACGGGTTGACCGCTTCGCCGAAGCCGGAGGTTCCAGCTGAGCTGTATGTACTCGGCACGAGTGTAGGCAGCGCTGAAATTGCAGCGAGCTTGGGGCTCCCTTATGTATTCTCTCAATTTATTAATAGCGATGAGAAAGTTGCGCTTGCAGCATTCGAGGCTTATAGGACGCAATTCGATCGTTCCTTCGGCCGGGAGCCGTTGCCGATCTTTGCACTAGCAGCGATTGTAGCGGAAACCGACGAGGAAGCTGTCGCGCTTGCTGGCGAACATACGCAGGTAAAGATTCATTTGGAGAGCGGAAGAACGCTCACGGTTGGTACTGTCGAGCAGGCGGAAGAATACGGACGTCAGTCGAATGAGAAGTACCGCATTGAAATAACGAAGCCCGAAGTGACGAAGGGCAGTCAAGAAACGGTTCGTAATCGGTTGCTTGAATTGCAGCAAAAGTATGGCGTCGACGAGTTCATCGTGACGGCTGCAGTGCCTGATTTCGAGAAACGGATTCGGTCATTCGAGCTGCTGAAGGAAGCTTTCGCGGAAGTGTCCGTTGCCGGCTGAATGGAGGGGAAGGACATGAGCAATACGGTTGAAAGTGAAAGCTCTGCTTTAGCTGAGCGGCTCATAGCGGTGCGGCGTCATCTGCATGAGCATCCTGAGCTGTCTCATGAGGAGTTCGAGACGACAGCATCCATTCGTCGTTGGCTAGAGGAGGCAGAGATTGCCGTTTCGGATGGCTATGCCGTTCTGCGGACGGGGTTGATCGCCGAGATTGGCGGGTTGCTGCCTGGACCGGTGGTTGCCATTCGTGCGGATATCGATGCACTGCCGATTCAGGAGGAGACGGGATTATTGTTCGCTTCGCGATATCCTGGCAGGATGCATGCTTGCGGGCATGATTTCCATACGGCCGCTGCCATTGGCGCGGCGCTGCTCTTGAAGGAGCGCGAGCATGAGCTGCGGGGGACGGTGCGGCTCCTGTTCCAGCCCGCCGAAGAGAAGGCGAAAGGCGCACAGCAGTTGATTGCCGCAGGTGCGCTGGAAGGCGTCAGCGCTATAGTCGGCATGCATAACAAGCCGGATCTGCCGGTCGGCACCGTTGGTATCAAAGAAGGTGCGATCATGGCGGCAGCCGACGGCTTCGTTGTTGAAGTCGAAGGGCGCGGCTCACATGCTGCCGTTCCGGAGGCAGGGCTTGATCCGATCATTACGGCAGCGCATATCATCACGGCGCTCCAAACGGTCGTGAGCCGGAATGTCGGTCCGCTGGAGAGCGCCGTCATTAGTGTGACGAAGCTGCATAGCGGAACCGCTTGGAATGTCATTCCGCAGCAGGCTGTGCTGGAAGGAACGGTGCGATCATTTGGCTCGGAGGTGCGCGAGCGTGTGCTGGCGCGATTCGACGAAGTGGTAGCGGGCGTTGCCGCTGCTTTCGGAACGAAGGCGCATGTGCGCTGGATAGAAGGTCCGCCGCCTGTTGTGAATGACGCGGCGCTTGCGGAGATTGGCGTGAGAGCTGCGCAGGAGGCAGGGCTTCAGGCGATTGTGCCGGTTCCTTCGCCGGCTGGGGAAGACTTCGCCTTCTATCAGCAAGAGGTGCCTGGATTGTTCGTCTTCATGGGTGTCGGCGGCAGCCAGGAGTGGCATCATCCGAAGTTTGACGTGAATGAGGAAGCGCTGCTGCCAAGCGCGCAGTTTCTTGCGAGCTTTGCAGAGCTGGCTTTGAAAGAGATATAAAATTCGATTTCCACGATAGGATAGGAGGAATAACGGATGACACAGAACCAAATTGATACGCTTCTTCTGGATTATGCAGCGCTGCGCGATCAGCTTCAGCAGGCAATTGCAAGCTTGAATGAGGATCAACTGAACTGGCAGGCGGCGCCTGGGGTATGGAGTGCGACGGAGGTGCTCTCGCATTTGGCGGACCATCATATTGTGGTAGGCTTCCGCATTCGTGAGATACTAGCAGGTTCTTCTGCTCAGCTTCCAGCGTTCAATCAGGATGAGTGGGTCTCCTCGTCGAGGGCAAACGTTGGCCGGGCACAGGATGTTTTGGCATTCTATGGAGCGTATTTGACCTATAACCTTCTGCTGTTGAAGCGGCTTACTCCTTCCGAATGGGAACGCACAGGCGTTAACTTCAAAGGCGAAACGGTATCGGTTCGCGATGTGGTTTGGGGCTTCATCAAACACGTACACGTTCATATTGGGCAGATTGAGCGGATTGCCTCCGCATATGTTGTCGTTTAATCCATTTCAGGGATAGGTAGAGGAGGAGCTAGAATGAGTAACCATGCGAAACAACTGAAACTTGGCGCACTGCTTCACGGTGTCGGCGGAAATCCAGCCATGTGGAGACATCCGGACACGCAAGGGGATGCGAGCGTTAATTTTGAACTCTATAAGAGCTGGGTGCAGAAGGCTGAAGCGGGCAAGCTGGATCTGATCTTTATTGCCGATGGCTTGTATATCAACGAGAAATCCATTCCTCACTTCCTGAACCGTTTCGAGCCAATCTCGCTCTTAAGCGCGCTGGCTTCCATTAGTTCGAATATTGGTCTTGTCGGAACGTTGTCGACTTCATACAGCGAGCCATTCACTGTGGCGCGCCAATTCGGTTCACTGGATGTGCTGAGCGGCGGTCGGGCTGGCTGGAATATCGTCACTTCCCCACTCGAAGGCTCGGCGCTGAATTATAGCAAGAAAGAGCATCCCGAGCATGATCTTCGCTATCGCATCGCGACGGAATACTTGGAAGTGACGCGGGGCTTGTGGGATTCGTGGGAAGATGACGCATTCGTGCGGGATAAAGCGGCAGGAGTCTTCTTTGATCGGGCGAAGCTGCACACGCTGAATCATGAAGGAGAGTTCTTCTCCGTGAAGGGACCGCTCAATATTGCGCGCTCACGACAGGGGCAGCCGGTAATCTTCCAGGCAGGCGCTTCGGAAGTCGGCAAGAATTATGCAGCGAAGGAAGCGGATGCGATCTTCACCGGGCATGAGACGATTGAGGATGCTATCGCATTCTATCAAGATATTAAGTCGCGCGCAGCAGCCTTCGGCCGTTCGGCTGATGATATGCTTGTATTCCCAGGTATCGGGCCGATTATCGGCGCGACGGCAGAAGAGGCTGAGCGCAAGTATCAAGAGGTTGCGAGTCTTATCACGATTGAGAATGCGCTCAATTACTTAGGCCGTTTCTTCGAGCATCATGATTTCTCCCAGTATCCGCTGGATGAGCCGTTCCCGGAGCTTGGCGACCTCGGCAAGAACAGCTTCCAGAGCGGTACGGACAAAATCAAGAAGGACGCAAAGGAGCGTGGCCTTACGCTTCGCCAGGTTGCGCTGCAAGCAGCGACGCCGCGCGGCAAGTTCATCGGCACGCCAGAGCAAGTGGCTGATCAGATCGAGGAATGGTTCGTTCGTGGTGCGGCTGACGGCTTCATGCTCGCCGCTGCGGTACCGAATGGTCTGGAGGACTTTGTCGACCATGTCGTGCCTCTCTTGCAGCAGCGCGGCTTGTTCCGCACCGAATATGAAGCGGATACGCTTCGCGGCAACTTGGGGCTGAAGGTTCCGGCGAATCGGTTTGTGTTGGCGAAGGAGCAAGGGGAGCAATCAGAATCGCAGTCGCAGTCGCAGTCGCAGTCGCAGTCGCAGTCGCAAGAGCAAGCGGCATTGTGATAAAAAGAAGGGCAGTTATTCGCATGAGGTCAATTGAACCTCAAGTGAATAACTGCCCTTTCTTTATTGCTAGCGGAGTATGCGAACTGACACAACTCAGGTGGAACACCAATGGAGTGCCAGTCGCAAATTCCGGAGCTCCGGAGCCTTACTTGGAGGCTACCGCAACATCCTGCACCGCTTTATAGATCGTATCGAACAGCTCATCCAGGTTCTCCTCTTCGATGCAAGAGAACGCGACGCGCAGGTCTGTCTCGCCTAGCGCGATTGTTCCGATTTGATACTCTTCAAGCAGGCGTGTGCGTACTTTCTCCGCTTCGACCGTGTTCAGCTTGAGGCACATGAAGTAACCGGAGTTGAATGGGTAGTACGACCATACATCGCCGAAGCGACCGCTGTCGAGCAAGTCTTTCACGCGGTTCGCGCGGGATTTCATAATCGCGAATTTCTCTTCCTTCTGCGCTTCGAATTCAGGCGCTTGCAGTGCTTTCAGCACGAAAGTCTGCGATGGATGCGGACCGCTGGAGATCGTCGCGCGGATAATGCCGAGCGTCTTCTGTTCCAGAGCGCTAAGGACTGCGTCCGAAGCATCTGCATACGTGATGAAGCCTACGCGGAAGCCCCATACGTACTCTTCCTTCGTTGCGCCGTCGATCTTGATCGGCAGCACGCGAGGGTGCAGACCTGCCAATTGGCCGAACAACGACTCATGCATCGAACCTTCGAAGAAGAGACCGAAGTATGCATCGTCTGTAACAGCAACGACATTGATGCCAGCTTCAGCCGCATCGTTCAGCGCGGCTACGATTTCCTGGCCTTCTTCAGCGCCCGGCGTGTAGCCAGTCGGATTGTTCGGGAAGTTCAGCACGACAATCGCTTTGCCCTTGTCCTTCTGCGCAAGCAATGCTTCGCGAAGACCTTGAGCGTTGAAGCGGTTCTCGCTGTTATATAGCGGGTATTCTACCATTACTGCGCCGCGGCGGATGCCGAAGGTTAGCTCGTAGTTCTCCCAGTTTTTATTCGGAATAATGACAGCATCACCGGCATCTGCGAACAGGTCAGCGACGATGCTAAGACCGTGAGTAAGAGCATTCGTTACGACAGGGTTGCCGTAGTTTTTATTCGCGAGCGATGGGTTCTCCTTCAACATCTTGCTGCGCCATGCCGTCCGCAGCTCTGGCTTGCCTGCTGGCGGTGCATATTCATAGAGATCCTTCGGATTATAAGCGGAGAGTGTGTCTTGGATGACTTTCAAATGCATCGGCTGGCCATTCTCAATTGCGATACCAATCGTTGCGTTGTACTTCTTTGCCTTTGCTTTTGCTTCGGCCGATTGGCTCAAAATGCCTTCCTTCGGAAAGTAGATCGCTTTACCGAGTGTGGACAACATCGCGAAAACATGGCCGTTCTCGCGCTCAATCGTGGCGTTAAGTGCTTCAGCAAGTGGGTTCATGGACTTCATTTCATCCTTCCGGCGATTCATTCTCATTTTTGGTTTCCACCAGGAAACCGTTAGCTGATATTATAACACTTATTCGGAGTGGAAGACCATGTTATCTCATTATATTTTTGCACTTTTTTCAGGATTGCGTTCCCGGGCGGCTTGGCGCAATATTGGCAAAGGAATCGCAGTATTGTATGATGACATCGATAGAGTTGTACGATGCAAGAGGAGGAAGCTGTAATGCTGCACTGTCCGCCGACATCCTTTATTTTGAAGCCCGCCTTAGCCAAAATCGTCTGCGAGCCCGGATGGAAGTGGCAGAAGCGTGAGAAGCCGCTCGCGAATTACGATTTGTTCTACGTATGGAGCGGCAGCGGTGAAGTCATCTTAAACGGCACGCCATATCAAGTCAGCAAAGGCAGCTGTTTCTTGTTTAAGCCGGGCGATCATACGAGTGCTACCCATAATCCACAGAAGCCGCTAGTACTGACATATATTCATTTTGACGTAGCTGAGCAGGTGGATCTTGTACCGCAGTCATATCGGATCATAAACGAGACAGTAGATTTGGAGCATTTGCTCTCTCGCTACGTACGGTTGTTCCTGGTGAAGACGTATGCGGCTGAGGAAGAAGCGCAACTGATCTTGAAGCAGCTCATGATCTACTTGCTTCGAGAGGATATGGAAGATCCCGTTGAGCGCAAAGGAAGCAATCAGCTGACCGAAGCGATTCATGAGGTTGCGAACTACATTCGGCAAAACCCTGGTATAGTGCACCGCGTCGAGGATTTGGCGCTGCGGGCGCAGCTGTCGCCAAGATATTTTTCCATTAAATTTAAGGAAATGATCGGCACTTCCGTGCAAACGTATATGATTCGGACCAGGATCGAACGGGCACAGCATCTGCTCATGCATGCGGGAATGAATGTGACGGAGGTTGCCGACGCGCTTGGCTATCGGGATATCTTCTTCTTCAGTAGGCAGTTCAAGCAGTATACGGGGAAGAGTCCGTCGGAGATTCGTTAGGATGTTGGACAATTAAAAAGCGGCAGGATCTGTAGAGATCCTGCCGCTTTGCTGCGTTTATGAGGAAGTTAGCGTGCCTAGACGTTCGCCCATCCGTACCTTGAGGCCTGTCTTCAGGTCAGGACGCGGGAGGAAGCTGTCGTCTTCGGTCAAGAGCACAACCGTGGAGCCGAACTCGAAATATGCGAGATCGTCGCCCTTGTCCATTTTTTCACGGAGCGGGAGTACGTACTTGATGCTGCTGACGTTCATTGCGCCTACTTTGACGATGGCTGTCTCCGCATTCGCATGCCTCATATAAGTAATCAATCGCTCGTTGCGGCTGAGCACTCGGCGCATATGACGAAGACCGAAGTCATTGACGGGATATACTTTCCCGAGCACATGCTCACGTTCTACAACCGTGCCAGCAATTGGCGTATGTATACGATGGTAATCTGTCGGGCTCAGGTAGAGCACCATGTAGTAGCCGTTCTTGTAATTCTCCATGCGCGGCGAGCGGTTTAGCAGCTCCTCAATCGTGTAATCCTGGCCTTTCACATTGAGAATCGTGCCTTGCTCGATCGGGCCGCAGCCGGTAATAAGGGCGTCAACCGGGCTTACGAGTGTAGCAGCGTCTGGATCTATTGTACGTGCGCCAGACTTCAGCTTGCGCGTGAAAAACTCGTTCAACGTGCCATATTCATGCAGCTGCTTCTCGGCTTCCTCTATAGCAATCCCGTACATACGGGCGAATTTCGGGATAAAGCGCCGGCTAGCGGGCGACTGGGCAAATCGACCGGTTATTCGCGAAATCCATTTGCGCGAGCTAAGCTCGGTCATTGATCGGAGCAGCCATTTGGTCATGCCGGTAATTCACGTCCTCTCTCGGTTTACGGTGGAACTCTACGTTGTTGTGTTGTCTGTGAACTAGTGTGACATATCGCGACTTAATTAGCAATAGAGTTCATTTCCAGCACGTTTAATAGCAGCCTACTTGCGCGAATACTGGCAAGTGAGGTGAATATGATGGCGGGATTAGTTCTTGCTGGCGCGCTGCTAGGAGCTGCGCTGCTTATATGGCTGAGAGGAAAGTCGTACGGTGTCAAAATGCTGCTGGATGGCTTGGCGGTGCTGTCTTATCTGGGCTTCTTCGTTGTGGCTGCGACAAGTGTGGCGAGGACGATACTAGATGATACGGTGTTTATGACTCAGGTGCATGAGGTGCTGCAGAGTCCGGTTTTTCTTGTGAGCGGAGCCTACCTAGGGCCATATGGCTTGGCGCTGCTCGTGCAGCAGCTGATGGACAGGCGAAGTTAGAAGAGGCAGTGGTACAAGAAATAAGGGCATTTCGCGCGGGTCCAAGCTCATCCGCTTCACGTATGCTACGTTAGCAAGCTTATTCGGATGAGAGGCGGGCTTTATGGATGGCTAGACCGAGAATCGCTTTTGTAACGCCGGGCACATTTCCGCTCCCTTCGCAGAACAGCAGCTCTGTCGAACGGGTGGTAGAGAAGCTGGTTCCGCTGCTCGTTCCTCGCATTGAACCGTGCATATATGGCAGAAGCAGCCGGACGCTGGGGAGTAAAGGCAAGCTGAGCGGTTCGGCGGTGGAGCGGTTTCCGGCTGCGAGCAAACGACTTTATCTGAAGCGGGTCGGCCGCGCGCTGCTGCGTTTTCAGCCTGATCTGACGCAGGTGGAGAATCGGCCGCGTTATGTGCTTCGGCTTCGGCGGCTTGCGCCATCCGGGAAAATCTGGCTCAATCTGCACTCTTCTACGTTTATTCGTAAAAGCGCGATAAGCGAGGCCGAGCTTGAGCGGAGTTTTCGCGCAGCAGACCGCGTAATCGTGAACAGCGAATACTTGCGTGAAGATGCGGCTTCTCGCGTACCGGCATATGCGCACAAGCTTCGGGTCGTGTATCCCGGCGTAGACACAGAGCGGTTCGTCTCACAGTATACGCAAGAAGGCGCTCGGAGGAGAATGCTGCTGCGATCTGAGCGGGGCTGGGCTGGCCGCAGCGTTGTGCTTTTTATGGGCAGGCTGTTGTCGATCAAAGGGGTGCACCATCTGCTTCAGCTGATGCCGCGGCTCATCGAGGAGCATCCGTCGGTTCTGCTTGTTATCGTAGGCGGGGCGTTCTATGGATCTCGTCGAACGACGGCTTATGTACGTGAGCTGCACCGGCTTGGCAGGAAGATGAAAGGGTACGTACAGTTCGTTCCCTATGTTCCCTATGGCGAAGTGCCGGGCTGGTTTCTCGGCGCGGATGTCGCAGTTGTGCCGTCTGGGAAGCGGGAGGCGTTCGGTCTGGTAAACGTGGAGGCGATGGCCTGCGGCTTGCCGGTCGTGGCTACGCGTGCTGGTGGGATGAAGGAGATCATCGAAGACGGCGTAACGGGGTATCTCGTGAATCCGGATCACGTCGTGCCGGAGATGAGAGCGCGTCTGCTCGAACTGCTGCAGAGCGACAGGCTGCGGCAAGAGATGGGGCTGCGGAGCCGGGAGCGGGTGGAGCAGCACTTTACGTGGCAGCATTCCGCGGCGCGGTGGCTGGAGCTGTTCGATGAGGCGCAGCGCGAGGCTGGGATGAGAGAGAAATAGTAAAGAATATTGAGTGAGTATTGATAGTGAGTGCGAAAGTAATTAGGAAAAGCATGTTGAACAGCGTGGAAATGCGGAAAAGAGTTGCAAAGAGAGCGAATATAAAATTTTATTAAAGAAAATTTTGGTTGAAATTTGTCGTATAACTAAGTAGTATGGTAATTAATAGAAATACTCTATAAGAGATGGACGAAGTAGGAAGCACCTGCTTGCGGGCTGATTATTTGGCTTGCAGGCGGTGCTTTTTTGTTTGGTTTGGGAGACTTGGCGATTTCAGTGTTTAGATTCGAAGAATCTAGGACTTACAGAATCTACGAATGAATATAACAACTTGATAATTTAGGAGGAATAGGTCATGAAGAAAAGCATTAACAAAACGAAAGTGATGGTCGCCGTTCTTGCTACGATGACATTGGTAGGGATTATGAGTCAGGGCACTGAAACATCAGCTGCAAAAACCCCTGTCATTAAGAACGCAAAAATGCCAATTAAAGTCTTGTATAATGCTCGGCAAATCGCAACTGATGTTCAGCCAGTAAATGACAATGGAACAATCCTTGTCCCAATTCGATTTGTGTCTGAAAAAATGGGGGCTGTCGTAACTCCGACTGGCAAGAAGATTACTGTGTTGAAAGCGAACAAAAAGCTGGAACTGACAATCGGCGCAAAGTCGGCGTTAATAAATAACGTCAAGTTGTCCCTTTCCTCGGCTATTCAACTGATTTCCGGTCGCACAATGGTACCTTTACGTGTAGTTAGTGAAGGACTTGGTATTCCGGTTGAATATGATGAAGATTTGAAGTTCGTTTGGATTGGTAATAAGAATATTCCTACTATCGAGGATGTAGTTAAAGGAAAGATTGTTGATGCAGCCACTTTATTTAAAAAGTATCCAGGGTATAAAGAATATCTTCAGGACCGGAAAGATCCGAATCATGTCGCAGTTTTAACTGAAGCTGACTTACCATTCTCAGTTTTTGGTGAAAACTTTTATCGAATGGATCTTGCTTATATTGAAGGTGAACAAGTGCTCCAAACTTCTTCAACTGATAAAGGGACAATGCTTACTCCTTTTTATTATTTAACAAAAAATAAAAACTTACCGATTCGTTGGAGAAGTGCTAATAATCGTGTAACGAAAGATGATATTCGATTAAATTGTTACCCGATTCCGTCAGGAAAAGACTGGATAGTACTTGGAGATGAGTGGAAACAATTTACCTTTAAAGAAATTGATTTCGTGGGTATGAAACTACCTTTAGACACTGGTGTAATCATGAAGAATCCTTTGTAGTAGAAAAATTGCGCTTTGGAAGTATCTCCCTAAAAGAAGAAAAAGACGAATTTAGCCGGAAGCACCGAGCTCACAGGGTCCCCCCCCCCCTTGTTTGCTGGTGTTTTTTTATTTTCTCCTATCAGAAAAACTTGAATAAAGTTTTATTACATCTATATCAGAGCGAAGAAAGAATCGGAACGTTTGTTATGAGTAAAAAATATAACCATATTATGGAGTCGATCTGATGAAACCGAGATTAATACGAAATTTAGTTTCAATTACCGTTATTGTGACATTAATGTTATCAATAATGTCCATTTACCCCCCCTCATTGATGCAGGCTGCATCACTAGGTGGCAATTCGAATATCCAACCGGTTGCTGAAGGGAATCTTCGTTATGCCGTTGCTTTTGGCTACTATGATATATGGAAAGATTCTTCAGGGAATCGGACGACGAAAAGTCTGGGGGCTTCAGTATCCTTTTCAAGTAATTATAATTTTTCTTTCCCTGGTCGAAAAGTTGTAAGTGTTGCAGCAACGCCATACAGATCAAATTCCGATGGAAAATACTTTTCTTCAAGGATAGGTGATAACTACAATATCTATGCTGATTATCTCGGTCTAAATCAAAATACATCAGACGCAGTAGATGTGAAAGGAGAGAATACGAGCAGCGTATCCTTTACTATAAAATTTAGTGGTAATCTGGGGAATTCAACAGGTTTGCCACCTGGTTATAGTTTACGCTATGACGATCCCGAACACGCCTGTTCTACTTGTGCACCAGCGGTAGACGGCTATCGCTACTTCTTCCCAGTACTTCTCAAATTCGAGCTTGCAGGTCAATACGAGGTCCATAATTTTGATATCACAACCGGAGAGTCGCTTGATTCAAAGATAGATCATCCATCGGGTGAAATGAAACGAGGAGATAAATACCCGCCTGCTCCGAGAACAAGTTCTGATTATGATTATGCGGATAAGTACAAGGAAGCAAAAGATGCTGTTGATCCAGCTACAACCAATTTCATTTCAGGAACCCCATCACTGTCGACGTATGATGGTAGCTTTGACAAGTATAAGGTGAACTACTACTACAAAAAGAAGCAAGGTAAAATCGTCATTAAACATTATGACGATAACGGTAATAGTCTTAACAGGGTGGCTGGATTAGTAGATAGGGAAGAAGAACTTGTTCCTGGTCAAACCTATACCTATATGCATGATGATCCAACTGCCGGTTCTGGCTATGCATACACAGGATATAAGAAGAAGACGACAGTTTCGGGTAGTTTTAGCGAGAAGGTAGCTGCTCCCGCAGAATACAATCTTGGAAAATATGATTCGACCAATTTCGCCTCGACCGTTTATTTGAACTATTATTACAAGATTGATACCAAGGGCGAAGTCCATATTAGGCATATGGTCAGAAACGGATCGACTGGAACATATACGCAGGCCAATGAACAACTCGTACCGGTTGCTACTTTTCCTTTTAAGGATTCATACAATTCTGATAGCCAATACGGAAAAGTTACCGGCAGCAACCTGTCATATATCACTTACATAACCTACGAGGGAACAGGGACTTCCCAGACGGTTAACCTTACGGCGTCTCAGACGGATGCCTACATTACCTTCTACTACGAGAAGAATGTCGCTGGCCAAATACAGATCCGGCATATGGTGAGAGAAGGCGCTAAAGGAGCTTTTAAACAAGTTAATCTCACGGCAGAAGACGTTAGCTCTATGCCATATAGCAAGTCGTACGGATATGATACTCAGTATGGAAACTATCTAGGAAGTAATCTCTCTTACGTAGCCTTTTCGGATCTACAGACATCTCTGACGGGCCAATCGGTTTATTTGAGTGCGACTGGAAACAAAAATGGTTTTGTTTCTTTCTTTTACGAGAAGCCAGCTAAGTTTACGGGAGACTTTGATGTTCTTCCGCCCAGTATTGCTTACAAGGACTCATTTAAGCTGCTTCCTAGGGATTTTCAGCTTAACGGCTGTAACTATCAATACCATTACTACAAAATCGAGCGTGATGGCACTACTTGGCAAAGTCCTGCTGTATATGGAATGAACACAGATTCGAGCTATCCTTATAGCAACTATCCATGGAATATCGGTGTTGGCAGCCATGATGTCTCGATGAAGATCGTCACGGATTGCGGTACATCGGACTGGATTGGTCCAAAGACGCTTGATGTAGCAGGACCGACAACGAACAGCCCACCAGAGTTCCGAATTGGATTTGTCTATCCGAGTGATAACAAGAACCCGGTTAATCAGGTTATCGTGAATACGAAGCTAGACTTGATCTTTATCAGTGATCCAGAGGTTCCAACGCCTTATGATCCTGACGGGGATACGATGTCTTTTAGGGGCTTTGATTACGCAACCGATGACGAATTCGTGCAGTCCATACCAGCCAACAGTACAGAGTACGGAAATGGCCAGCACGGGCTGAAAATGGACTCGCTTGGATATCACTACGTTTGCGGAATGATGCGCGATCAATTTGGTGCAACGGCGACGGCTTGTACCTATATCCAAGTCGTGCCGGAAAACCCCATTCCGATTGCTCAATGTCCGTCACCGGTGATTGCGAATCATCCGGTAGATATGACGAAGTTTAATGCAAGTAATAGCTACAGTCCTGTGAAAGGCCGTACCATCGACCATAGCAATGACGAGTGGTCCAATGTAAAAACATCCTATGAAAATACAACGAATGCGGATATGAAAGAATTCGTGAATTTGGACGTTTACGACAATAAGGGATTGAAATCACTCGAACCCGGAACATGCACTATTATCGTAAAACCGGATCTACCACCAATTGCAAAGCTGATGGTACCGAGTGTCGGTATTCGCGGCGAAACGGTCATAATTCCGAATCTCTCCACGAGTCCGGATGGCGATAAAATCGTGAAAGCAGAGTACAAGTACAAATACGATGCGAATCATAATGGTTTCTACGATAATGATTGGCATGACATTGAGGGTACGCTTGAGCAGCTGACTTTTGTTCCGGATAAGGTAGGCAAGTATCTATTCTATGTGAAAGTGACCGAAGAGTACGGAATGTCAGGTGATACTTCCAACTGGGCTATCCTGACGTCCTACACTCTAAACGTCTCGAATCTTGCGCCAGAGGTTTCATTTGATGTAGAAGGAAAGAATCCGCAGCCGGATTTGGATCTTCCGAAAAGTTATGCAGCTCAGGACATCCTCGATACCTGGGACTTGCTTGATATGAACACGGGCAATCGTATTGCGAATCCCAAGATGAATTGGACGATTCGAAACGGTACGCTCGAAGGCGGAATCGGAAAGCAATCGGAGCATCAATATTCTCACTATTACCAAGAAAAGTACTACGGATCGGATTTCAATCAGCACACGTTTGAACCTGGTCAAGATTATGGTTATGGTGCAAATGGATTTTCACCATATCGTGCCGGTAGAGGGGTAATCTTGGGGCAACCTGTGCTTGATAAGAGAAATAACCCTGTCGAGCTGTTTCAAGTTCCTGTATTGCGATCGAACGAAAAGTACTTCTACTATCAGGACAATGACAGTACGGACAAAATCATCTACGCGATGAATAAATCCAGATTATCGACTGAGAAAAAATCCAGCACGAATGGGTTTGATACCGTTTGGAACTACGTTGGTGGTGTTTCGCCGTACGATTTTATGCTGACTTTCAAATATGCGGATAATGTCAGTTTCGAACTTGCGGATAGGACGCTTTACGCATTCGTAAATAATGATGTTTACACCTATGATGCATTTTCTGGTGCGTTAATTAGCAAGGCATCCGATCATGGATGGAACAAGTCTACTGTGCTCAGCGTCACAGGTAGAAATAGTTACTATGTTGCATCATTCAAGAAGAATGATAATGTCGTCGTGTTCACCAAAGGGAAGGTGTTCGAATTTAATCGAAATGCGGAAGTCGTAACGAGCAAAGCGATTGCCGCAAGGACGAATATGCCAACTTGTACATTCGATTCCTCGACCGTCTATTCGGATGCTCAAGGGAATTTCTATGGTTACGAGAATTGCGTTGGAACAACGAAAGTGCCTACCGCAAATACAGCTATTTTGAAGTTCGATAATCAATATGATCTGGTTTGGAGGACAACCCTTACTGGATTGGCGTCAATGAACGGGTACTGTAACTTTTTAGCTTCTAAGGCTGACCAGTACGGGGTGTTAATCCTGAATACGGCAAAAGGAGAGCTGATTGCTCGAAGTTACACTTCGGATGGTAAAACTTCATGCAATAACTATCTCCAAGCCATAAATCTCGATTCAGGAAGCGCGCTAGACGTATCCGGTCAATATAAGTATGACTCCACGTTTGCGGATTTTTCCATCCTCCAGGATGGGTCAGTGGTGCCGCGTAAGACAGCGAAGAAGACAGAAGTCATGACGATAGATGGATACCGCACTTCGATGCACAATGGAACCGGAACGAATATTAATACGGCCGTATATCCGAATCCGTTTATAGGGGGAAGCCCGTATACGTATAGTGAGTACATGAGTCCGTCGAATTATGATTCGACGACAGGCGTCAATTATGTCATGTATATTGATGATGGATTGTTTGTTACCTTATCGCATTACAACAACGCGGGAGTTAACAATGTAGAAGCTAATAATTATATGTACCTCTGGCAAATGTCACAACCTTCAACAATCGAAATACCGGAACGGTTCCGTTTAGGTCAATTCGTTTCAAAGGACGAGTATGCGGATGCTGAACTGAACTTCTCGATGAAAATGGCTTTCACGAGCTATGACAATCAAGATTTTGGCTTCTCGTTACGCATGCTAGATCTTGATAATCGGTACGCGGTTGAAGGGACATCTACAGCTGTGCAGCTAGTGAAATACGTTGGAGGAATTCGAACGGTACTTGGCAGCGCGACATACCCGTTCAAGGATGATACGAATGCTGTCTTTAGAATTAAGGCGATCGGGAAAGAGCTGACGGTCTATTTGAACAAAGTGCCGATTATCGAGACGCAAGATAGTTCATTTTCTTCCGGTCGTTTTGGCCCATATTCCGATAAGGGCAACGTAAACTTTTGGGGCATCTCAGCTAAGCAGGCAAGTGAAATGAACATCTGGTCCGATCAATATGCGATCCTGGATGATTCAGGGACCGACGCTTCAGCTGAAGTTGAATACAGCAATATTGTGTTTAACGACCCAGAAGGCGACCCGCCAACCGAGGGCAAATATACATGGAACGTCAGTCACACGCCGCGATTTATTCATAACCAAGGTGTCTCTGATCTGAATGGTAAATCATTTAGTATCGCGCAGCTGAAGTTTGATAAAGTCGGTGATTATGTTGTGGGGTTAAGAGCAAAGGACGACCCGAATCCGGACTATTTATCACCGGATGACACTTTTGACGACTACCGCAAATTGTCCAATATGTTCACGAAGAAAATTACGGTTCACCGCAGGCCGATCTCGGATTTCGAGCTTGCTATATCACCAGATGACAACACGGTTCTATGGACAGACCACAGTCATGATCCGGACCGATATGAAAGCCCAATCGATTACTCTACGGAGAACACGGGCATTGATTATCTGGCGACAAAAGGAATCATGCAAAAAATGTTCTACTACATCACCCCTAGTGGTGACTTCGTAGAAAAGAAACTCGTAAGTCCGAAAGAAATGGGTACGTACGAGGTAGGGATGGCGGTTAAAGACGAGTACGGAGCTTGGTCCAACTACATGGTTGTGGATCTGCCAATCGCAGCGCTGCCAGCTCCGAACACACCGCCGGAACCAGGATTTACAACGAGTGTTGATAGCACGTTCCGCGGCGATCCGATCACAATTGACTCCGAAGCTTTTGACAAAGAAGATGGCGATCGTACGAACCTGCCACATCAGTACAACATTAAGAATGAGACAACGGGAAGCGCTGAAGTGTTTGCATGCGATTCGCGTACGAGTTGGGACAAGGCATTTAACACCATGGGACTGTTTACGATTAGGCAGGTTGTCGAAGACTCTGAGGGGGCAACCGCGGAGTACAGCCAGCAAGTGAGCATTGTTAATCAGCAGCCAACGGCTGATATTAATGCACCGGCGAGCGACGATCAGGACAATCCAACGAAGCTTGCGGTGCTGCGTCCTCAGTTCGAATGGAACTACGCGGATAAGGATGATGATGCGCAGACTCAGTTTGACATGAAAATTTACCGTTATGGAGGAACGCTCGAATATCAGTCAGGTACGAAGTATCTGGGTAATCAGTTCTGGACGCCAGGCGCGGATCTGCCTGAGAAGGTTAATATGTATGCCATTGTCCGGGTGTTCGACGGTTACGAATGGAGCGAGTACAGCGATCCGAAGTACTTCTATATCGAGACGAATCGGCCGCCGACAGCCGATTTTGATTGGAAGCCGAAGCCAATCTATGAAGGTGACAATATTACATTGCTGCCGTCAATTGATGATCCTGATCAGGATCATGTAACAGTCACTTATCTGGTCACGGACTCATCTGGGGCTAAGCAGAACTTTGCTTATGTAGATAGCTATCCTTATGCAGCAGCAGGACCAACCTTCAAAGCGCAACTCGCAGGCTCATATACCGTTCAGATGACCGTCTCTGATGGGAAAGCTTCGCCTGTTAAGGTGAACAAGCTCCTTACTGTGCTTCCCCTTACCGTTAGTGGGCAAGTGGAGCACACAGGTCAGTGGGAGCAACGCCGTAAAGAGAGCAACAAGAAAGCTTCCGGAGACGAGAATAGTCCACGTGAATATCAGGTGTTTTGGGCAGGAGAGCGGTTCATGCTGAACGCCAATACAACGGACACGGGCACGGCTACGGTTGCCGATGAAGTGAAGGTCACGATGAATGGGGTAACCATAAGCCTCACTGCAGCGAATTCCGCGCATACGAGTTGGAGCGGGGATATGTGGCAGACGGATTTTGAGAAGCTGCCGGAAGGTCCGCTAACGTTTACGTTTAAAGCCATTTACAGCAACGGTACAGTGAAGCAGACGTCGGTGACAATTGTCATCGCTGGAAATATTCAGCAGACTGTCGGAGTTCACCGCAGGCAATAAAAGCGGTTAAATATTATTAAACTGCCTCCATATGGGGGCAGTTTTTCTGTTTGCAGGCGTATTTTGACATAGCGGTAGTGTGACCTGCCCATGGGTGAATGCATATGATGTCTATGACATTGAGGTGGAAGAAGGAGAGGGCTATGGCGAAGAGCAGCAAAGGAAAAGGCCCCAAAGGGCGCAAGCCGTTATTCTACGTGGATAATCCGAACGCATCGGAGTTAAAATGGCTCGAGGAATTGAAGAAGAAGAAACCCACAACAACGGCGAAAGCTGGCGTAACTGACAAGAAACTGGTGCAGGTAAATGGTGCAGCGCCAGCATTGGAGCAAGAAGCTTCTGAACAAGAGCAGCATAATCAAGAAACAGTAGTCGATCAGCAAACAATTGTTGAAACGCCTACAGTGTCTTTCGAAGCGGTTAGTACTTCAGCCGTAGAGACAGCGGAAGTGAAGCCGGAGCCAGTAGCAGAAGCTGCGGTGCAACAAGCACAAGCGCCTGAGCAAGCGGGAGCAGCTCCAGTAGTTCCAGCAACACCCGTAACTCAAGCAACCCCAGCAGCTCTAGCAGCCCCAGCTCCTGCAGAACCATCTGTCCCTGAAGCTGTGAAGCAGGCAGAAGAGATCCACGCGGTATACATGGAAGAGCTGCTTCAACAGGAGCTCATAAAGAAAGAAGTCATGCTCGAAGAGAAACGCATGCCGGATTCACCGCTTCCGTTCATACACACCGATGACATCGCGGATGATGCGATTACGACGGAGAAGCTGGCTCATAACGCAGTGGATTCATCGCGCATTAAGCCTGGTGCAGTCATCACGCAGACGATTGCTGATTTTGCCGTCGAAAGCATTAAAATTGCCGATGGTGCGATCATCTCCTCCAAGCTTGCATCGGAATCCGTCACGAGCGATCACCTCGTGAAGAACGCGATTTCCGGTATGAAGATCCGCGATCGCTCCATTACTGGCGAGAAGCTGCGCGATAACAGCATTACATCCGAGAAGCTGGCGGACCGTACTATTAGCGCGGATAAGCTTGCCGAGGGATCGATTGAAACGAAGCATCTGAAGCCGATGATCGTGACGACGGAGCTGCTTGATGATCAGTCCATTACGTCGGGGAAACTGAGAAGCGCAGCCATCCGTACGGAGAACATTGCGAATGAAGCGGTGTCGACATCGAAGCTTGCCGAAGGCTCCGTAACACGCTCCAAGCTGAGAGATGGCTCCATCACGAGCGAGAAAATTAGCAACGGCGCGATCGAGTCAGGCCATCTGCAGCCAGGGCTGCTGCTCGCAGAGCATGTCTCGCCGGGAGTATTGCGGGGAAAGCATCTGGCACTCGGCGAAATCACAGCAGAGCATCTAGTCGAGGGCGCGGTTGGAACGAGGGAGCTGCAGGCCGGAAGCGTAACAACGGAAATTCTCGCGCAAGGAGCAGTCGGATCGGCGGAAATAAAGGCAGGGTCCATTAAGTCGCAGCATGTTACAGATGGCGAGATTGTTACGACGCACTTGCGTGACCAGGCGATCTCGACTCCGAAGCTAGCTGATTTCTCGATCTCGACAATCAAGCTCATTGACCAGGCGGTAACGTCCTCCAAGATTGCGGATCAAAGCATTACAACGAGCAAGCTGACCGATGATGCGGTTCATGGCAGACATCTCAGCAGACTGACAATCAATGGCGACAAAATCATTAGCGATATGATTGAAGAGCGCCACATGAAAGAGAATTCGGTCGGCTCCAAGCAGCTGATTGCAGATAGTATTGAAACGGCGCATCTCACGGCGAATGTGGTTACTGACCAGAAGATTGCACCGCAAGCTGTAAAGCAAGTTCATATCAGCGGCGCAGCGGTAGGTCCGGCGCAGTTGGCTGACGCATCGGTAATCGAGAGCAAGCTCGCTGAAGGAAGTGTAAGCAGTGCGAAGGTTGGCGAGTTGGCGATCCAGACCAAGCATATCGCTGACGAGTCCATTACGTTTGATAAAATCGCGCCGGAAGCGATTCGTGCCTTCCACCTGTCGCCAGGCACGGTGACGGAGGAAGCAATTTCGCCTGAAGCAGTTGGGGCTATGCATTTGCAGCCTGGCCTTATCGACGCGTCGCACCTGAGTGAAGGGGCGATTGAAACAAGCGCGCTGCAAGACGGAGCGGTTAAATCCATCAAGCTCGCAAGCGGTTCAGTCACCGAGCGGCATTTGGCAGCAGGTGCGGTCTACTCTCACCACTTGGCGGATCACATTGTCAACTCAGTGAAGCTCTCGCCAGAGAGCGTATCGACGGATAAACTGACCGACTGTGCCGTCACTTCGAGCAAGCTGGCTGACAGCAGCGTTACAACAGCGAAGCTTGTGAACGGTTCAGTAACAAGCGATCAGCTTGCGCCTGGCACGATTAACCGGAAGCATCTGACGAAAGGCGTCGTGAATGGCGATCATATCGCAAACGGCGCTATCGGAGAGCGGCATCTGGCTGGCGGCATCATCGGCAGCAATTCGCTCGGCTCTGGCTCAGTGACGAGCGAGAAGCTGGCGACAGGCTCGGTGAACGGAAGCCATCTCGCGAACGAGGCGGTTAACAGTCAGCATTTGGCGGAACAGTCGATCTATGGTGTGCATTTGGCGCCGGTAAGCGTGCACGAGGTGCATCTTGGCAATGATTCGGTTACTTCCTCGAAGCTGACGGAAGGCAGTGTTGCAAGCTATCATTTGCAGAACGAATCTGTCGGTTCCCGCGTCATCGAGCCTTCAGCTATCCGCAGCCAGCATATAGCGGCAGCTTCGATCGACTCGAATCATCTGGCAGAGTCGGTGGTAGGCAGCAATCATTTGAAAGTGGACAGCGTGATGCAAATTCATCTGACAGATGAATCGGTTGGCCCCGATCAGCTGTGCAATGAAGCGATAACTAGCTCGAAACTGGCGCAGCTGGCGATCAATGGCGACCATATTCAATTGGAGACCATTGCGGGCAAACATTTGAAGGCAGAGGCCATCCAAGGCTATCACATCCGCAAAGGCTCCATTACGCAGGCGCATCTGGCATCGGAGTTCTATACGTTCGAGAAAGCGCCGGACAGCATTATTCATGGCGTCAAAATCAAGCGGGGTACTGTGAGCACCGACCTTCTTAGCGACGGAGCGGTAAACAGCGCGAAGCTGGCTAGCGGAGCAGTTGGTCCGGAAGCGCTTGGCACAGGAGCAGTCGGCGAGAAGCATCTGCAGAACGGTGCGGTCACACTTGGCAAAATCGCATCGAAGTCCATTACGAGCGTGCATCTGACTTCCAGTTCCGTTGGCACCGAAGCGATCGCAGATGGAGCGGTAACCAGCGGTAAGCTGGCAAACGGAGCAGTTGGCGTTGAAGCGCTCAGCGATGGCGTTGTCGTTAGCTCGAAGCTGGCAGCGGGAGCAGTTGGCGCAGAAGCGCTAGGTGAAGGCGTGATTGGCGGATCGAAGCTGGCAAAAGGTGCGGTTGGCGCTGATGCGCTCGGCGACGGCGCGGTCATTAGCACGAAGCTGGCGGCAGGCGCGGTTGGCGCGGAAGCGCTGCGCGACGGAGCGATTGTAAGCGCGAAGCTGGCAAACGGAGCAGTTGGCGCAGATGCTCTGCGCGACGGAGCAGTCGTCAGCGCGAAGCTGGCAGACGGAGCGGTCGGCAAGGAAGCGCTGCGCGATGGAGCGGTCATTGGCGCGAAGCTGGCAAGCGGAGCAGTCGGCACAGATGCGCTGCGAGGCGGCGCGGTGGACAGCTCGAAGCTGGCGGCGGGAGCGGTTGGCAAGGAAGCGCTGCGTGACGGTTCGGTTGTGAGCGCGAAGCTCGCGGTTGGCGCTGTAGGCGCAGAAGCCTTGCGCGATGGCGTTATCGATAGCGCGAAGCTGGCGGGCGGCGCAATTGGCGAGCCGCATCTGCAAGATGGCGCAGTAACAGCCGCGAAGCTCGCTCCAAGAGCGATCGGGGCGGGGCATATCCTGCCAGGCTCGGTTGGCAGCGAAGCCATTGGCGACGGTTCGGTCGTAACGAATAAGCTGGGCGACGGCGCTGTATCCGGCACGAAGCTGGCACCAGGAGCCGTTGGCGAGAACAGCTTGCAGAACGGTGCGGTCACGATGAGCAAGATTGCGGCTCGTTCGCTGACGACGGCACATTTTATACCAGGTTCAATCGAGAGCATTGTTCTGTGTAACGGTGCAATCACCGGAGAGAAGCTGGCCATTGGCGCAGTAGGTACGGATGCTTTGGCAGACGGAGCGATTACGGCAGATAAGCTGGCGCCGGGATTGCTCGAGCAGGAGCAGCCGGATCTGGTCGACGGCAGCGTTACGGAGAATAAGCTGGCGAACGGCGCGGTACAGGCGAGCAAGCTCGCAGAAAGTGCAGTGCAGTCCAGCAAAATTGCGGACGGAGCAGTCGTAGCGAGCAAGCTGGCAGACGGCTCGGTCGGCAGCGAGAAGCTGGTTGACGGTTCAGTTGGCAGCGAGAAGCTGATCGACGGCAGCATAACAGCGAGTAAGCTCGGCGAAGGCGTAGTCGGAGCAAGCAAGCTGGCTGATGGCTCGGTAGGCAGTACGAAGCTGATTGACGGATCGGTCACAGCGAGCAAGCTCGGCGAAGGTGTAGTGGGAGCAAGCAAGCTGGCAGATGGCTCGGTAGGCAGTGCGAAGCTGATCGACGGCAGCGTAACAGCGAGCAAGCTCGGCGAAGGCGTAGTGGGAGCAAGCAAGCTGGCAGATGGCTCGGTAGGCAGTGCGAAGCTGATCGACGGCAGCGTAACAGCGAGCAAGCTCAGCGAAGGCGTAGTGGGAGCAAGCAAGCTGGCAGATGGCTCGGTAGGCAGTGCGAAGCTGATCGACGGATCGGTGACAGCGAGCAAGCTCGGCGAAGGCGTGGTAGGAGCAAGCAAGCTGGCTGACGGTTCGGTAGGCAGCGAGAAGCTGATCGACGGCTCAGTAACAGCGAGCAAGCTCAGCGATGGAGTCGTAGATGCAAGCAAGCTGGCAGTTGGCTCTGTGGGCAGTGAAAAGCTGGTTGACGGCTCTGTGGGCAGTGAAAAGCTGGTTGACGGCTCGGTAGGCAGCGAAAAGTTGGTCGACGGCAGCGTAACAGCGAGCAAGCTCGGCGAAGGAGTAGTAGGAGCGAGTAAGCTGGCGGATGGCTCGGTAGGCAGCGAAAAGCTGGTCGACGGCAGCGTAACAGCGAGCAAGCTCGGTGATGGAGTAGTAGGAGCAAGCAAGCTGGCTGACAGCTCGGTAGGCAGCGAAAAGCTGGTCGACGGCAGCGTAACAGCTAGCAAGCTTGGCGAAGGCGTAGTAGGAGCAAGCAAGCTGGCGGATGGGTCAGTTGGCAGTGCGAAGCTGCTCGATGGCTCAGTAACAGCGAGCAAACTCGGCGATGGCTGCGTAACCGCAAGCAAGCTGGCGGATGGGTCAGTCGGCAGTGCGAAGCTGATCGACGGCAGTGTGACGGCAAGCAAGCTCGGCGACGGCGAAGTAATCGGAAGCAAATTGGCGTATGGTTCGGTAGGCAAAGATAAACTGCTCGACGGCTCAGTTGGCCGCGAGAAGCTCGCTGACGGAGCGGTCAATGGAGCTAAGATTGCTCTAGGTTCCATTACTGCAGCACATCTGGCGCCGGATGCCATTCCTGTTCCTGCTCCTGCACCGGTTGCACCTGTTAGCACTACAGTCGACGCCTCGGCTTTGGAGGATGGCAGCATCGGTGCAGAGAAGCTCGGCTTTACGCCTGTAACGACAGTGAAGCGCCAAGCGCCGGTCATCCAGCAGTTTGGGCTTGCACCGTACAATTTCCAAGGCAGCATGGGCGAGTTGCTGGATATCACGATCGGCTTCGACCAACCGTTCAGCAGTCCTTCCTACGTGTTCGTCGCTACGACGGATCAGCCTTCCTGCTTCGCGGTTATTAAGACCAAGACAGCCGCAGCCGTACAATTAACCATTGTGCGTACGCGGATTACCCCAGAACCAATCGGACTCGTGAACTGGATCGCGATTGGCCAATAGACAACTGCATCCCCCATGTAACAAGCCGGAGAGTTCTCGAAATGAGGACCTCCGGTTTTTTGATTTTCGCTCCATCCTATCTGCCATCTATAGAAGAAATCGCTAGATTCCATGCCGATTCACGCGCTGCAAACAAGAAGCGAGGCGTGCGCCTTGACGTACAACAGCCGTTCCTCTTACTCTCTACTAGCCATACACTATGTGGTAAAAAGACAGTTTAACCAGAGGTGAAGGTGTCCATGAAGCCCATCGCAAAAGCCGGCTTGCACACTCATAAAGGGATGTTCCTCTCGCCAAAGCGGCCGCTACCGATCGGCACTGAGCCAGCTAACCTGACGGGAAGCCGGATAGCTTCATCGCCATCATCACCTGCACAAGCTGCCAGCAGAGCGAGCTCGAAGAGAGTACCGCGGAAATCCGCTCATCGCCGCGTGAGCAGCAAGGCCGTTCGGACCGCTGCTAAATCCGTACCCGGACCAGCACTAGCGACTACGTCAGCATCAACATCTAGATCAAGAAAAAGATCGCGTAAGTCTCCAGCTTCCGTCCCCGCATCATCCCGCAGGTCGCTTGCGAAAGACATGATGCGAGCAGCTCACAATGCGCCGCCTGCGATGGAATTCCCTGCTGTCATGCCGCCAATCGAAGCTCGAGCTGCTGATTCGCCTGTTGTGTCGGTCATCATCCCCGTTATGAACGAGCGCCGCACCATTAGCCGCGTAATCGAACAAGCAAAGCTAGTTCATCCGAGCAGCGAAGTCATCGTCGTCATTAACGGATCAACAGACGGGTCGGCTGCCGTTGCGCGGCGCAAGGGAGCGAGGGTCATCCAGTTCGAGAAGCCGCTCGGCCATGATGTCGGACGAAGTGTAGGCGCAGCGGCCGCAAGAGGCCAGGTGCTGCTGTTCATTGACGGTGACATGGTACTCCGCGCTTCGGAGCTTCGGCCGTATACGAATGCGATTCTGCGGGATGGCGTCGATGTGGCGCTCAACAATTATTCAGGTCCGACGAACAAAGCGAACGTGCACAGCGTTGTGCTTGCCAAACATGCACTGAACGCGATGCTCGGCCGGCCGGACCTGAAGGGAACGTCCATGACGGCTGTGCCCCATGCGCTGAGCCGCCGTGCGCTAGCCGCAATCGGAACGGACGCACTGGCCATTCCGCCGCTTGCGCATACAAAGGCGGTGCAGCAGGGACTCGCGGTGACAGCGGTCAAACGAATCAACGTAGGCAAGCTGAACCTGCCGAGGGCGAAACGCGAACGGTTGAATCCGCTGGAGTTCCTCATTGTCGGCGATCATCTGGAGGCCATTGACTGGCTCGCGAAGCAAACCGACGAGCGCGGCGGCTATGTGGATGCAATGCGAAAACGTGAACTGGTGAGGTGATGGCATTGATGCGATCTGGTAAGAGCAAACGCGCTTCCCGCAGCGGAAGAGGGAGACGAACAGGCAAGTCTTCGGGCGGCTCGCATCATGGTGCGTACAATGCCGGCTACACGGAGGGCACCGCGCTGAAGCAAAATGGAGGCGGGCGTCTAAGCAGCCATGAAGCGAAGCTGCAAATGAACGAGCGATGGACGAGGCGCTATATGGCGAAGCAGCCAGCAACAGCGTCGACAGCAGGCAAAAGAGTACAAGAAAGCCGCGCGTTTGCCAGCGGTTTCGCCGCCGCGCTCGGTCTGCATGTCGGCGCTTGGCTGCCGGTTCCGCTAACGAGGAGCGCTGCTGCCGTTGTCCACGCAGGGGCAGATGCAAGTGCAGCCAGCATCAAACAGCTGCTGCAGTTGCCTTTGGAGGAGATCATTGTCGTGCAAGAAGACGCAAGCGAGGCGCAATTCGCTGAATTAAGGGCGCTTCCTGAGATTAAGATTCTGAATCCGGGGGAATCGCTTGGATCTGATGTTTGGCGAGCCATCGGCGCAAGAGTGACGCGAGCAGAGATCGTGTTGTTCGCCGACGCCGCACAGTTAATTGAAGCGGAGAAGTTAGCGCAGCTGCTCGCGGCTGCGCAGGCAGGGGCGGATGTCGCGCTGGTCAGCTACGCTTCGCGGCTTGGTCCGTTCCGGGAGTGGGATGACCTCATGCGCGTGAGAGCTTTTGTTAATTGGTCGCTAGGCCGACAGGAGCTGGGCGTAAGCTCTGTGGGGCTTCTTCCGCACGCGTGGACGAGAGCCGCCATAGAGTCAGTCGGCGTGAAGACGCTCGCCGTTCCGCCGCTTGCTCATGTGACCGCGATTCAGCAGAGGCTTCGGGTGCAAGCCTGCTCGATTATGAAATCTGCCAAAGGCAAGAGCTCGCCGGCTCGGCTGCCAATTAGCCTCAGCCATAGCCACCATACACAGGAAGCGAAGCAGGTCATCTTCGGCGATCACATTGAAGCGCTGCGGGCTGCCATGAAGCTGAAAGGCGCAAGACTTGCGATGCCGGATCATTCCAGATGCCGCAGTGCGGCAGGAGGCGCGCAATGATGAACGGTACAACGAGCATCATCATTCCAACCTTCAATGGCCTCGCGCTGCTGGAGGAAGCGATCAACGCCATTACACAATATACCGACAGAACACGAACCCCTTATGAAGTGATCGTGGTCGATAACGGATCAACAGACGGCACATGCAGCTGGTGCAGGGGGGCAGGTATCCCCTGTCTGTCGCTGCCTCAGAACATCGGCTTCCCGGCTGCATGCAATATGGGGCTGCGCGTCGCTAGCGGCGAGTATCTCATGCTGCTCAATAATGATGTCACGGTATCGGCGGGCTGGCTGCCGGCTTTGCTGCGAACGCTGAACGATCGGGAAGATATCGGAATCGTCGGACCTGTGACGAATTACGTAAGCGGCAGGCAGCAGGTGGATTACCCGTTCACGACGATGGAGGAGTTTCACCTTGCAGCTGCGGAGGCGCTTGTCAGGGAAGAGGGAAAGACGGAGCCGATGTACCGTCTAGTCGGCTTCTGCATGCTGTTCAAACGCAGCTTGTATGAGCGGATTGGCGAGCTGGATGAACGGTTCTCTCCTGGCCATTACGAAGACGACGACTACAGCTTGCGAGCACGGATGCACGGCTACAATCTGCTTATGTGCAAGGATGTATTTGTGCATCACAAGGGGAGCGTCAGCTTCAAGCGGAAGGATCCGCTTAAGCTGCAGCAGCTCGTCGAGCGCAACCGGGACCTATTTATTGCCAAATGGCATGTAGACCCTGCGACATTCTTGTAACAGTTATTTAAGGAGGTCATGGATTTGAAAGCTGTCATCTTGGCCGGCGGAACGGGAACCAGGCTGTTGCCGCTGACGAGGCTGCTCAACAAGCATTTGCTTCCGGTTGGGAAGCTTCCGATGATTTGTTACAGCATTAACAGCCTCAAGGAAGCAGGAATAACAGACATCATGCTCGTTACGAGCCGTCATGCAGCAGGAATGTTTACGGCTTTCCTCGGAAGCGGTCAGGAGTACGGCGTGTCCCTGACGTATCGGATTCAAGAAGAAGCGGGCGGAATCGCACAGGCACTGACGCTGTCACAGTCGTATATTGGGGATGAATCCAAATTCGTCGTGCTGCTCGGAGACAATCTGTATGAGGAATCGCTGCGTCCGCATCTGGATGCGTTCGCGCAGCAGCAAGACGGGGCGATGGTGCTGCTTAAGCAGGTGCCGGACCCGGAGCGCTATGGAGTCCCGTTGTTCGACGAGAGCGGGCGCATTACGTACATTGAAGAGAAGCCTTCAAACCCGCAGACCGACAGCTGCGTGACCGGCATTTATATGTATGACAGCAGCGTGTTTGCATTCATTGCCACCCAGTCGCCTTCACAGCGCGGCGAGCTGGAAATTACCGATGTGAACAATGTGTACGCCAGCAAAGGTAAGCTCGAGTATCGCCATTTGAGCGGTTGGTGGACGGATGCCGGCACATTCCAATCGCTCCACGAGGCAGCGATAAAGATGATGGGCGATGAGCCATGAAGAGACGCGCACAAGTAAGCTCCGGCATGACGATAAGCGCGAACCGTGTGCTGCTGCCCAAGGTGAAACAGCCGTCTATATCGACAAGCAAGGTCCAATCTCAATCGACAGATGCACCGATAAAATCCACCACAGGAGCAGGAGCAGGTGCCGTGCAGAAACCGAGCGTCAAACGAAAGCCCGCAGCAGGCGCGGCTGCACCATCCGAAGCTCGTCCGATCTCCCGCCTGCGCCCGCAAGGGACGAAGCGGAGAACCGGCGGAGGTCGGAAGCGTCCGCTTGGCGGAAGGCAGAACCGCCGCAGACGGAGAACGACAGCGGTTGCGCATCCTCCTGGCGAACATCGCCAATATCACGACAATGCGTACTCGGCCGGCTACGAGCTTGGCAAGTATGAAGGCGGAGAGCAAATGCTGGAACAAGCGCTGCCGCTTCAACTGCTGCTGCCGGAAGTCAGCATGCAGGAAGTTATTGCGCTAGGTGCTTCCCAGCTTGTTCCAAGGTGCTTGCCGCTGCTCGGCGTGCATGAGGTGTACGGAGAGATGGAGCAAGCGATCCATGAGCGCCGGCCGTGCTCGATTGTACGGCTTGGCGATGGAGAGCTGCTCACGTTGTCGCAGGATGTCATCTATGATGCCGGTACAATTAGCCGCGAAGGCACCTTTCTGCCTTATGCAGGCGTCGTTCCACCGGATCTTGATGCGCGCGAACAGCTCGTGAATGCGATTCGGGGCGCTACGGTCGTAGGGGTGCCGCAGTCGCGGCGGAAGCATTTTCACCCACTGCTGCATGCCGTGTTCCGCGCGAACCATATCGACCTTGGCCAGCTCAGGCTGACGAGCTCGACCGTGAACTATGCGCTTCAGCAATCCGGTCTGCTGAGCCGGCTGATCGCAGGCAAGAACCTGCTCATAATCGGCAACACCGCACCGGCGCTTGTGCATGTGCTGGCTCAGCACGGGTTCACTATCTCTGGCATGATTACTCCGGTGCGAGGAGTCAAAGATGTGGATCGCGTCATGCATGAGGCACATGGCATCCACTTCGATCTAGCACTCGTCTCCGCAGGGATACCGGCTGTCATCTTATGTACGCGTATCGCGAATGAGCTCGGCAGAACTGCGCTTGATTTCGGCCATATGGCGGATGCCATCGCGAAAGGACAGTTGTCCTTGTAACCGGGAAGAACAGGAGCGTGATGAACCGATGAGAAAGCTGGCGGAAACGCGTCGTCCGAAGCGCCGCCCCAAGCAGCGACGGACGCGGGCGGCGGTTCCAACCTGGTCCGGCCGATATCGGACCGGAATGGATTTTGGCTATCAGGAAGGGCTGCGCACGGGAAAGAGCAGCTTCGGCGCGTACTTTGAAGGCACGAGCATCATCATTCCGAATTACAATCAAGTCGATTACTTAAAGCTGTGCCTTGCAAGCATCAGCAAGTATACGCATCCGCCTTACGAAATCATTGTCGTCGATAACGCATCCACAGATGGCTCGGCAGCTTATTTGGCAACGCTCGGCAGTGCGGTTCGCTACCGCGTGCTGGAGACGAACCGCGGCTTTGCAGGGGCGATCAACGTCGGCATGATGATGGCGCGAGGCTCGTATTTGCTGCTGCTTAACAACGATACGATTGTCGCGGAGAACTGGCTGAGCAATATGCTCGCATGCTTGAACAGCTCGCCTTCGATCGGCATGGTCGGTCCGGTTACCAATTACATCAGCGGCGACCAGCGAATTGACGTCCCTTATAAGACGGTCAAAGGGATGCCGAACTTCGCAAGGCAGCACAATGCACCGAATCCGGCGAGATGGCAGCGGACGGACCGGCTGACGGGCTTCTGTCTGCTGATGCGCCGCGAGGTGTGGGATAAGACCGGTTTTATGGACGAAGGGTTCACCGTCGGCAATTACGAGGATGACGACTACAACATACGTGTGCGCTTGCAGGGCTACTCGCTTATTATTGCGCGCGATACGTTCATTCACCATTTTGGCAGCGTGAGCATGAAGGCGCTTGGCGAGCGCTTGCCGGTCGTCAACGATCACAATATGCATGTGTATATGGACAAATGGGGCAATCCCCATGACCTCGTTCATGTCATGAAAGGGATGGGGTATGAATCGCAAGCGATAGGCGAGACTGCTTTCTTCCCGCAGCATGTTATCGTTCGAGGCGGACACGAGACGTTCTATTGGATTGAGGAGGGCATCAGACGTCCGATTGTCGGCCCGGTTGCGGTGCCAGCCACAAGGCTGTCGCGAGTTGAACTGAGACGCTGGGCAATTGGCGAGCCGATCTCCTCCGAGGAAGCGGTGGCGAAGTGGCATGGCGTTACGGTGGAGGGCTTGCCATGGTCAGAAGGGCTGATGGCAAGAGGGACGGACGGTATGTTGTACATGGTCGAAAATGGTTCCAGGCGCAGAGTCGTCAGTGCGAAAGCAGCGGAAGGCTGGCATTTGGTCCTGAAGCCGAGCAGTCAGCTGTCGGCGGAGCAAGTCGCTGCGCTTCCCGAAGGGCTGCCGATCATAGCGCCGATCCGAACGGCGGAGCACTTGTAATCTGATGCGCATCACAAAAGGCGTGTGCCATGCGGCAGACGCCGCGCATATGCTAGTGTAGAGACCGATCCGCCTGTGATGTGAACGTGAAGAGAAGGGAGTCTCTCCTGATGCAGCATATTGTAACGGAAATCGTTGAGCATATGTCCCATTCTCATGAACAGCTGGCGCGCGTGCTGGAGGCCGAGCGCCATGTTGCTGTGCGCATGTCGCAGCTCGTGCATGGGCTGCCGGATCAGCATCCGAACTTTGGCGGCTTCGGCGGTTTAATGGATAATTCGCAGTTGGTGACGAAGAACGTCGTCGCCTATTTGAACAGCATTGCCGAGCTCCAGGAATCGCTGGCACTCACCATTACAGCGGTCATGAAGGAGCTCGACATTGAAGACGAGGAATAGCGGCAAGGAGCGTGTGCGGGAATGAGCCGGGAAACATCCTATGCAAGAATGCTGGACGCTTCCGCCAAGGTGCAATGGAATGTTGCCATGATCCTTGAAGCGAAAGCAGTCGAAGCCGAGAAGGTGCGCTCATGGCTGTGCAATCATGTGACGGCCGATGCGTTCGTGGAAGAGCAGGACCGTTTCAAATCGTCGCAGAACGTGCACGAGCAGCTTATTGAGGTGATCTATGGCCTCGCCAGGCTGAATCAGGGCATGACGAGTGTGTTGAAGGCCGCGCTGCGCCATGTAGACGAGATGAATATGGGTAATGGGACGGGGGGCATGATGGGCGGCGGCACCTTCGACCTGGGAGAAAAATTCGAATGAACTGGAATGAGAAGGAGCGGCAGATTCGGCTTGAGCTGATCGCTTCGTTAACTCGCAGCCAGCAAGCGGTTGCCCGTATTCTGGAGTCTATTGCGGATTCGGCGCAGCATTCGTCTGGCCTTGCAGAAGTGATGTCCAGCAATATGAAGTCGCTCGCCGCCTTGCAGCAGACGTTCAAGGCGATGTCGCTAGTGGCGGCCGAACCGGATCGCGCTCCACGTGCATCGACGAAACGCATGGTCGCTCGCAATCGAGTTCCTGCGCAGCCTTGGTTCAGCAGCGAGTGGGATGAACAGCGTGAATCAGTGGCTCGCAGGCACCAATCCCCGCCGAAACGGAAGAGGAGGAGAAATTAGTGATCGCAGCTGCAAGCAAGAGCCGTATGAAGATCAGCAAAGCAGCAGGAGCACGCAAGCAGGGTATTAGCCCAGCTGTTCAAGCCACGGGAAAGCAGCGCAAACGAACGGTGAAAACCGGAGGCGGCACCAGGGGCGGCACGTCCGGACAGCGCAGGCTGCAGCGTGGCCGCAAGCGCAAATTCAAAGGGCAGAGCAACTATAATCGCGCATTTGATCAAGCGTACAATCAAGGCTATAACCTCGGTTTTGCCAAGGGGTTCGAGGATGGGCATCAGCTTGCCTACGAGCAGCAGCCTTGATGGAGAAAGAGCGAAATCGGCTGTCCGTGCTAGCGCAGACGGCGAAAAGCCGGAATAACGCATAAAGCCAAGAGTCGTTAGGGGCGACTCTTGGCTTTATTGTGTTGTGCTGGCAGTCAAGGAACAAGATGAACAACATGCTAGGTCGCCAAACTGCCCGCCTTTGCATCCCGCCGCGCCAGCAGCAGCTCGATCTCCTCGGGAGGTGACGGATAGCCGAGCAGATACCCTTGCGCGCCGTCGCACTGATGTGCTTTAAGCAGCACAAGCTGCTCTTCGTTCTCGACCCCTTCGGCGAGTACGCGCAGCTTGAGGCTATGCGCCATGCTGATGATGGCAGTGACAATCGCCAAATTGTCTGGACTGGTCTCTATTCCTCTAATGAACGACTTGTCCACCTTGAGCGTATCTACAGGCAGCTTCTGCAAATAACTGAGCGAGGAATAGCCGGTACCGAAATCATCAATAGAGATCGTTAGGCCGAGTTTCTTCAGCTCATACAGCTTATGAATGAGCGTCTCCTCGTAGTTCGCTGAAGCGACGCTTTCCGTAATCTCCAGCTCAATCAAGCTTGGATCGACTTCGCAGCTATGAAGTATGCGCGCGATCATCTGGGTGAGATGATCCTGCTTGAACTGGCGAACGGATAAATTGATGGATACCGGCAGAGGCGATAAGTCCACATTCTTCCAGCGGTTCAGCTGCTCGCATACCTCTTGAATGACCCATTCGCCAATAGCGACGATGAGTCCAGTCTCTTCAGCAACCGGGATGAACTCGCCTGGCGAGATCGCGCCGAGCTGTGGATGCTTCCAGCGCAGCAGCGCTTCGAAGCCGCTGATTTGCCCGCTCTGAATGCAGTCCTTGCGCTGATACACCAGATAAAGCTCGCCGCCATGCAGCGCTTTGCGCAGATCCTGCTCCAGCTTCGTCTTCCGATGATTGTCGTCGCACATTTGCTGGTTGAAGAACTTATATTGATTGCGTCCCTCTTCTTTGGCTGCATACATCGCGGCATCCGCGTTGATGATCAACGTGTCCGCATCCTGGCCGTTCTCCGGGTACATCGCGATACCGATGCTTGTCGTCACGATAACCTCCTGCCCTTTAATAAAGAAGGGCTCGTTCAGCACAGCGAGCATCTGGCCAATAAACAAACGGACTGCATCCTCCGAATAATTCGGCAGCAAAATAACAAATTCATCTCCCGAGAGCCGCGCGGCAAAAGCATCCTCATGCAACAGCGCCCGAAAACGGCTTGAGAAGCTGCGAAGCAGCGCATCGCCAATCGGATGACCGAGCGAGTCGTTAATCGACTTGAACCGGTCCATATCGAGGAACAGCACGGCGAAGCTGCTCCTGTGCTGCTCAGCTATGCGCAGCGCGGTCTCCAGCTGCTGAATAAACAAGTAGCGGTTCGGCAGCTCGGTAAGCTGGTCGTAATACGCCATATATTGGATCGTTTCACGCGATTTCTTCTGCTCGGTAATGTCTCTGAAGTTCGATAAGATTGCGGGGCTGTCGTTGAAGTAGGTCAAGATCGACTGTGCTTCCACATCAATGACTTCGCCGTTCAATTTATAGATGCGCAGCTCGGTGCGGTCGTACGGCAGCGTTCCTTGCTTTAAAGCCGTGATCTTCTCTCTAACAACGGTGTCGTACTCTGGCACAATCATGTCATAAACGCTTCTGCCCACAATATCATCCAGCTGCTTCCCCGCAATCATCTGCAGCCCGGATTTGTTAATATGAACAATCCGTGCATTCACCTGCACGACGTAAGCTTCGGGCGACATCTCGAAGATCTGCTTGTAGCGATGCTCGCTCTCCAGCGCCCGCTTCTCGCTATTTTGTGCGCCGGTGATTATTTTACGCCCGATGATACATACGCTGACACATGTAATGCAGCACATCATGAACAAAGTGAACAGGACAATCCGACTGAGCAGGTCCGTTGGCTGAAGGTAGGGATTGAGCCATTGATGGATCGTAAGGACAAAAAGTCCGTAAACGCTGGCGAGAATGGTGACGGTGCGGTCCAGATAGATGAGTGAGAGAAGCGCGATGAGGAAGACCACAAAGCTGGCATTGGATGTTGAGATGTACCACATGATAATGTAGCAAAGGACGAAGGAGTAGGCGGATATGAGGTATTTGCCAATAAGCATCATATAGGTGTTGCGGTAAACCAAGTAGAGCAGAATGCCAAGCGGGATAATGTAGCTGACAAAATGAATGAACACGCTGAAAGTAATGAGCTGCAAGTAGTAAACGATGCCATAGATGGGGAGTGCATTGATAATGAGGAATATCAATGTATAAGTCAGAAGCTTCGAGCTAAGCCTCTCGTACTGTGTCGCCAAGTCATCACATCCTTACGGAAATAGGTCGAGAGAAGGAACGAATGGAATGCTAATCACGCATGCTGCGGATATGATTGATTCTATTTTCCATAAAATCCCGATTTCGTGGATGAGTCTGAAGACCTGATTCGCATGTATAATTATGGTTAAATATGAGCAAATTGGTCAAAACTTGTCGTTTCCATGTCAGATTATCTCCTAATAACGACAAATAAAGCCTCTCCTGGCACGGCAGGGAGAGGCTTTATTTGTTTGCATGGCAAAACTAGATCGCATGATCGCTTACTGAAAACTTCGTTTCGTGCCGTTTGTCAGCACCGGCAAGCTCTTCGTATCGCTAGTCATGCTGGAATGGCAAATTGGACAGCTTGGAAACTCACCGAACGAGAAATCGTTTCTCATCCAGCAGGAGCAATCTTCATTACTGCATGTCCAAATGGCTGTCTGTTCTTCCGGAATCGGCTCAACGTGCTTCTTTGAGAAATGAATAATCAAGACCCCCTTCGTATTTCGCGCAAAATCAGTGCCCCCCGCAGGTGCAAGAGGGCACCGTCTTTGCTTGCCTAACCTCTTATAATATGTGACTGCACTCCCAAATTTATACTACTTTTTTGTACTTCAGGGTCAAACGCCAATTTTGGCCGCTTACGCGGACAAGTGACCAAGAGCCTTGCCTGTCACTCGCATATATATGGTGCAGAACATAATGGGGCAGGTGTGCGTGAGTGCGTTTAAAGCGAAAAGGAACTGCGAAAGCGGCAAGGGCAGGGTTCGCGGCGGGGTATGCGAGCGGCCAAAGGGACGGCGCCTGCGATTCGATTAGCCAGCACATCCAGCTTCCGGCGCCGAAGAAGCTGAATGTGTGCGTTCTATACATCCCGCAAGGCTTTGAGGCGATTGATATGGGCATTGTCGAAGCGCTTCGCCAGACGGTGCGCGAGGTGCATGTGGCTGATCCGAAGATTATGGCGGAGCAGGCGTCCTTCATTCGGCCGGACTGGATGCTCGTGCTGAACGGGCTGCATGTGTTTCCGAGCAATCATTTAGAACAGGTAGACGCCGTGCGTGCGCTAGGAATACGGACGGCGATTTGGTTTGCCGACGACCCGTATGTGACGGCAGATACGATCCACATTGCCCCGCGCTATGATGTCGTGCTGACCCATGAACTAAGCACGGTTGAGCTGTACAGGGAGCTTGGCTGCCAGCAGGTCATCTACATGCCGCTCGCTGTTCATCCGCAGCTGTTCAAGCCGATGAAGGTGGAGGCCAAATACCGCAGCGATATTTGTTTTATCGGGCAAGCATTTTGGAACCGGGTGGAGCTCTTCGATGCGATCGCCCCTTACTTGCAAGGACGCAAGGTGTTTATTGCCGGCGGGCTATGGGATCGGCTGCGCAGCTACAAACAGCTGAAGCCATTCATACGCCAAGGCTGGCTGCCGGTTGAGGAATCTATTCGCTATTACAACGGAGCGAAGATCGTGATCAATATGCATCGCACGACTGAAGCAGGCAAGGACAATAAGAACAGTCTCAATCTGCCGGGTCGCTCCATTAATCCGCGCACGTTTGAAATCGCCGCCTGCGGCACGCTTCAGCTGACGGATGAGCGTGAAGATTTAGGCAGTTATTTTCGCCCGGGCATTGAGCTTGAAACCTTTAATTCGCCGAGTGAGCTGGTAGCCAAGCTGAATTATTATTTAACCCATGAAGAGGAGCGCCGGCTAATCGCGCTGCGCGGCTTGAAGCGCACGCTTGCCGACCACTCCTTCGTGCAGCGGCTTCATACGGTAGCCGAGGCACTGAAATGGTAGTGCGGGCCAGTCTGCATGCAAGTGCGAGAAGCAAGAGAGGAGTGACTGCCATGCGAAGAAGATCACCGCGCAAACGGCGCAGCCGCGGCCGAAAGCTTGTCAAGTTTCCGGGGATAGCCAGAGGGAGGACGGATGGATTTCGACTCGGCTGGCAGCACGGCCACTGGTTCGGGCAGTGCGAGTCGGTGCTGCAGCGAACGATTCGCCCTTTCGGCCTTAGACAAGCGCATGTCATGTTCGTAGCAACGGGCAAAGGATTTCCTTACTCGCCGATTGACGAGTCTGTCGCGAATGCGCTGCGCGGACAAGTGACCCAGTTGACGATTACCGATTCGCAGCAGCCCGTCGCCGATATTGCCCTGCGGATCCGTCCGGATGTCGTTATCGTCCTGGACGGCTTGCAGTTCAACGTCATCCATGCCGCTCGTATGCGCGAAGCCGGCATTCGGACGGCGATCTGGTTTACCGACGATCCGTACTATACGGACATTACGAAAGGGATCGCGCCTTTCTTCGACGATGTCTTCACGCTAGAGCTCGTATGCGTCGATTATTACCGCCAGCTTGGCTGTCCGCGCGTGCACTACTTGCCGCTCGGCGCAGATCCAGCGTACTTCAGACCGCGCAATCCGCTTCGCTCGCAGCGCCATGACATCTGCTTCATCGGATCAGCCTATTGGAAGCGCGTCGAGTTCTTTAACCAAGTGACTCGTTACTTAGCGACGAAGGACACGCATATTTCCGGCATCTGGTGGGAGCGGCTCCGCGACTTCAAGCAGATGGGGGGCAAGATCGGACTTGGCCGCTGGATGGGACCGGAAGAGACGGCGAACATGTACAACGGGGCCAGAATCGCCATTAACATGCATCGCGCTCATGATGATGAGACGTTCAACAACAACAGCGCAGGCATTCCGGCTGTATCGCCGAATCCGCGCACGTTTGAAATTTCCGCTTGCGCCACATTGCAGCTGACAGATATCCGCAGCGATCTGGTCTCCTTCTATACTCCTGGCGTTGATATTGTTACCTATGCCTCTCCGGAAGAGATGGTAGAGAAGATCCAATATTATCTCACGCACGAGGATGAGCGAAGGGCGATCGCCATGAAAGGCATGCACAGGACGCTGACGGAGCATACGTACAACAATCGGATCGAAGCGATGCTAGCGATTCTATTTCCGGGTTGAGAGGCGAGCGAGGTTACGCCAATGTCCCTCCATGTAGAAGGCGGAGCCATTAAAGCGGCATTTTGTACGTTTGATTAGGGTTCAAGTGTCGTGCCAATTAGAAGGCCTGCTCAATATATTGTACAACTGGGAGATTTAGAGTTTATAAGTAGCCAGTAGGAAGCAGCAAAGTTACCGGGCGGAGGTGAGTGCCTGCTCGTTTCGAACAAACGGGTGAGGCAGGCCGATTGAAGCGTGTGAGTGTGAAACCGAAAATGCTGGTCTTCTCGCATATTTGCAGTCCGCAGTATGTGACCGGCGCAGAGAAGCTTTTACTGTTTATGGTGCGAGAGCTGCTGCCTTCCTTCCAATGTACGCTTGTTGTGCCGAACGAAGGCGTCATTGCCGCGAATGCGAGGAAGCTCGGCATTACGGTCATTGTGCACCACATTCCGCTTGTCGTCCCTCTCTATCTTGCATTGCCGCATATGCAAGAAGAGATCGCCGGAATCGAACGGGACGCGGCATGGCGCGATCTTGTAAAGCTCATTGACGGAGTACGGCCGAATATCATCATCGCGAACACCTGCGTCCATCCACTGCCTGCGATCGTCGGCAAAGCGCTCGGCATTCCGGTTATCTGGTCGGTCATGGAGACGCTCCGCGATACGCCTCACTCCGGCATGGCTGCCTCGATTATCGAGCAGTATTCCGACTATGTCATCGGCATCTCCGAATCGACGCTGGCCCCGCTTGGCACGCCTGGCCTAAGAGCGAAGTCGACGCTCATCCCTCCTTCCTGGCACCAGGAGGAGCTTTCACCAGACAGCTGGAGCATGCATCGGGCGAACCGCAGAAGGCATCTCGGCATCGCGGATCACCACCGGTTCGTCGGTTACATCTCTTCATCGATCTTCGAAGCGAAAGGGCTCGAGCACTTCATGCAGATGGCGGTTAACACCGCGGTGCAGTATCCGCATGCGATGTATCTCATCGTCGGCAACCCTGTCGATGCGGGCTACTTCGACCGTTGCCTTGACATTGCGCGTGAACGAGGCCTAATGGAGCGGTTCCGGTGGGTCCGCTTCGAGGAGCAGGTAGAGAGTTTGTATTCGGCAATGGATGTGCTCGTCGTGCCGAGCCTTACGATCGAAGGCTTCGGCATGACGGCGCTCGAAGGCATGGTATTCGGCAAGGCAGTCGTCGCCTATGGCTCCGGCGGACTCTCTGAAATAGGCCGAGCCACGGGCAACGAGGTGTTCACGGTGCCAACCGGCGATACGGCGATGCTGACAGGCGCTGTATCCTCTCTGCTGGCTGATGATGCCGCGCTGCGAGCGATCAGCGCTCGCAATGCGCAAGCCGCGCACGCCGTATACGGCATCGCCGCTTACCGCGAGCGGCTGCGCAGGTTCGTCGAGCAGCTTGGCGTTCGCGGCTATACACCGCTGACTCTGGTACGAGGCGCGGGATCGCCCTCCGTTTTCCTGTACGAGGACGGCGTGCTGCGCCTGATTCATTCGATGAAGCTGCTGCTTAACATGGGTTACCGCGTGGAAGAAGCGCGCGTCCTCCCGGACGCCGTCATTGCCGCATGGCCGAAAGGCGCGCCGATTGGCACGGCACTAAGAAGAAGGCGCCGGCGGGGGCGGGCCGGCAGCGGCTTGCTTAACCGCAGACGCCGCCGCCGCAAGTCCGGCGGATCTGCAAGAAGAGGGCTCCGCAGTGGACGCAGACGATTAAGGCGGACAGCAGGCTCAGGCACAGGGCGGCGGAAGCGGTCGCGCCGATAGCCGAAAGAACATTTTGAACAGATGAGGGGAGGAAATGGATGGAATGCGAGTTGTAACGATATTGGGCACGCGTCCGGAAATTATTCGGCTCAGTCTCATCATTCGAAAGCTGGATGCGCTGGCCGACAAACATGTGCTCGTGCATACCGGGCAGAACTTCACCCGGACGCTCAGCGATGTGTTCTTCGAGGACCTCGGGCTACGCCCGCCGGATTATTTGTTTGAAGGTGCGCGGCAGACGCTTGGCGGCCAGTTATCGGTCATGTTTGCGGAGATGGAGCGAATCTTGACGACGCATAAGCCGGATGTCGTCCTACTGCTCGGCGACACGAACAGTGCGCTGTGCGCCATTATCGCAGAGCGGATGGGCATCCCGGTCGTGCATATGGAAGCGGGCAACCGCTGCTACGATCTGTCGGTGCCGGAGGAGAAGAACAGGCGGATTATCGACGCGGTATCGTCCATCAACATGCCTTATACGTCCTATAGCAAAGGAAATCTGCTGCGCGAAGGCTTCCCGAGCAACCGGATCGTGCTGACAGGGAATCCGATTCATGAAGTCATTCAGCACTACACACCGCAGATTGATACGAGCGATGTGCTCGCGCGTATGGGATTGCAAGCCGGAGGCTACGTGCTGGTCACAGCGCACCGCGCAGAGAATGTGGATGTACCGGAGCGGCTGAGCGGCATCCTTGAAGGGCTGAATCGTGTTGCAGCTCGGTTCGACAAGCGGATTATATGCAGCGTTCATCCCCGTACGCGGTCGCGGATTGACAGCGGCTCCGTGCAGGTGACGATGGACCCGCGGGTCGAGTTCTACGAGCCGATGGGCTTCTTCGACTTCGTGAAGCTGGAGCAGAGCGCGTATCTCGCGATTACGGACAGCGGTACGGTGCAGGAGGAATGCTGCTTGTTCCATGTACCGACGGTGACGATTCGGATGACGACGGAGCGGCCGGAGACGATTGATTGCGGCAGCAACGTCGTATGCGGCTTGAATGCGGCACGGATTGAAGAAGCGGCGGTCGTCATGACGAAGCTGCCGGCGGTATGGCAATGTCCAGACGGGTATTTGGCAGAGGATGTATCGGATAAAGTGGTTAAATTTGTCCTTGGAGGGAAATGGAATGTTTACTAATCAGCGCATACTGGTCACCGGGGGAACCGGGTCCTGGGGCTACGAATTGATTCGCCAGCTGCTGCCTCAGCAGCCCGAGCAAATTATTGTGTTTTCCCGTAACGAGTCCAGCCAGGTGGCGATGAGCCGCACGTTCGAGGATCCGCGCCTTACCTTCTGCATCGGCGATATTCGCGATAAGGAAGCATTGATGCGTGCGTGCGAGCGGGTCGATTATGTCTTTCATTTGGCAGCGCTGAAGCATGTTCCCGTATGTGAAGACCAGCCTTATGAAGCGTTAAAGTCGAATGTCATCGGCACGCAAAATGTCATCGAAGCCGCAATCGCGAACCGGGTCAAGCGCGTCATCTATATCTCTACCGACAAGGCGGCGAATCCGTCGAACTTCTACGGCATGACGAAGGCGATCGGCGAGAAGCTGATCGTGTACGCGAACCTGCTGAACTCCGATACGACGTTCGTCTGCGTGCGCGGCGGCAATGTGCTTGGCACGAACGGAAGCGTGGTCCATCTGTTCACAAACCAGATCAAGACGAAGGGGCAAGTGCGCATTACCGATTATAGGATGACGCGGTTCTTCCTGACTTTGCAAGATGCGATTACACTTCTCTTCAAAGCATCAGAGGAAAGCATCGGCGGAGAAATCTTCGTCATGACGATGCCGACGTGCCGAATCGTGGAGCTTGCGGAAGTGCTCATTGAGTCGATTGGAATGCCTGCGAAGATGGTGGAAACCGGAATAAGGCCAGGTGAGAAAATACATGAGATCCTGCTGACCGACCACGAGAGCACGACGACGGTGGTGTACGATCAGGAATACTTGGTTATTCTGCCAACGATCGAAATTCCGGGACTTCGCCAGCATTACAGCAGATATCCGATGGTGGATTTTGAAAGCTACAGCTCGAGCCAATCGCTGCTTACAAAGGATGAAATTCGTTCCATGCTGGTTCGCGGCGGTTTTCTTTCATGAAGCTGCTTATCATCGGCGGTAATGGAATGGCGGGTCATCTGTTCGTTCGTTACTTCCAGCAGTCCGCTGGCACGGACGATATGGAGGTCGTCTATACGACGCGTACCGGCGATGCGGCGGGACGGAGCTTGCAGCTTGATGTGACTGACGCTTCAGCTGTTGAGGCGTTGGTCCAGCAAGTGAAGCCTGAAGTCATTCTGAATGCGGTCGGCGTCCTTAATCAGGATGCCGAGTCGCATCCGCTGACGGCTTACCAGGTGAACGGTCTGCTGCCGCACTGGCTGCGCCATGTTGCAGATACGATCGGCGCGCGTGTCATCCATATCAGCTCGGACTGCGTGTTCAGCGGGAAGCGGGGCAAGTATACGGAGGACGATGTTCCGGAAGGCACGAGCGTATACGCGAGGTCGAAGGCGCTTGGCGAGCAACGGGGTAATGGCGATGATGGAGTTGGTGGCAGGCACTTGACGATTCGCACCTCTATTATTGGACCGGAAATACGGCAGGGCGGTATCGGATTGTTAAAGTGGTTCCTTGAGCAGCAAGGGACTGTGAGCGGGTATGCAAGGGTGTACTGGAATGGCGTGACGACGCTGGAGCTTGCGAAGGCGGCTGCATATGCCATGTCGCATCCGGAGATTGGCGGTCTGGTCAACCTGACCGCTGCAGAGACGGTAAGCAAGCTGGAGCTTCTTCGGCTGTTCCAGGATGCTTTCAAAGTGGAGGGAGTGTCGATCGTATCCGATGATCGCATCTTCCTGGATCGGACGCTCGTGTCGACCCGCAGCGATTGGGGCTTTCAGTCACAGAGCTATATCCCTATGCTGGCGGAGCTCGCAGAGTGGATGAAGCAAGGATGAGCCGCCCGCGCCTGCTTGTGACGGGGGTGGGAGGCTTCTGCGGCGAGCATGCTTGCCGCTATTTCAGCGAGCAGGGCTGGGCGGTGACTGGCGTCGTCCGCCGGCTGCCGGAGGCCGGCGCTGCGGAGTGGGTGTGGCTCGGCTTGATAGATGCGGTAGAGGCATGCGATCTTGGCTCACGCGCCGAAGTGGAGGCGCTGGTGGAGCGTGCAGCGCCGGATTATGTGCTGCATCTGGCCGGCGCCAATGCCGTCGGCACGTCATGGCGCGATCCTGCCGCGGTGCTGCAAAGCAACGTGATGGGGACCGTGCACGTGCTCGAAGCAGTGCGGCGGCTTGGCTTTGGCAGCGGTACATCGTCAGGCAATGCTGCAACGACGGTACCGGCTCCCGCGAAGTGCCGCATTGTCGTTGCGGGGTCGATGCTGCGCTTTCCGCTGCTTGCGCTTGGCGGCAGCGGAGAGCCGCGTCCCGCGCCGCCGCATCCGTACAGCTTGAGCAAAACAATGCAGGTGCTCGTCGCGCAGAGCTGGACGTCGCTCTATGATATGGACGTCATCGTAGCGGAGCCGTCCAATCTCATTGGACCGGGCCGCTCCGGTGGCTTATGCGCGCTGCTCGCGAGGTATGCCGCGCAGGTGGAGCGCTTGGCGGCGCTTGGCGAGCCTGCGCCTGCGCCGTTTCGGCTCTCATCGCGCACCGAGCGGCGCGATCTGTTAGACGTGCGCGATGCGATTCGCGCATACGAGCTGCTGCTGCGCGGCGGGGAGAGCGGACGCGTCTACCCGGTCGCGTCCGGTCATATGCGCACGCTCGGCGAGATCGCGGATGCGTTCAGCGCATTGGCGGCGCAGCCGCTGCAGTGGGAGGTCGGCGATTCCGCTGCGCCATCGCCGGCTCCTGTCAGCTGCGAAGGGCTGGCAACGCTCGGCTGGATCCCGAGTATCCCGCTCGCGGAGTCGCTTCGGGATGCGCTTGAAGCGGCTAGGCAGCAGTGAAGTAATAGTTGAGGCCGACTTGGAGAGGGAGCGTGGGATCATGGAAGGGAACAAGGAGTCCGCGAAGCCGAAAGTGTCAATAATTATTCCTTTTTACAATGACCCTTATGTGACGGAAGCGGTGGAGAGCGCCCTGGCCCAAACCTACGACAACATTGAAATTCTAGTCATCGACGACGGCTCCACGGTGCACGCCGACAAGCTGGGGTCATACGAGGGCCGCATTCACTATGTGGGTAAGGAGAACGGCGGTACGGCTAGCGCGTTGAACTATGGCTTTCGGCTGGCGAGCGGCAAATATATCGCATGGCTAAGCTCCGACGACCGCTTCTACCCGGACAAAATCAAACGTCAGGTCGAGGCGATGGAGCGCCAGCAAGCGCAGATCAGCCACACGGGCTTCGACATCATCGACGGTTCCGGCCGGATGAAGGAGCTTGATCTGATCCCGCCAGGCAAGCAGGTAGGGGAGTTCTATCGGGCTTTCTTGAGCAGCAACCCGGTTAATGGATGCACGGTCATGATGACGAAGCAGCTGTACCGCAGAACAGGACCGTTCCACGAGGGCCGCAGGTACACGCATGATCTTGATTATTGGTTTCGGGTGCTTCTTGCAGGGACGCCGTTCCTGCTCATTCCCGAGCCGCTAAGCGCATACCGCAAGCATGATGCGATGGGCACAGTCCGCCACCAAGGCGCCATCGCGCAGGAAGTGAAAGAGACGTTCACGCTCTATGAGAAGCGCTGGCGCGCTTACGTGCGCGAGCTCGGCTTTCTCCCGCGCAGCAAGCCGTCAGGCCGCGCAGCGCAAAGCAGCAGGCCTCGCAAGTCAGCGCGAGGCTAGATGGTTTAGCGTAAGAAGCCGCTTGGGCCGCCGCTAGGTGGGCGGCTTCTTTGCTGTGTTTGGAGGTGGGGCGCCCAGACGTGTACCTGAGCGGAGGCCTCCGGGGGCGTACAAGCTCTCGAGAGCACATATATGTTCTCTCAGCGGTGAAATCCGCGAATTTGCAAGCTGAGAGCACGTATGTGTTCTCTCGGCTTGCTTCTGCGAGGAAATACTTACGAATCGCCCCACGAGAGCACAAATACGTTCTCTCAGCGGAGAAAACAGCGAGATTGCAAGCTGAGAGCACGTATATGTTCTCTCAGCAATAGTCAGCTCCGTACTTCGTGACGACAGAGAAGCGGATCCCTTCTCTCAAGTCGAATTCACCTCCAAACAAGCCTCGAGAACCGGACCCCGACACCCAGCACGCCAACTAAGCAACTAACGAATTTCCGCTCATTGAGAAGCGGATTCTCTCACTCTCAAGTCGAATTCACCTCCAAACAATTCCCGAGAATCGGGAACCCCGACATCCAGCACGCCAAACTAACCATATAACGTGATTCCGCGCATTGAGAGCGGAAAAACCCTCTCTCGGTGCGCGAAAGTAGTGGAAAACCGAAGTGAAAGCGAGAAAAGCCTCTCTCAGCGGTAAAATGGGTAGTTTAAGCGTGAGAATAGGAGCTGAGAGCGGAAAAACCCTCTCTCGAAGCGCGAAAGTAGTGGAAAACCGAAGTGAGAGCGGGAAAAGCCTCTTTCAGCGGTAAAATGGGCAGTTTGAGCGTGAGAATATGAGCTGAGAGCGGAAAAGCCCCCACTTGTAGTGGAAAACCGAAGTGAGAGCGGGAAGAGCCTCTCTCACCGACTTAACGGGTCAGTCCATTCGGGAGTTAGAGGTTTGAGAGCGGAAAAACCCTCTCTCAGCACCTAAACAAGGCCGTCCAAGCCGAAGGAAGAAGCTGCTTAGAGGCCGAAAGCATCAACCTCCTCTCAGCAACTAAAAAGGACGTACTAACGAAAATTAAACGTTTATCGCTCCGAAAAATACAGCATATCTTCGGTTTAGACACACAAATCTAACACTTTGCTGATAATATCTCATTATTTTCCTAACTATTTTCTTATATTATTGGTGAGTTGGTCGTATTAGTGGAAATAAAAGCCAGATAAAACATCAAGAAGAAGGAGCAGCATGAATAATGAGCAAAATCAGGCTTTCGATGGGAATGAAGCTAGTTCTAATTATTGTATCGATTTTATTAGCGTTCGGCGTCTCCACGATGGGTATTGTGTACTCGAAGATCAAGACGAGCAACATAGCTTCGATGAAGACTGGACTTCACGCCTACGCGCTCATGCTCGGGGAGAATGTTGACCTCAGCAAGGTGAAATCGGTGATTGACAATCCGAGCAAGGATAATCCCGATGTGCTATCCATGAACAAGGAATTTGACCGTATGATCGGTGAGATGGATGGGACGATTGCGAACATCTACCTTGTAACCCTCAAAGACGGCAAAACCTATCTCCCAGTCACGAGCAGCTCGCTGCTTGTGGGCGAATTTACATATGGATCGGAATATATTGGCGATGATTCGTTCAATGTACCTGCCGAGCAGACGTTTAAGACGAAAGAAATGCATGTGACGGATATTACAGAAGATAGTTTCGGCACTTGGATGACTGGATTCTACCCGATTCTAGGTGATAGCGGCAATGTTGTTGCGCTGTATGCCGTCGACATCGATGTTTCGAAGACGACGGCCAAGGCCTGGAGCGAAACGATCAGCTTGCTCCTCATGATTATTGCGTTCCTGATTGCATCGGCTGTAATCGTCTACATCTTCGTGACGAGGATGACCAAGCCAATTGTGAAGCTGACGAGTATCTCACAGCAGTTGGCGGCAGGAGACCTCACGTTCGACAGATTGGACATTCAATCCAAAGATGAAGTTGGCGCACTCAGCCAGAACTTTAACGAGATGGTGGACAATATGAGCCGGCTTATTGGCCAGATCATGGTCAATTCCGAGCAAGTAGCAGCAGCGGCAGAAGAGATTTCGGCAAGCACAGAAGAGATGGCGCAAGGAAGCACGCAGCAAGCGGAATCTTCGCAGACGATGTATGAGCTGTTCACAACATTCCTAGAAGCCATCCAGCTGTCATCGATACGGGCGAAGGAAGCGGCGGAGCTGTCAAGACAGACGGAAGGCATCGCGCAGGACGGCGGCAAAGTCATCCTTGGCTCCATCCAGAGCATGAATGAGGTTAGCGAACAAATGGCTCTGCTCGTGAACGATTCGAAGCGAATCGGCGAGATCATAGCGGTCATTGAAGAAATTTCCGAACAGACGAACCTGCTTGCGCTGAATGCAGCGATCGAAGCGGCTCGCGCGGGTGATCAAGGCCGCGGCTTCGGAGTCGTTGCGGAAGAAGTCCGCAAGCTGGCTGAACGAAGCGGCGAAGCGACGAAGCAGATTTCCGGCATCATCCGGGGCATTCAGACGAACACGGAGAAGACGGTGCGTGTTGTCGAGGAAGGCGTAAGCCAATCGAAGCGCACGAGCAAAGCGTTCGAGGACATCGAGCTAAAGGTTGGCGAAACGTCGCACAAAGTATATGAGATCGCAGAAGCAAGCGTATCTCAGCAATCCGGAGCATCGGAATTTAAGCTGATGATTGAGTCTATAGCGGCATCGAGCGAAGAAGGAGCGGCATCGGCGATTGAAACGGCTAGCGCGACACAGTCTCTGGCACAGACCGCGGAGACAATGAACGATTCCATCTCAACGTTTAAGATAAATATAGCAAATAGGTAAGAGAAGAGACTGTCCTGAGTTATTCATCATATAGATGATTGGGACAGTCTATTAATTTTTTTGAGAGAGGTACTTGAGAACAGAAGACAAAATAAGTATGATGAGATTAAGCGCTTAATCTACAACTTTAGATGTATGTTAGGCGCTATTATTTTAAGCTCAGGTAAAGCGCTTAACCTTATTAAATAAATAGGAGGATCAGAGCATTCATGAGCACAATTCGATTAACGATGGCACAGGCACTATTAAAGTTTCTGGATCAGCAGTACATATCGGTGGACGGTGAAGAAATCAAGTTTGTGAAAGGCGTCATGGGCATCTTCGGACATGGCAACGTGACGGGAATCGGCGAAGCACTGGAAAATGCTGCTGGCGAGCTCGTCTATGTACAAGGCAAGAACGAGCAGGGGATGGTTCATGCCGCAGCTGCTTTTGCCAAGCAGAAGAATCGCAAGCAGATTTATGCGTGTACCTCTTCGATCGGTCCCGGCGCACTCAACATGATTACAGCAGCTGCTACAGCGACCGTGAATCGGATTCCGGTACTGCTGCTTCCAGGAGACAACTTCGCAAGCAGACAGCCTGATCCGGTGCTTCAACAGCTGGAAGTCGTAAGCGATTACACGATCTCCGCGAATGAGCCTTTCAAGGCGATCAGCAAATATTGGGATCGTATCGTAAGGCCAGAGCAGCTCATCACAGCTGCGGTTCAAGCGATGCGCGTGCTCACGGATCCGGCTGAGACAGGCGCCGTTACGCTCGCACTTCCTCAGGATGTACAGGCAGAATCGTATGATTATCCGCTCTCCTTCTTCGAGCGCAAAGTTCACTATATCGATCGCCGTCCTGCGGCGCCTGAGGCGATCAAACGCGCAGCAGCGCTAATCGCGAGCAAGAAGCAACCGCTGATTATTGCCGGCGGTGGCGTACTGTATGCGGACGCGATGCGCGAGCTGGCTGCTTTTGCAGAAGCCTATCGCATTCCGGTCGCAGAGACGCAAGCGGGCAAGAGCGTATTACCATGGAATCATCCGCTTAATGTCGGCGGGGTCGGGGTAACAGGAACGCTTGCAGCGAACAAGCTGGCGCAGGAAGCGGACCTCATAATCGGCGTAGGCACGCGTTACTCGGACTTCACGACAGCATCGAAATCGGCGTTCACGAACCCGAATGTGCAGTTCGTTAATATTAACGTCAGCGCATTTGACTCCTCCAAGCTGAACGGCGTCTCGATCACTGCGGATGCGAAGGAAGGTCTTATCGCCCTCCATTCGGCACTGTCAGACTCCAGCTACGCAAGCAGCTATAGCGAAGATACAATCGCAGCACACAAGCGTGAGTGGGATGACGAAGTCAACCGCCTGTTTGCGATTGAACATGAACTCGGCTTAGCTCAAACCCGCGCGCTGGGCGTCATTCAAGAAACGATTGATCCAAGCTCGGTTGTCGTATGCGCGGCAGGCAGCATGCCAGGCGATCTTCACCGGGTATGGAGACCGGTTCAGCCGAAGACTTATCACATGGAATACGGCTTCTCCTGCATGGGGTACGAGATTGCAGGTGCGTTTGGCGCTAAGCTTGCGGAGCCTGATCGAGAGGTATATGCGTTCGTCGGCGACGGCAGCTATCTGATGCTGCACTCGGAGCTGGTTACAAGCTTGCAGGAAGGAACCAAAATCACGATATTGCTGCTCGACAATCATGGCTACGGATGCATTCACGGCTTGCAGAAGAGCCAAGGCAGCGCAGGCTTCGGCAATGAGTTCCGCTACCGTTCCGAAGAGACGGGCAGGCTTACAGGAGAGTACTTGCAGATTGATTTTGCCGCACATGCGAGAGCGCTTGGAGCGAAAGCTTACAAAGCGAACAATGCGGAGGAATTGAGAGCAGCGATCCAGCAAGCGAAGCAAGAGACGGTAACGACGCTGATCGAGATTCCAGTCGTAGCAGGCACAGGGACTGGCGGTTACGAGTCCTGGTGGAACGTTGCCGTACCAGAAATATCGGAGCGCGAACAAGTTGTGAAAGCAGGCAAAGCGATGAACGAGAAGATTCAGTCCATTACCCTTTTGTAGACGAGGAGGCATTCACATATGAAGAACATTCCGTTTCGATTAGGCATTCATCCCATTAACTGGGTTGGAGAAGATGTGAAGGAGCATGGCGACGAAACGACGTTCGAGCAGATCGTAGACGAAATTCAGAAGCTCGGACTTACAGGCACGGAGATGGGGCGCAAATTCCCGACTGACCCTGAAGTGTTGAAGCAAGAGCTTGCACGTCGCGGCATCAGCCTGACATCACAATGGAAGTCCGTATTATTCTCTGATCCGGCTTACCATGAGTCGGAGCTAGAAGCTTACAGAGCGCATGCCAAGTTCCTTAAGGAAATGGGCAGCACGGTAATCAGCACCTGTGAGGCAGGAGGTTCGCTTCACTTCGATCCGCGGCAATCGCCAAGCGAAGTACAGCGTCTGAATGAGGAACAGTGGGAAGCGCTGGCGAGAGGGTTAAATGCTGCAGGTGCAATTGCGAAGGAATACGGATTAAAGCTTACGTATCATCACCACGGCGGAACAGTCGTCGAGCGGCCAGAGGAGATCGACAAGCTGATGGAGCTGACAGATCCGAACCTCGTGTACTTGCTGTTCGATACAGGCCACGCTTACTACGGAGGCGCGGATCCGCTGTCTGTTCTGCAGAAGCACTACGACCGTGTTGCTTACGTGCATCTGAAGGATATTCGTCCCGAGGTGCTGGCTGAGGCTCGCGAAGAGAATTCCGACTTCATCACGTGTATCCGCAAAGGCGTATTTACCGTTCCGGGCGATGGCTGCATTGATTTTGCTCCAATCATTAATGAATTGGTTGATCGTAATTATAGTGGCTGGGCGCTGCTCGAAGGCGAACAGGATCCAGGGCTTCACCCCGCTTATGAATATGCAGCAAAAGCGCTTCAATATCTCGATTCCCTCGTTGCAGAGAAAGGTGCGAAGTAAGCGATGGCGACTTATGTAACCTTCTCTGAGGAGAAATCGATTGACTTTACCGCGATCGGACGGCTCTGCATCGACCTCAATGCCAATGAGATCAATTGTCCGATGGAAGAGACGATGACGTTCACGAAGTATGTAGGCGGCTCGCCGGCCAACATTACGATTGGCATGTCGCGGCTCTCGCGCAAGACCGCTTTTATCGGCAAGATCGCAAATGATCAGATGGGACGCTTCATTAACAGTTATTTGGAGAAGTGCAGCATTGAAACATCCAATGTGGTTACGGATGAGACCGGCGCAGTAACGGGGCTGGCTTTCACGGAAATCAAGAGCCCGTCGGAATGCAGCATTCTGATGTACCGTGACAACGCCGCTGACCTGCTGCTTACAGCGAGCGAGGTGAGCGAGGAGCTTATCGCGAGGTCGAAGATGCTTCTCATCTCGGGAACGGCGCTAGCGAAGAGCCCTTCGAGAGAAGCGGTATTCCAAGCGCTGGAGTACGCGAAGAAGCATGGCACTGTGATCGCCTTTGATCTGGATTACCGCCCTTATACATGGATTTCGAAGGAAGAAACGGCCGTTTACTATAACCTGGCCGCAGCGCAGTGCGATATCATTCTTGGCACGAGAGAAGAGTTCGACATGATGGAAGTGTTCGAACAGAATCCGGAGCATAGCGATCAAGTAACCGCTGCGAAGTGGTTCCATCACGCTGCCAAGATCGTAATCATTAAGCATGGCAAGGAAGGCTCCATCGCTTACACGGCAGACAACAAGAGCCATAGAGCGAAGAGCTTCCCGGCCAAAGTTATCAAGACATTCGGCGCGGGCGATTCTTACGCAGCGGGCTTCCTGCACGGCATCATGCACGGTTGGACGCTTGAGCAATGTATGGAGTTTGGCAGCGCGGCGGCTTGTATCGTCATTTCGAGCCATAGCTGCTCGGATGCGATGCCGACGGAGAATCAAGTGCTGCAATATATCGAGGACTGCAACAACGGACTTATTACGGCGAATTAACGATTAGGAAGGGGCATAAAGCATGACACAGTCACAATCACAAACACAACCGCAAGTGCTGCAAAATTGGATCGGCGGGCAATGGACCGCTTCCGCTGCCGCGAGCTATGAGAACGTCTATAATCCTGCAACCGAAGAGGTGCTGGCGCAAGTTCCGCTCTCCACACGAGAAGATGTAGACGCTGCCGCTCGGGCTGCGAAGGAAGCGGCGGCTAGCTGGGGCCGCACGCCGGTTCCTCGCCGTGCACGCGTGCTGTTCAAATATCAACAGTTGCTCATCGATAACTGGGAGTCGCTAGCTCGCCTGGTTACACTTGAGAATGGCAAGAGCTACACCGAAGCTTACGGTGAAGTGCAGCGCGGCATTGAATGCGTCGAGTTCGCTGCAGGCGCTCCTACGCTCATGATGGGCAAGCAGCTGCCGGATATCGCTTCGAATTTGGAATCTGGCATGTACCGCTATCCAGTTGGCGTCGTTGCCGGCATTACGCCGTTCAACTTCCCGATGATGGTGCCGTGCTGGATGTTCCCGCTTGCCATTGCTTGCGGCAATGCTTTCGTACTGAAGCCATCCGAGCGGACGCCGCTCCTTGCCAATCGTCTGGCAGAGCTGTTCCACGAAGCTGGCTTACCAAGCGGCGTGTTCAATATCGTGCATGGCGCGCATGATGTCGTGAATGGCATCTTGGAGCATCCAAGCATCGGAGCTGTGTCCTTTGTCGGCTCGCAGCCGGTAGCTGAATATGTGTACAAAACCGCATCCGCCCATGGCAAGCGCGTTCAAGCGCTGGCTGGCGCGAAGAATCATTCCATCGTTATGCCGGATGCTGATCTGGATCTGACGGTCAAGGAAATCATTAGCGCTGCCTTCGGCTCTGCCGGTGAGCGCTGTATGGCTTGCTCCGTCGTTGTCGCAGTCGGCGAAATTGGCGACGTACTGGTGAACAGACTGATCGAAGCGGCTAACCGCCTTACGATCGGCAATGGTCTGGAGGAAGGCGTATTCCTGGGGCCAGTTATTCGCGGACCGCACAAGGAACGGACGCTTAAGTATATTGAGATCGGCGAGAACGAAGGCGCTCTGCTCGTTCGTGACGGTCGTAAAGACGCTGCTTGCTCAGGCGACGGGTACTTTGTAGGACCGACGATATTTGACGGTGTGCAAGGCGGCATGAAAATCTGGGAGGACGAAATCTTCGCTCCCGTGCTGTCCATCGTTCGCGTAGCGACGCTTGAAGAGGCGATTGAGCTGTCTAACCGTTCAGACTTCGCTAACGGTGCATGCTTGTTTACGAAGAGCGGTTCGAGTATGCGTCAATTCCGCGAGACGATCGACGCGGGCATGCTTGGCGTTAATCTTGGCGTACCGGCTCCGATGGCATTCTTCCCGTTCTCGGGCTGGAAGAAGTCGTTCTACGGCGATCTTCACGCCAACGGCTCGGATGGCGTAGAGTTCTATACTCGCAAAAAAATGGTAACGACACGCTGGTAGCAGACACTTCAGAGGAGGCATGTTACGCATGCAAAAGGTAAGAGTTGGCATTATCGGCGCGGGCCGCATCGGCAAAATCCATGTGGACAATCTGCTCCGTCTGCCGCAAGTTGAGGTAGCAGCGGTAAGTGATTTATTCGCTGGACCGGAGCTCGAAGCATGGGCAGCTGAGCGGGGCATCGCTTCAGTAACGAAGGATAGCGGCGCGATTATTGCGAACCCGGATATTGACGCCGTCTTCATCTGCTCATCGACCGATACGCATGTGCCGCTTATTCAGCAAGCGGCTGCGGCGGGCAAGCATATTTTCTGCGAGAAACCTGTTAGCATGGACATCAAGCAGACGATCGAAGCGACACAAGCCGTCGATAAAGCCGGCGTTAAACTGCAAATCGGCTTCAATCGCCGGTTTGACCATAATTTCAAACGGATTGCCGAGCATGTTCAAGGCGGGACCATTGGCTCTGCGCATATTGTGAAGATCACATCCCGCGACCCGAACCCGCCTCATAAAGACTATATCCGCGTGTCCGGCGGCATGTTCATGGATATGATGATTCACGATTTCGATATGGCTCGCTTCGTTTCGGGCAGCGAAATTACTGAGGTTTACACGCAAGGCGCGGTGCTCATTGATCCGGCATTCTCCGAATTCGGCGATGTCGATACGGCGGTCGTTTCGCTGAAATTCTCGAACGGTGCGATTGGCGTCATTGATAACAGCCGTCAAGCCGTGTACGGCTACGATCAGCGGGTGGAGGTGTTCGGCTCCAAAGGCTCAGTTGCGGTCACGAACGATTACCCGAACACCGCGGAGATCAGCACAGCGGAAGCGGTATATCGCGATAAGCCGCTTCACTTCTTCCTCGAACGCTATCAAGCTGCCTATGTAGAAGAGACGCGCATGTTTATCGACTGCATTATCTATGACAAGTCGGTGCCAGTAAGCGGTAATGACGGGCTTGCGGCAGAGCGGGCTGCGCTTGCGGCGAAGCTGTCGCTGATGCTGGGGCGGCCAGTTAAGACAGATGAAGCGGTTCAGCTTGCAGAACAGCATTTGCATTTCGCATAATGGAGTAAGGGAGCATAACCGAATATGGCCAATTTAATCGTAAAACCGGCAGAGCAGCCGGATGAGCACGGACGCTTGCTCGCCATTACGCCGGAGTCGGCGGGATGGGAGTACGTAGGCTTTGAGGTTGTTCGTCTTGCTGCTGGGGAGTCGCGTAAGCAGGCTACGGGAGACCGGGAAGTATGCCTTGTGCTGTTAAGCGGCAAAGCGGACGTGAAGACGAAAGCGAAGGAATGGCGCGACATCGGTAGCCGGATGAGCGTATTTGAGCGCACGCCACCTTATTCGGTGTACGTTCCGAATGAGGATGAGTTTGAGCTTGAAGCGTTAACCGAGCTTGAGGTAGCCATCTGCACCGCGCCGGGCAGCGGGAATTATGAGGCAAGGCTGATTAAGCCAGAGGACGTTGGCCGCGAAACGCGCGGATATGGTAATATTGAGCGCCAGATCCACAATATTTTGCCAGAGCAGCAGTCAGCTGACAGCCTTCTTGTCGTAGAGGTATTTACGCCGAATGGGCACTGGTCGAGCTATCCGCCGCATAAGCATGATCGCAATGCGCTGCCGGAAGAATCGCTGCTGGAAGAAACGTATTATTTCAAGATCGCACAAGAAAATGGATTTGCCATCCAGCGGGTATACACCGATGACAGATCGCTCGATGAGACGCTTGTCGTGAAGGACGGTCAGGCCGTTCTCGTGCCAGAAGGCTATCATCCGGTGTGCGCGCCTCCCGGATATGATTGTTATTATTTGAATGTAATGGCCGGTCCGGTTCGCACATGGAAGTTCCATAACGACCCGGATCATGCATGGATCATGGTCAATCCGAGCGTCAAGTAAGCTTTGTGAGTGATCGGCCTAGGAAGGAATGGATGATGAAAGCGACGATATACGACGTAGCTCGTGAAGCCGGTGTATCTATAGCAGCAGTGTCACAAGTGATCAACGGCAAAGGTAAAATAAGTGAAGAGCGTCGCGCCGCCATTATCAGCGTAATGGAGAAACTGAGCTACAAGCCGAGCGTCATCGCCGCTGCATTAACCGGCAAAAAAACATATACGCTCGGACTGCTCGTTCCCGACATTTCCAATCCTTTCTTCGCCGAGATAGCTCGCGCCGTAGAGGATCAGGGCAGCATTCACGGTTATAGTATTGTGATCTGCAGCACGGACAACCGTGACGAACGCGGCGAGAACTACTTGTCGCTGCTTGAGCAGAAGCAAGTGGACGGCATCATTATTGGAACAGGTATGGGCGGCAAAGAAATGCTGGAGAAGCTGCTCGCGAAGTCGGTGCCGATCGCCGCAATTGCCCGTGAGCTACAAGGGCTTGATGTCGATACGGTTGTCATTGACGATTACGAGGGCGGACGGTTAGCTGCCCGCCACCTTATCGAGCTTGGACATACGCATATGGCGGTGCTCGCGGAGAGCGTGAAGATTCCGAGCTCGCAAGAGCGGATTCGCGGCTTCCGCGAGGAGCTTGCGGCGGTGGGGTTAGAGCTGGCCGAGACGTCAGTGCGGGCAAGCGAGCGTGACTTAGTGAAGGACGGCAAGCGCAACGCATTCGCGCTGCTCGAAGCGAAGGTGCGGCCAACCGCCTTGTTCTGCTGCAACGACTTGCTCGCTATCGGAGCGCTGCAGGCGGCGAAGGAGCTATCGCTTCGCGTCCCGGATGAAGTTTCAATTATCGGGTTCGACAATACGATTCTTGCTACGGTAACCGATCCGGCGCTGACAACTATTGCCCAGCCAACCGACAAGCTTGGCCAGCTTGCTGTCGACCTTATCATCGGCAAGCGCGAGCCGAGGCAGCCGGGTTCGCAGAATCGCATTGTACTGGGGCCGGAGCTTATCGTTAGACAATCAACAGGGCGGCCGGTCTAACTTTACGTTAGACGGCCGAATTTTGTTTCAATAGGAAGGGGCGTTTGTGATGTGCAGAACATTGACTGCAGCTCATACGGGCTGCGGCGTTCATCCTGATAATACGATGGCTTCCTTCTACGAAGCGCTGGCAAGCGGCGCGCATATTGCCGAGGTGGATGTGCATGCCGCTATGGACGGTACCGCGGTTCTGCTTCATGATGACACGCCGTATTTGCGCGAATACAGCTACGAGCAGCTGAGTGACCCAGAGATGAGGGTGCTGCTGAACCCGAGCTATGCGGACTATGAACTAGCTACGCTTGAGCAGGTGCTTCGCGCCTCGGATAATGAACGTCTCATGCTCAACCTGGACATCAAGTCCGTAGAGGCGATTGAGCCTACAGTGAAGCTGGTGCACGAATGGCAAGCGCAAGGACGAGCATTCATTACCGGACACGATCTGCTCGCTGAGCATTTTCCGGATATAAAAGTGATGCTGAATACGCCGACCCATCTGACAGAGGCGGAATCAGAGCGGTATGAGGAGTATGCTGAGCGAGTATGCGGGCAAGCGCTCCAAGGCGGCTATGTCGGACTGAATATGCATTACTCGACATGCAGGCAGCAGGTCGTAGAACTCGCACATGCGTCCGGGTTGCTCGTATGGGCGTATACGGTGAATGAGCTGGAAACGATGGAAGCGTTGATTCATATGAATGTGGACGCCATTACAACCGGGAAGCCGGAGCGGCTTCTCAATCTTTGTAAAGATCTATTAGAGCTCTAGTTAACGCTTAAGAGAGTTGTTATGGAGGGATCTTGCGATGAAATTCGAAGTTAGCCGAAGCGCGGCGGTTCAGACCATCATTGTGCCATGCTTCACGCAAAGCTTGCCGGAGCTGGCACAGACGATAGAGGTATTGCGGCACGCAACGCTTCAACCTTATATGGGGGAAAGAGGTGCGGTGACCTGGTTCTACAGTACGAATGGTCAGCCGGATCTGCTGCTTGTCGGACTTGGCGGAGCCGAGCAATTCCAGCAAGCCTACCTGCGGGATGGAGCAGGGAATGCAGGGCGTGCGCTGCTTAAGGACAAGCGGATGACGGCCCTCGTATCGTTCGAAGCGCTGCAAAGCCCGTCTTCCGCGGCGGAATTGTCAAGCCTGCTGACTGACTTGCTTGAAGCTTGGGTTGAAGGCTCCCTTCTCGGCACTTACTCGTTCGAGCACTACAAGTCTGCCAAATCGGAACGGGTAGACATCGACATCTACTTCGATTACGAGAGCACGGAAGAGCTTGAGGATGCGGTCAAGCTTGGACAGATTCGCGCCGAGAGCACGATGTGGGCGCGCGACTTGACGAACGAGCCTCCGAATTATTTGCGCCCGCGCGACTTGGCGGAAAGAACGGTGCAGCGCTTTGCCGGCACACCTGTGCAAGTATCGGTATACGAAGGCGAGGAGCTTCGGAAGAGAGGCTTCACCGGCGTTGCGGCAGTCGGCAAAGGAAGTATTCATCCTCCGGTATTCATAGAGCTTCGTTATTGCACGGATGCGTCGAAGCCGCTAGTCGCCTTGATCGGCAAAGGCATCACGTTTGATACGGGCGGCATCAGTCTGAAGCGCGACAACGATATTAGCGACATGCGCATGGATATGGCTGGCGCTGCAGGCGTGCTGGGAGCGCTTGATGTGCTCGTTCGCAGCTCTGCTGCAGCGAATGTCGTTGTTCTCGTTCCGTCGGCAGAGAATAATCCATCCGATCGGTCGATGCTTCCCGGCGAAGTGATTCGTTATGCGAATGGCGTTACGATTCAGGTTGGCAATACCGACTCGGAGGGCCGCCTTATATTGGCTGACGCCTTGGTCTATGCACACAGCTTAGGGGCTAAGAAAGCAATCGATATGGCGACGCTTACGTATTCGGTCGTCGGCGCACTTGGAACAAGCGTTGCAGGAATCTTCGGCCATGATTCGTTCGTGAAGGCACTAACGGTTGCAGGCGAGCCATTCGGTGAGAAGGTGTGGCAGCTGCCTCTGGTCGATGAGTATGAGCGCTACCTGTCGAGCGATTATGCGGATGCCTCCAACATCAGCAGCGGCAATGGCGGTGGCGCGATAATGGCGGCGCTGTTCCTGCGCAAATTCGTCCATCCGTCGCTGGAATGGGCGCATATCGATATGAACGGACCGAAGGATAGTTCATCTGCCAAGGGGCAGCTTAGCCCCGGAGCTACCGGCTGGGGTGTCCGGCTATTAGCCGAATATTTGACGACGACGCATTAAACCAAGAAAGTCCCCTCAGGCAGCGAGCAGCGCTCCCGAGGGGACTTTCTTGTCATACCAGCTAGACTGAACTAGGCGCCCTTACGGCGTACAGCTTACCGTCATCGGACACGATATAGACCGGAGGCTGAAGAGCAACAGACTGCAGTGAGCCGATAACAGGCGTATGGAGAATGGCTCCGCCTGTCTTGAATTTCCATAACAGTCGTCCACCGGAACTGAGCGCATACAGAACGGATTCCTTCGAGCCGAAATAGACATTGCCTTGCGCATCAAGAGCTACTGATGTCGTGATCTGAAACTTAGCCTGCAGCAGCCATTTGACTGTGCCGTCCGGATTAATGGCATATAAGCGGTTAGAAGTAATAAGGTACATCGTATGGTCAGCAGCAAAGACAGGTTGTGTGATGATCGCCCCGTTCGCGGAGAACCACACGGTGGCTGCTCCGGTCGACATATCCACCTTGTACAGATTGCTGTCATCCGAGCCGGCATAGAGTGTCGCGGTCCCATTCGTATCTATGGCCACATACGGGAATTTGCTTCCAACGATCGTCTTCCATTTCAGATGGGGAGTCGGCATGAGCCTTGTAATCTCCCTCGGCTTCTCATGTCCAATCGCCGGGAGAGTGACCGTTACGGCAGTTCGCGGCGCTACTGCATACAGCGCTCCGCGAATCCCGCTCAGGTAGATCGTGTCGTCAGGCCCGATTGCGCCTCCAACCGTATCGGATGTTTGATCGAGCTCGAAGCTCCATCTTTTCTGGCCAAGAGGCGAGATGGCCTGCAGCGTGCTTCTTTCTCCTACGTTCGTAACGACATAGATGGCGCCGTCTTTGCCGAACAACGGCGCTGTCGCGTAAGGGAGGGAGATGCTCCACTTCAAATTGCCGTCTGATGTATAAGCGTGCAGCCCGCTATCGTCGACGATATACACCGTACCATCTTGTCTAGCCGTAATGGACGTAATATACGAGAACCCGCTGTGTGTCCATTTCAACGTGCCATCCGGATGATAGGCGCTTAGGAAGCCTAGAACGACATGCATGTAGAGAGTGCCGTCCGGGCCAATAGCGGGAGCGGTCGTATTCTGTTGTCCGACTTGCTTGGACCAGATTTGTTCGCCGGATGGCGCGAGACGCACTGGTTTTGCGGGTATACCGGGCTTAAGATGAATAGGTAACGCAGCTGCAATCGTTGGCATCATAAGAACCGCACAGATGCAGAGCGACAAGACGAGCAGCCATCTTCTCCGTTTCGTAACCACATTCCTCCTCCTCTCATAACTTGCCTATGCTCCATATATATAGGGATAAGCTGCAAAATAGTGCATAAAGAAACACCTTCAAGAAGAAGTCCGCTTTGAAAGAAGCGGGATGCGCCCTCTTGAAGGTGTTCGTTGGTGTTCATTGTCTAGCGAATGGTAGAGCCGATATCATCCGGGGGCGTAAGGCCGGGACCCGGAATAGGTTCATTCGTCACGTAGCTGTCTTTCAGGATATTAAGGAAGACATCCTTGCCAAAGTCAACGCCATAGCCGTAGATCATGACTTGCTGGCTGCTTTGCAAATCGACGTCGACCTCGGTCACTTCGCCTTTATAGAGCGTAATTTCATCGGATAACTGCTGCTTATCTCCGTTATATACTTTCATCTTCATGTCGACCTCAGGGACGACGATTAAGTGCAGCGTCTTGTATTTCGCGCCGAAGTCGAAGGTTAAGTAATAGTCTTCATAATGGGCTACAGCGAAGGAATACGCGCCATTATACTGCTTGCCGTCAAACACAAGCTGCGCTTTATTAATGACATCGTTATACTTCACTGTAAAGTCTTTGACCTTCTTAATATGCTTATCATAGAAGGTGATATGTTTGTTCGTTGCTGCCGTGCCTGACTCGCCTAGACTGACGGTCTTCGTTGCCGGATCATATTTCAAGGGTACGCCGAGCGCATCTGCAGTTGAACGAAGCGGCAGATAAGTGGTGCCTTTGTACGTAATCGGAAGTTGTTTCTTGCCATTGGCATCGGTAGGCTGCCAGTCTTTGCCGTCTTTCTTGAAATGCAGCGTGCCGTCGAGCACGGCCTTAATCGTCGTCGACGTTGTGGCTGCGAACGCTCCTGTAGTCATTGACAGTAGCGCTGTGGCGGATAGTAAGGCAATCATGCTTTTTCTCTTCATTACGGCTAGCCTCCCAAGAAAATATATGTTTCTGCATTCATGTCGCAAATTTAGGTCAACAGGCTCACTTACAGATATTTCAAAAATAGCATAGCGGCTGTAGAATAAATAGTATCCGAAAGTTGTATAAAAGGAGTACTGCAGTGGTATTCACGGAACCTGATGCTTAAGATAAGAGGGGCGTGGACATGGAGAGAAGCAGCGGTAATGAGCGGGTAGCGAGGACACTTGACTTGATGGAGCAGCACTACCTTGTTGGACGTGATAGAGAAATTCAGTTCTTTGTCAATCGGCTTCATGGGGCGACGGATCAAGGCGGCATCATTAATGTGTACGGAACCGGAGGAATTGGCAAAAGCTATCTGCTGCACGAATTCCGGCGGTTGGCGCAGGAGAGGAACGTTCAATTTCTGCTGCTCGACTGCCGCGTCTTCCCCGGCAATCCGGTAGACTTCTGTCATCATGTGCTCCGAGCGATTCGTTACCCGGTACAGTCGATTCTTCAGAGCAGCGACGCTTTACAGTTGATTGAAATCTGCTTACAAGCGTTAGCCGACATGGCGCTCCATGGGAAAATGGTGCTGGCGCTCGATTCCTTCGAATCGTTCGGCGAGATGGAGTATTGGCTGCGCGAGCAGTTTCTCGCGCAGCTGCATCCGGGCATTCTCGTTATCCTTGCCGGCAGGTTCAGGCTGCAAGGTTCGTGGCTGTCTTCGCCAGGCTGGCGGCAGCTCATCCATCAGATGCCTCTCAGCGACCTCAATTATAATGCCGCGCAGCTCTATCTGGAGCGCTTCGGTATCGTGAAGACAGACAATGTCAAGCAGATCTGGAGCAGAACGAAGGGGCATCCGCTTACGCTCTCGCTGCTCGTCTCGACGACGCTTGCAGGCGCGCTGCCGAAGGAGACATTCGCAGACAGCGAAGTGTTTATGCAGGTTGTCAGCACATGGCTGCGTGAAGTGCCTGACCCGGAGATGAGAGAATTGGTAGAGGCTTCGGCAGTGCTTCGCAGCTTCAATCAAGACCTGCTCGGCCATGTGCTGGAGAAGCCGGTGACGAGCGAGCAATTCTTGAAGCTTACCGGTTACTCCTTCGTGCAGCGCGTTGAGCGGGGCTGGCTGCTGCATGATTTGCTTCGGGATGCGATCGGCACGGATCTGCGGCTTCGCAGGCCTGAATATTATCACCGCATATGGAAGCGCTGCGTCCTATTCTATTGCGACAAGATGAAACAATCCGCCAAACAGAAGACAGCGGCATGGGAGAACGGCGAGATATTATTCTATATCGGCAATCAATTCCTGCAATTCTTACTCTATCAGCAGTCGATCTCCTTCAGTGCAGAGCCGCTCCATCCGTCGAATTGGGAGGAGGCTGAGCGCTATATGGAGCTCCGAAGACAGTCGGCGCGTGATGCCGTCCTTCACTATATCAACCGGGAAACAGGGCTACAGGAAGAATACGTACTGTCGGTGAAGGAGAGCCTTGGGGTTCTGAATCAAATTCGAATGAAAGAGCTCTATGAGCTTGATCCGACCTGCGTGAAGCTAATCCGCAACGCCGAAGGCGCCGTCTATGGCATGATGGAGATTATTCCAATCAACAAGAAGACGATGAAATACTTGCTCTCGGCTCCGCTCTCGGCGGCTTATTTCAATCACCTTACGGAATCGGAACGAAGCGAGCTCATGGTACCGGGACATACGAAAGCCGGTTATTTTGTGAAAATCCTGGATGTGTATGATTTCTCCGATATTTCTATGATGCAGGCGTCCTTGTTCACGTTTATCAATCATATTCTGACCGCAGGATTCGTGGTCGCAGCGCCGACGGAGAACCCGATCTCGTATGCGATTTGCACGAGCCTTGGACTTGAAGTGGTAGAGGGAGCCATGCATTCCGATTACGACGGAGTGACGATGAACCGCTACTATGTCATGGATACGAGGGGCAGCAAGCTGCATAGTTATATGAGCAAAATGATTGCTTCCTTCGATCTGCCCGAAGAGGACAGTATGCAGAGCAGGCATGCCGATGTGTTGGAGCAGGAAGCTGAGGAGCTGTCTGGAGCGCCGGAGGTGCTGCTCTCGTTCCGCGAGCAAGAGGTGGCCCGCCTTCTCCTTGAGGGACGTTCGAACAAAGAAATCGCAAGCGAACTTTGCCTTAGCGAAGCGACGGTGAAGAAGCATATTTCGAATATTTTTAAGAAGGCGAGTGTAAAGAACCGCGTGCAGCTGATGAACAAGCTCCCGGCAGCGTTCCGCAGCAGAGCATAGCAAACGAACCTTGTCATATATTTTATTGAAATAACGCGAATTCATTGGAGGAAAATAGCGCTTGACAGTGAATGTATACATTATACATACTTTATGTATTCACGAAACACAAACAAGCGAATGAGAGGCGAATGACGGTGGTTTGGAGAATTGGGCTTGTTGGAACAGGATTCTGGTCGGAGAAGCATCTGCAGGCTTGGAGCCGCATCCCGAATGTAGAGATCGCAGCGCTATGCAATCGAAGCCGGGACAAAATGGTTGAAAAAGCGCGTGCTTACGGCGTTCCCGAGGAGCAGCTCTACGGATCGCTCGAGGAGATGCTGGAGAAGGCGGATATCGATATTGTTGATATTGTAACGGGTCCGGAGACGCATCCGGCCTTTGTCGAGATGGCAGCTAAGGCAGGTAAGCATGTGGTTTGCCAGAAGCCTTTCGCCGAATCCTATGAGGAAGCTGAGCGAATGGTGCAGGCAGCCGCAGATGCAGGTGTGCGTCTCATGGTGACGGAGAACTGGCGCTGGCTGTCGATCTTCCAGACGATGAAGCAGGCGCTGGATGATGGAGAGATTGGCCGCGTACTGGCTGCGAGATATATGCACTCGGATTATTTTACAATGCGGATGTCGCAGGATATGAAGCTGCCTCAACCGTTCTTCACGAAGATGCCGCGGCTTATCTTCTATGAGATGGGCGTTCACTGGTTCGATACGTGGCGCTTCCTGCTTGGCGAGCCGAAGCGGCTGTATGCGGAATTTCAGTACAGCAGTCCGCACATCATTGGAGAGGATGCGGGCATCGTTACGCTCGGGCATGACGGTTACTATGGCATGCTGGATATGAGCTGGGCGACTCGCCGGGAGCTCCAAGGGGCGCTTGAACCGGACATCGTGCTGGCGCATCATATCGAACAGTTCGTAATCGACGGCGACAAAGCGACGCTGAAGCTGTATGGCGATGGCAGCATCGCGATCATTGACAATAACGGTGGCAAACGCATGCTTGCGGGACCGACCGAGCTGGATCATGATGAGAGCCACTTCCGGCTGTCGTCGCATTTTATCCACTGCCTGGAGTCAGGCGAGCCGTTCCAGACGAGCGGCGAAGACAATTTGCGGACGCTGCGGCTGACGTTCTCCGCATATGAGAGCGCGCGCACGCATCAAGCGATAAGTTTTGATTCCTAGCAGAGTGAAGCTAGAGAGAGCTGGAAGGCGATCAAGCGCGAAGAGGGAGCGGTTAGGTCGATGAGGAAGAGATTGATGGATGCGGAATGGCTTGTGGTGGTGTCAGGATGGTAAGCCGCAGCGAGTATGATGTAAGGCAACTACGATACGGCTCCTCGGAGCCATTGCCTGAGCGGCGCAGGCTGCAGGCCGGACCGCTGACCGCCGTGTTGGAGGAAGGCGGGCTGCGGTATATTCGTTACCGAGGGCAGGAGATTGTCCGCGGTATCTATGCAGCTGTTCGTGACCAGAACTGGGGCACGATTAAGCCGGTGTTTCGCGAGCAGCAAGTGACGCGGCGGGCCGATTCGTTCGAGGTCGCTTTTGTCGCGGAGCATCGGCAGGGCGAGATTGAGTTTGAATGGAAGGGCTTGATCGTCGGCGAGGCGGACGGCACCATTACGTTCTCGTTCGATGGGATTGCAGGCAGCAGCTTCCTACGCAATCGTATTGGCTTCTGCGTCCTGCATCCGTCCTCGCTGGCGGGTCGCATTGTTGAGGTAGAGTCGGCCGATGGCGGTGTGCTCGCGGGAGCTTTCCCGGATCGTATCTCGCCGCATCAGCCTTTCTTCGACATGACTGCGATTCGCTATCATGCCACGGAGGGGGTTTCTGCAGAGCTGCGCTTTGCAGGCGACCTATTCGAGATGGAGGATCAGCGCAACTGGACGGACGCCTCCTTCAAAACTTACTGCACGCCGCTGCGGCTGCCTTTTCCCGTTGAAATCGCTCAAGGGCAGCGTGTGCAGCAGCAAGTGACACTTCGTCTGATTGGCTCAGAGCCGTATGTTGACGATGTAGGGAGAGGTCTCGTTCTAGCGGATGATACGGCTGCAGCGGTCGCAGTCGAGCTTGGAGAAGCGGTTACTGGACGTATCCCAGAGATTGGACTGTCGATAACGCCAGGTCATCTGCATCATGAAAGGGAAATTGAGGCGCTTCAACGGTTGAAACTTTCTTATGGAAGAACGCTGCTGAAGCTGACTGAGCCGGAATGGGAGTCTACGTTCGCTAGTGCGTCGGATGCTGCAGCAAGGCTTGGCGTTTGCTTGGAACTGGAAGTCGTGTGCAGTGGCGACGCTGTGGTGCGGCCGGAACAGCTGCAGGCGTTGGTTGCGGCGATTGCAGACTGCGGCGTGCTCGTGGACACGGTATTTATTTACGATGAGAGCAGTATTGTTAGCTCGAGGGAGCTGTTGACTGAGCTTAGTAAGGTGCGGGACGCAGCGGGCTTGCAGTTCCGAGTCGGCGGCGGAACCCGGGCTTACTTCGCTGAGCTGAACCGTGCGCCGCAGCTGGTCGCTCCACAGCTTGAAGCGGTGATGTATACGATCAATCCGCAGGTGCATGCCTTCGATATTGCATCCATTGCGGAGACCGTCTCCGCGCAAGGCGATACGGTGCGCAGCGCTCGTGAGCTTGCACCGGGGCTTGCGCTCAGCGTCGGACCGATCGCGTTGAAGCCGCGCATGAATCCGGTTGCCTCAAGCATAGAGGCAAGGCGCAAAGCGGAGGATCGCGCCTATCATGTAGATGCGCGCCAGTGGTCCTTGTTCGGAGCAGGCTGGACACTTGGCAGCTTGCGTCATCTAGCGGAAGCCGGTGCGAATCGCGTGTGCTATTACGAAACGGTCGGCCCGCTCGGGGTGATGCGGGAAGGTGCGGCTTCGGTGTACCCGCTGTTCCATGCCCTCGCCTTGGCTGGCGAGCTTCAAAGCGCTGAGCTGCTGGAATGCCGCGTATCCGATCCGTTAAGCTGCGAGGCAGCGGCGTTGCGCGGAAGTGATGGCCGGGTGGCGCTGGTTCTCGCCAACTACACGAATGAAGCGGTCACGCTGCAAGTGAAGCTTGGCGCCAGCGGGTTATTACCGTCACGGCTGCGCGTTCTTGACGAGCGCAGCTTCGCAGCTGCTGATGCCTTGTCGCCGCAGCTGGAGGAGCGTCCGCTGCCATCGCAGCCGGCTGCTTCTGCGGGCACGCTCGAGTTGACGCTAAAGCCGTTCGCTTTTGCGATTATAGATGAATAGAATATGAGCGCATAAGCGCGCTTGAATTGAGGCTGAGAGACGAGGAAACCGTCTCTCAGTTTTGTTTTCGGCCCAACCACCCAACCGCCCTAACAAAGGAGAAATGCATTCATGTTAAGAAGCATGCTGAAGTATGGGATCTTCGGCCTTATGGCTGCAGCTCTAATTGCAAGCTGTTTCGTAACAGACGCGAAGAAGACGAAGGCAGCTCCCATTTTCGAGACAGTCACGTACAGCGCGCAATCCTCCTTCGGTTCCGTTCAAGGCGTGAACAACTGGTTCAATATGAAGAAGTCAGGCACGACATATTCGTACCTTAGCCAATACGATGCCATAGCTCCGGCAAAATGGAAGGAAACCTCCGGTTATCCCTACGTCCGGGATTCATTTTTCCATCCGGAAACGGCTTCCGATGCGGTGAAGAAATGGGTCGCTCCACAGGCGGGGAATATCGCAATTACTGGGCCGATCACGAGAGTCAATGCGAGCAGCAACGGCGTCATTGCAAAAATCTGCAAAAACACGACGCAGCTGTGGAGTGCCACCGTCACATCATCGGCGGATGTGACACCAAGCGGCGTCTCGGATATTCATGTGGAAGCGGGCGACGCCATTTATTTCACGATTGGCGCGAACGGCAATATGGATTTTGATGAAACGAATTGGTCGCCGACCATTACGATGACGACGGCTGTGAAGCTTGAAGCCGAAGCGTACAATGCGATGTCAGGTGTGACGAGTACGGCGACAACGGATACGGGCGGTGGTTCGCTGATCGGGAGCTTCGACGCGAATGATTATCTTGTTTTCAACAACGTCAATCTAAGCGGCGGTTACAAGACATTGGAGGCTCGCGTCGCAGCCGTCGCTACAGGCAGCAAGTTCGAGATGCGGCTGGACAGCTTGACGGGGCCGGTCATCAGTACGTTTACGGTAGCGAATACAGACAGCTGGACGACGTTCGAGACACAAGTTTGGCCGATAACGGGGACTGCTACGGGCGTGCACAGTTTGTACATCAAAGGCGTCGTGGGCTCAGGGATTGCGAACGTGAACTGGTTACGGTTGACGAATAACAACACTCGGGGAGCGACGGTTCCTTTTACCACTTATGAAGCGGAGGGCGGTACGCTGGGCGGCGGTGCGACACGGAACAACGATGCGGCCGTGAAGAAGGAAGCTTCCTCTGGCAAAAGCTACGTTCATCTCGATGCAACAGGCGAATCCGTGACGTGGACGAATGTTCGTGATGCGAATCGGCTCATGCTGCGGTACAGCATTCCGCAGAATACCAGCGGCTCCATTGCGCTCTATGTAAATGGTGTGAAACGTCAGGATCTGGCCCTGGCTTCGACGTTCAACTATGACACGGCGCCAGGTTCGACGTATGTGCGCAGCTTTGATGATAAGGATTTTGCCTTGGAGTTGAATGCGGGTGATACGGTCAAAATCCAGAAGGATTCCGGGAACAGCTTGGCGTGGTATGGGATCGATCTGATCGATTTGGAGACGGCGGGGGCTCCGCTTACGATGCCAGCGAATTTCATCTCGGTCAAGTCGGCTCCGTACAATGCAATTGGTAATGGGGTAGCCGATGATACGACAGCTATTCAAGATGCCGTCAATGCGGCAGCGAGTGCGGGCAAAGGTGTCTGGTTCCCGTCAGGTACGTACAACCAGAGCGATAAAATCCAGGTCCCGTCCGGCGTGACGATCAAAGGTGCAGGTATCTGGTATTCGCATCTGCACAGCACGATTACGAATAGCGACTGGGGCGGTGAAGTTGGCTTCGAGATCAACAACAATACGACGATCTCCGATCTTCGCATAAGCGGCGTCGATACGCAGCGTGACTCGCGCTACGGCATCATCATCACAACAACGGACGGTGCAGGCTCGAACAATGTGCTGCAAAATCTATGGGGAGAGCATGTCGGCTGCTTCGAAGGCTGGAATGACTGGTCGAATTCAGTGATTCAGAACAACCGGATCATGAATACGTATTTTGATGCGATCCACTGGGGAGATGACGGCAACGCGAACAACATGGCGCAGAACAACTACATGCGCGGCTTGGGCGATGACGGCGTTGCGCAAGTGAATCTGATGAACTTCGAGGGCGTCGCTCAGAACAATACGGCGCAGTTCAACACCATCGTTGCGAGCTACTGGGGCAGAGGGATGTCGGACGTTGGCGGCAACAGCCTGATCTACCGCGACAACGTGATCGACAGCACCTACAATGCGGGCATGATCGTGACGACGGAGCCGGTTGAACCGACCAAGCCTTCGTATACCATCAATGGACTGAAGTTCCAGCGAAACACAATTAACAAGGCTGGGCATACGGGGCATAATCATGCGAGCCTTCACTTCTGGCTGGATGTGAATCCGATGCAAAATGTCCGCGTCGAGCTCAACACGATCTCGAACGGCGAGACCGAGGGCATCCACATCGACAATACGTCCTTTGGGGACAGTGGCGGCCACACGCAGTTTAACTTCAACTTCGCTTCAGGTAACGCACTGGCGAACTATACGAACGCAAGCAGCTTGCTCGTGCCGACGTTGAATGGGAACACTGGTTTCTAAGTGTCGGCCGGCGCTTGATCAGGAAGAGTGTGGTGAGAGAACGTGTACGTTCTCTCGGATGGTTAAACATCTGAATAGACGGAGCAAAGAGAGCTGAGAGAACCTATATGTTCTCTCAGCTTTTTGTCGCTGCGTTCCGAGAGCGTGAATACCCGCTCTCACAGCCGAAAAACCGCTAATTGGCGAGCTGAGCGAGGAAAAAGCCACTCTCAGCTGCCCAATCGGCCGATGCCCGCGGCCAAATTGCCGCCGAGAGCGGTAAAACCCGCTCTCTCGCATCGAAGTTAACATAAATCACCTCTTTAGTTAACCAATAACAAATAGTTTGTATCTATCATAAAGGAGGACGAACATTTCCGTTAAACGAAAGGAGAGCGAACATGAGACTGGTATTGATGGGAGATTTGCATTATCACGAAATCGATGAGGCGATTCCACGATGGCTGGAGGCCCGCGCCGCCTTTTATCGCACGTTGCTGGAGCAATTTCTGTGCATGGAAGGTGATTTTCATATTTCTCTCGGCGACTTGACGAATTATGGTACGACCGTAGAGCTGGAAGAGGTGTATGAGCATCTGCGACGCGATGACCGGATGTTCATTCATGTGCTAGGCAATCACGATCTCTATGCGCAAACCAAGCAGGACGTGCTGAACATCACCGGCGGAAGGCGTTATCATGCGGCGATGACCGAGAAGGCCATGCTTGTTTTCCTCGATACCGCCAAAGAAATGGACCTTACTGACTGGGGAGGCTGGATCGACGAGGAACAGCTGAAGTGGTTCGAGCAGATGGTCCAATTATCCGGTACGAAGCCGCTTCTTGTATTCGGCCATCACCCCGTTTATAACACGACGAAGCGTTCGGATAAGGATAAAGGCTCGATCCATCCAAGTGTGGATATGTGGCGTATTTTGAGTCAGAAGGAAGGCCCCGGCATCTATTTCAACGGTCACACGCATGTCGATTCGATCGTGCAGCAGAACAACTGGGTATTCGTCCAATTGTCCGCATGTCTGGATCAGCAAGCGTTCCGGGTTGTGGAAATTGACGGCGAAGAGATTCGGATTTCGGCGGTTGACGTGGAAGACGCGGATCTGAAGGAGCATGCGGCGACGATTCATAGCCATATCAAATTTTTCTCCCCAACAGCGGAAGCGCGCGGGACAGATGAGGAAAGGGAGATCGTCCTTCCGCTTCGCCGGTCGATTCGGACGCCATGAAGGCTGAAGCGAGAGTAAGTCAGTCCAGCCATCGGGAAATTTTCTTCAGCAGACTCTCCTCCCAGCGGATGATTGCCTCTATTAAAGAGCCGAAGCATATTGAAATCGCTTTGAAGAACAGGGAGCAGCTGAGCGGGGTCTTTCTGCTAACCGGCCATATCGGCGTTCTGAAAGGGTATGTCGATCTATTCCTGAATCATGGGCTTCCCGTCTTTCTCCATCTGGAGAAGATTGGAGGGCTCAGCACCGACATTCATGGCATTGACTATTTGGCAAAGGTTATTAAACCGACAGGCATTATCACCACGAAGACGAGTGTCGTGAAGACAGCTAAGAAGCTCGGACTCGTCACAATTCAGCGCTTCTTCCTGATCGATACCGAAGGGCTAGATAATATATCCAAAAGCATTACGCAGATCGAGCCCGATATCATCGAGGTTATGCCTGCGCGCATTCCGGAGATGATCGGAAGGGTCAAAGCATTCACCACGCTGCCGATTATTACCGGCGGACTGTTGTTCGAATGCTCTCATGCGGTTGCTTGCTTAGCCCATGGCGCGACAGCGATCAGTTCCTCCAAGCCGGAGCTGTGGTCATGCGCTAGTGGGTTTCGGGAAACGGATCAGCCAAGCACGTTTAAGATATCTTAGCAATTCGCTAACACAGCAATAATAAAAGCGCGTTATCATAGGCAATGTAAAGTAAATAGCAATGGGTTGGAGTAATGGAGAAACCTGGTCAAGCAGCAGATGCGCACTTTGCGCGTCGGCGGCTGGATTCAGGTTTTTTTTGCTGCAATTCAAACATGGAGGGAATGGAATTGGTTAAGAAGCTTACTGGACTTACGCTTGCTGTCACGATGTGCACGGTTCTCGCGGCATGCGGAGCAACGAAAGAAACGCAAAACGGGGATAACAAGGCAGCGGCAGGCAATGCCGTAGGTACGAATGCCAACTCCACCGAGGCGGCTGCGCCGGAGAAGAAGATCACGATTAAGTATTGGTACGCTTTCGGGGAAAAAATCGAGGAAGCCAAGCAGCATTTGGTCAAAGAGTTTAACGCTTCGCAAGACAAATACGAAGTCGTCGCCGAGCATCAAGGCAACTACGACGATCTTCACGCGAAAGTACAAGCTGCGTTCGCGGCAGGCGACGCGCCGGCTGTGACCGATCTCGAGATTTCGTCCACTGGCGTATTCGCCCATTCCGGCATGCTTCAAGAGCTGACGGAGTACGCGGATCGCGACAAAGAAGAGCTGCAATTGGATGATTTCAACAAAGGCTTGATGGGGAACGCCTACGTAGACGGCAAGTTGTACGGTCTTCCGTTTATGCGCAGCACGCCGATCCTTTATAAGAACGTTACGATGCTGAAGGACGCAGGCCTCGACCCGGCAGGTCCGAAGACATGGGATGAATTGGAAGAATATTCACGCGTTCTGAAAGAAAAAGGCAAGCTCGGCATGACAGTTCCGGCCGACATCTGGTTCTATGAAGGACTAGTCGCGCAAAGCGGCGGTCATATGCTGTCCGAAGATGGCAAAACAGCGACATTCAATTCGCCGGAAGGCGTAGAGCCGGTTACCTTCTGGAAGAAGCTTGTGACAGAGAAGCTGATCAAAATTCCAGTAGGCGACGAAGCGGGAGCGACGGCGGATAAAGATTTTGCCAACCAGCTGTCTGCATTTAAATTTGCTTCGACGGCCGGCGTAACCGGAACGCTTGAAATTGCAAAAGCAAACAACTTCGAGCTCCAAACGGCGTTCATGCCTTCGAATAAGAATTATGGCGTTCCTACGGGCGGCTGCCAGCTGGTTATGACATCGAAGAGCAGCGAAGAAGAGAAAGAAGCAGCATGGGCATTCATCAAATTCATGACGACCAAGGAAAACACAATCTACCAGCATAAGCATGTCGGCTACTTGCCAACTCGCATGTCCGCGGTAGAAACAGATGAGATTCAAGAGCATTTCAAGCAATACCCGCAGTATAAAGTAGCCGTTGATCAGCTGGAGTATGCAAGACCTCGTCCGATGGAGAATGCTTATCCGGAAGTCGCTAAGCTGGTTCGTGAAGCGATCGAGAAAGCGATTCTGACCCCTGACGTGACACCGCAGGAAGCACTAAACGAAGCGGCTGATAAAGCGAACAAGCTGTTAAGCAAATAATCTAATCGACTTGTCAGGAGATCGTCTTCGGCCGGTCCGAGGATGATCTCCCTTTAATCACAGCAACGAAAGAGGGTCCCGTTTATGCGGAACGAGAATTGGTTGTCAGCTATAAAAGTCATTATTTTTGATATGGACGGCACGCTCTATCAGGAAGATTCTTTCATGGATCGTTACATTCACTACATGCTAGAGGGTACTGAACAGGAATCGGAGTCGGCAGCTGCGATCAGTCTCGCAAGAGCGATTCTGTCTGGCAGGCATTCCGTTCAATTCGGACATTTCTATAACATTCACGACGATAGCATGCTGCTAAGAAGCGGTGACGGCTTCGTCCATGGCTTCACTTGGGACGGACAGATTACAGCCGGGTTGGATGCAGACGCGCCGACTTCCGATCTGATTCATATCGGCGATCCGTGGGGAATTGCCGCGGTCATCGGCCATAAGTATAAGGTCTCTGAACAGAAGATCAGGCAAGCGTTTGAACGTGTCCGCGAGGAGATGGTTCTTGCTCCGTACCGGTTCGAAACTCGCAGCGAGCTGTTCGAGGCGATCGCGGCGCTGGATGCGGTGGAGAAAAAAATCGTCATGACGAATACGTATCTCGCATCCGGAATCGAGTTTCTTCACTACATGCAGATTCACGATATGTTCGACGCCATATATTGCGACGCGGAGAAGCCGCGGGGCATTCAGCATCTAGTTAACGAGCTGCTGCAAGAGGGTTATCAGCCCCATGAAATCTTGTCCGTCGGGGATAATCCTTGGAACGACCTTCATCCTGTCAAGCGGCTGGGCGGCAGAACTTGTTTCATTTCACCTTACGAAAGTGCAGATCCGGAAGCTTGGGATTTGCGATTCACTACGCTGGAAGAGCTGGAGCAGCTGATGCATAACATTCAGGCAGCTAAAACAAGGAGGCAATTCGAGGATGGCGAAGATCGAGCTGAAGCATATAAGCAAGAAGTTCAAGGATGAGACCGTCATTTCGGATTTGAATTTGACGATTAAGGAAGGATCGTTCACGGTGCTGGTCGGACCGTCAGGCTGCGGGAAATCGACGACGCTGCGGATGATCGCAGGGCTCGAGAAGGCAAGCGGCGGCGAAATCTGGATCGGGGGCAAATGCGTGAACGATACGGCGCCAGGGATGCGGGATGTTGCGATGGTGTTCCAGAACTACGCTTTGTACCCAACCATGACCGTACGCGGCAATATCGAGTTCGGCTTGAAGAACAGAGGCATATCCAGAACAGAGCGGGAAGCGCTGGTTAACGATATTTCGGATATTGTCGGCTTGAAGCCTTACCTGGATAAGAAGCCGCAGCAGCTGTCAGGCGGACAACGTCAGCGCGTCGCTCTCGCCAGAGCAATGGTGAAGAAGCCGAAAGTGTTCATACTCGACGAGCCGCTCTCGAATCTGGATGCCAAGCTGCGGAACCAGATGAGAACGGAGCTGATCCAGCTGCATAGGCGTCTTGGCACGACTTTCGTCTATGTCACGCACGATCAAGTGGAAGCGATGTCGATGGGCGACGAAATCGTCGTCATGAACGGCGGCGTCATCCAGCAGGCTGAGACTCCGATGAAGCTGTATCATGATCCTGCGAATTTGTTCACCGCCCAGTTTATCGGAACCCCGTCAATGAACGTGATGGACATCCGGGATGCGCAGGAGCTTGCCCTTACGGCAGGCGATCATGCATTGCACGTCGGATTCCGCCCGGAGCATGCCTTAATCCAAACGGGTAATACGCCTCGTGGGTATAGGTTCGAGGGAGAAATCATTACGCGTGAGAGCTTGGGAGCGGAAACGATCTATCAGATCAAATCCCAAACCGGCATCTTCTTCGTCAAAACGTTTCTCGAGCCAATGGTTGAGGATGCAAGGGTGTCGGTCGTCGTCCCATATGATCGGCTATACTATTTCGGCCTGAATGGCGAGCGGCTGCGCGGTGTTTATGCCAGCGCGGCAGGGGGCGTATAACATGACGACTTGGGAAAAGCTGCGTCCGTACGGGATGGTCGCTCCGGCGATTATCATCTTCTCCCTGTTCTTTATTTATCCAATCTTCTACATGATCTACTTGAGCATGTTTGACTGGAACTTCGTCAGTCCGACGAAAGCGTTCGTCGGCTTGCAGAACTTCAAGGATTTGCTGACAGACGAAGATTTCCGCAAGGTGCTCTCGAATACGACGATCTATACGGTGCTAACGGTGTTGCTTACGACTGTGACGGCACTCTTGCTCGCGTTGTGGCTGAACCGAAAAGGTCTATTTTACGGCTTCGTGCAAGGGGCGATCTTCAGTCCGCATATCATTTCGCTCGTTTCCATCTCCCTCTTGTGGAGCTGGCTCATGGATCCCGAATACGGTCTGCTCAACTGGGTCATCGGATTGTTCGGCTTCGGGAAGCTGGCCTGGCTGTCGCATCCGAGTACGTCGCTCGTCTCGCTCGTCATCGTCGCGGTGTGGAAGGGCGTCGGCTACAACACGCTCGTCTTTATCGCAGGTTTGCAAAGCATTCCCGCGGATATTTACGAGGCAGCGTCGCTTGACCGTTCCAAGCCTTGGACAACATTCACGAAGCTGATTCTGCCGATGCTGTCGCCGACGATCTTCTTCCTGGTCATCATCAACATGCTGAGTTCATTCCAGGTGTTCGAGACGATCGCGATCATGACGCAAGGCGGTCCGATCAACTCGACCAACACGCTCGTGTATTACATCTATGAGAATGGCTTCCGATTCTTCAAGATTGGCTATGCATCGGCTGCTGGAGTCATTCTACTTTGTATCGTCGGCGCACTGACGCTCGTATATTTCCGTCTTCTCTCTAGACGCGTTCATTATCGATAGGAAGAGGTGAGTTCCAATGAAAGCCGTAAATCGAGAGCTAAGCGTCAGTCAGATCGGGGCAGTTGCCGGTGAACTCCCGGTGGTTAGAACTGCTAGACGGCCGGCGTTGTTCAGGAGAGCGGTTGGTTATGTCCTGCAAGCAGTTAATCTTACCGGACTGCTTCTGCTCGTGCTTATCTTTGCGATGCCGTTCATTTGGATGATTTCGACGTCACTGAAGACACTGCCAGAAACGATGATCTTTCCACCGGAATGGATTCCACGCGACCCCGTCTGGGAAAATTACGCGAAAGCCTGGAACACGGGGCCGTTCCTGCACTATTTCACGAACAGCATCATCATCGCTGGCGGCATTCTCATTCTGCAGATGGCGACGATCATTCCGGCAGCCTATGCTTTTGCACGCTACAAGTTTGCGGGATCAGGCTTCCTGTTCGGGATCGTTATGGTTACGCTGATGATTCCAGCCCAGCTGATCTTTCTGCCCGTTTATTTGGAGCTCAGCTCGTGGAAGCTGCTCAACACGCATCTTGGTCTCATTCTTCCGTTCGCTTCCAGCGCCTTCGGTATTTTCCTTCTTCGCCAAGCCTTCATGCGAGTCTCGGAGGAGCTGATTGAGGCAGGGCGTCTGGATCAAGCGAGCGAATGGAAAATCATCGTTAATATTATGGTGCCGCTCGTCAAGCCGGTATTGGTTACCTTCACGCTGTTCAGCTTTATCGCGCACTGGAACGACTATTTCTGGCCGCTCGTCATGACGACGAACGAAACAGCCCGTACTCTTCCGATCGGTATCGCAAAGATCAGGGAGGTCGAAGGCGTCGCAACCTGGAATACACTGATGGCGGGTAACCTGATTCTCGTAGCACCGATTCTGATTGTGTTCTTCTTCTCGCAGCGGCAGATTATTCGCGCATTTGTCTATAACGGCGTCAAATAACGGGTTGAAAGGATGATTTAGATTATGATAACAATCGTCGCACACCGGGGTTGCTCCGGGGCAGCGCCTGAGAACACGATGGCGGCTTTCGAATTGGCTTTGCAAGAGCCGGGTATCCACTACATCGAGCTGGATGTTCATTTATCCAAAGACGGGGTGCCGGTCGTCATTCATGACCATACGCTGGAGCGCACGACGAATGGGAGCGGCCCGATCGATGCCTTCACCTATGAGAAGCTGCGTGAATTCGATGCCGGCAGCTGGTTTGATCCGGCGTTCGAAGGTCAGCGAATTCCAACGCTTGCCGAAGTGTTCGAGTTGACCAAGGGACGCTGCAAGCTGGCGGTGGAGCTGAAAACGATGGGTGGCAATTATGAAGGCATCGAAGCGAAGGTGCTTGCGCTCGTTGAGCAGTATGAGATGAGAGAACAGGTCGTCCTCTCGTCGTTCGACCACGATTCGATGAAGAAGGCGAATGAGATAGATCCCTCCGTCGTGACGGGACTCATCTTCTTCGGCAAGCCCACGCTCATCTGGGAGCAGCTCGTCCATACGGGGGCGACAAGTATTTCAATCGATCATCGCTTTATGACTGCTGACCTGATTGAGGAGATGCAGGAGCGCGGTGTCGATATCGGCGTCTGGACGGTGGACGATGCCGGTGAGCTCGCCCAAATCGCAGCGGCCTATCCCGATATCCGCATTACGACCAACTACCCGGATCGTTTGTTGGAGCTTGCGAGACAGCAGCCCGCGTCGCGATAGGTTAGATGTAAGGGAAGCCTGAATTTGAGCTGGAATCCAAGCCTGAATCCGTTGTTCGGATTCGGGCTTTATTGTGATGGGCGGGGATGGATAGTTGGAGGGGGAAAGGGGAGTTGAGAGTCGGGAGGCGAGAGGAGAGAGGAGAGAGTTGGGGATTCCACCTCTCAGCTGCTCGATGACGCTTTGAAAGTTAGCTGAGAGAACACATACGTTCTCTCGGCGTGAGAAAGTGCTGCAATTTGTGGCGAGAGAACATATACGTTCTCTCAGAGAGTAAATTAGCCTAGGAGCAGACGGGAAATTGGCTGAGAGAACACATACGTTCTCTCGGCGTGAGAAAGTGCTGCAATTTGTGGTGAGAGAACATATACGTTCTCTCAGAGTGCAAATTAGCCTAGGAGTAAACGGAGAATTGTCTGAGAGAACACATACGTCCTCTCGTCGCGAGAAAGTGTCGTAATTTGTGGTGAGAGAACATATACGTTCTCTCAGAGCGTATATTAGCCACGAAGTCGACCGGGAATGTCTGAGAGAACACAAACGCTCTCTCGGCGCGAGAAAGTGCAGCAATTTGTGGTGAGAGAACATATATGTTCTCTCAAGTCTGGCAAAGCAAGCCGAAAGAGGATGTATCCTCTCTCAGCCCCCGACAGCCGGAAAATTCCGACTCGAGAGAGGTAAAACCCTCTCTCAGTGGCTAAAGCAGTGTGAAAACAGGCTCATGCCCCGCTGAGAGAGGCAAAACCCTCTCTCAGCCCCGACAGCCGGAAAATTCCGACTCGAGAGAGGCAAAACCCTCTCTCAAGCCCCGCACCCGGCAAACTCCCCCCTCCCGAGACACACCTTCTCTCGCTCACAACCCCCGACCGTTTAAGCTTCGAGCAGCAGCCCAAGCAGGCGGATTTTTTTGTATAAGAATCATAGATTTTCCATTCGTAGAGTAGTTTAGTATAGTAGAGTTGCGAGGAACATGAAGGGGGAGTCCTATTGACGACAATCCGATTAGCAACGAAAGCCGATATAAGTGAGCTTGTCCACATCCGCTATGCGTTCACGATGGAGGATTATCCGGAGCTGCAGCAGGAGGCCGAAGGCGAAGAACAGTTCTACCAAACGTGCTCGGCGTTTCTCGAACGGGCACTTACTTGCGGAGACTGGTACATCTGGGTCGCCGAAGAGGACGAGCGAATTGTCTCGCATATGTACCTGCAGCTCATTCATAAAGTGCCTAGACCCGGCAGATGCGAGGACCCCTACTTCGGTTACGTCACGAACGTCTATACCCGTCCCGCCTATAGAGGCCGAGGAATCGGTACCCGAATTCATCAAACGATGGAACAGTGGGCGAAGGAGCAAGCAGTCGAGTTTCTCATTCTATGGCCGAGCAGCACCAGTGTTCAATTCTATGAAAGAAGCGGATTCCGTCCGAGTGAGGAAGCGCTGGAGAAACACTGGTAGCTTATTTTGAACACGATGGAGATGACGTAGCGTTGACGAACAATCTGATTATCGTATTCTTGATGACGATGATTATCCATACAACAGAAACGCTATCCTATGCAGTCCGACTCGCTGGCGTCCGGCTGAACAAAATCGCTGTCGCGCTGTCGTTAACCGGCATCGTCGTTCTCGTCTCGCGTACGGCGAACCTCATCCAAGCGCCGCTAACCGCCAAATTCGTCGATTACGCGAAGCATCATGCTGACTTTCAGCTGCTCACGTATTTGCGGATTATTTTGCTCGCTTCGTCGATTGGAACGCTGTTCGCAATTATTCTTTTTCCAACATGCGTGAGCCTGTTCGGCAGACTGATTGCGAAGCTGGAAGTCGCGGGATCGCTCCCGAAGCTCTTTACGAGCGTCACGATCGGCCAGCTCAAGAATACAAAATATTATCTAAAAGCACCTAAACTCAACTTCAAACGATTCCGCTACCTTGGCATTCCCAAGAAGTTTATTTTGCTCAGCATGATCGTAACCTCCTTCTATACCGTCGGCGTTCTGGCTTCCCTGTATGCCGCGCATATATATCCGCAATTCAGCACCACCGCATCGCAGGCGTCCGGTCTCATTAACGGGATCGCGACGATCCTGCTTACCATCTTCATCGACCCGCAGCTCGGGCTCATTACTGACAAAGCGCTAAGTGACGAAACCCATCGCGACCGTCTTGGCAAAATCTACGTCGTGCTCATGACCGCCCGCTTCTTCGGGACGATGCTCGCACAGTTCGTGCTGATTCCGGCGGCGTATTTTATTGGATATATTGTGAAGATGATCTAAACAAAGCAAAAAGCCTGCTAGCGCACTTCACAAGTGCGTGCAGGCTTTTCTTATTACCCAGGCAGCTGGGCGATCAGGGAGTCGAGCAGTCCCGCGTAATTGGCATTCACCATATTCGCTTCTTGCATGACGGTGTTGAAGTTGCGGACGGTACCCATTTGCTGATGGCGGCGATAGACGGTCAATACTTCGTTCAAATAGTGAAAATCAACCCTCGACAGCAGCACGCGAATCCATAAGTCATAGTCATGCGTGTACGGGAGCGATTCGTTGAAGCCGCCGATGTCTTGGAACAGCTCTTTTGTCATCATGATGGTACAGCCGTTGACCGGGCAGCCGTGGCGAATGCCGTTAATGAATGCTTTTGCCGATGGAAATTTGATTGCTGCTGCATATTGCGTAATGGTGCCATGCTCGTTCATTACGTGATAGTCGGTATGGCAGATTCGCGCACCGGTTCGTTCCATATACGCCACTTGCCGCTCGACTTTGTCAGGGAGAAACCGATCATCAGAGCTTAGCCATGCGACGTATTTGCCAGTAGCCATCGCAATCCCGTAATTGAGCGCGCTGCCGGTACCCCCGTTCGCTTTGCCAAGATAAATGATTCGGGATCGGTAAGGTGCAATCACATCCTGATGCTTGGTCGACCCATCGTCGATGACGAGAATCTCAATGTTCGGATAGGTCTGATAGAGTGCGCTGACGATCGCTTGATCGACATAGGGATCGTTGTAGAACGGGATGATGATAGACACTTTTGGCAGCATGCTCGTTCACCTCTGGATAGTTCATTCTATCTTCACTATATGGGGACAGGGCGAATGCAGACACAGCAGGTGTTCTTAGGTAGGAGACTATTTTTTGGCAGTTGCTAGACGTAGGGACGGAGTCTGAGGGCAACGAGGATGTTGACGATATCCGCAGCATAGCGGTTTGGCGAGAAATGCGTTCGGATGTGCCGGTCTGCCGCATCGCGAATGGAGCTGCGCAGCGGCAAATTATCCATGAGCTCGCTTGCGGCCTGAACGGCTTCAGGAACGGAGCTGGAGTAGAAGAACTTGCCCGTGTGGTTATGGTCAATGAAGCAGCGGACACCGTCGGAGTCGGTAGACAGCACCGGGCAGCGGCAGCTCATCGCCTCTGCGACCGCGTAGCCGAAGCCTTCGGTTATCGAGGTGGACAGAAGGAGGCCGCCGGAATCGCCGATGGCGGATAAGTAGAGCGGCATATGGCTGTGCGGGATGTTGGAGCGGACCGTCAGCCGGTGTCCCAGATTCAGCTCGTGAACACGGGCGTGGAATCGCTCGCGTTCGCCGGGCTCGGAGATGGTGGCATCCTCGAACATCCAGATTTGCAAGGTAGGTCTGACGGAGGCGAGTACACTGCAAATATCGAGGAACAATGGCCAGTTCTTGTTGCGCTCCAGCCGCCCGATCCAGCCGACGATCGGTGCGCCTGACGGGTTAAGCGATGCGGTTGCGGCGGGTCCGTGAGGGATGAACTGGTTGGTGTCGATCATATTTTGGACGTAGAAACGGGGCATGTCGCTGAGGTAGGTTTGAAACAGCTCCATAAGATGCGAAGTCGGCGTACTGATCGCAGCGCCTGCATAAGACCGAATAAAGTTCGAGGCGAATGCGATCGTGCCAGTCGCTTGCTCTTTGGTCCCGAGACCTTGCGCTTCGTAGATCAGCATCCCGTTGTAACCAAGTCCGCGAAGACGCTGGAGCATCAGATGGTCGCAGGTGACAATAATGGCGTCGTAGTTGCCGGTTTGCAGGACGGTGCGAATCTCGTTATCGTTGTTCGTCACAAAATGGGGGATGTCCGCCATGTTCTGCCTCCCCGCGCCATTCCACAGATACAGGGCATGCACCTCAATGCCGACCGCACGAAGCGCATGATAGCGCAGCCGGTTCAACGTCTCAATCCCGCCGCTCGGAATAAAATAAGTAACTAGCAGCTTCATCGCAATCTTCCTCTCTTACACACTTACATAGACACTTATTGCTAGTGTATGTCGGTGGAATGAGAGAGGCTTGGGTTGCTGTTCCCTTATACGAGCCTGGAGTGCATGTGCCCTAGGGGGAGTTGTGTCGAAGAGGTCCAGCAGAGCAGACTCATCCGATCCAGCTCTAACGGAACATACAGTGCTTATTTGCAAGAAAATCGCATCTTTCTGATTCTAACGGACTCCAGCGATCTTATTTGGCTCAAACCTGACGTAATGATGGTTAAATTAGCTAAATACCGTCTCCTGGTTCCGTTAGATTTCCTCGATGGCCAATTCGAGCCGAATAGCGTCTCCTGGTTTCGTTAGCGAGCTGCGGCTATGCGGATTGCAGAAGCACCTTCGCACACTTGCGCGCTGCAGAGATAGACTAGGCGCTATGCTAGCCCCTTTTCTCAAAGAGAATCCCCAAGGACCTACATCAGCTTGATGAACCACAAAAAAACAAAAAACCTCCGCCGCCAATGGCAGCAGAGGTTCTCCAATCAGACCAACTATTTGGTTTTCACGCTATCCACATACTTCTGAATAAACGTGAACGCATTGTCATGATGCTCGCCGTTGATGCGGATAGCGGCGATATATTCCTTGCCGATGACCGGCAAGTCCTTGAGCAGCGGGCTGCCCGAGATGTCCACTCCGTAGACGTGCAGCGTCGGATCGTCCTGCGTGACAGTCTTCATCGCCTCTTCTGGCTTGTAGGAGAAGCTCATCTTGCTCGCAGCATCGCCATCCAATGGGAGAAGTGAACCGTCCTGCGCCAGCTTGATGAAATTCGGCTTATCTAGAATATACACGTCGGCTTTGTTCATCATCAGATCGATGATGCTCTTCTGCATCAATGCAGAATCCTGCTGGCTCTGCAGCTCTTGCGGAACATAAGTGAAGTAACCGACGACGCGCTTCCACTGCGGGAATTGCGATGCGAACTTCGTCTCAAGCGGCTTCAAATCCGAGTTCTGGAACGTGCCGTCCGCGTTAAAGTATTCGCCGAAGAAGGAGACGCTCACATCCACCGGGGGCAGCTTCGCAAGCTCGGCCTCCTTCTCGCGGTGATTGATATAGGCGTTGATGCCATAAATGATTGCAATGATCAATACAATGACGCCGAGCACATGGAACTTGTAATAGCTGAAGAAATGGTCGATCTTCTGAACCGTGGGCCCCATTGATTTATATTTTCCATAAGACGCCTCGGTATACTTCTCCATCGTCTTCTCGTCTTCATGGCCGAGGATTAGCCGGTACGCGCGGTTGATCTCTTCCAAGCTAGGGGAATCATCCTGCTCACCTGCTTCGCGCTGCTTGTTGGAGCGGTCGCGCCGGAGCAATATAAAATACCGTTTTTCCACATCTTCCTTCGATGCACCTTCAGTCAGGCCGAGCAATTCATAGGATTGTTTCAGATCATTCATGGCGGGGCTACCTTCTCTTTCTCTTAAACTTGTAAACGCTATACTACTAGTATACTTCCTTTGCCCCCAATCGACAAAATAAAACAAAACAGCCCCTTAGGTGCCAAGTAAAAAGGGACTGTTTCAAACTTCAAACGCGCCGTCAAAGCGTCCAACGCAGCAGCAGCGCCGACTCCGTCAATCCGCCGCCGAAGCCGTACAGCAGGATGGTATCGCCAGTAGAGATTCGGCCATCCTTGATCGCCAGATCAAGCGCGAGCGGAATGGAGGCCGCAGATGTATTGCCATATTGCGCCATGCTCGTAATCGTGCGCTCCAGCGGAATGCCGGTACGCTCGCAGATGGATTCGACAATTCTCATGTTCGCGCTATGCGGCACGAACCAGTTGATTTCATCGACATTATAGCCGCTGTTCTCGAGCAGCGTCTTAATGCCCTTCGGTACGGTGGTAACCGCCCATTTGTACACTTCCCGGCCATTTTGCACGATGAGCCCGTTCGCTTGAATCGGCTGCCCGTTTATCGCCGAAGCAAGGCTGGAGCGGTACAGATGGCGGCCATCTTCGCCGTTCGTCGCTGAGTACGACGCTAGAAAGGCACCTTCGTCATCGCGCTCGAGCAGGGCAGCTCCGGCGCCATCGCCAAAGAGGATGCAGGTGGTGCGGTCTGTATAGTCGGTCGCCTTGGACAATGTCTCTGCGCCGATGACCAAGATCTTATGATAAACGCCGGAGAGCAGAAGTCCGTTCGCCATCTGCAGAGCAGCTACGAAGCCGGCACAAGCAGCTTGAATGTCGACAGCGCCGCATGACGCGATACCGAATTCGGCTTGCACGCGAGCGGACATGCTCGGGAAGAACGTATCAGGCGTCGTCGTTGCAACGATGATATAGTCGATGTCTTCGAGCACGACGCCATAGCGCAGCTGCAAATCGCGAACAGCGCCGAAGCACATATCGCTGCAGAACTGGTCTTCCGCGGCAATCCGGCGTTCTTTGATCCCCGTCCGTTGAAATATCCATTCATCATTCGTATCCACCATCTGTTCCAAATCATGATTCGTCAGCACGCGTTCAGGCACATAGGTGCCAAAGGCAGTGATTGCAGTAAGAGATCGCAAGGATGAGTGCGGCATCGTTCGTCAACTCCTTTAGACAGTAGTTAGTCGTCTGTAGCGCCTGTTAATAAAGTATTAGCTGTAATTGTGCAAAAAAACCTGTAAATTCGGTTTCATCATGCATCTTAACCCAGCATCGTCGCAAGGTAGTGAAATTTAGGATTAGAATCAGATTCTAGTACCTGGTACTAAATTTAGATTACAACACTTTCATGCCCATGTCTATATGTTATTTTTTATTATTAGTTAACCAACTCCCGAGAATCCGTACCTTTTTGCCGAAAAGCAAGGAAAACCGCCTCCCATGCCTCTGCTATGCTTCAAGAGGACCGAATTAATTATTTCGAGGTGAGTGAGCGGACATGAGACAGGAACGATCAAGGACTGATATTACGGTAATCGGAGGCGGGTTGTCCGGCGTCTGCGCGGCGATCGCGGCGGCGAGGTTAGGCAAGACGGTTGCGCTCGTCCAGAACCGGCCGGTGCTGGGCGGAAATTCAAGCAGCGAGGTGCGTGTTTGGGTATGCGGCGCGACGGCTCACGGTGTGAACCGTTATGCACGGGAGACGGGCATCATGGGCGAATTGTTCGTCGAGAACCAATACCGCAATCCAGAAGGCAATCCTTATATGTGGGACATGCTGCTTCTGGAAAAAGTGAAAAGTGAGCCGAACATTCAGTTGTACTTGAACACGGACGTCCACGAAGCAGATGCGGAAGGGGAGCGGGACAATCGTAGGCTCATTTCCGTGACGGGTTGGATGATGGGTTCTGAACGCCGGATCCGCTTCGAGAGCGACGTGTTCCTCGACTGCACCGGAGACGGGCTGGTCGGCTTCCTGGCTGGCGCTGAATTCCGCATCGGAAGGGAAGCGAGAAGCGAATACGGAGAAGAATGGGCGCCTGCGGAGCCAGACGACATCACGCTTGGAAGCACGCTTCTCTTCTATACGAAGGACGTGGGCGAACGGGTTGTCTATCGGCCGCCGAGCTTCGCCAAGGACATCACACAGACGAGTATTCCAATAAAGAGGGTCATCCGCAGCGGCGATTCGGGCTGCCATTACTGGTGGATCGAGTGGGGCGGCGAACGTGATACCGTGCACGATAACGAGTTGATCCGGGACGAGTTATGGTCGGTCATCTACGGTGTCTGGAATTATATCAAGAATTCCGGGCTATTCAGCGCCGACAACATGACGCTTGAATGGGTCGGCTCCATTCCCGGCAAGAGAGAATACCGCCGCTTCATCGGGGATTACGTGCTGAATCAGAACGATATCATCGCGCAGGAGCCGTTCGACGATCGGGTCGCGTTCGGAGGCTGGTCGATCGACCTGCATCCGCCTCAAGGGATGTACGCGTCCGAAAGCGGGTCCAAGCATCTGCACCCCGACGGCGTATACCATATCCCGTTCCGGTCGATGTACTCCCGCAACGTCTCCAATCTGCTGTTCGCGGGGAGAAACGTGAGCGCGTCGCATGTCGCTTTCGGCACGACCCGCGTCATGGCGACCTGCGCCGTCATGGGAGAGGCGGCGGGTACGGGAGCCGCGCTGTGCGCTGACTACGGCATCACGCCGCGTGAGCTTCATCGCGACCGGCTGCGCGAGCTTCAACAGACGATGCTGAGGCAGGACGCCTCGATTATCGGCTTGCGAAACGTTGACGAGCGCGATGTGGCCAGGAACGCGAAGGTGTCTGCTTCGAGCATGTTGAAACGTGTAGCCGTAGAGCATTCCGCGCGAAAGTATCCGTTATCGGGAGATGTCGCCGTGGTATTCCCGGTCGATGGAGCAGTTGCCGGCATTGAGGTATTGCTCGACGCGCAAGAGGCGACGACTGCGGAGATCGAGCTGTGGACGACAGGCAAGCGAGAAAATTACATCCCGCATACCTTAGAGGCTTCCGCGCAATCGGCGGTTCCCACGGGAAGCAACCAGTGGATTCGCTTCGAGCTCGAGTGGAATCCCGATGCGCCGCAGAACGCGTTCCTCGTCCTCAAGAGTAAGCCTGCATTGTCCGCGCATGTATCTGATCGGCCGTTGACGGGCGTACTGTCCTTCTCCAAGCAGGAGACCCCGCACGCGAATCCGGATTTGGAGAATCATGATTCTTTGCAGCCGGTTGTGCAGTGGACCATGCGCAATCTTGTCCGGCAGCCCTTCTGCTTCCGGGTCATGGGGGAAACAGCAGCTTATGCACCCGTAAAAACGATAGGCGGCTATAACCGGCCGTTCGGAGGGCCGCAGCTGTGGTCTTCGGAGCCGATCCAGGGTTGGAATGAGGAGTGGCTTGAGCTGGCATGGGACGAATCGGTGAATCCGACCGAAATCCATGTGACCTTCAACGACGATGTGAATGAGGATTTGATCAATTTGCATCATCACCGTACGTCTTTCGAAGTCATTCCCGAGCTCGTGAAGGATTATCGGATCGAGGTGAAGACGGGGGAAGAGTGGACGGTGCTGCATCAGGCATCGGATAATCGGGTCCGCAAAGCCGTACATCGCACTTCCGGCATTCACACGAGAGGACTGCGTGTCGTCATCGAGGAGACGAATGGCTGTCCGCGAGCGGAAATCGTCGAAGTCCGGGTTTATGAATAGAATCGACGCAGAACGCTAATGAAAATCCCGCTCGGACTCCGGTATCGGAGACGAACGGGATCTTTATGTTTATAGGAAGTTTTAGAGCGTCACCGCTTCGATCCTTAAGTTGCTCCAGCCGTATTTCAAGAACGAATAGGCATCCGTCCATATAGCGGTCGCCCCGGCATCTACCCATCCGATCCGATCGGTGAAGCTCGTCGGCCCGACGAACGTCACTTCGCCTTTGACGTGATGATGCGGACCGAATACGTTCCGGCAGGACTCATAGCCTTCGAGCACAAGTCTGATTTCTCCGTTATCCGCGTCGAACGCTTCGGTCAGGTCGCACACGTAAGGTCCCCAAGGAAAAGCGCGCGAAGGAGCTCCTTCCGCGAAGACCCGGCACGTTGGGAAGGTCATTCGATCCCATCGCAGGATCAATCGGGCGTCGTCTCTCTTCAGAAGGCTAACTAGCTCCTCGCTCAATCGGACCGTTCTTGATAGCTTGATTGTCCCGGAATAGAACCAATTTCCTGTCGTGGTGACGTCCCGCGGACTAGCTTCCGGATTGACGGCGGTCAGCGTGAAGGGACCTTCGACGCGCAGTGTATCCCCGCCCTCACCTGCAAGCTTCTTAGGTTTAATGCCAAACGAACCGAGCACATAGATGCTTTCGATTTCGGTGTCGAAGACGAGCTTGTTGCGAATAGGAGCGAGCAGCGCGTCTGCATTGCCGAAGAACCGGTAGACGTCCTCGTTGCAGGCAAAGAGGCGCGACATGCGGATGACATTCAAGCCTTTCCTCGCGAGCCCTCCGATATCGTAAGTTCGGATCGCATGGTCACGATAAGTGCCAACGGGTTCCTCAGGAAGTGGGGAGCCGTTCACACGGACGTCCCAGCCATCTCGATCTTCCATCGCGAGCTGCAAGTCCGGCACGCCAACGCCCGAATCCCATGCCTTATCGTCCGCTTGGAATTCATAGATCAATTCCACGGGAACGGGCTCTTTCCTCGAGATACAGCGCTCCTGGATCTTTAATACGTATTCGGGTTTCTCCGACCAAGGAGCGTCACCGATTCGATGCTTGGCGTAATCGAGCGTGAGCACGTTCGGCTCGGATCGCTCGCAGGACCAGAGCGTATCATCAAGCGACATCACTGCTTTCGATTCGGAGGCATGGTCGCTTGATCGGATGTCACGATGCTTCTCGCATGTTTCTCCGTCCGCGTCCGCGTCGACGATACACGCCGCTGCGCGAATCCAAACCTTTGACTCGCCGGGAGAGAGAACGATCCTGGCGTCCTTCGGGGCGCACAGAGAAGTTAATGTTCCTCCAAGCACGTCCACTTCGAGCCAATCCTCCTGAGCTTCGCCGTTCAGGAGGACGATTGCTTCTTCCGACCCTGAGTTCACCCAATACTGAAGCTCTCCGTCAGGCCAAGTTCTCTTGCAGCGGAACAACCCTTCGTGCCCGCCGCCCGGCGAGAATGATTCCGCACTTCCGTCAGCTGACAACTCTGAGACAGCATTGGCCGCGGTCCGGCAACGAATAATGTCATCGCGGGAGAAGAAGGCATCCATTCCGGTATTCGTCATCCCGGACAGATAGGCAGGTGCTTCTCCCAAGATGATCAGCTTGCCGCCGCCATCGACGAGAGCCTTCAAGAGTCTCCACGTCGATTCGCTGATACCGCTCAATCCGGGCAAGATTACGGCGCGATATTCGGCCTGTCCGACACTCAGCCGATTGCCCGATACAGCGCCCGATGCGGCGATGATGCTCTCGTCGCCGAGATCGAAATCGATCGCGGCTTCCAGCAAGCGGCTGATCGCCTCGTCGAGCCCGTTCGAGAGCGCACGAACTGCGGATACGTCGTCCGGTTCGTAGAGCAGCCACGCTGAACGCATCGGATGCACGACGAGCACATCAGCAGCGGACGATCCCAACGACAGCAGATACGACAGCCTGGCGAAATACGTTTCGAAGGAGCCGTATTCCTCCCACCATGGCTGCTGCACGAAGATGGAAGGAGGGTAGTCCCTTTTGCGAACGCCTTGCATGGAATAGCCTTGGAGGTGGGGGCATAGCCGATTGACGCCATGAACGAATTGCCATTCCCCGATCCGCTTCATCTCCGCGAAAGTCAGATTCCAGCCTCCGCAGCCGAACGTTTCCGTAAGCGCGAACCGCTTGCCCGTCTGTCTCGCGGCGGATGACAATTGCTTCGGCAGCAGGGGAGACTTCGCCTCTCGCCCGAGGTAGTCGATGCCGGGAATGTCCATATGCGAATATAACGGCATGACTCCCGCAGAGTGCTTCATCTGTTCAACGAGGTCATCCTCGCCCATAATGTGCCCGGTCAATTGCCATCCGCGTTCCCGGCACCAATCGCCGACTAATTTCACGCTGTTCTCGAACAAGGCACTGACCATTTTCCAGAATCGGTATCGCGCGGCGAAAGCTTCCTTCTTATCACCGGCAGAACCGGTTAGCACATAAGGCAAGTCATGAAGCAGCTCGCGTCCGTATCGCCGCGAATACTCGTCTTGTAGACCGGAGGACCACGGAACGGTGTGGAATTTGAACTCGTCCGTAAAGATCCCCTTCAGCGTCTGGCCGAAATTCCAGCCGAACTTTGCTTCGTAGCGGGCATGGCAAGCCTCGATAAACGCTTCGATGACTTTCGGATTCAGGATATCCACGTAATAGGGATTTTCGTGCACGTATATGGCGAGCCGGCGCCCCGTTAAGCCAGCGTCATCAGCGGTTACCCATCGATCATCCATCTTCGTCAGTACGGTGAGCAATCGCACTGATCCGTCAGCGTGCGTGTCCTCGTCCCCGCCGATACTTTCCTCTCCATTAAGCCAGCGGCAGCTCAGCCATTGCTGTCGATACTCGTCGCCGAGCGCGGGAACGACGCCGTCCGCTGTTCCACTGGGCCAGCCGTTCTCGTCGTAGCACCACGCCTCCATGCCGTGGAGGGCGGCTTCGTCCGACGCAGCTTCAATCGCGTTCATCCATTCTTCATTCATATATGGCGAGCGCAGGCCGGAGCGAGCATGCATAACGAATCCTCCAATTCCGGCTTCGTTCATCAGGCGGACTTGCCGCCGAATTTCGTTCTCTTCGAGCCGATCGTTCCAAGACCATAACGGCACGCTGCGGTTCTCAGCGGGAGGACTTACAAACAAGCTTCGATTAAACAACTATAGCTCCCCTTTCCATGCGAATACTTGAAAATAATGATCTATTATACCAGCGCGAAAGAGAGGCGTTCGGCTTGGATTTACGGCATTTGTTCCAATAAATTCGGAACCTTGCGGCGTTCGCACTGAGCGCGGCAATCGTCCGTATTATCGGGAATAACGGCTGAAAATCGGGGAAAAACACACCCCCTTGCAGGCCTTACAATGCAAGAGCAACCTAAGCGGTGGAAAGGAGCAAGACGCGTGACGTTGGTAATCCGAAATCTGAAAAAACATAAAGTGATGTACGCTTTGCTCATCCCGGGCCTCCTCTATTTCGCGATGTTCAAGTACATCCCGATGCTCTATCTTATCGCGGCGTTCAAGCAAGTCAGCATCGTAGGAGGCATCCAAGGCAGCCCTTGGATCGGCCTTGGCAATTTCCGCGAGTTTTTCGAAGGCGTATACTTCGGCCAAATTCTCTCGAACACCTTGCTCATCTCCTTGTACAAGCTCGTATTCGTGTTCCCGGCTCCCATCTTGCTGGCTCTGATGCTGAACGAGGTCAGGGTCAAATGGTTCAAGAAAGCCGTTCAAACGCTGACGTATTTGCCCCATTTTCTGTCCTGGGTCGTTATTTACGGCTTGATGCTCGCCTTCTTGTCGCCCGGTGACGGGGTCGTCAATCAGCTGCTCAAGGAGAATGGCTTCACGCCCATTTCATTCCTGACAGAATCCGATTGGATCCGGACCTTGCTCGTCTCAAGCGACGTCTGGCAAAGCGTCGGCTGGGGCGCGATCATCTACATGGCCGCCTTGACGGGCATCGACCCGAGCCTGTATGAAGCGGCCAAGGTAGACGGCGCATCCCGGTTCAAGCAAATGCTGAACATCACGCTGCCGGGCATTCGTAACGTCATCATACTGATGTTCGTGCTGCGCCTGAGCACGATACTGGACGTCGGGTTCGATCAAGTGTTCATGATGTCCAACGCGCTTAACCAGGATAAATCCGATGTCATCGAAACGTGGGTGTACCACGTAGGCATTCAGGAGCTGCGAATCGGGCTGGCGACGGCTGTCGGAATGTTCAAATCGATTATTGGCTTCGTTCTCGTCCTGTACGCGAACAAATTGGCGAAGCGGTTCGACGGCCAAATCTGGTGAACTCGAACCCTTGCATACAGAAAGGAGCAACAATATGAAAGCGCTATCCGCTGGAGAAATCGTGGGCCAAGCCATCAATTATACCTTGCTGGCGCTGCTCGCTCTCTCGTGCATCATCCCTTTTTTCTACGTCATCAGTGTCTCCTTGACCCCTGTGAGTGAAGTGATCCGGCAGCACGGCCTCGTGTTTATTCCGCGCAACGTCACGTGGTTCGCTTACAAACAGCTATTAGCCGGGGACGCCGTGTATAACGCCTATAAAGTGAGCCTGTTCCGAGCAATCGTCGGCACGGCGATCAATCTATTCTTCACTATCATTACGGCGCTTCCCTTGTCCCGCAAATCGCTGCCCGGCAGATCAGCCTTCCTCATGATCATCGTCTTCACGATGATGTTCAACGGGGGCATCATCCCGCAATACCTCGTCGTCAAGGAGTTCGGATTGCTGAACTCGGTATGGGCGCTCGTCGTTCCGACGCTCATCAACGCCTTTTACTTGCTCATTATGAAAAGCTTCTTCGAGCAATTGCCCGAAGCGCTGGACGAAGCCGCCAAAATCGATGGAGCGGGCGAGCTCTCGATCTTGTTCCGCATCGTGCTCCCGTTGTCGATGCCGATTATTGCGACAGTCGGATTGTTCTACATGGTGTACCACTGGAACAGCTTCTTCGATGCTGTCCTGTATATATTCGACTCGAGCAAATATCCGCTGCAGCTGTACTTAAGGAACATATTGACGGCAGCGGTCGCTTCGACCGGAGACGCCGCGGCAGACGCGGCTGACATTGTCAATCCTATCTCCATGCAGATGGCCGCGGTCGTCGTATCGACGCTTCCGATCCTGTTTGTGTATCCCTTCATTCAGAAGCATTTCACGCGGGGCATCTTGCTCGGCGCCGTGAAGGGATAATTGATTCCGGTATGTTGAGGAAACTCTTCATATACAATAAAATTATAAAAAAGGGAGTGCAATTCGTATGTTGAAGGGGAAGTATGCTAAACAGACGGCGGCGGTCATTCTTACTGCCATGTTCGTTCTGACAGGATGCGGATCGAGCAATTCGAATTCGAACGATTCCAAGGCGAACGGCGCCAATACCGCGAATGGTCAGTCGGACAAGACCGTCAAAATCGATTTCTTCAACTCTCTCGGGTACAGGCAGACAAGCCCGATGCCGCAGCTCGAGAAGGATCCAATTCGCCAATTGATCGAAAAAGACAACAACATCGATCTGGAAACCGTTCTCGGCGGGGAAAACTGGAAAGACAAGCTCAACGTCCTGATCTCCTCCAATCAAATTCCCGACATTATCGGATTTCCGGATCGGGCGTCTGCGATCAAATATTACGATCAAGGCTTGCTCGCCAATCTCGATGATCTGTTGAAAGAGACGCCGGAATTGGCAGGCGCTTTCGACGCGACCCGCTGGGAACCGATGAAATATAAAGGCGTGACGATCGGAGTGCCAGGCGTGGAACCGGTCGGCGGCACCAATGGCTGGTGGATCAACAATGATTGGCTCAAGAAGCTGAACCTGCAGGCGCCGACGAACGCGGAAGAATTGATGAAGGTTATGAAAGCCTTCACTTTCGATGATCCGGACGGCAATGGCAAGGATGACACGTACGGCTTCATCGGCATGCTGCCGAAGGACGGCTCTCTCGGCTACAGCTTGGCCGGAGCGAATGGCTTTCAGCAAATTTTCTGGATGTTTGGCGTGCAGCCGAATTACGTCGACGTGAAAGACGGCAAAGTCATCGCATACAATGCGGATCCTCGTCTGAAGGATGCTCTAGCGTACATTAAGGAAATGATCGATGCCAAAGTCGTCGATCCCGACTGGGTCACAATTGACGATGGAACCAAACGCGATCAAAAGATGTACCAAGGCAAGGTTGGCATCATGATCGAGGACTGGAGAAGGGCGGAGCCGGCTGATCTGCAGAAGATGAAGGATATCGGCGGATCTACGCCGGATTGGAAGATCATTGCGCCGCCGAAAGGACCAAGCGGTGATCAAATTCTGGATACGAAGCCGTTCCAGTCGAGCATGTGGGGTATTTCCAAGGAAGCGCTCAAGGATAAGGACAAAGCCACTCGCGCCATTAAGCTCCTCCAATATTTCTATACCAATACCGAGGCTTACAAATCGTTAGCCTACGGCATCGAAGGCAAAACGTGGAACGTTACGGATGGCAAGCCTAAGCTCGTGGACAAGTCGACGTACAACGAGAAAGAAATCGAGTGGAGATACAACTACGCGTTTGTCCGCAAGGCGAACGATCCTGTCTATTTCGATTTCAAAAACCCGGATGTGACGAACGCGAACCAGCAGCTGAACAACGGCTACCTGCGCGACAACAACATCAATCCGCGCGTGTTCGATGAAGCGACCGACACGCTGGCGCAGGATCGTCTGAAATATGTCAATTCCACGCTGCTTGCGTTCATTACCGGCAAAGAAAGCTTGGATACCTTCGATTCTTACGTCAAGACGCTGCAAGACAAGTTCAAGCTTAATGATGCTATTGCAAACTACACGAACCAATTGAAGACGGAAGGCGTTCTGCAATAACGAATAGCGCCAGCGAAAAAAGGGGAGTCCGACTCTCCTTTTTTGCCTGTTCTTCCCCTAACTCTCAAAATCCATCACAACTAAGTCAACGGGCGGTGCAACTCCATGAAGTGGTTCTATAGCGTGTCCTTCAAGCTGTTCATCGTAATCTTCGCGTTCGTCATGCTTACGGCTTCGATTCTCGACGCGCTCGCATATCGCTATATCAAGAACGAAATCACCGAGAGCAAGCTGGAAAATGCGAGAATGCTCATGATCAAGGAGCAGCAGTATTTAGATACGTATTTCCTATTGTTCCAGAACACACTAACGTCGTTATCTTCTTCTCTGACTTCGTCCATCCACAGCGAGGAAGATGCGCAAGCGATGCTCGGCCGATTCTACGACATGAATGCAACCGTGCTCTCGGATCTCTATTTGCTCAAGCCGGATTTATCCGTCGTCGGAGGCTCGGTCGTCTCTCAGGCATTCAGCGCGCCGTCCCCGGAACGGAAAGCCATATATGATTCGGCATACGCCAAGCCGTATTCGGTCACGATTTCGCCGCTCTACAAATCGTCAACCTCCGGCTGGACGGTGACGTTCGTGCTGCCTCTGACGCTTCTGAATAAGAAGGTCGTGCTGGCGATGGATCTCAACCTCTTCGCTTTGGAGCGAAAGCTGGCCGAAATCAGCGATAGCACAGAGCTGAGTCTGGCCATTCTCGACTTGAAAGGAAACGTCATCGCGATGCCGGTCGACGTGTCGTCCGCGAGGAACGTGGATCAGTCGCTTCGAATCGGGAGCTACTCGTCGAGGGAGCTCGTCATCGCCAACGACGACGTCCTTCGCCTCGATGTAGACGGTCAGCCGATGACGCTGCTTAAAGCCATCATCCCGCAATACCGGTGGGTCGTATTAGCGATCGTCAACGAGACGCAGACGCGGCAATCATTGCAGCAAATTGACAAGTATTTCGTGAATTTGCTGGCGCTAGGCGCAGTGCTATCACTTGCGTTAGCTTACTTCATCTCGAGGTATATCCGCGTTCCCGTCCAATATCTGACCCGCAAGATGGAGCTTGTCCGAGGCGGCGATCTCGGCGTCAAGGTCAGCCATGCAAGGAAGGACGAGTTCGGCGAGCTAGCCTTGTCCTTTGACGAGATGCTGTCGCGAATCCGGCTGCTCATCACCGACCTGAACCGGACGGAGCAATTCAAGAAGGAAATGGAAATTCAAGTGCTGCAATCACAGATCAACCCGCACTTTTTATATAACACGCTAGGTTCCATCAGCAACGCGGTCGCCTTAGGCAAACCCGAAGAGGTGGATCGCATGATCGAAGAGCTTATCCGAATACTGGAATACGGCATTACCGATTTCTCGGAGAAGGTCGCGCTCGAGGACGAACTCAGAAATATCGAGGGCTATCTATATATCCAGAACAAGCGGTACGATTGCGTGTTCGACCTCGAGGTGGACGTCGACCTGGAGCTGCGTTCTATTCCCGTATTGAAAATGATCCTGCAGCCGATTGTCGAGAACAGCATCTTCCACGGATACAGCGGCGGGCGAAAGGCGGGCGGAATCCGGATCGAAGCGCGGCGCGAAGGCGATTCGATCTTCGTTGACGTGTCCGACCAAGGCTACGGCATACCGGAAGAAAAGCGGGAAGCTCTGCTTCAGCCGTATGCAAACCCGAAAGCGATTCATCCTCAAGGGCGAAAAAGAATCGGCTTATATAACATTCATCAGCGCATAAGGCTGCATTACGGCATGGAGTACGGAGTGGACGTGCACAGCGAGACCGGCGTCGGCACGCGGGTACGGATGTCTTTTCCCGCTATAACGGATACAGATGAAGGGCAGAAGGGAGGAGAGGACGCATGAGGAAATTCACATGTCTGATCGTGGACGACGAACCGCCGATCGTAAACCGGGTGGCCGGATTCTTCGATAGATGGAAAAGCCAGGGCGCGCCGTTCACGCTTGCGGGACAGAGCTGTTCGAGCCGGGAAGCGCTTGAGCTTGCGCTGCGAATCAAGCCCGATATCGTCATCACAGACATGGTCATGCCCGAAATGAACGGTATTGAGCTGATCGAGGCGTTGAAGCCGCGGCTTCCGGAGACGGAGTTCATTATCCTAAGTGCCTATTCCGATTTTACATACGCGAAGCAAGCGATTGCTCATAACGTATCGGACTATCTCGTGAAAATTCCTCTCAAGGAATCGGAGCTTCTCGCCTCCCTGGAGAAAGCGAGTGCTAGAATGCTGCAGCGGCAGGAGAAGGAGCGGCAATTCCACAATATGCATGTCGCCTTCAAGGAGAACGTCCAACGCATTCGCAAGCAGCTCGTCGAAGAGGCGCTGCGCGGAGAACCGAATAGCCGCAAAGGCTTTAGCGCCGAGGAGATCCTTACCTCGTTCTCGCCCGTCCAATATTGCTGTTACCGCATTCGGTTCGACGACTATGGTCGCTTCAAGGAAACGTATGACGCCGGTGATCAGAGGAAGCTGAAATACGGTGCTTATAACATCATTGAGGAGACGGTCAACCGCGCGGGTGCAGGCTTCGCCTGCGAGCTTGAAGCGGATTCGTTCGCCGCATTCGTCTCCATGAAAGAGAAGAGCGCCTATGCGCTTGAGCAACGAATGTACCAGACGGCGATGGAGATTCGGGATAATCTTCGAGATTATTTGAAGCTGCTGTTCTCCGTCGGATGCAGTCCCATGTACGACGGTTGGGACAACGCGGGCACGGCTTGCCGCCTTGCGGACCAAGCGCTGCGGGATGCATTCTACATCGGGCCCGGTGCCGTCGTCACGCCGGCGGGCAGACTGAAGTATGCGCCAGAAGACGAAGCAGCTTTCCGAGGGAAGCTCCTGACGTTGTCGGCGAACCTCTCTCCGATGTCGGTTTTCGAGACTGGAGAGGAGCTGCGGAGCTTGCTGGAGTCGCTTAAGAAGCGCAAGGTCGAGCCACGCATCGCCTTGGAAGAAACCAAGATGTTCATGGATGCAGCGCGGCGCAAGCTTCCAGGTTCGGCTGGCGCGAATTCAATTGGGGGTTTCATGGGAGCGGAAACGGGAGTATGGCAGCTTGATACCTTGAAGAGCTGGGCGGAGAAAGAGTGGATGGACGTACTAGGGAAACAGCAAGCGCTCGGCGTCCATCCGGAAATCCAGAAAGCCGTCCAGTACATCCAGAGCTACTTAGCCGAACCGCTGTCGCTCGGTATCGTCGCGGAGCATGTCCGGATGAACGCGAATTACGTCAGCGAGCTGTTCAAGAAAGAACTTGGCGAGAACTTCATCGATTACGTCAACCGCCTTCGCATCGAAAAGGCGGTCAAGCTGATGGCCAGCCCCAAGGAATACAGCAACCTGGAGCTGGCGCAAGCTGTGGGCATCCAGACGGAGAAGTATTTCTGCACCCTGTTCAAGAAAGTGATGGGAGAATCTCCGCAAAAGTACTTGAAATCGAAACGGAAGAGATAAGCGCGGCGCGGAACCAAACGATTAAACAGTCGGAACTGTACCGCCGTCGATGACATACTCGCTTCCCGTAATTGATCCGGCCCGGTCGGATACCAGGAATGCCGCGAGCTCCGCGACTTCCTCCGGTAGACCCGGACGGCCGATCGGAATGCCGCCGAGGGAATTCATTAAGCCTTGAAGCGCAGCCTCGCGGCTTCCCTCTACAACTGCTAGCCGATCGATCATGCGATCAGCGGCTTCGGTCTGAATGAACCCTGGCGCGATCGTATTGATACGAATCCCTTTTGGCGCAAATTCGTTGGACAAGCCTTTGCTGTAAGTGGTTAACGCTGCTTTAGCCGCCGCGTAGGCTAAGGTTGACTCGTACAACGGCAGCTTTCTCTGAATGGAGCTCACGTGGATAATGGCTCCCTTGCCTTGCTCCACCATCATCGGCAATAGTTCTCTGTCTAGCCGTACGGAGCCAAGAAGATTCTGGTTCAATGTATCCAGCCAGTCCTCCTCGGTCAAGGCTAATGCGCCTCCGGCAGGGGTTGAAGACCCGCCGACCGTATTAATGAGGATGTCGATGCCACCAAGTCTCTCTTTCACAGCGTGAACAAGTGCAGCAGTTCCTTCCGGCTTGGCGATATCCGCTTGAACAAAGTGAACGCCGGAAATATCATAATCGATAGGAATCGTGCGCGCTGTCGTGAGCACGGTTGCCCCTGCCTCGACCAGACGTTTCACAATCGCATAACCCATTCCTTGCGTGCCTCCGGTCACCAATGCTCTCTTTCCTTGGAACTCACGCTCATACGAAGCGAACTTCATTATCATTTCCTCCTAGTCATCGTGTTGTATCGAAGCTTTGTCGCTTAGTAAGCATATGTCCAATTCGCTCATGCGTCTAATTGATTAATTTCATATAAATCATTAATATTATGCATGTAAGCTGATTTTCTAATTTGACTGCGAGTGTAGAAGGTGACATGCGATGGAACTTACCCAATTGGAATATTTTTCGAAAGTTGCACAAATGGAGCACTTGACTAAGGCAGCTGAAGAGTTAGCCATTACTCAACCAGCATTAAGTCATTCGATACTGAAATTGGAGTCGGAACTTGGCGTTCCTCTGTTCGAGCGTAAGGGACGAAATCTGAAAATCAATCGATATGGCTTGATGTTCTCGAAACATGTGGAGAAGATTCTGCAAGAAGTACAGCGTGGGAAGAAAGAAATCGAAGAACATTCCAATCCGGATTCCGGCGTGATCCATCTTGCCTATTTAAATATTCTCGGCGTCGACCTCATACCGAATCTCATACGCGATTATCAGAGACTGAACCCGGCTATCAACTTTGAACTAACGCAAGGTGACAAGGGGACGATTCTTAATCGGGTTGAAGAAGGATATTCGGACTTGATGATTACTTCGGAGATGCCCATTAATGATACATTCGCATGGGTGCCGATGTTGTCGCTCCCTCTTTATCTCGTTGTCTCCGAAGAGCATCGCTTAGCTAATCATGCTGCGGTAAGTTTAAGCGAAATTAGCGGGGAGCCGTTCGTAGGGCTGAAGCATAATTGCAATTTGAAAAATTCGCTGCTGGCTAGAGTCCATCACGCCAATTTCTCGCTTCATTCCAGCCACGATGCTGAGGATCTTCAGACGGTAGCAGGCTTTGTAGCAGCGGGGCTTGGAATATCGGTGCTACCGAAGACGGCTGGCTTAAACCTTGATGGCCTCAGGTGGATTCCTATTGAAGAAGAGGGATGGCGCTGGGAGGTGGGCTTGCATGTAAAGAAGGAACGTTTTCTGTCACCTGCAACCGAACGGTTTGTCGAATATATTAAAGAGAGAGTTATCTAATAAAAATCGCCAGACGAATGCGGAAGTACAGCATTCATCTGGCGATTATTTCGTTATTCTGTTTCTGGTCTCGCTTCCGCTACTGTTGTTTTACCGAACGTAAACCACCAAACGGCAAGAACGATAAATATGACAACGCTGAGGGAAACAAATAAAACATTAGATACCTTCAAGTTGGCCGATTCTACGGATAGATGCCCAGCCGAGAGGATAATGTCTTTCCATATGACAAAAGCAAGTAAACTTATGACGATGGCTACAGAAGAGGTCAGCTGCTCAATCAAATCGTTCAGCACTGATCCCTCAACCAGGCGATTCTCTGGCAGGGCGCTCATTCCGGCCGTAGTAGCAGGAATACTGGACAGCCCGAAGCCCGCTCCGCGTATGGCCATTATTAGAGCCACATACCAGAATGGCGTATGCGAAGTTAAACACCCTAGCAGTAATGTCGTTACTCCGGTTATACCAATGCCCCAGGCTACGACATGCCGGGCACCTTTGCGATCAAGTATTTTGCCTCCGACCAGCATGAAGATCCCCGTCATTATGGAATCGGGAATAAACAAAATTCCAGTGTATGTGGCACTCAAGTGATACACATTCTGAATGACGATCGGGACCAGAAAGAACGACATATAGTAGCCAACGGCTGTTAACGTAGTAACGATCGTTCCGATCCGAAATTGCCGGATTCTAAGCAGGGATAAATCCAATAAGGACTGAGAGCCACTTCGCCGTCCCTTAATAAACAGCAGAATAAAGCAAAGTCCTACCGCCAATAAGCCCCAGTGGAACGGGCTTGTTGCACGATCAATGGAATTCATAGCACCAAGGGCAAACAATGATAATCCGATTCCGGATGAAAGATACAGATAACCTTTTGCATCAAAGGGATCTGCCTGACCTTCCGCCTTGGATTCGGATTTAAGAAACAAGACCCCTAATATCAATCCGAGCACGCCTGTAGGAAGGTTAATAAGAAATAACAGCCGGGGATCTCCATGGTCGATTAACCATCCGCCCAGAGTGGGACCCATTGTTGGGGCCAGCATACTTACAACACCCCAAATTCCCGTTGCCATCCCTCTTTCCTCAGCGGGTACAGAGGCAAAAATAAGCGTAATCGATAATGGCGTCAACAGACCTGCACCAAAGCCTTGCAGCGCCCGGCAAATGATTAGTGTCGCCAAATTCCCTGCCACTGCAGCGGCGGCAGAACCTATCAGAAACAGGATCAGGCCGGCCAGATATACCTTCTTCGAACCGAAACGCTTGCTGAAAAATCCGGTTAACGGAAGAGTAAGTCCCATTACCAATACATATATATTTATAATCCAACTGACGCTTAATTCATCGGCTTTGAATTGTTCTGCAAAAGAAGGCAAGGCCGGATTAAGCAGACTAGTATTTAAGATAACTGTAAACGTTCCAAGCAGTACGGCCAGCATAACCGGCCATTTCCGCGTATATTGATTCATTTTTTCTTTCTCCTCCAGGTGGTACCTCAAGGAAAAAGCGAATCCGCAATTCAATTAGATTGTAGCTTATTCGCTTGAGGCCCATTTTTTATTAGAATGGGGTTGTTCAAGCGATTGAATGATGAGCTGGTACATAGACCGGGTCACTTCCTTTCTTGATAAAGTATATCGAGGAGCTTCTCATTCGTCTAGAGAAGGAAGGAAGTAAATTCTTCAATACGGAAGGTCATCTTCAACAGAACTTAATTAACCCATTTTGCATCGTTTGTCATATTGTCATAATGAATGAGAATAATGAAACGGATGTAATCACAGAAAGCTCATAATCACTATGAGAGTATTAAGCATGATTTGGGTAAGAAGAAAATAAGTAATGGTCAAGGATGGTTATCAAAGAAAAGGTGAAAATATGAAAGTGGGGACATATCGAATGGAATATGTGAAACTTGGCAATACCGGCTTGGATGTTTCTCGTCTATGCCTTGGCTGTATGAGCTTTGGCGTAGCTGAGCGGTGGAATCATCCGTGGGTGCTTAATGAAGAGAATAGTCGACCGGTCATTAAGAGGGCACTCGATCTCGGCATTAATTTCTTTGACACGGCGAATGTGTATGGCACCGGATCAAGCGAGGAGATTGTTGGACGAGCACTGAAGGACTACGCCAATCGGGATGAGATCGTCATTGCGACTAAAGTGTTCTTCCGCATGCATGAAGGACCGAACGGCGCAGGTCTTTCGCGCAAAGCGATTATGAGTCAAATTGATGCAAGTCTGAAGCGGCTCGGGACCGATTATGTGGATTTGTACCAAATTCACCGCTGGGACTACAATACACCCATCGAAGAAACGATGGAAGCTCTGCATGATGTCGTGAAGGCGGGAAAAGCTAGATATATCGGGGCTTCCGCCATGTATGCATGGCAGTTTCAGAAGGCGCTGCATGTTGCGCAGCAGAACGGTTGGACGCGATTTGTCGCGATGCAAAACCATATGAACCTCATGTACCGTGAAGAGGAGCGGGAGATGATGCCCCTCTGCAGGGAAGAGAAGATCGGCGTGATCCCATATAGCCCGCTTGCCTCAGGCCGATTGGTTCGTGATGCGTCTGTAACGACGTACCGTTCCGAAACGGATCAAGCACAGAAGATGAAATATGACGGGGCTGCAGAGACTGACCGAGTCATCATCGATCGGGTTGCTGCAATCGCAGAGAAGCGCGGCGTTCCTCGTGTACATATCGCGCTTGCTTGGCTGCTGCAGAAGGAGCCTGTGACAGCTCCCATTATCGGCGTGACTAGCATTGCCCAGCTTGAAGAGACGATTGGCTCGCTTGCCTTAAAGATGACACCGGATGAAATTGCATACCTTGAAGAGCTTTACGTTCCCCATCGAGTCGTAGGTGCGCTGTAAGGACAGCTGCCATCAGGCAAAAAGGCGCAACTTAACCTAAAAACTTGTCAGCATAGCGTGTCTCCGTCCGGTTAACGCTATAACCGGGCCGCCTAAAGTCGGCTCCTTATGAAATGGAGGATGAGACACATGCAGCGGAAATTTGCAATGCTCGCAGCCGGCGCCATGTTGACGACGATGTTGACAGGGTGCATGGACAAGCAGGGTGACTTAGGTAACCGTAATATCCGGGGCAATAGTGTAGCTTATGATATGAATGGCAATCGAATCATTCATTCCAGGTTTGCCAATGATCAGAAGAATGAGATGAATCGAATGGACGGCCATCGTCTGAACAGCAACAACATTATCGGGCTGCATAAGAACTACCGTCTGGAGATGAGCGATTCCATTGCCAAACGGCTCGAAGCAATGCCTGAAGTGAATAAAGCGTATGTTATGCTGACCGATGACAACGCCTACGTTGCGGTTTCGTTCAAAGACAATCAAGGGACAAGGGCGATGAACGTTACGCCGGCACCAACACCGCTTAGTCGTACGCAGCAGGCGTACCAGCGTCCATACATGAAGATTATGTCGTCCGGTACGAGCATGAGCATGAGCAGCAAAGGCAAAACGCGCGCAAGCTCAATCTCGTCACCGAACATGACGGCCAAAAACTTCAGCATGCGCAGCGCGCCGCTGTCGACGCCAACACGGACATTGCCGCCAACGATTAATCGTGTGCAGCCATATTCGGACTCGCGTAACAGCTCTTCGGCGGTTACAGGCGACCTGAAAACCCGGATTGCAAGTGAAGTCAGAGAATTGGCGCCGCAAATTAAAGAAGTGTACGTGTCCGCTAACCCGGACTTCGTCGACCGCATGACTTCGTATATGAATGACGTGAAGCTCGGTCATCCAATCCAAGGCTTCATAGCGGAATTCAATGCGATGGTCGACCGTATCTTCCCGTCGCGCAGATAGAACTTATTGTTGTTTTATTTACTATTCGCCAATTGAAAACAACTGATTCGCCATGATTGCGGATCGGTTGTTTTCGTTTATTCGCTCGCATTCAATCCGTTACAATCGCCGAGCAGAATTGACTGAAGCTTGTTCCGAGCTTCTTCTTGAACATCCGCCCGAATGTATGGACATCCGAGTAGCCCACCGCATTTGCGATTTCGCTGATGGACATGTTCGTCTGAATCGCAAGCTCCTTGGCTCGTTCAATGCGCACTCGCGTCAAATAATCGAACGGAGTGATGCCGAATGCGCTGCGAAATTTAACGATAATATAGTTGCGGCTAAGGCCAGACAACTGCTCAAGCTCATGATGTTGGATGTCCTGATGGTAATGATTTGCGATATAGTTGCGGATGAGGACCATCTTCGTTTTGATTTTCTGCTGAGGCCCTGTTCGAGTCTCCTGCTCTTGCTTCCAGCCGGACAATTCGCCAAGAATGCGCATTAGTAGGCCTTGGCACTGGGCATGATGGGCAAGTCCGGGCTGCTGATAATGCGTAATGAGCTGCGTAAGCATCGTCTCAATCGTATGACCGGCAAAATTACCGAGGTACCTTGTGGACCCAAGCAGTTCCTCTACAGGGTAGGGGATCTCGCCAAAATCGAACAGAATCGAGATACATATGTACTTTTCACTCGGGAGAGTATGAACTTCATGGACTTGCTGCGGAGAGTGATAGATCAAATCGCCACGCCGTGTGATGATGGTCTGCCCTTCAACGGTATACGAAGCAGCCCCTTCTACGACGTATTGCAGCTGATAGCTGCTCAGCATTCGACTCTGGATATCCCATTGCGAAGGAGCATGGAATAGATGGGCTAACGTGATATAGGGAGGGTGAAAATAAAGCCCTGCCGCATGCTCGGGCAACGGATGATGGAGCAGAGGAACCTTGGTCAAGTATAATCACCTCTTCATCTCTTACGATGGCAGATTAGTGTGATTTCGGCAACCTCTTTGTTACTTTTAACTACTTACTTGGGCTGTGCGTTCCCTTATACTACAAGTGTGAAGCAGTTATTACACGGTTGGGAGCGATTGATAATGGGTGTGATCGATATCAAACTACCTCATGTTGATGCAGCTGTGCAAAATGTAATTACCGAGGAGCAAGCGCAATTCTTTCTTGATAATGGGTTTCTTGTGATTCGAAATGTTCTTCGCGGCGAGGAACTTGCGCTCGTGCAAGCTGAGATGCAGCAGCTCGTCGACCAAGGCATGGCGGAGGAAGTGGATGATCCCGACTTCATGTATGGCGTTGGAGTGAAATCAGGCCAGCCGATCCTGCGCCGCATTGAGTATGTCATTGAGAAGAGTGACCCGATGAAGGTGCTGCTTGGGCATCCTTTTATATTACGAACAGTCGAGAAGCTGCAAGGCGTGAACTTCATCCCGACTTGGGACTCCATGGTATTGAAAGCGCCGAATGAAGGCGTTATCGTGCCATGGCACCGCGATGCTGCTGTTCCAGATGGCTGCACCGATCCGCGTCCGATCTTCAACGTTGATTTCTATCTCGATGAAGCTGATCTGCAAACCTGTCTCTGGGTTATCCCGGGCACGAACCGCTGGAGTGCGGAAGATGCGGATAAACGCGTGAAGCAGCCGGGCTTTTCAACGGATGATGCGATTCCGGTGCCCATGCAGCCGGGCGATGTCATCCTGCACAATATCGAAGTGCTGCACGGCTCTCCTGCAGGAGACGGCAATCCACTTCGCCGTACCGTCTATTATGAGTTCCGCCCTGGCGAGATCGAAGCCGAATTCGGTCCGCATACGCTCGAATATCTTGCACTCAAGCAGCATTTGCTGTACGACTGCATTGAACGTCGCAAGCAGGCATCATACGCACAAGGCGAAACCCCTTTCGAATATAAGCCGCAAGGTGGCTTCGCGATCCATCAGCCGAAGCAGCCGGAGCAGTATCGGTATGCGCATAATAATTATTGGCGGAGATAGCATTTGAAAAAAGCCAGTCCCGAGGGGGCTGGCTTTTTTATGTTGTCCTACGTTTGAACTCGCGTCCATCATACTTGAACAACTGTGCTATAATTGTAATACTACAATCAGCGAGGTGAAGCCGATGAAATGGGTTGATATTACCGAGCTACATCCAAGTCGTTTTGTACTAGTTGAGGCGATAAAAGCAAGCTCCGCTGACCATGTGCGTCAGTTGGAGGATATGGCAGTTATACAGGATTACGACAACCCGCATGAGGCATGGAGCGGGTACAAGCACTTACACAAGTTGCATCCGACACGTGAACTTTATGTATTTCATACGAGCCGCCGTGACGTAGAGGTTGTGGAGGAATTCTTCTCTGGCGTGAGACAGCGCCAATGAAGCTTAATCTCCAGCATGGATTGCCAGTCGTATCTTTGACCTTAACTCTCAATAGTCAGTCCATTATTTTAACAAATGTCCTACTAGATACAGGTTGCGCCGCAACGGTTTTTGATACCGACGTACTTGCACAGATAGGTATTTACATTGATTTTATAAATGGCAAAGCAAAGCGTATGTATGGAGTTGGGGGGACTAGTGAAATTTGCTATGAGCAGTTAATCCCGGAGCTTCAAGTTGAGCATATTGCTTTGAATGATTTTCCTGTCCAACTAGGCTCTATTCAAGAGCAATACGGTTTTGAATGCATACTTGGAGTTGATTTCTTAATAAAAGCACGATCTAAAATAGACTTCGAAACAATGGAAATTACATATACATAGTATACAACCCTCCTCGATCACTCCCCTTTCAAGCAGTCAAAAAGCCTTCTTGCTTCGTCCCCGGAGAACCGGAGTCGGAGCTAGAAGGCTGAGCAAGGTATGCGGTGGACTGCGTCAAATCTTTAACTCCCCAAGCTTTATTAGCTCGACAACCGCTTGTGAACGACCTTTAACGTTCAACTTTTGCATGACGTTGGAAATGCGTACTCAAACACGTAAAATAATTGTTATGTTCATTATCTCCGAACCCCCGTTTTTTTGCCCTACGAAAGCCCACTATATGTGTAAGGGTTAATAACCCATCAATCCATATGTGTAGCATTACAGGCTCTAGCGCTTTATTTGAGATGCGTGAGCAGGAGATAAACGCAATGAGCGACAAATCTATCCGCACTCCTCCAAAAGGCTCGAAGAGCGTGTAGACATGTGTTATTAGCGTCCGAATGCGAAAGCTGGACAACGCGTACATGCAGACGGACATACCATCACTTCCCTTGGTTCCGATTTATCAGTCAATGATACAATTGGAACGTATGGGAGGATGACATCATGAACACAACTCCACAGGCAATGCTTCTTCAGAAGCGTGAAGAGCCTTTCGACGATCCGCGGTATGTATTCGAACCGAAGATTGATGGTCACCGGCTGCTCCTGGTTAAGGACGGCAACTCGTTAAAGCTTTGGACCCGGCACGAGAATGAGGTTACGCAGAAATACCCTGAGCTACATGCTCCGCCGGTTAACTGTTCTAGTGTTATTCTCGACGGTGAGGTTGCTTTCGTCGATCCGGCAACTGGACGGACTTGCTTCGAATCTGTGATGGAACGATTTCAGATGTCGAAGCCGTCGATGATTCAGGAGGGAATGTGCCGGCTTCCGGTACAATATTTCGTCTTTGATGTGCTCGAGGTTGACGGCCGCGATGTTCGTCAATTGCCTCTTACGGAACGTCGAGCGCTCCTGGAGTCAGTTCTCGAGGAGAATGATTACTTCAAACGCGTGCTGCAGATCGGCGAACGCGGGAACGATTTGTTCCAGGTCATTCAACAGCAGCAGCTTGAGGGGATTGTCGCGAAACGTAAAGACAGCAAATATGTCGGACGGCGCTCGCCGAATTGGATAAAAGTTATAAATTACGTTTACACTGAAGTCGAGATCGCAGGTTATCGTAAGGACGAGTTCGGCTGGCTCGCTCGGAAAGACGGTAAGCCGGTAGGTATAATTGAGTTTGCTGTTCCGGCATCACACCGCAAAGCGTTCTTCGCAGTTGCCAACAAACTGATTGTTGGCGAGGATCGAAACTTTGTTTACGTGCAGCCAAGAATGCGCGCTCGAGTTCGCACCAGGAACTGGACCAAGAAGGGAATGCTCCGGACGCCGGAGTTCGTTGATTTTGTCTATTGAATTAAGAACGTTTGTTCGCTTATAATGATTCTGAGGTGAACGAACGTGAATTGTACTCAAGAAGAATACGTGATGATTAAGGAATGCTGCCTGCTTCCGATTATGCTGGATATGGTTGAGAAGCAACGTCTTGAAATGGAAAAATCGAAGATGACCATGCGAACATTATATATTGCTTCCCTAACACGGCTGCAAGATATTATCATGGCCGATCTGGGAGATTTGCGGAACAAGCTAAAGGCAGCTGACATAAAGATGTGGAAGATGGATGCTGACAACATCCATGGTGAATCGGCATTCAAGTACAAATATCGGTGCCGTGGTTATGAGAATGTTATTGAAATGTTGCGGAGCCTTGTAAGGTCTGAGATATCGAAGAGGTTCGGTACGTATATAGCGAAGGTTTTCAAATAATAATAAGCCGCCTTACCGGATGATGTAGAACCGGCAGGCGGCTTTTGTGTAATATGCTCCATTTATCTTTATAGCGATTTCGCTAGCCTCTTCGATTCGGCCGCCATAATCGGCGATTTCTCCATTATGGTATAGAACCATTACATTCTTATTGTTTAACATCGCCGCCATTTACATGTCCGTCTGTAATGATCTGCTTGAGCTTCTTCTGGGATGCCATTCTGCCATCAACCTCCGAGGTATCTATATTCGACAAATTGGAAGGGAAATCCTCCATACTGGCGAATTATTAAAATGATACTTAATACCTAGTGAGGGGCCGAGATCATGACATTAATTAACGCTGTTTATGTTCCGACGGGAATCATCATTTCTGGTGATAGCAGGACTTCCGGAGCGAACTTTGTGTTATCTGATTCGACAAACAAAGTATTTTCGCTCTTTAATAAGTTCGGAGTCGCAACTTGTGGCCATGCATACGTGGCTGGAAAGCCAGTGGAACATTTTGTTTCAGAATTCGAGTTAGAAACGGAAGAAGTGCCGACTACTACTGAGGATTTCGCAAGATCATTACTCAGCTATTTTAGAAGATTCACTCCTATTCCAGAGATCGGATTCATTATTGGTGGTTATGACGGAAGTGAACCATTTGTGTACAGTGTACTCACTTCAAATGAATCAATGGATAGGTTAAATGTGATGGAAGGACAACCGGCATATGGAATCTTTCGAAATGGAGACGGTGCGGAAATAGTAAACAGGTTGATGGTGAACTTCGCCAAAGATATTCCGTTTGCTATAATGAATATCCAAGATGCCATTGATTTTTCCCGACACTTGATACGCACTACAATTGATCAATTGAGGTTCGAACCAAGGTTTCCAACTGTAGGTGGCTCGATTGACACTTTGTTGATAACTCCAAAGGAAGTAAAGTTTATTGCAAAAAAATCAATTACATATCAATAGAATGCTTATTTAAAAAAGCACTCCTTCGGGAGTGCTTTTTCTTTTCGGGAAATCAAGCTCCTCTGCAGAGAGGGGCTTTTTCTATACAAAAAACGCGGAGGTGAATAGATTGGGTAACAAAATTTATGTTGGACCTTCGATCATGACTGCCGGGTTAAAGCAGTATGAGGTTTTCGCAATTGGTATTCCAGCGTACCTTGAAGCATTGATTGCAGCATCTCCAGAGATTGATTTGCTAATCGTGCCAGTCGAAAATTCATCGGCAGCGATTGCTGCAGCAAATAGACCAGGAACTCCAGAGTATGAGGCTTACAGGACGATAGCTGTCAATACCTCGGCTTTATCACAGAGTAATAGCGGGGGCTATAGCGGCGGCGGCGGCGGCAGTGGCAGTGGAAACGGAAACGCCGGCGGAGATATGTCCAAATCTGTATATGATACAAATAATGACGGCGTTGTCGATAAAGCGAAGAAACTGCAGACGAAACGGCGGATCACTCTAGAAGGATTTGTAACTGGTTCTACGCCTGATTTTGACGGTTCATCGGATGTAACAATCGTTACTGACGCAGAGGTAGCAACAGAAACCAAAAAGGGGTTAATGAGCGCTTCAGATAAGGCGAAACTGAACTCTCTACAAGTAGCCGATACGACACCGCCGACTCCGCCAGCCGTTAGTTCGTCCAATGTAACTGAAAATGCAGTTACTTTATCGTGGACACCATCGACCGATAATGTAGGGGTAACTGGATATGATGTCTATCAAGGTGTAACTAAATTAGCTACGGTTAGTGGGACGCAATATAATGTAACAGGATTAAGCGCAAGTACCGCATATACATTCCAAGTCTTAGCGAAAGATGCGGCTGGTAATATTTCCACATCTAGCAATATTGTAACAATAACAACAAGTGACACTGTTGTCGCACCTCCAGATGACCTATCGGCTATTACAGTTCAATTAGCTGAGTCTTCGGAATCGTTTAGAAATCCAATGATGGGTTTTAGACCCGGACGCGATGTAAATGTTACGAGTTTTAAGGCACATGAATATGCAACCATTTTCAAACATTACATCAAATATACTGATTTGGAAGTCAACGCAACTGACACTGCTCAAAAGATTAAAGACTGGAGCAATGGTTCGGCTTGGGCAGGTATCGAAGCTAGAAATCTCAAAGTCGTGCCCCGCGTAGTTATCGTGCAACCGGGTTCTGGCGAATATTGGCCGAATGGAATATCTCATTCGACTGTGGCAGAACCTTGGGAAGCCAGCAACACGACCATGATAAATCGTCTTGTGGCGTTTATCGCGAAGCTTGGAGAAGCGTGGGACAATGATCCGCGAGTCGCCTTCGTGGAACTTGGTTTATGGGGCAAATGGGGCGAACACCATATTTCCCCTGATAAGCTATCTGACGGAACAGATCATATTCCCCTTAGCTTTCAAACAGCTATGGGTAATGCGGCTGTGGCGGCATTTAAGAATAAAAAAGTGACCATTCGTTACCCGCATAATTCGTTCCTAGCTTTTGATTTCGGAACAATGTGGGATAGCTTTGCTTTACCGAATGATGTTTCAAGCGGTAATGGCGAAATTGCAAAGAACAACTGGCGAACGCAGATCAACAGCGGGGAGGTTGCTTACAACTGGGGAGATCAAAGTAACCTTGGCGGCTCACCAGATGCAAACCTAAGTATTCCTTTGAATGTTAACTATGTCATCGACTGGATTATGCGAACACATCAGTCAAGCTTAGGTTGGATAGCGGAGTACTCACAAACGAATCCTTCGGTTTTAGCGGGCGCTACGGTAATGCAGAAAGTGCTCGGCTATCGCTATGTATTAAGTCAAGTTACGTATACAGGCAACGTTACTTCGGGCGGGACACTGAATATTAAGTTTAAAGTTACCAATAAAGGGTCATCACCATTCTATTACGACTGGCCTGTAGAAGCATGTCTGTTGGACAGCAGTGGGGTTGTCGCTTGGAAAGGAATCTTTAAAACGGATATTCGTACTTGGTTGCCCGGAGATAACTGGAATACCAGTACGGATAAATACGATACGCCTCCCGCTGTAAATACCGTGAGCGGCTCTTTCACGATTCCGAACACGGTTGCGAACGGAACGTATACATTAGCGCTATCCATTCTTGACCCGTTTGGTTGGAATCCAAGTATACGATTTGCGAACACCAACTATTATTCTGGTGGTAGGACGCCTGTCGGGAAAGTCGGTATTGGTGGAGCCCCAGCGAATCAAACACTTAATGCATTCGCAGGATTAAAGGCAGATACAACGCTGACTTACAGCTTAACAAGCAGCGCCTATACGGGTTCGGTAGCGGGAGGCGGAACACCACCTGGAACTGATACGACCCCTCCAACTGTGTCCATTTCTCCGGCCACTGGAACGTATACGACAACACAAAGCGTCACGCTATCAGCAAATGAAGCAGCGACGATCTACTACACGTTGGACGGCTCAGCACCTACAACGGCGAGCGCGGTATACAGTGCACCGATTTCAGTAGGGGCTACAACTACCGTTCGTTACTTCGGGCGCGATACAGCGGGCAACGAAAGCGCTGCACAAAGCGCGGTATATACAATTAATGCTCCTCCGATATTCGAGGATACCTTTAACCGTACACCTTCCGCAACAACGCTAGGTGCATCTTGGACTCCAGTAGGAACGGGCGGTACATGGGGAACAACTGGGACCGAAGCGTACAACGTTGGAGATACAGACGGTTCTATCGAAACGGCAAGCACAAGCGGCGCTACGAACTATGCTGTCACGCATGTTGCTAAAGGGTGTATCGCGACAGGTACTAACTCACGCCGTTTCAATCTGATTGTTCGCTATATTGATAATCAAAACTTCATCTTAGTCAGTATGGTTGGCGGCAGCATGACGCTTTACAAATATGACGGCGGTACAGGTTCAGCAATGGGGTCGTATGTCTCGCAGACTACAACCAATGATGTGTACTACACAGTCAAGGCGGTATGTAATGGTAGCAATATCAAGGTATACGTCGATAATGTCTTGAAAATCGACTACACCCTGACTGCCGCTGAGATTACAAAGTATAGCGGCTCTACTAAAGTTGGATGGCGGTACAGCAAGGCGGGTTCTCCGACAACGAACGCGAGCGTCGATTATTACGCAGTATTGCCGCTGTAGAATCATTCCTACGCTCGGATAGTTGGTTACTAAGGAGATAGAAAATGGCTAAGATCAATTCGGATTCAACTAAGTTATTCTTCGTTCAAACAGAGAGGAGACGACAACCGTGAACGAGTACTATAACACGCCAATTAAATCAAAACAGTTTAAATCTGATGGCTCGACGGTCGTTAATCCGGCAGATGGAATTAATCCAGATGGAAGTCGGAACGTACAATTCGTCGGAACTACACCAACTCAAGTGCCAGTAACGATAGCCAGCGGCGCTAATTTGTCAGGCTTTGTGGATCTGGCAGGAAAAACGTTGGTGGGTATCCATATGCCAGCAGCATGGGACGCGGCAAACCTCACGTTTCAAGTGTCTGAGGATGGCGTAACGTATGATAGCTTCTACGACAGTTTGGGAGTGGAAAAAATCGTGAACGCTGCAGCACTCCGGTATATCGAAGTGTCGCCGTCTTCGTGGATTGGCATCCGCTATGTAAAGGTGAGAAGCGGCACAACTGCAATACCTGTGAATCAAACTGCATCAAGATCGATCCAGTTGGTGACAAAGGCGGTGTAGGATGGGACACATAGCATCGCTTTTGTCGGGGAGACGTATCCTTCTATCTGATTCGTTCAACCGGGCCGACAGCGCGACTACACTTGGTAAGGCCGAGACGGGGCAAACGTGGACGTCTTTATTTGGCACATGGGGCGTTATTGGTGGGAAAGCATATGTCGCGAACGATGCTGCCGGTGCTGGCGTTTATGCAGATGCAGGCCAGGGGAATTTTAGATGTTCATGCAAGGTCTTTGGTTCTTATGGTGGAACGAACAAAAGCTTTCCCATGCTACTCTTCCGCATACTAGATGGTTCTAACTTTTTGCAGATAGCTCCGAGCAGTAATGGTGCTGCAATAGATCTTACAAAGAATGATACAGGGACATACAGCAGCATTTCATCAGCAGCAATGGCATGGGTTGACGGACAAGAATATTTAATCACGGTCATCTGTAATGCTCTTCAAATCCTAGTGTATGTTAACGGCGTATTGAAGATCAATCATACACTGGCAGGGGGAAACACGAAGTACGCTGCTTACACTAGGGTTGGTTTGCGTTATGACAAAGCGGGTGCACCAACCTTTATCGCAAGGTGGGACGAGATCAACGTAACGGAGGCATGACAGATGATTGTTACCGTTGGTAAGACCGGAGATGGCTCAGATGATTATCCATTCCGTCCGGACACTCAGGAAACGAACTGGAATGTCATTGAAGAACGGGCAACGGAGTTTGTCATCGAGGTGCCGGATCGATAAAAAACTGCGGCCGAGCTATCGTGATCAAGCGAGAACGAGTGTTCTGGGTTGGTTTATGAACATAACGGTCGAAAATCGTAATTGACGGCGAATTACGGCGATTTGTATAATGGGCTTGTTCTTCCTCTCTAGTTACTAAGTGCGTATGCTTTTAAAAGCGCAGCGCAGAAATGCACCAGCGTAGCGCTATGTGCCTGCATTATGTGTCGGGGTTTTAAAACACCGCCTCTGTAACTAAGTACGTAGAACATAACATTGTCGATTTGAGGGTTGATTAATGAGTAGCCAAAAGCCAGATCTTAAAGACCATTTAAGTATGATCGTCGGTATCATTGTAATAACGATCGCATTTTTTTGGCTATTTGCATGGATATTGTTTCAAGTGTATCCTGGCGACACCGGTGCTGCTGACAGAGGGACCTTCGGAGATATGTTCGGAGCGTTAAATACTCTCTTCTCCACTCTTGCATTTGCTGGATTCATTTATACAATTATGTTGCAACGAAAAGATTTAGAAATTCAACGAGAAGTTCAAAAAGAACAAACGGAACAATTGAAACTTCAGCTTCTCGAATCGGAGCGTTCTGCAACACAGCTTGAGGAACAAAGAAAGTTAATGAATGTGCAGAGAATAGAGAGCACAATAATGCGGTTGTTAATGTATATTGATGATTTCCGAAATGAGTTTCATATAAGCGATGAAGACGGAAGAACATGGCATGGTAAGAAGTGCTTCAACGTAATCGTATCAGAACATAGGACTTCTTTTGGAGAGTCAATGGAAGAAGAAGTAATTGAAAGATATCGACTTCAATTGGACACGTATTTTACGATCATCTTCTACATTATTGATACTCTTAATGTTGCTGATATCGATGAATCCCAGAAAGATGTCTTCGCAAAACTGCTGAATATCCGTCTGAGTGATGATGAAATCAGCTGCATCTACATTTTCACAAGCTCTCAAGGAAGGCGTATGGATCTACTTAAGTACGGTTTTCGGTCTAGATATGAGCGTATGGAAAGTGATTCAAATATGTGATGAGTCGCTCTTAATTGAGCGGCTTTTTATTTGTAACCAATGTACAGATACGCAACCAAACTGTTACTATTTCCGTAGGAATATTTAACGGAATTTAAAAGGTGGTTGTAACAGTGGGATTTGACTGGGGCGGGTTTACAGGTAGCATCATCGGAACTATAGGAGCTTTTGGTGTGGCTAGGTGGTCATTTAAGAATCAGAATAAGCCTACTCTAAGTAAGAAGCGATATCTGCTCTCCACTGAGGTAAGCAACCTTTTTTCAACATCAGCAGTTGAACTAGTTGATATTGCTCAAAAACAAGATTTCAAATTGATTTTGGGATGGACTAATGGAATTCAAGACAAACTACGAAAGTACATACCAGAATCGATTGAAGTTGATAGTAGGATTTATAAGATTCTTGAACAAACTATTACGAAGATATCGACCAAAGCACTAATCTTTATGGAACGGTTTAATAATATAGACGACAACTCTGATCCGAATTTCAATGATGAGTTCTACCATGAGCTTTACCGTTGTATGAAGGGCGCGATGGTTAGCATCTCTTCATATCGATTAGATCTAGGGAAGGAAATCTAATATCCTCTCAGTCATGGAACGAAGTGTCTGTCGAAATGCCGAAATTCGACAAGGATGGGTCCTTCCAGGGACCTTTCGACATGCGGGTGCGCGTGAGCCCGAAATAGGGCTAGATAAAATTTTGAAAAATCACTTCCGCTTCCGCTTCGGTCACTCGAGGTCGGGAGCGGTTTTGTTTTTCGCTTCAAATTAATGCGATTAATTTCTTCCATCACATAGTGTTACCAAAAGCGGAAGTGGAGGTGCGGCGATGCCAAGAGCAAAGGCGGAAGTAGATCCTCTTCATAATCGAGAGGTTCAGACCGGTGAACTGGCGGCCATCGTCGGAAAATCAGCACGGTGGATAAGGCAATTAACGAAAGACGCCGTCTTAAAACAGTCCAGCCCAGGAAAGTATATTCTGGCTGATGCGGTGCAAGCGTACTGCGAGCACATCTCAGGTGGTAAAGAGGAAGATAACGGACCTCGGCTGATTGATCATAGGACAGAGCATATGCGCATCAGAGCAGAGAAAGCTGCTCTTGAATTAGCCGAGATGCGTGGAGAGCTTCACCGTGCAGAAGACGTGGAACGGGCAATGAGCGATATGATCCTGACGGTGAAGACAAAACTGCAGGCGGTACCCGCACGCGTCGCACCAAAGCTCGATCAGGAGCCTGCAGCCGTCATACAGAAGACGCTGACGACCGAAATAAACGCTGCATTGATGAGTCTAGTCAATTACACGCCGGAGATGTTCGCGGCCGATAATGGCGGCGGTGCGGATGGATAAAAGGACAGTCAAGCTGTTCCAACAACTCGCACGATTCTGGACGCCCAAAGCCGATCTCACGGTCTCGGAATGGGCAGACGTTAATCGGGTTCTCACTTCGGAGACGAGCGCTGAGCCCGGTCCTTGGCGAACAGATCGCGCTCCGTATACGCGGGAGATCATGAATACATTGGTTGACCCGAATTACGAGGAGATCGCCGTCATGGCCTCGGCGCAGGTCTCTAAGACGGAAAGCACGCTGAACATGGTCGGTTTCCACATTGACCAGGAGCCTGCGCCGATCATGTACCTGCTGCCGGATCAGAAACTGATTGACTTCTTCTCTAAGAAGCGGCTCTCTGTGATGATTAACGCGAGTCCCGCGCTGCGGAGCAAAGTCCACGAGGCTAAGAGCCGGGACTCGAGCAACACGATTGGCGAAAAGAGCTTCCCAGGCGGCTACATCACGATCGTCGGGGCGAACTCGCCTGCATCGCTGTCCAGCCGACCTATTCGGATCGTCCTTTGTGATGAGGTGGACCGCTATCCGGCTTCGGCCGGTACCGAAGGCGACCCAATCAACCTCGCGACCAAGCGGACGACGACATTCCATAATCGGAAGCATGTCTTCGTTTCGACGCCACTTATCAAAGAGACGTCACGGATCTACAAGCTATACGTCGACAGTACAATGGAGCAATGGCAACTCCCATGCCCTAACTGCGAAGAATACCAAGCACTGGTCTTCGGGCAGTTGGACTTCGACTACAGTACGACGGAGAGCAACGAGATTGTCGTTTCTCGGGCGGAATACCGCTGCATTCATTGCGGCATGCTCCACTCGGAAAAGGAATGGCGGCGTGGTGAAGGCAAATGGGTTGCTCAGAAGGAGCACTCCCGCCGGCGCGGCTTTCATATCAACCAGCTCTCCAGCCCGTGGTCATCATGGACGGATATTGCACGCACCTTCCTTGAGGCGAAACGTGATGGTCCCGAAATGTTTCAAGTTTGGGTCAACACAGTCCTCGGTGAGCCGTGGGAGACAACAGGCAAGGTTGTTGATGTAGACACGCTGCTCTCCCGCCGCCGGACGTATCAGGAAAAGGCGGATGTGCCGAACGAAGCGCTGCTGCTTACCTGTGGCGTCGACGTCCAAGACAATCGACTTGAGTACGAGATCGTTGGCTGGGGACTGGAGGCACAGTCCTGGGGCATGCAATACGGCGTGATCATGGGCGACCCGGGTCAACAATACGTCTGGAAGCAACTTGATCAGGTACTGGAACGAAGCTACCGGCGCGCAGACGGTATTGAGCTGCAGATCGCGACAGCATGCGTTGACTCTGGCGGTCACTTTACGAAGGAAGTTTACAAGTATTGCCTGCAGCGCGAGGCGAAGCGGGTGTGGCCGATCAAAGGTAAAGGTGGTTCCGGCATTGCGTACATCATGCGACCGAAGCGGCGAAACGACGAAGGTGTCTACCTCTTCCACATCGGCGTCGACGTCGGCAAGGATACACTGACTTCTCGACTGAACGTCGCGGATCCGGAGCAACCGGGTTACTGCCACTTCCCGGACAACGTGGAGAGGCGATACGATCGCGCTTATTTCAACGGCCTGACTGCTGAGCACCGGGTTATAAAGTTCGTCAAAGGTCGCCCGGTGCATCACTGGGAGCGGAAAGTCGCTGGTACGCCGAATGAACCGCTCGATCTGCGAAATTACGCGACGGCAGCCTATGAGATTGCGAATCCGCAGCTCGAGCAGTTGAAGAAGCACTATGACAGCTTATTGGTTAAAGAGCCGGCTCCACAGCCAGCTCCACAGCCAGCTCCGAAGGCAAAGAGGGCTGGTGTTGTGAAGAAAGGAATGGAAATGGGGTGATTATTGATGGCAAGATTGGATGATCTTCAGACGCGCCTGCAGCAGTATATCTCGTGTGAGTCAGCAATTATATCCGGCGCGCAGGATTACACAATCGGCACCCGTCGCCTCACACGAGCTAATCTTAAAGAGGTTGCAGATATGATCAGGTATCTGGAGCGGGAGATTTCTACCGAAGAGTCAAAGGCAGCTGGCCGTGGACGTAATCGGATGTTCGGTGTCATACCGCGGGACTTTTAACGGAAGGAGGTGGTCATTATCAATTTGATTGATCGAGTTGTTACTTACATCAACCCGGAAGCTGGAATGCGTCGCGCGGCAGCTCGGGAAGTTAACAAGGTGATAAACGGATACGATCAGGGCGGAGCATCGCAAACAAAGAAGAGCATGCGGGGATGGATAACAAGCTCGGCCAGTCCAAAAGAGGATATTGACCGCTCATTGGATACCCTTCGTGCCCGTTCTCGAGATCTGTTCATGAACGGACCAATCGGTGCTGCTGCTCTTAAGACAGCCAGAACAAATGTAATTGGTCCAGGCTTGCGGTTGAAGCCAAACATTGACGCCGTCGTGCTCGGGATGACTCCAACTCAGGCTGATGAGTGGGCTGGAAAGGTACAGCGTGAGTTTGCGATTTGGTCAGAGTCCAAGCATTCGGATGCTATTCGGATGAACGACTTCTATGATCAGCAAGGCGTCGCGTTCCTCGGGATGCTGATGAACGGTGATGCTTTCGCGCTCTTCCGGACTGACAAGCGCACACCTTGGCAGCCGTACGGACTCCGCCTCCATTTGATCGAGGCAGATCGAATCAGCACTCCGCAAGCATCAGGTGTGCTGGGTGATAGCATCGAGGGCAAGGCTGTGAGTGGAAATAGGATTATCTCTGGTGTGGAGATCGATGCCGCCGGCGGACTGGTCGCTTACCATGTCTGCAACATGCATCCTACGGAAGTAGGTTACACGGTATCACCTCTTCGCGAGTGGAAGCGAATAGAGGCATTTGGAGCTTCTACAGGGCGACCGAACGTCTTGCACCTATTCGAATCCGATCGCGCGGAGCAACGCCGTGGAGTGCCGCTCCTAGCGCCTGTAATCGAGACGCTGAAACAAATCACCAGGTACACAGAAGCTGAGATTATGGCAGCCGTTATCTCGGCCATGTTCACAGTCTTCATCAAATCTGAAGGTCCATCTTCAGATATACCGCTCGGATCGATGGTTTCGGATGATCAAAAGGTTGCTCCAAGTGACCCGAATTCCTTAGAGATGGGTATCGGTGCAATAAATGTGCTGCAGCCGGGCGAAGAAGCTCAATTCGCGGACCCAAAGCGCCCAAATGCAAACTTCGACGGGTTTGTGAGCGCGATGTGCCGGATGGTCGGCGCAGCCATTGAGATACCGTTCGAACTACTGTTGAAACACTTCCAGTCGAGCTACAGCGCCAGTCGCGCTGCACTGCTGGAAGCATGGAAGATGTTCCGGATGCGCCGTATTTGGACGGCGAAAGAGTTTTGTCAGCCCGTGTATGAGGAGTGGCTGGCCGAGGCGATCGCACTTGGCCGCATTCATGCACCGGGCTTTTTTAATGACCCGGCAATCCGGAAGGCATGGAGTAAAGCTGAGTGGAATGGTCCGGCACCTGGTCAGCTTGATCCAGTTAAAGAAGCAACCGCAGCTGGATTGCGGATAGCTCAAGGTCTCTCTACCCGGGAGCGCGAGGCTATCGAGACAAATGGTAGCGACTTCTGGGCAAACGTTCAGCAACTTGAGCTTGAGAATGAAGCTCTTTCTGCAGTCGGGGTTATACCTCTACCGTCGACGAAGGGTGGAAACTCTGAGAAGGAGGTGAAAAAAGATAATGCCGAAGAAGATTAAGCTTAACGGTCCGGTTATCGGAGACGGAAGCTCTTGGCTTTACGATTGGCTAGGTATGCCCTACATCGGTGCATCTAGGCTAACAAAAGAGTTGGACGATGCCCGCGGTGATGAGGTCGAGGTATATGTTAACTCTCCTGGTGGATCCGTTACAGCAGGGTCTGAGGTGTACACGATCCTGAAAGAGTACCCGGGCAAAGTGACAGCCAAGGTCACCGGTATGGCTGCGAGCGCTGCTTCCTTTTTCTTGATGGCCGCAGACGAAATTAAGATGTCTCCTACTGCCCAGTTGATGATTCACAACGCTTCAACTTGGACGAGTGGCGACAAAAACGCCCATTCAAGTAATACTGACATGCTCCATGGAACAGATGTCGCAATCACCAATGCGTATCGTCTTCGGACGGGCAAAACAACCGATGAGTTGCTGGACCTAATGAATAAGACCACTTGGATGAACGCGCAGCAGGCTATCGGGCTAGGTTTTGCCGATGGAATTCTGTTCGATGACGATAACTCTTTGCTTGCTGTCACAAATAGCATTAGTGGAGAAATTCCTCTGCAGGTTGAAGAGAAGATTCGCGACTTTATTGTCACAGCTGCACTTAAAGGCGGTAAGGTTGAAGGCCTTGACCTGTCTGCGTTCATTCCGCAGGGAAGTCTGGTTTTTAATAGCTTGGAGAATCAAGAAGAACACACTACAAAGGAGGAAGAAGAACCAATGGATATGAATGAATTGCAAGCTAAACATCCTGACATTTATCAGCAAGTGATTAATGCAGGCGCCGAGCAAGAGCGCAGCCGCATCAAGTCGATCGACGAAATCGCCAACACTATCGCGGACGACCTCGTCGAGAATGCCAAATACGTGAATCCGGTATCTGCGGAAACGCTGGCGTTCCAAGCTTTGAAAGCTGATGCCGGTAAAGGCATCAAGCACCTGAATGACCGCACAGATGAACTGAATGCGAACAACGGTGTAAAAGCGGGTACGGTGACAGCTGAAGATCAAGCAAAGAAAGCTGAGAATGAAGCACTTATCGACATGGTGGCAGCAGCTGCAAACCAAAACAGAAAGGGGCAATAAGGAATGAGTAACCTTTGGAATGACAATGCAGGATCCACTACACCAGACAAGCTGATTGCAGGAACGACGCACCCAAGAGACATTCGGAGCATTACGATTTTGACAGGTCAAGGCGTTCTGACGCGTGGCACAGTAATCGGCATCGTAACTGCAACAGGTAAAGGCAAGAAGGTTAATAGCGCAAACGGCGACGGCAGCCAGACAGCTGACTGCATCCTCACAGACGATATTGACACTACTTCTGCAGATGTTGTGACGTCGGCGTACATCAGCGGCCAGTTCAACCGCAAGTCTCTTGTCTTCGGTGGAACTGATACAGCAGCCAATCACGAAGCAATGCTTCGCACAAAGGGCATCTTCCTTAAAGATGTCCAAAACTACTAAGGAGGCGATTGATACTATGAATCTTGATCTGTACAAAACGATTCAAATGCTTCAGTCCGTTCGTAAAATGCTACCTCTTCGCAAATTCTTCTCAAGCACATTCTTCCCAGGAACGAAAACGTTCGTGACAGAGAATGTGCTTTTTGATTACAAAAAAGGTAAGCGTCCAATGGCCCCATTCGTCGCTCCACGCCGTGGTGGAATCACCGTTGCTCGTGATGGCTTCAAAACAAAAATGTACACTGCACCAAAAATTGCTCCTCAACGTGTGCTCACCATGGACGACCTCGTTACTCGTGGGATTGGCGAGAATGTGTTCAGTGAGAGAACACCGGCTCAAAGGCAGGCGGAGCTGCTTGGAAATGACTTGAATGAACTCGATGATATGATTTCACGCCGGATTGAGTGGATGGCTCGCGAGCTACTGCTCGGCAAGCCGATCATTGTGAAAGGTTTCATCGACAAACTTGACGCCGAATGGATTGACGATCAAATCGACTTCGGATTTACTCAAAAGGTAGTCCTGACGAGCACAGCAAAATGGGATGATGCGGGTTCGAACGGTAAAAAATACGGGCAACTCCGAGACTGGAGACTCAGTGTCATTAAGGCAACGGGATCAGCTCCGACGATGGTTATCTTTGGCCAAGGCGCTTGGGATAAATTCCGTAATGATCCTGAAATTGCGACGATGCTGAATCAACAAAACGCAACACTCGCGCTCATGAATCCAAGCGTTCAGGACGAAGCGCTGACGTACTGCGGTAAGTTGCCAGGCCTCGGGTTGGAACTCTACACATATGACGACTGGTTCATTGACGACAACGGCGTGGAACAACCTTACATTCCAGACGATCAAGTAATCCTTTGCCGTCCGAATCTCGGCACCTTCGTTTACGGTGCTGTCACTCAGATGGAGGAAGACGGTCAGTTCTATACCTATCAAGGTGTTAGAATTCCAAAATCTTGGGCTGAAAACAGCGCTGATGCTCGCATGATTCGACTGACATCTCGTCCGATTCCTGTTCCGGACGATATTGATGGCTGGCTCGTAGCGGACGTGTATTAAGAGAGGAGATTGAACTTCATGGATGTTATCGTAATTCGAGGCAAAGTCGACGACGGCAATCAAATCTACAGCCCTGGGGAAGTTATCTCAGGGCTGTCTTCTAGAGATGCGGAAGACTTGGTAGCAGGCGGCTATTGCAGCTGGCATATCGACGGTACCGCTGCTGATATTGAGCTGAATGCGGAAACGGATCCTCCAAGCGGTGATGATGACGGAGAGCCTCCAGCAGATGGTGGCGAAGGTGATGGGGATGCTACCGGCAGCGATGGTGGACCGGATACAAATGTCCCATTGGTCGACGATAAGAAGAAAACCAGATGACAAGCTTTAAGGAGCAGCTAGCCATAGACGCTCACTCAACGTTCCTTAATCCTGACGAGTTCGCCACGCAGCACACCATCGACGGTCGCCAGCTATGGGTTCTCGTCGATACCGACCAGCAAGGGAAGCACATATATAACGCACACGCCCCCTCATACTCTGAGGGGGTTTCTGTTCGACAAGTGATTTTCTTCGTCGATCCTCTCGAGATGGGGTACCGACCGGAAGAGGATCAGGAGTTGGTTTTCGATGGCGTCTCCTTCACAATTGCGACCGTAGCGGACGAAGACGGCCTCTACAAGATAACGCTGGAGTCGTACTCAGGATGATCCGGGCAAAATCGAATCTAAAACTGGCGACGCAGATCATCAAGAACACGGAGAAGACGATTCCGCGCGCATACTACGCCGCATTGACTCGTGCTGCTCAACGCGTGAAGACGGAAGCGGGCCGCGAGGTCAGAAAGAAGTATTATGCCAAGGCAAAGGACATCAGCCAGAACGTCACCATCAGACGAGGAAGCATCAGCTCGATGAGCACGGCTGTCGTCTGGAAAGGTCGAAACATTCCGCTTATCAAGTTCAGATCGAACCCACAGAAGCCCCTCGCTCGCGGGCAGCGTCCGCCAAAGGCGCTTAAAGCCGGTGTGCGGAAGCCCGGCGTGAAGAAACTGAAAGGTGGCTTCATAGCTAAAGTCGGCCGCGGCGGGCATGTTGGTGTGTTTAAGCGTGTCGGGCGGAAACGGCTGCCGATTAAAGAGGTGTACGGTCCAGCTACTCCGGTAATGGTCAATGAGCCAAGCGTCTTGGACGCGCTAGTGAAAGTGGCAGACAAAGAAGTGGCAGCTCGGTTTGAACATGAACTGAACCGAAGGCTTGAGAAAGGAGGGTTGGTGAAGTGACCACGATCTTGCTGATCAAATTGCTCCAAAAACGTGTGCAAGAGCTGCTAGGTAGCCAAGCTGACGTTCATATATTCGCGTTGCCGAAAAAGACTGAAACCTCAGTTAAGGCGGGGCAGAACCGGCTGCCGTTCATTATCATTTCTCCACATAAGGGCAGCGACATCGACGAAGGCAGCACGCATATCTCCTTCCTGTTCGGCGCCCAGGGAGATGAATACACGGATGGTGCATGGGATGTGTTTCACACCATGGAACAGGTCCGGGCTGAGTTACTTAAGAAACGCACATTGGAGTTCGCGCGGCTCGAATCGTACGATTGGGAGTTCTATGAAGAGCAGCCTGCGCCGGAATGGTTTGGCGAGGTTCGGATGCGGTGGTCACTCCCAACCATTATTGAGGAGGTGCAAGGGATTTGAGTAATCGGAAAAAAGATGCTGAAGTCGTTGAACAGCCGCACCAACCGCAGAAAATATACGTCGGACCAAGCCTTAGAAACGGACGTCTTCCGAAATTCAAGATATTTCGGAATGGCATACCGGTTCACTTATCGGACATCATCGCTGCGAACCCGGATATTACCGAGATGATTGTGCCACTGGACCAGTTGACCTCCATGAGGGAGCTGATTCAGGAAGTCGGCACTCCGCAGCACATCATCTATGAAAAATTGAAAGGAGTCTGATCATGGAACAACACGGTATTCAAGTTACTGAGGTGCCGATTACGATCGAAGTTGCTGACACTCCTAGACCTACAATTCCAGTCGTATTCGGCACCGCGCCAGTGCACCTTTCCGCTCGCAGCGTAATGGCGGTGAATGAACCAATTCTCGTGAATTCGTTCGAGGAAGCTGTTAACGCATTCGGTTACAGCGATAACTGGGGAGGCTTTACGCTCTGCGAGTTCATGGACGCCTTCTGGAGGCAATACAATCAGTCGACTGCTGTACTGGTCAATGTACTTGATCCGACGGTCCAGAAGAGCACGGTGGTTCCCGTAGACACAGCTGTATCGAATGGTGTTGTAACAATCAATGTCGAAGGAGTACTCAAGGCTGGCATCATTGTAAAAGACCAGGCTGGAGCGGCCACCTTTAATCTGAACACGGACTACTCGTTGAGCTACAACGCCAACGGGAAATTAGTCGTTACCGTTAAAAACGGTGGATCTATTCCTTCCGGTGTCACTACCCTCAAGATTGGTTATAACAAACTGGATCAATCAGCAGTTGATGCTACTGAGATTATTGGTGGCGTTGACGCAACCACCGGTAAGGAAACAGGGTTGGAGCTATTGGATCAGGTCTTCCCGCGTTTCGGAATTGTTCCATCTCTGGTGCTAGCGCCTGGCTTCTCTACTGACCCGCTTGTCGCAGCGGTTATGACCGCGAAAGCTAGTAATATTAACGGCCACTTCAAGGCAGAGTCCCTCGTAGACTTGGATGTAGAAGCTATTGAACAGTACGGCGATGCTCCCGCATGGAAATCGGGAAACAACCTGAATTCGGAATATCAGATTGCTGGGTATCCGAAGCTTTCATTAGGTGGCAAAGTCTATAACTACTCTTCGCACCTTGCCGGGGTTATCTGCAAGCTGGATGCTGCAAACGGCAACATCCCATTCGTTTCTCCATCAAATCAAACATTGAAGATCGACGGTACAGTGCAGGCTAGCGGTAGTCCGTTATATCTTTCTCCGGATCAGGCACAATATCTTAACGCTCAAGGCATCATTACAGCTGTCAACTTCGTGGGAGGACTTCGCAGCTGGGGAAATCGTACAGCGGCGTTCCCTCTTGAGAGTGACCCAGTTAAGGCATTCATCCCCGTGCGAAGAATGTTCAGCTGGCTCGCCAATCAGATCATCATTACCTACTGGAAATACGTAGATGATCCGTTGAATACGCGGCTAATTGAGGCTGTAACCGACTCGATTAACGTCTGGCTGAATGGTTTGCAGGCAAGCGGCGCGCTCTTGGGAGGTAGGGTTGTATTCATAAAATCGGAAAACTCTGATGCTGATCTACTGAACGGCAAGATTACTTTCCATCTGTACGTTACCCCGCCGGGACCAGCGCAGCAAATCAGCTTCAAGCTTGAGTACGATCTTCAATATCTTCAGGCTCTTTTTGCAGCCTAAAGGAGGGGGACATAACCATTGAAACAAATTCCTGAGAAGTTAATTGCATTTTCCGCCTATCTGAATGGCGGTACTTTCCTCGGGGTTGTAGACGTAACATTGCCAAGTTACGAGGCATTAACTACAACATTATCCGGGGCAGGTATTCTTGGTGAAATTGATAGCCCCTCAATCGGTCTTTTTGCGGCGATGTCTTGTGGAATTACATGGCGGACGATTGAAGCAGTTGCGACACAGTTGCTGGCACCTGTAGTACATTCACTTGATTTCAGAGGCGTAAACCAGGTGTTCAACAATGTATCTGGACAACATGAAGAAATTCCAGTGAAGGTAACGGTCCGGGCTACTCCTAAGAAGTATGATCCCGGGAAGATGGAGGTCAATGCAACGACTGATAGTGTCAATGAATTAGAGGTCTTGTACATCAAACAGATGGTGAACGGTAAAACAGTGATCGAACTCGATAAGTTGAACTATATCTTCATCGTGAATGGCGTAGACTACCTCGCTAAACGGCGAGCAAACTTGGGATTGTGAGGGATGAATTAATGAGCAATGAAAACGCCAATGTAACGGCCGACAAAAGGGTCTATACCCTGAGTCGGCCGTTTGTTTTTGAAGAAGAGGAAATTACGCAACTGGTACTCGACTTCGACAAGCTAACCGGAAAAGACATCTTGACCGCAGAACGCCGATTCCTAACGGATACCGGGGGCGGTGTTGGGTTGGTAAAGGAAATGTCAAAGGCTTACCAGCTGTACATCGTAGCTGCAGCTGCAGATGTACCTCTTGAATTGCTGCATGCTTTACCAGGAAAGGACTTCACGCTCGTCACATTGAGGGCTCAGGATTTTTTGCTGATGTAGGGTGCGGCAACATTCGCGAGATCATTGTCTCCTTATCTGTCGTCACCCACACGCCTATTCCGTACTGGTTGAGCTTACCTGTTATTGAGCTAAACACCTGGGTTGAGGCGACCAATAAATTCACAGATGGGAATCGAGGTGAGTCCCTATTTCAAGAGATTACGAATTAGCATTTAAACTCAATGCCGAACTCGAGTCTAGATTCTCACGTACTTTCTCCCAAGCTGAGCACCAGGTGGATTCTTTAGATCGAAAGCTTCGTAGCATCGACAATCAGGGTACAGGTGGAAGTTTCGGAAAGGGAATCGTAAGAGGCTTAACGTCGATTGGTAAAGCTGCTGGCCTGGCAGCAGGAGTTGGTATCGCAGGTGGTGTAGTCGCAACAGGTGCTATAATCGGTGATTCTTTACACAAGGCTATGGACTTTGAATCGGAATTGTCGACGATTAAAGCCCTGACTGGAGCATCGGCAACTGAAATGAGCAAGATGCAAGGTCTTGCATTGAAGATGGGTGCAGACACGAAATATAGCGCGCTAGAAAGTGCGCAAGGGCTAGAAGAACTTCTCAAGTCGGGCCTAACGCCGGCAGCCGTGCAGGCCGGCGGACTCGAGGCGGCTCTTAATCTCGCGACAGCCGGCGGGCTCGATCTTGCAGAAGCCGCAGCGACAATGTCTACATCCATGAACGCATTCCGAAAGGACGGCATGGCCGCGGCGACTGTCTCGAACATCTTGGCTGGAACGGCGAATGCAGCAGCGACCGATGTCCATGAACTGAGCTATGCTATTGCGTCCGGTGGTGCTGTGGCTGACATGGCTGGCCTATCCTTCCGAGACTTTAACACTGCTATTGGACTCATGTCTAACGATGGTTTGAAGAGCGGATCTGACGCCGGCACGAGCTTCAAGTCCATGCTGATGTACCTGCAGCCGCAGACGAAGCAGGCAACAAAACTATTCAACCAACTGGGGATCGGCGTTGGTAAAGCGAACAAGTTCTTCAACAAGGGAAAGATCAAGGACATCGCCGGAATCGCTGCGGTGCTGCACAAGGCATTCGGGGGAATGTCAGAGCAAATGCGTACCGATAAGATGATGGAGATGTTCGGCACAGACGGTGTTAAAGCTGCCTCTACTCTCTTCAAAGCAGGTTCAGATGGCGTGAAGAAGTTCCAGAAGGACATGTCAAACGTTACCGCTCTCGATGTCGCAAAGACGAAGATGGACAATGCAGCTGGTGCGGTCGAGCAGTTCAATGGAGCTGTTGAGACACTGAAAATATCTGGATTGACACCTTTAATGCCTGTTATTAAGCATGCAGCTAGCGAAGCGGCTGACCTCGTAACGGAATATACACCGGAAATAACAGATGCAATTCAAAGGATGACTGATACTGCAACAAAGTATATGAACGATCATTTCTTTAAAAACCCTGAATTTAGAAGCCTTCCAACACTTGAGAGTAAGGTGGACTTCATATTTTCAGACGTAATGCAGACGTTTAACGCTTGGTGGGCTGCTTCAGGTCGTAATTCATTGGAGAATGTAACAGAGAACGTTGCTCATTTTATGATTAATGTTCTTGATTCCACAACTCCGGAGATGGCTAAGGTTGGGGCTGATATGGGAGCTAGCCTTGGCAAAGGGATGTTTGACGGGTTGAAGTCATCGAAAATCGGCTTCCTGTTTAAGATGACACCGGATTGGTGGAACTTGGGTGATTTACTGAAGGGAGACTTCAGCGGCGCTGTAGACTGGTTTGTTCCTGATTGGATCTGGAAAGAAGACAAAGGCGATAACAAAACTGTTATCGGTGGTACGAGCCAAGCGTATTCAACAGATCCCATTAAGCAGTACAGTAATTCTGCTGATCCTTTTAAGAGTAAGTCGCTGCCGACGGCCAAACCGCCTGCATCGAATATGAACACTTTTATTTACAGTCCTAAGCAAACCTTTAACGGGCCGGTTGACAAAACTGCCATTGAGGAAGCAACCAAGACGGGTGGAGAAAGGTTTGCAGAGCAAATGAAAAATTACAATCAGAACCAGAAGCGGGTGAACTTGGCGCAATGACCTATACGACGATTCAAGGCGATACCTGGGATGGTATCGCCTTTAAAGTTTACGGCAAATCAACGCTAGTTCCGCTACTGATCAGCTCGAATCTTGTTCATGTATCTACAGTGATATTTAATGGTGGAATCAAGCTTCAGACGCCAGCTGAGCCGGAAGATTTCACTTCGATTCTCCCGCCCTGGAAGCGCGGTGATGGGACATGACGCAATCACAGGACGCTCGTCGAGTAGCTTTGACAGTCACCTACAACGGCAAGGACATATCGACCGAGTTGGCCCAATCGCTCATCTCATTTTCCTACAGGGATGCAGCAAGCGGGCAAATAGATGATCTGCAAATTTCACTAGAAGATCGAAATCAACTTTGGCAGGGAGATTGGAGCCCGAGCGAGGGGGATTCGATCGATGCCCGTATAAAGACGATCAATTGGGCGGGACCGAATAAATTCGAGATCTTTCCTTGTGGTACATTTGACGTGGACTCGTTGGATCTTAACGGACCTCCGGATCAGGTGACCATCAAAGCGTTATCTATTCCAGCAGGCGTCGGCGGCCATCGTGAACGTTATAACCGGTCATGGGAGAAAGTCACGTTGAAGAAGATAGCCGCTGACATCGCTGCGCGTTCGAAGTTGAAGCTGATGTATGAGATATCTGACAATCCTTCGTACGAAAGGATGGATCAGTCGAATCAGACTGACTTTGCATTTCTTGTTGAGCTCTGCGGCCAAGAAGGAATAGCAATAAAAGTAGCTCGGGGCAAACTGGTACTGTTTGACGAACATAAGTACGAAGAACAAGCGCCGGCTCTTAATCTTAGAAAAACGGATTGTACCGGATATTCATTTTCTTGGAGTACAGCTGATGCAGCATATCGAGCATGTCAATTAACATACATGGATTCGAAATCTGATAAAAATCTGAGTGTCACTTACGTACCACCGGGCGCTCCGAAGAGTGGACCGATGCTTAAGGTGAATGAAGCGGCATCGTCTCGAGCAGAAGCGCTGAGGATTGCGAAGAATCGGCTTCGACAGAAGAATAAGGAATTCGGTCGTGGTAGCCTGTCTCTGCCTGGCGATACACGACTTTCCGCGAGCTTGACACTTAACCTGGTTGGTTGGCATCGGTTCGACGGAAAATACATCATTGAGAGTTCGACTCACTCAGTCGACGGAAGTGGTGGTTACAGAACTCAGATTGAGGTAAGGAAGGTGCTGGGTTGGTAGAATACATTCGTAAAGGTGTGGTATCGACTGTTAACCCAGCTGCTGGGACGGTCCGCGTCGCATTTCCCGATCGAGACGATCAGGTGAGTGCAGAACTCCCGGTCATTGTACAAGCAGGTGCTTATTGGATGCCGGAAGTCAATGACCGTGTGCTCTGTGTTTTTCTGGGGGATCGCTTAGGCACCGGCTTTGTACTTGGAACCTTCTACAATGCATCTCAAGCTCCTCCTGCTTCAAATGCGGCGTACAGCGGTGTTTGGCTGGAGGATGGGAGTCACGTCTATTTCGATCGCTCAGCGGGATTGTTACGCATTCACACTGCAAGTGGCGTAGAAATAACCGGAGGACTCACGGTTGACCATATAAGCGCTTCTTCAATCAGCTATCCAGGAGGTGCGCTGCCATGATCGGAGCATTCGGTAAAATCGCTTTTCTGGTAACCGATAAAAAGATTCGGACGTTTGCAGACTTAACGCGCCAGACTGCCGGTAGATGGGCGAAACATGATGTTCTTGGCGGAAAGCCGCTGACCCAGAGAGTAGGTCAAGGATTAGATACGATTTCGTTCAGCATGAGGTTTGATTCTGCATATGGAATGAACCCGTACAAAGAAACGCATGCATTGCGTGAGCTAGAGAACAGCGGTCGTGCAGTTCCGTTGACTGTCGGCGGGAAGGTTATCGGAGTTGGGCTGTGGATCATTACAAGCTTAGAAGAAGGCTGGGTCGAAGTTGACAACAAAGGAAACATATTAGTCGCTACAATGAAGATCTCCATCGAAGAGTATGTGAGTGGGGTGAAGAGATAATGGAGTATGTGGTGAACGGAAGCGAACCAGTTCCAATAGTCATAGGGGCAACGGGTATTGATGAATTAATTCAAAATGTCCGTGTGATCGTGACCACAATGAAATTCACGGTACCCTATGATCGTGAATTTGGAGTTGACTCCAGCTTTATCGATCAACCAATTCCGATCGCGAAAGCTCTACTAGCCACGGAGGTCGCTGGAGCAGTTAATCAATCAGAGCCGCGAGTAAATGTGACTCAGGTTGATTTCGAAGAAGACCACACTACGGGAAGGTTGATTCCTACCGTACGGTTCGAAATCGCTGAAAGCGAGGTGTCATAAAGGTGCAGCAACTGGTCGACTTGCCAGATATACAGTTCGTTGACGAAGATGTGACGGCGACACTGAACAATATGATTACGGTGTATGAGGCGCTGACTGGTCGGGTATTAAGCCCGGGGAATCCAGAGCGCCTCTTTTTGCATTCACTAGCAGCCATGATCGTACAGCAGCGAGCATTGATAAATGTGACGAGTAAAGCGAATCTGCTGAAATATGCAAACGGGCTTATCTTGGACCATATCGGAGCGTTTAGCCAAACGTGGAGGCTCCCTACGACTGCGGCTTCAACAACAATTAGGTTCACACTCTCAGCTCCGCAGTCAGTGACGATTACGATTCCAGCAGGAACGATGGTGAGTACTCGATCTGATCCGAAGATTTACTTTATGACGGATCGAGCGGTAACAATTGCGATAGGTGCCACTATCGGTGATGTGGTGGCTTCGTGCACTGAAGCTGGCGCCATGGGGAATGGGTACGTCGCCGGTCAGATAAGTCAGCTCGTGGACAGCAATCTTCCATTTGTGGCTACCTCTATCAATACAGATACAAGTAACGGCGGAGCTGATATTGAATCGGACGATGCTTTCAGGCAGCGGATCTATGAGTCTCCGGAATCATTCTCGGTTGCCGGACCAGACGGTGCATATCGCTATTGGACGAAAACGGCAAATCCCTCGATTGTAGATGTTGGCGTAAGCTCACCGACGCCGGGAACAGTGCAGATTGTTCCTCTTCTCGCGGGCGGTGTTATTCCATCATCAGGTGTGTTGGCTGATGTGACCGCATTGTTCCAGGACCGCCAGATCCGGCCGCTTACTGACAACGTCTCCGTCGTTGCCCCAACCACACAGACGTACTCGATCAATTACACGTACTATATCGCGCGAAGCAGGTCCTCAGAAGAAGCCGCTATCCAAGCTGCGGTTCTGAAAGCTGAGACGGATTATATCACTTGGCAAAAGAGTAAGTTGGGTCGTGATGTTAATCCATCTGAGCTTATATATCGTCTAATGGCTGGCGGAGCTCACCGGGTAAACCTTACGAGCCCGTCATACGCAGATGTGGCCGACACGAAGATAGCCGTTGTAAGCGGCACGGTGACCCATACTTATGGAGGTCTTATAGATGATTAATCTCTCTGCAGCAAGCTTGCTTGATCTATTGCCGCCTAACCTGGCTGCCGACTCCACAATCGCGGCCGCCGCAAAGGCGCTTGATTTAGAGCACCAAGCGACGACAGCTATGATTGCAAATCTCAGCATCTTTGATCGACTAGATTCTCTAACGGAAGAAGAAGCTGACGAACTAGCCTGGCAGTTTCATGTTGATTTCTATGACCAGTCATTGCCGATCGAGCGTAGACGCGATCTCGTTAAGAACAGTTATAAGTGGCATAAGATCAAAGGTACCCCGGCTGTAGTCGAAGAGCTCATAACTACGGTCTTCGGTGACGGCGAAGTTGAGGAATGGTTCCAGTATGGTGGCGATCCATACATGTTCCGTGTGATCTCGAGCAACACATCAATCACGGACACGCATGCTCAGCAGTTTATTGCGGCACTCACCACAGTCAAAAATGCTCGATCTCACCTAGAGGCGATTGTTCTCACTGAGCTTTCGACTATGCCGGTCTATTTTGGTTTCGGAGTACACACAGGCGATTTTATTACGCTTAAACAGGAAGGAGCTTGAGGATGGGCGTTTTTAACGGACTTAAGCTAACCAATAAAGGACTTGCTCTTCAGGGTAAACTGGCTGCGGGCGGGACGATTACCTACACCAGAATGGCCATTGGAGATGGAACCTTGACGGTCGCCATCGAGACATTGAATGCGTTGGTTAACCAGAAGGCGTCTCTCCCGATTGTTAAGGTAAAGACGATTACAAGCGGGCGAGCGGTTGTGGGTACAAAGATGAACAACGGCGCTATCGGCACCGGATTCTATTTCCGCGAGCTCGGTGTCTTTGCTCAAGATCCGGATCTCGGGGAGATCCTATACCTCTACGGTAACGCTGGTGGAACAGCAGATTTCATTGCTGCCGGTACTGGCGGCAGCGACGCAATCGAGAAATACATCGACGTTGAAATGATTATGGGAAATGCAACGAATGTGACTGCACCGATTGATACATCGCTAGTGACCGTTACAATTGCCGACTTCCAAGCGCATCAAAACGCAGCGGTGCTGGATCACCCTGACGGATCAGTTACCGATGCCAAAATCGGAAATCGCACTATTGATGACACTGTTGCTGCAGCTTCAGGTGCCGACACACCTACTAGGCTATGGTCAAAGCTTGCAAACGTAATAAAGAGAATCACAGGAACAGGTAATTGGTACACGCTGCCTTCCATGACGATTAATGCAATAATTACTGCTTTGGGATTAAAGGCACCTTTAGCCTCTCCTGCGTTCACTGGCACACCTACGGTTCCTACTCCCGCAAACGGGACAAATACAACACAGGCTGTCAATGCTGCATTCGTACAGTCTGCTATAAGTTTGGCACAGTCATTCCCACTTACGGCAGCAGACGGTCTGGTTAAAGGAAGCTTATACAGCGGGGACATGAATGCCTTGATTACGACCGGCATTTACGGCATCTTGAACACAGCCACAAACGTTCCCGTTGCGGCTGGTGCGGTATGCGTCGTGCAGCAGCGGACGGCTTCGGGGATCTCGCAGGTGTTCACGCTAATCAACTCCGTGAGTCCTAGCGCGATATATGCGCGCACATCGGGCGATAGCGGCGCGACATGGACGCCGTGGGCGAGGCTCCTAACTGACCAGGGGAACCAATCGGTAAACGGATCTATTACGGGTACCGTGTTGTATTCCATCGGAAGCGGCGACTTGTACCTTGATGATACAGGCAGCAGTAACCCCACTACTTTCTATAGAATCGGGGGCGTCCTGCGGTCTACCACATACCATGACCGGGCGGCAGATAAGCTTGGGATGAAGGCGTATAACGCCGACGCCTCAGCAAGTACCACGCTAAACCTACAGTACGTGGACGGCGTAACGCCTACGGCGTTTATGCAATTCCCGGCAACGTATACATGGATAGGCGCTTCAAATAACCGGGCTGCTATCGACTTGAACAATTCCGATATGAAAGGTATCGGGAATCTGATTATGAATGACGACGCTGGACCGAGTGAGGGCATTTACTGGCCGAAGACAGGCACGACAGCAGGCAGTACGACAGCCTCTGACTACACGCTTCAACGTGTAGACGGCGCGGGTGTACCTTGGCTTGATACTAAGAGATACCTTGTTACTGGTTCTGATGCAATTTACATTCCGATGTTCTACGGCACGGGCTACTGCCAAGGAACGGGCACTACCGACACAAGCTCTTCCGTTACGGACCCGCAAGGAGCAAGCTTCGACCTATACGACCATAGAATTACGCTCGATTTTGCCTTAATTGCAAACCGGCAAGTTTTCTTGGAAGCGAATTTGTTGACTTCCTCGGCCGGAACAGCGCAAGCACTCATCTTCGCTACCGCTACCAATGTAGCCCCGGTTACTGGTACTGACGCGCCGATTACTGGCGTAGCCACAAGCAGCACGTCTTCTCGTGTAGTGCGCTCTATTGATCTCACGCCGTACCTAAACGCATCAAAACCACAGCTAAGCCTGAGATTGGACAAGAATAACACCCGTCTATTCTCGGCGCGGCTGATTATTATTTAAGGAGGTGCGTACATGCGCTATTTTTGTAACCTGGTGAACGGCAAGCCGGAAAGCGCTCTGGTCCTTCCGGATTTTCCAGAGCCGCAAATTCCAATTGACTTCCCGTACGAGATATCAGAAGAAATTTTTAATAATCTACCGTTCGCACAATATGACGGCAATGAGTGGATAATTGGGCAGGTCGAAATAGATATCCAGTCAATTAAGCAGGGAAAACTGACAGAGCTGCAAGCCGCGAGAGATGCAACCTTATATTCGTCGTTCACATCGTCAGCGCTTGGTGATCCGAAGGTGTACGGCTACGACAAACAGGCAGCTGACAACTTCCGCGCCAAGGGCACGCTGCTGAGCCTTGACCCGTCTATCGAATCGGTTCCTTGGTATGTCACATCCGATACCACATTCGTCGTTCATACGCGGGACCAATTCATTCAAGTTATCAAGGACGGCGCAGCGCACGACGAAAGCACGCAAATGCGCTATTTCATGCTAGAAGCAGAGGTAAAGGCGGCGGATACGCGGGAGGCTGTTGAGGCGGTCACATGGTAAGGTACATTTGGAACTTGCTGATTTCCATTGACCAGTTAATCAATACGCTGGCGGGCGGCGATCCTGATGAAACAATATCATCAAGAGCGGGCAAGCGGGCTTTGAAAGGGTGTTACTCTTGCAAGCTGCTTTGCCGGTTTCTCGATCTGTTCCAGAAGGATCACTGTTACAAATCAATAGAGAAAGATGAGGGGACTCCTTTGTGAGTAGCTATGGCTCCGCTGCTGCGGGGCTTATTTTATTGTTGAGAGGAGCAGAAGAACATGAATCACTTCAAAGAACTTGGTCTTAACTCATTGGCGGCAGCAATTGGAACTGGCAAGGAAGCAACATGGGGAGCGGGAATAGCCGCGATCGGCGTCAGCATAACAAGTTGGCTCGGTGGTTGGGATAAGGCGCTGCAAGTGCTGCTTGTGCTTATGGTAGCTGATTACGTGACCGGGTTACTCGGAGCGATTCGCCAGGTAAAAGTGAACAGTGAAGTAATGTACTGGGGAGGCATTCGGAAGGCTGTCGTCCTTTTTGTTGTTGGTCTAGCATCTCTACTAGATGACTGGATTCAGCCTGGATCGCCAATCTTCAGGACAGCGGCCATTTATTTTTACGGTGGGCGAGAGGGCATCTCCGTTGTTGAGAACCTTGGAACTATCGGCGTCCCACTGCCTGGCGCCATCAAGAACTTTTTAGAGCAGCTTTCTGAGAAAGGGGAAAGCAAGGATGCAGGCAAAGCAGACGAGTAATGTAAAGATTATCGATGTATCGCATCACCAGAACGACAGAGGAAGCATCGACTGGAAAGAGGTCAAGGCAGACGGCGTCGCTGGCGCCTTTATCAAGGCTACGGAGGGCGGATCGAGCAAAGATGCAGCCTTCTCTGTCAACGCGGCTGGAGCAGTCGCCGCGGGGCTGGAAGTGGGCTTCTATCATTATGCTCACCCGGAACTAAATACAGCTGCCACAGAGGCTGCAAGCTTCGCAAAAGCAGTAAAAGGCTTTAAAGTTGACTTTCCGCATGTTCTCGATGTCGAGGGAAACGCGGGGAATGTTCCAAACGAAGTTTTGACGGCTTGGTGCATTGAGTGGCTCGAGACGGTGGAACATTTAACCGGTCATCCAACAATGATATACACCGGTGGCAACTTCGCCAAGGTGCATCTGGGTAAGGAACTAGGGAAGTGGCCGTTATGGGTGGCTCACTATGGAGTTGAGAAGCCGATGGCAAATAACACTTGGGATGCCTGGTCCGTGTTCCAGTACACTTCGGCAGGTTCGGTCTCCGGTATTGTTGGCAACGTTGATATCAATGCGATGGAGCGGGCTTTCTTCGATAAGTACTCCGGTCTACCACCGATGCCGCAGCCAACTGCGGAAGATACCATCAAAATCGTTGTCAACGATAAGCTCGTAGCCTACGGCCGCATCATCGACAGTCATGCCTATCTTCCGCTTCGTCAATTAGGCGAAGCTTTAGGAGCTAATATCCATTGGGATCCGGCTGCTGCGAGTGCCTATGTTAACGGGAGGGTTGTGACAAAGTTTAAACTGATCGGGGGCAAGACGTATATCGGTGTGCGTAACGCAGCTGAGTTACTCGGAGGGACAGTGTCATGGGATGGCGGAACGAAGAAAGTATATCTCTATAAATAAGCGAGGAGGATGATATCTGTGGGTGCTTCGGACAAATCTCTTGTGCGTAGCAATGGTCTACCAATCCCGCAATTTTACAACTCGAAGAAGGACCAATACGACCCCCTAAAGGGGTGCTAACTCACCAGTAGGTAAGACGAGTGCTACGTGTCATTCGAGTCGAAGGTGTTCGACATCGTGAATCGGGACGGACTCCAGATTTACGTCACGATCTCAGAGTCAAGCACAGCGAACCTGTCGCCGATTACGACTGGGAACGTGCGTATTACTGGAATCAACAAAGCCGTTGTCTGGGCACCGCATGCTTGCTATAAGTCGCACGCAGTAACGAATCGGGCTATCAGGTCAACATCGAAATTCAAGTCAACTACGACAGTTCGACAAGCGGTGCGGTTACTGCTGGAAACATACTAGCTTCTATTCGCAACCTCCGAGTTGGATTCTTATAATATCGTCTCAAACACAACTACAAAAAAGCCCCTCTCGGCAAACGCCAGGAGGGGCTTTTTTTATGACTTTTGTGTGCAAGCCATGATGTCTATCGTCCAATTTGCAATGTTAATTTACAACAATTTGAACACTAATTTTTTTATGGTCAATATAAGTAAAAATAGTGGTTGTTCCTTTATTGTAACCTTTTAATTGATTTCCGTTAAAAGCAGCTACACTCTTGTTGCTTGTTGTCCATTTCAACAAACTACCGTCTACAATTATTGTTTTTTCACTAGAAAACATCCTGCTAATTAGGCTCGATTTACCAAGCTTTACATTTACTCCAGGCAAGCTTATCATCTGGTTTTTGTTAATTACTATTTTGCTTTGTACAGGTGTAGCTTCTAGAATTTTTGTGGATTTTGTTCCTGCATTAAGTACCGGAACAATTAAATCGGTAGGCAAATTATATACAGTACCTATAGCCGAGAGAAGCAAATTTTGAATTTTACCAAATGCAATTTTCTGAATCGATTTATCAGTTCTAAGTGCATAATCAAAAATGACTTCAGGATCCTCATTTTTAATTCCATAGTCGCCACCTATGATTAACTTAAATGTGGAATTGTTTTTTAGTTTTATTATTAAATCATCTTTAGGAGCATTAAACCAACCCCATTTGATGAAGTTGCCAACACTTTCCTTTGTATTAACAACATCCATGGCATTCGTGTAAGCATAATAATAGGAAATAATTGCAGACAGCGCCTTTATTGCAACTGGATTATTTTTATTCAATGAAACCAGTCCATTTACAAATTCATTATAGGATGGATCATCAAAACTTTGGGCACTGGTTTTTTGTGGTGTTGTACTGAATATCATACAAAAACATAATGTAATTACTAATAACTTAAATTTCTTCACCGTTCTTAGACACCCCTTATTTTTAGTAGCAATTCACATGTCGTGACATCATGTTAATTTTAAGTAATTATCTCATTTGCTTAAGGAACCGTTTCAAGATAACAGCCATGTTTTACTATCTTTTCACTAGGACTAGATGTTTTTGCACCACATGCTCAGAGAATTAGCACAAGACAAATAACGTTATATTGAAGTCACTTTACTACGAAACACAATTAATTCCTCCTAATTATTAATAGAGAATCTTCAGTAAAGTATATTTTCATTAATTACAACTGTCCAGGTATAAATTGGTAGTTCTTAACTCACACCCCATTAATTAGGTATATATGCCTAAGTTACCGTATCCAATCATTAACTATGAGTTTTGTAGGGGTATCGGTTCTCGGCAGCAGATTGCCGGGGGAAAGTGTCAACTTGTCCTGTAGAAGTATAGCACCACAACAAATAGGCCAGCTCCTGCTTGTAAATAGCAGGAGCTGTTTTGTCTCCCTGATTGTATTGCAGGGCTTCCCGCGACGATCCCTCCTTTCATATGAGATTAGTTTCGGCCGGTAGCTAATCAGCCTCATCGGGCGGGACGATTAAATAAATATTTTATTACAATATCTTCAGTTTTTTGCAAAGTGCCTACCGATCACCTATCGTCCCGCTCGACCACACCGTGCCTCCGTGATTTGACATGGACAACCTAGCCAATAAATCAGGATTTTTGCTACTCTTGATGGATATTTGCTTCAGTGTTAATGTAATTCTTGCAAACCAATAATTGCCAATTTGAGAGGAGTCGATTGCTGTGCATCCAGGCAAAAATATCACTGAAAGAACCGTAAACGGGGTTGCTGTGAATCCAGGAAGAACAGATTATCAGGATTTGCTTAAGTTCGTAATGGGATATTCGGTTTCTTACACTACGAAATCGGGAAAAGTAATGGTCGGAAAGTTCGGACTTGATGAAGTGATCAATAATCATCCTCAATTCCGGCACATTGCCCATATGGTAACGCAGTGATTAAGATCGCGGGGATGATTACATTCCCGCGATTTATTAAATAATGGGGTTCGGCAGTTTGGTAATAAAGCGTGCGTGACCGTCCTTGTTCTTAATCAAATTTAAGCTGTGATAGCGCGGCAGCTTCATTAAATCTTCCTCTTGGTATGGATAAAGCTCACTTTTCAATTCCTCGAAATTCTTCTTGTCACAGCCGCTAATGAGGATGTAGCTAGCATTTGCGGATCGCAGTTCGTCTCTGATGTATTTGATCTGATTTAAGTAATGGGCGCTCACGATCGGCTTCAATCCGAACTTCGCGTATTGGCTCAGCTTCGATTTCATGAACTGCTCGGTATGCGGCACCTGATAGAGTTCATCGACAACCATGTTCACTTTCACATACTTGGAACGGTCGCCGCCGAGCTGTTTGCTGCGCATCTGCAGCGCGAGCCAAATCTTCGTTGACCAGTAAGTGGTGTAAACGTCACGCTCGCTTTCAGTACTGAACATATCCGACGGCATGCGGATGCAGATGACTTGGTTTTTCTGCATTTCCTTTGTTAGATCGATGTTTCCGGCCGTTCCTTTATCCAGCATCTTTTCGATGTAAGCATTCTGCTCGAGCATGTTCAGCCGGTCTATAATCCCCGTGATAAACGAGTCTCTTGTGCCAATTACGGCATCGCCTGCCCGATTGTATTCGTCGAGCTCCCGCAGTGATTGAATGTACTTCTTTAGGTTTTCACGCTGAAGGGCAGGAACGGATCTGATGAGTCTGTGGCGTTCTTCGTGGTCCTGTAAGCAGTTGAACATATCCCGAATGCTGCCGCCGCTCACGAAGGTAACCAGGGCAGCACTGGATAGATATCGCTGCATCTTGGCGGTTAGCCGCGTGCCGTCTGAGTTGATGGAATCAATTAACGCGAGGAGTTGCGTGGTCTGCTTCTTACAGCAGTCATAGACTTCGAACGGATCTGCACTCTTACTGATAGCCTCGTTATAACCGAGCCCTTGAATCTTCCGGAAATCCCCACAGTCTACTACTAGCGTCCGTTCTCGACCGACTGCCGCGGCCACTTCTCGGGAAAGTTGGCATTGCTCTACAAAGTCGAATATAATCACGCACTCGCCGGCATTGATGGCATCGCGACTTAGGTTAGCGATGAGCGTCGATTTCCCCGCACGAGTCGGGCCGATCAGCACAAGCATGAGTTGCTGAAACTCCCGGTCAGTGGAAAGGTAGGCAGCCTGCTTGTTGCCGCGATAGGTATTTTCCCCAATACACATGTTTCCCTCCATCAGATCCTCCGGCACCTGCGTTTCCTGTGTCTCGATATGTTCGATGCAGTTGTATCGCTCCAGCAGTTCGCGCCCCGCGATGCTTATGAAGTGCTGGGCTTCTTGGTCGCCAATCTTATTGCGGCCCGATCGGATGTCCCTTGCGGTGTAGCTGATTTGTTTGCTGTGAGGTTTGAAGGTAAGCTGATTATCTTCGGAGATCGTATCGAACGACTGCGCCAGGCTGCGCGCCGCGCTCCGCTGCCGGGTTAGATCGGTGCTTTCGGACAGCACGACAATCTGCGTATCAAGAACCTTGGAGCTAGCTTTCTTTGCGGTGCTCTCACTGATTTTCCGGCCGCCGCTAATTCGTTCGGCAAGACTTTCGAGCAGATTGTTTGATTCCACTTTTTTGTTGCCGCTGAGCGTTTCGGAAATCTCCCGTATTATCGCATTGCCTGCAGCAAAGAGGAATTTCACCGAGTACATCAGTCCGAACTTGTTACGGTCCACGGGAAGCCTGCGGTGTACCTTGTCGATTGTAGCTTTATATAGATGCCGCCAGCTAATTTGATTCGTAGGGATGAAGTTATACAGGATACCAAGCCTGTCGCCGTCTTCAAGCATTTCCACAGTGTTCAGATTGCTGCTCAACAGATCATTGGTGCGGCGGTCTGCGGCGAGGCTAAGCGCGTCTTCCTTCGTATATGTGAGTGCGTAACGGTCCGCCTTCACTGTAAACTGTGGCAGTTCTGGCACCTGCTCAATCGTTACCGCACCCCACACATCGGAAATCTTCTCTTTCAGATGACTAAAATGCTGACGCGGCACGATGAAGAAAAACTCCACTTTCTTCTGCTCCATGTAGATGAAATAGGAAACCTTTGGCGGCAGCGTATAACGAAATTGCGTGCCGATCACGAACTCACGACCAAACTTGCGGATTAGTTTATACTGCTCTGCTTTGATGTTGTCGAACGTGGATTTATACAGCGCTGCGATGGCGCGGGCTATCTTATCTGTCCCCTGATTCCTGACGGCGTTGTTCGGCTTGATCTTGAGAAATACATACTCCGGCTTGACGACCTCGAGAAACTTGGTGATTTTCATTTGCCTAACCACCTAATCAATGTGTAAATCCCAAACGTCAGCCCCGCCCAGCGGTATCCGTTTTTATGACCGAGCGCACCGAGGATGATTAATACGGCGCAGCTGACAAGTGCGATGCTGTAACTGAGTTCTACGCAGGCAAGCCCGATCTCATAAAGAACGTCCAACACTTTTTGACTGAAACTGTGCAACGCATGCTCTCCGGCCTTCTGCGCGTGTTTCACCACCCATGAGGCAGGTCCGGAGATACCGAGGAAGGATGGTCCGGAGATTTCTCCCGAATAGTGCTGGAGCGCAGCGGTAAGGGGCGAAGGATCGGCATAGTGACCGTTGTGCAGGAGCGAGAAGTGAAGATGCGGTCCCGTGCTATGACCGGTGCTGCCGCTGAGCCCGAGCAGCCCGCCTGATTCGATGTGCTGTCCCACTTTTACCTTGATACTGTCCAGATGACCATACAGGTGAAGATCGCCGGCACTGGTTCGGACATAAACGGCATTCCCCAGGCTGCGGTGATGGTCCAGCACGCGTTCCACAACGCCGCTCGATATGCTGTGCAGCTCGGTGCCCCGAGGCATCGCCAGATCTATGCCTGTGTGCGCCTGGCCATGCCGGATCTCTTCGACCACACCATATTCCGAAGTGATGCGAAATTTCATGGGCATGGCATCACATCCCCCTTGTCATACCGTCTACTTGGTCGAACGCCCACGGCAATCCTCTTAGAATCGCGTAGACCATCAGGTAAGCAAGGCCGGATTTCCGAGCAGCCACAAAGTCGCCTTGCACAGTATGACTAACCGTATCGAAAGCCCCTTTAATGGTGATAATCCAGCGTCCGATTTGAAGCAGTCTATCATAGAGCTTCCTTGCCCCAGCATCCACCCCAGTTCCATCTCCCACTGGTGAAGCAGATACCGCATCCCCGATCATTGGGTCAGCGAAAGCAGCAACCTCTCCTGCGAGAAACAATGTGAGTGTCAGCGCTCCGATACGATAAATCGCTCTGTGGCGGTTCATATGATCGACGACTGCGATCCATCTACTGCTGCTTTTACCGCGGATCGGTACGGCGACTGGTTCGGACTCTCGAAATGAAACCGTGAACCCATGCGGTTGCATTGTTAATGTGCTCACCTGACCGACCTCCTAGCGTACCGTCTTAAAAGTATTGATGATATGATCCGCCCCGAAATCAAGAGGTACGCCGGCAAAGTAGTGCAGTACCCCAGTGATACAAATAAACACGAAAGCCCCAATGACCATAAGACCTGTTGCCCTGACTTCCTCAAAATAACGGAGCTCTTGCTGTCCAAGCGCCTCAATCCTCTCGTTTAAATCCCTACCGTTCATGGTGACTTTCATCGTTCACAACTCCTTAAATTCTCATCAGTGGTTTACTGTTCTGAGTTGGTTTTCCTGAGTCTGCAGCCGTATGACGGACTGTCTGACTAGCCGCCTGCGGAATCATCAGAGGGCGCTCCTTGATTTCCATTTGTCGTTTGGTGCGAATACCGAGCATGACGCGCAGGCCATCTCGCACAAGCTCCGAGAGCGTCCCACTGTCGATCCTAGCAGTAGCCTCTCGCAGATCATCGTCGTGCCACTTGCGTAGCCGCGCTTCAACCTTCGCTCTCAAATTGTCTGACATGCTGTCTCACCTCCGTCTGACTGATTACAATGTCATGATATTCGCCTAGTTTGTACTAGTTTACGCATTTATTCATAGAGCCTGTATAAAAGTGCCGAATCTTGTCCAATCTATTGACAACACAGAATGGAAGGGAAGTAATTAGATGGCTGGATTAGGAAAGGAACGAACCCGTTTTGGCGAGTGGGTAGACGTGACATTTGGTTATGGAGGGCAGACAAAGATTATGGAGATATGCAAAATTGATAAGAGCATTGCAAGCAGCGTATGCTCAGGGGGGAGAAGACCGAATCAAAGCACGAGGGGACGGATCGTCCAAGCTCTACGTCAGCATGGATATGACGTGTACGAAGAGGATTTCTGGCCTTGAAAAAGAGGGGGAATCCATTTGTAAACAGAATGGAATATGCCGTATGGCGGGAATAAAAATGCTCTCTATGCCTCGATCAAACCCTTGAACAAATTATTCAGGCATGGGATTGAATAATAATGAGACAAAAACGGATACACTACATTGGATTCAAAAGTATTAATTTACATAGAACCAATAAGGAGGAAAATTAAATGATGTCTGAACAATGTTCTTTTGTACAATGCCACGCAATCCTAGAACAAACAAAAGCTAACATATTGATTGTTGATAAAACAAAAGATATTAGAGAAAATTTTCTTTCCTGGATAAAACAGACATCTTACGATGAGTTTATAAACCATCGTAATAATGGATTTAGCTTTGATATCGTTATCCCGGTTGAAGGTGTTCCGGTGCCTATTGGACTAAATTCAAACACATCCAAAGAGGATTATGAGAAATTGCAAAAGTATATCGAAGAGGGCAAGGTAGTTAACTTTTCTCATAGCGAAGCCAGCCATATTGTAAGTCTGATGGTTGACCCAGAGGTTTATAAACAATGGGGTACATGTATGACAAATATGATGGAATGTATCAAGCAAAGTAATTACGGATTGCACCATGAGGTTACATACAGAGGCACCGAGATCGTTATTCGGATTTGGTATGTTCCTTACAATCCACAAGATCCATGGCCGAAGATTAAAAGTGACATTTATACCCCTGCAAGTGCAAAATGCTTACATGATTGTGTATCTACAAGTACTATTTTTGATCGTGAGTTAACCGTTGTGGTGGATAGGATAAGTTCAGGAAATGGAACTATTATAGTAAATACAGATAAAGGAACAGTACAGGTTCCGCTAATTCCAGAGCTAGATAGTCTCTATGTAACCCAAATAAAATCAGCAATATTAGAATATATAATTCGACGCTTAGTTTCGACCGGATGTAGAATGGAACCCTATAAACATACAGATAAAAATATTTCAGTATTTAGAGGTCAAGCTTATATTTCAATTGAGCACTTTACCGCAAAAAACGGAAACATTACTTTCACAGTTAATTTCAAGCGTGATCTTGATTTTAAGATAAGGGTAATGGGCAGAACTGTCGGAGCTTCAATGGAATATGAGGGTAACTTAGATATAAATTTTGATCTTTCATCTCTTGAGCTTTCTTCCAAACTTTTTTGTATGAGTGAGGAAAAATTTATAACCGCTTTTGATGTACCAGAAATCTGTATGACTGCCAAGGATGTTGCTGATGTCATAATGAATCAATTACAGGACTCGAAGAACTTTTTCGCAAATACAATATCTTTAACTTCACAAGCAATACAATATCTTTAACTTCACAAGCAATGGGCTTAGGAATTATTAAAGCGATAGGCTCGACCGAACTGAAGCGTATCATATGGAGAGGAAGAGCGCCTCATCTCCTTTGGGTGCCGACCTTTTCCTTTTATTACTTCCTCTAACGTTGGAATTTTTTTATTCCCAATCCAAACGAACCTCAATTCTTTGTCGTAACTTCTGGTCATAAGAAAAGTCTGCCCGACAAAGTGTCTGACAGACTAGCATTTTGTTATATGTACAATCTATCTGAAGCTGCGTCTTCGGCTACGCTGTTCAAACGCAGCTTATGATTTATATATGCAAAAGGTGCAAGAAGATAACTTTCAGGTGAAAAAATGCTAAAGAGCGCCAAGTAAATTGAGCGCTCTTTTTCTGTGTAATTAGGGATTATCTACCACAAACTGTTCTTTTTTTGTTAATATTATGAATGCTCATGTTTGATTGATAAAAAGGAGTGGGAGTATGGCAATTGATATTAAAATCGTACATCAAAAGGAAGACGGATCATGTCGTGTAGCAATTAAGGGAGCAACTCCAGAGGAAATACAAAAACAAAAAGACTTTTTTGAGTCACTTGGTATTTATGAGGATGTAAAAGTTGTTGGTAGTGTTGCTTTGGCTAAGGACCCTACTACATATCTAGATTGTAAGGCAAATGAACATGCATTAGAGAAATTAGGCGATCCGGAGTTCTTAAAACAAATGGCAGCATTAGCAGCTGCACTGAGATCTTAATGCAATTAGATGCTTAAATAGAGAAAGTGAAGGCCGCAGAAAATTCGCGGCCTTTTCGTTTTTTTTAGGAACAATAGTTCGCTTGTACATCACAATCGTTTGTAATATACTGTAAATAACAAATGTTGGAATTGGGGATGTGAACCAGATGGGAAAGAAGAGTATGTGACAGCTTCTTGGATAGCGAAACAGCTAGGCATGACACAACAAAATATCTCGTTATCCGGTAAGCGTGCACTGAAGCCGAATTATAGAGGGGAGTTTCCGATCCCCGATGCAATACTCGATGAAGGCCGACCGATATGGCTGAAATCGAAGATGGAATTATACATTGAGACCAAGAGGAGAGGTCAAGAAGATGCTTGATTTTATCTATTTCATGTTCTTTTCAACCATCGAGGGATTAGCAATCTATGCTTTGTCTCTTTATATCTTCAGGATAGACTTCAAGAGGTACCTATGGCACTCCTTAATAATCATCGAGATCATAAATCTTCAGAACCACCTTACTCGCTTATACAACGTAGATGATGCAGCTGCAGCAATTGCCCCAATTATAAATCTGTTAATTACGATGTTGTTCTTTAAAGTAGTAGTCCGGTTGCCATTATTACAATCGCTCGTAATGGTAATCACTGGCTTCTTCGGTTTCGTAGCTCTGCAAACAGCTCTTATATTTTCAATTTTCCAAGGAACTGGACCGCTTGAAGATCCAGTGAACGGGTACATAATTCAGTTCTTGTCAGGTGCAATTGGTGTAGCCGCCAGCAGCTTCTTTTATCGTAAGGGTTTCGGATTTACTTTTGACTTTGAGAAACTGAAGTTTTCCGGTGAACATGTCCTAGTTATTGCACTGATTTGTCTGTTTATCATAGGAGTCGCATTTATGATGTTTTACCAAAACCTCTTCCTCAACCTTATTGGATTCCTAGTTGGTTTCTTACTGTTTCTTTATTACTCAATCAGAAAGGAAAAGATACACGGCATATGATACAGCAGATTTCTAACAGCATCGCATCAAGTATAAAGAGTAGGGTTCCAGAACACCCGGCCAGTCAAGCGGTGTTGGCGTACTCTCTTGCTCTCATGATAAACACTTCTGCAATAATTCTTCTTACTATCGTTGGGGCGATCATCACCGGCAACATTAAGTCAGGTTTTGTCGTATTGATTTCCTTCGCTTTACTCCGACAAGTTTCTGGTGGCTACCATCTAAAATCAGGTGGATTATGTATCGCTGTTTCAGTAGGAATCCTAACCGTCCTATCTTGGACCCCTGAGTTATCAGTGACGTTGAATTCTATTTTAACCGCTGCAGCATTTGTACTTGCTGCGCTATTCGCGCCATCGCGGATCGAGCGGCAAACAAGAATTAAGCCACAATACTTCCCGTTCTTGAAGATACTCGCTTGCCTGATCATCTCCGTTAACTTTCTGGTGGGTTCCAGTGTTCTTGCGGTCACATTTTTGGCTCAAGGCCTGACTCTAATTCGCTTGGGAGGAGGTGAAAAACATCATGGGTAAACGCATCCTTTACGGAATCGCAACGACACTTAGCGCAGTAGCTGTGCTTGTCGTAACAACAGCGAGCTGGGCATATATTCACCAGCCAGAAACGCCTGAAGAGCTTTTGAAATAAGAAGAACACCGAAAAGATGGTGAAGATGAATGCTTCAACTAACTGTATCAAGGGACATCCAAGGGGCTACTGGGTTGATTAATCTGCCCGTAACCGAAGTCATCTTCTTACAGTCCGAGGAACCATCAATTGTGAGAGTGGATACCACAGACGCGCACTATTATGCTCAAGGTACGATTAGTTTTTATGAGCAGGGCTTGAAATCAAGTGGCTTTAGCTTTAATATCGTCGATAAAGGTTTCCTAGTCCACACTGTCATGATTCAACGTTGGGACAAGGCACTCAATAAACTATACTTCGATGGAGCAAAGTCTTGCTATGTTTCTCGCCGGCGCAAAAGTGACCTACTGGACATCTTAGTAAGTCGGACTAATATTAATCCGGTTGTTACTTAAAGCAACCATCAAAAAAGGCGTGTGTCCAGAAATGGGACACGCCTTTTTTTGCTTACAAGTTAATTACATACCATAAAATTTCATCGGAGTTTGTCATACCTTGTCGAACAATTCTTGGATATTTGTTACCGATTTCCTTTTAAATCGGTAGTTTACAGTTCTGTCCATTTCACACATAATTGTACTTGTCAAGGGCGATTGAACGTGTTGAATGAAACCGATAGTCCTATTGACATTGCACCACGAATAGATCAAAAGGGCGGTGCCAAAATGCTTGATATATTGCTCAAGCTAATCCAAGCTCTAAGAGATGACCCATCTCAGGAAGTATATTCAACGAGTAATCTGTTAACTGAAGGACTGTTAGTAGCAGCTTTGGCTTTAGGATTTGTTTTGGAGGTTAAACGCGTTAAGAAACTTAAGCAGGAAAGAATGCTACCAGAGTCGATTAGGGTTTCGAACAGTGAATTATTTACCCTAATCTTTGTAACACTCTTCCGTGTGGCAATATCATCGATATCACGAAGAAGATTGGAACCTATGGGTTCCAAATCTCCCGGGGAGCGGCGGTGAAAAATTACCGACGCTTAGGATCTTCTCCAGTTCCGTCCCACTCCCAGCTCTCGTAGAGTTGGACGAGGGGATCGGATAGACCAAGGATCTGCCCAAAAGTATAGATCGCTTCGACCGACATTGGCTTCTTGTTTGAGCAAAAGTGTGAGATCATCCGCGGTGACCATCCGTTATCAGGTAAGTCGACGTGCCAACCAGTACGTCGTGCTAATTCGGTCTGCTTCATCTCTCGCACATCAAGCCAATACTGGAGACGACCCCTCCCACGGGAGTAGGCCATCGTCTAACCAACTTTCGTTTTAATTTTTCGTCGACGCAATGAGAAGAGGTGTAGGCAAGTGGATCGAAAAGAGGACGTGGATTTGCTAGATGTACTCATGCGATTAACAAATTATAACAAAAGGCACGCAACCGAACTAGAGACTCGATTGCGTGCTATCTTATCTACTGATGCTGATTCACCGTCCGAAGGAAAGCAATCGCCATCTTAAGCTGCTCCGGCGTTAAGTTTTTACCATCGAGTTTTAGGTTGAATTTGCTGACAATCTCGTCGTCGGCTAGATCTAGAGTATCAATAAAGCGCTCATCAACGGAAAGAGGTAGAGAGCTGTCGGTTTTGCCGAGTAAGTAATCAGTTGATGTATCGCAGAGTTCAGCAATCTTATCAAGTACAGTACTCGGAGGCTGGATCCGTCCGATCTCGTAGCTGCTGAAATTCGAACGCGTCATGCCCAGCAATTGGGCAATCTCTTCTTGAGAGAAGTCCTTCTTTTTCCTGACTTCCTTTATTCGAGCGCCTAGCGCTTGGAATTTCACCTCTGACATGGACAACATCCATCCTTCGAAAAAATGTGATTTAAAAGCACAAAAACATATTGCGTGATTCTGGAAGGCGTGGTAATATCAGTTCACGGAACCGAAAGGCGGTGGTTATACCAGAACATAACAAAATAGGCTCCCTGTAGCTGGCAGCTTTATGAAAAATGTTAATTTGGTTTAATGTGAGCTTCGTTGTTTTTATCTTTCATTTCCATATTTCGCAGATAAGGAAATGATTACAGAAAGTGGTTGCATCTTTAGGTAGATTATATTATGACAGTTTAAATCACACAAGAGAATGCATGTTCCTGTTTAATGACACTAAGAATAGCAACTGAAATTTTTTTTAAACAAGATGTGATTTTAAATCACCTATTATTTAAATGTTACTCAAAATCATTGGAAATTATACCTCAACTAAAGGAGCAATAAAAAATATGAAATCAACTGGCGTAGTAAGAAAATGCGATGACCTCGGTCGAATCGTTATCCCAATTGAATTGCGACACAATCTCGGAATTGGACCAAAGGATTCTCTCGAAGTATTCGTCGATGGTGGGCGTATTGTTCTTCAGAAATACGCTCCAGGCTGCACTTTCTGTGGATCGCAGTCAATCAAAACTGTTCTCGGAGGGAAGTTGGTCTGCCAGAACTGCATCGATGAATTGAAATGAGCGCGGCTAAAACCCTTGCATCCCGGATGCGTTTGATTCGCTCATCAGCTGGCTTCAGCCAGGAAGATGAAGCTTGCCGGCTCGGCATATCGCGCGCAGCGCTTTGTCACTATGAGCGCGGCCGTCGGCAGCCAGACCTCGACACTCTGGTCGCCATCGCTTACCTGCACAACGTATCGATCGATTACCTACTTGGACGGGAGGAAGAAACGATGAGCCAACCAGTAGTGAACGAGTTAATGACGAGCGAACCAACGACAGAAGAATGCTTCAATGACGAATGCGGCGCTCTGATCCACGCAGGCGACTCAGCTTTCAAAGTAGGACAAGACATATGCTGCAGCATGAGCTGCGCTGATAAGGTCCGCAGGGAAATGAAAAACGAACGGTTCACCATCTAATGGAGGAGGAAATATCCACATGAACATTTTCAAAGATAAAGCACAAGCATTCCGCTGTGCGGTACAAGCTGCTGCAGCCAAACAATATGCGCAAATGAGACAGCATCGTCATTTCAAACGGGAGAAGTCAGAAAAGAAGCCATACAAGCCTGGTAATTCGGTTCTCGGTTACAATCCCGCAAATCTGGCTTACCCTGAGTCGATTCGTGTACCGCACATCGTCAAACCCAAGCCGGCTACTTGGAATCGGAGAGGTAACCGATGAGTATCCGGATAGATGAACTTCGGTCGAGAAACTTCAAGTCACACAAGGAACTATTGCTGGAACTCTTCCAGATTACCCGCGTAATCGGCACGAACGGTGCAGGCAAGTCGACAATCGGCGAGATGATTACTTGGAATCTCTACGGCACAGATACGCTCGGTAACCAATTGACCAAGCAGCTATCACCGGAGCCACTCACATATGAGTTCGATCGTGTCGAGGTTCACCTGCTACTTGCCGTTGATGATAAGCAGATACTGCTGAGTCGAATCATCGAAGACGGCGAAACAAAGTACTACGTCAACGAGACGCCGAAGAAGGCGACCCAGTACAAAGAGCTGGTCGAATCACTGTTTGACAAGAACCTGTTTTTATCGCTGTTCACGCCGGCGTATTTTTTTTCGCAAAAATGGGAAGATCAGCGCGCAATGCTGCTGAAAAACGTGCTTCCTCCGGCGAACAAGGACGTGTTCGCAGCCCTTCCAGTACCACAGGCCGATAAGCTGGCTGAGCTGCTGAAGAAGGCATCGCTCGACGATCTCGTGGCTAAGCATAGCGACAACAAGAACCGGCAGGATAAGGCACTGATCGCTGCGAAGGAACGGGTAAGGACGTTGCGAGAGCAGCAAGCATCATTGCCTCCGGACATTAGCGTTAAGGACCGTCAGAAGGCTGAGAAGGACAGCGCCGCACTGGAAGAGATGATCCAAGCGGAAGAAACTGCACAGCGTGATGCTTTGGTATCAAATAACCGACTGGAGCGGTTGACGTCTGAGATTAACGGTATTGTACAGCGCGGCGAACAAGTTAAAGCTCAGCATGCAAGGGTGAAGGCGGCATCGATTGAGGACAACTGCGACAAGTGTGGTCAAGCACTGGACGAGAAATCAGTTACTAAGGTTCAGGAACATAAGGAACGTGAACTCGGCGTCATTAAAGCGCAGTTCACCGAACTGAAGGAAAAGCTGAAACAGCTAAACGAACAGCGCGACAATCTCCCGTCAGCGATAGCTATTGATTACGATCCGGCAAACCTCCGGTCGCTGCTCGAGAAGAAGAGTGAGATTCAAAACAGGCTTGCCCAGTCCGGTGGCCGCGGTGCTCTACAGCAGCAGATCGAGCAGGCAGAGGCGAGCGAGAAGGCTACTCACGAAAGCTTCACCGAATCCGTATTCATCTTAGATGCAGTCAAGGCATTCCGTGCCAAGGAAGCGGACCTCATGGCCGAAAAAGTGAATGGCCTCTTCAATACTCTCAAGCCAAAGCTCTTCCAAACCAATGTCGGCGACGGCGCGCAGAAGCCTTTCTTCGAACTCGAGCAAGACGGCAAGCCATACCGGAAGCTTTCGACGGCAGAGAAGATTCGCGCCGGGCTCGAGCTGATCGAGGTACTCAGTAAGCAGAGCGGTGTTGTTGCTCCGGTCTTCCTGGACAATGCAGAATCGATCATCAAGTACACCATACCAGTAGGCCAGCTTATCGAGTGCCGCGTTGCTGATCAACCATTAACCATTACGGAGGTCTAATCCATGTCCAACTCTAAAGCTGTTGCAGCATTAAATACCCAAGCGCTTGTAGGCAATTTTAACGAGACTGAGCTTCTTACACTGAAATCGACCATCGCTAAAGGAACGACTGATGAGCAATTCGCTCTCTTTGTTCAAACCTGCGCACGCAGCGGTCTTAACCCGTTCCTTAATCAAATCTACTGCATCGTTTACAACGGCAAAGACGGTCCGGTTATGAGTATCCAGATCGCCGTTGAGGGCATTGTATCGCTGGCCAAGAGACACCCACAGTATGGTGGATTCATCACTTCCGAGGTCAAGGAGAATGACGAATTCGAAATCGATATTGTATCCGGCCAACCGCTTCATCGAATCACTTCCATGCAGCGCGGGAAAACAGTCGGAGCTTACTGTGTTGCATACCGCACCGACGCTCCAAACATGGCAGTGATCGTCACGAACGACCAGGTTGAACACTTACTTAAGGGCCGGAACGGCGACATGTGGAAGAACTACTTCGACGACATGATCGTGAAGCATGCGATCAAGCGGGCCTTTAAGCGTCAGTACGGCATCGAGGTTGCCGAGGATGAAGCGGTCGGATCGGAGAACACCTTTGACAAAACTCCAACTTACAATTCAGGTCAGCGCCGGGACATCACTGCGGAAGTCGATGGCACTCCGGATACTAAAGAGCAGCCAGCTCCACTTCCGCCAGCTGCCGAGGTCAATGAGATGGTTCAGATCCGCGGTAAGATCAGCACAGCGTTCAAGAAGCTGGGAATCACGGACGATGCCGCAAAATCCGCATACATGGCAGCAAACTGCAAGCCGAAAGGCGATAAGCCAACGCTGCAGGAGTTGATCGGATTGCACAAGATCATGGAGCTCGAGATTGAAGAAAAGGCTGCTGCGCCAGAGTTGGGCGAAATTGATGATTGAGGTGAAAATCCTCGCTTCCGGATCTGATGGCAACTGCGTCTGGCTCGGGAACGGAACAGTAAACGTCGTCGTCGACATGGGGCTGCCGCGTAAGAAGATTGAGCAGATCATGCTCGACGCCGGTATTGATTCATCGAAGCTGGATGCGATCTTCGTGACACACGAGCACAAGGATCACGTAATGGGTTTGTCACTTGCTGATAAGTACAAGCTGCCGGTCTATGCCAGCGAAGGAACGCTGAAAGCGGTGAGCCGACTGGAGGATGGAAAGGGAATCATCTTGCAGGCGGGAAAGTCGATCATACTTCGCGCACTTTCGCTCGGCTGCCTGACGATCAAAGCATTCGCCGTTCACCATGATGCATACGAACCGCTCGGCTTCACTATCTCGGATCGCGACGGTAAGGTCAGCGTGCTGATGGACACCGGGAAGGTCACCACTGACATGCTCCATGCGATGGCTTACAGCGATATCTACGTCTTCGAGTGCAACCACGATGTTGATCTTCTCGAGAAAGGTCCGTATGACCCGAAGACGAAGAGTAGGATACTGAGCGACATCGGGCACCTATCAAATGATGCAGCAGCTGCTGCCCTGGCGCAATTAGTGAAGGGCAGCGGTGAACGAATCTTCTTAACTCACATGTCGAGCAACAACAATATGCCAGCTCTGGCGTCCGGTACCGTCCGTCGCGCACTTACGGCCAAGGGGCTGCGGGCTGGTGAACATTACAAATTGGAGGTTGTGTAGATGAAGAAAATGACACCGGAAATCAGAGAGGCAATGCAGACGTCGATCAGGATGTCGTCAGTTCAATCATACGGCCGTGATACAGCCATCATGCTCATGAATCATATCGCTGCTATCGAGTGGGAATATGAGGCGCAGCTCAAACTTAATCGGCAGTTGCTAGCGCAACCTGTAGTGCGTGTTACATTACCTCGAGAAGTTGCAGATGTAATCGACTCATTCAAAGCAGACGGCGTAGACATCGATTACATCGTAGCCCATCTTGCAATTGGAACGTCGGCTCGTCGTTTTAACATCCTTCGAGAATATGCCGGCACGATCGGCAATGGTTACAATCTCATCTCGGCACTTGTAAATGGCTATAACGTCGAGCAAACACCATCAGAAGAAACAATTGCGATGAAAATTTCCTCAATGCTGTTTGCTCTGAGAATTGAAAGTCCGATTCCTGTTAACCAACTGGCGGAACGTCTGATACAAGTGTTACAGGAGTCGCCCGCTGAACAGCAACAAACAACGACTTGAATGGGTGAGGTGGAATGGCCAACCCGCAACCGGATAAACACACCAGGCTAGCGAATGAGCTACTGGATCAACTCCCCTTCTACAAATTCAACGGCTCTCAGTTAAGCATCATTATGGTTGTCTGGCGAAACACATATGGTTGGAATCGGAAGGACCATGAATTATCGTTGACCTTCTTGCACGAGCGAACGGGCCTAGCAGAGAGCACAGTGAAACAAGAGTTGAGAACTTTGCTGAAAGCGAAGGTTCTGCTGGTGACAAAGCAGGCTACGCAAAACAGCGCAAGAAAGCTTTCCTTCAATAAAGATTACGAAGCTTGGACTATTTCGAAACGAGGTGACCCAATGGACGACAAGAAGCAGTGCGGGGGATGTGATCGCACCCCTCGTAGCAATGAATCCGGGGGATGCGATTACCACCCTCGCGGGGGATGCGATTGCGCCCCTCAAGCTGCCATTCCGGGGGATGCGATCGCGCCCCCAAAGAAAGACATTCTTTTAAAGACATCTTTTAAAGACAATAGCGAGGCGTTTGAAATCTTTTGGTCTAGCTATCCAAGAAAGGTTTCTAAGGATGCAGCGTTAAAAGCATGGTCCAAGTTGTGTAAGGACAAATCATTCGACGCTTATCTGGTTATTCAGAATACAGTGAACTTCTCGAAGACGGTTGAGCTGCTTGAAACACAGAAGCAGCACATTCCTCACCCGTCCACCTATTTAAACCAGAAACGCTATAAGGATTATAACGTCGTTGATCCAGAAGGAATTGCAGCTGAGAAGCAATCTAAGTTTGGTTCGAACCTCGACTTTCTCAGAGATCAGATTGGTGGTGATGGCAATAGACAGGAACCAGATAGCATTAATCCTGGGGAAGGCTTCGGCAGCCTACCCGAACAAGGCTCCCAATCTGAGGAGTAATCCTCAGATATTCGAAGAGTGGATCGCAGCCTTAGCAGATGTATCTTGGGAGCTAGCGTTTGAAAATTACCAAAAGCATGTGCAGTCAAGTAACTGGTTCCCGGATATTGCAGACATCGCTCGACCAGTTCTGGTAGATGCAAGCCTGCCTCACAAGCTCATGAAAGAGGAAACGGAAATGCTGTTCCTTGAATTGGACTCTTGGGCAGCAACAAAAAGTCCGCCGCCAGAGGGATATTGGGAAACGGTTCGAGCGATGATCGCAAGGGAGGCCGCAGCAGAATGAATCATAAATTGCTTGAAGCCATCGGTCTTGAAGAGATGCCATCAGATGTGCGGTCGGAGCAATCGGCGCTTGGTTCAATACTCATAGAAAGCTCAGCGTTCGAAACCATTAATGAGCGGATGCGAGTAGGTCAACTCTTCGAGCCAGCACATAAGCGAATCTTTAGAGCCATGGGGAAGCTGTACAAATCAGGAGTCCCTATCGATGTTGTTTCGCTAAGTTCAGCGCTCAACGATTCCGAAGAACTGGCGGATGTTGGCGGCATCACTTATCTCTCAAGTTTAGCTAGTACCGTGCCGACGGCGGACAATGCCGGACACTACGCAGATCGAGTTCGCGAAGTATTCCTGCGCAGGCAAGCAATTGAGACTGCAAGCGAGCTGCTTCAGAAGGCTGCCGAAAATTCAGACATTCAAAGCTTCGTATCTCTTGCTGAAAAAGGAATATCACGACTTGCGGACCAGACGGCTCCAGCAAAGGAGTTTGTTCAAATCAAACAAGCGCTCCTTGAGGTTTGGGAGGACACAGAGCAAAAATACAACACCAAGGACGTACAGCGAGGCGTTACGGGGTTAGGGACGGGGATGCTGGACGTTGATCGAATGACCGCCGGCTTACAAAAATCAGACTTGATCATCGTAGCTGCCCGTCCATCGGTTGGTAAGACGGCATTCGCTCTTAATATCGCGCAGCATGTTGGAGTGAAGTTGAAAGAGACGGTTGCCATATTCTCACTTGAAATGTCGTACAAGCAACTCGTTGCTCGGTTGGTTTCCACTGAAGGGCACATTTCAGCTAACAAAATGAAGACTGGTTACTTCGAGGGCGAAGATTGGGAGAAGATGAGCCACGCAGTTGGCGCGCTGGCCGGTGCAAAGATCTTCATCGACGATACGCCTGGCATCAACGTTTCTGAAATCCGTTCAAAATGCAGGAAGTTGAAGAAAGAACATGGCCTTGGACTTATCTTGATTGATTATCTCCAGCTGATTCAAGGTCGAGGCGACAATCGGCAGCAGGAGGTCTCGGAAATCTCCCGAACGTTGAAGCAAATCGCGCGCGAGCTTGACGTTCCAGTCATAGCACTATCTCAGTTAAGTCGCGGAGTCGAGCAGAGACAGAACAAGCGGCCGATGATGTCCGACCTTCGAGAATCCGGATCGATCGAGCAAGATGCAGACATTGTAGCTTTCCTATACCGGGATGACTATTACGACAAGGAAAGTGATAAGAAGAATATTGTTGAGATCATCATAGCGAAACAACGGAACGGCCCTGTCGGAACAGTCGAGCTTGCATTTATCAAGGAATACGGGAAATACGCAAGTCTTAATCGGCAGCAGGAAATACACGAGGACGGCTACATCGCATAGCGGAGGAGCTGGTATCAATGGTTGATCCATTCATGCAGGACGTACCTTGGGAGATAGTGTATGACGATAACGGCAAAGCGATTGGGGAGATATTCATACTCCAACAATTTTCGGCCATTATCCAGAAGAGGAGGAAGAAACGTTGCAAGCAGCAGAAAAGCCGTTAACAAATCGACAGCAGGAAACATTGGCCTTTATCAAATCATTCATCTCGAAGAACGGATACGTACCTTCAGTTCGCGAAATAGCCGAGGGAGTTAATACGAATGTGTCCACGGCTCATGGCTTTGTAGAAAAAATTGAGAAGGCCGGATATATCAAACGGGTAGAAGGTGCTCCGCGCGCGATGGTTATCCTGGAGAAGGCGGTGGTTGCGGAATGAAACGTTATGTTGGACTTGACCCTTCAACAAAATGTGGATTTGTGGCACTTGATGAATCCGGCAAGCTGCTGCGGGCCAAGGAGCTCACTGGCATCGGGAAGACAGATCCAAAGCGGATGTCCACTCAAATCGACGAAATAATGGAGCACCTGCAGCCGGATGATGTAATCGTGATTGAAGGTTTTGGCTTTGCTTCGCAGCAGGCAATTCAGCTCGGCGGAATCGGCTGGGGACTGCGAATGGCACTATTCCGACGAGGGCTGAGCTACATTGAAGCGTCACCGTCGCAGCTAAAGAAGTTTGCTTCCGGAAAAGGAAACACCAAGAAAGAGGATTTACCGGTTCCGATCTTCAAGCGCTGGGGATTCGAGACCAGCAGTAATAACGTACTTGATGCCTTTGTATTAGCTCAGATCGCAATAGGTTTGAAATCGATCGACCAGGAGCAGCTGTTGTTGACTGAGTACACAGCCTTTCAACGGGAAGTTCTTGAAGCAATATCCTCCAGTCCAGAATCGGCGGAGAAAAAGAAGAAAAGCCGCGCATCCGCTCGGTAGAGGGATTCGTGCTGCCATTGAATCGAACGTATGATCTCATTTTGGAGAGGGTGAATCCACTTGCGCGGAAAACTCAGGCTGAAAGAAGCATCGGAAACCGAATTGTTCACGATCGCCTATCATGACGAAACAGCATCGACGATTGAAGTGCAAGCTGCAATCGATGAGCTGAATAAGCGGAATCGACGATTGTTGCGAAATAACCTACAGTGCAAAGCGAAGGTGGTGTATCCACGATGAATGAATATCGAAATCAGCTTGTTACTGAAAATCTCAAGCTCGTTCACAAGGTAGCACAAAAGTATGTTGCTGCGATCCAGGACAGCGCTGTTGATTACGACGATCTCTACAGTGAGGGCTGTGTTGGTTTAGTCAAAGCTGCCCAAGGATTCGATCCAGCAAAGGGAATTGAGTTTTCAACTTACGCCTACCGGACAATTGATGGTTTAATACTTCGCTTCATTCGACGTGGCGGTTACAGCGTTCCTTACAATGTGGTGGACGTAGCGGGGCACATACGAAGGAACAATTTGCACGATAAACCGGCTGTTGAAATTGCCGCATCTGCTGGATGCTCAATGAAAACGGCCGAGAATGCCCTATTATTCTTACGACTTAAACGAGCTTCCCTAGATTCCCCGCTAGGAGATGAGCACGATGCGGAATCCCTTGGAAGCACTATACCTTGTACAGAAGATTACTCTATTGTCTACGCGAACGAGTTCTTGAGGCTTCTTAGTCCTAATCAACGATTTGTGATAGATGGAATGCTTAACAATCAGACTTGTCGTGAAATCGGTCGGAGTTGCGGAATAACTCACCAAGGCGTCTTTAACAGACTTGTGAAGATCCGAAAGATGTATGTGGAATATGCGGAAGAAGGGATTTTCGTATGAACGACACTCAGCGGCGTAAGTACTTCCAAAGGTTAAAGGGAATGACGAGCGAAAGCTTCTGGAAGGCGATGGCTGTTCTGCACACGAGGGCTTATGCAAAAGCGCAGGAACATTACAGTCAAGCAATGGACATCGTACTCACACCTAAACAAAAGGCAGCTGTTGAAGCGAAAGCGGCTGAAATAAGGGAACTGTGGGATGGAATGCAAACAATCGAGCTGGATGAAACAGAGCATGCTGAACTTTCGCTAGGAGGAGGCGGACAGAATGTCGTTTCTACACCGATGCCGGACAACGGATCAGAAATACAAGAAGAACCAGTTCAATGATGCTCCGGTGATTCCAGATGTGAAGAAGAGCATCCAACAGTTGCGAGACGTCTATTCCAACTTCACTGACATAGAGTTTGCTTCCTGGTACCAGAACAGATATAAAATTCCGATTCCTCAAGTATTAAAGGTGCTGGAAGGAATGAAGCAGGTTGCTGGAGGTGAGGGCGATCGGAACGCCAATACCAAGCAGGGATAGAGAGGCTGCCTCGTGCGGAGCTGGCCCGGTTATCCCGTATCGACTAAGTCCGGAAGAATTAGCGGAGATCAATAGTAAATCAAATAAAATAACAGGAGCGACGCCGATAATGACGAATCGCCGCGGGCCTGCCCCGAAGGATGGTCCTTCATGTGGATTAACAAGGAAAGAATTCCTTAAGGCAATTGCTCAGGAAGAAACTATCTCGAGTATCGAAAAAGCCTGGGGGATGAAGTACAACACGCTTTATGCATGGATTAAGAATTGGAATTTGAAAGGGATATCTGCAGGTAAAGCGCGTGATCTCCTGGCTGGTGAAGAGTCGGTAGAGCTGCTTCCAGATTCCACGTCAACCTCTGAACCTGCGTCACAGTCTGAACTAACATCGCCGTTTGCAGACAGATCTCTCGTCGATATCATCGGTAGCCTGAATATTGAGATCGAGAATATGCGCGCGGCCAATGCTCAGCAACAAATTCAGATTGATGAAGTGCGGAATGATCGCGACGAGTGGAAGCGGACAGCGGAGGTAAGGCGGCAGCAGTTATCTGAACAGGGAACACTCGTTTCACAACAAGATGAGCGTATCCGGCATCTTCTCGCTGACCTGGAAGTTGTCAATGAACCGGTAATCATTGTTGAACAGCCTCCAACAAAAAGATGCATTACACTTCATATCCCACTAATCGATACCGGTAAGAAAGACATCGAGGACCGCTTCAAGGCATTGGTTGAATATGGTGGACTGAAAGGCAAGATTGGGCTGCGCGAGATTAAGGCACCGCAGCTTATGACTGAGACACTCCTCCGCTTGCAGGTCATTGTCAATATTATCCGAGCACAGGCGGAAGACTTGGTTGAACCTGCTGACATTGAGTGGACGGTGCAACAGTTCGTCAGTCGTCATAATAATGCACACATCCAGCAGCTCATCAATACTGCGATGGAGCGCGGCTGGGAAGTGTCAGGAGCATGAACAAACCCAATAAGAACGAACAGCGTTTGGCGACGAAGGCAGCGGCGCAACTGAATAAGGCACTTGAGACACTCAATATACTCGGTATGTATATGACCGCGAACGAACGCGATGAAGTCTACTTGATGCATTGTGGAGAAGCTGGCGCCTCAATAGCTGGTGCGATTAATGAATTGCAGCGTTTGGAGGGCGGCGATGCCAATGGATAGACAAACAGTTCTCGCTAAGATCAGCTACCACTTGGATGGAACGTGTCGCATTTGCGGTGTAAGGGAAGAATTGAACAAAACTCATAGTGCTTCTGGCCACTTTGCGAAGATTGACAGCTATTGCGTCAAACAATGCTCAGTCGGCCAGCAGTTACAGGACCTCGGCCGCCAACTCAAATGCGGCGATCGCAAATTTATTCAGGAGGATGAATTAGAATGCCTCAATTGAAAGTCCAGATTGAAAATAACATCTACCTTGAATCAGACGGCACGCAGTTCTTGATCAAGCAGTACACAGGTAAGTTCTCGAAGAATGCTAAGACTGGCGAACTGACTGAGATATATAAAACGCTCGGGTACTTCACAAACATCGATTTTGCGCTGAAGCACTTCCTCAAGCTTGAGATCATGGAGTCGACAGCTACGACGCTCACGGAGCTGCGCGAGGATATCAAGCGGATCAGGGAAGGGATCGAGAAAACATTCTCGATGGAGCTTGCTGCTGGTACTACCATGGAAGGGATAAACATGACAAATTACCGAGAGCAGTTGAAGGGTTTTAATTATCCAGAATCGGTTCTTGCTGGGATGACGGATGAAGAATGTGAAGGTGAGTATGAAGTGGTGCATGCCAGACCATGATGCGAAGCTGGTATCGGTTCTGAGCGAGGTAGGATATCGACTGAAAGAATAGGGATGGCCGTTTCGGTCGATCCCGCGGCTAACTGCTGCCATAAAACAGAACATACGTTCTAAAAATTAACTTAAAGGAGCAATCATAAATGAAAACTGTCGTAGGTGTAAATTTCACGAAGTTCAACACAAACAAGAAGGACGAGACGGTCCTTGAGTTCCAAGTGCGCGGAGAATTGAGTGACGCGCAAATCCTTGCCTTGCACAAGTTGAAGGCAGGCGGACAAGCGACTCTTGGCATTGCTTCTTCACAAATAGAGATAGACGACGTAGTGCCAGCAGCTCCGAACCACGGGCTTGCTATGAGGAGCAATGGCGACGGCACAATCGATCTCGAACAACAAGAAGGCCAGATAACGATCGAGGAAGCGGAAGTGAACCAAGATACCGATGAGCATCTTGACGAGCAAACAGAAGAGCAGCAAGATTCGCAAGAAGAAACAGACGGATGCGCCGATTCCGAACCTGATGTTGACACAGATGATTCCGAATCTTCGGATGGCGCCGCCGAGGATGAACACAGCGAAGAAGAAACCTCAAACGATGATGACGACGAGCTCGGCCTGCTGGAGGAGTAGCATGCGGAGCTGGAACTGGTCAAGAATTGCCGTGCTGCTGTTCGTGGCTGCCTGCTGGGCTGGAGCTTACTTGCTAATTAGGTCAGTTGTTTAAAACACATGCCCCGGTCGATCCGGTCGGGGCTATCCAAAACGACAGAGGGGCGGGATAACGTGGCCAGAAGAAAAGTGGATAAGCTGCCGGAACTGGATGCTCGTGGTTTCTTGGCTAACATGAGAGACCTGAAGCTCTCGTACCGCGAAACCTATTGGCGGCTGCGGAAAGCCCTGAAGGAAGCGGAGGCATTGGTCGATGAGGATGGGAAACCAACCGAGCATCCAGATATAAAGATCATAAAAGGAGCGATCTCCGATGTGAACTTCGCTATCACCTGGATGCACACGAGCAAGCGTCCGGGCAGCAAGCGTGGTATCGAGCGGCGTGCGGCATATGAGCGAGAGAAGCTGATGGACCCGGTCCGCATGCAGTCGTTAGTAGTTCGAGCAAACGCTGGCGGGCCGAGCAACCTGACTGATTGGCAGAGGTTCCAACTCGAAGAAGCGCTTCGACGGCTGTCGGATCGGGAACGGGAATGTTACGAGATGGCTCATGGTCAAGGGTTTTCGCACTCATATATTGCAAACTTGTTGGGAATTGAGAAGTCATCCGTTAGCGATTACGTCCAGCGAGCTCAGCGTAAGGTAAGCGAAGATCTAGGTGGGAATATATTTTTAACATGCTGACACGAATAATCAATCGAGGGCTGGGGCAAATGTCCATGCCCTCGCTCATAAAATAACGTTAGGTGATGCTGATGGAAAAGAGGAAAAAGAAAAAATCATTCAACATCCGAATCGTTAGAGTTGGCGATAATCCAGACGAAGTTATTCGTGCTATCGTCAAGGAGAGGATACAAGCAGTACTTGCAAAAAACGGCCTTGTATCGGATAATCTTGATGAAGTTCTGTGCAAATACATTTCGGAGGAAATGCGTAATGAGCAAAATGGGTGAAGATCGTTTATATGTTCGTGTCTCAACAATGAAGGATTCGCAGAAAGATAGCCCTGAACACCAGGAAGCTTTTATACGCGAGCATGCCGGCAGAATGGGAACTCATTTCTCCGATAATGCGGTTTATGAAGATAGAGATTCAGCAACGAGCATCGTTGCTCGAGAAGATGTTCAGAAAATGATTGCAGATGCAAAAAGGGGAGAAATCAGATCACTCTGGTTTGCTTCCCTTTCCCGATTCAGTAGGGATGCTCTGGATGCCATTTCGCTAAAGAGGATTCTTGTGAATGCTCTGAAAATCCGGGTTGTATCGATTGAGGATGCTTACGATTCTGGAATCAAAGATGATGAATTGCTGTTTGGTATCAAATCCGTGGTTAACCAAAATACGAGCGGTGATATTAGCATCTCATCTCGTCGCGGTATTCGTCAGTCAGCAATGGACGGCAATTATACTGGCAGCATCCCGCCGTTTGGTTATAAAAAAGTCGAAGTGACGAATCCAGGCGGTAAAAAAGCAAAAAGAAAGACCTTAGAGGTCATTCCAGAACAAGCAGAGATAGTTAAATTGATTTTTGATTTGTATGTGAACGGAAGTATGGGCGAAAAATCGATTGTAAACTTCCTGAATGGCGACAATGGGAGTCGTGAGTCGATACCATCGTATAAAGGCGGACTGTGGGGCCTTTCCACTGTTCAACGCATATTACAGAATGAGAATTACACTGGTTACACTATTTTCGGGCGGCACACAGTTGAAGTTTCTTATAACGATTTGAACGACTTGATGGATCGCGGTAAGAAATTAGTTCAGAAGCCGAAAGACCAATGGGAACGAACCAATTTTCCGACGCACGAAGCAATAATCTCAAAAGAAATGTTTGATCAAGCCCAGGAGCTTAGATTAATACGAGGCGGTGGGGCTCGAGGTGGGCGGAGATCATTCGTTAACGTTTTCGCCAAGATGATGTTTTGCGCTGAATGCGGATCTGCCATGGTCACTATGTCAACCTTGAAGAAGGAAAAGCAATATCGTTATCTGATGTGTTCGCGCCGGCGTCGCGTTGGTGAAGTTGGCTGCCGAAATGGTAAATGGATAGAGTATTACGATCTCAAAGATGCATTGATTCAAGAGATAATTACATTGATTCGCAACGCTGTCTCTGCTTTCGAAGGTAAAGGCGGGATCGAGGCGATTAGTGCGAGGCTGCCGAAGAATAGTTACGACAAGGATATTGGCAAACTCGAAAAGAAGATTGCAGATAACCGAAAGCTTCTCTTCGAGATCCGCCGTCAGAACATGCTTGGTGAACTGGATAATGAGCAGTATAGCTTTGAGAAAGAGATGTATGAGAAGGAGCTCGAGGATTGCAACAAGAAGCTTCAGGTTATGGAAGCTAGTCAGAAGCAAATTCTTGATATCGAGAAAAACATGAAGGAAGTTCGTCGCACGCTGGACGAGCTGATGAGTATAAATTCATACGACGATGACATTGAGAAAACACGGTTACTTTTGCTACGTGTCATACGTAGAATCGAGATTGATAAGGACGGAGAAACCTACGTACAGACAATAATCTAATAAAAAGACCTCACTCAGTTCTCAAGTGAGGTCTTTACTTTTGCCCAAAATTCATTCCATTTAACAAAGTTAGTTAATTGTTCTGCAATATAGACAGGGTCAGGAACGTAAAAATATGGGCTCCATTGAATTGAATTACTTGAATATTTAGGGTTAGCTCCAACCTTGAATACAATTTCATTCCTGTATTCAAGTAAATCGAGCTCTTTTCGTTTGTCTGAAGCAGTTACTGCAACTCGAGCCCAGAAACCGTTTGATGCCCATTCTCTTGGTTTGAAGTAAAGAAAAAAATCATTTTTTGCATTTATATCCCCGTAATCATCAGATCTGTAAACTTCAAAAGAGAAGTGTGAGCTTGAGCTACTTGATAAATATTTTAATAAATCAAGTACAATTAATTCTTTAATAAACCCTGCGTAAGCTGATAATCGACGCTCTAATACCAGGAGGCTAAAGCTTTTAGCAATTTTCGCTAGTCTCACAGTTGGACTTTCGTGTGGAGTTACATTTGTTCTTAATTTAGCAATAGCAACTAAGCTTTGTTGCAATTCAGCTGCTTTCTTTTTGTAGATAGAAGTTGAATTATTTTTGTCGCCTTGCTCCTTCATTAATTCATCAAGAGAAATTTGAAAATCTCGAAATGACATCCATTTATTTTCTTCAATTCCATATCCAATAGTAGCACTTCTCATGTTATACGGTACAAGGTCATTACTATCGTCTCGTTGCTTTCCAATACCTAATTTATTCCAAGAAGAAACACTACCTATTTCACTTCTTGGGTTAGACTCCGAAGCCAAATCGATAGTTGTATCATTTGATGATGAATTAAGATTAGATTGATACCACTTATAAATGCTTCTATTGTTAAAACCAGTTATTGGTCTTTGCCAAATAATTTGGAAGTCTTTCAGTTTTTCGCCTGAAGGTAATGATAATACGTTCTCGAGTTCAGGATGTTGACTTTGCAAACTCCCTACAGAGAGGCGATACTCATGGGGGACTATAGAATAGTTAGGCATGTTCATGAAAATTAACGCTCCTCTAATTAAAGTCAACATGTTATAAGCAGGGCAAGCATATTTATCCCTTATCTTTAAATTTGAGGGGGGATATGTCTGCCCGAATTAACCACCTGTAGCCAAGGGCAAGATCAAGAATTACCGATTGAGCTCCCATACCACTTATTCGGTCTGACGTCGTGGCAAGATGATGATTTCCTTACTGCACTCTTTGAGGCAGTTGCTCAGGAGATCGAGTCGAGTGACGATCAAGAGCGGGCAAAAACTATAACCGCATAACAGCTTATAAAAACTAGCCCCATTTCTGGGGCTAGTTTTTATTTTTGCCTCTTCAGACAGTCTTTATTCAAATAAGAATTACATCTGAATTATTACGTTATTGAAAGTACATTTCCTTGGAAATGTGGTTTCGAACAGTTTTCTCGCTGATAAATAGCTGCTGTGCAATATCTCTCGTTGTTTTATCCTGTACTAACAGCTCGAAAACCTCGCGTTCACGATGAGTTAAAAGAAACTTGCTCTTCTGGTCGTTACCCATTAATTTTGTCACCCCTCCTTGCTCGGGTTTTTATGTTTTACAAGGTTAAGGGATACAGTCAAATTATCTTATGATCAGGCGCCTGTAGTGGTGCGGTATGTCTTGAAAAATGGGCGGGTATTTGTCGTATTGCAGATATCACTGTCGGGCTGATGAGAGACGGGCCTCTTGAGTAGTATTGCGAATGAAAGCAGAAGATCTAGCGAGGGGCCATTTGTCATGAAAAGAAATCAATTATTTATGATCGCTATCGTCTTTGTTTGTGGATTAATAACATTTATTCAAATTAGTTCAAGGAATCAATCTAATGAAAAAGCAACACTGACTGAGTCTATTGCACAGACCGAACCGTAAATCCGTGTATTCCAAATTGGTGTATTAGGTAGTGAAGAATTACTTTCGCCAAATCAATCTTACTTATTATTTCTAGGTAAACAGACCGATGGTGAAGTAGACACCTTCTTTATTAAGGGAGGCAGCCAAGGGTTGGTCGATATAAGTGGTAATCAAACTCATTTTCGGAATAACGTAATGGACGGAGATTATAAGAAAAAATTTATGGCAGTCAAAGACACGGAAAAATCATCTGCATTTGATGATTGGCTGAATAAATAATCATTTAAGCCGTATATGCAAATAAACTGATAATGTGCTTGAGCATTTAACCTGATTGATCAATAGGAGTGTGGTTACGCGTGGAACGTGAACTTGCACTTGAAATTGTCCGAGTCACGGAATTGGCGGCGCTCGCCGCCGCACCGTGGATGGGGCGAGGCGACAAGCATCATGCCGACGAAGCGGCGACGAATGCGATGCGCGGCATGCTCGATTCCGTGTCGATGCGCGGAACGGTCGTCATCGGCGAGGGCGAGATGGATGAGGCGCCGATGCTCTATATCGGCGAAGAGGTAGGAAGCCTTCAAGGGCCAGAGGTGGATGTGGCCGTTGATCCGCTTGAAGGGACAGAGCTTGTTGCGCGCGGGCTCAACAATGCGATGGCGGTTATAGCTGTTGCGCCGAAGGGCAAGCTGCTGCATGCGCCAGATATGTATATGGAGAAGCTTGCGGTCGGTCCGGCCCTTGCCGGCAAGCTTAGCATCGAAGATCCGATTCGCACGACGGTCGAGAAGGCAGCGCTTGTACTGAACAAGAACGTGTCCGATCTGACGGTCATGCTCCTTGATCGCAAACGCCATGCGGACATCATCCGAATGCTGCGCGAGGTAGGGGTTCGCATCAAGTTTCTATCTGATGGCGATGTTGCAGGCGCGATCGCACCGGCATTCCCGGAAGCGGGCATCGACCTGTACGTTGGCTCTGGCGGTGCGCCGGAGGGCGTGCTTGCAGCCGCGGCGCTTAAGTGCTTAGGCGGCGAGATACAAGGGAAACTCATGCCGGAGAATGAAGAGCAGGAGAAACGCTGCATCGCGATGGGGTTAGTCAATCCGCGGAAGCTGCTGCGAATGGATGATATGGTTGGCGATGCGGATGTGATTTTTGCGGCTACAGGGGTGACGCCTGGAGAGTTTCTTGGCGGAGTTACGATGCTGCCTGGGCAGCGTGCAGAGACGCATTCAATCGTTATGCGGGCGAAGACGCGCACGATTCGTTACATCAAGTCGCAGCATTACTTGCCGGGCAAGCCGCTGCTCGGCCAGCTTAATCAGCTTGGCACAAAGGCGTAGCCGATAATTACATGTAAGAAGGACGCTCCCACGGTGCAAACTAGGGGAACGTCCTTTTTTCATTGACTGGATGATTTAAAGAATAGTCCGTCGTAATACTGCAAGTACTGTTCTTTCAACTGTTCAAGCGACAGCCCGCGCTCCTGCGTGAAATAAATGAGCGCAATTGGACTCATCGAGGTGGCGATCTGGAAAGCAGCAAATTCGGCGTCGACGGGACGAATTTCACCGCTTGCTGCGGCATCATCAAGGAGCTTCTTCAGCGTACCGATGCCAAATTTAAACGGTTCGGACTCGAATACGTTAATCTCGTCATTGACGCACCAGTTGTCCGGCTTAATGGCATTGAACCATTTCAATTCTGTTGCAATAAAATCGATCCAGCTCGATAAGAAGCCAGCCATCCTCGTACGCACAGGCTGACTTGCGTTGTTCGCCAATTGAGCCTGCAAGTCATTTGCAAATTTACCGAAGCGGTCGGTTAACAAATCCATGCAAAGCTCAGCTTTCGATGAATAACGCCGGTACAAAGTGCCTTGCCCGACACCCGCGGACTTCGCAATCTGGTGCATGCTGACGCTGTCGATGCCGTGCTCTTCGAACAACTGGGACGCAGTATCAAGTATCAGTTCGCGGTTGCTGGCGGCATCTTTTCTTTCGCTCCGTTGCATCATGAACCATGAACCTCCTGATTTTGAAAAAAATTCACATTGTCTTTCATTGACAACGCGGAGACGGTTCATGTAAGCTGAAAAGTAAGCGGACAATTGTCCATTTACTAAATAAACCGTCAAGTTTCGTTAGGCTATAGTGCCTACATTGTACTCCTTACGATTATTGGGGGTCAATGCAGCCGTAGCAAAAGAAGCTGAAGAGACGGAAATTTTAAAGGAGCTGGAGGGTTAAACTATGTCTGCACAAGCAGCATCAGCTGCAAGAAGCGAAGAGCCGTTCTCCATTCGGAAGATTTTGGGCCCGCTCGCAGCAATTATTATCGGTATTTTTATGGTTGTCCTTGACGGCACAGCAGTTAACGTAGCTATTCCAGGTCTCGTTGAAGAGTTCCACACGACGACGCAAGTCGTATCGTGGACGGTAACGGGCTATGCGCTGGCTCAGGCGGCGGTAATTCCGCTCGCGGGCTGGTTGTCTGACCGCTTCGGGGCGAAGCAGGTATTCCTGATCTCGGTGTTTCTGTTCACGGTCGGATCACTTCTCTGCGCACTTGCCACTTCAGTAGAGATGCTCATTACATTCCGTATCATTCAAGGGATCGGCGGCGGTATGGTGCTTCCGATTGCAATGGCGTTCACGTATCGTTTAAGCCCGCCTGATAAAGTCGGTGCGGTTATGGGTATGATGGGGATTCCAATCCTGCTTGCACCGGCGCTTGGACCTGTTCTTGCTGGTTACCTCGTGGACTATGTAAGCTGGAAATGGTTGTTCCTGATCAATCTGCCAATCGGCGCAATTGGTATTCTTCTTGGTATTCGCACGCTTCCGCGTATTGAGCGTCAGGCGGTTGCTGCGCTCGATAAGCTTGGATTTATCCTTGCTCCAATTGCTTTCGCAGGCTTGTCTTATGGCGTAAGTGAAGGTGCAGTTAGCTGGACAGCTGCCAAAACAATCGGCGGTATCACGATTGGCGCAATCGCACTTATTCTGTTCGTTATCGTTGAGCTTACCCGCAAAGAGCCGCTGCTCGAGCTGCGCGTATTCCGCTCTTCGGACTTCTCTCGCGGCATCGTGGTTCAATGGATTTCCCAAATCGCGCTGTTCGGCACGATGTTCCTTGTACCTATGCTGCTTCAGCAAGCTCTAGGCTATTCGGCTTTCAAAACAGGTCTGATTATGCTCCCGCAAGCGATCGCAGCCGGTCTGTTCATGCCTATCGGCGGCAAGCTGTTTGACAAAGTCGGCGCAAGACCGCTTGTATTCATCGGTATGGTGCTCGTTACAGTCGCTTCGTTCATTCTGTCCAGAGTTGATGAAGCGTCCGGTTTGATGATGATCATGGTACCGCTGGCATTGCTTGGCGCTGGCATGGGTCTGTCGATGATGCCGCTCAACACGCATCTGATGCAATCCGCACCGCGTGATCTCGTAAGCCGCGTAACGTCGCTGACAAACGCCGCGCAGCAAGTCATGACGTCGTTCGCTGTAGCAGGTCTTGCAACGATTCTTGCAAAGCGAATGACCATTTATGCTCCAACAGCGAAGAGCCAGCTCGCAGCATTCTCGAACTCGTTCGGCGACACGTTCCTCGTGCTTACGTTCATCGCAGCTTTCGGCGCAGTGCTTGGTCTTGTGCTTCGCAGACCTCAGCCGGTCGAAGGTGAAGAAGGCAATCGTCCTGAAATGATGATGCACGTCGGATAAAAATAAAAACTGCCCAGCAGGTCAAGGGATTGACTTGCTGGGCAGTTTTTCGTGGTTTAGTGGGAAAAAGTCGGCGAGTTGGGAGAACATATGTGTTCTCTCGCGCCTTCTCCCTCCTCTAAAATATCCGCCAATCCAGCGCAGTAGACATCGTCTCCAGCAGATGAACGCCAGCGGTGCTGTTGCCTTTGCTGCCGAGCGCCGGACCAATGACGCCGATGCCGTATTCTCCTGGCACGAGCGCCAGGATGCCGCCGGATACGCCACTCTTCGCGGGGATGCCGACCTTAATGGCGAATTCGCCGGAGGCGTTATACATGCCGCACATAATCATGAAGGTCTTCGCAATCTGCACGTAACGCCGAGGAATGACTTCGCGGCCAGTCAGTGGGTCTGTGCCATCGAAAGCTAGCAGAAGCGCCATGCGCGCCAATTGCTCGCATGTCACATCAACCGAGCAGTGCTTGAAGTATACCTGCAGCACCTCTTCGACATCGACCTCTTCTCCAAGCACTTCATTGTCTTTAAGGAAGTAAGCGAGCGAACGATTGCGGTGCGCCGTTGCGGATTCCGAACGGAAGACGTCCTCGTTCACCGCGAGGTTCGCCCCGCCTGCCGCTTCGCTGAAGAAGGCAAGTATCCGTTCGGTCTTGGCTGCAGGCGTATCGCCATGGATGAGTGACGACACGGCTATCGCTCCGGCATTAATCAGTGGGTTGAACGGTTTGCCTGGCTCAACAAGCTCAAGCTTCAGCATCGAATTGAAATCATCGCCAGTCGGCTCCATGCCGACCTTGGCGAACACGCCATCCTCGCCATTATCCATGAGCGCGAGCAGCAACGTGAACACCTTCGAGATGCTTTGCATCGTGAACGGAAAGTCCGTTTCTCCGGCACGAATCATTTCGCCGCTCCGCCCCAACACGGTGACACCGAGCGCATGTGCCGGAGCTTTCGCCAACTCTGGAATATACGAGGCGACCACGCCATCGTTTGTGTAATTGCGACTTGCCTCTACCCATTGAGGCAGTGCCGCACGCAACTGATCGATCTTCATAATAACGCCTACTTTCCTGATGGCTATACTGAACATCCTTGTATATGCTACTAGTGTACGTTCCTCCAAAGAGGCACGGCAAGTATAATCTGCAGGCGATTATTGCATCTACCGCGCCATGCGATCATCGTGTACAATAATGGAAACAGATTTCCATTCAGCGCTTGTCACAAGGGCAGGCAGGAGGCATTATGATCAAAATCGTTCTTTTTGGCTTATTGTGGTGGCTCACCGGAAGCCCGTTTCTGGCCGTTCTCGTGCTGCTTGGCATCCTGTATGTACTGGATCGCCGCTTTATCGGCTTGACGCCAAGTTTCGTGAAGCCGATGCGAAGGCTCGGCACCATTAGAAGGCTTCGCCAGCAAGTGGCGATGAACCCGAATGACGTTCCAGCCAAGCATGAACTGGGCCGCTTGCTTATCGAACGCAAAAAGTACAAGGAAGCGAAAGAATGGCTCATGCCGCTTCAGGATGCGCTCGAGCATTCCGCGGAGTTCTGGGATGACCTCGGTGCTTGCCTGATGCATCTGCAGGAGACGGATGCAGCGGAAGCGGCGCTTCACAATGCACTGTCCATTAATCCGCGCGTGAAATATGGGACGTCTTACTTGCGCTTAGCTGCTATTGAAGCGAAGAAGGATCCGCAGAAGGCCATTCTTCATCTGGAGTCGTTCCGCACGATCCATTCTTCGTCGATTGAAGCCTATTACAAGCTGGCTAACCTTTATGAGCAGCTGGGCCGTACAGTAGAAGCGAAGCAAACGTTGACGGAATGCGGCGTCATCTATCGTTCGCTGCCTCGTTACAAGAAGCGACAGGAGCGCAAATGGGCATTGCTCGCTTTTTTGAAGCGAATGAGGAGTTAGGCACGACCGCCTGGGAAACGGGCGGTTCTTTTTCTGTTAATAAATGCTTGTATTCTTACATTGTCACATGGAGCGAAATCATTCATAATTGGGTAGATTTCTATTTCTATCGACAAATATCTACTAATAATGCAATTCGATCGGAGAGTTTTGTTTCATGCGCCGTAATGTATGGCTTTTGGCGATTATTATGATTGCCCTTTTGCTAGGTGTGAACAACACCATCTATTATTTTACAACGAAGGATTCGCTGGAAGACAGCTTGCAGCATGAGCTGGAGTCGGTCGCGAAGCAAATAGAAATTTCGATCGAGCTATCCAGGAACGGCGCGGAAAAATATCAAGAGCAAATTGGCCGTGAGCTGCGCGCCGCGTCGATTGCAACTCAGTTCGCCTTAAGCCCGAACGTCGAGGACGTATCGAACGCCCAGCTCGTTGAGCTGGCGAAGAAGCTGGATATGGTCGACATCACGCTGCTGAAGCGGACCGCTGACAATATCGTGCTCTATAAATCCTCGAATCCCAAGGAGCTTGGCTATAAGACAAACACGTGGAAGCCATGGTATCAAGCGTTTAATGAGCTTTTCGATAAGAGAGATGTATCTATTGATTGGGGCCAGAAGCTGCCGAACTTCTGGACGGGCCCGTTTGAGTTCTCTTCAACGGAGACGAGTTCCGTCCAGAAGTGGGGCTACTACTACGACGGCACGACCAACTATATTCTCGATCCGTATGTCAGCTACGACGGCAGGCAGCTTGCCTATGACGAGGTGACGGGCGTAAGCAAGCTGATCTCCGAAACGCTGAAGCTGAACAAGACGCTCGAAGAGATTACGGTCATTAATCCGGAGACATTCCCGCTTGGCGAGAAGAGCACAATCTCGAATAACGGCGAAGTTGTGAAGCATATGACGCAGAATCCAATCATTGGCGGCTCGTATACCTTCAAGCATCAAGACGATCAGGAGAATGTAAAGCTCGCCTACGAGAAGAATGAGAAGATCACCGAAGATGCCGTCATTAATGGCAAGCATGTCATGAAGGTATTTATTCCGGTTGATGTCCCTGATCAGGTAGCGAGCATGCTGGATGAGAAAGGCCAACCGATTAACCGTTATGTCCTGTCGCTCGTGGCGGACTATGGCATCATTCAGAATTCGCTGGATAAGCAGTTCGTTAATATTGCCATTATCATCGCGATTGTTACCGTGCTTAGCTTGATTGTGGTTTACTGGGCGGTTACAGCCTATCGCAAGTCCAAGGATGAGCTGGCGCGCAGAGCCCAGGAGACGTATCTGGATGAGATGAACAGCCTGTTCCAGTCGATCCGTTCGCAGCGGCATGATTTTGTCAACCATGTGCAGACGATTCAGTCGCTTGCAAGCCTAGGCCGCATGGATGAGCTGAAAGCATACGCCTCTGAATTGACGGGTGAGATCCGGCAGATGAACGATATTATTAATATCGGAAGTCCGGCGATTGCTGCAGTCGTCAGGTCGAAGCTGCTGCAGGCGGAGCCGCTGAAGGTTGATTTCCAGACGGATTTCAGCAACATGAACAAGCTTGAGCTTGGGGTGAAGTCGCTCGATATGACGAGGCTGCTCGGCAATCTGATCGATAACGCGTTCGATGAGGTTGTGAAGTACGAGGAAGCAGAGCGAATGGTTCAGCTCTGTGCAAGCCAGAAGGATGGCTATTTCGAGTTTGTGATGAGCAACACCTGTCACAATGCCGAAGAGCTGGCAGACAAGCCGCTGTTCCAGGCAGGTTATTCGTCTAAGGGCAGCACGCATTCCGGCCTTGGGCTGCATATCGTGAAGTCCATCGTCGAGCAGTATAAAGGAACGATTCGCCTCGTGATTAACGAGCCAAACCAGGTATCTTTTATCGTCAAAATCCCGTGTTAACCAGATGTATCCCTTGCTTTGGAGGAAGCTCCGAGGCAGGGGATTTTTGCTTTTGTAAACAAGGTAGTTCGGGTGAACAGCGAAACTGCTTGTTGAATGTGATATAATGGTTGGAATGGTTGCAAATACAAAGGGGGAGTAAAGTGAGCACGTTTTTTCAGCTGGATGAGCATAGACTTCGGGCGCTAGAGACGGCAATAGCAAGCAACATCCCCCTTGAGGTGCTGGAACGCGGCTTCGATTACTACCGCCGTGAGAAGGTGCTCTCCATACAGGTGATGGAAGGCAATTCAATTTATGGTGCTGTTAAAGGAACCGTTATTTATGCGGTGACACTTGATACGGATGATTTTGGCTTCAGCACGTGCACCTGTCCGAATACAGGCTATTGCAAGCATATGGCAGCCGTGTTCTATGGGTATTATGCATATGCCGGCAAAAGCGCCGATGAGATCCATAATCGTATGCTTTATGGAAATGAGCTGGTCGAGGTAGGCCAGAGCCAGCCTGCTAACGTGGGATCAAACGCGATGTCAGTATCCGGCACAGAGATGGACCCTAAGCAATGGATTGAAGAGATGGACCGGGCGCATGGTGAAGTGTGGCGGCAATGCCGGCATTCGCTTCATCCGCTGCAGGCGGTTCTGTTAAGTATAAAAGCGGTATCCAAGTCATGGGATGACCGGCTTCGCCGCTTGCACTGGATGCATGGTATCCTCTACGTTCTTGAGCAAGCTGAGCGGGCGTATTCCATAACGGATACCTATAGCCGCTATTATTATGAAATGGCTTTCGCACGGATGACAGAGCCGTGGATCAATCAATATTACGAATTAATGGCTGAGCTGAAGCCGCCCGAGATGACTGAGCTGGAACGAGCTGCTGTCGATCGCTTGATAGAGATGTTTCATGAGCGGGACATGGATCGGGATCAGCAACTGCATCGATGGGAATCGCTGTATTTTGCTCTCTGGGGCAAGCTGGTGCATGATGAGGCTTGGACGAGGGCTGAAGAAGATTGGCTGAAGAGCAAGCTGGAATCGACGGTGAGCCCTACGGATCCGGCGGGCATGGGGGGCTTCTTTGCGCCGATGGCGCTCGCTTTCCTAGCTTTTGCCGATGATCGGGACGCGGATGCGATTGATCTACTCGGCAAGACGGGGTTTAATCGGACGGCTCTGCTTGCATGCGATTGTGCCTTGCAGCGGCTTGAAGAACGCAGCTATGCCAAGCTCGAAGGCTGGATTGGTTATTTGTATAGCGGTCTTCTCACCCAGCGCAAGTCAAAAGCATTCGGGCCTTTCCTGTCGATGTGCAGATTAGCTGATATGCAGCAGCCGGACAATCCGAATTGGCAGCAGTATCTCGTCTCATTCCTGCCGCATTCTTATTCTGCCTTGTCGGAGCATTGGCTGGATCGGAAGCAGTACGAACAGTGGGCTGACCTCCAGCTGCTCTTCGGCATAGAGCCTGACGAGATGGATGTTCAGCTCATTCGGGAGATGAGCAAGCTCGCGCCTGGGGCGTTATATCCGCTCTATCATCAAGCGATTGATGGCGCGATCCGGTCACGGAACCGGCAAGGCTACAGGCAAGCAGTCAAGCTGATGAAGAAGCTGGAGAAGCTGTATAAAACGGAGAAGCAAGCAGAGAAATGGAACCGGTACGTGGACGGCATCGTTCGCAAGCACGGACGGCTGCGCGCACTGCAGGAAGAGCTGTGGAGGGGTAAAATCATCACATGAGAGGCTATTCAATTGCAGATATTATCGTCGTAGACGGGTTCTGGAAAGCAGGAGAAGGCATTGTGCTGTCCACTCCTCATGCGGCCGGCCTTACGATTCGGATGCGAAAGCTGCTGTTTGCCTGGCATGAGGCTTCATGGTATGGCGCGGACATTGAAGAGCGATCGGATGAACGGCTGAAGCGAATTGAATTGACCGTTCCCTCATCGCTGGCGATGGATTACTTGTCGTCTCCGAAGCCGGCAAGGCTGCTGAGAGTGGAATGGACAGAACGCGTGCAAGCGCTGTCGAAGCTGGCAGAGCTGCTTCGTCAGGCGCTGTTAAGCGGATGGTACGCACCAGATTGGTCGCGTTGGCGTGCCGAAGCAAGAGCATGGCGACTTGAAATTCCGCGCAGCGAGCAGGTGACTCTCGAGGCATGGCGTGAGCTGGTGCCGCAGCTTGAGAAGCAAGGCGATCTCGAAGCGGTGCAGGGCTGGCTGAGCGGCATTGTGGAAGAACTGATTGAGAGCGATGAAGCGGCAGGTGTGGCTTGGCGCAAAGCTGCTGCGCTTGCGGGCGAAGGCGCACTTATGATGAAGGCAGCCGACGAGGATGACTGGCTCGTGTCGATTGGCATGAAGCAGGATCAGGTGCCGTTTCGGACGGCACTTCAGCTGCTGGAGCCGAACGAGCAGCAGGGCTGGCGGCTGCGTCCTGCCGTGCAGGAGCGGGCGGAAGGCGGCCGCTGGCTGACGCTTGCGCCGGCCGCATCGCCATACGAAGAAGATGGCGCCGTGCCGCGGTTCGTGTTGCCGGAGGATGCACCGTCCGAATGGCAGGCGTATTTCGCGGATCGGCTGCGCAAGGAAGAACAGAAATGGGCGACTGCGCTGCCGGAATGGGTGCTTCCCGAATCGGCAGGCCGCGCCGGCGCAGCGGCAGGTCTCATTCGGACAGAGCTAACCGATGAGCAGGCGTTCGAGTTTCTCGAGCATGAGAGCGTCAAGCTGCTCGCCGCCGGCTGCTCCGTCCTGCTGCCGGCTTGGTGGGAAGCAGCGCGCAATCGGAGGATGAAGCTGAAAGCGAAGGTGCGCTCGTCGGTTGGCTCTGGCGAGCAGTCGATGTTCGGGCTTCAGCAGATTGTTGATTTTGACTGGAAGCTTGCCGTGGGCAATGTCGATATGAGCGAAGCGGAGTTTATGAAGCTAGCGATGGAGAACCGCCGTCTCATGCAGATCGGCGGCGAATGGGTACATCTCGATCCTGGCGATATGGAGCGGCTGCGCAAGTGGCTGAAGAAGAACGGCGGCAAGCACGGGCTGTCGATGCGCGATGTGTTCGAGATGCATTTGCGCGGCGGAGCGGAGCTGGAAGCAGAGAACGAGCTCGAGGACGCGCTGGTCGCTGAAGTCGAGCTCAATGAGCATTTGACTGCGTGGATCGCGCAGCTTGGCGAAGCATCCGATCTGCCTCTTATTGAGAAGCCGGAAGCGTTCCAGGGCGAGCTACGCCATTATCAGCTGCAAGGGGTATCCTGGCTTGCGTTCTTGCGCAAGTTCGGACTCGGTGCCTGTCTTGCCGACGATATGGGTCTTGGCAAGACGATACAGTTCACGGCCTATCTGCAGCATGTGCTGGAGAGCGGCAGACTGGGTCCTTCGCTCCTTATCTGTCCGACGTCGGTTATCGGCAACTGGGAGAAGGAGCTGGAGCGGTTCGCGCCGGGCTTGCGCGTTCTCGTGCATTACGGTCCGAAGCGAGCTCGTGGCGAGCAATTCGTTCTTGAAGCGGGTGAGGTGGATCTCGTTATCACTTCTTACACGCTTGCACCGCTCGATGAAGAAGAGATCGGCCACATATCATGGGACATTATCTGCCTGGATGAAGCGCAGAATATTAAAAATTACTACACGAAGCAGTCTGCAGCGATCCGCGGCTTCTCGGCACAGCATCGCATTGCTTTGACGGGTACGCCGATGGAGAACAGGCTGACGGAGCTGTGGTCGCTGTATGATTTTACGAATCCGGGCTATCTTGGTTCGTTGAATGAATTCCGCAAGGCGGTCGTGCTCCCGATCGAGAAGGAGCGCGACGAGAAACTCATCGCCGAGCTGCAGCGCTGGGTGAAGCCGTTCATGCTGCGGAGGCTCAAGAAGGATCCGTCCATCCAGCTGGCGCTGCCTGAGAAGAATGAGATGCGCACGTACTTGTCGCTCACGGTGGAGCAAGGTGCGCTGTATGAGAATATTGTATCGACGCTGATGAACCAGCTTGAGACAGCAGGCGTGTTCCAACGGCGCGGCATCATTCTGTCGGCGCTGACGCGGCTCAAGCAGGTGTGCGATCATCCGAGCTTGCTGCTCAAGGAGGATGCCACTCTGCTGAAGAACGCTTGGGATCCGGAGCGCTCCAACAAAGTGCTGCGTGTGCTTGAGATGGTGGAGGAAATTGCAGCGGAGGGTGAGCGCTGCCTGATCTTCACACAGTATGTGGAGATGGGTCATACGCTGAAGCGGCTGCTAGAAGAGCGGCTGGGTCTGCCGACGCCTTATCTGTACGGCGGTGTACCTAAGGCGGATCGGGACCGCATGATCGAGACATTCCAGAACGAACAGGAGCCGGGCTGTGCGTTCGTTCTCTCACTAAAGGCTGGCGGAACGGGCCTAAACTTGACGGCGGCGAACCACGTCATTCACTTCGACCGATGGTGGAACCCGGCGGTAGAGAATCAGGCGACGGACCGCGCTTTCCGGATCGGTCAAACCCGCAACGTGCAGGTGCATAAGTATGTCACGCTCGGTACGCTAGAAGAGCGGATCGACGATATGATTACACGCAAGCAAATGCTAAACGATCAGGTTGTGAGCCAATCGGAGAATTGGATTACCGAGATGTCGACCGACGATCTTCGCGAGTTGTTTACACTGCGCAAGCATCGTCTGAAAGGTTAAGGAAGGGTGGCAGCGTAAGCGATGGTGGAGAAGGAAGTGCAAACGCCAGCAGCGACGACGAACGAGGAAGCAGCCTCGGAGTTGCAGCAGGCACAGCAGCCGGAAGCATCCGATCTAAGCGAACTCGCAGAGGCACAGGTCATCGGACCCGAAGGAGCCGCCCCGCACTGGCGCGAATTCTATCAAGCGATTCGTGACGCCGTAGAAGCGATGCGATCGGATAATAGCTAGCTAGTTTACGCGCAAGCGTAGCAAGGATATAATCAAAGCAGCGGAAGCACCGCCAAGACGTAGATGTTCTACGGCTTGGTTGGTGCTTTTTTTTGTTTTGAACCTCTAGAGTAAAGGAGGCGGCTAATGGCAATTGATCATGACCGCTTGTTTAAAGAGATGATCCGCACGTATTTCGAGGAGTTTATGCTGCTTTTCTTTCCGCAAGCCTTTGAAGCTATCGACTTTGCAAATTTGACGTTCTTGTCGGAGGAGCTGTTTACGGATGTTGTGGCAGGGGAAAAGTATAAGGTGGATTTCCTGATCGAAACGAAGCTGAAGGGTGAAGAGGCGATCATTATTGTGCATCTGGAGTCGCAAGCACAGTGGCAGCGAGGGTTTCCAGAGAGGATGTTTATTTACTTCGGCAGGTTGTACGAGAAGTATCGAAGGCCGATTCTGCCCATTGCTATATTCAGTTATGACGAGGCTAGAGACGAGCCTGATTCGTTCCACTTGCATTTACCTTTCCAGCAGGTGCTTGATTTCAACTATTGCATCGTAGAATTGCGCAAGAAAGATTGGCGGCAATATATCAAGCAGGACAATCCGATCGCTGCTGCGCTGCTCTGCAAGATGGGGTATACTAAAGAAGAGAAAGTACAAGTGAAGAAAGAGTTTCTGCGGATGCTGGTTCGGCTCGAGATTGACCCGGCGCGGATGCGGTTGATAACCGGATTTTTTGATACGTATTTAATATTGGATGACATAGAGAAGCAAGAGTTGGAACGGGAAATTCAAATGCTGGCACAAACGGAGGAGGAGAAAGTCGTGGAATTGATGGAATTGAAGACGCAATGGGAGAAGGACGCGGAGTTGAAAGGGATGCTCGCTGGTCAGATTGCAGGTAAAATTGCAGGCGCCATCGAGTCCGATCGCAAAATGCTAGGCAAATTCATTAAATCGCAGTTCGGCGATGCATGCGGCGAGATGCTCAGGCAGCTGGAGCAAATTTCTGATCTGGACATACTGGACAGTCTCTCAGACCGTCTATTCCAAGCTCGCCAGCTAGAGGATGCGCAGAAGCTAATGGATGAGGCATATCAAGAACAGCTACGGCTGCGCTAAACAAGAAGCATAACCGTTACAGAGGCGATGATCTCGGGCAACCAAGCCTGGACACGCCTCTTTTATTTTTGGTAAATGGGACTTTCGCGTTTGGTATTCTTATCCTAGTTCTCTATAATAGAGAAGGGAGACTTTTCCTGCTAGAGACGCTAGACCATTATCCATGATAGAGGAGCTGTGGAAATCGAGATGAAGTATACGTATTTGGGACGTTCTGGTTTGAAGGTAAGCCGTCTTTGCCTTGGCACAATGAACTTCGGAGTCGATACGGACGAACAGGAATCATTCCGCATTATGGATGCCGCTTTGGACGCGGGCATCAACTTCTTTGACACGGCGAACATCTATGGTTGGGGCGAGAATGCCGGCCGCACGGAAGAAATTATCGGCCGCTGGTTCAAGCAGGGCGGCGGACGCCGTGAGCGTACCGTGCTCGCTACGAAATTTTACGGAGATATGCACGATAAGCATGACGGTCCGAACCGTGACGGGGGATTGTCTTCTTATAAGCTGCGGCGCCATCTGGAAGCATCCTTGCAGCGCATGCAAACCGATCACATCGAGCTGTACCAGATGCATCACGTGGACCGCAATGTGAGCTGGGACGAGCTGTGGAACGGATTCAGCGCAGCGCAGACGCAAGGCAAGATCGGTTATGTCGGCGCGAGCAACTTCGCTGGCTGGGATCTAGCGGTTGCGCAAGGCGAAGCGAAAGCGCGCGGAATACTTGGACTCGTATCGGAACAACATAAATATAACCTGCTTTGCCGTTTGCCGGAGCTTGAAGTATTGCCTGCGGCTCAAGGTCTTGGCATCGGCGTCATTCCTTGGAGCCCGCTTGACGGCGGCTTGCTTGCTGGCAATGCGCGTCATGGCGGAGGCGGCAAGCGCAGCGGCAATTCGGAACGTCTCGAGAAGCATGCGGCGCAACTGGCCGCTTACGGCGAGCTCTGCGACGAGCTTGGCGAACGCGAAGACGTTGTATCTCTGGCATGGCTGCTGGCGAACCCGGCGGTAACCGCTCCGATTATCGGCGTGCGTACGGTCGATCAGTTCGAACGCTCGCTGCGCGCTGTCGAGCTGGAGCTGGATGAAGCAACACTCAAACGGATCGACGAGATCTTCCCAGGTCCAGGCGGAGAAGCTCCTCGCGCATACGCGTGGTAAGCAATTTCCGTTAGCTAATCTGTTACAAAGGATACTATTCTCTGCATGTAAACGCTGCCCACAGGATTTTCACCTCCTGTGGGTCGTTTATTATTCCCCCTTCTTTTACAGACCGCCCAAAAGTATCCCAAACCCGTTGTAATTTCGACCTCCTGCGTTTTTGGAGCGCCCTCTATAATTCAAAGTGTAAGGGAAAGCGGTAATCATTTACTCACATTGGGGGGCTTTTTAATGAAGAAAGGGTTAACAGTTGCTGCAGTGACGCTTATGAGCGCATCTCTTGTACTTTCCGCTTGCGGTTCCAAGGATGACAATACAAATACGAACAGCAGCAAGAATAATACGGCGAATACAAGCACAAACACGACGACGGACAATACAACTACAGATAATGCTCCGGCGGCTAAAGACGTGAAGATCTCACTGCGTCACACCCAAATTAAAGAAACGAGCAAGGTTCGGTTGAAAATCCTGCAAGATGTTGTTGCAAAGACGGAATCCGAGAACCCTGGTCTGAAAATCAGCATGGAAGGCATCGACGAGGTCGTTAACCGCGATCAGAAGCTGAAAGCGGAGATGGCTGCAGGCAATCCTCCGGATATCTTCGAAGTATTCGGCGGCGCAGACCTGAACCTGTATGTGAAAGCAGGCCGTATGCTCGATCTGACGCCAATCCTTGACGAGCTCGGCATTAAAGATAAATTCGCAAGCCTCGATGAATTCACGATTGATGGCAAAGTATACGGATTGCCATTCGGCGGTTACAGCGAAGGCGTGTTCTACAACAAGAAGATGTTCGCTGACCTCGGCTTGCAAGTGCCGCAAACCTTCGACGAGTTGATCACGCTCGCGGATGCGGTGAAAGCCAAAGGCAAAACACCGTTTGCGCTCGCTGCGAAGGATGCTTGGGTGAACGGCATGCTCTGGAACACAATTATGGAGCGCCACGTCGGCATCGCAAGCTTCGATAAGCTTGTGACAGGCGAAGCGAAATGGACGGATCCAGACTTCGTAGCGGGCTTCTCCGATTATGCGAAACTCGTGGACAATGACTACTTCACGAAGGGTGCGCTCGGCTTGCCATACGCAGATCAAGGCGCACAATTCCTGAAGGGCGACACAGCCATGGTATTCACAGGCAGTTGGGATGCGAACCGCTTCACAAGTGACGAAGCCGGCGACCTGAAAGGCAACATCGGTTACTTTAACTTCCCGTCCATCACTGGCGGTAAAGGCGATCAAGCTTCGATCAACGCGAGCTACTCGAACGGCTTCGGCTTCTCGTCTAACCTTGACGAAGATCAAAAAGCAGCAGTAACCCTGTTCATCAAAAACTTCTTTAACGAAGAGGTTCAAAAACGTACGCTTCTTGAAGATAAAGTTCTTCCTTCCATGAAGCTGTCGGATATGTCCGGCGTAGATCCATTGATCTCTGATGTGCTCAGCGTAATGGGCAGCGCATCTACCTCCTGGAAAGCATTCGACGCGATCGTACAACCAAGCGTTGGCGCTGATATCGGTGTAGGCTTGCAAGAGCTGATCGGCAAAGTGAAGAAGCCGGATGCTGTGGCGAAAGCGGCGCAAGCGTCGCAAGATAAAGCGAACGCGCAAAAATAATACGAAGCGTTATATGAAACTAATGATGACGAGAGGGTGTCCTGCCGTAACGGGCGCCCTCTTTGCATGATAAGCGCTGATTTAGGAGGATCATCATGAACCATACCCTTCGCAATCCATGGGTCTATGCCTTATTCGTTATACCAACCTTGCTGCTCTACGGGTTGTTCTTTATTTATCCGGTCATTGTTTCATTCATCTACGGACTCTATCAATGGGATGGCGTAACAGAGAAAGTATTCATCGGCATCGATAATTTCAAAAGCCTTCTGCACGACGCGATCTTCATGAAGGCGCTCGGCAACAACTTCTATTTCATGGTTTTCTCCCTTGTCGTCAACATTCCGCTTGTCTTCTTGATTGCGATCCTCATCAGCAAGGTAAGACGCTTCCGCGGATTTTATAAATCAGCTGTATTCGTGCCTGTGGTCATCTCGACGACGACGGTTGCAATCTTGTTCGGCGTGCTGTACAACTACGATTCCGGTCTGATTAACCAAGTGCTTCGCTTGATCGGCGGGGAGAGCTGGGCCAAAGAGTGGCTGTCGGACCCGCATCTGGCGATGCTCTCGATCCTCATTGCGAACGCGTGGCAAAATATCGGGTTCTTCATCGTCCTTTGCTTGGCAGCGATCTTGAACGTTCCAAAGGAAATTGGCGAAGCCGCTAAGATTGACGGCGTGAACGGCTGGAGCGAGACATGGCGCATTACGTTGCCGCTCGTTCGTCCGGTGATGTTCGTTATGCTGCTATTGACGGTGTCCGGTACGCTCAAGGTGCTCGATATCGTTCAAATAATGACCAATGGCGGACCCTTCCAATCGACTGAGGTCATGTCCACCTATGCGCTGAAAGTCGGCTTCCGTTCGCTTCAACTCGGCTACGGCAGTGCGATCGGCGTCGCGATGTTCGTCATTATTCTTGTTATGACAGCAGTTCTGCAGCGCGTATCGAAATCTGAGGAGGTGCAGTACTAATGGATCGCACAATTACAGCTAAACGTGCAGCGGTGCCCGGTGCGATGAACGGCAGTCTGCGCACCAAGAACAGACTCGGAAGCGGTCAGCTGCCGATGCATCTGCTGCTCGCAGTTTATGTGATTGTCTCGCTTTTCCCGCTAGTATGGCTGCTATTGTCATCGTTTAAGACGAACCGCGAAATTACGGTAAACACATGGGCATTCCCATCCACTCTGAACTTTGAGAATTACAGGGCAGCTTGGGAAAGCGCCAATATCGGTCTCTATGCTTGGAACAGTCTCTATGTAACGGTTATCGCTTGCTTCTTCACGCTGCTTTTCTCAGCTGCGACCGCATATGCCTTGTCGCGGATGAAGTACAAAGCGCTAAGCAAGCGTGTGTACAGCTTTATCCTGCTTGGCCTACTCGTGCCTCCAGGCGCGCTGTTCATCCCGCTATACCGTCTTGTGAACGAGCTGCACCTCTATGATACGCATCGTGCACTCATTCTGGTATACTGCACATATGCGCTGCCCATTACGATTTTCATTCTGCATGCGTTCATGCAGTCCATTCCGTCCGAGCTTGAAGAAGCGGGCATTATGGACGGGCTAGGTGCAGCAGGACTGTTCGCGAAAGTGATCATTCCTGTCACGATGCCGGCGCTTGTAACGGTGTTTATTCTTGCCTTCATCGGCAACTGGAACGAATATATTTTCTCGCAGCTGTTCGTCACGACCGAATCGCTGCGAACGCTTCCGACGGGGATGGCCACCTTCAATGACGGCTATCGGACGAACTTCGCCTCCTTGTCGGCTGCGGTCATCATCAGCATCATTCCTGTCCTGCTCGTGTATATGTTCCTGCAGCGTCAGATTATCGACGGCATGACGGCGGGCAGCGTCAAGGGCTGATTGGTGAGCGGCGAAATGATGTGGTACCACTCCCGCTGCGCGTGCGGATCATTGTTCCGATCGCCTAGGCGAACGCTGAGCCCGAACCGTAATGCTAGAGTGTTAACCTAGCATAAGGTTCTGGGCAGGTTTCTTCACAACGATTCCGCCCGCTCCGCTCTGGTACCACCTCCAAATAACCAACACCTTTGACGCTATATAAAAAAACAAAGGAGCCGTCCCGCTTATGAACCTTCGTCCGAAGCTGCTGCTTGCTTTTCTCGCGCTGATCGTTGCTCCACTCATAGGCCTTGGCATTGTGTCCTTCCTGAACTCGGAGCATCTGCTGGAGAAGAAGTACAGCGAGCAGACGGAGATTACGCTCAAGGCGGTCGGCGGCAATATCCGTTATTTCTTCAAGGAGCTCGACCAGCTCACGGACGCGACCGTGACGAATGCCAATGTGCAGGAAGCGCTGCGCAGCTCCCGAAATTCGGTGAATGATGCAAGCAGGCTCATTGCGATCAGCCAGTTTGAGAAGTCGCTTCGGGATACGGTTCTGTCTCAGAACCCAGCGCTCAGCATGCTGGTGCTGTACGGCAAGGACGGCACGATGTTCCGTTCCTTCCGCAACGATCCGACAACATTCAAGAACATCACTCTGGATATGCTGAAGGGTCATGCGATCTTTCCGGAGGTTGTGAATCTCGGCGGCCGCCAGAAGTGGATCGGCCCATACGAGCAGCCGGGGTTAACAGGATCAGGAGCAGCTCTGTTCACGCAAATTCGGCTTGTGAAAGATATGTATACGTTTAACGATTCCGGCGTTATGGTCATTCAAGTAAAGTCTGACGAAGTAGACAGCATGCTGCAGGATTTCACCTTGAGCGGCGAGAAGCAGACACAGACCCGCTATCTCATTGTCAATAAGGAAGGGCTTGTCATGATTGACAGCCAGCACGAGCTTGAAGGCAGATACGCAAACAGCCAGGTTTCGCTGCCGCTGCAGCATACGGAACGCTATGCGAGCTATCGCGCTATATTCAACCATGAGGATTCACTCGTCTCTGCGTACAATCTCGATCGGAGCGGGTGGGTCCTTGTGTCCGTTAAATCGTGGCAATCGCTAACGAGCGAGAACGTTCGATTCGTTCAGTGGATTGGCGGCATTACGTTACTCTGTTTGATTTTTGCGCTATTCTTTAACATCTTCTTCGTGAATCCCGTGGCCAAAGCCATTATTCGCGTCGTTCGCAAAATGCGCCTCGTTGAGCAAGGGATGATGGACATCCGCGTGCCGACAACCGGCAAGGATGAGACGCTGCTGCTCGCTAAGAGCTTTAACAGCATGATTGATCGCATCGGCAGGCTTCTCGGCGAGGTGCGAACGGAGCAGGAGCGCAAGCAGAGGGCGGAGATGATGCTGATGCAGGCGCAGATTAAGCCGCATTTTCTGTTCAATACGCTGGAATCCATCAATGCGCTCGCAGCCCAGAACGAAGGCGGCAAGATCATGCAGATGGTTCGGCGCCTGAGTATTCTGCTGCGAACGAGCATGCATCACTCCGAGATCATTACGGTGCACCAAGAGATAGAACATGTGCGGAGTTACCTTGAAATTCAAAAATACCGCTTCGAGGACCTGTTCAGCTATGAGCTGGATATTCCAGAAGAAGCGCTTCATGATACGATATTGAAGCTGACGCTTCAGCCGCTTGTCGAGAACAGTATTCAGCATGGCTTTGAAGGTATTGATTATGTCGGTTTGATTCGAATTGCTATGACGCAAGAGGCTAGTTACAACATCTTCACCATTGCGGACAATGGGATTGGCATGGATGAAGCGGCATTGAAACGGGTCAATGGGCTCGATCCTGCGCCTATGCGCGATCTGGATCTCAGTGTGGCGGAGCAAGGCGAGCGGAGAGGGCTTGGACTGCGGAATGTTGCAGACCGGCTGCGCATTCATTATGGTCCAAGGTTCGGACTCATGGTGTGCAGCTATGAAGGATACGGTACCATGATCCGAATTAAGATACCGCGAAGCAGAGGTGAGCAATGAAGATGAACGGCAAAGTGCTGCTCGTTGATGATGAACAGCATATTACGCGGAACTTGGAAAAAGTCATTCCGTGGAGTATGCTTGGACTTGAGATAAGAGGAACAGCAAAGAACGGCGTCGAGGCGCTTGAGATGCTGCAGTCGGAGCCCGCTGATCTAGTGCTGTGCGATATTCGAATGCCTGTGATGGATGGACTCGAGCTTGTTCGGCAAATTCGGGAGCAGTCCATTCCGTGCGATATCATTATGCTGAGTGGCTACCAGGATTTCTCCTATACGCGCGCAGCGATTCAGTATGGCGTGAAGGATTATATCTTGAAGCCGATTCCTTATGATGAACTGACAGGCGTTATTGCCAGGGTTATGTCAGAGCAGCGCAAGAAGCGGACGCAGATTAAGGAAGAACAGCGGAAGCTGAGCCGGATTATCAATCTTGCCAATGAGAAAATCCTCTACGACGTTCTGCTGGACTACACCAATATTACGCCGGACAACTGGCTGATGGCTGGGCAGGAGCAGCAGCTCGGCAATCCGCAGTACACCGTCATCGTACTCGACATTGATGCAGGCTCCGCGGATGCGAAGGATTGGCGGGAGTGGCCGGATAAAGAGCGGAAAATGTGGAATTTTGCCGTATGCAATGTCCTCAGGGAGACGCTTCAGGTCGCGCATCTACATCATTCGGTCATTCAGATGCGCGATGGCGAGTGGTGTGTCCTTATTCAAGGCGGCGGCGCCGAATCAGGCAGCATGCAGGAGCCGGTTGCCGCGCAGATGAAGGAGTGGGCAGAGATGCTGCTCGCTTCCGTCATGCATAATGCGAAGCTGCAGCTGCATGCGGGAATCTATGATAAAGTAACTGCAATGACTGAGCTATCTTCCGCCTATAAGGCCGTGCAGCGCGGTATGCAGCTGTCGACGGAGAATGTGACCATTGCATTCTACGGCAGCGAGCTTGCGGGCGGCTTCGAGACCGGCCGGACGCTGTGGGATATTGCGGAACGTCTCATCGGCGCAATGAAGCGCGGAGATGCGGCAGGCGTTGACGAGGAGCAGAAGCGGATTGCCGATCAGCTGCAAAAAGCAGGCGGAAGTGCCGAAGGGCGGCTCAAGCCGCTGCTGCATTTCCTTGCGCTCCATCTGATGCGGGAGCTGAAGGAAGCGGATCTGCTGCCGCGGGAGCTGGAAGAGGCGCTGTGGCGGAAGATGGATCTGCATTTCAGCGTCAAAGATCTATTCGCTGCCATTCGGCAGGCGTCCGATGAAGGCGTGGCGCGATCCACGGATAAGCGCAAGCATTCCGAGCGTCAATTGACAGATGCGAAACAGTTCATTGATCGTCATCTATTCCGGGACCTCAGTGTCGAAGAAGCGGCGACGCATGTTGGGCTGTCTACATCTCATTTTAGCTTGCTGTTCAAGCAGTCTTTTGGGGAAACGTTCATCGAGTACATCACGCGCCAGCGCATGGAAACTGCGAAATCGCTGCTCTTTGAGACGCCGAAGAGCGTCGCGCAGATCGCGAAGGAAGTCGGTTATGCGGAACGGCGGTATTTTACGAAAGTGTTCATGAAGTATACTGGGCAGAATCCAACGGAATATCGGATGGCGCTGCAAGGGGAAACAGTGGCGCTCTCGCAGGACGAAGAGGCTGACGAGTGGCGTTAGGCATTGTAGGAGTCAAATAGAGAAGAAGAGGTGCTAGTGATGGGAGAGCATTGGCGGCAGTACAGTTTACGGAAAAAAATCGGGCAGTTGTTCGTGTTCGGGTTTCATGGACAGCGTCCGTCATCCGATATTGAAGCATTGATTGAGGAGTACGGTGTCGGCGGTATCATCTACTTCACGCGTAACATTGTTGATGCGAAGCAGGTGCACGAGCTGTCGGATAGCTTGATGGGGACGGCTGAACGTGCGGGCAAAACACCGATGTTCATTGCTGTCGATCAAGAGGGCGGCATGGTGTCGCGCCTTGTCCGCGGCGTTACGCTTATGCCGGGCAACATGGCGCTTGGCGCTACGGGATCATCCGGCGGCGTGTTTGAGACGGCTGCGATTGCTGGCGAGCAGCTGCGCGCAGTGGGCATCAACTTGAACTATGCCCCGTGCGTGGATGTCAACAATAACCCGGACAATCCGGTTATTAATGTCCGTTCTTATAGCGATCGGCCGGGGGTTGTCGGCGAGCTGGGTCTTGCCGCGGTTCGTGGCTATCAGCGTGCGGGCGTATCTGCGACGATCAAGCATTTCCCAGGTCACGGCGATACGAGCGTCGATTCGCACCGGGATTTGCCTGTTCTGCATCATGACCGCGAGCGGCTGGAAGCAATTGAGCTTGTGCCATTCCGCATGGCAGCGCCTGAGACGGATATGATTATGACGGCGCATGTTTGCTTGCCGTCGCTTGACCCGTCGGGCGTGCCTTCTACTCTATCGAAGCCTGTGCTTAGCGGGCTGCTTCGGGAGGAGATTGGCTTCGAAGGCGTTATCGTCACAGATTGCTTGGAGATGAACGCCATTGATAAGTTCTATGGACCGGAGCGCGGAGCGGTAATGGCGCTGCAGGCTGGCGCAGATATGGTGCTGATCTGCCATACTGCTTCGAAGCAGCGCGCAGCGCTTGAAGCCGTAGTTGCTGCAGTCGAGAGCGGCGTGCTGACTGAGGCTCGCATCGACGAATCGCTTGCGCGCATTATGAAGCTGAAAGCGAAGCGAGAAGTCGGCAAGGCGCTTGAGCCTTGGGCGACGCTTGCGCCGCAGCTGAATACGCCGGACCAGCAAGAGGCTGCTCGCAGCTGGAGCGAGGCGTCGGTGACGCTTGTGAAGAATGAAGCAGGACTGCTGCCGCTGAAGCGGGAGGCGCGGACGCTCGTGCTATGGCCTGCGATTGTTGCCGTATCGGATGCGGACGAGCTGCTGACCGATGATGGTACGCTCGGCGGGCGACTCGCTGCCCGCATGACGCATGTAGTAGAGCGACGCATCGGCGATGCAGATGCGCTTGAAGGTCTGGACGCATTCGAGCAAATCGTATTCGTCAGCTACGATGCGGCCAAGCATGTGAACGAGCGCGAAGCTGCGTCACAGCTGCTCGCGATGGCGGCTGATCGCACTGTTGCGGTATCGGTGCGCAATCCGCTCGATCTGCTCGTATACCCGGAGGTATCGGCATTCCTCGCGGTATACGAATGCCGCCCGCTTGCACTCGAGTCCGCAGCCCGCGCGCTGCTCGGCGAGTTCAAGCCGCAAGGCAAGCTGCCGCTTACGCTGTCCGAGCAATATCCGTTCGGCTGGCGCTGGGCTGACGGCGAGCAATAATAGGTTGATGGATAGCTGCACAGGTGAATTTTGGCCTGTGCAGTCAAAGTGTAGGGAACCCCACCGTTTAAAACGGTGGGGTTCCCTTTTTTTCATACTTTTCGGTTGCGTGGTGGAGCTGAGAGTGATCGGTTATCCCTGCTCTGAAACATGTAGAGAAGTACGCACGACATTCTACCTCCGACTATAAATTGCTCTGTTCACTGCGCTTCAAACAAACGCAGCACTTTCGTCCGGTTGTCTTGCTCAGCCATAGTTTTCGGGGAAATTCCCTGCTTGTTCGCTTGATCGCAATCTGCCCCGAATTGCAGCAGCATTTCAATTTGCTCTATTTTATATTTGCGTCGTATCGCTTGATGAAGGGCAGTATTGCCATTCGAATCAGCAGAGTTCACATTCGAACCGTTCTTCAAGAACCACTCTGCGATCTCGAATCTCTTCCAATTGAACGCGGAGAGGAATGCCGCATCCTCAAGTTCCGCACCGTGATCCTTGAAGCGCTTGGCCGCTTTGACATCGTTATACCAAGCGATCGCAAACATGCAGCCATTGGGGTTCGCACCTTCGCTCAGCAGATAGGTGTAGAGCTTCTCATTTCTTCCGCGCGTGTATGCGTACCATAGCGGGGTGGCGGGGAAGAACCCGCACTTGTCATCCGGTATTCGGTGAACGCTATTGAAGTCCATGCCGCTGGTTAAGAGCAGCTTCACAATTTGAAGACTCGCATCCCCCTTCCGCGGATCATCGGTGACATCTACTCCGCCGACGTAATGGAGCGCATTCTTGCCGTCTTCCTCCGACCATTGCAGCCACTTTGGCTCTTTTTGAAGCAGTTCTTTGGTGACCGCAATATCCAGTGATTTCAACGCTCGAATGTATTTGTTCATGATCCATCATAGCCCCTTTGCAGATAGATACTTATTCATTCTGTTCATACCTACATTCATTCACGGTTCACTCTCTAAATCCTTTTTCACCGTATATTCTATCATACAAATGGAAAAGCTAGTGATAGATGATAGACGTTCGTATGGAAGGTAAGGAGGATATGCGTTTATGAGATGTCTGAACTGCAACTCGATTGATATAGGCAAGCTCGGTAAACATCATTATTATTGTTGGAACTGCTTTATTGAGTTCACGGTAAATGGTGAGAAACTCGACTTATTTCAGGTGGAGAAAGACGGTACGGTAAGCTCGCTTAATGACTTGTTTATTGAAGAAATTCAAATCTATGCAGACCAGCAATGAAGAAAGTTAGGCGGCTTTGGTCCTGAGTTCAACGGGGCTAAGGCTGTTTTTTTATATATATGAAAAAGAGACTCCCGAAAGAGTCTCCATCGTTTCACTATTCCGTTTCAACTCATTCCACCAAGCTTTCATCGTCTTTTGGAATGGTTATACGGCTGGCAGGTACTAGCAGCCCGATAAGTACTAAAGCAAGCATGCCGAAGAAGAAGAGGTAAATTGCAAATGTATCCATTATCTTCCGCCTCCATTCAAAGTTTGGCCGGTCGGATAGGTTTGATCAATCGATTCCAAGTTTAATGCGCCCTTTACAAGAATGCCCAGTAAAACGATTACTGCTAAGTTGAATCCCATAATCATGAACATAACTTCCATTTGAATGCGCCCCCTTAAATTGTTTCTAACCACATTGTATCCTTAGTCCGAAATAAAGAATGTGATAAAAATCACAATCCATGCAGAGTTCACAGGAATGTTGAAATTACGAGCTAAAGCTTGAGGCGGTATACGGGCTTGGCTACAGGCTGGTGAAAGCAGGAGAATGAAACACTCTAGAGGAATAAAGGACGAAACAACAAACAACAGCAGCCATGGACGAGTGAAGAAGTCCATGGCTGCTGTTGTTTTCCCCGACTTTGTTACAGCGTGCTGGACGCTTGAGTCAGAAGACCGGCAAGGAGATCGTAATCAGGCGTATCGTCTTTACGGATTTTCAGCCATTTCCGCTCCTCTGGCCCTTCGAATCCTTTCGGAAATGCAAGGCCGGCAGCATTCATGATCATGAACGCAATGGCGTCTTTGGATGGCGATATCACCGCTGCATAGTGTCCATTCTTCAGGAAATGGGGCTTCTTGTACTGAATGCGTTCATCGGCTTCCGGAATAACCTGATGAACCATCTGACGTAGTCGGTTGCTGACCTCGATCTGCCATGGTTGACTAAGGTTCTCGATAAATGCGGAAACTTCCTGATTCGTCATTGAATTGCCGCTCCTTTTTTACGATTATTTCGGAAGACTGGGCAAGTGGGAAGGAATCGAGCCCTCCGGCACCTCGCCGTCAATGCCCAAGTAATAATGCCGGATCGGCGACAATTGCTCGTCCAATTCGTACACGAGCGGGATGCCGGTCGGGATGTTCAGATCAGCGATGCCGTCGGCCGGGATCTGATCCAGATGCTTCACCAGTGCCCGAAGCGTATTGCCGTGTGCCGCAATGAGAATATGCTTGCCGGACGAGAGATCCGGGGCGATATGCTCCTCCCAATATTTTAACACTCTGCGCTCTGTATCATCTAGACTTTCCGTTAACGGAAAATCACCTTCTTCTAAATTTCGGTAGCGTGGTGCGGACGCTTCGTACCTGGCATCCGTTTTATCGAGTGCAGGCGGGCGAACGTCAACGGACCTGCGCCACAAGTGAACTTGTTCTTCTCCATATTTCTCGGCCGTCTCGGCTTTGTTCAATCCTTGGAGTGCGCCGTAATGCCGCTCGTTCAGCATCCAGCTCTTGAATTCGGGAATCCATGTCAAATCCATCTCGTGAAGAATGATCCACATCGTTCGAATCGCACGCTTCAGAACGGATGTATGCGCTGCGTCGAAGACGTAACCCTGCTTTCTGAGGATGATTCCGGCTTGTCTTGCTTCTTCGAGACCGTTCGTGGACAAATCCACGTCTGTCCAGCCCGTAAATCGGTTCTCGACATTCCATTCGCTTTGCCCGTGGCGGATCAGCACTATTTTGATCATGCGGAATCCTCCTTATATAAGGATAAGTTGCTTAAGATCTATCATAATTCTCAGGTTTGTCGAACGCAAATGACTCGTTTGAGCCTGAGTAAGCATTAAGAATGGAACTCAGCAAGCCGGGGAATCTTTCTTCTAGATCAACCGACCGAATGGACAGGAAATGCTGGGTACCTTGCACGCGAACCTGTACAACTCCTGCTTCGCGCAGCGTGCGAACATGGTGGGACAAGGTCGATTTCACGACGCTCACATCGATGCCGCCACAAGTGGATTCCCCTATTCTGCTGATTTCTGCAACTATGGATAACCGGACTGGATCACTGAGCGCATAGAGGATAGACGAGAGATGAATAGCTGCTTTATCCGGGTGAAATAGTATCTTCAGAAAGCTTCCTCCTTGTTGACAGGTAGTGATTGCATATTACCACACCTCATGCTATATTTCTATTGTTCGATAACAATCGAATTATTAAACATTTTATTGTGCAACAAGCATGTCAAACTGCAGTCTTTTATAGAAAATACAGTGGTGTGGAGGAGCAACCATGACAAATCAAGTAACCAACTCGCAATCCGTGGATGTATTGTTCAGGCCTTTCTCGCTAGGTAATCTCAGCTTAGCTAACCGGATCGTGATGGCTCCGATGACGCGAGCTTTCTCACCAGGAGGTGTGCCTGGACAGAACGTAGCGGATTATTACCGTAGACGCGCGGAGAATGGCGTTGGCTTGATCATTACGGAAGGCACGCTGATCAATCATCCAGCGGCAACCGATAATCCGAATATCCCTAACTTTCATGGAGAAGAAGCGCTCGCAGGCTGGAAACGCGTCGTTGACGCGGTGCACGAAGCGGGAGGGCGCATCGTACCTCAGCTCTGGCATGTCGGGATGACCCGCAAGAACGGTTCGCTCCCTCATCCGGAAGCGCCATCGATTGGTCCTTCGGGACTTAATCTATTGGGTGAACCCGTGAATGAGCCGATGACGCAGGCGGAAATCGATCAAGTCGTGCAAGCATTCGCACAAGCAGCAGCCGATGCGAAACGGATTGGCTTCGACGGTATCGAACTCCATGGCGCTCATGGTTACTTGATCGACCAGTTCCTCTGGGAGAAAACGAATCAACGCACGGACCAATATGGTGGCGATTTATTGGCGCGTACTCGATTTGCCGTCGAGATCATCGAAGCTTGCCGCCGCGCGGTAGGTCCTGATTTTCCAATCATCATTCGGTTGTCGCAGTGGAAATCGTCCGACTATACGGCGAAGCTCGCTGCTACGCCGGAACTGCTCGGTCAATTACTCGCTCCTCTCGTGGAAGCGGGTGTGGATATATTCCACTGCTCGACTCGCAGGTTCTGGGAGCCCGAGTTCGAAGGATCTAGCCTGAATTTCGCAGGTTGGGTGAAGGAGTTAACGGGCAAGCCTACGATCACTGTAGGGTCCGTCGGTCTCGATGATGAATTCATGGGCTCATTCAGAGGCAAAAGCGCAGGAACCTCTGACATTAAAGAGCTGCTGGTCCGGTTAGAACAGAACGAATTCGATCTCGTCGCAATCGGACGCGCCTTGTTAGTTGATCCTGAATGGGCGGATAAGGTTCGGGACGAACGGTTCGATGAACTGCTTCCATTTACCCCTGAGGCGTTGGGACGGTTGTATTAATTCTAAGGATTAAAGCATAGAGCAAAAAAGAGATGGCATGTGTCATCTCTTTTTTGCTCTGCTATGTATGGGAAGAATAGATGAGAAAGCTAGGCTGTTATTCCATGGTTATCGCCAACTGAATAATGATCTCTTCTTCTCTTTAATCCCCCAAGTGAGTCCCAGAATGATGGGTGGATAGTAGATGGGGCTCATCCACGAATATGTACCGTCCAGCATAAGATCGCCTAACCAAATATTTTGATCCTCATCCGCCTTAATCGCCCATTTTCCGCTATAGGCCATTTCCTCAATATGCTTCTTTACGTGCTTGGCCGCTTTGTCGAAGCTGAATGTCGTCTGCAAAGATGCATCGACCTCTTGGCACATTGAAACAAACTTGGCTTCTTGCTGCTGCCAGGAAAACTCGGAGTCCCACATGTCAATGAGTTGAAAGCCTTCAAGCTGACTCTCTATTATCTCCTTAAGCTTGTCCGATACGAATATCTGCGGGAGAATCCGATCACTTCCGGGAATCTTCATTTTATAAATATCCTGTCCTTGAACGATGCCCTCCATCAGGGCAAGTCCTTCGATATCATAGATTGTACGTAGAGTACCTTTTACTTTGGAAGCCGTCATGTCGATACAGTCCAACACGGTGAGTACGTTCAGAATGCTGAAATCCCCGTCCTTGCTCTTCAGCGGCAGGAACTCCACATCCAAGTTTGGAAGCAGTTCTATGGTGTCTCTCGCTCGTTTGCTTACTACTAGAGCACCGCTTAATTCTCGAAGGAAATCGGCCGGTTTGCCCATATCCTGAACTTCTACCTCGCGCTGGGTCCAATGAGATGCAAGCGATTTTGCCTCACGGAAAGACTCCCGCATTTCAGTGTAGGTCTCCATATCCATAAATTCGGTTGTATTCCAACTAGGATGATAATCGAGCCACCAAGCTTTCAAACAAACACCTCAATTTCAAGTTATTTACATTCTCAATCCTTTTCAGTATAGCACTGCTTTCAGAGTTAACGGCAGACTACTGCAACATTATTGACTAGTAACCGTCTAATTGTAGATGATGTTGTACTTATGCGTGATAGTTAGCGCCATTTCTAATAAGGGGGAGACCAGTGGACAAAGATGAGGAGATCCAAGAACTAAGAAACCGAATATCTACTCTAGAAAAACAAGTTCAAAACAAACCTCAGACATCAAATTTATTGAGGTTTTGCTTAAGTTTTATTATCGTGTTCGTGGTCTTACTGATTCTAATTGGTATCTTCCAATTCTTCATTAGCACAAACAATTAATAGCGATAGACAATTGTAACATGATTGAAATCCGATCTTCATCTTGTTTTAATGAAGTGCGTCTATAATAAATCTCAACCCCCTTTAATAAATATAACTTAGACCCGCAGCCCGTTGCTGTGGGTCTCTTTTTTTTGGTGACGTAAGGCAGCTGCCCCCCCAAAGAGCGTGGATTGAAATTGCGGTCCGCATGCTTGTGAGCTAAAATGCTCTTAGAGTGTACAAGGGCGGTGGTTTTACTTTGGATGATAGAAACACGAATAATGAAAACAATGTATATGCCTCGCTGGAAGGCCTGCTATTTAAGCTTCGAGATATCACGCATATTAAGCAGCACATGAATGAATGGAATCTTAAGCTTCAATTTATCGACAAACATATGATGCTCGTCATGGCCAGCGGTAAAGGCCATCTTCATATAGATGGACATTTCGTGGAACTTCGGCAAGGCAGCGTGTATGTGCTAAAGCCGGGCCACCTCATTGAAGCCACAATTCATTCGCTTGATGAACGCGGGTTTTATAATTTGGGATTCGATGTTTTCAGTGAGGATCCTACGTCTTCGCATGCGATTCAGAAGGTCAGACGGAACAGTCCATTTCCGTTGCAAGGAGAGGTTATCGTTTCATCGCCGGTTTCTGTTCATATTGCATGCCGGACCATTGACCAACACATGAAGAGCGGAGAACCTTTAAAACGCTTCCGGAGCCAAATTCTGTTCCAAGAATTAATAGAAACGATTCTGGAAGAAGCGCTTCTCGTTCAAGAAATTGGCTTGGACGCAGCTTTGGATTATGCAAAAGGGTATATTGAGCAGCACTTTCAGCAGGAACTGACGATCGAACATTTGGCCAATTTGGTAGGGATCAGTTCGCGTCATTTTATGCGATTGTTCAAGAAGAGGTATGGCAGCGGCGCGATTGATTATTTGACTTTTTTCCGGATCAAACAGGCACAGCAGCTCATACGGACAAGCGGACAGGATCGGCTCCGAGATATTGCACGGCATGTCGGCTATCAAGATGATATTTATTTCCGGCGTAAATTCAAACAGGTCTCAGGTATACCGCCTGCGGCATTTATGAAGAATAGCAGAAAGAAGATCATTGCTTATCATAACGCGAATATTGGGCAACTGATTGCCCTTCAAATTACGCCTTACGCCGCGCCAGCTGATCATCCATGGACCGATTACTATAGAAGAAAATATGAGACGGATGCTGTCATACCGCTCAGCTCGGTCGAACAGGTAAAGAAAGAGGAAATTGTTCTTGCAGCGCCTGACTTCATCATCGGGATCGATATCCATGCTTCAGTCGAGGAACAGAACGAGATGAAGGAGATCGCACCGGCGTATTTCGTGCCTTGGATGGAGAATGACTGGCGCATGCATTTGCGATTAATCGCGAAGTTTCTTGATATGTCTCCCATTGCTGAGGTTTGGCTGAATAATTATGATCGTAAAGCTCGTTTCGTAAGAGAAGAAGTCCGGGATATGGTGAAAGATGATCGTATTCTCATCCTGAGAATTACAGGAGAGGGCTGCATCGTGTTGGCTAAGCGAAGTCTTGCCACGGTATTTTACGATGATCTGCATCTGGTGCCCGCGCATGGTGTTGATCGCATGAGAGAAGACCAACAAGTGAATGCGGCGCAGCTAGCGGCATTCGCGGCCGACCGAATCTTGCTCGTCGTGGACGAAGATTCGCTATCCCAATCCACGTGGCAAACACTTGCAAATTCCGAAGATTGGAACAGGCTGGAGGCGGTTGGTAATAATCGCGTAGCGTTCATTCCCGCGTATCCTTGGATTGAATACACAGCATTTACGCATGAGCTCATGCTCGACGAGGCGCTCAAGCTTTGGCGGAATCGTGCATAAGTTTATGTCGTTATCATCAATATTCCGAAATTGTAAATTCATTTATACTCCTAATAGATGATAATGATAATCAATTTTAATTAGAGGTTATCCTATCTAAACTCGTTTTATCAGGAGGAGCACCGGGGAAATGAAACGAAACATAGTTTGGGTCAGAGGATTAGTTATCGTATTACTCATTATGGTAAGTACGGCTTGCGGAGCGAATAACACATCGACGAACAAGTCCAATACGACTGCCGAGAATGCTAGTAACGCGAGTAACACAGGTAATACAGCAAACACAGGTAACACAACTGCAGATGAAAATAATCAACAGCGCGTGGTGAAAACGTTGAAAGGGGACGTCAGCATTCCGGCCGAGCCCAACAAGATAATCGGCCTATCTGTCGTTTATCCGGAGTTTTTGTACGCACTTGGCGTAACGCCGATTGCCGTTCAAAACTACCATTTGGATTTTCCTTCCTATTTGAAAGATGCCTTTAAAGATGCAATCAAAATGGGCATTGCAAGAACACCTGATTTTGAAGCCATCTTAGCGTCCAAGCCGGATTTGATTATTGCGCCAATATGGTGGTCTGATAAGGATTACGATCAGCTTTCCAAAATTGCCCCTACTGTTCTTCTGCCAGAGCGGGATAATTGGCGCGACGAATTACGTGATATTGCCGAAGTCCTGAATAAAAAAGAGCTGGCTGATACGGTCATTCAGAAATTGCAAGTCAAGGAAGAGGAAGCCAAGGCGAAACTCGATCAATTAGTCGGCGATGAGACCGTGCTCTATATGGAAATTATGGATAAGGAAATCATCCTTTACGGTGAGAATAGCGATCGCGGCAAGTTTATTCATAAAGTGCTTGGCCTGAGCTCTATCAAGAATATTCCGCAGAGCGAGAACAGCCTTTCGATTTCACTGGAGAAAATTCCTGAATATAACCCGGATCATATCATTGTGCATATGAGCGATGAGTCTAACAAAGTTATTCAGGATCGGTATAAAGAAATGTTAGACAGCTCTTTATGGAAGCATATGACGGCGGTAAAGAAGAACCAAGTTTATCTCATGGGCGGCAAGGAATGGTTTAACCTGGGCATGTCTCCGCTTGCCGATAATAACGCCGTTGACGAAGTCATTCATGCATTTGAAAAAAAATAAGATGATAGGGAGGGTATGCCATGAGTACGATTGACTTGGGACAACTCGAGGAGAAGTTTTTTCTGACATCGAGGGAGGCGGAGAGTACCGTGCTCATCATGCCCGCGGCAGATTTATTAAACGAAGAGAGGCTGCTGCATGTATTGAATACATACGGTCCGCTGATCCAAGCACAAGAACGGCCAGAAGCGGCAGCGTTGTTCATCAGCTGGTATGCGGGCGTGTGCGGTGCGTTGCAGCATATGTTGTTTCACTGGCCTGACACTGTATTAGATGTGTCATTCTCTAACTTGACCCTTCAATTAGTTGTCGAAGAATCCTACCCGCTGTTTTCATTTCATCTCAACCATATCCAATACAGAGAAATTCCAAGTGCGGACCGCGGAGCTTGGCTTAACAAAGCATTGGATTCCTTTTACAGGGAACAAGTAACGCCTTTGATCCAACTGCTGGCGCGTCTGGCTCGAGTGAAACCAATTGTATTATGGGGGCAAATTGTGAATGCCGCTTATGATCAAATGGACGAGGAGCTCGGCGATGTTACGGACGAGGCACGCAGGCAGGCAATCATTCATCACTACCAGACACGTCTAACCGATATCGATGCCAGCGCATTCGGACTTCTGAAGAATCCATTTGCAACGAAACGCAGCTATATTGAAGATCCTGCAGATTCGAACAAGAAGATGGCATTGAAGACGGCTTGCTGCTTAGCATATTGCCTTCCTCATCGCCTCAAGCAGACATTCAACTATTGCTATACGTGCCCGCGTCTCAAAGAGAAAGATCGAGAGCTAATGAAAGCGAATGGTCAGTACTGACCAAAACTACCATAGCTTCACTTTGATTGCACCCCAATTGTTAGATATCATCTAACAATTGGAGGTGCAATTTTTTTGTCCGAATTGTAATTTGCTGCTTTAGCATAGGTGAACTAAAAGGCGGCCTGTTGCGCTGACGGGCAGGGTTTCGCAACAATATTAGGCGAGTTCCGTCTATTCATATATGGGGATTATAACCAGTTCGGGAGGTGATATAAATGTGGAGAAGAACAACAATAGTCTTGCTCATTTATTTGTTCATGTTCAGTACGTTGATTCTAGTGAAGCCTTTAACTGTCAGTGCATGCTCATGTGCTGAACCCCCAAGCATAGAAGATCAGTTAGATCGAAAAACTGCAGTTTTTACTGGCAAAGTATTGAGTTTGACCAAACCTGTTAAAGGTAAAACCTGGTCTTCGGCAGATCCTGTAAAAGCTCAATTTGAAGTGAAAACGGTATGGAAAGGAAAATTGAGTACTCAAACAACTGTTTACACAGCATTGAGTTCAGCAAGTTGTGGATATGAAGGATTCGAAGTGAACGAAGAATATATCGTTTTTGCTTACGGCGATCCAGATCGACTTGAAACAGGACTTTGTGAAGGCAATAAAACGCTTGCTACTGCGCAAAATGAGCTTAAAGCATTAGGAGCAGGATATGAACCCACTAAGGTAACACTCGCTCAAAAGGAACCTTTAGAAAAATCCTCCTTTAAAAAAGAAACAGAGGACCGATTAGTAATAATCTCTTTAGTTCTTGTAGTTTCTCTAACATTGTTCATCTTGCTGGTCATCATAGTGAGAAGGCGCCGGCGATAACAGCATCTGTTGCGACTGCCCTTTCTAGGTACCTTTTCCTTTTGAAGGGCAGGTTAACGCAACCTATGTGTAAAGTTTTCCCAAATCAAAAGAATTGACGCACGAAATTCTGCCGCGTGGAACTCATTTATTGCTATTTCTAATCAACCCGATTACTAATCCGACTAACATTCCGAAAACCATTCCAAGACCCACATTATTAAATGCTGCTCCAAACGCGACTCCAAATGCAGTTCCAATGCTTATGAAAACACCGATTCCGACACCTTTCATTTCAATAGATCACTCCATTTCTTTACTTCATTCCAAAAACGTCACTGCTGCTGTGGCACGAAATGAAACATAATACGTTTCAAATTTCTTGAAGTTTCACCTTGATGGCTAATGGAACGTCCAACTAAGCACTGCCAATGTGGCAGTCTTTGCTCAACTAACGACCTGAATTTACATCATTATTGTCGAAATTGGACTCCTTGACAATTTAAACTGTAACTCATATAATTACAGTAACAAGGACGGCTAGCCAGGCAACCTGCTTATGCAATGTCCTATTTTTTTAACCTAACTGTAACTTAATTAGATACAGTTTGAACTTCCATTCTAATGACAGGTGGTGCTGACGATGAGCTTTGCGATCAGTGATTGGGTACAAGGCAGAACGAAGGACGGGGAACTTATTCAAGGATTTATTACATCGATGAACGGAAACTATAACATTGCAAGCGTTTATGTCGTTCAATCGGATCACGATGCGGCGGTCGGCACTACGGTCTCCGTGTTGAGCAGATGGCTCAAGGAGCAGCCTTCGGTGCATGCACTGGACTACGAGGAGCCGATTCTAGACTTTATCGAGCTGGCGCTGGCCACGCGTGACGAAGAATGGTTCGCGGAGTTGACGGAGCGTCTGAACGAAGTCTTGCAAAAGCAAGCGAGTGGCAGCAACAACGCTCCGATTATGTATAACCGAAATAGTCTCGGTCGTATCATCAGATAAGTATTTTGAAAGCAATGTATATTACTTGTGAAATTGGTTAGAATAGAATCATATTATCGATTGTGTTTAACTGATATTCATGATAAATCCTGTAAGTCGGACCATCTGTAGGTGCTGACAAAGAGAGTATGCATTAAATCAACGATAAATACAACGCCAAGGCATTGTGCCCTGGCGTTTTTCTTATGCTTGAGCACTTATGAAAAGCACAGAGGATATAGGTTCTTAGCTGCTCTCGAACGATTCCGGTATTGGTTTTCTGTGAAAAGCTTTAATATCTTGAAGCGGAGGGAGCCCGAATAGCCGGCGGTATTCCCGGTTGAATTGAGCCGGACTTTCGTATCCGACTTCCAGCGCAGCGGTGGTTGCGTTCGCAGATCCGTTCAGCATAAGCCGTCTCGCCTCCTGGAGGCGAAGCTGTTTCTGATATTGCTGGGGAGCCATCGTTGTGACAGCTTTGAACTTGTGATGAAGTCCGGAGACGCTCATTTTGGACGATCTCGCCACCTCTTCGATTGAGAAGGTTCTGTTGTAATTTTCCTTGATCCATTCAATGGCTCTGCTGATCCCCTCGTTCTGTTGATCCATGAATACGCGTTGGATAAACAAGTGACCGTGATCTCCCGTAAGCAAGCGGAAGATCATCTCGCGCTTGATCAGCGAAGAGAGATAACGGATTTCCGCATCAGGCTTCCCTTTCAGTTCCAACAGCCGGATGAATAGAAGCTGTATATGGTCATCGGATTTACCTACGTAGGCGCCAGGGCCAAGCTTCTGGTCGAGCGGCTTCACATCGATTCCGGAATCCGTCATGACAGAAGCAATTTCTTCGGCCGTTAGATCCACTCGCAAGCCGATATACGGCGATTGCGGGGTAGCTCCGACGACTTGGCCGGAGGCGGGGATATCAATTAGAGAAACTAAATAGTCGCCTGGACCATAATGAATCGTGTCCTGACCGAGATGAAGCTTCTTAGCCCCTTGTAGAATCAGGCAAAAGGAGGGGGTGAGGACGCCGGGGACTATCGCAGTCGGCTGGCTGCGCCTTACTACAGAGAAGAAGGGGACTGAAGTCTCCGTACGGCCTTCAGCAAGATTGAAGGTAGCCGCCATTTCTAATAATTGATCTAATTTCGTATGCATGGGAAAGCCCCCTCATCCAGTGTTCCTCTCCAATTATAACCCCACTTTATTAAGATCGCCATCATGATTATCGGATCGTAAATAAATCGATTTGCAGAATCGAGCAAATTTTAAGCAGGAACGAACTACTTCCGGATGTCGTTTCGCGTCATAATGACCGTAGCACATGAAAGGGAGGTTATCCTCTTGAGAAAGAATGAACAGTCGAAACGGACTATTCTGATGATGATCGTCGCCTGTCAGCTGATGATGGTGCTCGATACTTCCGTCTTGGTTACCGCATTGCCCGAAATTGGCCGCACACTGCATCTGTCGACAACTGCTTTGACTTGGGTGCAGAACGCTTATATTTTAGCCTTCGGTGGCTTCTTGCTGTTAGGTGCCAGGGCCGGGGACATCCTAGGAAGGAGAAAAATATTCAGCGCCGGGATTGCTTTGTTCTTGCTGGCATCGATATTGGCTGGTTTGGCGCCTTCCGCCTCGCTTCTGCTTGGTGCACGCGCTTTGCAAGGATTGGCAGCAGCGATGGCGACGCCGTCAGCACTCGCATTATTATCCGTGAACTTCTCGGAAGCACGGGAACGGACGAAGGCGATCGCCGTATATAGTGCCGCAACGGGAGCTGGTGGCAGCGTCGGCCTGATTATCGGCGGATTGCTGACGGATGTGATCTCTTGGCGTGCCGGGATGTTCCTCAATGTTCCTATCGGCATTGCACTGCTCCTTATGATACCCCGATATTTGCGGGAGACGGAGATGAAAGCGGGCCGTCTGGATATATGGGGAGCCATGACATCCGTGATCGGCATGACGGCGCTGGCATTCGGCTTCGTTCAAGCTGCGTCTGCCGGATGGCAAGCGCCGGAAGTTTGGGGCTCGCTTGCTCTAGGAGGGATCTCGCTAGCGGCTTTTGTGTGGATAGAAGCGCGGGCCCGAGAGCCGATTACGCCGCTGCGCCTCTTCGCGAGCAGATTGCGTTCCGGAGCCTATTTGGGTAGATTATTACTCATAAGCGGGAATTATCCGATCTTTTTCTTCGTTCCGCAATTTTTACAGAATGTTCTTCATTTCAATGCATTGCAAGCGGGGCTCGCGATCATGCCGTTCACGGTCGTTCAGTTCGCGATGATGTACGCCATGCCTTCGCTCGTAACCCGATTCGGGAATGTAAAAGTATTAATCGCCGGACTCGGAATCGCGATCGCCGGAACGAGCTGGCTTACCTTCATTTCTGCAGATTCGAGCTTCTTCCCTGACCTATTCTTCCCGTTGATCGTCATGGGCGGCGGTGCAGGTTTGATCTTTCAGCCTTTCACGACGTTAGGCTTGTCAGGCGTGGACGCCAAGGATGCAGGAGCGGCGTCGGGGATGGTCAACGTCGCTCATCAGACTGGCGCATCGCTCGGACTTGCCGTTCTGATTGCCGTCTTCGAGGCGGCGAGCCGGGAGTCCGCTTCTTCGATTGCTTCCTTTGCCCATGGGATCTCCGTCTCGATCTGGGGTTCGGTCATTTTCTTGACGGCTTCGCTCGTTGTTGTCTTGATCTTGCTGCTGCCAGCGGATAAAGCAAGCGCTGCGCGCAGTCGCTCAGGAACCAGAGCGGTTGTCTCCAAGGGACGAGCAAGTTAAGATTACGCAGTTGAATCGAATAACAGATCAAATTGGCTTCATATGAGGAATAGGTGTGAGTGGAACGAGGAACGATAGCACAATTAACAAAAGGCTGCCGATTAATCATCGGCAGCCTTTTTCCGAACGGGCAGTATAGCTCCTCGTGTATATTTGGAGAATTTAGGAGGGACGAGTGAGAAATGAAGCTGGTTCCTGAACATTATTCGAGTGACTTCTCCCGACATGCAAACAGCATACTGTGTAAATTGGATACCGGAACAAGGGGAAGATATCGTCACTTTTCTTGTAGATACGGACTGCATTATACAAATTGAATTGGATCGCTATGATGATACTGTGAATCCGACTACAAATAAATATTCCATTGCTCACTGGTTAAATGGTTTAAGCAAAATGGATCAAATTAAATTAGCAGTAGCAATGGATTTAGCGAAGAGAGAATTTTAATCTTGGAGAAGACAACATGAAGAAGTCAGCATCTATGCTCTTATTAGCCATGATTCCAAGCATTGTGACCTTGTTTTTATTAGTCCAATATTACCCTTACACAGGTCTTGGAAGAATTGTGAGCATTCCTGTAACTTTATTTATTAATTTTACTTTTTTGATATTGATACTATTTATCACACGCAAATTGAAATCTAGGCTATTCAATTGTTTATTGTGGATTACTGCCATATTATTAAGCATAATATTGGCAGTTTTCTTACATCCCCAGGAATATCTACCAAGCGTTGAAACGCAACTTTGGGAACAACTTTTTTTATAGATTGGTGGTTGGACACTTTCTCAGGGTATTTATTGAAACTTCACTGTAATTTTTCAGTATGTATGACTAAATGGTCATTTTCAAGTGAGGAGTCCTTTCCATGATGACAAATACAGATACAACAGATTATTTAAGGTCCGAATTGAAACAAATCGAACAATGGGAGCAAGATCAGAAGGGGCTATTCTTCTGGGAAAAACTCGGCAGGCTGCCCTTTGCCCTGTTGGACCGGATCACTCCAAAGTTCCTTCAAGAAAAGATAGGAACTGCGCTCGACGAGCTCGGCAGCTATGTCCAAAGCGGCGGACGGTACTTGATCAACAAGGAGCAGATATATCGCAAATATTTCCCGAATGAAGAGTGGGTTGAAGAAGTATCCCTGAACCGGATCAGTCAGCTTCCACTCGGCAGCATGGATAAGGTGTCCGACAGCATTACCGCTTCAAGCAGTAAGATGGCGACGGCGCAAGGCGCAACTACGGGATTTGGCGGCTTTTTTACACTCGCTATTGATATACCGCTCCTGCTTGGCATTTCACTTAAAGCGCTGCAGGATATCGCAATAAGCTATGGCTATGACCCAACTGAGCAATCGGAACGGATTTTTATCGTGAAGTGCCTGCAGTTTTCCTCCTCCGACATCGTCGGAAAGAAAGCCATTCTTGATGATCTTGCCGTATTCCATACGGGGGAGAGAAGCGGTCAGGTTATGTCTCAGCTGCAGGGCTGGCGCGAGGTCATGCTTACGTACAGGGACAACTTTGGATGGAAGAAGCTGTTTCAGATGATTCCGATCGCAGGTATGTTGTTCGGCGCCTTTTTGAACCGCTCCACCCTTAAGGATGTCGCTGAAACCGGTAAAATGATGTATCGGAAGCGCAGAATTATTGAGAAGTTGATGACGATAAATCATATGTAGTGGACAATGCTGGGAGACATACTCATTATTAATTGAAAAAGGACATTTAATGGAGGTATGTATGAAGAAGAATGAAATTCTCGATCTGCTAGTTTCGTCCGGCCTTGAAGCGTACAAAGACCGATTCGATCCCTTGATCTTTTCATCCTATCAGATTCATTTGGAACCCGAGGAAGACGTAAACCTCTCTTTAGGTGCGAGTAAAATCGGCGGTCTACCGGATTTGGCGGCTGACGCTGAGTGGCCCAAATGGAAAGAGTATGACATGTCCTTCGTCGCACAAATCAATCTTGCAGATTTGCCCGATCCTACGCTGTTTCAGCAAGGAGGGCTCCTTTCTTTCTTCTACGCGGTAGATCCGATGTATGAAGATGAAGACTTCTATAATGATCCAAACACTTGCCGGGTCATTCTTACCCCGGTCGAGGAGTTTTCAAGACTTGCTCGCAGACCTTTGCCTGAACTTACGGAAGAAGCCATCTTCAGGCCGAATGAAGCAACGTTCTCGCCGACACTTTCAGTACCTGCATCAGAATCGGCCTATTTGGAGAGCATGGGGCTTGGATGGAACGGAGACCGTGAACATTTCGATAAATACTGGGAAGTCTTTCTTGAGAAGTATCGTGAAATGACCAATGCCAGTGATACGGTGCATCGCTTGTTCGGCCATCCGGACCAAATACAAGGAGATATGCAAGTCGCGTGCGAGGTTATGACTACAGAGCTTACATACGAAGTGCTCAGTGACCCAGGAGTGAATGAACGTGCGGTTAAGTCCGCTTTGAAGTGGAGACTGCTGCTTCAGATCGATTCCGAAGAAGAGAAAACCGGTATCATGTTCGGAGATGTCGGACGCATTTATTTCTGGATCCGAGAGGACGACCTCGCGGAGCTGCGTTTCGACCGGGTTGTTTGCGAGATGCAGTGCTGCTAGTGAATAAGAATCTTCTTTCTAGGAGTGTAAATGATGACTAGCGTGAGGGAAGTTTTACTCGATCAGTTGGCAGCATGTCATAACGATGAAAGCTGGTTTAAATCGTCTAATACGATTTTAGATGATATATCTTTCGTTGAAGCAATCTGGAAAACAGAGGGTAATTCAAGTTCCATCTGGGAGATCGCGAACCATCTGATTTTTTGGAATGAAATGTGGCTAAGACGGTTTATTAACGATGATCTATTTAAGGAAATTAATATTAGTAATGATGAAACATTTGAATTGGATCATACGAAGATGAATGAAGAAGGTTGGAATGAAACGAAACAGCGATTAAATAATGGTTTCTCAGAATGGCGAGACGTTATCACGAATTGTGAGATGTCAAAACTGGAAAGAAGAATACCATCCTACTTCAATGCTCAATGGTGGGGTGTCATTTCGAATTTATGCATCCATAATGCGTATCATATCGGGCAAATGATGTTATTGAAAAAGCAAAAACCTTAATTATTTGTGACGGATTACGTTTTCCGAGCAACGATATATGACGTTATTGTTTTGAAGCAATACCAAGGCCAAGGATTTGGAAGGTTGCTAATCGAAACGGTCGTTAATAGTACACTAATAAAGGGCATCGAACGCGTTGATTTATTTTGTGCAGATAATAAAGTGATGTTCTACGAAAAATGGGGATTTAAACAAGTTCCAGTAACGACCAACTTCATGAGCTTAATGAAGTGATTACAAGGAATCTGGTGAAGACGATCAGTGAGGTGACATCACAAAGTTCACGAGATCATCATATGAATGGGGGGACTCAACTTGCCAATCATCGTCCGAGCGATGATGAAAGTTCTTCGAATACCGAAAACAACGGTGTTCATCGTAGCAGCGATATTTATCCTCAGCAGCGGTACCATTGCCTATCTGATAGAGCCATCCACATTCGGAACATGGTTCAACGCCTTGTATTGGGTCATGACCACGATGGCGACGGTAGGCTATGGCGATTATTATGCGAAAACATTTATTGGGAAAGCATTTACCTTGTACATTTACGTGTTTGGGATTGGGATACTTAGTTTAATCATCGGCAAAATCCTAGACTCATTTTCCACTATCTATAGAAACTGGGAGGCTGGAAAATTGAATTTTCACGGAAGAGACCACATCATTATTATCAACTGGAATAAGAAAGCGCAGTATGCGATAAATGAGATCCTTTCGTATTCTTCTTCCACTCATATCGTTATTATTGATGAATCGGGCAAGCACCCGGTCATAGATGAACGATCCGTTCACTTTGTAAGTGGAGATCCCTCTATGGAAGATGTACTTGAACGGGCAATGGTTCATACGGCTAGGGCTGTTATCATCTTCGCAGACACGCGGATTGACGAGCCGGCACTTTCTGATGGGAAAACGCTCCTAATCGCATCAAGCATTGAACGCCTTCATCCTGGTATCCATACTACGGTCGAAATTACGCAAGATAAAAACATACAAAATTTCCGATATGCCAACGTCAATGAGTTCGTACTATCACATGACGCCGTTTCCAGGCTTGCAGTGAGATCAGCTCTCCAGCAAGGGGGAGTGGAAATCATTAACCAACTGATCAACCGCGAGGTTGGGGACGACATCTATGAAGTTCCGGTTAGCAAGCAATGGAAAACCTATAGAGACGCTTTTCAAGGCTTATTAGAATATGGTGCCACATTGCTATCTGATAGAGGGGACCTGGGGATTAATCGCAAGATGAACCAGCCTATACCTGCTGACGCTAAGCTATATGTGGTAGCCGATGAAGTCACCTATCAGAAGATCAAAAGCTTGAAATGAGATTTTACCCAACTCGCTTACTATTGGAAAAGACGACAACGAAACGAATTCGGAGGCGTCTTTTTCTTTGTGTTTCGAGAAACCACATAAAGTCATAAAAAGAGGGGATGCCTTGATTAAACAATGAAATCTAAAAAAATATATTATTTTTTGTTAGTGATTTTCATTTTCACTTCATTTACTGTTTTTATCTACCATTACTACTCAAATTTTAACTTTAGAATGAAGATGGATTTAATTACGACCACCGAGTCTGAAAGTAAAATTAAAGACAAGAACGGGAATGCACTAAAATTGCCCAATAAAACAATTTTTCAATTTCAAGGTGCTGAAAGAGAAATTGTATATTATTGCAATCAAACAGAAGATAGAATAAAAAAATTCTATGAAGTCATATCGGAATCGTTTGAAGAAAAAGAAAAAAACAATTTTCAATTTAAATACATACAAACCTTATATGACGTACATCTTTCTAAAATGGATGGTTGGAGTGGAAATCGAATTCATATAACATTAATAGAATAATTATTGATTCTTGTATTTCAAGAAAGAGCGGCATCGCGCGGTCGCGCCGTTTCGATTTTATGAGGACGGCGCGCGCGCTCCTGCGTCACCCCCTGCGCGAACGCTGATTTTCAGTAGCTAAGAGATATAGAAAATAGGGTGCTCCAATAATGGCAACAATGATTCCTGTGGGGATACCGGCAGGCGGTAGAATAACCCTGGATATCGTATCCGCAACAGACACTAGCACTGCCCCAACCAGCGCACACACGGGTATCAGGATAATATGTCTGGAGCCTACTAACCGTCTGGCAAGGTGAGGCGCAATCAGTCCCACGAAGCTTATACTCCCGCTGACAGACACACAGGACGCCGCCAAAGCCACAGAAACCATTAACATATTTCTGTGCTGTTTCACAACCGAAACACCTACGCTGTATGCGGTGTCTTCACTCATGCTCAGTACATCTAGTTTTCTCGAGTTATAAATTAAGTAGGGGATCAAGATAAGAAGCCACGGCAGCAGGGCTAATACAAATTTCCAGTTACTGCCCCATATATTTCCTGCCCGCCACACGGCTACAAAGTCGTACTGTTCCTCGCTTAGCTTGATGACTAGAACGGTGGTCAGGGCAGAGATTCCCGCCTGCATTGCAATTCCTGTTAATATCAATCGCATAGGCGCAATGCCATCTGTTTTTTTGTAAGCAAGGACATTTATCAGAATAGCTGTCAACCCGGCACCTACTAAAGCTAAAAAAGGCAGAGTAAATATAGAAAGGAAGGATGCCGTGCCAACAAACAAGGTAAATAGAATAACCATTAGCCCTGCACCTGCCGATATACCAAGCAGCCCAGGATCCGCCAACGCGTTTTTGGTTACACCCTGAATGGTACATCCAGATAAAGCGAGTCCAGCACCTACAAGTATGGATAAGGTTATTCGCGGCAACCGGAAACCGAATAATATTACATTCTCCCTCTCCGTTCCTCCCCCGAATAAAGTGCGCAGGGTATCAAGCGCGGAGAGCTTTGCGGAACCCGTATTCATACTAACAATAAAGGAAACTGTAAGTGCGCACGCACACAGGAGAATTATCGCAATATTTCGAAACGCCACCTTCTTCTTGTGCGCTAGATGCTTTTTGATCAGATCATCCATTATATCGCCCTCCTTTGCCTGCGCGATAAATAAAGGAAGAATGGAATGCCAACGAGCGCAGTCAACACACCAATAGGTGTTTCAAACGGTGGGTTTAACATACGCGCACCCAAATCCGCGCTCACCATCAGGATTGCTCCTAATACGGCCGATGCAGGTATAATCGAGCGATAATCAACGCCTACCAGAAATCTTGTTACATGTGGTACGACCAACCCCACGAAACCTACCGCGCCTACAGCTGATACCGAGGTTCCGGCTAGAACAAGCACAGTCAGTGTGCATAGCAAGCTTATCAGCTTCGTATTTAAGCCCAAGCCCTTTGCAACATCTTCTCCCAGATTAAGGAGCGTTATATACCGAGAAAGGACAATAGCACTAATCAATGCGATGCAGATCCAGGGAGACATGAGAATAACCTGTTCCCACGTGACACCAGCAATACCGCCCGCCATCCAGAACATGATGTTTTGCGCAACTTTGTTATAAAGCGCAATGCCTTGGCTTAGCGCGGTAAACAAAGCACCGACAGCTGCGCCTGCCAGCACGATACGCATGGGCGCTGCAGCACTGCGGCGAAACATAGCGATTCCGTTGACCATTAAGTAGGCGATCGATGCACCGATAAAGGAAAAAACAATGATATTACTGTATCCAATTTGCGGAAAAAACGCGAAACAAACGGACAGAGCCAAGCCAGCGCCGGCATTAAGACCCAAGAGTCCGGAATCAGCCATGGGATTGCGTGTTACGCCTTGCATGACTGCGCCTGAAACTGCAAAAGCAGAGCCGACAAGAGCGCTAGCAAGCACACGGGGGAGGCGTACGTCTACAATGATGATGTGTGACATATTGTTGCGGTCAAGGTGGAAGATAGCTTCCCAGATCATTGAAAGCGGAATATTTTTGGCTCCCTGTGTAACAGAAAATGCCATCAACATTAGCAGCGCGATACTCCCAACAAGCATAATAAGTAAAGCCGTCATTCCATTTTTATTATGAATGACGGAAGATGTAGCAACGGATTTAGAAACCAAACTGAACGCCCTCATTCTACTGGATATAACACAAGAAATCGGGAGACTGGTAGAGTCGGCCCGATTTCTTATGCGGTTTTATTCTCTATTTAACAATGCTCTCTACCACTTTTTCTATAGCAAGCTTCTGGCTTAGTGGGGCACCTGACATAGAGCCAGGAGGAAGATTGAAAACATGATTAGCTTTAACAGCCTTCAAATTCTTCCAAATTGTAGTGTCCGCTGTACCAGGCATAAGCCAGGTTGGCGCATAATTGTCTTTCTCCGCACCGTCAATATTATCTAAGAAAATGTAATCCGGATCCAATTCTGCCAATCCTTCTAGTGATACCTGGGTGTATTCCTGAGGGTAACCTTTCGGAGGGGTCAAGCCAAACCCTGCAGTCTTATCAAACCATGCGGTTCGATCAGTAGGACCGGAGCCAACAAGGCCAAAGGTATTATTACCCTGGTCGGCCATAACAACAGATGTTTTGTCCATGTATGGAGCCAACTTTTCACGGGATTCCGTTATTAAGCTTTCTAGATCGTCGATGATTGCCGCAGCTTCTTTCTCTTTGCCCAGGACCTTAGCGTAGTCGTTTAAAAGTTCTTGCCAAGTTTTAGAGTCAAAGATCAGTGTTGGTGCAACCTTATGGTATGCTTCATAATCAGCATTATCATTACCTGTTGCTACAATCAAATCTGGAGAGACTTCCAACATTTGCTCATAGTCTTGTGAGTCACCCAATTCTGTGATGTTCAGTTTATCTGCCATCGGCTTGAGCGCTTCTCTAGTCATAACAAACGACTTTGCTCTTGGTGCTGCAATCGGCGGCACACCAAGCGCTATGAGTGTTTCTATGTGTCCGAAATAAGCCGGAATTATTCTTTCAGGGGCCTTCTCAAAAGTAACGGTATGTCCAAAATCATCCGTGATCGTTCTCGGCCACGCGCTTTCGGCAGTTGACGCTGTTTCGGCATTTTTGTTTTCAGAAGTTGACTCCGCTCCGGACGTTTCTACATTCTTGTTTTCTGAAACCTTGTTTTCTGAAGCCTTTTGTGAACAACCTGCCATCATACACAGAATTAATCCGAGACCTATAATCTTACTCATACTTTTCTTCATTCTTTTCCTCCTGCTTTAATTTGCTGATAATGATTATCAATATCATATTCTTTTCAGAATTTTATAGACATCAGCATTAATTGTCAATACTTTCTTTCAATTCGGATTCAACCGACAAATCCGGCAGCCTTCTTTGCGTAAAAGAGTAGGAGAACGCAACTACCCAGATTTTGGAGCGTATAATCGAGTATTGATTTTCCATATTTGGATCCTGATTAAAGGTTCGGGCTGTAAATATAGAGTTAACGAAGATGAAGGTTAGAACATTGGAAACTATCGATGATACCGAAAATCAATTCTATTGGTCAACAGGGATATGACATTGAATTTCAGAATTCAGGAGATGTTACGGTTAAAAGTTTAGTTGTGTATTAACTCCTATATCCGTAGAGGTGGACTGGCTTGAAGGAAATTACATAAGTAAAGGAAATGGGATATTTAAAATAACAGAATCAAAATGAAATAGGTCTGCTCATCATCGCTGAATACCTACATGCGAACTGTGGGATAATTATCTAAAAAAAGCTTTGGAAAGCTTATTGAACATGAGGGTTATGATGCTATCATTTCGAATATCTGAGGAGGTGTCTTATGTTGAAAAATTATCGGTTGACCAAAGCAGTCAAGCATGGTCTGAGCCACTTCGATCCGAACGATACAGGAGGCATTGTAAGCAAAGAAGAGATTCAAGATGAGTTTGATCAGATGGAACGGAAGCTTCGCAATCTGCAGGACAAGTTGTTTGCTTCGAAGACAAATGGTGTACTCGTTTTGTTCCAAGGAATGGATTGCAGTGGGAAGGACGGCGTCATCAAGAAGGTACTGTCCAACCTGAATCCTCAGGGCTTTCGAGCGGAGAGTTTTAAGAAACCGTCTCTTGAAGAGTCTGCTCATGATTTCTTATGGAGAACGCATAAGGTTGTCCCTGCCAAAGGCTATATCACTTCATTTAATCGTTCTTATTATGAGGATGTGCTCATTACCCGGGTGCACGGCTCGATTCAGGACGAGGAAGCAGCAACTCGGATGAAGCATATTCGGCATTTCGAGAAACTTCTAACGAACAATGGCGTATTGCTGATCAAAATTTTCCTCCATATTTCACCTGAATTTCAACTCAAGAAAATCCGAGAACGGCTGAGCAACCCAGAGAAACTATGGAAATTTGATCCAAGTGATCTCAAGGAGCGGCATTACTGGGATTCATATATTGACGCATACGAAGATGCCTTCCGAAATACGGCAACCAATCACGCTCCGTGGCATATCGTCCCAGCCAATGTACGCTGGTTCCGCGACTACTTGGTGCTTCGGACTATAGTAAGTTCCATGGAGAAGCTGGACCTCTCTTATCCTGAACCGAACATCGAGACACGAAAGCTTCTGGAGCAACTTCAATCGAGCGCCTCCTTATCTTAATAAAAGCTTTGCACGATACGTTAACTTTTCGCGATTGTTCCAGATGAGCCTGCCATGAGCACCATGAGCGGGCTCTTTTAGTTTGAATTAAATTTATCGGACAAGCTTAGCAAATTATTATAAGATGGGACTAAATGGAAAGGGTGATGGGTGTGGCATTCGACATTGAAGAAGCGGCAATCTCGGATATGCAAGCGGCGTTTGCTTCGGGTGAGCTAACATCCAAGCAATTGGTTTTGATGTACATGAGCAGGATTGCAGACCATGACAAGAGCGGACTGCTGCTCAATTCAGTGCTCGCCATCAATCCCGACGCGTTGTTCATCGCCGAAGCGATGGATCGGGAACGAGAAACGACAGGACCAAGAGGTCCGCTGCACGGCATTCCCGTTCTGCTGAAGGACAATGTCGACACCGGAGACAAAATGCCGACGAGCGCCGGTTCGCTAGCGCTTGCCGACAGCTTTGCCTCTGAGGATGCGTTCATCGTGAAGAGGCTGCGGGAAGCGGGAGCGGTCATCCTGGGCAAGGCGAACATGACGGAATTCGCCAACATGATGACGGAAGGCATGCCCTCCGGGTACAGCTCCCGGGGCGGTCAGGTGATGAATCCTTACAATATATCGACGCCGACTGGAGGATCGAGCGCCGGATCGGGCGTCGCGGTTGCGGCGAATTTCTGCGCGGCAGCCGTCGGAACGGAGACATCGGGCTCGATTCTGAACCCTAGCAACCTCTGTTCGGTTGTCGGCATCAAGCCGACGGTCGGCCTGCTGAGCCGGACGGGTATTCTCCCGCTGTCCAACACGCAGGATACACCGGGCCCGATGGCACGGAGTATTACGGACGCAGTGATTATGCTGCAAGCGATGGCGGGTTATGACGAGCGCGACGCGGCGATGGGAGGCGGCATCGGCAAACAGCCGGCGGACTATTCCGCGTTCCTCGATCCGGACGGGTTGAAAGGCGCCCGCATCGGCATCCCGCGTGACTACTACTTCGAAGAGCTGACCGATGAGCAGTTGGCGATCTTCGATCGGGCGGTCGGGATTATGCGCGACATGGGAGCGACGATCGTCGATCCGGCGAATATCGTGACGGCGCGGACCATCGCCTATTCGACCGTGCTGCTGAATGAATTCAAAGTCTCGCTGAACGCCTATCTCTCGAAGCGCGGTCCGGGCACACCGATGCGGACGCTGAAGGACATCATCTCGTTCAACAACGAGCATCCGGTCGAGACGTTGAAATACGGGCAGAAGACGCTGATCAACGCAGAATTCCATTCATCCGGGTCTTTGACCGATGTTCGCTATCTGCGAGACCGCGCCACGGATATCCGCTTGTGCAAGGATGAAGGCATCGACGCTACGATGAAGAAACACACCTTGGATGCGCTTCTGTTCCCGGCGGATTTCGGTTCGCGGTTAGCAGCCCGAGCGGGTTATCCTTCCGTGGCCGTACCGGCAGGTTATACGGCAGCTGGCCCCCCGTTCGGCGTCGCGTTTACGGCGGGAGCCTACGAGGAACCGACGCTGATTCGTCTCGCCTATGCGTTCGAACAGGGGACCAAATTTCGGCGGCCGCCGTCTTTGAAGAGCTTTATTGCGAAAAATGATCCGTCAGATTAAATATAAACGAAACGAGATCATCTCTGTCATGAGATTATCTCGTTTTTGCTCTGCGATGATGTCCCAGTCAAAATGAACATTTTCCGTCGGGATATCGCTTGCAGGCTGCAGCATAATCGGTAATGGGAGCGATTTATTTTGACACATGAGGAATTTCTTGAACTAAAGGAACGAGTTGGATGGGGAGAGGAATTTCTCATTTACCATAATGTTGAAATAAATAGAAGCAGAGGCTATGCAAAATATAAGTCTGCCGCAGTAGCTATCCGAATTTCAGGATAGCTTTTTTTGGTTTATAAGAAAGGACATGAGGTAGGTAGATATCCGGCAGCATGTTGCCTAACGGGCAGAATAGCGCAACTTTATGTTGAGCATTCACGTCTGTAAATATGGGCATATTTGTAAAATGGAGGCGAGGGGCTAGTCTTGAAAAAATCCTATACAGGTATAATTGCTTCAGCCATGTGCATTTTTTTATGTGCGACTCTCTTTTTTTTGAACCTGTATTCAGGGACACCATTGGGCAAAGATACAATTCTAATCATACTAATAATGTTGATTTTCCCGGCTTGTCTAGGAATTTTAGCATCACTAATGAGAATTCGAATGTTAATGATTATCGTGTTTATCTGGTCATTTCCGTATTGTCTTTATTTGGGGGTTGCATCGATACCAAGTATCTTTAACCTCTTTTGCATAGTCATTATCTTGTATTTCATATCCTCAATGCGTATGAAGAAATCAAGTTATTCTACCGAGGAATCTCAATAAACATGAATAAGTTGTCTTGTTCTTTCTGTTACCCTAGCATTCCTGACCGAAGATTCTGTACCAATATAGAGTTGTACCGATGTTGGGATTTCCTGTCTGCTTAAGTGTGTCCACGCCGCCGAGAACGAAACCGTATTTGGCATAAAAGCGGCACGCCGCGAGATTGTCGTCCTGCGCTTCAAGGGACAAACCGATCAGTTGCTTGTCCTTGGCCCATGCTTCTGCCTGGTCCAGCAGCATCTTGCCGACTCCTGACCGCCGGTAAGCTTGAACCGTTGCGATGTTCTCGATATAAGCGAATCGGGTCCAATCGCGAACAATCCGGATTTGTCCGACACACGACTGGCCGTCATAGGCCAAGAACAATGCTTTGTTCTCCTGGCCAATGTAGTCGTTCCAGTTCAATCGATCCTCTGGGAAGCAGGTTTCCTTAGATTCATCAAATAGGAGTTCCTCGTAGGTCCATGCTCCGTTCTGCAACTGGGGAACAATTCTTCCGAACAGATGAAACGGCTCGTTTGTTATACTTATATCCTCGATCCATTCGGGTTGTAGCGCTCTCATCACAATTTTCGATTTATTGTTCAAGTGTATGCCTTCTTTCAGTAAGCTTTACGTATATTTTCGCCTAGTTTCGGTGTTGAATGCAAGTAGCTTATGGTCGAGTTAATAGATTGCCATCGAACTGAAAGAAACGCCGAACGAAAGACTTTTGTTCAAAAACAAAACAGCTGCCCTCAGCACGTCATATCCTTTCATAAATGCGTGCAACCACCTCTCTCATAAGGACGTAAAAGGGATAAAGCAGAAAGGATGAGCGCATATTTCTACCCGAGCGGCTTTATTCCGAATAATAAAAACGCCTGGTTCTATTTTCTTCGTCTCCGTGCTTCTCGTGTCCGTCTTGACGGGCGTCTTGTCGAAGCCCTATTTCACGGACCGCGTCTTCTACCTGTACGAGGATACGTATAAATTCGCAGGTGAGCAAGACCGTCTCGTCACCTATAACAGCAGCACGGCCGGTCCCGTTCAAGTACGCACCGACGACGAGCTGCACCGCATGGTGATCATCGGCGCACAGTCCTATGTGATTGCGGACAAAAGCGTCCCTTACTCGACCAAGTTCCACGTGACCTATCCGAACGGCCATGTCTACAGCGTCGAGGATAATAACGGCATGCTCTTAAGTTACGATGACAAAGGCAATATCGTAATGGCTATTCAGGCGTACGCCAACGGCGAGCGGATCAAGCAGGAAGGGGAAGAAGATTTTCCGCCGTCGGCGCTCGTAAGCGCGGCTTACCCCGATTACCATGTCAATCGAGGCATGCCCGGGTTTCTGTATCTTGCCCTCGGCCTGTTGATCTTTGGCTGGTGCAGCTTCCGGTACCAAGGCTTCCAAGATTTAATGTTCCGTCTATCTCCGCAGCGGCTCATGTACGAGAACCCCGAGCCGAGCGACTTCTATTATTTCATGAGCAAGGTCGGCGGTATTGTCGTGATGATCGGTTCGATTTTCATCGCTTTCAAAGCTTACTAGGCGCATGCAGGCCTGCTACGCCGTCTGGTAATTGGTAATGGCTAAGATAACAGGGAATTTTAAACACGGTAACGAGAAAGATAATAAATCAGAGAAGTGAGTAGTAGGAGCGAAATGATACATTACTTTCATAAGCATATTGAAAATATTATGTTTCTTTCTCCACTAATATTTATGACCATTTCAATCTGGCTTTTCGATAGAATCATTAAGAATAAAAAGTCTCTAAAAACAATCCGCATTATCTGTGTACTCATTACGGTTATTTCTTTTTTTGTTTTATATTTCAGAAAAGAATTTAATGTTTATAAGGATGACGGATATCAAAAAGTAATAAGTGATCTATTGGAGATCATATTCTTAATCTTTGTTATTAAATATGCTAAGCAGATTGAAAGTACCTTTAATAGTACAATCAAGAGATTGTTTAGAAGACATAATCTTTAAAAGAAACCTCAAATGTGGGTTGATTGGAAAACTTAACTCAACGCCTTATTAGGTAAGCGAACCACTGAACAAATGGCAATAGCACAACAAAAGGCTGCCGATTTTCGGTAGCCTTTTGAGCTAACGAGCAGTTTAATTGAGCAATCATAAAGGTCATAATGGTACTAAGATTTGTATAGGTTAAAGGCGGGGCTGAGCTCATTTTGTTGAATGGAATTGTAATACTGATAATTGGAGTTTTATTGCTTTTGTTTGCTCGTTACCTTTGGAAGAAAAGTAATCCTGAAACATTTTGGGTAACCGTTTTTGAGGCAATTCATGATTTGTTTTATGATTTGGCATTTACGAATTCTCGAATATGGGCATTGCTTATTGGACTATTAGGAGTTGTAATGATAATTATCGGGGCAATTAATTTATGTATGTCGTTCAATTAATAGAGAACACAACAAGCTAAACCTTGTTTTTTTATGACCCTACAATAACTATTAGCGAATTTCTTCTGTATATTGGGAAGTATAGAATACCGCAACTCGAAAGTGAAAATTTGGTATATAGTCCAACAGATCGGATTAGTAATTAAGTATTGAGTTTCTAATTGGAGATTAATCGAATGAAATGGAGGCGTGAGAAAAATGGAGTCGAACTGCGTCTTTTGTAACATTATCGACAGAAAACTTCCATCGAGAGTGGAGTATGAGGATGAACAAGTCATCGTATTTCATTGTAAAGACCCCAGCGCCCCTATCCACTTATTAGCCGTCCCCAAAAAACATATTCCAACCGTGATGGACGTAGAAGAATCAGACTTGCCTGTTATTGCACGCATTCACAAGATTGCACAGCAAATGTACCGCAAATTCAACCTCGATGGAATGAGTATGAATACGAATTGCCGAGAAAAAGGCGGACAGGACGTGTTTCACCTCCATTACCATATCAAGGGATGGGAATAATACTAATAATACGAACGAGGAACGATAGCTGAATGATAAGGAGCAGTTTGCAATGGCAACTGTTCCTTTTTTTCGTTCAACGAACCGGCAGGATTGTCTAATGCTTTCTCGAATATAGTGAGAAGAGATTCGTTGATTAGACGCTCAAATCGGAGGTTACATCGCCTGTGAATAAGCTAACGTTTACGAAGAAGAACATGATTAAGATTGTGGTTAATGGATTGTCGTACATTATCTTGGGCTTTCTTCTATTAATGGTATTGGTAATGCTTGGCGCTATTGAGAGCGATAGCGTTAAACACATTATCAATATATTTGTTTCCGTTCTGGTAGGTTTGTTGTTATTAGGCGTTATTGCTTGGTGTGTATATACATTTGTGATAGCGCGGTTTATTAAACGCGGCAAATAGCAAAATCAAAAAAAGAATCTCGCTGTTGAGAAAGTCTCGACAGTCTGAGAGTTCGAAAATTGTACTCTCAGAGCAGCAATCAGCTGATTTTCTTGCTGAGAGTTCAAAAATTGCACTCTCAGCTTCCCCATGGTGCCGAAATCGGCTGCATCCCAGTCTGAGAGTTCGAAAATTGTACTCTCAGAGCAGCAATCAGCCGATTTTCTTGCTGAGAGTTCAAAAATTACACTCTCAGCTTCCCCATGGTGCTGAAATCGGCTGTATCCCAGTCTGAGAGTTCGAAAATTGTACTCTCAGAGCAGTAATCAGCCGATTTTCTTGCTGAGAGTTCAAAAATTGCACTCTCAGCTTCCCCATGGTGCCGAAATCGGCTGCATCCCAGTCTGAGAGTTCGAAAATTGTACTCTCAGCTTCCCCAAACCCGAGGTTTCTCGATACTCCGAAGCTGTTCCCCAAGGGAACAGCTTTTTTTCTATTCTCTATCAACCACTCCTCCCCTCGCATTCAGTATCGAATAGTGCACCAAATTATAAATCTGTTACATATTCAAACCCCCATGAACTTCCTATAATCTGACGTATGCTTCAACAACAACATCATCATGACTATCTGAGGAGTCCTGAGCGACTTTTCATCGGAGATAGCACGAGGAGGCATGGCACCTGAGAAACAAATGGAATAACTCCGTGTTCTTAAGACTGCTCTTGATGTTCCTGGTTATCATGATTCCGATTTTTGCGATCGGGGTCAGTATTTACAATTGGGGCGTCGGAGCGATCAAGAACGAGATTAACAACTCCGTGATTGCTCAATCGTCCTTCTACTTGAAACGACTGGATACGGAGATTCAGAGAATCAAGTTATTACAGTATGAATGTATTTCTGACGAAGACTTGAACGACCTTGCGCTCGCCTCGGAACTTATGAATAAGTACGAGAAATCGCAAGCGATGCTTCGGCTGCAAAGGCGGCTGATCGCCATTAAGAGAAGCAGCCCCTATATCGACGATGTGAACGCGAGCATCGTTTCCTTGAATCTGACGGTTTCGGCCAACCAGGGGATCGTGCCAATCATTCCGGAAGATGGTGGACAAGAAGTCAGTCGGAATTTTACAGCACCCGAATCTCAGATGATCCTGCAGCAAGGCAGTTTATATTTGAATGCCACGTATCCGATGACAGTGAAACAGAGCACGAAGAACATCGTCTACATGATCCATATCAAGCTGCGGACAGATGTATTTGAGGACGATTTGGCGCAGTTCAACACGTATGACAACAGCGCGACTCTAATGACGAACAAGGATGGAAGCTTCTTGCTTGTCAAGCGTGACGGGGATGGCGCGAAGGTTGGTGTGAGTGAACTGCTGATACGAAACCTGGATGGATCGAAGAACGGCGTCTACGACGAAGCGACAGATGGCAAGAAATATATGGTCGTCTACGCGACCTCAGATTACCTCGGTCTCAGTGTCGCACGTTATATTCCCGAAAGCGTTATGTTCAGCAAGGTGAACCATTATCAATTCTGGTTGTGGACGGTTGCGTTGATCGCATTGGTTTTCGTGCTGCTCTTCTCATTCTCCATTTACAATTTCATTCACAAACCACTCCGTAATCTTGTGAAAGCGTTTAAAAATGTCGAGCGAGGCGACTTGAAGATCTATATCAAGCATCGACACAACGACGAATTCAAATATCTGTACCAACGGTTCAATGTGATGGTCGAGAACCTGGATACGCTGATCGATCAGACGTATAAGCAGAAAATCCTAATTCAGAACGCTCAGTTAAAGCAGCTTCAGGCGCAGATTAATCCCCACTTTCTCTACAACACCTTTTTCGTTCTCTATTCAATCGTTCGTGCGGAGGATTACGAGAGCACGATGAGGTTTCTTCAGCAGCTAGGCGGTTACTTCAAGTTCATCACTCGGAATGCCGAGGAAGAAGTCCCCCTGTACAAAGAAATCGAACATGCTCGCACCTACACCAATATCCAAGCTTTGAGGTTTTCCAGACGCATCACCATCGAGTTCGATGAGATTCCCGCTCGCTTCGCAGCCGTAGCGGTTCCCCGATTGATCGTTCAACCGATTATTGAGAATTCGTTCAAGTACGGGCTCGAAGATAAAGTCGAGAAAGGGCTGCTGACTATACAGTTCCTGGAAGAAAGCGATGAGTTGAGCATTGTCATCAATGATAATGGGAACGGAATGTCTGCTGATCATTTAATGGCGCTGCAGAATGTGCTAAGGAACAACGAGTATGTCGAAGAAACGACTGGGATTGTGAACATTCATAAGAGGCTGCAATTGAAGTTTGGAGAAGACAGCGGCCTTCGTATATCCTGCAACGAGCTAGGCGGGCTTCAAGTCGTCATACGATTAAAGCTGAACGGAGGAAGCTGAATGTATAAACTGCTGGTCGTGGATGATGAAGCGATTATCGTTGACGGATTGTATGAAATGTTCAAGGAATGGGATCGTTATTCCGTCGATGTCTTCAAAGCGTATTCAGGTGCGGAAGCGTTGGAATGGTTCATGAAGAAGCGGATCGACGTTGTCATTACGGATATCAGGATGCCCGGCATAGATGGATTGCAACTGTTGCAACGAATCCGCAAGAACTGGCCGGACTGTAAGGTGATTTTTTTGACGGGCTATAACGAGTTCGATTATATCTATCAAGCGATGCAGTTCGAAGGTGTCCACTATTTGCTGAAGACCGAGAGCTACGAGAAGATCGCGGAGACGGTCGGCGATTGTTTGGAGCAGATCAGCCAAAGCATGATCGATGAAGAATGGGTTCAGAAGGCCAAGTTCCGACTGGAGAAGGCAATGCCTGTCTTGCAAAAGGAGTTTCTGAACGAGCTTTCCGCAGGGATTTCTCCAGCTGTAAGCCAGCAGCAGTTGAATGACCTTGAGCTGCCGCTGCAGGCGGGTTCGCAGGTCATCCTAATCGCGGGGCTCGCCATCGCGGGGGGAGCGCAACATCTGGGAGGATCGCAGGATAAGACCAATCATTACGCGATTAATTATATCTTGGATAAGCATCTATCTCCTTATGCGAACATCGCGTTCTCCGTTTATCGCAATTATTTGCTGTGGATCGTGCAAGAAGAAACGGACGGGGAAGCGAGCACCGAAGGCAAGCACACAATCGCTCATTTCAGGGGCATTCTGGAATCCGTTCAGGCCGTATGCAGGGAAACGCTGCAATTGAACGTTTCGTTCGTCATTTCCGGAGCATCTGAATCATGGACGGGCATAGCCGAGCGATTTACCAATCTTAGAGGCGTCCTTAATTCCTGCAGCGAAACCGGCATGGAGGCCGTGCTGGTAGATGACAAAGAGTTGGTTGTCGAGATTGGCAGCCGAGCTCCTGTTGCGGGCGCAGTCCATAGCGTCAAACTTCAACTTAAGAAGCTGGAATCGCTAGAAACGTATCTGGAACAAGGCAAGAGAGACGCTTTCCTTCAGACCTTCCAGGACATTCGGATGGCTCTCGCCTACAAGGAAGGCAGCGCTGCGGTGTCCGCCGAGATCTTCTATTCCCTGTCTCTGTTATTCCTGTCGTATTTGAATCGGCATGGCATATGGGAGGATTCTTCAGCAGATTATGACAAGCTGACCAGGTTCGAGCGACACGGATCACTTGAAGAAGCCTATCATTACTTCGAGCAGCTGGCTGTCCGCATCTTGGAGCTGCAAAATATCGATATGGAGAAGAGATCTGTGGCATCGATGCTGAAGGTGCAACAGCATATCCAGGAGCATCCCGGGGGAGATCTCTCGCTTAGCAGTCTCGCAGACTTGGTCTATTTCAACCCCAAATATCTGTCACGCTTGTTCAAGCAAGTGACTGGATCGAATCTCTCCGATTACATCTCGGAGGTGAAGCTCAGCAAGGTGAAGGAATTACTCGCACAGAACAAGCTGAGAGTACACGAGATCGCCGAGCATGTTGGTTATTTCTCTGCGCCTTGCTTTACTCGGTTTTTCAAGAAAGCGACAGGAATCACCCCCCAAGAGTATCGGGAGTCCACCATGAAGCCTAGCATAAGCAACAAGTAGATAAATGCTAACGATGTGGATATGTATGGCGTATTCGCTGCCCGAGCCTAGATTTATAATCGAGAACGAGAGATATACTCTTCTCTAAACCTATTACATGGGGGTAATTCAATGACTGGGGTCAAGAGCAGAAAAGTCTTACTTGGTACACTACTCGCTTCGATGATTGCCGTATCAGCTTGCTCAAGCAACAATAGCAACAATAATGGAGCAAGTGAATCTAATTCTTCGGCTTCCTCGGATGCTAACGGTAAGGCGGCAGCGGTTGCTGATCCATTCGGCAAGTATGATTCGCCAATCTCGATCAGCGTTGGGCGTTCAACGAACAGTTCTTACAAGTTCGTAGACGGAGAATCGTTCGACAACAACATCTGGACTAGCGAGTACAAGGACAAATTAGGCATCGACATCAAGAATGAGTTCCTTGTAGACGAAACGCAATACGATGCCAAAGTCAACGTCGTTATCGCATCGGGCGAAATACCGGATTTGATGTTGGTCACAACCAAACAAATGAAGATGCTCCAGGAAGCTGATTTGATCTACGATATGACTGACATTTTTAATGAATACGCTTCCGAAATGTCGAAGAATGCCATCGAGTCCAACGATAGGGTGTATAAAGCTTCCTTGCTGGACGGCAAAATGTACGGAATCCCTAGTGTTTATGCAATGGATTTCCAAATGAACGACGTCTGGATTCGGTCTGACTGGATGAAGAAGCTGAACCTTCCCGAGCCAAAGACGGCTGACGATCTACTGAATATCGCAGATGCGTTCACGACGAAAGATCCGGACGGCAATGGCAAACCGGATACATACGGCTTCGGTTTCGACAAGGGCTTGGTCGGTACGAATCTCGGTGTATTCAACTCTTGGCTCAACATGTTCCATGCTTATAAAGATATTTGGCAGAAGGACGCTTCCGGCAATCTCGTATATAGCAGCATTCAACCGGAGATGAAAACAGCGCTGCAGAAGCTTGCTGAACAGTACAAGAAGGGCGTTATCGACCAAGAATTCTCGGTCAAAGATGGCGGTAAAATCGCGCAAGACGTCGGATCAGAGAAAGTCGGCATGGTCGTTGGCGCATTCTGGAACCCGGCATGGCCGTTTATTGACCTGAAGAAGAAGAATCCGAATTCCGACTGGAAAGCGTATCCGATCATGTCCGCTGACAACAATCCAGCGTTGACACAAGCGAACGCTAAAGTGGATCAATTCTTTGTCATTAGCAAAGAATGCAAAAATCCAGAAGCGGTCGTCAAAATGCTGAATCTGCAATTCGAGAATCTCTACGGCAGCAAGATGGACGAATGGGGCAAGATTGCGTTCAGCGACAAGTACAAGGATCTTCAAACGTTTAAATACCCAGTCATTGGCATGGAGCCACCAGATTTGAACCGCATGATGCTTCAAGAAGTCCAAGATGCCAAGGCGGGCAATGACGAGAGCAAGCTGAAGCTCTCGGGTTCCAAACAAGAGTATAAGGAAGCGAATAACTTCCTTAAGGGCGATGTAAACGGCTGGCCAGCTTTCAAAATCCGGTATGAAGAGAACGGCGGCATGCAGGTGACCAAAGATCAGCTGGACAGCGGCAATGTGATTTATGACGAATTCTACGGCATTCCTGGACCGGTGAACGTCGAGAAATCGGCGACAATGATGAAGCTCGAGAACGAGGTGTTCACGAAGATCATCATGAACGCTGCTCCGATTGACGAATTCGATAAATTCGTCGAGCAATGGAAGAAAATCGGCGGCGACGCAGTGACCAAGGAAGTTAATGAATGGTACCAAGCTAACAAGTAAGTAGTTCGCTACAGGATCAAGAGCAGATGAAGTGAGATCATGCGAGGAGGTCTCACTTCTTCTGTATCAAGAGATAGAAGCGGATGGAGGGGGAACGTGGATGCGCAATGTGAAATTGAAACGAGAGATGCCTCTGCATCTGATGATACTGCCGGCTCTAGTATTGCTTTTCATATTCGTCTACATTCCAATGTTTGGGATCGTAATCGGATTCGAGAAATACGTTCCAACGAAAGGAATCCTGGGTTCGAAATGGGTCGGGCTAGATAACTTCAGATATTTGCTCGAGCTGCCAGATACGATGAGTGTCCTGTTCAACACGGTCTATATCGCGTTCATGAAGATCGTTGCTGGTCTTGTCGTGCCGATTGTGTTCGCCTTGCTGCTTAATGAAGTGAGAATCAAGGCTTTCAAACGGACGGTACAGACTGTTGTCTATTTGCCCTTCTTCCTATCATGGGTCATCCTGTCCGGCATTATCATCGACCTTCTGTCGCCGTCATCAGGGATTGTGAACATGGTGCTTTCCGCAATCGGAATCAAACCGATTTTTTTTCTAGGGAATGAACATTGGTTCCCTTACATCATGGTCATCACGGATGTATGGAAAGGCTTCGGCTTCTCCACGATTGTGTACTTGGCAGCGTTGACATCAATAGACCCGACATATTACGAAGCCGCGGTGATCGATGGCGCAGGAAGATGGAAACAAACCTGGTATGTGACCATTCCTGGGGTGCTGCCTATCGTTGTGCTAATGACCATCCTCAGTTTGGGTAACGTACTGAATGCGGGTTTTGACCAGATATTCAATTTGTATGGACCTGCCGTTTATTCGACAGGTGATATTGTAGATACGATGATTTACAGAATCGGAATGAAAGAAGCTCAATTCGGCGTAGCGTCCGCTGCGGGATTATTCAAATCTATCGTTTCGTTTGTCTTCGTCCTCGCCTCTTACAAGATTGCGGATCGTTTCGCCGGCTACAGAGTTTTCTAAGAACATGATACGGAAAGCAAGAGGGGACTGTAATATGGTTATAAGGGACACGATGGGAAGAAAATTGTTTGTTGCTGCCAACTACGCCTTTTTAGCATTGACGTCGTTTCTATGCTTGTTTCCGCTGGTTCACGTGCTAGCCATATCTTTCAGCAGCAGCTGGGCAGCGGCGAGCGGGGATGTAAAATTATGGCCAGTTGCCTTTACGACGAGCTCTTATGAATATGTCTTAAACAAGCCTGAGTTTCTCACGTCACTGGTCGTATCCCTCAAGAGGGTCGTGCTGGGCGTCTCGATTAACATGGCTCTGATCATTCTTTCCGCGTATGTGCTATCTAAGGAGAAGAAAGATCTTCGGATTAGGACGGCGTACGCTTGGTATTTCATCATCACCATCCTATTCGGAGGCGGACTCATTCCTTTCTATATGACGGTACGATCGCTAGGGTTGATTGATTCGATCTGGGCGCTTGTGCTGCCCGGCGCCGTTCCGGTATTCAACGTACTGCTGCTTATGAATTTCTTTCGTCAGCTGCCCAAAGAGATTGAGGAGTCTGTCTTCCTCGATGGAGGAGGCCACTGGATCAATCTTTGGCGAATTCAGGTTCCGCTGTCCATGCCCGCGATTGCCACGATTATCTTGTTTACGACTGTCGATCATTGGAACTCATGGTTCGACGGCCTACTTCTCATGAATCATCCGAGCCACTATCCGCTTCAAAGTTATCTGCAGACGATCGTCACGACAATTGAGCAACGATTGACGAACATGACCGCTGGCGACATTGGCATTTTGCAGGAAATCAACGATCGGACGACCAAGTCTGCCCAAATTTTCCTGGCGGCTTTGCCTATTCTGAGCGTCTATCCTTTCTTGCAGAAGTATTTTATGTCGGGGATCGTGCTTGGAAGCGTAAAAGGTTAAGAGATGAGGAAGAGAGACTCAAGCGACAAGGGAGCTAACAGAATGCTAAACATACGTAAATGGACGATGCTGGAGATTTCGGCAACCACCTCGGAGAATGTCAAACTCCCTTTCTGGGATGTGACGGCGACTGCCGAATTCGTGCATGCGGAGAGCGGCGCCAAAATGCTGGTAAGAGGATTTTACGATGGTACCAATGATAGCGGAGAAAATGAATGGAAGTTCCGCTGGACGCCATCCCAGACTGGGCAGTGGCAGTGCCGAATTGAAAGTCGCCCCCAATTGGAAGGCTTCAAGCGCGAAATGACTGTTACCGTACTAGAGGAAGAACCAGGTGCTCATGGATTCATGAGGGCGCATGGGGGTAAGACATGGGGCTTTGAATTTGACAACGGTGAGCCATTCTTTCCGCTTGGGGATACCATTTACAATTTGTTCGGCGGCGCTTATTGCGGTATAGACGTTGAGAGAATACTGAAGCACCGTCGCACGCAAGGCGTCAACTATATCCGGGCACGCATGCAAGTAAGCCCCTTCCATGTACCGAAGCGGAACAACTGGCAGAATAAAGATTGCTGGCCTTGGCAAGGCAGCGCGCAGTGGCCGGACTTTCTCGGCTTTAATCTCGATTATTTCCGCTCTGTCGATGAGACGGTTGCGCTGGCAGGCAAATTGGGTTTTGGACTTGAGCTTATCCTGGAAGCGTGGATGCTTGAGTTTCCGTTTAATGACAGGAGTCGGTTCTTAACAGAGCATGAAGACCACTGGATTCAGTATATCGTGTCCAGGTATGCAGCTTATCCGAACTTATATGTCTGGTGCCCAGTCAACGAGTATGACTTATATCCAGGCAGAACGGATCGGGCGTATGTCCGCGAGGCAGACAGGTGGTTCAAGCGTCTCGCACGTTTAGTTAGGGAGCTGGACCCTTACCGCCATCCGATCGGCGCGCATCAATGGGTGCAGGATATCTCCTTGCATGAACGGCTTGGGGATTGCGAAGCGATTGATATCTATTTGGTTCAATCCGACTGGTTCAAAGAATTGTCGAAGTACGACCGCGATCCTTCACTCTGCCTGTGGATCGAAGACCAGCTTCGTTACCATGCTCCGAATCGGGAAAAGGCGGTCATGTGCAGTGAATTCGGCTACGAACGCGCAGGCGGTCAGTTTACAGTGGATGCCCACGAGCGCTATGACGAGCACCATACAAGACGCGGCATGTGGAAATCCGGCTTTGTCGGATTCGCTGTTGTCCATGGCTTTAACAATACGTGGGGACCGAACTTGACGCTGGAGAGCGATTCTGATGGCACCAAGTATTTGCTGCCTTACAACCGGTTTATGACGGAGCTTTTCCCATTCGTTGACAAAGTTCCGCAGGAGGAATTGATTCAATCGGATGCTGGGATGCTGGAGCTTGAAAGCCCGGCTTTGTGTCTGGCCGACGAGAGTCTAGACAATATTGCTGTCTACATGTCTGTTAGAGGCTCTTGCACGATGAAGCTAGCCTCTGCGGATAGCTATGTTCATTACTGGTATAATCCGCGAATCGGAAAGTCAACGGAGCAAGCGACGTGCGAGTCGTTAACATTCACATCACCGGGGACCATGGATAAGCTGGAGGACAGCGATTGGGTGCTGGTTCTGCACCGCATACGCTAGAAGGGTTTGCCACATGGGAGTGTAACAACTCCATGTGGCTTTTTCTTTGTTCAGACCAGCTACATCGGCTTCTCTACTCGCCGATGTAGCTGGTCAGCTGGACCCCTTCCAAAAACTAACCAATCAACCTAAGCGTGTCTCGCAGCGTCACTTTACAAGTAGGGTACCCAGTACTCCTCTTTAGCCAAATCGGCTCGATTATCGCTTAAGAGAGGTACCCAGTACTCCTCTTTGACGAAATCAGCTCGATTATCGCTCAAGAGGGGTACCTAGCACCCTTCATCAGCGATCGCAACCGCTCCTTTTGAATTGTATCGATTAGTGCACCAAATCATAAAACCGTAACCTATTGAAAGTGCTTACATCGTTCTAAAATGAAAATGATAAAAGTCATACCATCCCAAAAAAAGGGGGAAGTCGATGACCGATAGAACGATAGAACGGTTCCCTGAAAGTTAATGTCGCTCATTAGTGCAATTGTAAGCGCTTTATACTAATAATTGGGTTGGAGGATTGACGAATGATTCGGATATTCAATTCTAGGACAAATAAACTGACCGCCACCTTGGTGGTTGCGACCATGTTGTTGTCGATGGTGTCAGGCGGGCTCAGGTCGGCATATGCAGACTCCACCGGCAACGTATTGAAACTCGGCGTGGGATCCGGTGTCATCAGCCACGGCTGGGATGCGGGCAACGTCGTTGCAGGCCATACGTATGCCTATACCTTCGAAGCTAAGGGTACAGGGACGGCTGACGCCTACGTCCAGTATAACTGGGAGTGGAGCGATTCAAAGCCGTATACAGATTTAGCTGATTCGCGGATCACGATAGAACCTTCCTCCTCATGGACCACCTACAGTGGAGCATTTACCGTGCCCGATAACCAAGAGGGCGGTGAGGACTTCTACTTCGGCGCTGCGGCGGGTGGTAACGTTTATGTGGATAACGTGGTAATCACAGACACCACGGACACCACCGCGAGTGATCCGTATTTCTCGGATGACTTCAACAACATAGCGGACGCGCCGGTAATCGGCAAAGGAAACGATAGCTGGTATACAGGAACCTCGGGTATATTCTCGGTCGTCCCTAGTAGCGATGCCGTTGGCACGCCTCCGGCTGTCCAAGATGACTATGCTCTCAAAGTCGCTCAAGGCGGCGGGAAAATGAGCTGGGGTACGCAAGCATTTGCTGCGGGGAGCACATACACGTACTCCTTCCAGGCAATGGGCTCCGGAACGACGAACATCAACTTCCAGACCGATGAGAAGTCCGATACGCCTTGGTCCACTCTTACCGGATCGGCAATCACTATTGGACCATCTACGACTTGGACCACGTACACGGCGACTTTCACCACGCCGGCGAGCCAGGCGGATGGCGCAGGATACTATATGTTTATTGATGCCGCATCGGCCGGCGAAGTTTATATCAACAACATGACCGTTACCGACAATGAGGGCACTGTATTCGCGGACGGTTTTGAGAATGTGCCTGATAAGCCGATTATTGGCAAAGGCAATGATAACTGGTACACCGGTACGAACGGAATCTTCTCTGTGGTTCCTATTAGCGAGGCTGCCGGTACATCCAGCAAAGTGTTGAAACTCACTTCAGGCAATGGCAATGTGACGGCGCACTTGGGCGAGCTGGTTCCAGGCGATACGTACACGTTTAACCTCGAGGGGATCGGCCATAGCTCAGCTGACCTCAACATCGAGAATAAGTCGTGGCTGACGGTTTCGCAGATAGAGGTGGAAGCGAGCAACACATGGCAGAATGCATCAACGACCTTCGTTGCTCCGAATGACGATCAGAACGATTACACCCTTGTCGTCAACTCAGCATCAGGCGGCGATGTGTACTTGGACAACATTGTCATCACGGACACCACCGCCGATACGGTACTATTCCAGGAAGATTTTGAAAATGTGATCGATGCTCCCGCTATTGGAACAGGCGACGGTGTATGGTATACCACTACTGACGGTTCCATATTCACCATCGTTCCAAGGATCGGAGCGAGCGGCAGCGATCCTAACGCTACCCCGCTCGTGGACAAATACGGACAGATCATTGATTCCCCTTATACGCCGAACGACAATTCTCCGCACGCGAAGATTACCAGCGATGCCGAGCTTGCGGCGGTTCCAGCGCAGAATGAGGCGTACTTCAGTTCACTAACGCCTCCGACTGACCGAGATAGTTATGGCGGATTGGTCGGTAGCAAAGATCAATACGGCTTCGCGGCGACTGGCTACTTCTACACGAGCCACGCGGATGTCGACAATGACGGAACCCTTGAGGCGGCTATGGTCGATCCGCTAGGTAACCTGTACTTCCAGCTGGGAGCGACAGTGACCGACCCGAACGAAACGTATGCCGACCTCACAGGCATCAAGTGGGAGTATGACCAGCTTCCTGCCTACGATCCGAACAGCATTGCATGGAGGGGAGAGAATACGTTTTCTCCTTATGTGTATAACATCGAGCAGCAAACAGGTAAACCTTTCGACATCAACGCTTGGCGAGAGGATCAGATCTATAACGAGAAGCAGCTCGGCATCAACTCCCTAGGCATGTGGTCCGGCGGTGCGAGCACAACGACGCCATATTTCGAGGTGCTTGATTCTGCCATGGCGCAAACTCCGCACATCGGAGGCTCCAGACTGTTCGATGTATTCAGTCCCGATTGGGAGAGCAGCTTGGACGCGTCTTACGGCGGGGCTATAGCCGGCCATGAGAATGATAAGATGCTGATCGGCTACATGTTTGAGAACGAGCTCCCTTATGATTCGTTTAACAGCACCATTCTCAGTTCGTCCTCTGTTGGCAGCGGCACTCGCAATGAGCTGGCAACGTGGATGAGCGAGCAGTATGGCAGTGATATCAGCGCATTCAACGCCGCGTGGAAGACGAGCTTCACAAGCTTCAATGATCTCGCGAGCGGAACCTTGAAAATGAACACTTCGGCCGCTTCGAACGATATCAACAACTTTACCAAGTACTATCTCAAAACCGAATATAGCACGATCTATAAAACGGGCAAGAAATATGACCCGGATCATATGCAGCTTGGTGACCGCTGGTTTGCAGGATCTCTGCGGAACACTGCTCTCGCACAGGACTTGGCAGAAGCGACTGCGGGCAACGTGGATGCCATAACGTACAACTACTACACCAACTCGCTAGACACAGCTTGGCTTAAGCAGATCTATGACTGGTCGGGCAACACGCCGATCATCCTCTCTGAGTGGCACTACTCCGACACCAGCGTGTTGCCAAACGGCAGCCAACCGGTGTCTAGCCCAACAGCGAAGGGCCAGATGTATAGCGATTATTTAGAAAATGCGATCGCAACTGGCGTCGTGGTAGGCAGCGACTGGTTCACTTGGCTCGATCAGGCGCCTACAGGACGTTACTTCAACGGACCTAACAACGGCGAGTCCGGAGCGTACGGTTTTGTCGATGTGACTAACAGGCCAGTTAAAGCGTTCGATGAGTATGCGAAGCAAACCCATTACAACGTATACAAACTGCTCGATGGAAGCATTAAACCTTATGCGGCTCCCAACAGAAGTGCGGCAACCGACCGTGACACCCACAAACTTCTGGCAGTGCCGCAAGCTGGGGCAGCGCCTGTTATCGGTGATTTCACAGATTGGAGTGATTTCTCGAAAAAGGCGGCTCTAACAGCTATCGATCAAGTAGCAGGACCGGCAATTCCGGATCCGAACGTTTCGGCTAATATGTCTGTGACCTGGGACAACGATAATTTCTATCTTCAAGCTCACGTAACGTCCGGAAACAACAGGGTCGCGAATGGAGGCGTAGCGGGCAATGGCGCGGATATGTGGAACGGCGACGGCGTTGAGCTATACTTCGGTCCACAGGATGTTGAGGCGACTCCTGGCAGCATGTTGGGTACTGACTCGCAGTTGCTCCTTGGCGTGAATAAGAACACGGACAACAGCGTTTCGGCAGCCGCTTATTGGGTCAATGGCCCGAGCTTCGCTGCGCAGACACCTGTGAATGTGAAGGCGGAATTAGCGCCTGACGGTTCGGGCTGGATTCTGGAAGCGGCGATTCCGCTTTCCGCAATCGGCTTGCCTGCAGAAGCCTTCGGCACGGACGGAAGTGTTGCCCTTGGCACTAAAATTCGCTATGATATGGGCTTTGATCTATCTGGCGCAGGCGGCACTCGCTACTCGCAATATGCGTGGAATGGTAACGACTCCGACTCGAAGAACCGCAATCCTTGGGGTATGCTTCAATTTGCTTCGCAGAAGGATGACGGAGGTACGACCGATAAGCCGACAACGCCGACGGGTCTGACCGCGTCCAACATCGCATCCACGTCACTGAAATTGTCTTGGAATGCCGCATCGGAGTCAGACCATGTGGTCAGTTATATCGTCAAGCAAGGAGATGCGATCCTTAACGATCACGTGACGGGAACGCAGTTGAATGTAACGGGCTTGGCGAATAATACATCCTACACATTTACGGTCATTGCTGTAGACGCGGCTGGCACTCATTCCGAGCCTGCAACAACTACAGCCAAGACGACCAAAGCAAATGGCAACAGTAACGGAAATAGTAGTGGCAACGGCGGAACTAGTGACAGCAACAATGGAAACGGCAATAGCAACGTGACGCCGATTCTCGACCCTGCTACGGGTGAAGCTTCCGTGACGATTCAATCGTCTACCTTGAGCTCCTTGCTCTCGGGCACGAACCAAGCGACGATCGTCGTTCCGGCCGTAACCGGGGCACAGAGTTATAGCATCAGCCTTCCTGCATCGTTTTTGCATTCGGATGCGGCAACAGGCAATGCAATCGTCATTCAAACCGCTGCCGGATCAATCACCGTTCCGACCGGCATGCTGAACGGAATAGACACTGCGAACGCGACAACCGCTGCGCTGACTATTAAGACCGTGGCGAAAGACGGCCTGAGCGACAGCTTGAAGGCGTCGATCGGAGATCGGCCAGTCGTTGACTTGTCGTTGAAGCTTGACGGCAAAGCCGTGGCATGGAATGATCCGGACCATCCGGTATCCGTATCCGTTCCCTATCAACCTTCCGCGACCGAATTGGCTGATCCGGATCACATCACGATCTGGTACATCGACGGTCAAGGCAACGCCGTTGCCATTCCGAACGCGAAGTACGATTCGGCAACTGGCAGCGTAAACTTTACGACGACTCACTTTAGCGAGTATGCCGTCGTATTCGTCCAGAAGAGCTTCGCGGATCTCGCGGGCTACGAGTGGGCGAGAAAACAAGCGGAGATGCTCGCCTCCAAGGGAGTCATCGACGGCGTATCGCAATCGAAGTTCTCGCCGGGCACTCCGATGACAAGAGGAGACTTCGCAGTGTCCTTGATGAAAGCGTTAGGATTGTCGGCGCAATCGAAGGGAGCCTTCGAAGATGTCGCATCCGCTGATTCCCGCTATGAGCTGCTGAACGCAGCCAAAGCGCTGGGCATCATCAAGGGCGGCAGCGATAACCGGTTCAATCCGGACGCTCCGATTACAAGGCAAGATATGATGGTCATGGCTGCAAGGGCGCTAGATAAGCTCGGCAAGCTGGAAGCACCACGATCCGCGGCGGCATTGGATGCGTTCAAAGATAAAGCGAAAGTGTCCGGCTATGCCCTGCAGAACTTGGCTTCGTTGGTCGAGGCAGGCTTGATTCACGGCTCGGCAGGAAAGCTGAATCCGCAGCAAGTGGCAAGCCGTGCGGAAGCAGCCGTGTTCTTGTATAACCTCTATCAGGGATAAGTAAGGCGAGACAATTTTTCTGATAGAACGGTACGATAGTTCAACGCAAAGGAGGCTGCCGAGTGTCGGCAGCCTCTTGCAAATAGACCATGAACGATAGGCGTCCGTAGACGCAACAAACGCACAAAAAAAACGTCGCGCATAGCGTCGTTTTTTTTGTGCGAGAAAAGCTAGATATGTTAATTTTTTATTTTTCCGATTGACATACTCGGGATTTGCTTTTATAGTAAAATCATTCAAATTTAAGATAACTAGATATAGGGAGGCAACACAATCATGAACATCCGGAAACACGCGGGCCTCACGCTCGCACTCATCCTCGCATTGACGCTCGTGCTGTCCGCTTGCGGCAGCAAAGAGAGCAATGACAATAAAGGCGCCAATGCTGGGAATTCTGCAACCTCCGGCAACACGGCGGAGAATTCGCTTGTTGGCAAGAAGATCGCACTCGTCATGCAATTCAACCAAGGCACGTTCTCGGCACAATATGTCGACGGCGTAACGAAGCAAGTCGAGAAATTCGGCGGCAAAGTAACCGTAATGGCGTCCGATAACGATTTGAATAAAATGGTCTCCAATCTAGATACGGCGATCAACCAGAAATACGACGGCATTCTGCTCGATCACGGCAATGCCGATGCGCTGACGAACGGCGTGAACAAAGCGGTCGCAGCCGGCATCCCTGTCGTTGCCTTCGACTCCGGACTGAGCGTGGACGGCGTAACGAGCCTGGCTCAGAACGATCAGCTGCTCGCAGACAAGTCGCTTGCGGCGCTGGCTAAAGACTCCGGCGGCAAAGGCAACATCGTCAAAGTATGGGTAGCTGGCTTCCCGCCGATGGAATCGCGTCAAATCAAGTACGCTGAATTCATGAAGGCGAACCCGGATATCAAGGAAATCGCGCAATTCGGCGATGCAAGCAAAGCGCAGCTGGATGCGCAAACGCGCATGGAAGCGATTCTGAAGAAATACCCGGAGAAGGGCAGCATCACGGCGGTTTGGGCTTCGTGGGATGAATTCGCGAAGGGCGTAACGAACGCGATCAAGCAAGCCGGACGTACAGAGATTAAAGTTTACGGCATCGATCTTAGCGACGAGGATCTCGCGCTTATTCAAGATCCGACTAGCCCTTGGGTTGCATCGGCGGGCGCTGATCCGTCCTCGATCGGCCAAGTGCAAGTACGCTATCTGTACCAGAAGCTGCACGGGGACAAGACGGACGCGACGGTACAGATCGAACCGGTATTCGTCAGCCGCGATGCGCTTCCAACGGACAAGAAAGTAACGACAGCCGATCTCGGCGAATACGTTGAAGGCTGGGGCAAGAGCGAGCAAGGGAACACGGATTATTTGAAAGAACTGGAGCAAACAGTTGGCGCAAAATAAGCGCCTTCGAATAGCGACATAGCGATACGCAGCTACGAAGGATCAGCAGGAAACGGCGCGGAGCTTCCGCGCCGTTTTCTTGCGATCCGCAAAGAGCTTCTGAGGGGAGTTGAGCGATCATGGTAACTGAACAACCGTCGCGAGCGACGAGCGTGCTGCGCATGAAAGGCATCGGCAAGTCTTTCGCCGGGGTGGCGGCGCTGAAGAGCGTCGATTTCGAGCTGCGGGGCGGCGAGGTACACGCGCTTCTCGGCGCGAACGGCGCGGGCAAGAGCACGCTGATGAAGATTTTATCCGGCGCATACGAAGGCGACAATGGCACGGTCGAAATCGACGGCCAGGCGCTAATCATCCACTCGCCGGCGGACGCGAAGAAGAACGGCATCCACTGCGTGTATCAGGAGGTGGATACGTCTCTTGTGCAACATCTAAGCGTCGCGGAGAATATTATGCTCGACCGTTTGGCCGCATCGGAAGGGAGCGCCTGGATCTCTTGGAGCAAACTGAAGCAGGAAGCCGCGCAGGTGCTAGGTAAGCTCGGGCTTGGCATCAATATTAACAGCAGCGTGTCGGAGCTTACGCTGGCGGAGAAGCAGCTCGTGCTCATTGCTCGGCTGTTCGCGCAAGATGCGAAATTCGTCATTCTCGACGAACCGACTGCGCCGCTCAGTATGGAGGAAGCAGACCGGTTATTCGGTCTGATGGACGGCTTGAAGGCGGCTGGCATCGGCATTGTCTTCATCTCGCACCGCTTGCCGGAAGTGTTCCGGGTTAGCGACCGGATCACGGTCATGCGAGACGGTGGTGTCGTCATGAACGAATCGGCTGTCGAGACAAGTGCCGGAGACGTCATACGCGCGATGCTCGGCAAGAGCTTCGAGGAAGAATATCCGAAGCTGCCGGCGGTGATCGGGGAGCCGATTCTGGAGACGCGCGGGCTGGCTGCGGGACGCCGCGTGCGCGGCGTCGACCTGACCGTACGAAGCGGCGAGATTGTCGCGGTTGTCGGTCTTGTCGGTGCTGGGAAGACGGAGCTGTCGCGCCTGCTGTTCGGCGCGGACGCTTTGGAGAGCGGCACCATCGCACTGGACGGCAAGATGGTCGTGCCGCGTTCGCCGGCCGATGCCGTGGAAGCGGGCATCGTGCTCGTGCCTGAAGAGCGGCGCAAGGAAGGCATCCTCGTGCGGGAATCCGTGCTGCACAACTTGAGCTTACCCATTCTGCGCTCGCTCAGCAAGCTCGGCTTCATCTCCGGCGCCAAGGAGAAACGCCACGGGTCGGATGTAATCGGGCGGCTCGGGATCAAGGCGTCGCATCCCGATATCGCGACGGCGTTCTTAAGCGGCGGCAACCAGCAGAAGGTGGCAATCGGCAAATGGACGAGCACCGATGCGCGTGTTTTCGTGTTCGATGAGCCGACCAAAGGTGTCGACATTGGCGCGAAGCGGGATATTTTCCGGATCATCGGGGAGTTAGCGCAACAAGGGAAAGGCATCTTGTATTTAACCTGCGAGTTTGCGGAAGCGCTGGGTCTGGCCGATCGGATTCTCGTCCTGTGTGACGGGAAGATCGTCCGCTCGTTCCTGCGGGGCGAAGCGTCGCAGGAAGATTTGCTTTATTTTGCGAGTGCAGGTAAGGAGGAAATGTTATGAACAATCGGTTGCTGCAATTCTCGTTTAAGTATGGAGCGATTATATTCATCGGAATCGTCTTGCTGTTCTTCTCACTCTATAACGAGTATTTTCTAACGTACAACAATATCGCGGATATCCTGCGCTCCATCTCCATCGTGACGTTCGTCGCCATCGGGGTGACCATCTCGCTTACCGTCGACGGCTTCGATTTGTCCGTCGGGTCTACCGTGTCACTTGCCACTGTATTGTCGGCGACGTTGATGGTGTGGTACCAGATGCCGCTCGCCGTCGTCATTATCGTGCCGATCGCATTCGGAGCACTCGTCGGACTGATCAATTCATTTCTGATCGTAAAGGTCCGCATACCGGATCTGCTCGCCACGCTGGCGGTCATGTATATCGTAAGCGGCGTGCATAAGACGTATACCAAGGGCTATTCCATCTACAGCAACATGCAGATGCAGGACGGAAGCAAGGCGCCTGGCGAGATCACGAAGCAATTCCTCTGGATTGGTCAAGGCAAATGGCTTGGCGTGCCGTTCCCCGTCATTCTCATGGTAATTGCAGTGGTCGCGGCGCATTTGTTCTTCAAATACACGCGCCTCGGCAGGCAGATGATCATGATGGGCGGCAACGAGGAAGCAGCTCGCTTGTCCGGCTTGCGCGTCAAGCGTGTTCGTACACTCGCGTACGTGGCATCCGGCGTACTCGCGGCTATCGGCGGCATCCTGTTCACCGCCCGGGTTGGAAACGGCCAAGTCGACGCCGGCGCGCCGATGCTCATGGAGGCGGTGGCCGCCGTGTTCGTCGGCTACTCCGTCTTCGGAGCGGGACGCCCGAACGTCATTGGCACGTTTTTCGGCGCGATTCTGATCGGCGTCCTCGTCAACGGCATGACGATGATGAACGTGGAATATTACACCACGGACATTATCAAAGGCGCGGTGCTCGTGCTGGCGCTGGCGGTCACGTTCATTCATCTCAACCGGCGCAGGGGTTGACGGTTATACGTAAAGCCTGGGAGAGGGTCCCAGGCTCAGGCTGCCGAGAACGCCTAGATAGTCTGAGTCTGAGGGCTGCATCCCGGTCTGAGAGTTCAAAAATTGCACTCTCAGAGCATCAAACTGCCGATTTCCATGCTGAGAGTTCGAAAAATGCACTCTCAGCTTCGCCGCGCTTCCGAAATCGGCTGCATCCCAGTCTGAGAGTTCAAAAATTGCACTCTCAGGGCAGCAAACTGCCGATTTCTTTGCTGAGAGTTCAAAAATTGCACTCTCAGAGCAGCAAACCGCCGATTTCCTTGCTGAGAGTTCGGAAATTGCACTCTCAGCATCGCCAAGCTGCCGAAATATCGGCTGTATTCTTAAAATAAGAGAAACCCACCGTTTTGATGAAATAACGTTGGTTTCTCTTCATTGGTTTCTCTTCATTCTAGCCTGGGACAACGTCCCAGGCTTTTTCTCTGCCTCGCTTTTGTCATTTCGCTAGAGGGAGCTTCACCTCGAATGAGGTCCTCCCATCGTCGCTTGCCGCGGAGATTTTGCCGTGATGCAGCTCGACGATGTTTTTGGCGATTGCAAGACCGAGTCCTGCGCCGCCAGTATTCCGCGAGCGGGAGTGCTCGCCGCGATAGAACCGTTCGAACAATAACGGAATCATGGCTGCCGGAATAGGCTCGCCGTAGTTCGCGATTTCGACGACGGCTTGGCCGTTGTCGCTCCGAGTCGTAATGTCGATACGCCGGCCGCGCTTCCCGTATTGAATGGCATTGACGATCAGGTTCTCGAACACTCGGACAAGCTTGTCCCCGTCTGCGTTGATGACAAGGGAATGATCCGGGAGAACCAAGTGACATTCCATCTCCGCTTGTTCGAATTGCAAACGGAACTGGCCCGCTAACTGTCCGATCAACTCGACGAGATTAATCGGAGAGGGCCGCAGCTTCATGCCCCCGCTTGTCCTCGTAAATTCGAATAAGTCATTGATCATTGATTTCAGATGCATCGATTTTTGGTATGCGATTTGAACATACTGTCGCAGCTCGACTTCATCCTGATAACGATCATCATCGATCAGTCCTAAATACCCGACGATGGATGTGAGCGGCGTACGCAAATCGTGGGAAACGTTCGTTACCAGCTCGGCCTTCGTTCGCTCGGCACGCCGTTCTTCTTCCATGGACAGCTTCAGCTGGGTCGTCATTCGATTAAGATTGCCCGCCAATACGCCGATCTCGTCATCTCCTCGAATCGGAAGGCGAGTATCGAAATTCCCATCGGAGATTCGCTCGATGCCTTGCGAAATTTCCATCAGGTAGTGGATGGTCGAACGGCTGAAAACGAAGAAATAAATGATAAAGAAGATAAGGCCGGTTATAACAAATGTGACCGGAACGTCGAATTTCGATTCTATTAGTTTTAGCAGAGGAGCGACGTAAGGAAAATCCAGCCTGTACGCGACCAGTGCGACCATGCCCAGGAAGCTGATCGTCATGACGGACGCCAGAGCGCTTAAACCGAATAAATACAACATTTTGAAACGGAGGCTCTTCCACGGTTTATGGATCAATTTTATATCCTACTCCCCATACGGTCTGGATCAGCTTGACACCGCCCAGCTCGCTCTCCAATTTATCGCGAAGCTTGCTTATGTGAACCATAACGGTGTTGTTGGACTCCATGAACTTGTCCTTCCACACGGCTTCGAAGATTGCCTCCGCACTGAAGACCTCCTTAGGATGGCTTGCCAGCAAATACAAGATATCGAATTCCGTCGACGTCAGATTCACGTTCCGGTCATCTACTGTAACGGCATGCAGTTTCTTGATGATTTTTAAAGATTGAATCTGGATTTCGTCTTGGTTCTGAGCCGTTTGCTTCTGTGTATTCAACAGCATGGACCTGCGGAGCAGCGACTTTACCCTAGCCAGCAGCTCAAGAGCATTGAATGGCTTAACCATATAATCATCGGCCCCAGTCGTCAGCCCCATGATCTTGTCCATGTCCTCCGCTTTGGCGCTCAGCATTAGAATTGGAATGCCATACTCCTCACGAACCGCGCGAACAACCTCCAGGCCATCCATCTCCGGCATCATGACATCCAGGATAATCAGTTGGACCGATTCCTTGGCGATCAACTCCATTGCCTCAAGGCCATTGCTTGCGGTCAGCACTTGATAGCCTTCGTTGGTCAAGAAGATTTTGATCAGCTTCGCGATTTCAAGGTCATCGTCTGCGATCAGAATTTGAATCGAATGCATAGAATCTCTCCCGTTTTCTTAGGGTCAAAATATTTCATTTGCAGCATTAGCTTATCAGATATCGTCTCCACAACCTACCGTATGAAACCACAAATAAGAATTTCTTAAGGTTTCCTTTATGGCGATTTATAATCCTCCTCGGCTCTGGACGTTATCTTAGAGTTGCTAGAACATTTAACGATAACAAGGAGGTTCGTGCGAGATGGGACAACAACAACAACAACAACAACAACAAGCCGAACAGAATATAGGCTGCGATAGAAAGGCTAACTACGTGCAAGCTGCTAATTACGTGCAAGTGGCTAATTCTGAGATTCACGAAGGTTATCTGGTCTTAATCAATCGTGAGAACCCGATCGAGCAGACGGTTTCTTCCGAAAGTTTATCACCTTTGAGTTCGATCTCGGCGATCCATACACTGAGCGAGGACATGCTGCTGGAGCAGACCTGCTTGTCGCAGTTGGTGAACTTACTGGAAGCTTGCGAAGGAATGAACGATATTATTGCCGTCAGTGGGTACCGGACAAGGTTGGAGCAGGAGCAGATCTATGCTTCCTCGCTAGTTGATAATGGCCCCGACTACACGGCACGCTATGTGGCCTTGCCTGGCCAGAGCGAGCATCAGACGGGACTAGCTATTGACGTCGGCAAGCTGAACAAGGACGTGGATTTCATTGCGCCGGCTTTCCCCGATAGCAATGTCTATCTGAGGTTCAAGCAGCTTGCGGCCCTTTATGGTTTCATCCAACGATATAAGGAAGGAAAGGAAGCCATCACGCATATTTCATGCGAGCCGTGGCACTTCCGTTATATCGGCTATCCCCACGCATCGATTATGGAGCGGAACGATTGGTGCTTGGAGGAATATATCGACCAGCTCCGAAGCTTCCCGTTTGAGGGAGACCATCTTGTGTTCGAGGATGAATGGTCATTCGCAGATATTTATTATGTAGCGGCGGATCCGGGGAGTTCTACGACGATTTCCCTAGTAGCTTGCGATCGTTACCTTGTATCAGGAAATAACAGCGATGGGTTCATTGTTACCGCATTTCGGGATAAAGGAAGCCAAGGATATGTCTAAACCAAATTTCGGCGGTCTCGATTGGCTGAAATTCATCGTCGCAATCCTGGTCGTTGCCAATCATACGGGACCATTTCACTCCTATAGCACCACTGCTGATTTTCTTCTAAGCAACTTGCTTACCCGTATTGCCGTTCCGGTCTTCTTCATGACGGCGGGGTTCTTATTCTTCCGTAAGCTGACAGGGGACCATGTAGCGGATCGCAAAGCTCTGCGTGCCTACATGCGAAGAACCGGGAAGTTATATCTGATTGCGATTGTGCTGTACCTTCCGCTAAATCTCTATACGGGATATTTTTCGGATTCCTTCACGATTTATTCCTTCATTAAGGATATTGTGTTTGACGGTACTTTCTATCATCTGTGGTATTTGCCAGCTTTAATGCTGGGTTTGATGATCACTTACTACATCTATCGGACGAGGTCCATGAACGCCATGCTGGCTATTTCAGGTGTCTTGTACATCGTAGGGCTGCTGGGAGATAGCTATTATGGGATCTTGCCAAGCGGCACAGGCATTACGCAATTGTATGCGGGTATGTTCACCGTGTTCGATTACACGCGCAACGGGCTGTTCTACGCCCCGATTTTCTTGGCTCTCGGTGCTTGGGCAGCGTTGCGGCCGCTTCCGGAGAGAACGCCGATTGCCAATGCAACCATGTTTGCGTGTTCCCTTGGCATGATGTTTCTTGAAGGATCGATCCTGCACGCCTTTGCGATTCCGAGGCATGACAGCATGTATATCTTTGCGCTGCCCGCGACTTACTTCTTGTTTCAATGGGCGATGCAGTGGAAAGTCCGGTCTAACCGAACCTTCCGCGAGTGGCGGGTATGGGTCTATATTCTGCACCCCATTGCCATTGTGCTCGTTCGCGGAGCGGCAGAGATAGCGGGTTTGGACAAGCTCTTTATCGCGAATAGCCTGCTTCATTTTGCCGCTGTATGCCTGGTGTCGATCGCGCTGTCCGCGGTTACGGTATGGTTTACCGAGAACAAACGGAAGTTCCGAATAGGCTCGAAGAAGCTACAAATAAGAAATTCTTAAGAAATCCTTTAAGCCATGTTATAACCTCCCCAGCCTGGGGGCGTTATCTTAGAGATAGAGCAACGGACAAGAATCAAACGAGGAGGCATTACCCATGAAAACAAAGCTATACCTACTATACGGAGGCAAATCCGTCGAGCATGAAGTGTCATTGAAGACGGCCGTTACCGTCCTTCTTTCTATAGATGAAAGCCGCTTTGAAATCTATCCCATCTACATTACACGCGATGGCTTGTGGTGTACGCCCGGACATCTTTCCAAGGAAGGTTTGACGGTCGAGAAGTTAGTCGTGCGTTCTGCATTCAAGGATACAGCTCGTTCAATCGGTGAAATATTGACAGGCGTGCTGGCGCTGCCCGGACCCAAAGTTGTATTGCCGCTTCTGCACGGCTCCAACGGGGAGGACGGAACAGTACAAGGATTGATGGAGCTGTTGAACGTTCCCTACGTTGGCAACGGCGTGCTGTCCTCCGCGCTTACGCTCGACAAGGCGATGTCGAAGCAAATATTGGCCCAAGCTGGCATTCGCCAAACGGATTATCTCGTGTGCCGCCATGAGGAGTGGAGAACGGATGAAGCGGCAATTCTTCGCGGTGTCGAAGAGAACATCGGCTATCCATGCTATGTGAAGCCGGCTTCCCTCGGTTCGAGCATTGGCATCAGCCGATGCTCAAACCGAGAAGAGCTGCTGGCCGGAATCCAAGAAGCGTTCTCCTACGATAAGAAGCTGGTGATTGAACGCGAGGTGGCCGGCAGAGAAATTCAAGTGGCCGTCCTCGGCAACGAGAAGCCTCTAGCTTCATTGCCCGGAGAATTCATTCATGACCACGCGTTCTTCGATTACGAATCCAAGTACTTTGATAAGCGGCTTAAGATGTCGATTCCCGCTGAGCTGCCAGGCGGATTGACCGAGCGAATCCGGGATCTGGCGATTCAGGCTTATCAAGCTCACGGCTGCGCAGGACTTGCCCGCGTCGACTTCTTCCTTGGCAGTGAAGGAGAGTTGTTCCTTAACGAGATCAATGCTCTGCCTGGATTCACCAATTTCAGTATGTATCCGGTGATGTGGGAGCGTACCGACGGCACCACTTATGCAGAGCTGGTTGAGAAATTGATTGACCATGCGATCTCCCGTCACGAGAACAAACAAACGATTCGATATTCGAAATAAGTGAGGTGGAAGGGATGCTAAGAGAAACATGGGCTGAGATTAGTTTGAGCCGCATTCGCGAGAATATGCAGACCATTCGACGTTCCTTGCATCATTCCGTCAAGCTTATGGCTGTAGTGAAAGCGAATGGCTATGGACATGGAGATATCGAATCAGCTGCGGCAGCGGAATCGGCCGGGGCCGATTATTTAGCGGTTGCTTACCTGGAGGAAGCTCTCCGGTTGCGTGCTGCAGGCTTGAAGTTGCCGATTCTCATATTGACCCCTATTAAGCCGGAGTTTGTACGAATCGCGCTTGATCTTGACATCACGTTAACCGTCACGAATGCCAAATGGTTTGCTGAAATGCGCATGTTCATGCCTTATTCGGATACGGGAAAGCTTCGAGTTCATGTGAAAATGGACACGGGACTTGGGCGGATTGGAATCCGTTCGCAAGAAGAATGGGACGAGCTCGTTCCATGGCTGCGCGCAGAGGATGTTGAAGTGGACGGCTTCTATACGCATTTCGCGACGGCAGGGCAAGCCAACACCGAATTTCTGGAGGAGCAGGTCTCGCGCTTCATAGAGATGAAGGAATGGGGGCAATCGTCTAGCCTCTCGATCCGGCATTATCATTGTGCGGGCAGTGCCGCAGCGCTGCGGTTTCCTCATCTGGCAATGGATATGGTGCGGATTGGCGCGGCTATGTACGGCTTTTATCCGGAGAAGCTTGTGAATTCCGTACAACTTGAGCCGGCGCTAAGCCTTCATAGCCGTCTGATTCATGTGAAGAAATTGGCAAAAGGCGAGTATCTCGGCTACGACAATTCATACCAGGCAGAGGAAGACGAGTGGATCGGAACAGTACCGATCGGTTATGCTGATGGCTGGAATCAGCGGATGCAAGGAACGGAAGTGCTGGTTGATGGCAAGCGGACACCGATAGTCGGCAAGATCTGCATGGATCAGTTGATGATCAAGCTTCCGAGATCATACCCGGAAGGAACATTAGTGACCTTGATCGGACGGCAGGGAGAAGATCGCATTACGATCGCCGAGCTCGCCGAACCTCTCGGCTGCGCCCAGCAGGAACTGTCCACTTCACTTTCTTCGCGCATCACGAGAACATTCTCAGATGGTCCGGCTCTCGAACCAAACGTGAATTTAGGAATATTAGACTCGGACACGAACTTGGAGGTTTCTCAAGCAGGAACACCTTTCACGCACATCGAATATCCAAGCAGACTTATATTTCCATTCAGAACGCTACTCGAAGGAGAACATGCCTCATGTCCGATATGAACTTCATCTCATCCCTAATGAACGGCCAGCCATTCCAACCTTCCGGGGCGAAGACGGTCCTTGCAGATTGGAAAGCCGAAGGTACGCCTGAGGGCAGCGATCCGATGCCGATTGCGCCGCTGCACCGGCATCTGGTTGATGATGAAGCGTGGTATGTACTCGAGGGACGGCTAGCTTTTCAAATCGATGATAAGATCATTGAAGCAGGTGCGGGACAAGCTGTCATCGTACCGAGCGGCAAGGCGCATACTTACTGGAATCCGGCTCCGGAAGAAGCGCGTTATCTGCTCGTCATGACGGCTACGATCAACACGCTAATCGAAGAAATCCATCGGTCGACCGACAGAAGCTGGGATAAGATGAAGGCATTGTTCAGCGAATACGAGTCGGAGCTGTTGTAAGTTTCGGCTTCGGCTTGAGGCACCATTGCCGTACATATCGCATTACCAACCTGTCCCAAATGAAAGAGCAGCTTAAGACGCTGCTCTTTGCCATTCTTATTTATTGCGCTTCAGCAGGATGATCCCGCTGATGTCGGAAGTTTTCTTGCGGTATACAACTTTGAAGCCAATGTCGTTGTCAAGCAAGCAGGCTAAAGCGTTAGCCACGAGACCTCCGACAACAAGGCTGTTTCGGCAAGGATAAGCGCTGCCGACTATGCGGAAAGAGACGATTCTGCGCGCAGAACCGGGAATGAGAGGGTTACGTGACCAAGTAATAAGCACGAGATCAGGCTGTTGAACGGCTTTCGTACGAACCATAATAGGGTTCCCCCTTTCAAGTAGGATCCCTATAGTAAATGCTAGATTCATAGAAAACGTGCATATGCTGGTGTAAGCGAAGGGAACGAGGGAACTCCAAATGCCAACAGGAATAGGGATTGACGGCTGCCGATCAGGCTGGGCGGCAGTCATCATCGAGAGTGAGCTAGCAACAGCCGAGCTGCTGCTCACTCCGAATATCACGGAGCTATGGGCATTGTTGCAGGCACAGCGCCGCGAAGATATGCTCATCTTCATCGATATGCCGATCGGTCTGCCGGAAGGCGAGCACGGCAGCAATAATACGCATTCGCAGCGCATAAGCGATGCCGATTGCAGGAAGCTGCTGCCTGTGAAGCGCAAGAGCAGCGTGTTCAACACGCCGACCAGACAGGCGACGTATTCGGAGACGCCATCGGAGACGAATTATGCCATCGTGCAGAAGAAGCTGTCTAAGCAGTCCGAGAACATCATTCCGAAGATTAGAGAAGTGGATTTGTTCATGAAAGCGAATTTGCCACATGGGATCCAGCATCTGATCGAAGAGTCACACCCGGAGCTGAACTTTCAGCGGTTTAATGGGAATGCGGCGCTGGAGCACAACAAGAAGACGAAGGAAGGGATCATGGAGCGTTCCCTTATTCTGCATCGAGCAGGCATTCCCGCAGCAGTCATAGAATCCATGCTCTTGCATTCGAAAGCGAATGCAGTCGCGAAAGACGATATATTGGACGCTGCCATCCTTGCGTTAGCGGCGTACAGCATCAGCTCCGGAATCCGGCCGAAACTGAAAGTGTCTCCGAGCGAGCAGTTTGATTACGCGGGAGAACTCGAAATGAACATTAGCTACTGTTAAAGGTGGTGAGCTGCGGATATGAAAATTCGAATTGTCGGTGGCTGCGGCAGCGGCAAAACCTATATTGCGGGGCGCCTCGCGAAGCATTATGGCATTCCTCATATTCAGACTGATAATCTCGTCTGGGATCGAAGCGATGATTCCAAGTATCCAGAAGCGATCAGAGACAAGATGCTGGAGGACATCGTGAGGCAACCGTCCTGGATTATCGAAGGCGTGCATCACAAGTGGGGGACGATCAGCTATTCGGAGGCGGATTACATCTTCATTATTCGAGCGCCGTTAGTCATGCAGAACATGCGGACGCTGAAGCGGTTCGTGAAGACGAGGCTAGGGCTTGAAGCATGCAACTACAAACAATCATTAAGCAATTTACGGGAGATGCTTGGCTGGAACCGTAATTTTGAACGGGATAATATGGTGCGCATCTTGGGGCTGACGGAGACGTATCTAGCGAAGCGTTACATTGTGAAGCGCAATACGGATATCGTCGGCATATTGCCTGAGATGGACGGGGAAGTGTTAGTGAATAAGGGTAAGTGAATAGGAGTAAGTGAATAGGAAGAGCCTGATCAAGCCAAGCGGCTGTCAGGCTCTTTTTTTTGCATTATTTCAACGTGCTTGTAATGCCTTCAATATGCGAGAACGTCGCATTGAGATCTTCAAGTCCCGCGCTGTGCTCGGCTGTGATGGCGGCGATTTGCTGCAGGGAATCATTCAAGCCTTGGTAGGCTTTCAGTATGAGCTCCAGCTGATCCTTGCTCGTCTGTGCGGCTTCCTTGCTCTTATCGGCCATTTTGCGAATTTCGGTAGCGACGATATTGAAGCCTCTGCCATGCTCCCCCGCGCGTGCAGCTTCAATCGCAGCGTTGAGGCCAAGCAGGTTCGATTGGGAAGCGACTTCTTCGACGAACAGGAGCGTCTCTTGAATTTGATGAATGTCATTCTTCACAACCTGTGTCGATTCCGACACTTCATGCAGCCGCTCTGTAATTTCATTCGAACCGAGCGAGATTTGGTTCGTCGTCTCCGACATCCCCGACAGCAGCTCAATCAGCTTCGACGACGCATCCCGAAGCGAGTACATCTGTACCGCCGACGAAATGATCGCAACGATTCCAATCATCTCCTCGTTCTCATCGAAGATCGGAATGCCGACCGATTTGACAGGTACGGGAAGCTTGCCAACTGGTACATCTTCCGTTTGGCGAGTCTTCGTCTGCATGACTTTCTCGGGAATAAGTCCTTTGAATGCGCTGATCGGCATGCCAATCTGCAAACCAAGATCAACCGTAGTGCCAGGCAAGCTATGGATAAGCTTCTCTGCATCAAAGATAGCGATGTGTGCATCGTCTGGGTACAAAGCTTGCATGCCTTTGGCGAGCGAAACATATTGCTCAAGAATCGTGTGCATCTGGAAAATCCTCCGCTAGTAGAGTTTCATACTTGATAGATACAGCATATGTTACTAGAATGCGTATAAACCAGTGCCTACAGCACTAAAAAATGACATTTTTCGCCATGTTTATCTAATTAGGTTCGACGGACTTTTTTTTCAGCTCATTTGTCACAAAATCCCCTCCTCATCCGCCTTATTTCATGAAGACCACAACAGGAGGGTGATTGAGATGAAGAGGGAACATTATGATACAGCCGTAATCGGCGGGGGATTGGCAGGATTAATCGCAGCGTTGGAGCTTGCGAAGAAGGGGCGTTCGGTTATTGTCATTGAGAAGTCGGGGCGGCTCGGAGGACGGGCGATGACGAATACGCAGCATGGTATTCATCTGAATATGGGGGGCCATGCTCTGTATAAGACGGGGCGGGCTTATGAGATTTTGCAGGAGCATGGCATACGTCTTGACGGGGGACCGCCTTCCACGAAGACGAATGTGATCTGGGATAAGGAGCTGTACTCGCTGTCGCCGGATCCGATCAATATGCTGACCTCGAAGCTGCTGACATTCTCTGGTAAAATAAACCTGATGCGTCTTATGCTGAAGCTCAGCAGGCTGAACGCGAAGCGGCTGCCTGCGACAATGAGCGTGCGCGAGTGGGCGGAAGGGGAAGTGGCCGATCCGAAGGTGAGGCATGTCTTCTACGCGCTGTGCAGAACGGCAACGTATACGCATGATCCCGATAATCAGCTTGCTGCGCCGGCGCTTGCGCAAGTGCAGCGGGCGTTGAAGGGCGGCGTGAAATATCTCAATGGCGGCTGGCAAACCCTGATTGAGCAGCTGCGGCAGAAGGCGGAGCAAGCAGGCGCGCATATCGTAAGCGGCAAGTCCGTACGCGAGCTGCAACATGCGAATGGCCGGGTGCAGAAGCTCGTCTTCGCGGATGGCGAGGAGCTTGCCGTCTCGAATGTGATCAGCACCGCATCGCCAGCGGAGAGCGCGAAGCTGGTGCAAGGCGCAGAAGCGACGGCGCTGCACCGCTGGAAGTCAGAGGCGAGACCTGTGACGGCGGCATGCATGGACCTGGGCTTGCGCAAGCTTCCTGTACCAGGGCGGCATGTTGCGCTTGGCCTTGATCAGCCGGTTTTCTTCTCCGAGCATTCGGTGAGCGCGAAGCTCAGCGATAATGGCGAAGTCGTCGTCCATTTAATTAAATATAATACTCCGGGTACGTCCGATCCGAAGTCGGATGAGAAACTGCTGCTCGAGACGATGTCCATGCTCCAGCCTGGATGGGAGCAAGAGGTCGTTGCCAAGCAGTTCTTGCCGAACATCACTGTCGTGCATGATTATCCGCACCGCGGGAATAAGCACAGAGCAGTAGGTCCGGCAGTACCGGAGATTCAAGGGTTGTACGTGGCAGGAGACTGGGTAAGTCACGGCGAGCTGCTCGCGGACGCTTCAGCGGCAAGCGCCAGAAGAGCGGCCGAGGCAATACTCAGCCATTAACGACACCTAGAATAAGAAGGAGGGGCTTACAATGGAGCAGACAGAAGGTAATGGAGCTGCGACTGAAGCCTATGAAACCTATAAACCGCTGTTGTTCGCGCTAGCTTATCGCATGCTCGGCAGCGTTATGGATGCGGAAGATATTGTGCAGGAGGCTTTTGTAGCGATGAGCGAGATGAAGCTGGCGGATATCCGTCATCCGAAGGCGTATCTGTGCAAAGTCGTCACGAACCGCTGTATCGACCGCCTCCGCTCAGCCAGCAAGCAGCGCGAGGTGTATGTCGGGCCATGGCTGCCAGAGCCGTTAGTGGATGCAAGTCAATCGGAGGGTAATGAACCGTTCAGCTCCTATACCCAGAAGGAATCGTTATCGACCGCCTACCTGCTGCTGCTTCAGCAGCTCTCCTGGGTGGAGCGGGCGGTCTTCCTGCTGCGAGAAGTGCTGCAATATGACTACGATGAGATTGCAGATATTGTCGGCAAGAGCAGCACGAATTGCCGCCAAATCTTCCGCCGGGCGAAGGTGGCGATCAGCGGCATTCCAGAGCAGGAGCGGGAGCTTGCTGGCGCGAATGCCCAGCAGAAAGAGAAGAATCTCGTCGAGCAGTTCGTGCAGGCGCTCGTATCCGGCAACATGCCGCAGCTGCTCAGCATTGTGAAAGAAGGCGCTATTCTCTACCCGGATGGCGGCGGAAAAGTAAAGGCTGCCGTTCGGCCCATTCAAGGGGCAGAGCGCATTGCTGCGTACTTCCTCGGCATTATGGAGAAGCAGCTGCCTGAAGATAACCGCTTCGACTTCGCAGCGGTGAATGGCGGAACAGGCGTAATTGGATATACAGAAGGAAAGCCTTATTTTGTACTGACATTCGATGTGAACGAACAGCAGCAGATCTCTTCCTTCTATATTGTCGTCAATCCGGATAAGCTGAAGCACTTAGCATCTATGAACAGCTGAATAATACGTGTATCATGAATGAATACAGGAATGAATGCGATTTCATGGGGGTTGGCGAATCTAGATGCAAGGGATTGAATTAAGCAGGAGGTTCTATCACGAAATCGTAGAACCGATGATGCGGGAACACTCGGCATCGGACGATTACGCTGCAGCATTGATTGGTCCAGGCAGCGAAGTACTCGGCTTCGATACCGAGATGTCGCAGGATCACGACTGGGGACCGCGCGTATGCGTGTTCCTTGGAGCTAGCTATCCGGCAGAGGCGATAGAAGAGCTGCGTGCGCTGCTTGAGAAGAGGGCGTCGGAGCAGTTCCATGGTTTTCCGGTGGATACGGGTATGACCTTGATCACAACATTGCCGGCATATCTGAAGAGAAGACTCGGGCTAGACGTGAATGCAGCAGTCGATCTGCTAGACTGGCTTACTTTCCCATCGCAAACGCTGCTTGAGCTAACAAGTGGAGCTGTGTTCAAGGACGGAGCGGGAGAGCTAAAGGAGCTTCGCGGGCGATTCGCTTACTATCCAGATGATATCTGGCTCTATCTGATGATCTGCACTTGGCAGCGGATCGGGCAAGAAGAACATCTGATGAACCGCGCGGGATATGTAGGCGATGAGCTAGGCTCTGCCGTCATGGGCTCTCGCATCGTTCGTGATGTGATGAATCTGTGCTTCCTAATGGAGCGAAAGTACGCGCCTTATCCAAAATGGTTCGGAACCGCGTTCAAGCAGCTGGGCTGCGCAGAGCAGTTGCTGCCTCTCCTGTTGGAAGCGCAAGCGGCCACCAGCTGGAAAGTGCGGGAAGCTGCGTTAAACCGTGTGTACCGCGTGTTAGCTCGGATGCATAATGATTTGGGGCTAACGGATGTGAAGATAGGGGAGGAAGCGACTCCGTTCTTCACTCGTCCATTCAACGTTATGAATGGCAGCGACATTGCGGCTCTGCTCCGAGAACGCCTCCAAGACAGCCATATCCGCTGGCTGGCGGAGCACCGCCCAATCGGCAGCATCGACCAGATCACGGACAATACCGATGTCCGCAACATGCCTCAATCGGCTGCAACACGAGAAGCATTGAAGGCGCTCTATCATCGCGCTGAATAAGGAAACCCGCCGTCATGTTGGATGACGGCGGGTTTTTAGCTGAGAGAGCGAATACGCTCTCTCAGTTTCAATACATCTGCCAACATCCAGGCTCACGCGTCCAATTCTACGCCAGCACATAGTCTGCATTTTGCTACAGAAGGAAATCCCTCATCCGCTCCGAATTACTACATGATTCCGTTAATTAATCAACGCTACCAAAGCAAAGGGGTTAATTGAATGCAGAAGCAAGTGGATTCGAAAGCGAAAGCGAAAGTGTATCCAAGCGAAGTGCTGTTCGCTCGTGGAGAGCAGCGCGAGTTCAAGCATGATGCGAAGGAAGCGGCTTTTCTGCTTGGCGGTATCGGTACTGGCAATATTTCGCTCGGCGCGCGCGGCGAGCTCAGAGATTTTGAACTTTTCAATCGTCCGGGCAAAGGCAATCAGCTTTACTATAGCTTCTTCGCGATTTGGGCGAAGGCGCATGGCGGTGGCGAGCCGGTCGCCAAGGTACTGGAAGCCGAGCTGCAGCCGCCGTATGGGCTGAACGGCAAAGGGTATCACGCCGGCACGATGGCGGGGCTGCCGCGGCTGAAAGCATCGAAGCTGCGCGGAGAGTATCCGCTGGCCGAGGTGGAGTTTGAAGATGCGTCGCTTCCAGTCAACGTGAAATTGGAAGCGTTTACGCCTTTTATACCGCTCAATGCGGACGACTCAGGCATTCCCGCTGCCGTGCTTCGCTACAAGGTGAGTAATCCGTCCTCGCTGCCTGTCGATGTATCCATTGTAGGCAGCTTGTCCAATCCAGTCGGCTGGCAAGGGCTCGACCGGTTCGATAACACGCTGGTTGACGAGGTTGGCATAAATGAGCTGCGTAAGGAAGGGAGAATGACCGGCGTTCATTTCACATCGCCGAAGCTTCCTGCGGACCATCTGCGTAATGGCAGCATGAGCCTCCTCACAACGTCGGATGATGTGACGACGAAGCCGACTTGGCAGATCGGCAGCTGGTGGGATGGAGCGCATGAGTTTTGGGATGATTTTGCCGAGGATGGCAGGTTAGATCAAATACCGCCTGTCGATAACGAACAAGTCGCAATTGCGCCGCAATCACGGCTGCGCGTAGGCTCCATTGGCGGCTATGCGACAGTCCTACCGGGCGAAGAGAAAACGTTCGAATTCGTGCTGGCGTGGCATTTTCCGAATCGGCCGAAGCATTGGGATGAAGACTTCAAGCTTCAGCCGGGGGAGATTATTCGCAACCATTACGCGACCAAGTTTGCTGATGCTTGGGACGCTGGACGTTATTTAATAGAAGAGCTGGAGCGCCTGGAGCAAGGCACGCGTTCGTTCCATCAAGCGCTGTTCGGCAGCACCTTGCCTGCTTATGTGATTGATGCGCTGTCTGCGAACATGACGGTGCTGCGCAGCCCGACCTGCTTCCGTGTCGAAGGGGGCACCTTCTACGCGTTCGAGGGAAGCCATTCGCAGCATGGCAGCTGCCATGGAACCTGCACGCATGTATGGAATTATGCGCAGACGGCGGCATTCCTGTTCCCTGAGCTGGAGCGGAGCGCGAGGAATATCGAGTTTCTCGTCGAGACAGACGAGACCGGCAATATGGCCTTCCGCACGCAGCAGACCTTCGGCATGGGGCGTCACAATATGCCGCCGGCTGTGGATGGGCAGATGGGCACGATTGTCCGGCTGTACCGCGAGTGGAAGCTTAGCGGGGACCATGATTTCCTGCATAAATTGTGGGAAAAGGCAGGGCTGGCGCTTGATTTTGCATTCGGGCACTGGGATTCGGACGGCGACGGCGTGCTGGATAGCGAGCAGCATAATACGTACGATATTGAGTTCTTTGGACCGAACTCGCTCGCTAACTCGCTCTTCCTCGCAGCGTTGAAGGCTGGCGCAGAGATGGCGGCGTTCGTCGGCGATACGGATCGGGCTGAACGTTACACCGCGGCATTCGAGCGTGGGCAGAAGCGGGTCGACGAATTGCTCTGGAACGGCGAATATTATGTGCAGCGCATCGACGATGTGAACGCGCATCTGTATCAGTACGGCATCGGCTGCCTGTCGGACCAAGTGTTCGGCCAGTTCCTCGCGCATGTTGCGGGGCTTGGGTATATTTTGCCGGAAGCGCATGTGAAGCAAGCTGTCGCCTCGATCTTCAACTACAACTTCCGCACGGACTTCTACGGACATGCCAATGTGCAGCGCACGTATACGCTTAATGATGAGCAGGGCCTGCTGCTGTGTTCGTGGCCGCATGGCGGACGCCCGAAGGTTCCGTTCGTCTACGCGGACGAAGTATGGACGGGCATTGAGTACCACGTTGCCGCTCATCTCATCTACGAGGGCATGATTGAGGAAGGGCTGACGCTTGTCAAAGCGGTCCGCGACCGCCATGACGGCTATCGCCGCAACCCGTGGGCGGAGGAAGAGTGCGGCTATCACTATGCAAGATCGCTGGCAAGCTGGGCCGTGCTGCTGTCGCTTAGCGGTTTCACCTACGATATGCGTGAAGGGACGATCAGCTTCGCGCCGGTTATTGAACAGGATGATTTCAGCTGCTTCTGGAGCACGGGCACGGCTTGGGGCACGTACCGTCAGCAGCGAAACGCTGTAACTGGCGAGTTTACGAAGTCGCTGGATGTGCTGTATGGAGATGCGGGAAATGTGCGTTTGAAGGGATAAATAGCAGCATGAAGCCAGCATGATGAGACGAGGGGATTGAAGGAAGTGGATTTTCGAGAAGCGCTGCTTGGCTCCTTTGAAGATGAGGAGAATGTTCTACTATGCAACTCTATTCTCGGTATGTCGGACGCCGATCGAATTACAGCAGACATGAATCATTTCTGCAAAAGCCATCTTAATAGCCCGATCCGATCATGTCTGTCCGTTAGCTTCAGCGTCGGCGCTTCATTTGGCTTTGAGCTGGAGGATGGCAATCAAATCTTTGTGAAGCTCCATAAGCCTACATCAGCCGATACGATAACTGCCATTAGCAAGCCCTATTTGACTGCTGTTTCGAGTGTGCAGAGAGCTCTTGCGGTGAGCGGCTTTCCTTGTCCTCGCGTATTATTGGAGCCTACGGAGTTAGGTGCTGGAATCGCAACCGTCGATGCATTCGCCGCGCCTGGCGAACTGCGGGATGCCCATGAGCCAGCAATTCGAGCAGCTATTGCTCAAACACTGGCTCAATTGATTAAGAGCACCGAGCCGTACAAGGACACGCCGAATTTAGAGACCGGGAGATTTTGCACGAGTGAATCGCTCTATCCGATTCCTCATAATGACTTATTCAACTTTGAGCGGACAGCGAAGGGAGCCGAGTGGATTGACGCCATCGCGAATAGGGCCAAAAAGACCGTCAATCGCATTAACGGCAAGCTCGTGCTCGGCCACCTGGATTGGTCATTGAAACATTTTCGATTCAACGGCGACCATGTAGCGATGGTCTATGACTGGGATAGCCTGAAGCTGGAGGATGAGCTGAACATGCTCGGAATTGCGGCAGCTACGTTCACGACCACATGGGATATCCCTGTGAAAGTGACGCCATCCCAAGAGGAATCCTATGCGTTCGCCAAAGAATACGAGCGATTCCGCGGAGTAGCGTTTGCGGATGAGGAGTGGGCGAAAGCTTCCGCTGCGACTACGTATTGCATGGCATATGTTGCACGCTGCGAGCATGCGCTTGATTCAGATGGCAGTGGTTATGAAGGAAGCTTCCGTCAAGCGCTTGCTTCGATGGTCGGAGATTTTTATTTAGATTTATAGGTTAGGGACGGGAGCTGCTTTCCTTCAGGGGAGGCAGCTCTCTTATTGTTTGTGCTGGACTAGTGTTTATGTTCGTACCAAGTTGGTATGGCGCTTGCAAAATTCCGGTGATCGTCCAGAATAATCCGAATGCGATCCATCATGGAATCAATCTGCTCCGGTACGACTTTGAGCGTCCAAGTGATTGTTCCGAATATGGTCATAGCCGCATAGAGCGCGTATAGGTTCCAGAACTGCGTGGAAATCTGTTCGCCGCTGAAATACCCGTCGATTTGCCCGATCGAGAACGGAATGCTGACCTCTCGGCTGAAATACGCGACCTTAAAGAAATCATGATACGGGTCTCCCCAATCATAACGATTGAAGTCAATTGCCGCCGCGTACGTGCCGTGATGGATAAGCAGATTGGCCGGATGGAAGTCGTCATGCTGAAACCGATTCGGACGATCTTCAAGCAGCGGCAGGTACCTATTGATAAAAGCAATAACCGCATCTTCCTCTGGAAGCTTAACCCCGCAGCGGAAATACTCCTCCATCTGGCGGTTGTGCTTCGCAATCCTGCGTGTTGACCACGGTTCCAAGTGCTCAGGTGCTTCTACCTCGTGCATCATACGCAGTTCCTGACCAGCTGCAAATCCCACTTCGTGCTGTTCGTTTGCCGACATGGACGGAAGTTTCTCAGACGCATCTTCCCCTTCGACATAACGCAGCACCATGTAACATAACTGGAGCTCTTCGACTGTGCCGAAGACAACAGGCTCAGAGGTTCTAACTCCGTACCGGTAGACGCGACCTAACGTTTCAAACTCCAGTCGCTTCTGTTCGCTCTGACTGATCGGCGCAGTGCGGAGCACATAGGTCGGATTGTCGCTGTTCTCGTAGATGAGGTATTTGCCGTCATAGGAGAAGCCTTTATGGATCTTGGAAACAGCCGTCGCTGTACGAAGTTGAGGGATAAAAGCATGAATATCGGTGAGTTGCATGGGTAGGCTCCTTTCAAAGGTGGATGTGTAAGTGTTAGATTCAACGCAGTCAGTGGGAATCCCTTCCAGTTAGGGACGGGAGAGGGGTACGTAGTACTCCACATTGGCAGAAAATCGGCGAAATGGCGGGAAGAGGGGTACGTGGTACTCTATTAGCGAAAAATTGCGCGAAATGGTGGAAAGAGAGGTATGTGGTACTCCACATTGGCGGAAAACGGGGCCCCTCGCATACGCTAACGCTAACGGTTGTCGCGGGGGATATTTAGCCTAAAATCACTCTTTTGAATTTGTAACGGTTGCCAGCAACGTTATTCGGCGATTTGGGGTACGAGTTCTTCAGATATGGGCTCAATAACCTCTCTGGCAACCGTTAGAATTTAAAAGTGGTTATTATTACGCAAATAAGCACGGTCACAACCGTTAAAATTCTCAGGCTCCCTCGTTGCTACTACATACACGCATAACAAAAAAACGGTGAGAGTCCCCATAGAGTAGACTCCCACCACTTTATTCCTTAACCGACTCGAATCTCTTCAATCTCAAGCTCATAGCCTTCCGGCTGCTCGAACGCCAGCTCGACTCGCGAAGGCGCGACGACGCGAAGCTTCATGACGTTCGCCGCCGTATCCAGCGTCCAGTTTACGTCGATGCGGCCGCTGCCTGGCAGCGGAACGCTTCCGCGCGCCCAAGTGAGACCGACCGGCTTCGGTGCGATCGACACCTTCGTCCAGCCTGGGCTTGCGCCGCGAACGCCGAGCACCTCGGCGCCGAGGAAGAACGCGGGCCCCGCGGACCAAGCGTGGCAATGACTGCGCGTAAGCATCTTCGCATTATGCGTAATGCCGCTTGTCGGATACACTTCCCACGTGCTCGTTGCACCGTTGTCGACCATCGCGCCGTATTGGTGCAGAATGTCCGCAGTCATCGTATCCTGATGCCCGAGCTTCGCAAGCGCTTCGTAATAGAAGAAGGACATGAACGGGCTGCCGATCTGGACAAAATGAGCCGGAGGCTCAACGACATAACCATCCAGCACCTCAGCACGATCGCCATCCGCAATTTCGCAGAGCATCGCGATAACTTGCGTTTGCATACTCACCGTTGAGGATGGACGTCCGTCAATGTGAATGCAATCCAAGTACGCGGCGCGGCCTTCATCCCACAGGTGCGCATTGATCGCGCTGCGGAGTTGCACGGCTTGCTCCAGCAGATCCGTGCCACCAGCCTCATCGCCTGCGGCCGAAGCAAGCGCAGCCGCATCGCGGAGCGACTTGACGAGGAACATATTTTGCGGTGTGACGACGCCATCGCCCGGCTGTTCGAAGTTCGCCCAATCGAGAAGGTTCCATCCTCGCTTGCAGAGAAGTCCGCGTGCATCAATATGTTCCAAGTAATGTTCCAGCGTGAACCGAACATGCGGCCACATATCCCGCGCGAACTGTTCATTGCCCGTATATTGATAATGCTCCAGGCAAGCGGTGATCCAGAAGAAGGTCCAGTTCGGGATGACGCTGCTCCAGCCGCTTGGCACCTGATCGCCATAGAGCGGCGATTGGAACGCAGAACCGGGAACAAGCCGCAAGCAGCGTTCAACGATATCCGCATCGCCAAATGCATAATAGTTGATTAGAGAAGCGTTGCGCGCATCGCCGACCCAGTACGTCTGCTCGAATGCAGGGCAATCCACGAACGTATCTTCCATGCAGAGGCGCGTCGAGTCCCGGCTAATTCGCCAAATTTCATTCAGCATCGCATTGCTGGATTGGAACACGCCGACATTTGCGACAGGGAAATTGCTTTGCAGCAGCTTCACTTCTACGAGCTTCACAGGACGCGAGGCACCTCGCACGGTAATCGCCAAGTACCGCAGACCGCGGCGCACGACAGATACATAAGACTGTCTGCCTTCACGGCATGTGTAGCGGAACGTGTTGTCCAGCTCATACGTGTGCTGGCGCCAGCCGTCACGCATGAATTCGAATCCGTAGCCGTCGATAACCGTGCCTTCAGCTGCATCGACCTCGAAGGCAATATACCCGGAGAGCTCCCTGCCAAAATCAATGACAAGCTCGGTGTCCAGCTCTGCATGGACAGGCACAACAGCGGAGTTGCCGCTAGCAAGCACGGCTTGCTGCAATTGAACCGGCACAGGCAGCGGCCGTTCAATAACATGCCACACGGACTCGCCGTACACATCGGTTCTCGTAAACAGATCCTCCGGCACCTCGCGCACCCATTCCGAGTGATTGCTTAGCAGCTGTTCGGCTGAGCCAACCCCGAGCATGATTTGGTGCTCCGGTTGTTCCTTGCGGATGGACGTATCCGGCTGATGGTCGATATGCTCGGCCCAGTCGAATGGTCCAATTGCAGCGAATGGAACGGAGCTGAACCCGCCTGCCCCACCTGACGCGCCCTCGCCGCCTGCAAGCGGAGAACGTACCTCGAACGCCACATCCGCGTGGAAGCCGAGGTGATAGCTATGACCATGCGAGCCCCGGCTCAGATCGAACAGCAGGAAATGCTCGCCGGCAGGAAGCTCCGCCGATACGAACTGCTGCGGATTCTCGCCATAGTAGTCTGTAGAATCAAACCATTTGCCATCCACACTTACCCGAAGCGGAATTCGGCCGTTATCGACGCTGCCAATTGTGAAGGTTGCTGCCTCAGACAGTGTAACCACAGTTGCCATAAACCCGACGAAAGAAAGCGGATTTGCATGATTAACACTCTCCGGCACAAGCAAGGTCCGAACATCGAACACGCCATTCCAAGCAGCTGGCTTCACGAAGTTCATCTCTTCCACACGGGCAGGATAGATTGGTTCCTCTGTTAGATAGGGAATCGATCTTGGTACAAGGCTCGTCCAAGGAGCCATACCAGCACTGCCGATAACGTCAGCCGATTCCCAAGCAGAATCATCGAAAGCCGATTCCGTCCATGCAGCGTTCACGCTTCTTGCATCATATCGCTCGGCAAAAGGTAGCTGGCACGAAATACGCGAGGAGCGCGCGTCGTAACCATCATGCTCCGTCGTCTTCCAGCTCGCATCCGTTGCAGCAATAACGCGCTCGGTTCCATTCTCAGCAACAGTAGCCACCTGCAGCAGCAAGCCGCCTCTGCCGCGCAAATATTGGAATGTCGCGACACCATAGTGCAGCACTAGAACTGCAATCGTATTGCTGCCGGCTTTCAATAGATGCCCGATCTCATATTCATCATAAGCAAGCTCGAACGGCCAAGACCGAACCGGTCCGCGTCCAACTTGCACCCCATTGACATAAAGCACATAGCGAGAGTCAGCCGTCAGCTTCACCGTCGTATTGCTGCTGCCCTCCGCCTCGTATTGAAAGCTATTGCGGAAACAACGCCACGCATTGCGCGGGCTTTCTTCTCCTGATCCCCAAATCCATGATGCTTGCCACATTGATAAGCAGCCTCCTTCAATTGTAGACATATCGTTATCTCCCTCATTGTAATGGAGAATGTCCTCCTTGAAAGGGTTTGATTCAGACATTTATAGGGGTCATTTCAGACATGTGTATATACGAGTTTGAGCCAAAAGCCCCGTCAAGTGAAGCATAAGAGCCCGAATCGACCCTATCCCAGCAAAAAGGCTGATTTTGCCGCTGAATTGGGGTGTAGGCCGAGCAGATCAATTATTTTCGCACGAGAGGGGAAAATAAAGCGCTTACCATTGTTGGCCGCTATGATACAATGTCAGCAATTGGATGAGCAGATACCTGCAATCTTGCATGAGGAGGACCTTTCGCATATGAAGGCAAGTCTCGGATTTCGATGGCCCCACAACCTACGGAGCGCTCCTGTACCGAAGGAACGCCAGCTTGGCAGAGAAGCGATTATTGCGCTAATTATCCACGGTTGTTTTCAGTTCGGCGCCTCGATGTCTGGTCTGTTTCTGAATTTGTATCTATGGCGCCTCACGCAGGATCTTGCAGTTAACGGTTTCTATAACATGATCGTATTCTTATTCACGCCTGTCGCCTTCGCACTCGGAGGATGGATTACGAAGCGGAAGGACCGGATGGTCACCTATCGACTCGGTATCCTGACTATTGCGGTATTTTACCTGCTCGTCATTATTGCACAGGAGAAGGTAGCGGAATGGTACATGCTCTTCGCGATCTTCCATGGCATGGCGAGTGGCTTCTATTGGACCGGGTATCTCGTGCTGCAATACGATGTGTCGACGGAGACGAACCGGATTCGTTTTCTCGCGATTAATATGATCGTCTTCAACGGCGCGGGGCTGGTCGGTCCTGCACTGGCAGGGTTTGTTATCCGCCTGAATGAGGGGCTTCAAGGCTATATTATTACGTTCCTTTTTGCATTCGTTATGTTCGTGCTCGCCTCCGTCATTAGCTTCCGAATACCGACTGTTCCGACGCATCATCGCGCATACCATCTGAATTTAATGGGGATCGTCATGCGCAAGAACGCGGTGTGGCTCAAGGGGCTGGCCTCATTCTTCGTGCTCGGCTTGTTTCAAGGAATTATGCTGTTTCTGCCGAATATATTACTCTATCAAACCGTTGGACGAGAGGACTTGGTCGGCTACTTCGGCGTCTTCTTCGCCGCGCTGACCGTTGGAACAGGCTATGTCATCTCTCGCAAAGCGAAGAAAGAGCAGGTGCGGAAGTACGTGCTGTTCTCGACGACCGGCATTCTGTTCGGGGCGGTGTTCCTGCTCTATGATGTTTCGACGTGGACGGTAGTTATTTTCATGATGATGTTCTCGATTTGCAACCCGCTTGCGGTCAACACGCTGACCTCATACTATTACAGGCTTATCGGCACACTTCCGCTAAAAGGGCAGCTGAAGGTAGAGTCGGTCGTCATGCGCGAGGTGTTTCTGAATGCAGGACGGATCCTGTCGATCACGCTGCTGCTGTGCTTCTCCAAGAATCTCGACTCCATCTGGCTGCCGGTTGTGCTCACAGGTTCGGCTGCAATGCAATACTTGTTGTTCTGGTTAATACGAGAATAAGAATCGGAGGAGATGGCCCAGATGAGTACGAAGACAGATTGGATTCAAGCTGGCAGCGTCGCAGAATTGCGGGAAAAAGGTGCAGCCGTCGTTCGAGGCGGTATTGCTGTGTTCTCTCATGAGAATCAGATCTTTGCCGTCGATAACCGTTGTCCGCATCTTGGTTTTCCGCTTCATATGGGCAGCCTTTGCGATGGAATCCTGACCTGCCACTGGCATCATGCGCGGTTCGACGTCTGCAGCGGCGGAACGCTTGATCCGTGGGCGGACGATGTGCCATCTTATGAGGTGAAGATCGAAGACGAGCAAGTGTATGTCAACCCGAGACCAAGATCGGCGAATCATGTTGAGAAATATAAAGAGCGGTTAATGGAAGGGCTTCAGCAAAATATTAGCATCGTCATCGCCAAAGCGGTTGTCGGTCTCGTTGAAGCGAATGTCTCTGATGCAGAAATTGCGCGGATTGGCATTCGGTTCGGTACCGAGAACGGCAATGGATGGAACTCAGGCCTGACGATCCTGACAGCGATGGTCCGGATTATTCCGAAGCTAGATAAGCAGGGGCGGATTCTTGCACTCTATCAGGGGCTTGTTCATGTCGCGCGAAACAGCTCCGGCCGCAGCAGCCGTCATCTGTTGGGGGCGCTGCCGTCAGCAGACGTATCCTTCGAGCGGCTTGCCGGCTGGTATCGCAATTGCATTGAAGTGCGGGATACGCAAGGGGCGGAGAAGCTGGTTATTACCGCGATCGACAAAGGAATGAGTGTGGAGCAGCTCGCGGATATGATGCTCATTGGAGCAACGGATCATTTCTATCTCGACGGCGGGCATGTGTTCGATTTCCATAACAAGGCGTTCGAAGCGCTTGAGCTTGCAGAGAACGGACAAGAGAAGCGCATCCTGACGTCGCTGCTGCATATGATGGGCAACCCGACGCGAAGCGAGGAGCAGCATCATTGGCAGGCGCCGGTTAACTTGGTCGAGCCGATACAAGAGGCGGTGCGGCAGCTAGCGGAGCGAGGTGGTTCTGGCGTAGGCGAGGGTATAAGCGTGAATCAGGATGAGAGCTTCATCCTGGAACAGCTGCTAAGCGAACAACCGCTCCAAACGATAGAGCTGGTAAGGGATCTGTTGCTAGCCGGCATGGCTCCAGCTAAGCTGGCCCAGCTCGTGACGCTTGCCGCAGCGGAGCGGGTCGTGCGCTTCCATACGCAGAATGACTTCCGCGATTGGGTCGCGGTGCTGCATACATTCACATATGCGCATGCCGTGCATGAGCGGCTGCTGCGCTCGGAAGAACCGCTGCTTCAGCGGGCGATCTTCCACGGGGCGATCAGCGTCTACCTCGATCGCTTCTTGAATGTTCCGGCAGCGAAGCGTCCGAAGGCAACGGCTGGCAGCGGCGAGACCGCGGCTGTGCCGAGCACGGAGGAGCTGCTGCAGCTGCTCGATCAGCGCCAGCAAGTCGATCGCGCGGCGCAATGGACGGCGAACTATCTGGAGCGCGGCGGGGAAGTCGGCTCGCTGTTGAACACGCTTGGCGCTGCGCTGCTTCGGGAGGATGCGGAGTTCCATACGTTCCAAATGTACGAGGCGGCTGTTGCGGAGTACGAGCGCTGGTCGGTAAGGCAGGATGCTTTCGCTCTTCGTGCGCAAGAGACGATGCTTCTCGCATGTACGCGCTACTTGGCGGCGCATGCGCCAACCGCCCGCGAGCTCCCGCATACGGCGCAGATCGCATGGCGGCTGCATCGCGGCGAGCGATTGTTCGAGGAGTAAGAAAAGAAGAAGGCGGCTTTTCACTTTTCTATAAAGTGGAAAGCCGCCTTTTGCAATCATTCAGCATGAAGCTGTTCACCTCGCTCGCATTCTGAACGATCGGGAGTGGCATCTGTGTTTGCCAGAAGCCATTTACTTAAATAGCTGGGCAGTTTGAATCTGGCTGCCGATTGCTTCGCGCTAGCTGATTGCTTCGCTTTTTGCGTTTGCTGGCGTACTTTTGCCTGACGGATGAGCTCTGCTTGTTGAATATTTCGCTCAAGCTCCTCTTGCTGGTACTGCCACAATTTCTCATTTGTGTAAGTGCTATTGTGCTGTAACATGTCGTTTCCCCCTCTGCCGTTTATAGATTTATTATGCGCTGGCTAAAAGGGGATAAAAAGAGTAGAATCTTCGTAACAAACTTCCCCTTTTATGGCGAATGGAGGTCATGCGAGATGCAAAGCGGTACGGCGGAACGGTATTTGGACTTATATAAGCGGTTTGCAGGGGAGAATGCAATGGGTATTGGCACGCCAATTGAAGTCTCGCTTGAAGAACTTGCGGAGGTGCTCTTTTGCACGACGCGCAACGTGAAGCTTGTGCTGCGCAAGATGGAAGACGAGGGGCTTATCGAATGGCTGCCGGGGCGGGGACGCGGGAATCGGTCGCGGCTTGTTTTTCGGTCAGAGCGGGATGCTATGCTGCTCGATCTGGCGCGGCAAATGGCGCAGCGAGGCGATTATAAACTCGCTTTCGAGCTTATTCATAAGCATGGAATCGGATCTCAGGTGAATGAGCGGTTCACGGAGTGGCTTAATCATCATTTTGGCTATCGGGCCGAAGTGGAGGATGGGAAGAGGCTCGTCGATACGTTGCGAATGCCTGTCCTTTATCCTATCGTTACGCTCGATCCGGGCGAAGTCTATTTTTCGTTCGATGCCCATATGGTCCGGCAAGTCTTCGACTGCTTGGTAGAATTGGATACGGCAACCGGACGGGTTGTCCCAGCGCTCGCACACGCGTGGGAATGCAATAATGATGCGAGTGTATGGCATTTCCATCTGCGTAAAGGCGTTCATTTCCATAATGGACATCCGCTGACGGTGGAGGATGTTCTGTTTACGCTCGAGCGGCTGCGAGCAGGTAAGGCACATAGTTGGGTGCTGCGTTCCGTCGTGAAGATTGAAGCGGTAGGGCCGCGCACCATTCGCATTGAGCTTGCGAAGCCGAACCGGATTTTCCATCGTTTCATGTGCTCAACGACGGCTTCCATTGTACCGCGGGATGCCGTGTTGAAGGAGGGAGAGGCATTCTGGCGAAGCCCGGTAGGAACGGGGCCATTCATGATTACCGAGTGGAATGAGGACCGGCTTATGCTCGCGGCCAATCCGAGCTACTACCATGGGAGAGCGCATCTGGATGGCGTCGAGATTGCCTTTATGCCTCCGGAGCACGGGATATCCTCGCGTAAATGCTGGGAGAAGCTGCTCGTGGATCATAACAGTCAAGAACAGCAGACGGATATGGATCTGGATTCGGTCGAGGTTCTCAGCCAGGGCTGCACGCTCATTACGTGGAACATGAGGCGGCAAGGTCCTCAGCAGTCACCGCTCTTTCGCAAAGCGATCGATCTGCTGATTGACCGGAAACGGATGATCGAGGATCTCGGCGAAGAGCGGATGTATCCGGCGCGCGGATTCCGTCCAGATGAGCACACACCATACCGGAGCGTACGGTATGATCCTGCTGAAGCGGATTTGCTGCTTCGCGCAGCAGGGTATGATGGTACGCCGATTACGTTGTTTGCGAGCAGCAGCTACCGGGAGGATACGGCATGGATTCAGGCTCGCTGTGCTGAGCACGGAATTCCGGTCAATATTCAGATCCAAGATGGCATCGACTATATAAGGCGCAGAAATGTGAGCGAGGCGGATTGCGTGCTGTACAGCATTGTGCTGGATCAAGACGAGGTATGCGAGGTAGAATCCTATGAGCAGCAAGGCAGCTTCTTGAAGGAACACCTTCACCCCGAATTCTTCGAATGGTCCAAGCTGCAGATCGACCTCGCACTCGCCGCGAAGACCGATGACGAGCGGCGCATTCTGCTCGGACAGATCGAGGAGCGGCTTCGCGAGGAGACATACGTGCTGTTCCTCATCCACCGGAAGAACAACGCAGCATACCAGCCGGGGCTGAAAGGCATTACAGTCTCGCCTCTCGGCTGGATCGATTTCAAGGACGTGTGGGTGCAGAGCACGGGGAAATCGATTGTAGGTGTGTGAATTCATAGTGGGGGCATTTCTGGCGAAGATGCTGAGAGAACATATACGTGCTCTCAACATCGAAAACACGCCGAAAGTTGGCTGAGAGCACACATGTGTGCTCTCGTCGCCGTTGTTGAACAAACTAACCCATTTTTTGTGGCTGAGAGAACGTATACGTGCTCTCAGTATCCAAAACACGCCGAAAGTTGGCTGAGAGAACATTTATGTGCTCTCGTCGCCGATGTTGACCAAACTAACGCATTTTTTGTTGTGTTCCGTAGGTTTGTAGCAGTAGTTACTAGAATGAAAGCTGAAAAAGCCTCTCTCGGCGTACGAAAGCAGGGTTTAGTCTAGATGAGAGCGGGAAAAGCCGCTCTCAAAGAACAAAAAGCCAGTAAAAGCATCAGTTACTGGAGTGAAAGCGGAAAAAGCCTCTCTCGTCGCGCGAAAGTAAGGGTTAGCCTAGATGAAAGCGGGAAAAGCCGCTCTCAGAGAGCAACAAGTTCAGTAAGAGCAGTGGTTACTGGACTGAAAGCGGAAAAAGCCTCTTTCGTCGCGCGAAAGTAGGGGTTAGCCTAGATGAGAGCGGGAAAAGCCGCTCTCATCCGCCACACTCAGGGAGCTGGCCGCTGCCCCTCCAACTCCGGCAGAAGAGTCACGCTCTCCTGCTGGTTGGGGTCGGTGCGGGCGATGACGGCTGAGCATGGCTCCGTATCGGATACGTTATACGTCAGATGCGGGACGCCTGCCGGGATGTACAGAAATTGCCCTGCCTCCACCTCGACGTACTGCTCGAGCTGCTCGCCGTGCCACATGGCTGCTTTTCCACGGAGCACATAGATCGCCGTCTCGTGATCTTGATGCAAATGCGCTTTGCTGCGTCCGCCTGGCGGTATGGTCAGCAGATGCATACAGATTCCTCGCGACCCGGTGCTCTCTGCCGAGATGGCTTCCATATAATCAAACCCTTGCTTCCCCTGACTCTCGCTCGTCGTACGAATCACTTTGCACTGACCTTGCCCCGGAATTTTACTCATACAGCCCGCCTCCCCGCATAATAACCGTGCCTCTCCTAACCTATTCCACACCTAAGAGAACTCGACCTCTCACTACATAACCGCCCAAAATTTTCCTTAAATCCTGCAACAAACACAGGATTTTCACTCTTACAAGAGAATAGAAATAGCAGCCCACCTAAACATGAGAATGGAGCTGTATACATGACAAGATTAGTAGTCGTCACAGTAGGCTTCACCCATAGCGGTAAATCGACTTTCGCCCGAGCGTTAGAGCAGCAGCTAACGGGTTCGGTCGTGATCGACCAGGACAATCATGCGGAGTTCATCAACTCCTATTACAGGAAGCTTCAGCCAACTGAAGGCCCGAATCAACTCAAATTTGCCGTGACCCAAACGATTGTCAATTACGCTATCCACCAGACCGATCACCATCTCATTATGTGCAATTCTAACCGGGATCGAGAGGGACGTCAGCGGCTGCTGAAGCATTTTCAGCATGAGGGCTTCATTACCGTACTCGTTGAATTCGATCTACCAGATCATATCCTCGAGGAGCGGGTGGCAAGCAGCGAGCGCAGCAAAAAGATTTTTCGGTCCGCTGCATCCTTCCAAGAAGTGCTCCGCAGGCAGAAGGCGGACCCACTCAAAGACGCCATGAATAAGCCTACAGCTGATGAAGCTGACTTTATGTACACCATTCAATCCACTGACGATGTACAGCCAACGATTGAACAGATCATCCAAATTGCAATAGAGACGGAGCCCGCGCAAAAAAGACATTGAGCCGAATTGGAAGTATCTTCATCCCGGTGAGTGAGTCGACGTGTTCGATCCGGATGGGAACCGAATTAATATCATTCACGCGACATCGCATGCACAACCCGCCAAATCGTAGATAGACAACTCTAGCAAAAGCCAGTATGATGAAACGATGAATTGAATATCGGATCCGTAAAGGTGCATTCTTGCGTGTAGCAAGGATTGCTTAAAAGGGAAGTTCGGTCAAAAGTCCGACGCGGTCCCGCCACTGTAATTGAGGAGCGACTCTAGTAATGCCACTGGTTCGTAAGCTGAACTGGGAAGGTTAGAGAAGCGATGATTCATGAGCCAGGAGACCTGCCTTTGCGTGAGTGTTTCCCAATTCTTCGGGAGGTGAGAATTGGAAGCGGAAGCTTGACACATTGCTGTCAGCTTTATTTAGTTTGCGCTGGAACATTAGCGCTTCTTCGCCGCCTGCATGTAAAGCCGCCCACGAGGGCGGCTTTTTTTTGTTCGCTGACCGTTTCTAACGATACGGGATCCGCTTTATATCAATTCGAATACTATTTTTAAGGGAGAGTGAAGGTATGCAGGCATCATTATTCGAGTCCGCATTTCGCAGGAAGGGGAGCAGGCAACGGCTACTCGCGGTTCTACTAGCGCTAGCTGTGTTCATTGGCTGTTTCGTGCAGCCGCTGGCGGCGATGGCAGAAGAGGAGAATTCGTCTCCTCAGCAGTCGGAGTTGCAGACACCGTCGCAATCGGAGTCGGATTCACAGCCGCAGGAACCGCAACAGGAGCAGGAACCGCAACAGGAGCAGTCCCAGCCGCAGGAGCAAGAGCAGTCACAGCTAGAAGCGACTGCAGCTGATTCGATGCTGCAGGACGTTGAGGCTGCTATTGAAGCAGCGGCTCTGACGATTCAGAGCCGCACGACAATTGACGATTGGCAGGCTGTCGGACTTTCCAAAGCAAACAAGCCGCTGCAGAGCAGCTATATTCCAGCGCTCTATGAGAAGTTGGTTGCGGCCAATGGGACTTTCACGCTCGTAACCGATTATGAGCGGACGGTCATTGGGCTTACCGCCGCTCATCAAGACGCGACGAAGTTCGCGGGGTACAACTTGATTGAGCGCATCTACAACAGCGAGCGAATGGAGAATCAGGGGCTGAACGGTCCGCTCTATGCGCTTATCGCGATCGACAGCGGTAACTATGAAGTACCAGCAAATGCGCTGTGGACGCGTGATAAACTCGTCGCAGCAATTATTGCGAAACAGAAGGAAGATGGCGGATTCGCCCTAGGCAGCGGTGCCAGCGATCCGGACATGACAGGGATGACGCTCATTGCGCTGGCGCCTTATGCTGGGCAAGATGAGGTGAAACCAGCTGTTGACGGAGCGGTTAATTGGCTGAACGAACACCAGCAGGCGAATGGCGGCTATTTGTCCTATGGCCAAGACGCGAGCGAAAGCGTCTCGCAAGCGATTATTGGACTTGTGTCGAATGGGATTGATCCGACCGAAAGCCGATTTACGAAGAATGGCGTCAATCTCATGCAGAAGCTACTCTCCTTCCGCCTATCGGACGGAAGCTTCAAACATACGCCGACAGGCGCATCGAACGGGATGGCGACAGAACAAGCGCTGCAAGCACTCCTTGCCTATGATTCTTTTGCCAAAGATGGTGACCGACTCTATGATTTCGGCGCACGACAGGCGTATGGTTGGCCGACGGACTGGATACTTGGTGATGGTCACTGGTCGGACGGGGAATGGCAGGCGATTGCCGTCATCCGTGCCGGACATGAGGTGCCGACCAGCTACTTGACCGCTGTTGATAGTTTCTTAAACCTCTTGAAGCAACATCCAGAGTATGCGCTAGTTACGGACTATGAGCGCATCGTGATGGCCTTATCTGCTTTGCATCTGGATGCAACGGATTACGGCGGCGAGAATCTCGTTGAGAAGATTTACAACAGCAGTATCATGGAAGCGCAAGGTCTTAACGGACTGATATTCGCGCTGCTTGCACTCGACAGCGGCGAGTACAGCACTCCGGCAGATGCGCTGTGGAATCGGGACAAGCTACTAGCTGCTATTCTCGCAAAGCAAAAAACAGACGGTGGTTTCGCTCTGTTCGGCGATGTCAGTGACCCCGACATAACGGCGATGGCTCTCACGGCGCTAGCTCCATATCGCTCACAATCGGCTGTTCAGACAGCAGGGCAAAAGGCGGTCAGCTGGCTATCGGCGAATCAGAAAGCGAACGGCGGTTACTTATCTTCCGGCGTTGATTCTAGCGAAGGAGTCGCGCAAGCGATCATAGCGCTGGCTTCGAACGGAGTTGACCCGACGAGCGCTGCTTTTACGAAGAATGGCATTACGCTGCTGGACAAGCTGTTCACTTATCTGCAGGCTGACGGTGGTTTCTCGCATGTTATCGATCCGCAGGCAGCTACCGATTTCATGGCAACCGAACAAGCATCGCAAGCGCTCAGCGCTTATGAAATGTTCATCCATGGGACAGGGAAGCTGTACCAGTTCGGCAAGCCGCAGCCGTACGTGCAAGTTCAAGTGGAAGGACCGGAAGGCGCCATCGCTTCAGGTAGGCTGAGCGGAACGAAGGCACTTGCTTCACTTGAGGAGCTTTTGCAGCAAAATCAAGTTCCGATCACGGTGACGGACTCTCAGTATGGGAAATATGTCTCCGCGATTAACGGAGTGGAAGCCGGCAAGTATGGCGGATATGACGGATGGTTGTTTGACGTGTTCCGCGACGGAAAGTGGAGCTTCCCGGCTGTCGGCATGGATGCTTATGATCTGCAGAAGTCCGACAAGCTCGTCGTCTACTATGGCGGCGATGATACGCAGCTCGTTGATTCCGTGCAAGTCACGCCTTCGGAGCCCAAAGCGGGCGAGACATTCCGGGTAACCGTAAAGAAAACCAAGCTCAACTGGAGCGATAGCGGCAGCGAAGTCGTTACTTCAGCAGCGGCAGGCGTTCAGGTGAAAATCGGTACGAAGCAAGTGAATACCGATTCGAATGGTGTAGCTGTGTTCAGCAGCGGCATTGCTTCTGCTGGCACTTATTCGATGGAAATTACGGGCTATCTGGCGAATAAAGCGCCAAGTGTCGTTCGTACGGTTCAATCGCTGAAGGTTGCGGAGAAGGCTGTCGTTCAACCTCCGACGACCAAATATATCACCTTGTCGGTAACAGGTGATGATCAGAAAGGCACGATACTTGAGTCCAAGCAAGTTGCGCTGCAAACGGGAGAGACGGCGTATTCGGTGCTTGCGCGTGAATTGCCCGGCAAGGTCCGTAAAATTGGCTCGGGACAGACGCTCTACGTGCAAGGGATTGATGGTTTGAGCGAATTCGACCGCGGTCCGGAGAGCGGATGGATGTACTCGGTTAACGGTGTCTTCCCGAATTACAGCGCCGGCGTGTACAACCTGAAGCAGAACGACGTTGTAGCTTGGCGTTATACGCTAGACCTCGGTGTTGATTTAGGCCAAGATCCGGGCGACTGGGACCCGCCGAGCGGAGACCCCGGAGACCCTGGAGAATCTGGAGGTAATGGCGGTGGGACAGGCGTTAAAGACAACATCATCGAAGTGCCTAACGACGGTCAGCAGAGTTATGTCCTTAAGTTAACGCATGATCAGCAAAATACGGATCAGTTCTCGCTCAACATTCCAGCGAACCAGCAGAAAGTGATTCTCGATATCGCAGCTGCGAGAGACGGCCTTCCGCAGGTTACGGCTAATAAAGGCAAGCTGTCGCTAGCCATTGAGAAAGGCACGAAGCTGCTCGAAGGCGGCGATTCGATAGAGTTGTTCACAAGCCTTGATGTGAAGGATGCGAAGCTGAACAGTCAAATTGAGCAACAGCTTGCAGCGGGCAAGACGCTTGGATCAATTGAGCAAGCTTTTGTCATGGGGGCAGCAGATCAGTCATATCGGTTCGATACACCGCTGACACTTACGGTGAAAGGCGGTAAAGGACAGCTCGCCGGATTCATTGAAGGGGATGTGTTCACGCCGATTCGTGTCTACGACTCCGAGGAGCAAGGGGCGCAAGCGACGAAAGGTGATGCAAAGGTTACGTATGCCTATGTTGCCGGGGATGATCTAATCATTAAGACGAATCATTTTACGTCTTATGTGATGTACACCACTCGGGGCGATGAAGAGCTGAGCACGCAATTCCAAGATGCGAATCTAATCGCGACATGGGCTTATGAGGCGATCCAAACCGCTGTGCAACGAGGCCTCGTTCAGGGCAGCGGAGATAAGCTCACTCCGAAGGCTTCCGTTACGAGAGCGGAGTTTACGAAGCTAATGGTCAGTGCGCTCGGCTTGAAAACGACGGAGGCAAAAGCGAGCAGCTTCAAGGATGTTCCGAAACAAGCATGGTTCGCTCCTTATGTGAATGCTGCTCATGAGGCAAACATCATTACTGGGTTTGGCGATCAGTTCAAGCCGAATGAGACAATTACGCGCGAACAAATGGCGGTTATGGTTGCTCGTGCGCTAGACATTGCGCCTGTTGCACAATCGACTGCGGTGAAGGACATTGCTAAGGTATCGGCATGGGCGCAAGCGGACGTGAAGACAGTCTCCAATTTGCAGCTGATGACAGGCAGTGGTAATTACTTCAATCCAAAAGAGCCGGTTACGCGTGAAATGTCGTTCGTCGTGGCGATGCGTGCTTTTGATTACAAGAATAAGCACTCGGAAGACGCGGCAGCGGGCAACAAGGTCGACCGTCAGCTTGCTTTAACAGCGGCTTATGTCCAGCAGACGGTGACAGATCCGATCGTTTCAACGCTCGGCGGTGAATGGTCGGTTATTGGACTTGCTCGTTCGGACATTCAAGTGCCGATTTCTTACTTTGCCAAGTACTACAACAATCTGGAGAAGACGCTGAAAGAAAAATCAGGCGTTCTCCACAATGTGAAATACACGGAGTATGACCGCGCCATTCTGGCGTTGACTGCAATCGGAAGAAGCGTCGATAACGTCGCTGGCTATAACTTGCTCGGGCGGCTTGCAGACTTCGATACAGTCGTGAAACAGGGCATCAACGGACCGATATTTGCCCTGATCGCGTTGGACAGCAAGGCGTATAGTGTTCCCGCAGCAGCTAGCGGAAAGACGCAGACAACTCGGGAGCTGCTTGTCGAGTATGTGTTGAAGCGTCAGCTCGCAGATGGCGGCTGGGCACTAGGTGAGAAAGCAACGGAAGCGGATCCGGATGTGACCGCGATGGCGCTTCAGAGCTTGGCGCCGTATGTGCAATCGAATCCGGCTGTGCGAACGGCAGTGGATCAAGCACTTGCTTGGCTGTCCAGCCATCAGCAAGCAGACGGCGGGTACGTGAGCAATGGCGCGGCAAACTTGGAGAGCAGCGCGCAAGTGGTCGTAGCGCTGACAAGTCTAGCCATTAATCCGGATCAGGATACAAGATTCATCAAGAACGGGCATTCCGCACTTGATGCGCTGCTAAGCTATGCGGCTCAAAGCGGCGGATTCTATCACGTCAAATCCGGAGGCACAAGCAATGGCGGCGCTTCGCCTGGCGAGGTTGACCCGATGGCGACCGATCAGGCCTTGTACGCGCTCGTTGCGTTTGACCGTTACGCGAACGGCAAATCCAGGCTTTATGATATGACGGATGCGAGAAGCGCATCATGAGCAAGAGCAGTTCGCGCAAATGGCTCGCCGCGATTGGTATAATCGCGGTGCTCGCCGCCGCGTTCTACTGGGGCGGAGGCGAGCAGCCGCCTAAGGGCAGTGGTGCAGCAGTTGCTTCGCATGCTGCAGAGAGGGAATCAGAAGCAGCGAGCTCGTCCGCTGCTTCCAATGTGCAGGCTCCGGCGGTCGGGCAATCGGCCGCCGGAGCTGCGCAGAAGCCCGATCCGCCGGTTCAATCGGCGGAGTCATCGGAGCCGATGACTCCTGCGAAGCCGACCAAGCCAGCCGCTGTCATCGATTCACAGACGGCAGGCGCGCCGAAGGATGGCGCCGCTTCGACGGGCTTGGAAGTGCCGAGCAAGGCAGCGTCGAGCACACCATCAACAAGCAAATCGGAGTCGAGCAAGCCTCCATCCAGCAAGCCATCATCGACCAAGCCATCGACATCTGCGCCACCTGCTGAATCCAAGCCGCCTGCTAATTCCAACGCAGACGACAAAGACTCTGGTAAGAAAGATCCCTATCTCACGGATAAAGTGCCTGCTGGCAAGCCTGCCCCCGTCGAGTGGCAGGACGCCAAGGTGGACAAGGAGAAGCAACTCACCGTGACATTGTCCGTCAGCTGCAAGACGATACTCGATCATATGGACGATTTTGATACGGATAAGCTGGAGGTGCTGCCGGAGGACGGCGTTATTTTTGCTGAGCAGAAGGTCACTTTCTATGAGGGAGAATCGGTATTCGACGTGCTGCTGCGGGAGATGAAGAAGCATAAGATTCACATGGAGTTTGAGATGACTCCGCTCTACAACAGCAACTATATCGAGGGCATTCATAATATTTATGAATTTGATTGCGGTGAGCTTAGCGGCTGGATGTACCGCGTGAACGGCTGGTTCCCGAACTATGGCTCAAGCCGGTATAAGCTGAAGGATGGCGATGTAATCGAGTGGCTGTATACCTGTGATCTCGGTAGAGACATAGGTGGCGCACAGACCGCTTCTGGAGGGAACCGATGAGAAGGGATGCTTTTGACTCGTGCCATCCGGTTGTGAATGCGATGTACTTTGCAGCTGTGCTTGGCTTCAGCATGTTCTTCCTGCATCCCCTGCTGCAGCTGTTCGCACTTGTCGCCGCGGTGACTTATTCAATCCTGTTAAGAGGCGTGGGAGCAGCAAAATTCAATCTGTACTATATGCTGCCACTGCTTATCGTAATGGCCGCGGCCAATCCGGTCTTTAATCACGCCGGCGTTACGATCCTCTTCTACTTGAAGAACGGCAATCCGATAACGCTCGAATCGGTGCTATACGGCATCGCGTCCTCTTTTATGTACATTACGGTTGTCATCTGGTTCTCTTGCTTTAATGCGGTTATGACGTCGGATAAGCTGATGTTTCTGCTCGGAAGAGCGCTTCCGGCACTATCGTTAGTGTTAGCGATGACGCTTCGCTTCGTGCCGCGGTACTTGCACCAGATAAAAGTAATTTCGCAGGCGCAGCGCTGCATCGGCAGAGACATGACGCAGGGCAGCATCATCCAGCGCGCACGGAGCGGGCTTCGCATCGTATCCATGATCACCTCGTGGGCGATGGAATCCGCGATCGACACGAGCGATTCCATGAAGTCGCGCGGCTATGGATTGCCGAGGCGGACAAGTTTCACGCTCTTCCGGCTAGACCGTAGAGACAAGCTGCTGCTCGCGGTTATGGTGTTGTTGATTGGGATTGTGCTTGCTGGGGCGGCAACGGGAGCGAATACGGTTCGCTACTTTCCTTCGATTCATGTAAGCGCAGTGCCTGTGCTGGGCATCGCAGGTTACATCGCATGCTTCCTGCTGTATATGCTGCCAGTCATTCTAGCCATTGTGGAGGAAGTCAGATGGAAATCTATCGCATCGAGGATGTAAGCTTCGTTTTCCCGGAGCAGCGTCAAGCCGCCCTGTCGCAGGTTAGCCTGTCGGTTAACAGCGGAGAATTCATTATCATCGCAGGGAAGTCAGGCTGCGGGAAGAGCACGCTGCTCCGCCATCTGAAGCCTGCGCTCACGCCGCATGGCGCAAGAAGCGGGCAAATTCGTTATAAAGGTAGAGCCATCGCGGATGTTAGCGAACGTGAGCAAGCATCGGAAATCGGCTTCGTGCAGCAAAATCCCGACCATCAGATCGTAACCGACAAAGTGTGGCATGAGCTGGCGTTCGGCCTGGAGAGTCTTGGTCTTGATCAGCAGACGATTCGGCAACGCGTCGCCGAGATGGCGAGCTTCTTCGGCATCCAGACCTGGTTTCATAAGCCGGTGACGGAGCTGTCAGGCGGGCAGAAGCAGCTTCTGAATCTCGCCTCAGTTATGGCGATGCACCCATCAGTCCTCATTCTCGACGAGCCGACTTCGCAGCTTGACCCGATTGCGGCAATCGAGCTGCTGGACACGATTCGGCGCATCAATCAAGAGCTAGGCACAACGATTATAATGACGGAGCATCGGCTGGAGGAAGCGCTGCCTGTCGCGGATCGACTCATCGTTCTCGATGCAGGGAGAGTGATTGCGGATGATGCTCCACGTGCAGTCGGCAAGCTGCTGCATGCGATGGAGCATCCGATGTTTGCCGCGATGCCTGCTGCAGTGCAGATCTATGCATTGACGTCTGGTTATGCCAATGCAGAAGCTATGACGCCGCTTACCGTAAAAGAAGGACGGCAATGGCTGGATCGCTTTATTGGCCAGACCGTTGTAGGAACTCCCGTCTCTAACGCGGCTAATCCGCGATTAACGAAGCGATCCGAAGCGCCAATCGCCGTTCAATTCAAGGATGTCTGGTTCAAATACGAGAAGAACGGACCTGATATTATCAAGGATCTGTCCTTCTCAGTGAGAAAAGGGCAGTTCTATTGCTTGGTTGGCGGTAACGGCACAGGCAAGTCAACGACGATGTCTATGATTAGCGGCATCCATAAGCCGTATCGTGGCAAAGTGCTGATAGAAGGACGCTCTCCGGCTTCGATGAACGCTCGGGAGCTGTTCACGAATCGGCTTGGCGTACTTCCGCAGAACCCGCAGGCGTTGTTCGTGAAGAAGACGGTCGAGCTGGATCTCTATGAGATGCTGTCTGACTCAAAGCTGTCGAAGGAAGAGAAGAAGGCAGCGATCGACGAGGTTGTCGAGTGGGCCGAGCTTACGGAGCTTCTGAGCAAGCATCCGTATGATTTAAGCGGAGGGGAGCAGCAGCGTGCGGCGCTTGCAAAGGTCATGCTGCTTGAGCCGACGATTCTAATTCTGGATGAGCCGACAAAGGGATTGGATGGATTTTTTAAAGCGAAGCTTGGCGGGTTCTTAAAGGAATTGCAAGCACGTGGCGTCACGATAATTATGGTCTCGCATGATATCGAGTTCTGTGCAAGATATGGAGATGTGTGCGCGATGTTCTTCGATGGAGGAGTCATTACCTCAAGCGAGACGAATGCCTTCTTCTCGGGCAACAGCTTTTATACAACGGCGGCTAACCGGATTTCGCGGCAGCACTGGCAAGAGACGATTACGATTGAAAGTGTGGTGCAGCGATGTCTGAGCATCAAGTAATCGAGGAGAACGAGCGTAGAAATCGTCGTCTTAGTCGGCGGACATGGTTGTCGGCATTTCTCATTCTAGCCGTGATCCCAGCGACCATGCTCCTAGGCATCCTTGTCCTTGATGATCGCAAATATTATTTTATAAGCCTGTTAATCATTCTGTACACGCTGATTCCGTTTGCGATGGTATTCGAGCGCCGCAAGCCGCAGGCAAGAGAGCTGATTGTTATCGCGGTGCTGGCAGCTATCGCGGTTGCCGGCCGCTCGGCTTTCTTCATGCTGCCGCAGTTCAAGCCGGTCGTCGCAATCGTCATCATCGCAGGGGTTACTTTCGGCGCGGAGGCGGGCTTTCTCGTTGGGGCTACAGCAGGATTCGTCTCGAACTTCCTGTTCGGACAAGGGCCGTGGACGCCATGGCAAATGTTCTGCTTCGGCATCATCGGTTTTCTCGCAGGCATCTTGTTCCAGAAAGGCTGGCTGCGACGCAGCAGACTGCAGCTCTGCGTGTTCGGTGGTCTTGTTACGCTCGTTATCTACGGCGGCATTATGAATATTGCTTCCGTTATGATGTTCATGCCGCAACTGACGAAGGAAGCGGTTCTTGCTTCGTATGCATCGGGGTTCTGGTTCGATCTTGTCCATGCCGCTGCAACGGTGTTCTTCCTCTTCGTCTTGGCGCGCCCGATGATCGAGAAGCTGGAGCGGGTGAAGCGCAAGTATGGGCTAGTCGAGCCTTAGATTTGTCGATAAAGACCCTCGGTCGCTGCTTAGTATCTTTGTCGGATGAATAAGCGCTGTACGTTCCGTTAGACCTGCAGGCAGAGTGGGTTAGTATAGTTGTAACAACAAGGTGAGTGCGCGCCAGGTTTGATAAACCAACCAACCAACCAACCAACCTACTTCTTGCACTTCTGAGCTGCCTTCTCTAACGGAACACAGACACGTTATCTAGGAGATTTCGGCGGTTTCAAACATGTAACGGTACACAGAAGTCTTATTGCCAGCAAATTGACCCATTTGGGGGCAATTGAGGTGCAATAGCTTCTCTGTGTTCCGTTAGAGCGGCAGATGGATGAAAAAACGGCGAATAAGCGCTGTACGTTCCGTTAGACCGGCAGGCAATGCAGGTTGGTATACTTGTAACAGTAGAGCTAGTGCGCACTAAGCGCAGGCGGATCGTACACTCGAGGTTACCGCCGCCGCCTTCTTCCAGACACACCGAAAGCCCCTCCAACAGAGGGGCTTTCCTGTATATTTGCTTCCGAATTCACTTCCGAATTCCCTGCGAAACTAGATAACACCTTGAGCAATCATCGCATCGGCAACCTTCGTAAAGCCGGCAATATTAGCGCCGACAACCAAGTTGCCGGGATGACCGTACTCCTCCGCCGCTTGCATGCTGCGAACGAAGATATTTGTCATAATCGCATGCAGCTTCGCATCGACTTCCTCGAAGCTCCACGCGAGTCTCATCGAGTTCTGGGCCATTTCGAGCGCAGATACAGCAACGCCGCCAGCATTGGCTGCTTTGGCAGGTCCGAACAGGACATTGCCCTTCAAGAATACGTCGATAGCTTCCAGCGTGGAAGGCATATTCGCGCCTTCGCCGATAGCGATGACGCCGTTCTCGACCAGCGTCGCAGCCGCTTTCTCGTCGATCTCATTCTGCGTCGCACATGGCAGAGCGATGTCGCATGGCAGTGACCAGATGCCGCTGCAGTCTTCTACGTAGATCGCATTGCGATGCTCTTTCACGTACTCGCTGATCCGCTTGCGTTCTACTTCCTTCAGGCGCTTGACCGTTCTCAGATCAATGCCGTCCTCGTCGTAGATATAGCCATTCGAATCGCTGCAAGCGATGACCTTAGCGCCTAGTTGCTGCGCCTTCTCAATCGCATAGATCGAGACGTTGCCGCTTCCCGATACGACGACAGTACGGCCTTCGAAGCTTTGGCCTTTCCACTTCAGCATCTCGTTCACGAAGTACACGCAGCCGTAGCCTGTCGCTTCCGTGCGCGTAAGGCTGCCGCCGTAGAGAAGTCCTTTGCCGGTCAAGACGCCAGCTTCATTGCCGCCTCTGATCCGCTTGTACTGGCCGAACATATAGCCGATTTCTCTTCCGCCAACGCCGATATCGCCTGCAGGCACGTCGATGTCAGGACCGATATGGCGGTACAATTCCGTCATGAAGCTTTGCGTGAAGCGCATAACTTCCATATCGGATTTACCTTTCGGGTCGAAATCAGATCCGCCCTTGCCTCCGCCGATCGGCTGGCCGGTCAAGGAGTTCTTGAAGATCTGTTCGAAGCCGAGGAACTTGATCGTGCTGGCATCTACGGATGGATGGAAACGAAGTCCGCCCTTGTATGGACCGATCGCGCTGTTGAATTGGATGCGGAAGCCGCGGTTTACTTGAATATTGCCATTGTCATCGACCCATGGCACCCGGAAGATGACGGCACGCTCTGGCTCGACCATCCGTTCGAGGATGTTGTTCTTGATATACTTCGGATGTTTCGCGAGAACAGGGACAAGGGAGTCCAAAATCTCTTTTACAGCTTGGTGGAAGAGAGGTTCATTGGGATTGCGTTTTAATACCGTTTCATAGACGGATTGAGCATAAGCCTTTGCTTCTTGGTGGTTAACTTCTTGAGTTGTAGTCAGCATGATTTTGTGAATCTCCCTTCGATGTTTGTACTTTTCTGATCATTGTTTGCACTTTGTAACTTATCTTAATGGATACTCTCCGATTTATGTAAACAATATATTTTGTCGGTGCGATAAAAAACCTTTATTGTGTTAAAGCGTCAAATTAGTATAGAATTGGAATTGATACCTGACATGACGTGTTATACTAGACCAAGCGTTCTCAATCATTCAAATACGATTACTAAGGAGTTCAGACACGATTATGACAATTAAAGTTGGCATTGTAGGTTATGGCAACCTCGGCAAAGGCGTTCAGCAAGCAATCGCACAAAACCCGGATTTTGAACTCGTCGCTATCTTCACACGCAGACAACCGGAACAAATGGCTTCCCTTCTCGGTGAAGTGAAGTTTGAACATATCTCTGCAGCAGACGCTTATATGGGCGTTATTGACGTCATGATTATGTGCGGCGGATCGGCAACCGATCTTCCGGAACAGACGCCTGTTATGGCGCGTATGTTCAACACTGTGGATAGCTTCGATACGCATGCGAATATTCCGGCATTCTTCGATGTCGTAGACGGCGCAGCAAGAGAGAATGGCAAGGTGAGCGTTATCTCCACGGGCTGGGATCCGGGCTTGTTCTCCTTGAACCGTCTGCTTGCGCAGTCGATTCTTCCTGAAGGAACGGACTATACGTTCTGGGGCAAAGGCGTCAGCCAAGGGCATTCCGACGCGATCCGCCGCGTGCCTGGCGTGAAGGGCGGCGTGCAATATACGATCCCGGTTCAAGAAGTGATCGAGCGCATTCGTTCAGGCGAAACGCCTGAGCTGGCAACTCGCGAGAAGCATCTTCGCGAATGCTACGTAGTTGCGGAAGAGAACGCGAATCAAGAAGAGATTCGTAACGCTATCGTATCGATGCCGAACTATTTCTCCGACTACGACACAACTGTAAACTTCATTACAGAAGAGCAATTGCGCGAAGAGCACGGTGAAATGCCGCACGGCGGCTTCGTTATCCGCAGCGGTGTTACTGGACAAGGCAAACGCCAAATCATCGAATTCGGCCTCAAGCTCGATAGCAATCCGGAATTTACGGCGAGCGTGCTTGTCGCTTATGCAAGAGCGGTCGTTCGTATGAGCCGCGAAGGACAAAAAGGGGCGAAGACGGTATTCGACGTTCCGTTCTCCTACTTGTCGCCGAAGTCTGCTGAAGAACTGAGACGCGATCTGCTCTAAAACCAAACTAGAAGACCCGCGAGAAGAGCACTTATACATAGTGTTCCGCCTCGCGGGTCTTCTTTGATTTCTTCGTTCACGGACGTTGATCGTATGTTATGATGGGTGGATAGCTTGGCAAGTACGGAATACCGAACAGGAAGCAAGGGATAGAGATGAATTCGATTACGATTGGCTTGTTCGCGCATGTGGATGCGGGCAAAACGACGTTCGCCGAACAGCTGCTTTACCATACGAACAGCATCCGTGAGCGGGGCAGAGTGGATCATAAGGACGCCTACCTCGACAGCCATGAGATCGAGCGGGCACGAGGCATTACGGTGTTCGCCGATCAAGCGGTGATGACTTATAAAGGAACGACTTATTATCTGATCGATACGCCGGGGCACGTCGATTTCTCGCCAGAGATGGAGCGCGCGCTGCAAATGATGGACTACGCCATTCTTGTCGTGAGCGCAGTGGAAGGTGTGCAGGGACATACGGAAACGGTGTGGCAGCTGCTGCATAAGCATCGCATTCCAACGTTCTTCTTCATCAACAAAATCGACCGGACCGGCGCTGATGTAAATCGGGTACTCGAAGAAATTCACATGCATCTGACCCCGGATGCGTGCCTCATAACGGATCGATTGTCGGATGGACACCTTGACGAGGCGTTAATCGAGATGATGGCGGAGCGGGATGATGAGCTGCTGGAGACGTTCCTGGCAGGATCTGGCGACCAGGCTTTATGGCTGCGAGAGCTGCAGGAGATGATACGCGAGCATCGGTTGTTCCCATGTGCGAGCGGATCGGCCTTGCAGGACGTCGGCGTCTTGCCTTTTCTGGAGCAACTGCACGAATTGACCAGCTCGCCTTACATCGATATGGATGCTCCGTTCGGCGGGCGCGTCTATAAGATTCGCCACGATCAGAGCGGCATGCGGCTCACGTATATCAAAGCATTGAGCGGCAAGTTGAAGGTTCGAGATGAGGTATGTTACGGGAGCGGGGACGAGCAGGTATGTGAGAAGATCACGCGTCTCTTGCTTGTGAACGGCACGAAGATGCAGGCAGTGGATCAGATCCGCGCAGGCGATCTGTTTGCTGCTGTCGGGCTGTCTGCCGCTGATGCGGGCCAAGGCTTGGGCAGTTTAACGGATCAGCTCATGTATGATATGGTGCCGACGCTGACGTCGAAGGTGAATTTTGCAGCAGCATTGAATGTGAAGGATGTCCTAAAGGCATTCCAACTGCTGAACGCGGAGGATCCGTCGCTGAACGTCGTCTGGGAGGAGAGCCTGCAAGAAATCCATATTCACGTCATGGGTCTCATTCAGCTGGAAGTGCTGCAGCAGCTTGTGAAGGAGCGATTCCAGCTCGATGTCACGTTCGGCAGTCCGGAAATTCTGTACAAAGAAACGATTGCCGGAGCCATGCGAGGATATGGGCATTTCGAGCCGCTTCGTCATTATGCGGAGGTTCATCTGCTGATGGAGCCGGGAGAGCGGGGCAGCGGCATTGCGTTCGAAACGGTGTGCCATCCGAATGTGCTCACCATAGGCAATCAGAATCTGATTAAGACGCATCTCTTCGAGCGCGAACATCACGGCTTGCTGACCGGAATGCCGCTGACTGATTTGTTGGTGACGCTGCTGATAGGAGCCGCTCATAATGAGCATACGCATGGCGGGGATTTCCGCGAGGCGACCTTCCGTGCGCTGAGGCAGGGGCTGGAGAAGGCGGAGAACGTACTGCTGGAACCCATCTACGAGTACAAAATCAAAGTGGAAATTGATTATCTGGGCAAAGTGCTGTCCGATATTCAGCGCGCTTCCGGGCAATTCGATCCGCCTCACACGACCGCGACGCATGCTGTTGTTACGGGGAAAGTTCCGGTAGCAACCTTCATGGACTACAGTACGGAGCTTGCTTCGTACACGCATGGCAGAGGCATTCTTCATCTGGCCTTCGCCGGCTATGACCGATGCCACAACGAGCAGAAAGTCATTGAACGCAAAGCCTATCAGAAGGATGCAGATCCGCTCTACACATCATCTTCGATCTTCTGCGCGAAGGGGGCCGGTTACTCGGTTCCATGGGAAGAAGCGGAAGCGAAAATGCATTTATTATAGAGCCTTTATTACAGGAATTGATAGGCTGAAGGAGGAATTAACTTGGCAAAAGCATTAGCAAAATCAGCAGTTCCGATTGGAGCGGCGACCGTATTTCCAATTCTATTCGCAATTAGTATCGTCCATTTGCTCAATGATACGATGCAGTCGACCGTGACGGCGCTCTTCCCGATCCTGAGGGATTCGATGCATCTGAGCTATAAACAGATCGGGTTCATAGCTTTTGCAATGAACGTTACCGCAGCCGTTATTCAGCCGCTTGTCGGCTTGCTTGCGGATCGTCGTCCGAGACCGTATATTTTGCCGGTTGGGGTTGCTTTTACACTGATCGGCGTCATTGCGCTCGCGCTTGCACCTGCATATGCGTATCTCGTCATGTCGGTAATGATGATCGGGATCGGCTCTGCGATCTTCCATCCGGAATCGTCCCGTGTCGCTTACATGGCTGCAGGGGGCAAAAGAGGGCTGGCGCAGTCGATCTTCCAGGTTGGCGGCAATATCGGCGGTGCGCTCGGACCGATTATGAGTGCCGCGATCTTCGTGCCGCTCGGGCAGATCAGCGTGCTCTGGTTCACGATCGCTGCCATCGCCGCGATGATTATTCAGACCTATGTCGCTCGCTGGTACAGCCAGAATACGCTGCAGCCGCGTCCTGTGGCATCAAAGTCCAGAGCCACAGCAGGCTCTGCGAAGAAGGCGTCGGCTTTAACGCGCAATCAAGTCATTGCAGCGATCTCGGTACTGGTGTTTCTCGTATTCACGAAGCATATCTATATGTCGAGTATTTCGAGCTATTATAGCTTCTATTTAATTGATCATTTCGGAGTCAGCGTTCAGAATTCACAGCTATTCCTGTTCGCTTTCCTTGCAGCATCGGCGGCGGGCACGTTCTTCGGCGGACCGCTCGCAGACCGTTACGGGCGCCGAAACATTATCTGGTTCTCGATTCTCGGTACGGCGCCGTTCTCCATTCTGCTTCCGTATAGCAGCCTGGCAATGTCCGGTGTCATGTGTGTCTGCGCAGGGTTCGTGCTGTCGTCGGCGTTCTCGATTATCGTCGTCTTCGCGCAAGAGCTGTTGCCTGGCAAAGTCGGTCTCGTATCCGGCCTGTTCTTCGGCCTTGCGTTCGGTATCGGCGGCCTTGGTTCGGCCGTTCTCGGCTGGATTGCGGATTCCACGAGCATCGAGCATATGATGAAGCTGACGGCTTACTTACCGCTGCTGGGCATATTGGCGATCTTGCTGCCGAAGGATGACCGGGTCCGGGCATAGACCATCTCGTTATCCGCTTATTTGCGCTAACGGTCTCCAGAGTCGTTATTTGGCTAATTTCGCTGGTTTTCGGAATGTAACAGATCTCAGAGACGTTATTTCGATGAAATTAGACTTTTCCGGTCGCAAAAGTGGTCAATAACGTCGCTGGAGTCCGTTAGAAATATTTGAGCGTCGGAAATGGACAAATAGAGTGTTTAAGATCCGTTAGATTCTCAGCATTAGCATAAGCATAAGAAGAAGGCACCTTCGATGGGTTCATCGATGAGGTGCCTTCTTCTTTGTTATTCGCCTGCCTAACGATACTTGACTACCGGCCACTTCTCTTTCCTTAGCGCATTCATGAGCTCCGGCCCGACATTCAAGTTCTCCTGCACGATCTGGTGAGGAGTGAGAGCCATCCATTGATTAAGCGACACATCCTCGAAGCGGCTGCTCTTGAACATCTCCAGAAACCATAGGCTCGTATTGCCGGTGTTCTGGATATAGTGCCCGAATGCAAAAGGAACATAGCCGACGTCGCCTGCGCGGTAATCGAACGTGCGGGCTGTACCTTCGCCGGCGAATACCGTCATCCGGCCAGTGCCCGAGATGTAATATTGCCACTCGTCGTTGTTCGGATGCCAGTGCATCTCCCGCATGCCGCCTGGTTTGACTTCGACAAGCGCTGCTGCAATACTGGTCGACGCCGGGAAGTTCGTGGAATCGACGATGCGCACGGTACCGCCCGGCGTAACGATTGGCTTCTGGGCCAGCAGCTTATAAGTGAGCGGATTCGGTACGGTGCCGTTAGGATCCGGCACCTGCTGACTCTCGATGGAGCCTGGCATGCTGCCTTGGAAGATGTACACCTGTTCCTTCGGAATCTGGGAGAATGCGGTCATCGGCACGCCGAAATTGCAGGACAGAACATCCTTCGGCGTATGAGCGAACCAGTCGGAGATTGTGAGCGTGTTGAGATCCGAGAAGCTTCCGTCGTCGAACACGAGCAGAAACTCGCAGCCGCCTTCGAGCCCTTGGATGGAATGCGGGATACCTGGCGGGAAGAACCACAAGTCTCCGACGCCGATATCCGCGATGTAGTTCTTGCCGTTCTGGTCGACAACGGTCACTCGTGCCCGACCAACCAGCATGATCGCCCATTCCGACTGCTGGTGCCAGTGCAGCTCGCGGACGCCGCCTGGCGTGAGCGCCATGTTCACCCCGGCTAAGGTTGTCGCGATCGGCAGCTCCCTCACGGTGATCTCGCGGGACCAGCCTCCGCGATTAAGCTGCATATGCGTATCGGAGAAAGAGAATTTCAGGTTCGGCATGGTGCCGTTATCGGTAGTAGGCGGCACGAGCAAGTCGGGATTCTCGAGATCACGCATAACGTCGCGCGGGCCAAGGTCCCACCAGCCGGTACCGTCATTCCGAATCGGCTGCGGAATGTGCGTTTGTCCCGATTGATTGCGTAAGTACTGCTGGTGTTGCGGATTTTGTGGATCGTATACCATCAGATGATCTTCCTCTCGTGAAAGAATCATCTTAAATGTATTCATATGAATGGAATGTATGTCTTCATAAACAAGCAATTTCGCTGGTTTCGTCCGATTACGCATAAACCAAAAACCGTTCGGGGAATCATTTAAGGGACAACTGAGGTTATCGCGAAGCGAGAAAGGAGAGGATTCAGATGACATCCAGCAGTGGGCATCAAGGCGCGCATGGAATTGGTCAAGTGGAGAAGCAGCTCAATCGACAAGCACAGGCTGCTGCGGAAATACAAGGCGTGAATCATACCGATCAAGAGGTGCTCGCAGCAAGTCAGGAGCATTCATCCGCATTAGATGATATTATCGAAGTTCATACTGAATAAGAGCGCAAAATCCGCGGACCTTTCGCGGATTTTTGCTTTTAAAGAAACAGCTGCTCCGATTACCACTTGAAAGCTAGGATGAAGAAGCGGCTTATCGGAGAAACCATAGGAGTACTTCGCAATCATCACATCCTTTGGAGGTTGACGATTTGAAGAAGAAAACAATCGCAAGTGCTGTTGTGGGGTTATCCTTGTCGACACTGCTCATTGTTCCTGCAATGGCTGATACCGCAATGAACGGTACCGGCAGCGGCGTTAATGGCCAACCAACGGTGACGAATAACGGAACCAGCAGCAGAGTATTCAGTACGCCAGGAGTAACAGGCACGCCTGATATTTATGGAATACCGGGCACCACTAAACAGTATAGCGATTCAAATGACAGAACGGGTTCTTATGGAACGAACGCCTATTATCGATATGGAAACGGGAATATGAACACGAATTCCCTTGGTACGAGAGGCTATGGGAACATGAACTCCTACTCGTACGGCACACCAGCACACGGGAATTTGACCCCATATTCGTATAATCCAACAGTAAATAAATTTAACGCTACAAGCACAACCCGGGCGAACACTCTTCGTGCGACAGCTGTAGACGATGATAAAGGCATGAATTGGGGCTGGCTTGGCTTGCTTGGTCTGCTTGGCTTGGCAGGCATGCGCAGCCGGAGCAGGGATCATGACCGGGACCGCGAACGAGCATAATTAATGAATTGAAAAAATAAAATGCTCCTTTGGGCGCAAGGGTAAAGTCATTAAATCTAGATGACTTTACTCTTGCCCCAAAGGGCTTTTTTATGCAGCTCAAGCCTCATTCTCGGACAGTTCATCCAGCGTCTTGGTGAAGCTATCCGCCATATGGGTCAGGAACCAGTCGACCTCCGGCATTTGGAGGCTCGCCAGCTTCAGCTCGATCTGCCCTTTGGCGACAGTGAATTCACGGTTGCCCGAGGATAGTTCGGACAGGCATTTCATGTACGCGTCGAGCAGGTCTGCCGCTTTAACCATTGCGAGCAGATCCGCATGTTCGCTGCCTGCCGCTTGCGAGCCGATTATAAGCGGCTCATACGCAGCAGCCAGCGGCTCCGGCACCATGCTAAGCAGCCGCTCGGCCGCCAGCGCCTCGATCTCGCGGAAATTCGCGAGCATCTTCGGGTTATGATGCTTGACCGGCGTCGGAATATCGCCGGTGAACACTTCGGTGGCGTCGTGGAACAACGCCATCGTGACGGCCCGATCGGCGTTCAGCGATCGGCCGAACACCGCATTGCCGATCTCGCATAGCATATGGGCGAGCAGGCCGACATGGTACGAGTGTTCAGCTACATTTTCGCGTGTCGTATTGCGCATGAGGCTCCAGCGTTCGATGTATCGTAGACGGTACATATAAGCGATGAAAGGACTGTCCATTATCTCTCTTACTCCTTTACACTTCTAGTAATAGTAGGATGCGATACCTTCCGAATGCGGGATGCCCGGCGGGAGAGGATATGGTATGATAGTGAGTATATTGTAATTATTATTATAAATCGAAAGACGAAAAGCGACTAGAGAGAGGAGCCAATAAGGCGTTATGCAGCATTTTGAACAAAGTGTTTATAATCTCATCGTTGAGACATCTACGAATCTACCAGGTGACGTCCGCAAGATCATTCAAGCGGCACAGGAAGCAGAGGACCGCGCAACGCGCGCTGGCCTATCGCTATCGACGATTGCTAATAATATTGAGATGGCGGAGTGCAATGTATCGCCAATCTGCCAAGATACAGGGATGCCGACATTCGTCGTGCACACGCCTGTTGGCGCGAACCAGCTCATCATGAAGCAGCAGATCCGCAGTGCGATCGCACGCGCGACCAAAGACGGCAAGCTGCGGACGAACTCCGTAGACTCGCTGACTGGCGCGAATACAGGCGATAACCTCGGACCGGGAACGCCGGTTATTCACTTTGAGCAATGGGAGAAGGACGATATCGACGTTCGTCTTATTCTGAAAGGCGGCGGCTGCGAGAACAAGAACATTCAGTACAGCTTGCCGATGGAAGTTCCGGGGCTTGGCAAAGCCGGCCGCGATCTTGACGGCATCCGCAAATGTATTATGCACGCGGTTTATCAGGCTCAAGGTCAAGGCTGCAGCGCTGGCTTCATTGGCGTTGGCATCGGCGGCGACCGCACGACGGGCTATGAGCTTGCGAAGCAGCAGTTGTTCCGTCATACGGACGACACCAATACGATTCCAGAGCTTGCGAAGCTGGAAGAGTATGTAATGGAGAACGCGAACAAGCTCGGTATCGGTACGATGGGTTTCGGCGGCCAAGTAACGCTGCTCGGCTGCAAAGTCGGCGTCATGAACCGTCTGCCAGCTAGCTACTTCGTATCCGTAGCTTACAACTGCTGGGCGTACCGCCGCCAAGGCGTTCTGCTCGCAGCAGATACAGGCGAGATCAAATCGTGGATCTACCCAAGCGGCTCGGATACTCCGATGAAATCGCAAGCGGCTGATGAAGCGGCAAATGCGGTAACAGAGAACGATGAGCGCCGTGAAGTTGTGCTGAACACCCCGCTCACGGAAGAGCAAGTGCGCAGCTTGAAAGTTGGCGATATTGTTATCATTAACGGCGAAATGCATACGGGACGCGATGCGATACACCATCACTTGATGGATCATGACGCTCCGATCGACTTGAACGGCGCCGTTATTTATCACTGCGGTCCGGTTATGTTGAAGGACGAGAACGGCTGGAAGGTAAAAGCCGCTGGCCCGACGACAAGCGCCCGCGAGGAGCCGTACCAAGGCGACATCATGAAGAAGTTCGGCATCCGCGCCGTTATCGGCAAAGGCGGAATGGGACCCAAGACGCTTGCTGCCCTGCAAGAGCATGGCGGCGTATACTTGAACGCAATCGGCGGCGCAGCGCAGTACTATGCGGAATGCTTCAAGAACGTCAATGGCGTCGACTTCATGGAATTCGGTATTCCGGAAGCGATGTGGCACCTGCAAACAGAAGGCTTCGCGGCTGTCGTAACGATGGATTCGCATGGCAACAGCTTGCATGCTGATGTCGATAAAGACTCCTTTGCTAAGCTTGCCCAGTTTAAGGAGCCTGTATTTAAATAAAAAATGTGCAAGTAAAATTAAAGAATAGCTAAGAACAAAAGCGTAGCGTGCGATTGTTTTGAAGAAGCGTCAGCGTTCGCCTAGGCGAAATGATTTGCGTTGCTTAAGCTATGCAGATCATTTGCGCCTTTGTCCTCGGATATCAACCGCTAGCGGTATACAATCAAAGATATCCGAGGACAACAGCGATCGGAAAAATGATCAGCACGCGCAGCGTTGTTCTCTCGGCTATTTCCTTGTATTTTTATCTTGCACAAAAAAAGCGAGGGATGCGTTATACGCAGCTTCGGTCTCGCCTTCAATCGAAGGTTTGAACAATGGATGTTTCTCATTATCCCGGGATGCCTTGTCCTGGGATTCTTTTTTTCTGGGCACCTTCAGCGGCTCGTGCCGGCAGTGCCGTACTGCTTCGCTTTCGTGACGCTCACCATGGCGATCGGCTGCGGACTGCAGCAGCTGAAGACGGTACTGAAGCGTCCCGGCGTGATGCTCTGGACATTCGCACTCGCTCATATCATATCGCCGCTGATCGCATACGGGTTTGGCGGCTTGTTCTTTGGATTCGATTCCCCATATGTCGTCGGACTTGTGCTGTTCACCATCATACCGCTTGGCGTCTCAACGGTGCTGTGGGTTGGCATGTCCGAGGGCAGTGTGCCGCTCATGCTGGCGATGGTCGTCGTCGATTCGGCGCTCAGTCCGATCGTCGTTCCGTCGGGCATCCAGCTCTTATTCCATACATCTGTGGAAGCGAATACGACAGCGATGATAGGCGATTTGCTCCTGATTATCGTTGCGCCGACCATTGTAGGGGTCTTGCTCCATGAATGGTCGAAGGGTCGCATACAGAAAGCGGTGCAGCCCTATGCTGCCCCTGTGTCGAAGCTGTGCTTTACCGCAGTGGTCATGCTGAATGCCGCGGCAATCGCACCGTCGACCGAAGCGCTGCGCGGCGATCTGTTCCGTGTCATCCCTTCGGCGCTTGTGCTTGTTGGCATCTGTTATGCCGTTGGCTACTTTGGGACATCGCACTACCGCAGCCGCGAGGTGCAGGTGACGGTCTCCTATGCAACGGGCATGCGCAATATCTCGCTTGGAGTCGTGCTTGCGATGAGCTATTTCAGCCCACTTGCCGCCGTTCCGGTCGTCCTGTCGATATTAATTCAACAGCCGCTCGCTACATTACATCACTACGTTTTACAAAAACTTAATAATAAGGCGGCTGGCGCAGGGAGCTAAGGACAGGTAGGATGGAGAATGAACGATTCGGCTTTGGAGGTAAGAAGATGAACAGCTTTCGCATGCGGCTCACCCTCATTCTGATCGCGATGATCGGACTTGCAGTATTGGCAGCCGGTTTATTTATGGGCAAGACGTATCGGGACAACCATCTCGACGCATTGCGTGATAATATGACGCGCGAGATGAAGATCATTCTGGACCAGATGGAATGGCGATCCGGCGATCCGGATTCGTTGTTCATGTATTACACAGGCAAAGCGCAGCGCCTGAAAACCATCACGGATACCCGTATCACCTTCATCAGGAGCGACGGCGTCGTGCTCGGTGATTCCGACCACGATCCGAAGACGATGGATAACCATCTGACGCGTGAGGAAATTGTTGAGGCGAAGAAGAGCGGCGTTGGCTGGACGACGCGCCACAGCGATACGGTTAATGAGAACTTGCTTTATGTGGCGATGCTGGTTAATCCGAACAATGCGGAGCATTCGGATATTATCCGGATGGCGCTTAGCTTGAAGAAGGTTGATGAGAGCATTCAGCGCGTATGGGCGGCGCTCATCGTTGGTCTTGTCATTCTGTTCATTGCCGCAGCGCTCATCAGCTTCCGTGTCGCACAAGGCTTAACGCGGCCGCTTGAGCAGATCACGCGCGTTTCCAAGCGGATTAAGAACCTGGATTACCGCGCGCGTGTCGAAGTAACGCGGCAGGACGAGATCGGCGAGCTGGGGCAAGCCATTAATGCGATGGCGGAAAGCTTGCAAGAGCAGATGTCACGCATTCATCAGAATGAGGGCCAACTGGCAAGCGTACTTGATAATATGATCAACGGTGTTGTAAGCATTAACAGCAGCGGCAAGATCCTCCTGCTCAATCGCAGGGCTGAAGAGTTCCTCGGCTTCTCTGCCAAAGAGCTGGTCGGCCATCACTTTGCTTCCGCGAAGCAGCAGTATGAGCTTTCGCAGATTATTCAAGAAGCGCTGGAGCGCAGAGAGCATCTGCGCGATGAGATCACGTTCTATTTTCCAGAGGAGCGGCTGCTTGACTTGAACCTTGTGCCGATCTTCGATGAGGAAGAGGACAACAAGTTCGAGGGCGTGCTGCTTGTCCTGCAGGACGTGACCGCTATTCGCAGGCTGGAGCGGATGCGCAGCGAATTCGTCGCGAATGTCTCTCACGAGCTGAAGACGCCGGTTACTGCGGTCAAAGGCTTCGCTGAGACGCTGATGGGTGGAGCAGTGAACGATCCGGAGACGGCGCGTTCCTTCCTCCAGATTATCTATGATGAGAGCGATCGACTGAATCGTCTGATCGGCGACATTCTGGAACTGTCGAAGATCGAGTCGCGCCGTGTGCCGCTGCAGTACTCGCCTGTTGAGCTGTCTTCGTTCATGGAGAAAACGATGGAGCTCATGAGCGCTGAAGCGATGCGCAAGCACATCAGGTTGTCGACGAAAGTGGATCCTGGCGTCTATGTTGAGGTGGATGAGGATCGTTTGCGGCAGATCATGATGAATTTGTTAGCCAATGGCATAAACTACACATCAGATGGCGGCTCTGTCTCCATCACGGTCGAACCGGTTCTTGGACCAGGGCAGACGCTGGAAGATAATTATGAGCATATTCGCATTCATATTTCGGATACGGGTATGGGCATTCCGAAGAAAGATTTGCCGCGCATCTTCGAGCGATTCTACCGGGTCGATAAAGCAAGATCGCGCAGCTCAGGCGGTACCGGCCTCGGCTTGTCCATCGTCAAGCATCTCGTGGAGCTTCACAAAGGAACAATTACTGTTGATAGTAAAGTCGGAATCGGTTCTACCTTTACGATTGAACTGCCGGTTATCCAATAATGGGATGGCTGGTAGTTCTACCTTAGGGGTTTACCCTTCAATAGAAACAGTGCTATGATAAAAAAGAAATTGTAGAACGTGAAACCATGCCAGGGTCATGTTGCGGGCATGGTAGTTTGGGGGTCAACATGTCACAGAAAGTGTTGGTCATCGAAGACGAGCCGACATTGGCCAGGTTGTTATCCTACAACCTGTCGCAGGAAGGTTATGATACGACGGTCATTGATCATGGGGCTGAAGGCTTGCAGGTCGCGCTGCAACGGTCGTTTGATCTTATTATTCTCGATATTATGCTGCCTGGAATGAATGGATTTGAAATCTTGTCGCGATTGCGCCAAAGCGGTAATCGTACTCCGGTCATCGTGCTGACTGCACGTAATGCGGAAGAGGAAGTTGTACAAGGGTTAAAGCGCGGTGCTGACGATTACATGACGAAGCCGTTCGGTGTTGCTGAGCTGCTGGCGCGTGTATCGGCTGTGCTTCGCAGAACCGGTGCGGATGAAGGGCAGCTGACGGAATCGAATGACAAAGTCATCACTGCCGGCGACTTGTCCATCTATCCGGAACGGTACGAGGTCATTCTGAACGGCGAGACGGTACCGCTTCGTCCGAAGGAATTCGAGGTGCTGCTCTATCTGGTGCAGCGTCCCGGCGTTGTCGTGACACGCGATGATCTCATGAATGTCGTCTGGGGGTTCGATTACATCGGCGGCCAGCGTACCGTTGACGTGCACGTCAGCTCGCTGCGCAAGAAGCTGGAGCTCGGTCAGCAATCCGTTGAGATTGAATCTATCCGCGGCGTCGGCTACAAGCTAGTCATGCCAAGAAAGCTCGGATCACCGAAATAAGGTGACCGGGCTTTTTTTTTTTGCACCCAATGGATAGCAAATAGTGGTAATATGACCTTAAATACGGTTTGGAGGTGCAAGAGAGTGGTTGCTTTCGGTTGGTGCAGAGGAATTGAGGATGCAGAGCTTCTGGGGGAATATGGATTTGATTACATCGAATGCGGGCTTCAACAGCTTCAGTTAGAGAACGAGGCGTTATATCGCGAGAAGCTGCCTGCTTATTTGAACAGTCCGCTGCCTGTACGGGCATTTAATCTGTTCTTTCCGGGAGATATGCGTATCGTAGGTGCGGAGCTGGACCCGGAGCGGGTACGCCGATATATCCACCGCGGTGCAGAGGCGATGAATCGGATCGGTGCGAGCATTGCGGTGCTAGGCAGCGGTAGGTCCCGTCACATTCCCGAAGGCTACGAACAGGCAAGAGCAGAGGATCAGATGCTGCATGTGCTAAGCTGGATCGCCGAGGAATTTGCCGGCACTGGCGTAACGCTTGCAATTGAGCCGCTGAACAAGAAAGAGACGAATCTGATGAACAGCGTCGCCGAAGCCGTCAGCTTCGCCAAGCTAATCAACCATCCGTCTGTGCGGGTACTTGCTGACTTCTATCATATGGATGAAGAAGGAGAGCCGCTGGAGACAATCACCTTGCACAAAGATTGGCTTGCGCACATCCATATCGCGGATACAGGCCGATTGTCCCCAGGAACAGGGGAATATCCGTATGCGGCGTTCGAGCAGCAGTTGAAGGCAGCTGGCTACAGCGGCATGATCTCTGCAGAGTGTACGGTTCATCAGCCGGAGAAAGAACTGCCAGCAAGCCTTGCTTTCATGAAGAAGATGTTCTTGTAAGTCAGCCAGCTAGGCTCGGTTCCACTCAAGCATGCGCTTCTGGAACTGCTTCGGCGAGCAATCATTATACTTCTTGAACATCTTATAGAAGTGCGCCATATTCGGCATTCCGATACGGTCGCCAACTTCGGAGACGCTGAGATCCTTCGTCAGCAGGATGCGTTCTGCCCACTTAATCTTGCGGTAGTTTACATATTCAGTGAATGACAGGCCAATCGCCTTCTTGAAGAACTTCACGAAGTAGTAGTAGCTCATATTGGCAAGCTTGGACACTTCTTCGACTTGAATGCGGCCTTCCAGATGCTCTTCGACATAATCAATGACGCCGCGCAGACGAGCCCGGTCGAAGTCTACGTGATCGGCCAGCACCTTGCGAGAATCTCCTCGTATGAGGATGAGCAGCAGTTTCTTGATCAGCATGCTGACGGCGAGCTCGTAGCCGTTCTGCTTCGTGGTTACTTCCTGCAGAACAGTACGGATACTATCGGCTGCTTCCTCTTTGGCCGCTTCATTCTCTTGGAAAATGTAATTCGCACGGCTAAGCGGGTTCTTTGTTTCGGAGAAGAATCTCATGTATGGCATCGAGCTCTGGTCAATAAATTGCTCCAGGTCAAATTGCAGTACGATATAGTTGAGCGGCCCGCCCAAACTGCGATCACGGTGAAGCTGTCTGGCTCCGATGAGCGCGATGTCGCCACTTTGAAGTTTTATGCAGTCATCCTCGATATTGACATCGAGCTCGCCGTTCAATACAAGCAGCAATTCGATCTCGCGATGATAGTGCCAATTGATGAATAAATCGTTGTCTCGGCTGGATTGATACACCTTTATAGACAATAGAGGGTTTTCATAGACAACCTTCTCATTATAGAACTCCACGGTTTCCATCCTTCCAATAGCAAAATCACATAAAAGCTTACCTATTTGGCAACTATACTTTAGGGGAACTGTTGAACTATACTATTATTATTGTGTGCCACTCTATCTGTGTGGACATGCATACTCAAATTATATCATTTCACGGCTCATGGAGGTAGAAAATTAATGGCAAAGGCACGTATTGGTATTATTGGCTGCGGCGGTATCGCTAACGGCAAACATCTCCCTAGCTTGGCTCAAGTTAAAGAAGCTGAAATCGTAGCATTCTGCGATATTATCGTAGAGAAAGCTGAGCAAGCGAAAGCGAAATACGGAACTGAAGAAGCAAAAGTATACACAGACTATAAAGAACTTCTTAAAGACGGCACAATCGACGTGATCCACGTTTGTACGCCAAACGATTCCCACGCGGTGATTTCCATCGACGCTCTGGAAGCTGGCAAGCACGTTCTTTGCGAGAAGCCAATGGCTAAAACAGCTGCTGACGCTCGTTTGATGCTCGAAGCTGCACAACGTACTGGCAAGAAGCTTAGCATCGGTTACAACAACCGTTACCGCGCTGACAGCCGCTACCTGAGACAGCTTTGCGCTGAAGGTGAGCTTGGTGAAATCTACTTCGCGAAAGCACACGCGATTCGTCGCCGTGCCGTTCCAACTTGGGGCGTATTCCTCGACGAAGAGAAACAAGGCGGCGGACCGCTTATCGATATCGGTACTCACGCACTTGACCTTGTATTGTGGATGATGGACAACTACAAGCCGAAAGTCGTGCTTGGCCGTGCATACCACAAACTGTCCCAAACTGAGAACGCAGCTAACGCTTGGGGCCCATGGGATCCAGCGAAGTTCACAGTTGAAGATTCCGCTTTCGCGATGATCACAATGGAGAACGGTGCAACTGTTATCCTTGAATCCAGCTGGGCGCTTAACACTCTTGAAGTGGACGAAGCTAAAGTATCCCTCAGCGGTACTAAAGCTGGCGCTGACATGAAAGACGGTCTTCGCATCAACGGCGAGAAAAACAGCCGTCTGTATGTAAACAATATTGAACTGAACAGTGGCGGTGTAGCTTTCTACGAAGGCGCATCCGAAACAGCAGAAGTGCTTGAAGCTTCGATGTGGATCGACGCTGTTCTGAACGATAAAGAAACTTTCGTGAAGCCTGAGCAAGCGCTCGTTGTTTCCGAAATTCTTGAAGCAATTTACGAGTCTTCCCAAACTGGTAAGGCTGTATACTTCGAATAGGTTTAGACATCAAGAAGCCAAGGATGGTCAGCATCCTTGGCTTCTTTTTTCTTATTCGACATTTCTTTGCATTCGACAAAATGAGCGCCCATTCTACTTCTTTCGCTATATACAATTTATTTAAAAAGAATATAAAATGATATTGAAGATATTGGAAGTTGAAGCCTAGATCAATTAAAACTTAATGCTCTTGACAAAGGCAAACTACTGGAAACAGTAGGACGCAAAGCCGTGGCCTAAGGCATCATACGATGCTAAGGTAGACAAGGCTGCCAGGGTAATGGAATCCATCCATTATTCAGGGTGGGTTTTTTTATTGTCATTTTTCATGTTTATATGTCGTTACTGGCTCTGGAGGAACTATGGCTTCACTCGTACTCGTCATTATCTCGTTCTTTCTCGTATTCGTCTCCACCTTAATTGTGACGCATCTCTACCAGCGAATGCATACGGAGAGCCGAAGTCAGCTATTCTGGCTTACCAGCGCAGCGTTTGTATTCGGAATCGGCGTTTGGTCGATGCACTTTGTCGCTCTGCTGGCGTACCGCTTCCCAGTGAAGGTCATGTACCAGTTTGGTTATGTGTTCCTCTCGATGGCTGCTATGATTGTGATCACTTTCGTAGCCTTATGTCTGTTCCGCTATGCGGCGGTGTATGGCAAGCGTCTGTTCTGGTATGTCATTGCGAGTCTCGTGCAGACGGCCGGTGTTGTCGTTATGCACTTCATCGGAATGCGAGCGATAAGAGCCGATGCGAGTCAGCATTACCACTCACCATTCTCATTACTCTCCGTACTCGTACTTGCCGCTATGTTTGGATTTATTTTCCATAAAATGCATCATTTCTATAAGAATTGGAAACGTCAGCTTCTATGTGCCCTTCTGATCTCCTCATCGATCGAATTTCTACACTATAGCAACATGCCCGTCATGCACACCTTCTCACTCGCACACCACGGTATAGGGCTCGTACCGACACAAAATCAATTCTTTCTAGCGATCAGCATTAGTACGGTCGTGACCATTATTTTCTTGTACTCGATCGTCGTTCTTCTCATCGATAATCGGCTCAAGCAGAGCGAAGAGCAGCTTCGCCGAATGAATATTACGTACTCGCTTATTCTCGATTCCGTCGCGGAAGGGATCTTCCGGCTTGATGAACAGAGCCATATTGTATTCTGGAATGTCGCTGCCGAACAGCTAACCGGTTACAAGTCGTCTGAAGTGCTAGATACGCCGATTCGGAAGCGATTCGCTCAAGGCGCAAGCACGGATAGCCGGGTAGAGGATGCGGTTCGTAATGGAGAATATACCTATGTAGCGGAGGAGCAGTTTCTGAGGAAGGATGGAACGGCGTTTCCAGTGGAGTACCATGTTACGCCCATGTACGAGAAGGGGCGTACGGCGGGAGCTGTCGTCAATTTTACAGACATCTCGCAGCGTAAGAAGAATGAGCTGTTTATTCTGGAATCTGAGAAGCTTTCACTCGCCGGCCAGCTTGCTGCTGGTATTGCGCATGAGATTCGAAATCCGCTTACTGCGATTAAAGGATTTATGAAGCTATTTCAGAATGGTGTCAATAAGGCGGAATATATTTCAATCATTACTTCAGAAATTACCCGGATGGAGGCGATCATTAATGAACTTCTGCTGCTGGCCAAGCCGCAAGTGAACCGCAGCCAGAGCATTGATTTATGCCAGCTTCTGAACGATGTGTATACTTTGCTCGAATCGCAAGCCATTCTGAGCAGCGTCCGCATAGAGCGTCAACTTGGGGACAAGCCCTTATATATTGAATGCGATGGCGGCGAGATTAAGCAAGTGTTCATCAATCTGATTAAGAATGCCATCGAAGCGAGTAATAAAGGCGGGGAGATTATCGTTGCTGCTGAACAAAGCGGTGATCGCATAGTGACCACAATTCAAGACAATGGTTGCGGCATTCCGAAGGAATTGCTCGATCAGATTGGCCGGCCATTCTTCTCGACCAAAGTACAAGGTACCGGTCTAGGACTGATGATTAGCAACAAAATCATTACGAATCACGGAGGTTCGATCCAAATAGATAGCAAAGAGGGCGAAGGTACAACATTCCAGGTTATTCTTCCGGGAGGGAATCCGAGTGGCACATAATGATATACATGGCAGCTACAACTGGTTCTTGGTCTGTTTGTCTTTCATAATTGCATTGTTTGCTTCGTATACAGCTCTCAATCTGGCAAGACGAGTACTGTTATCCGAAGGCTGGATGCGCAGAGTATGGCTCGCAAGCGGAGCGTTCATTATGGGAGTCGGCATCTGGTCGATGCATTTCATTGCGATGCTGGCGTTCAAGCTGCCCGTCGGGGTAACCTATGATCTAGTCACCGTGCTGGTCTCCATTGCAATCTCCTTTATCGGTTCGTTGGTTGGCTTCGGCTTTGCCAGTCAGGGGAGGCAGAGACCAGCAATGCTTATTGCGGGCGGCATATTCATGGGGCTTGCGATTAGCGGGATGCACTATATTGGCATGTATGCGCTCACTGGCATCGCTATTTCCTACAATCCGATGCTGTTCTCGCTCTCGATCATCATCGCGGTGTTAGCGTCGATTACTGCGCTAAGGTTTGCCTTTCGCAAAAATACCCGTTATTGGATGAGCGGTTTCATTATGGGCATTGCCATTACCGGCATGCACTACACGGGCATGTCTGCAGCGCATATGTCGATGCCGATGAATATGATGGACATGAGCTCGGAGCTCCAAGCGGTTAATTTCCTTGAGATTGCCATTTATGTCGCGTTTGGAACAATCGTCATCTTCGCGGTCAGCTTGATCGGTTCAATGAACGCGGATAAGAAGCTGTCCGAGCAGATGATGCTGAAGGGCTCGATACTGGAGTCGGCAATCGATTGTCTCATTATGTTTGATCATAGGGGGCTAGTCTTCGAGTTCAATCCTGCAGCTGAACGCATGTTTGAAGTCGAGCGGTGCGAAGTCATTGGCAAGCCAATCAGCATGTTTCTTCTGCCGGCGCATATCGAAGAGCATGAGCCTGTGAATCGATTGCTGGCGAAGGGCGATAAGTCGGTGCTTGGCGCCCGGATTGAAACGATTCTCTCGCGCTGTGATCGAAGCGAGTTTCCTGTGGAGATTACGGTGACCCGTATTAAGAAGGACAAGCTGCCGGTGTACACGATGTATCTGCGCGATCTGACCGCACGCAAGCTGGTGGAGGAAGCGCTGCGCGAAAGCGAGGAACGTTACCGCAAGCTGATCGACTTCTCGCCGGAGCCGATTATCGTCCATAAGGACGGGCTCATTACTTTCATTAATGATGCGGGGCTGCAGATGTTAGGCGGCGTGGAACAGCAGGCGATGATTGGCAAGCCAATCATGGACTTGATTCAGGCCGATTATCGTGAGGCGGCGCGTCAGTGGATGGAAGAGATAGAGGCCGGTGTAGCGAGAATGGATTCCATGGAGCTCAAAATGGTTCAAGCGTGCGGGAATCCGATCGATGTCGAAGCGAAATCCATTCTGGTGCAGTATGGCGGACAAACGTTGATTCAGACGATTGCCCGGGACGTTACGGACAAGAAGCGCAATGAGAATACGATTAAGAAGCTCGCTTATTATGATATGTTGACAGGACTGCCGAATCGGAACTGGTTCAATATGTTTTTCCCGGAGATTCTGCACGAAGCGAAGGAAGAAGGTCAGTCGGTTGCGGTTATGTTCCTTGATCTGGACCGTTTCAAGCTGATTAATGACACGATGGGGCATCTCATGGGCGATCGGCTGCTGCAGCATTTCTCGAAGCTCCTCTCCGCGTGCGGTGGCGGCGAGAATCAGCTTGTGTCGCGGTTAAGCGGCGATGAATTCGTAATTATTATGCCAAACAGCAGCCGAGGCGAAGTGGTGAAGATTGCGGAGACGATTATTTGCCAGGCGGCAGCTCCGATTGATCTGGATGGTCAAACGATCTTCATTACGACTAGCATCGGGATTGCACAGTATCCGGACGACGGCGAGTCGCCTGAAGTGCTGCTAAAGCATGCGGACTCGGCTATGTATGCGGCGAAGGAGAACGGGAAGAATCAGTTCCAGTTCTTCGAATGGAAAATGACGCAGGCGAAGAGCCGCCGCTTGGCAATTGAACAGGCGCTGCCCGCAGCGCTGGAGGAGCGGCAATTCCATCTTCTGTATCAGCCGATCTTTGACGCGAGGTCACGACAGATGATTGGCCTTGAGGCGCTGGTGCGCTGGACGCATCCGACAATGGGCTTGATCGGACCGGATGAATTTATTCCGGTTGCGGAGTGCACCGGCCACATTATTCCGCTTGGCGAATGGATATTAGAGAAGGCATGCGGCCAGCTTCGACAGTGGCACCGGGATGGGATGGTTCATGTGCCCGTTGCGGTCAACTTGTCCGCGGTGCAATTCAATCAAGAATCTATCGTCGAGATGATCAGGAAGACGCTGGAAGATACAAGCCTCGCACCGGAATATCTCGTTATTGAGATTACCGAGAGCATGGCCATGAACAACAATCACTCCATCATTCATAAGCTGCAACGGTTGAAAGCGCTCGGAATCGGCATCTCTATTGATGACTTCGGAACTGGTTATTCGTCGCTCAGTTATTTGCGGCGATTCCCGGTCGATACGTTGAAGATCGACAAGTCATTCGTGCAGGACCTGAGCCTATCGGGCAGCGATACGGCGATAGTGGAAGCGATCATCGCGCTGGCGCAGAGCTTGAAGCTGCATGTCCTTGCCGAAGGCGTCGAGACGGAGCAGCAGCTGCAGATTCTATCGCAGAAGGGCTGCACGGACATGCAGGGCTACTGGCTGTCTCATCCGCTCACGGCGGCTCAGATTGAGTCGCTGTATACGGGGGAGATGAACCGTATCGGATAGGATTTACATTAAAGATGGCGTTCCCGCTGCGAGTTCGGTATCGTTGTTTCGATCGCTGTTGTCCCCGTGATACTTTGATTATGTAAAAGTAGAAGCGGTAGTATCACGGGGACAAAGGCGCAAATGATATGCGTAGTGTAGACAACGAATATCATTTCGCCTAGGCGACCACTAACGTTTCTCCACAATCGATACCTCCCTCTCCGCTCAAGCCCCTTTTGAAAAGAGAAGCAGAAAACCGACCTTGCGCCTACGGGTGCAAGGTCGGTTTTTCACTGTGCTGAAACAACGGTACAGCCCTAAGCTACCACTACTCCGGCTTGCTGTAGCCGGTCGTGCTCTGGCCGCTTTCTTGATCGAGCTCGGCGAGTGACTTCACTTCTCCGTGCGGCTTCTGGTTCTGCTTGCGGCTTTTCCAGGCGTTCTCACGGCGATTCTTAGAGGATGTCATCGTTAATTGCTCCTTTGCTAACAAGTCACAGTCCGAGTTGCCTTAAGACTGCCTGGTTAGCGTGTGCGATTAAGCCAATTGTTATGACTTCTTCTTCGGAGTCTTCCCGCCCCACCAGAACAGGAAGCCCACGGATAGAACGACCACGAGCAGCGGTGCGACGAAGATCAGAAAGTTTTCCATTAAGCATGCCTCCCTGGCGGATTATTTGCCCCGTTTGCCTTGTACATACTTCGTATCGAAGAGGAAGAGACGGAGCAGCAGATATAGCGACGGAATGAGCAGCAGCAAGCCGAGGATGAAGACCGACACAAGCGCAATCGCCATCGGCTGGCTGGTGAAATTATCATGAATCGTTAGATATGGGTACAGAATATAAGGTAAATGCGCCGACCCGTAACCGAAGAACGCGAAGCCGAACTGCAGGATGACGAATATAAACGACAGGCCAAGCCTTTTGCGCGTCCATACATGATAAACAGCGACAAGGAAGCATGCGAACGAGATTACAAACATAGGTGCATGCTCAGTCATCCGGTTGAAATGCTCCGCGTTATGACCACGGATCGCGAAGAAGACGAGCAGACTGCTCAGTATGGTCGGACCGCTCCAAGCGAGCGCATATTTGCGTACAACTTCGAAAGCGCCGCGGTCATTTGCACGGTCCGCATAGTAGCTGAGAAACATCGCTGAGATGTACAGAACGCTGACGAGCGCGAGCAGAACGACGGTCCATGAGTAGGTGCTCGTGAACAATTTTCCTACGAGGAACGTCAATTTGCCCGACTCGCTCACCTCAATGTAGCCACCTTCGGAAATCGTCATAACCGTCGATAGTGCAGCTGGAATGAGTAGTCCGCTGGCACCGTAGAGCAGCATGTAGAAGCGGTTATTTTTGTTCGTGCCATAGGTGTTGAAGGCATAGTAGGAGCCACGGATTGCAAGCAGTATGACGGCGATGCTGCCCGGAACGAGCAGGGCAGTGCCGTAATAATAGGCAGTATCCGGGAAGAATCCGACGATACCGACGAAGAAGAACACTAGAAAGACGTTCGTTACTTCCCAAACCGGCGACAGGTAGCGTTCGATGATGTTGTTGATCAGATGGCGTTTGCCCGTAACCGTGCTGTAGTAGCTGAAGAATCCGGCGCCAAAATCAATCGATGCGATAATCAAGTAACCGAACAGGAAGATCCACAATACAGTGATTCCAAGCACTTCATAGCTCATAGCTCGCTGCCTCCTTTGATGCCTTTGGCGGCGATTTCATCCTCGGCCCGATTGCTGCGGAACATGCGAATTAGCACCGTCACGGAGGAGAAAGCTAGTACAACGTAGAGTGCTGCGAATACATAGAGCATCGTATCCACATGTTCCGATACGGTTGCACCATCCTCAGTGCGCATAATGCCGCGGAGCAGCCAAGGCTGGCGGCCGACCTCCGAGAAGATCCAGCCATGCTCAATCGTCATCATCGCAAGCGGAGCAGCAAGGATAATACCGCGCAGCAGCCACTTGTTCTGGAAAGCTCGTTCGCGCCAGCGCCACAATACAAACATGAATCCTCCTGCGATGAGGACCATGAGCGCGACGAAGCCCATTTTCAGATCGAATAGATAGTGAATATAGAGCGGCGGCTGTTCGTCAGCCGGAATATCGTTCAGTCCGGTCACTTCCGCATTCGGCACGCCGTGAGCCAAGATGCTGAGGGCGTAAGGGATCTTGAGCCCATATTTGATTTCGTTGTCTTTGGTTAATATTCCGCCAAGCACGAGCGGAGCTTCCTTCGTCGTATCGAAATGCCATTCCATTGCAGCAAGCTTCTCCGGCTGGTATTTCGCCAGATATTTGCCCGACAAGTCACCGATCACGGCGCTTGCAATCAGGAAGACGAACGCGGAAACCATCGTCAGCTTGAGCGCTTTCTTATAGTACACATGATTCCGGCCCTTCAAGAGCGACCATGCGGCGATAGCAGCAAGAACGAACGCGCAAGTGAGGTAGCAAGTGACGAGTACATGCGATACTTTCGTTGGCATCGCTGGGCTTAGCATAGCGCCGAACGGCGAAATATCGATGATTTTGCCATCCTTGACAGTTACTCCAGCCGGCGCATTCATGAACGCGTTCACGACTGTAATGAAGAATGCCGATGCGGACGAACCGATGACGACGGGGATGAGCAGCCAGAAGTGAGTCAGCTTGTTCTTGAACCGATCCCAAGTGTACAGATAGATCCCGAGGAAAATCGCTTCAAAGAAGAAAGCGAATGTTTCCATAAACAGCGGCAGCGCGATCGACTGGCCCGCGACCCGCATGAAGCTTGGCCAGAGCAAGCTAAGCTGCAGCCCGATGGCCGTTCCCGTCACGACGCCGACGGCTACCGTAATGACGAAGCCGCGCGCCCAGCGCCTAGCCATGAGCAGATAATGCTCATCATTTCGCCGAATGCCGATCCACTCGGCAAGTGCGATCATCAGCGGCACCCCAACGCCAATAGTTGCGAAGATAATGTGGAAAGCGAGCGTTAGCCCCGTCAATATGCGGCTGTACATAACCGGATCGTAACTGCTAAGCAGCGTGTGCATGTGCTATCCCTCCCAAGATAATAGTGCTAAGTATATAAAGATCATCTATTCAAAAATGTAGCGGGACAGCGACAGCAGCATAATGACAGCTACGCCGATGCAAAGCAGGATGAGTCTCTTCTCTTGTTTGTCAACACGTCTGCGGCTTTGATTTTGGTCTTTCAGTTCCAGGTCATTGCTGCTCATAGCGCATCCCTTCCTTCGTCTCAATTTAGTTATGCTTTCATTATAATCAACGGTTGTGATTATTTTCACAATAGTTGTGACGAAGGTTTGAATTGTTTATTTCTGAGTTGTGACAGGAGGGTGAAACATAATTATTTTAGAGTACCTGATCTTCTTCCATAGGTACTCTCTATCTTCAGGTCTATTGAATTCTTAGAAACAGAGGAATAAATGAGTAAAATGTCGAATAGACAATCGATATAATCGGGGATATGTGACCAAAAAGGAGTTTATGGAGTGAAAACGGAAACGTTTAATAAAAAAATACATAAATGGAAAACTAATTTAATTGATCTCTCAAAACGCAATAGACTAATTAATTTTAAAGATAATGTAGCTTCGGTTATTAGGTTTAAAACCGATATAAACATGATGTATCAATCTTTATCTAATGATAAAGCGTTAATGGTCCGATCTATTGTTGATCTTCAAAAATTTATTGATAAAGAAAAAAAGGCTCGTGCAAAGAAAGCAGCAGTGGACGAGTTACAAGTTGGCGAGTATGAGGACATTGAACAATTTGTATTTGAGAAATTAGAAAATGCACTGCAAAGTATACGCCTAAAAGCAAAATCATCACTTGATGAGAAAGGCGTTAACACCTTATACATAACTTTCGGGCAATTGATCTGGAAAGAGTCACGTGATAGTACCATTGAGATGAAATCGCCATTATTATTATTTCCGGTTACTTTAAGGAGAGAAAGTTCAGATCGGCCATATTTTCTTGAGAGATTTGATGATGACTTAACCTTAAATCCAACACTTGTCCATAAAATTAAAAGTGATTTTGGGATTGTACTTCCTCCGATTGAGGATGAAAACGAGATAGATATTATCGGGTATTTAAATAATGTAAAAGAAATAATTAAAGGGAATAAAGACTGGTCTGTAACTGCGGACTCGTATTTAGGTTTATTCTCTTTTAGCAAACTTGTCATGTACAAGGATTTTGAACAATTCACATCGGAAATAAGTAATCATCCGATCGTACAGAAATTAGCAGGAGTGTTGAAAGAAAATGATCGTGACGATAATAAAGAAGCAGATCAAATTGAGTATCATGATCGAAACTTAAAATCAGTCGAATCGTTTCAAATATTAGACGCAGATTCCAGTCAACAAGAAGCAGTCCTTGCTGCTAATAACGGGAAAAGTTTTATTATTAGCGGACCTCCTGGAACGGGCAAAAGCCAAACAATTTCAAACATTATTGCAGAGAGTTTAGCTAAAGGTAAAAAAGTCCTATTTGTCAGCGAAAAAAAAGCTGCATTAGAAGTAGTTAAAAAACGCCTGGATGATAAACATTTGGGTGATTTTTGCTTAGAGCTTCATAGTAATACAACGAATAAAAAGACGGTGCTCGCTGAGTTGGATCGGACTTTAACCCAAAGAATTTCTCCTAAGTCCGGACAAAATAATTTTGAGCAATTTGATAAAATTAAAATGCATTTAAATTCGTATACGGAGGCACTACATAAACAAGTTCCACCATTACAATTAACTGCTTTTCAGGCACATGGTGAGCTCTCCAAGATGGTTGATGTTTTAGAACTTACATTTGCAATTAACGGGGTAGGAAACATTACAAACGCAAATCTTAATGAGTTATACGACTTATTAGGACGCTTGCGTCAATATGCTTATGTGTTAAAAGGAAGCGGAACCCATATTTGGAGCGGCTCGCAAGTAAAGAAATTTACTCTTGAGTTACAAAGTGATATTACCGTTAAATTCAAGAGATTAGCCAGTGTTTTTGGCTCGATTAACGAAGAGCTAACCGGTCTTTTTGAGCGTTTGGGATTGAAATGGAACGCAAGCCCAAATAACTTTATTAATTTACAATTGCTAAACAATCTTCTTGAGCATATTCCGATTGTACCTGAGGATTGGTTAAAGAAAGATGGGCATCTCACGTATAGAAACACATTATGTAATGAAGCAATAGAGAAATTTGATATTTATCGTTCAGCCAAACAAAATATTGCAATTGATTATAAAGAAGAAGTTTGGAAATTGGATTCTGATCAAGTTGTATCGGAGCTTGCGGACACTAGGGATGAAATAATTAAGTTACTTGACGAAAGCTATTTAAATGAATTAACTATGGATTCACAGCCTACATTATTTGATTTTAATTCGCTAAACGTCACACTAGGTGAATTAGCAGAAATGAATAATGATTTGTCTCAAACTTTAGGATTTGATGTGGATGCTTTTAATCTAGAGCGTATGAGCTTATTTAATTCCATTTTAGAGAAAATTGCTCTACGTATTAGACCTACGGAGCATTGGTTTGATGTAGATTCATTTAACAAAGTTAAAGACGCATTATTAGAAACACGGGCAATAATCGAGGAGTATCAATCAGATATAAACTTCTTCAATCAGAAATATGAACGTCACCTATTAGATCGCATGGAGCTAAATGGGATGCTTGATCGTTTTATGTTGAGTTATTCGAGTGTATTTAGAATTTTGAAAAGCTCGTACCGAAACGATCAAAAGGTTCTTAATTTCCATTTGAAATCACCGGCAAAGCGGAAATTTAATGATTTGCTTCAAGATGTAAAATTAATCGATCGAGTTCTTAAAAAGAAAAAATGGATCGATTCAGAGCATCTTCGAATTGTTTCGTTGCTAGGTGATAACTATAAAGGTTTGGATACGGATTGGACAGAACTCGAAGCAAATATTGCTCTCATGGAAGATTTAAATCATTGTCTTACAGTCAATCGCATACCTGGAGAAAAGATCAAATTGCTGTTGATGCAAGCAACGATGAGTGAAATGGAGCAAATATCTACACTCCATAACAAGATAAATCGTGCGATGTCTGTAGTAAGAGAAGTATCTTCAAATACCAAAGGCTTGCTAAGTAAGAATGTTGTGAGCGAAATCGATAAAGCTCCGATAGTGGAATTGAGAAATGTCATTGGTAAAGCAATTGTTCCTTCAAATTTGTTTATAAATGCTAAGTCAGCCTTACTTTCTTATTCGACCAAAACGATGTTTAACAACTATGAAGAGATGGTCAATGATCTTCAATCCATTCATAAATACAAGGAATCGAAGCATGTAATTGAAGAGAATAAATCATTATTCAAATCTATCTTTGGTGATTTGTTTACTGATTATGATACTGATTGGGATAATATCCTTAAATCATTAGAATGGACAACAAGTTTAAGGGAAGTTGTAGATGATACGATTCCCGAAGAGCTCGTACAAGCCATTCAGTCGAGAAGTAAGCTATCATATGAATTCTCAAACCAAACAATAGAAAAAGTTAGCAAGCGAATTTACGATAGCTTGACGTTGTTGCAATTCTTCCAATCTGTCTTCCCAGCTGAAGCGACTGTCTTCGGTGGGAAGACCTTAAAAGAAGTGGATTATAAGGCTTGTTCAATACGCTTGGAGAATTGGGCTAATGATTCGTATAAATTAGAAGAATGGACAGCTGTTCAGCAAATTCTGTCCGATGCGGATAAATTAGGGATTCAAGAGTTTATAGAAGAAGTTAAAAGAATGGAAATAAACGAACATACAGATTTTTCAGCTGTGTTTCTGAAACGCTTTTATAAGCTGTGGTTGGACTATGCTTATGATTTATTACCCGCATTACAGCACTTTAATGCTGATCAACATGGCAAGTTAATCACACAGTTTAAATCACTTGATAAATCGCAGCTGGAGTCCAATGGATCACGTGTCCATGCGATATTGAATAATAACAAAAGAACTCGGATTTCAAGTTCTGAATTGACTTATGAAGTTGGAATTCTTAAACGAGAGATTTCAAAAAAATCCAAACATAAGCCGATTCGAAAGTTATTCGCTGAAATTTCGGAAGTAATATTTGCATTAAAGCCATGCTTAATGATGAGTCCTATGTCAGTAAGCCAGTTCATTGATCCTTCAAATATTTCGTTTGATACTGTAATCTTCGATGAGGCTTCACAACTATGTACTGAAGACGCAGTAGGCGCGATTTTCAGGGGAAAACAAATTATTATTGCGGGTGATAAAAAGCAGCTGCCTCCAACCAAATTCTTCGGAACGTCCATTGAAGAAGATGAGGAATTTATGGATGAAGATGATGAAAGCAATGATTCTTACGAAAGTGTGTTGGAAGAAGCATCTATATTCATGAGGGTTAAGCCGCTTCTTTGGCACTACCGCAGTAAACACGAATCGCTCATAGCGTTCTCGAACAGTGAAATTTACGATAACGAGCTATACACCTTCCCGAGTTCCAGCAATGCCAAGGATGATGGTGTATCTATGGTTTATGTTCCTGATGGCGTGTATGAACGAAGCACCAGCCGTCGTAATTTGAATGAAGCCAAGACCGTTGCACAACTGGTGTTTGATCATATTAGGCGGTCACCTGAACGCAGCCTTGGTGTTATTGCTTTTAGTGAAGCACAGCAGCAAGCTATATTAGATCATATCCATTCATTACGTAAGCAATACAAGGATTCTAGAATTGAATCATTCTTTGACGATAGTAAAAGTGACTATTTCTTCGTTAAAAACTTGGAGAATGTTCAGGGCGATGAGCGTGACACGATATTCTTTAGTGTTGGTTATGGTAAAGATCTGAATGGAAACATTCATTATAACTTTGGACCACTGAATAAACCGGGCGGAGAACGTCGTTTGAATGTGGCTGTGACTCGTGCGAGATATGAAATAAAGCTAGTATCCAGTATCCTACATTCTGATCTGGATGATGCGAAGTTGAACAAGAAGGGACCGCAATTACTGAAAGCCTATTTATACTATGCCCATACCGGTGGTGAGTTCAATTCGAATACTGGGATTCAAAATGATGGTGAATTTGATTCACCATTAGAAGAAGACGTGTATGAGGCATTAACAGCGAGAGGGCTTATGCTGCGCAAACAAGTTGGATGTTCTTCGTATCGTATTGATCTTGCGGTTATTGATCCTGAAAAGCCAGGTAACTATATTTTAGGAATTGAGTGCGATGGGGCAGCATATCACTCGTCTAAAACGGCTAGGGATAGAGATCGATTACGGCAGGAAATACTTGAAACACTGGGATGGAAGATTCATCGTATTTGGTCACAGGACTGGTTCAGAAGGAAGAAAAATGAGATTGATAAAATTATGAGGCTTATTAACAAATGATCGTGGTTTTTTATTGAAGTGAACGAACGACCTTGTTAGTGCCTCGCTTGATTCCATAGTTGGCGACTTGAAAGCAAAGGTGCAAAAAGGAATTGCAAAAAACGATGCACTTCGAACTTTAAAGGGCTGTACATCTCCATCAATGATTTTAATTATCTCCTGCCTAACGAACTTTAATTTCCCTCAGATGAAAGAAATTAAAGTTTGTTGTGGAAAGCTGAGTGTGTTAGTGGAAAATAATAAGTCAAGTCATCGCAAGCGAGTGGAAATCAGACCCCAAAGATTCAGTATTTAGATGGTTTGGCACTATAGATTGTCTTCCTAGCTACATTCATATCGCATCTGGAGCAGTCTCCATATATAAATAGATTTACTCACCCTACGAATTTATCGTGGGGTTTCCTTTTAAAGAGGAGAGTTAATTTCTGTAACATTATTGTCCATAATTTCGTTATATTGATATGTCACAAAAGTAAATAGAAGAGAGGTGTTAAATAAATGAAAAGAATGCTGCTTGCTTTCCTCACCGTAGTTTCAATTTTGTGTTTTGGTCATGTGAGCCAAATATCCGCAGCTACTTCTTCTTCAAGCTCATCTTTGCCATCCTATTCACATGTATATCTTAAAGCTGGTCCTTACTATATTCTTTATACTCATCCTACTGCCCCATATATAGATAAAAATGGTCGATTGCTTGTTCCTCTTCGAGTCTTTGAAGAATTGTTCGGCGGGCGTGTCTCCTACGATGCTAGCAGCAAAACGGCTCAAGTAAATTGGCTTGGGCATGTCTTTAAATTCGTTGTAGGTTCTGGGATGGCCCAAGTTGATGGTAAAAACTTTGTGATGGATACGAAGTCTGTGATAAAAGATGGAGCAATTTCTTTACCTTTACGTTTGTTTTTAAATACGACGAGCCTAAAGTATCACTGGGATAATCAACTTCAGCTACTTGAATTGGATGATGAAAGTATACTTGTAGGAAAATCGTTTGAGGAATTTAAGGGGAATGATCTTTATCCTGGAAATATAGACCATGTATTTCAAATTAAAAATTACTCAATAAAAGAATCTAAAAATGGTACGTTTCAACTAACAATTACAGCTAATAACAAGTCAGGTAAAGATTTACCAACAGGGAAAGCTGATATTCATCCTCTTGTAACCTATGGTGATTCTTATGGCTTTGCAACAGATTCATATAGCCGTCCAATAAACCCTGACATAGCTCAAGTTAAATCTGGAGAAGACGTAACAGTGGTTCAAAACTTTCCATTAAAGGACGTTGAGTATATTATTACTGTCGCTAGGATTTTTTCTTAAGACTCTTTAGCTAGAAGCGTGTAACCTGTTCGTTGGGATTATACGCTTTTTTTCGGATACAGATATATGTTATTTCAACCACTACGATAAAACTGCAATCCATAGTTGTAGATGAACAAAACTTATTTACCGGATTTTCGTTGGAAGTCTGTTTTTACTCCTGCCACTAACAAACTTTAAATTCCATCATCATTTTCTTTTCTTGCACAGTAAGAAACTAATAAGCACAAATCTTGCGTTGCGAAATGAGCACTGCTACTATAACGGGGATGCCTTGAATAAGGCGTCCTCGTTTTTCATGCGCAAATTTCTTCTCAACTACTACTTGTGAAATAGGTGACATCCACATGGCTCGTCTTTTTCGATTCCGCAATTATTTGCCCTTCACTTACAAAATGATGATTCCCTATTTGCTGCTCGTTCTTATCACAGACCTTGTAATCGGTTACGTATCGTACAGCATGCTCGTAAAGTCTCGGACAGAGGTGGCCGAGACCGGGATTCAGGCGGCGCTCGAGCAAACGAGGAATAACGTGGACTACCGGATGATCGAAATTCAGCGCATATCCGATCAGTTATTTGGCAATTTGGCTTTTCAGAGGGCATTGCAGAAGCACGGCGACCGGCTGGAAACGTATTACACCATGATCGACGATATTTTCCCACCGCTGAAAGCCCCGCTTGACCTGTACGGGAGTCCGCTACGAGTGATGTTATATGCGGTCAATCCGGATATCGGCGATGCAGGGAATTCTACTGACCGCCTAGGCGCCTTCAGTAGCAGCGATTACTTCGTCACGTCCTATTCCCTTCTCGCGAAACGGCCGTGGTTCCAGCAGCTGAAAGATGTGAAAGACACGAACATCTGGATTCAAGCAGACACGGATCAGAAGCTCGGCAACGTATCCCATTTGCGCAAGCTTGTCTCGTTCGGCGATTATAAGACCGTCATTGGATACATTCGGATTACGGTTAATTTCGATGATCTCTTGAGCAATCTAACGAAATATCCGGAAGAATTGGGGATCGGCATCCGTATTCTCGATCGCAACAGCAATAAAGTGATGTATTCGCGAGAGCCGGTGAGCACGGAGGAGCAAAGTGACGCGGCGTTCCTGAACTTGCGCGAGGAGCTGGATGAATCGCCATTCATTATCGAAATTCAAGTGCCTCATCATTATTTGAACAAAGATGCGAAACGGCTTCAAGTTACGATCGGCTTAATCTGTGTGGTCAGTTTCGTCGTTATGGGAGCAATCGGCCTCGTCGTAGCCGCCTTATCAGGTAAGCGAATGAAGCGAATCGTCTCGCATGTCTGTTCCTTCCAGGATGGCAATCTGGATCGAAGACTGGTTATGGACGGCAATGATGAGTTCGCGCTAATCGCGCATTCTTTCAATACCATGGCGACAAGCATTCAGAACCTGATTCAGGACGTATACATGCAAGGCAGCCAGCGGAAACAGGCGGAGCTTGAGGCGCTGCAGGCGCAGATTAATCCTCATTTCTTATACAACACCTTGTCCACGATCAGCAGCTTGAGCAATCTCGGCAAGACGAAGCAGGTCACGGAGACCGTGAAACAGCTGTCGCGCTTTTATCGATTGACGCTTAACAATGGGCAGGTGCTCATACCGCTATATAAAGAATTGGAACAGATCATGGCTTATCTGGACATCCAGAAAGTGAAGTATGCCGACTCGGTGCATGTGGTTGTAGATGTGGATCCCGAAGTGATGCAAGCCGAGATCATCAAGCTCCTCTATCAGCCTTTTGTAGAAAATGTATTCAAACACGCCTGGTACGGCGAGACCATCGACATCCGTCTAATCGCTAAGCGTGTAAACAACAACCTGGAGCTCAAAATTATCGACACGGGCATCGGCATGCGGCGAGAAACGATCGATCGCGTGCTTCGAAGCACCGCGCAGTCGAATTCGTACGGCTATAAGAATGTGGAAGAACGCATCAAGCTCAGATACGGCCCTGAATACGGCGTGCAAATTGCAAGCGTGTATGGCGGCGGCACGACGGTTCGGCTTCTGCTTCCTTTGCAGATGGAAGGCCATGAAACGATTGACGAGGGTAAGCTGCCCTGGGAGAAGGAGTAGAACGATGAAAGAAATTTCGATATTGCTCGTAGACGACGAAGCGATTGACTTGGAATGGCTCCAAGTCCGGGTTCTGAATAGCGGCATTCAAGGGTTGAGCACGGTGAGGACGGCGAAGAGCGGTTTCGCGGCCCTATCGATCCTGGAGCATGAGAAAGTGGACATCATCTTGACGGATATCCAGATGCCGATTATGTCGGGGCTTGAGTTTGCGCGGAAAGCCAAGGAGCTTCAGCCGGATGTCAGCATTGTCATTATCAGCGGCCATGAGGACTTCCATTACGCGAAGGAAGCGATAAAACTCACGGCTTATGCTTATCTAATCAAGCCCGTCGATGATCTCGATCTAGTGAGCACGTTGTCCGGATTGTGCGAGAAACTGTGGGAGGAACGCCGCAAACGTTCGACCGTGAAGGAGGCGCTCCCCTATGTACAACGTGAGCTGCTGCTTCGTTGGTTCCGTGCGGTGTCACCAGGTCCAGCCGAGGAGCGGGTCGCGGATTATCTAGCCCCTTATCTGGTCCAAGGTGTCTTTACTGCATTAATCGAAACCGATGAATTCGACCGATACGCGAAGGAACTGACGATTGAGCAGCGACGTGAGCTGTGGCAGAACGTAGAGGCATTCCTCAAATCCTTTGTTCAAGAAGCAAAACTAGGTGAATGCATAACCGGTTTCGATAACCGGTTTGTGCTGCTAACTCCGAATGCGGAGAATAACGACTTAGCGCTGGATAGATTAATCCGTGCGTTTAAAGCGGCGTTCCCGTTCACGATTACGATCGGCATCGGAGATCGAGCATATGGCGAGGCAGAACTCCATGAATCTTATCGACAAGCCGAGGCGGCATTAAGCATCAAGTGGATCATGGGCAAAGATCGCGTCATCCGCCATGCTTCGGCCTTGTCACTAGGCAAGCCGGCTGGAGCCAATGTGGCCAAGCATGTCGATGAGATGCTGCAAGCCATTCTGGACTACGATCTCGTGAAGATCGACGATTGCCTGCTTGCGTTATTCTGGCAGGACCATGGACAGCTTCGCAAGAGCGAGGCTTATGACCTCATCGTGCGAATAACGTCTAAGCTGCATAGCGATCTCCAGCTGCTGAATGAGAGTTTATACGAGCTTCTGAATTGGGATGCCAATCAACCGAATGAATTGTTTGAGTTCGAGACGATGAACGGTCTGGTATCGTGGCTGAGGAGACGGTTCTATGAGCTGTCCGAGCTCTTGGTGAATAAACGGCGGAAGCAAGACCGTAAGCTGATTGCGGATATTATTCACTATATGGAGGAGCGTTTAATAAGCAAGATTACGCTTAAGGAGGTAGCTGCACATTTTCATTTTACGCCTAACTATCTTGGCTTTCTCTTTAAAGCGGAGACCGGAATGGCATTCAGCGACTACTTGAACGATATCCGAATCAAGCAGGCTCGCGTGATGCTGGGCGATCCGAAGCTTAAGGTATATGAAATTGCAGAGCGCGTCGGGTACAAGAATGTCATCTACTTCAACCGCATGTTCAAGCAAGCCTTCGGCATGACGCCGGGCGAATATAGGAAGATGTTAAAAGTTTAGTTAAGATCGTGGATTTGTATTAGTTTTAGTTGAACCGCTTGCTTATGTCGAATATTGCGAATTTCTTATAATGGAGCCAGACATAAGAAAGGAGCGGAGCATAGTGGCAGAACGAAGATTTACCTTCTGGCGCGACCTTGTAAAATACAGGACGCTGCTATTGATGATAGCACCGACCGTACTATTCTTCCTGTTATTCTCGTACGTGCCGATGGCGGGAATCGTGATCGCATTTAAACAGCTGAATTACACGGGCGGAGTATTCGGAAGCCCATGGATTGGATTCGATAATTTCAAATTCTTCTTCGAGTCCGGAGATGCTTGGCGGGTTACGCGGAACACGGCATTATACAACATTGGCTTCATGGTGATTGGAAACGTGCTTCAGATGACGGCAGCAATCCTGCTATTCGAAGTCGGGGGCAAATGGTTCCGGAAAATCATTCAATCAGCGCTTTTCCTGCCTTACTTTATTTCGTGGGTCGTCGTCGGTTCAATCGCTTACAACTTATTTAGTTACGATTACGGAACGATAAACAGTCTTCTAAGCTCGCTTGGATTGGAACGGATCGATGTCTACAATACGCCGGCGTACTGGTCGTATATCCTGATATTCTTCCACACCTGGAAGGTTCTAGGATATGGGACGGTCATGTACTTGGCTGCGATTACAAGCATCGATACGGAGATGTACGAAGCAGCTGAAATCGATGGCGCTAACGTATTCCAGCGGATTATGAAGGTGACGGTTCCGAACCTATTCCCAACGTTTATCATCCTCATGCTGCTGGCAGTAGGAAATATCTTCCGCGGCGATTTCGGAATGTTCTACAACATGATCGGCAATAACGGTATGTTGTTCTCCGCAACAGACGTCATCGACACGTTTGTCTTCCGGATGCTGATCAATACGAATGACTTCGGCATGTCCTCGGCAGCTGGCGTATACCAATCGGTGCTTGGATTTGTCACGATCTTGGCGGTTAATTATGCCGTGCGCAGGTATGACAAGGATCGTGCATTATTCTAAATCGAGAGGGGACATACCTAATGAAAGAGGCAGCCGTTAGACAGGGCGGCCAGAAGGATCGCCTCCTTCTTGCCATCATCGCATTCGTATCGTTGACGATCATGGCGCTCATCTGTATTGTGCCATTCGTGCTCGTGCTTTCATCCTCTTTATCCGATGAAGACTCCATTCGCATGAGCGGTTATACACTGATTCCCAAAGTATTCTCATTGGAAGCTTACCGCATCATCTTCGAATTTCCGGATGACATCATTCGAGCATACGGCGTTACGCTTACCGTGACGATTATCGGTACAGTAATCGGTTTGTTTCTAACCTCGATGACCGCCTATGTGCTCTGTCGTAAGGACTTCAAGTGGCGCAACTATTTCGCATTCTACTTCTTCTTCACGACGTTATTCAGCGGAGGGCTCGTCCCTTGGTACTTGTTGATCGTGAACTATCTGGACATGAAGAATACGCTCGCTGCATTAATAGTGCCGACTCTCGTGAACGTGTTCTATATCATTGTCATGCGATCGTTCCTTGCAGGCATTCCTGATGCGATTACGGAATCAGCGAAGATCGACGGCGCCGGAGATTTCCGAATATTCACAACTTTCATTCTTCCGTTATCCAAGCCGGCTCTGGCGACAGTGGGACTGTTCCTTGCGCTTGGTCACTGGAACGATTGGTACAGCGCGCTATTGTTCATCTCCGATGATAAGCTGATGCCGCTGCAGTACTATCTGTATCAAATGCTGGGTAACCTTGAAGGCATGCGTACAGCAATGCTCGGTTCCGGCGGAGATATTGCGGTCGAAATCCCAGGCGAGAGCTTGAAGATGGCCATGACTGTCGTAGCATGCGGTCCGATTCTGTTCGCTTACCCGTTCATTCAGAAATATTTTGTACAAGGCCTTACGATTGGCGCGGTCAAAGGATAAACACAGGAAATCCTGGTTTATTATAAAGCTTTCATTCATTTAGATATGACTTTAGGGGGATGGAACAACGATGAAGAGACGGAATATGACGAAGAAATTAAGTGTAACGCTGACTGGTGTATTAGCAGCATCCATGGTGCTTAGCGCATGTGGAAGCAAGACAAACGAAACAGCCAATAATAAAGCGAATAACTCAGCGAGTAATTCAGCAACCAAAAATGAAACAAACACGGGTAGCGGCGGTGATACGATTGACACAAGCCAAACGGTAAAGCTGAGCATGGTCATGCTTGGACCGAAGCCGGCTGACTATGATCAAGTTTTCGGCGAGATTAACAAGGAGCTCCTGTCCAAAGTAAACGCAACCGTCGATGCAGAGTTCCTTGACTGGTCGGACTGGTCTCAGAAGTATCCGCTTAAATTTGCAGCGGGCGAGGATTTCGATCTCATCTATACCTCGAACTGGGCACAGTACAATGCGCAAGCGACTAAAGGTGGCTTCCTTGAACTAACGGACGATCTGTTGTCCAAATACATGCCTCAGACATGGGCTGCGATGCCGAAAGTCAAATGGGATCAAGCGCGTATAAACGGCAAGGTGTACATGGTACCGCAGAACCAAAGCAAAGAGTTCACGGATAAGCTGATTCTGTACCGCGGTGATCTGCTCGAGAAGTATAAACTTGCGCCAATCAACAGCCCGGAAACCTACAAGGCTTACCTGGAGACAGTTGCCAAGAATGAAAAAGGCATAACGCCGTACGGGTTGGAAGCGAGCAATACGAAAATGCACAATCTGGATTCTCTTCTGCTGAAACAGAAGAATAACTGGAACTTTATTTCGGATGTGCCGCTTGCTTACAAAGTGGATGACGCCAAAGGACAAGTGTTCAACGTTTACGATACGCCTGAGTTCAAGGATCTCCTAACCTATTATAAAGATCTCGCCGACAATGGCGGTTGGTCGCGTAACGCATTGACGAACAAGAGCAGCACGACAGACGACTTCAAGGCAGGCAAAGTTGCATCAATGTCCCATAACGTGACGGCGCTTGGCGGCATTATGGCTCAAGTGAATAAGGATCACCCGGATTGGAAGGTAGCGCTGGCTGATCTTACTCCGGACAGCAAGAAATCGGCGGCGATCTCCACTCAGAATGGTATTGCAGTCCATGCCACGTCCAAACAACCGGAACGCGCGCTTATGGTACTTGATTTGTTACAGAACGACAAGAAGCTTCATGACCTGATTATGTACGGTATTGCCGGCACGAACTATGAGCCTGTTGGCGATGACAAGTTTACCAAGACAGATAAATACGGTAATTTCAACACCTTCTCGAACTGGGCTTGGAATTCTCCGCTCAACCGGATTGACACGACTTACCCGCAAGCCGCGCAAGATATCGAGAACAAATGGATGGGTCAAGTTTACCACTATCCACTCGAAACGTTCGTCTTCGACAACACGAAAGTATTGAACGAAGTCACGAATGTCGGAAACGTGATGATGCGCTATGGCACTCCTCTTGAATACGGCCTCGTCAAAGATACGGCTCAAGGCCTCGAGACCTTGCAAAAACAGCTGAAGGCAGCTGGCATCGACAAAATTCAGGCAGAAGTGCAAAGTCAAATCGACGCTTTCTTGGCAGCACAGAACCAAGGTTAAGGTTTCATTGAAACAGGCTGCAAAGCGCACCGCTTTGCAGCCTGTTTCTTACATGGGGATTAGAGGAGGAAGTAGTTATGAGAGAGGAAATCGTCAAATCAGATATTACGGTGGTAGGGGGAGGACTTGCCGGCGTCTGCGCGGCCATCGCTGCGGCGCGTCTGGGACAGTCCGTATCACTCGTTCAGAATCGACCGGTACTAGGGGGGAATTCAAGCAGCGAAGTTCGAGTATGGGTTTGCGGCGCAACCGGTCACGGTCTTAACCGATATGCGAGAGAATCCGGCATTATGGGCGAATTATTCGTGGAGAACCAATACCGGAATAAAGAAGGTAACCCTTATTTATGGGATTTGGTCGTGCTGGAGAAGGTGAAAGCCGAAGCTAACATCAAGTTATTCCTGAACACGGATGTTCATGAGGTGGAGGCAGGCGAGGAGAAGGGCAGCCGCTACATCCGCTCCGCAACGGGATGGATGATGGGCTCGGAGAGAAGGATTCATTTCCAAAGCGAGGTTTTCCTGGATTGCACAGGGGATGGGTTGCTTGGCTTCTTGGCAGGCGCCGAGTTCCGTATTGGCCGTGAGTCGCGTTCCGAGTTCAATGAAGAGTGGGCACCGGAGACGGGAGACGACGTAACGCTTGGCAGCACGATTCTATTCTATACGAAGGATGCCGGCAAGCCGGTCAAGTACATCGCGCCAAGCTTTGCCAAAGACATTACGAAGACGACCATTCCGATGAAGCGAGTTATCCGCAGCGGCGATTCGGGCTGTCATTATTGGTGGATCGAATTCGGCGGAGAGCTGGACGCCGTATCGGATAATGAGGCGATTCGAGATGAGCTGTGGGCGGTCATTTACGGGGTCTGGGATTATATCAAGAACTCGGGAAAATTCGATGCGGACAATATGACTTTGGAATGGGTCGGCTCACTGCCTGGCAAACGGGAGTACCGCCGGTTTGTCGGCGATTATATGCTGAACCAGAATGATATCATCGCGCAGACGCGATTCGAGGATGGCGTTGCGTTCGGAGGCTGGTCCATTGACCTGCACCCGCCAAAAGGAATGTATTCGCTTGAAGAGGGATCTAAGCACATGCATCCGGATGGCATTTATACGATTCCCTTCCAGTCGCTCTACTCGCGAAATGTGAGCAATCTGTTGTTTGCAGGCCGGAATATCAGCGCGACTCATGTCGCGTTCGGTACGACACGAGTCATGGGTACCTGTGCCGTGGTTGGTGAAGCTGCCGGAACGGGAGCGGCGCTATGCGTTCAGAAAGGCGTTACGCCAAGAACGCTGTACCTTGAACATTTGCAGGATCTGCGCCAAACCTTGCTGCGACAAGACGCTTCGGTGATCGGGTATTCGAATGAGGATCCGGCTGATTTAGCCCGCATGGCGAGAGTATCAGCTTCGAGCACGTTTAAGCAGCTTACGCTCGAAGCGGGAGAAGGAGCAGGTTCACGACGGCTGGAGAAGGATATTGCAATCATCGTTCCGCTTGACCCGGGAATGGATGCCATCTCGTTCCTGATCAGCAGCGAAGAGACGACTGAACTTCGTGCTGAGCTGTGGGACACGGGGCGAGAGGAACGCTATATTCCGAATAAGCAGCAAGCTGAAGCCCGTGTCCTCGTGGATTCCGGTCAAGCGCAGTGGGTGCGGTTTCCGCTTGCATGGCATCCGGGCTCTCCGCGCAACGGGTTCATCATCCTGCGCGAGAATCCTCATGTGACGGTTCATATGGCGGGTAGCCCTCAGACAGGGATGCTCATGATGGAGAATCGGAGCACAGCGGGAGTAAAGTCTGATGGCGTCAAAGCCTGGGCACAGCAAGGGTTCTTCCGCAAACTGCCATGTATAAGGCTTGAGCCGGAGACGAGCGCGTTTACGCCAGATAAAGTGATAGACGGAATCACACGTCCATTTGGCGGCCCTCATATGTGGCTGTCCGAGCGGATGCAAGATGGACGGAAAGAGTGGCTTCAGCTGGATTGGTCTCAAAAAACGGCTATCCGCAAAATCCATGTAACTTTTAACGATGACGTGAATGAAGACTTGATCAATTTGCACCATCATGAGACGCCATTTGAGGTCATGCCAGAGCTCGTTAAAGATTATCGCATTGATGCGATGTTTGATGACGTATGGTGCACGATCGCTCATGGAAAGAACAACCGCGTACGCAAGGTTGTGCATACGCTCGACGAGACGATTGCAACGGACCGTATTCGGATTGTCGTGGAGACTACGAATGGCAGTCCTTACGCGGAAGTGATAGAGGTTCGCGTGTATGGAGAGGCGTAGTAGCGGAAGAATGGGAGATCGATTGATGAAACGTTATGCGCCTGTCAGCAACAAACTATCGGGCTTCATGCATGGTGCAGACTATAATCCGGATCAGTGGCAGCATGATCCGGAGGTGCTTGAAGAAGACATCCGGCTGATGAAGCTGGCAGGCTGCAATGTCATGGCGGTCGGTATATTCGCCTGGGCGGCCATCGAGCCTGAGGAAGGCGTATTCGAATTCGGTTGGCTGGATCGTGTGCTGGGGCGTTTCGAAGCCAACGGCATATTCGCTTGGTTGGCAACGCCAAGCGGCGCCCGGCCGGCATGGATGTCTGAGCGTTATCCGGAAGTGCTGCGGGTGAGCAGCAATCGGGTGCGTAATTTGCATGGACAACGTCATAATCATTGCTTCAGTTCACCGGTTTACCGGGAGAAGGTGGCGTTGATGAATAGCAAGCTGGCGGAGCGTTACGCGAACCATCCTGCCGTCATCGGCTGGCACATCTCCAATGAATACGGCGGCGAATGTCACTGCTATTATTGCCAGGACGAATTCCGGAATTGGCTCCGCGAACGATACGGCACATTGGAGGCTCTGAATGCCGCTTGGTGGACGTCGTTCTGGGCGCATACCTACACGAGCTGGTCTCAAGTCGAATCCCCGTCACCGCGCGGCGAACAGATGGTGCATGCACAGAACTTGGATTGGATGCGCTTTGTGACAGACCGCACGGTCGACTTTGCCCGCTGCGAGATTGAAGCGGTTCGGCCCTTTAATTCAGAGTTGCCTGTCACTACGAATTTAATGGACTGGTATGAACCGCTCGACTATCGCAAGCTCGCCAGCATTGTCGATGTGATCTCTTGGGATGCCTATCCGAAGTGGCATGGTCAGCGGGATGACAGCGAAGAAGCAGCCAGGTTCGCATTCAACCATGATTTGTTTCGCTCGCTCAAGGACAAGCCATTCTTGCTTATGGAGAGCACGCCAAGCATGACCAACTGGCAGCCGATCAGTAAGCTGAAGAAACCGGGCATGCATAAGCTCTCTTCGCTGCAAGCTGTTGCGCACGGCTCTGATTCTGTGCAGTACTTCCAATGGAGAAAAAGCCGCGGCTCAAGCGAGAAGCTGCACGGCGCTGTCGTCGATCATGTGGGTCATGAGCATACGCGCGTATTTGGCGACGTTGCCGAGCTAGGCGAGACGCTGCAGCGTCTTGCGGAAATCGCTGGTACTAGCGTGGATGCACGGGTGGCCATTCTGACCGATTGGGATAATCGATGGGCGATCAAGGATTCTCAAGGACCACGGAATGCGGGAATCCATTACGACGAAACGGTCTTGGAGCATTACAAGGCCATATGGTCGCTTGGCATTCAAGTGGACATCATTGGCTCCGAGGAGGAGCGGGACTTGAGCCGATATGCGCTGATCATTGCTCCGATGATGTACTTGTGCAGCGCTGCTGCAGGAGAACGGCTGGAGCGCTATGTCGAAGAAGGCGGCACATTCGTATGCACGTATTGGAGCGGCATCGTAGACGAACATGATCTCTGCCATCTCGGCGGTTTCCCCGGACCTCTGCGTCGAACGCTCGGCATCTGGTCGGAAGAGATTGATGCGCTTTATGACGATGAGCGTAATGGACTTGTCCTAGCGCAGGGGAATACGCTTGGCTTGGAGGAGCGTGATTACGATTCACGCGATCTGTGCGAGCTTGTGCATCTGGAAGGCGCGGAGGCGCTGGCGACGTACCGCGACGACTTCTATGCCGGACGTCCTGCGCTCACGGTCAACAGGCTTGGAGCCGGAAGTGCCTATTATCTCGCGACACGTGCCGAGACCGCCTTTCTAGATAGGTTCTATGCGAAGCTTGCCGATACGCTTTCACTTCCAAGAGCGATCGCATCGCAGCTGCCGCATGGCGTAACGGCTCATGCCCGCACAGACGGCGAGTCCGACTATGTCTTCGCCCAGAACTATAGCGGCGTAGAACGGACGCTTAAGCTGGATGGGCATGTGTATCGAGATGCCGAAACCGGACTGACGGTATCCGAGGACGCGCTTCAGCTGCAGCCGAACGGGATCCGCGTGCTGATTAGGGCGGCTGCCCCGCGCTAGCAATCATCATTGTTATTTCGTACAGTACGAGCACGCTTCCTGCTCCTTTCAAGAGGGGAGGAAGCGTGCTTATTTATTCTCAGAAGATCGAGGAGAGGATCGTATTGCGTACTAAATTTGTTTACCTGCCCCCGAGCAATGGCTATCCGGAGTGGAACAATAATCCGGAGATCTTTGAACGTAATCGAATGAAAGCACATGCAACTCTCATTCCTTTCGATACTGTGGAAGCGCTAAGGAATGATCGTCCGGCTTCCCGCAGTTATATGTCGCTGAACGGGACGTGGAAGTTTGCATTCGCGGAGTCGCCGTCCAAACGAATTGTGAATTTCTATGAAGATGGCTACGATCATAAAGGTTGGGACGATATTCAAGTGCCCGGCCACTGGCAGCTGCAAGGCTACGATTACCCGCAGTATACGAATGTTCGTTACCCGTGGGAAACGTCTGAGCCCGAACTCACTCCTCCGTTTGCACCTACCTTGTACAATCCTGTTGGCTCCTATTTCCGTACATTCACGGTGCCTGAAGATTGGGAGGGGCAGCCTGTTTTCATCAGCTTTCAAGGCGTGGAGTCGGCATTCTATGTTTGGGTCAATGGCGAGCTTGTGGGTTACAGCGAAGATACCTTTACGCCGGCTGAATTCGATCTTACGCCTTATTTGCGCTCTGGCGAAAACTCGCTGTCGGTCGAGGTGTATCGCTGGTGCGATGCGAGCTGGCTGGAGGATCAGGATTTCTGGCGTTTGAGCGGTATTTTTCGCGAAGTCTATCTGTATACCACTCCTAAGGCGCATGTCTATGATTTCTTTGCGACAACCGAGCTTGACGAGGAATATAAGGCTGCCAAGCTCCATATTAAAGCGACACTGATGAATTATTGGGAGGCCGAGCTGGGTTCCGTTACGCTTGAGGCACAGCTCTATGATGCGAAGCAGGACACGGTGTTTGTAGAGCCGCTCCGGGTAGCGGCTGCAATTGAAAGCGGAGTATCAGAAGCTCAAGTTGAGGCATCCGCCCATATTGTCAATCCGCTGAAATGGAGCGCGGAAGAACCGCATCTCTATAGGCTTGTCATTAGCCTGAAGGATGAGAATGGAGAATTGCTTGAGACCATCAGCACGCAGATTGGTTTCCGCAAATTTGAAATCCAAGATGGACTCATGCGTATTAACGGTCAGCGAATTGTCTTTAAGGGAGTCAACCGGCATGAATTCTGCTGCGATACGGGCCGTGTGATGAGGATTGAGGATATGCTTACGGACATTATGCTCATGAAGGCACACAATATCAACGCCGTGAGAACCGCCCACTATCCCAACCATCCTCTATGGTACGAGCTTTGCAACGAATATGGCCTGTATGTCATTGATGAGACGAATCTGGAGTCGCATGGCACCTGGAGCGGCGGTCAGACGGAGATGCTTCCGAATACGGTGCCTGGCGACAAACCGGAGTGGAGTGCGAATGTCTTGGACCGTGCGAATTCCATGTTTCAGCGGGATAAGAATCATCCTTCGGTCGTCATATGGTCGCTTGGCAATGAAGCGTTCGGCGGCAATAATTTCGTGAAGATGCATGATTATCTGCGGAGTGTTGATCGAACCCGGATCGTCCATTATGAAGGCGTCGTGAATTGGAAGGAATCCGCTGACGCCACTGACGTTGAGAGCTACATGTATATCAGACCCAATGGCTTAATCGAATATGCCGCTCAGCCCGGACCCAAGAAACCTTATATCCTGTGCGAGTACAGCCATGCGATGGGGAATTCACTAGGCGGCTTGCATCACTACACCGAGCTGTTTGATCGCTATCCGGTGCTGCAGGGCGGTTTTATCTGGGATTGGGTAGACCAAAGTCTCTGGAAAACAGAAACGGACGGAAACAAATATTTGGCGTACGGCGGAGATTTCGGAGAGTCCCCGCACTCCGGCAATTTCTGCGGCAACGGGCTTCTGCTTGCGGACCGTTCCATTTCTCCTAAGCTGATCGAAGCTAAGAAATGTTACGAGAATATCGCGATCACCGAAGTAGATATTATTCAAGGCCGATTTAACCTTACGAATAAAAACCTGTTTATCAATTTGGACGCCTATAGGCTTCAATGGTGTATAGCTGTGGAAGGGGTTGTATGCGCTGAAGGCAGTCTTGCCGTGTCAGTAGCGCCTCTTGAAAGCAAGGAAGTTACGCTTGCGCTTCCGAAGCTTGAACAAAGCGGAGAAGCGGTGCTTACGATCAGCTTTGTAACGAAGAAAGCGGAGAAATGGGCAGAGGCTGGCCATGAAGTGGCGTTCGAACAATTCGTCCTTCCCGCCCGGAAGCCCGTTGCAGCTGCTGTTACTGAAGCGGTCAGAACGAACAATCCGGTTGCTGTTACTGTTCAATCCGATTTAATGACGGTTAGCGGCGATGATTTCACCGCTGGTATTGATACGACAACCGGCAGCTTGGTTTCCTATATGGTTGGCGGAATTGAACTTATGAAGAGTGCGCTTGTGCCTAACTTCTGGCGTGCATACACGGACAACGACCGCGGGAATAAACAGCATGAGCGCTGCGCAACATGGCGAAGCGCAGGCGAGAATCGCATGCTTCGCTCGCTGAGGTATGAATCGCTTGCCGATCGAATCATCGCACATGCTGATTATGTGCTGCCCACAACAACGGAATCCTCTTGCTCCATCACGTATACCATTCTTGGCAGCGGAGCGATTGAAGTGCGGCAAACGCTGGTTCCGGGAAACCATCTGCCGGAGATCCCGGAAATCGGCGTCATGTTTACGATGGATGGCGTATTCACGAATCTGGAATGGTATGGCAAAGGGCCGCATGAGTCGTATTGGGATCGTCAGCTCAGCGCGAAGCTCGGGCTGCACCAGGGTAAAGTTGCGGATCAATTCGTTCCCTATTTGAGACCGCAGGAATGCGGGAACAAGATGGAAGTTCGGAGCGCCTCGATTTCAAATGAAGAAGGTGCTGCGTTGCACATTACCGGTGCCCCGACCTTCGAGCTGAACGTCCTGCCGTACACCCCATTCGAGCTTGAGGCCAATGATCATGTGCATAAATTGCCGGCAAACGACAAAACGGTTGTTCGAATCAATTATCGTCAAATGGGCGTAGGCGGTGACGATACTTGGGGTTCGAAGCCGCATCCTCAATATATGCTCTTGGCAGATAAGAACTACTCGTTTAGTTTTACGCTTCAAGGAAGAGTATTTTGAAAGGTATGAAGGCCGAATCAAGACGCTTCCTCTCCCTTGTTCAAGGGGAGGAAGCGTGCTTTTTTTGAGACGTTTGATTATCGACTAATTAAATTGCTTAATGGAAGCATCGATGTTTCAGGTACGTAATATTTGAACGGGTTCGAGTCAATAACGCCAAGCAGTTGTCGTTGGTACGGAGTTGCTTTCTCAAGCAATTGCGGAGAAGCTTGATGATAGTCAATCGGACGCATCCAGATCGGGCTGTAACCGATGAAGAGCTGACGTCTCGTATACGGGGAGTGGTTAGGCGCAGCCGAATGCCATAGATTCTGGGCGAAAATAAAGACATCTCCTGGCTTCCCGCAAATCTGGACTTCCCCTTCAAGCTTCTGCCTGGTATCCGGAAACTCCGGCTGATATGGCCGGTTGTGAGAGCCTGGCACGACTTTCGTGTTGCCGCGATCCGGCTCTGACATATCGCTCAGAATATAACAAACCTTCACGTAATAAAGCCCGGTCACTCCGCCTATGGATGGGAATTGGGGGTGCGGTCCGTCCTGATGCCAATTAATAAAGCTTTGCGTCGATGTATCCAGATCCATAGGATTCGGTTTGCGGATCGTCAAGTGCGAGATATGCAGCTGAATATTGTGGCCCAGCAAGCGAACGATTAGCGGGAGTATCGAGGGCTCATCCATAAGCCCGGCAATCTCATCGTGGCGTTCGACGCTGTTGTATAAGTTATACGCCAGAGCCTCGGGCTCCTGTGCTAGCAACTCATCCACCGCCTGATTAATCCGATTAACGCGCTCCTGCGACAATACGTCTCGTAACAGTAAATAACCATCCTGCTCGAATTGCTTCGCATACGCCGTTTGATCAATCTGATTCATGATAATACCTCCTAAAGTTCATATTGACTTGCACAATGACTTATACAATATTAAATTATAGAGATTTATTCTTTTGTTAAAATACACATAATTATAAAGTTTCTTATACTAAATTTATGAGCTGGTGATTGTTATGATTCAACCGTGGGAGCTGGCTGCACAGGTTCATCATCATTTCTTCAAAGGCAATGCCGATCGATTCATGCTAGAGCATTCCCGGTATAACGAATGGGTGTTATTCATTGTCGAGGATGGTAGTTTCGAATTTGAATTTGATGGAACGAAGGGGATCGCTGCAGATGGCGAACTCGTTCTTTTTCCTCCCGAAACGGATATCTACCGCAAAGTATTGACGCAGCTATCCTTCCACTTCTTTATCTTCGATTGGTTGAATTCGGCCGAAGAAGAGAAAGAAGCGTACAGCCGGATTCCGAGAGGCAAATTTCAGATATATGATGGTTCGCGGCTCCACTCTACGCTAGCGCAACTCAGGGAGGTATCCGAGAAGCCGGATCCGCTGTCGGTCACTAGAAGGGATCATATGTTTAGGGACATCTGGCTGACCTATTGGTCGGGCGAATATGAAATGCTCCCCAACAGCAGCGATCCTCTCATGAACGAGAGCTTGCGGCGAATCAGGCAGCAAGCTCTGAGCAAGATCAGTATGAGAACGATCGCGAACGAGCTGCGGTTGAGCCCATCGCAATTCACGCAGAAGTTCACGAAGCAATTCGGAAAGAATCCGATGGACTACGTCACGGAGCTTCGTTTGCAGCAAGCGCAGAAACTGCTCAAGGATACTTTGCTGCCGATGTCCGCGATTGCTACTCGCTGCGGCTATGAGAACGAATATTATTTCAGCCGAATCTTCAAGCAGAAGATGGAGGTCACCCCGTCCAACTATCGTAAAGCATTCCGAATATAAGCCAGAGACGCATCTCGTGGCTTGACGAGATATCTATAAGCTGGTAAACTGGGTTTTAATTAAACGTAATAATTACGATTAACCGACTTCGGTCGGTTTTTTATTCGGTTACTAATCGTAATTATTACTATTATAAATCGAGTCTGTTTTCCGAAGAAAGGTGTGATTTCCTATGCAATTGGCTTCTTTAACACAGGTTGTTTTTGGTCATGGCGATGTTCCAAGCTTGGATCAAGCGTCGATTGATATTTATACCGGCGAGTTTGTGGCCATAACGGGTCCGAACGGCGCTTCCAAAACGACTTTATTAAAACTAATGCTTGGCTTATTAACGCCTTGGGAGGGAGCTGTGCAACTATCCGCTTTGAATGCGAAGGGAGATAAGCTCGTTGTTGGTTACGTTCCGCAGCAGATTGCAGCTTTCAACGGCGGGTTTCCAAGCACAATCTTGGAATTCATTCGTTCAGGCCGATATGCGAGAGTTCCTTGGCATCGCAGACTAAGGCCGGAAGATCATCAGTTAGCAGAACAGGCGCTTCGGCAAGTCGGCATGTGGGAGCTTCGCCACCGCAGAATCGGGGAGCTGTCAGGCGGTCAGAAGCAGCGGATCTGCATTGCGAGGGCGCTGGCACTAGAGCCGGATCTGCTCGTTATGGATGAGCCGACGACAGGAATGGATCAAGAGAGCCGTATTGGTTTCTATGCATTCATGCATCGTCAGGTTCAGGAACATGGAAGAACGGTTGTGATGGTCACTCATGCACTGGAAGAGGTGAAGGGCTATCTGGATCGCGTAATTGAATTGGAGCGGAAGGAGGGAGGAGGTTGGAGATGCTGCACTACGACTTCATGCAACGGGCATTTTGTGCCGGTGGGCTAATCGCTTTATTGGCTCCCGTGCTTGGTATTTATTTAATGCTCAGGAGGCAGGCGCTCGCTGCGGATATGCTGTCACATGTATCGCTTGCTGGAGTTGCCGGCGGCGTTTACTTTCATGTCAATCCGTCAATTGCTGGCTTTGCTATCGCAATCATCGGCGCAATCGCGGCAGAGTTTGTCCGCAGATCTTATAAAACCTATAGTGAAATTTCAGTCGCTATTATCATGGTTGGCGGCCTATCTTCGGCAGTTGTGCTCATGAATTTGAATCAGAGCATCAATAAAGGATTTACGTCGTACTTGTTTGGCTCGGTCGTGGCTATTAATCAAACAGAGCTTCTCGTTATGCTTATTGTTGCCATTCTTGGAGGTGCGTTTTTTTATCTATTCCGCCGGCAGTTATACCGGATTACCTTCGATGAAGAGACGGCTCAAACCGAAAGCTTGCCTGTAAAATGGATTTCCCTGTGCTTCAGCGTATTGACTGGGATGATCGTGGCGGCTGCGATGCCGATTGTCGGTACTCTGCTTGTTTCGTCCTTAATTATTCTTCCGGCCGCTTTGGCTATACGAATTGCACCAAGCTTCATGGCGGCCATCTATCTCGCGATGACGATTGGGATTATTGGCGTGTACTCTGGGCTGACGGTTTCTTATGAGCTGAGTTCACCGCCAGGAGGGACAATTTCCTTAGTCCTATTGTTCTTTCTGGGCTTAGGCATAGTGGTCAAGAAAGCTCTCAAGCGACTAAGAAAGAATAGGAAACAAGATATGACGATTCACGTGCAAGCTACACTGCCCCGTTAATCAATAAGACATTGAAGGAGAATGAGAATGAACGCGAGAATGAAATGCGCATCGATAATGACTCTACTATCTGTAATGGTTGTGCTGGCAGGGTGCGGAAACGCCTCGGAAGGCGTGAACGGCAAGACTGCGGCAGATGCCAATTCCAACAATGGGAAGAAGCTTAAGGTGGTTACCACCTTCTATCCGATGTATGAATTCAGCAAACAAGTTGCCGGCGATCATGCGGATGTGGTCGCGCTCATCCCGGCTGGGGCGGAGCCTCATGATTGGGAACCAAGCGCTAGAGATATGACGCAAATCAAAGAAGCGGATCTATTTGTGTACAATGGCATCGTCGAGGGCTGGGCGGAGCAAGCATTAAACAGCGCGGCCAATGACGATCGAATCGTTGTAGAAGCTAGCCAAGGAATCGCATTAATGGAGGGATTGCCCGAAGAGGAAGAAGATGAGAATCACTCAGAAGATGATGCACATATACAGGATCCTCACGTTTGGCTATCTCCCGAGCTTGCTCAGGTTGAAGTAGAAGCTATTCTAGCAGGCTTTGAGAAGGCAGACCCCGCGAACAAAGAGGCGTATAAGGCGAATGCGAAGTCCTATATAAGTAAGCTGAAGAAGCTGGATGAGGCGTACATAAGCGGTCTACAAGACATCAAGCACAAAGAATTCGTGACCCAGCATGCGGCATTTGGCTATCTAGCCAAGGAATACGGTTTAAAGCAAATTCCGATTGCAGGCTTATCTCCGGAACAAGAACCTACTGCCGATAAATTGGCTGACATTGTGAAGTTCGCTAGGGAGAACAAGGTCTCAACGATATTCTTTGAAACATTGGTCGATCCGAAAGTAGCCAAAGTGGTTGCCGATGAAATAGGAGCAGCAACAGACGTACTTAATCCGCTTGAAGGATTAACCGATGAAGACAAGCGTAACAAGTTGGATTATATCTCTGTTATGATGAACAATCTGGATGCCTTGAAGCGAGCGCTAAACGAATAGATGTAGATGGCGAGTCGGATACGGGATGCCCGGCTAAAAAAATAACTTATAATCGTAATTTTTACACTTTAAAGGAGCTGAGATTCATGGTTACTAACAAAATACCGGTAACTGTATTAAGCGGATATTTGGGTGCAGGCAAGACAACGGTTCTCAATCATGTATTGAACAATCGCGACGGGTTGAAGGTTGCCGTCATTGTCAATGACTTGAGCGAAGTGAATATCGATGCCGCTCTGATCAAGGATGGAGGCTCGCTCTCTCGCACGAACGAGAAGCTGGTGGAAATGTCCAATGGCTGCATCTGCTGTACGCTTCGCGAAGATCTGCTCCGCGAAGTCGAACAATTAGCCAAGGAACAACGATACGATTATATTCTTATCGAATCGACCGGAGTAGGCGAACCGGTTCCGGTCGCACAGACGTTTACTTATATAGATGAGGAACATGGAATTGATCTGACACAGTTCTGCCGCCTGGATTGTATGGTCACTGTCGTAGATGCTTATCGCTTCTGGCATGATTATTCTTCCGGAGAGTCGCTGCTTGATCGGAATCAGGCCATTGGAGTCGACGACACGAGGGAAGTGGTTGATTTGCTTATCGATCAAATCGAATTTTGCGATGTGCTGCTGCTGAACAAATGCGACATGATGGATGAAGACGAACTAGAGCAGATGGAAGCCGTACTGCGGAAGCTTCAGCCACGGGCGAAGTTCATTCGAACCGAGCGCGGTCGTGTACAGCCTTCACAGATCTTGAATACCGGACTGTTTCAGTATGAAGAAGCTAGCGTGTCGGCAGGTTGGATCAGAGAAATGGAGAAGTCATCTCACACGCCGGAGACCGAGGAGTATGGTATTTCTTCGTTTGTTTACGAACGAACCAAGCCGTTTCATCCGGAAAGATTGATGGAATGGATGCGGGATTGGCCATCTGAAGTCGTAAGAGCGAAAGGCATCATGTGGCTCGCCTCTCGTCAGGATATGGGGCAAAGTTTAAGCCAAGCGGGCCCATCCATCCATTTCGGACCGTCGGGATACTGGATTGCCGCACTGCCAGCGAACGAACGTGAAGCCATTCTCCGGGATGAACCTGCGATCGCGGACAATTGGCATTCCGTATACGGTGACCGCATCAACAAAGTGGTGTTCATCGGTATCGATATCGATCAAACGCAGCTAATAACCAGTTTGGATGACTGTTTGCTCAGCGATGATGAGATGAGAATGGATTGGAGCCTTTTCTCAGATTCATTGCCGAATGTGGTTTCTCCATAAGGCTATAGCGAAAGAGCGGATGCTGAGCGTGCATCCGCTCTTTCGCTATTTCATCAATTCCGAGACCGGGTCCATATTGGGATAGATGTAGGGTGATTTAGGCGCTGCTATTTTCTCCACTTTCGTGGCATGAATCGTGAAGATGTCATTACTATGGTAGCTGCCCTTCTCGATAGTGCCCGTAACCTGAATCCAGCTGTTTTTGGCATAGTTGTTGGCCTGAGGGAACTCGGTGAGCACGCCATACGGGGATGCATCGGCGCTGCAGCAAGAAACGGCGAACCTTCCCACGATCAGCTGATTCGGCTTTAAATCGTTCTCGCGATAAACAAAGCCGCTAAGAGATATCTTCTTCCCGTAGAACTGCTCTTTAAACACATCGATCGTGGTCAGCATTTCCAGGTAAATTTCCGGATTAATCGTTATGATGTCTTTCCTATACATGATCATGCCCATCTTGGAGAAGTCTTCCGAATACTCGTCTGGAGGGGCGAACATTCGCTTCAGCTGTTCATCGGACACGGTTGCTCCGGGCTTAGTGGCGGGGGCAGAAGTCTGCTCTACCGGAGCATTAGGTTTGGCTGCAGCAGCAGCAGTTGCCGCTTTGTTATGTACCGACACCATCGTCAGGCTCATGCCCTTCTTGTCGGCTAACGAGCTGCTCATGGCGACGTTCGGGAGCAGGAAACCGAGCAGCAGCGGGGATGCGAACAGAACATAGACGAGGATGCTGATGAACACCGATTTGGGAGGCGGATGCTCGCAGCTGCAAGCAGCATGGTGATCTTGGAACGTCCGTATTCCAAAGTAAGCTTGAAACACCGCGACTGCATAGAGTAGGAGAGCTGAGCATTTCACGAATACCTGCATCCGCGGAGCAATATAGAGAATTAAACTATCGCTTTGGACGAGGTAGACGATGTAGGTCGAGAACGCGAATAGAATAGCTGATCGAATGAAATAATGAACGCCGAGAGCGCGATCATTTGAATGTTCCATTAGGAAGCACCTCCGTTAGGGAATGAAGTCAAGTCAACATCCACGTCTCGAATACGAGTGATCCCGCAAAAACGAGAACGACGACGAGCACGCAGAACAGAAGCGCGAATCTGGCTTTGAACGTGCTGAACAGCATCATGGTGCTTTTTATGTCGAGCATCGGACCGAGAACAAGAAACGCGAGCAGCGATCCTTTGGAGAAAGTATCAAGGAACGATGACGCGACGAAAGCATCCGATGTAGAACACAAAGACAACACGTAGGCGAAGCCCATCATAAAGACGTGCGACACGACAGGGCCTTGTCCAATCGTTACCAAGGTTTCCCTTGATACGAATGTTTGAATAACTGCCGTCAGTATAGCGCCAACCATCAGAAACTTTCCCATTTCGAAGAACTCGTCGCCTGCATGGGTGATCATGGAAAGCAGCTTATTGTGCGAATGGTGCTCGTGAGAGTGATTATGGGAATGCTCATGAGAATGCTCATGTGAGTGATTGGCCTCTTTATGGCTGAAATTTTCTTTGAGCGGATTGGTCTTAACCAATCGATAAAGCGCTAGGCCGACACCGCAAGCGACGAGGAAAGCAAGTCCCATTCGTGCGTAGACGATGTCCGGATTTGTGCGAAAGGCCATATAGGTCGCTGCATAGACGACTGGATTTAGCACAGGGCCCGATAATATAAACGTCATCCCGACGTAGGCGGGCATTCCTTTCCGAATCAGCCTGCGCACGACCGGAATCAGGCCGCACTCGCATACCGGAAAGAACAAACCAAGCAAACAGGCAAACAATACGCCGGCGATTGGGTTTCTTGGGATCAATCGTTTGATGGTCCGCTCCGATACGAAGATTTGTAGAATGGAAGAAAGCAAGACGCCAAGCAGTACGAATGGAATTGCTTCAAGGACGATGCTGATAAAGATTGTTTTAAACGTCTGAACTTGTTCAAGCGATAACCAAGCGGGTACCGATAACCCATGATCCATAATCATAAAGGGGAAATAAATCAAACAAAGGAGTACAGCGAAATTCAATCCCGTACGCATCGCCGGCGACTGCATGAAACATAGCACCTTCTTCGTTCTTAATAGTAATAATTACGTATATTATAAATGATAATAATGGGTAAAGTATAGAGGACGAACGGGTTAGCTTCTTTACAATATGCCCTACATATATTAATTTCCTATTGTATTTTAGTTAGTAAGTGTTTACTATAATATCAACAACAACGAAAAGGAGCAGATGACATTGAAACATGAATATTTGCTGTGGGTTATTATGCTTGCGTACTCGGTTCATATTATGGAGGAGTATAACTACAACTGGAAAGCATGGGCGACTCGCACGTTAAAGTCGAATTTTACGTGGATTGATTTTATCTTAAGTAATGGGATCGTTATGATTCTCGGGCTTGGTACGGCTAGTATTGGATGGGACAACCCTACGATCAGTTTGATGTTTACAGGGCTTGCTTTCATTAACGCGATCTTCTTCCATATCATTCCGACGCTCAAGACCCGTATATTTTCACCCGGGACGGCAACGGCAGTCCTGTTGTTTTTGCCGATCTGTACTTGGGTTTATTATGGCGCTTACCAGGACGGCGTACTAACAACCGGTGTCTTCATTGGCTCGCTTATTGGAGGGGCTCTAATCATGGCAAGTCCGTTTATTTTCTTGAAAACGAAGAAACGGTTCTGGACAGAGGAAATGACAGCTTAAATTGACTTTTTGTAAGTGGTTGTTTACGATTGTGGCATGAAAAGGAATAAACATGTCGATAGCAAACGGGATATAATCATTCAGGCAGCCATTGAGTTGTTTGGAAAAAAAGGCATTGACGGGACAACCATCAAAGAAATTGCCAATGCAGCGGGAGTCACAGACGCGGCGCTTTATAAACATTTTGCGAGTAAAAATGAAATTGCGATATCGGTCTTTCGCTCTTACAATAATAAGCTTGTAGAGATTATAGATACGGTTGCATCAAGAACCATGTCTTTCTCCGACCGATTGAATTTGCTGATTCAGGGGATTATTGAATTCCACGATGAAGACCGCTTCGGCGTACTTCTACTAGGGCAAAGACATGAGATCTTCCGTCTCTTCATGGATACCGAGCGAATACCATTAACCGCAATGAATGAATTTATCCAAGATGGAGTTAGAAGCGGCGAGCTGCCGAATCAAAATCTGACCTTAAGCTCTGCGATGTTCTTTGGAGCGGTTAGCAGGGTTGCCATTATGAGTGAGGCTGGCATTATGCCCGACAAATGGATGACGATAGCAGAGGATCTGCGTACAAATCTGAGAAATTTATTGGGGCTGTGTGACAAGTAATTCATGGCAATGGACCGCTACCTAATGGGCAGCATTGCTACAAGCGTTGCTGCCTTTTTGCGCTGTCTGATCATGTGCATAAATTGGCGGAAGCGACAATGATTATGCTATCTTTTATAGGAGGAATTCTTATGGACATTCGGATTCAGCCGCTTGGGATGTAATCCATTTATGAAGGAGCTATTATGAAACGATTATGAATCAACGAGAACGAATACAAACCATCTTGTTATATGGGGTTTTCATCTGTTACCTATCATTGTTAATGAAAATATTATTCTTATCGAGAGTTTCGATAGAGGATTTATTTAATAGCCAGAGGATTGTCGTTAGGTCAATCAATCTCATTCCCTTTTATAGCATAAGTGAGTTCATAGCGGGCAGCACGGCGAATCTGCAAAAATTCGCTTTTGGCAATGTGGTTGGCAATATCCTTATATTCGTTCCCTTTGGTGTGTATTTGCCATTATTCAAGAACAATAAGAGAGTCATAAACAATCTGTTAGTTATCGTTATCGTGAGTGTATTCGTTGAATTCTTTCAGGGGCTACTCGGCATTGGGACAGCGGATATTGATGATGTCATTCTCAATAGTGTAGGCGGATGGATTGGAATAGGGGTATATAAGCTTCTGCGATTTGTATTGCGAGATGAGAAGAGAGTAAGAACTGTAATCACCGTATTATCTGTAATCGTAGGACTACCAGTTATGTACTATTATTTATTCATGATCAAAATGAGATTCTAATCAATCCGTGGGCCGACAGGTTAATTTCTGCCGGTGAGCGAGCCGCGCCACCTATAAGGTGGCGCTTTTTTTATGTTATTGAGACAGACGAGGCGTAAATTTGGGAAGCTTGTAGCCATGAATGTATGAACTGTTCAGAATGGAAAATAGAGTTATCGGACCTACCAAGTGGTCAATCTTGACCGTTAAAACAAAAATAACGTGCATTCACATACGTGAGGGACACAAATGACCGTCAGAATGATGATTCCAACGTTTTTTCTGACACTTACCTCGCTAATGGCCATTAATGACCGTATGAAAGCTTGAATCTCAGAAAAAACAATGCTAACGGTCATTAATGTCCTCCGAATTAGCTGCTTATACGACGCAGACCAATGAGCGGCAAATTCGGATGCTGTGCTCGTCCGGCATTAGCTCCGTCCGAGCGGGCGAGCACGCATATGTGCTCTCGGCACCAGAAAATTGGTTAGTTTGATCAACTACAGCGCTGAGAGCACCTATGTGTCCTCTCAGCCGACATTCGGCGCGGTTTGGATGCTGAGAGCACGTATATGTGCTCTCAGTTTCTTTTTTGCGAGAATTGGCCTCCGAGAGTTCGAATAATGAACTCTCAGCTCTACCAAGCTGCCGCAATCGGCAGCATCCATATCTGAGAGTGCTGAATCTACACTCTCAGAGCAGCACCGACAGGTTAATTCCTGTCGGTCTTATTTCACTTTTCTTCTAATCTCGCATTCACCCGAAACATATTTGGCGATACGCCAACTTGTTTCTTGAATGCTTTGGAGAACGTAAATAGATCCGGATAACCAACCGACTGCGCGATTTCAGATAATTTGTAGTTGGTATGCGAGAGCAGCATTCTGGCTTCGTGCATGCGCAGGTTCTGGATATATTTCATCGGAGTCACTCCGTAAGTCAGGCGGAATCGCTTGGTGAAATAGGTACGGTCTACGCCCGCGTATTCGGCAACCCTTTCAATCGAGATTCCCTCGGAATAGTGAAGCTCCATATACTCGACGCTCTTCTGAAGCCAAGCTGAAGCTTGGTTCAAGGCTTCTTTATTCGAAGTAGCGGATGCCGACAATTCGTCGAAAATACGCAGAAACCAGCTGACCCTGAGCAAATCCGTGGATTCCCGTTCCGTATCTTCCGCATGTCTGACGCTATCCATAAATTGCTGAAGCAGTTCTGCTGCGGCAGAGGTAAATGCACCGGCGAGATAGGGGATGTGCGGATAGAAGCCTAGCCGCTCCAGTAGCTGGGTTGCCTTGTTGCCAGTGAATGCAATAAAGAATGTACGAAGCGGGCGTTCCGGATTCGTGAAGTATTCATAAGTCACATTCGGCACCAGACAATACATGTCTTTCGGACGAAGCGGATACGACATGCCATTCTGATTGAAGGTTCCTTCGCCTTCCAATATGCAAATCAGATAATGGACAGGCGATGTTCTTGGTCCGATATGGTAGTTGGGCTTGACCTGATTTTTACCGATCCGAACAGGCCACGCTGGGCTCACTTTTTCAAATGAAGAAGGGGTAAAGTAGTAAATCTCCAGAAACTCATGATGGTCCTCCTGGTATCGCTTATTCATCACCACACCTCATTTTTCCATAAATCTTCGCATTCAATCTCATCTTCTATCCAGTCTACATAACAATAATGGGGTCTGCAACGTATCGTTAGACCAAAAAATGACATGCTCCAAAGGACGCATATTGACATTGACGGTGTAAACTAGACCTTGTTACAATTCAAAGTATATTAAACCAAGTGGAATTATCGGTATAAGCGATCAGACAACTGAAGATATAAGTAATTCTATATTTTTGCAGAGGAGAATTTTATTATGGCTAATCAACAAACAGATATCACTTTCGGATGGTTCCTGCCGACGTATGGGGATGGAAGTAAATTAAAAGAGGGTCCGCCCGAGCGGAAGCCTACTTTGCCGTACATGATCGATATCGCTCAAACAGCCGAGAGAGCAGGCTTCGAGTACGTGCTTATTCCAACAGGAGGCGGATGCCTCGACGCATGGGTGGTAGGATCGGCCGTTGCGAGCCACACCACAACTCTTCGTCCGCTTGTAGCCGTAAGACCGGGACTTGTCACTCCTGTGCTTGCTGCAAGAATGGCCGCCTCACTGGACTTGATCTCGGATGGACGCGCACTGATTAATGTTGTAACTGGAAGCTCCGCTCAGGATTTGCGAGAGCTAGGGGACCCGTTATACAACGATCATGATGAGCGCTATGTACGTGCAGGAGAGTATCTTGAAGTGATGCAACGCGTGTGGGCTCAAACCCATGCATCACAGCCAGAGACCAACCAGGAAGCTTATGAAGGAAAGTATTATGACTTGCTTCCTTCGACGACAACGCCGAAATCAGTCCAACCGAATATCCCTTTCTATCTCGGAGGCAGCTCGCCGATTGCCAAACGTATTGCGGTTGAATATGCCGATACGTATCTGATGTGGGGAGAGCCGCATGATTGGATCGCTGAGCAAATTCAGGAGATCAACACGATCAAAGAGCAGGTTGAAGAGGAAAAAGGAATCAAGAAGGATATGGTCTACGGTCTTCGGGCGCAAGTGCTCGTTCGAGACACGGAAGAAGAGGCTTGGGCTGCGGCTTGGGATATCATCAGCGAGCTGTCTCCAGAAGTCATCAAACGTGCGGAAGAGGCATTCGCGAAGACCGATACGACCAACCAACGCCGCCAGAACGAATTGCGCGAGTTGTCCAAAGGACAGAACTTTGTCGTTGGTCCGAATCTATGGACCGGATTGTCCTTAGTCCGCTCCGGCGGAGCGTTGTTAATCGTTGGTACCGCTGAGCAAGTCGCGGACAGACTGATTGAATACGCACAGCTTGGAATCTCGACATTTATTCTCTCCGGGTATCCGCATTTGGAAGAGGCTGAAACATTCGGCTCGAAGGCGCTGCCTGTCTTCAGAGAGAAATGGCAAAAGCTGCAGGAGCAGCACGTATCTACTGTCTAATAATTCATCCGTAACGGAGGTCCATGTATATGAAACAATCCAAGTATTTTGCAAAAAGCGTATTATTACTCCTGTTCACAGTGCTGCTTACGGCAGCTCTATCGGCTTGCGGCGCGAATAGCACAGATTCTGGGGCGTCAAGCGATAATTCACAATCGTCATCGGGTTCATCTCAATCGTCATCCGACTCCAAGCCTGTGACCATAAGCTTTCTTCATTTTCGCGGTGAAGACGTAGAGGTTTTCAACGCAATCATCAAGAAGTTCGAAGAAGCTAACCCTGGGATTAAAGTTGAAATGCAGACTATGCCTTCCAGCCAATATGCATCTAATGCGCAGACTAAGCTGGCAGACGGTTCTTCGGGAGATGTATTTGTTTCGTTCCCGGGAGCCCAGTTTAATGCCCTGGCGAAAGCAGGCTTGTTCACAGACCTGACTGGATCCGATTTTATTTCGAACTTCATTCCTAACCTCGTTGAAGCGGGCAAGCAAGATGGCAAACAATTGGCAGTTCCGTATCAGCTGGTCTACAACAATCCGATCTACAACGTAACGTTGTTTGAGAAATATGGTCTCACGCCACCTAAAGACTGGGAAGGCTTCCTTGCTCTTTGCGAGAAGCTCAAATCGGAGGGTATCATTCCAATTGCCTTCGCAGGCGCTGATATTTCACCGAGCCAGTTCATGAACACGATGGTTATGAATAACGAGCCAAGCGAGGATGTCTTCACGAAAGTCGAAGCCGGTCAAGCGAAGCTGACAGATGAATTCTGGGTGAAGACACTTTCCCAGATCAAAGAGTTGAACGATAAAGGGTACTTCCAGAAGGATGCGCTAGGTACCAAAGACGCTGCAGCCAGTGCGTTGTTCACGCAAGGTAAAGCAGGCATGCTTGCAAGCGGCTCCTACCAATTGGCACAGAATAAAAGACAAAATCCAGAGCTCGTCCAGCGTCTGCTTGCTCCGATTACGGTAAGCGCAGATCAAGCGAAGTATGAAGGGATTCATACGACAACGTTCTTGCTTGCTGTGAACAGCAAGTCCAAACATCCCGAGGAAGCGAAGAAATTCATTGCTTTCCTGAGCCAGCCTGATATTGCAAGCGAATATGCGAACGGTACGGGACAGAACGTTACCGTGAAGGACGTGAAATATACGACGCCGGAATTGCAAGCTGCACAGGAATGGGCGGACAAAAAGACCTTGTTCCAGCCTCGCTATACAATCGCTAGCGCTGATAACCAAAAGGCGGTTGTGAACTCCATTCAAGCCGTCCTCGGGGGCAAATCAGCAGAAGATGCCGCGAAAGAGGCACAAGCTATCATTGAGCAGAATGTGAAGAAATAAGCCTATGCGTAACCGAAAACTGCTACTTCTGTTTATGCTGCCTGGTCTTATACTCTACCTCGGATTGTTTGTTTATCCGACGATCAAGGGACTGCTATATTCGTTTACAGATTGGGACGGCGTATCGCCGTCCTATCATTACATTGGAATGGACAATTACGCGAAGACATTCAAGAGCATTGTTTTCCAGAAGTCGCTAGTGAACAGTGTCAAATTTATGTTCTTTGTCGTCATTCTTCAGACTGTTATTGCATTGGTACTGGCTCTTCTGCTAGCTAAGAACAAGCGGATTCATGTCGGATTAAGAACCTTGTTCTTCTTCCCGGTTATTATGTCATCGGTCGCTGTCGGGCTTGTCTGGGCCTTTGTCTATGATCCAACGATCGGAATGATTAACGTGGGGCTGGATCGGATTGGCGCCGGAGCTTTAACGCAGAGCTGGCTGGGAGACGCTAAGCTGGCCATATACAGCGTAGCCTTTGCCCAGGTATGGGCACATGCCGGCCAAATGATGATCGTATTTATTGCCGGACTTCATACCATTCCTGAGGAATTAACTGAAGCAGCCCGAATTGACGGGGCCAATCGCTGGCAAGTATTCCGCAACGTAACGTGGCCGCTGCTTGCTCCATCCGCTACCATCGTGGTCGCTTATACAACGATTCAATCGTTCAAAGCGTTTGACCTTATCTTCACGATGACGGACGGCGGGCCGAATAATGCCACGGAACTGCTCACGACTTATATCTATCACACGGCATTCTCCAGCTATTCCTTTGGATTAGCGTCCGCAGGATCTATGATTTTCCTTGTCGTGTTGTCGGTATTGACCTTGCTTCAATTCAAATTGCTGCGCGGAAGCAAAGTATCTTACTAATAGCGAGGGATGCAGTTCACATGGGAATCAGAATCGTAAAGTGGTGCATTCTAACCGCTTTTTCACTGCTTATATTAGCACCGCTCTATTTTGTTGTGATCTCCGTTTTCAAATCAACGCCAGCATTCTTCGCAGATCCGATTGGCTGGCCGCAAACTTTCACATGGAGCAATCTGTCTCGATTATTCGATGAACAGACCATGCTCCGTTACTTCTTCAACAGTGTCCAGGTAACGCTTGGAACGGTCGTGCTGGAGCTTCTGCTTAGCACCTTGATCTCCTTTGCGATATTTCGGCTGGGAGGGAAGATCGGAGTGATCGTGTTTGGCTTATTCACCGTAGGCTTAATTGTGCCCTCGCAGGTGAATATGCTGCCGATCTATTCTTTAAGCCACGATCTGGGCTGGACCAATCATCTATACGGTCTTGTACTGGTTTCTGTAACGATGCTGATGCCGCTATCCGTATTCATGATTGCCGGATTCATGAAGCTGTTAAGCTCAGAAATCTTGGAGGCTGCGAGTATTGACGGGGCAGGGGAGTGGAAGCTGTATACGCGGTTTGCGCTGCCATTGTCAGCTCCGTCTATTGCAGCGACAGCGACATTCCTGCTCGTTATGGTCTGGAATGATTTGTTCTTTCCTATGCTCATGCTTAACAGTAAATCGCAGCTTACACTGCCGCTAGCTATGCTTCAGTTCCGAGGTGAATTCGTAACGGATTACCCGATGCTGTTAACTGGTGTTGTCGTAACGACATTGCCGATGGTCATCATGTTCTTATTCCTGCAAAGGTATTTCGTAGCTGGCATGATGGCTGGTTCATTGAAAGGATAGTCTGCTCGATTGCAATAATGAAGTTCATGCGAAAAGCCATCCTGCATTTCAATCCGCAGGATGGCTTTCGCATTTTCTAATACATCTTGTTGTGATCCATAATCCAAATGGAGCCGTAGATGACAACCGCGACGATAATCAAGCCGAGAATAAGCGTGATCAAGTTATAACGCGGCCCTTCCTCTTCTCGCAGATGCATGAAGAACAGGAGCTGCACCGCAAATTGCAGTCCCGCCGTGACCAGCAATAAGATGATCGTTGCCGTTCTCCCCATCCAGTCATCCACAACAGCAAGAATCGGGATAACCGTCAGGATGATGGAGAGCAGAAATCCAATCACGTACTCCTTGAGCGAGCCGTGGTGCTTGGCGTGACCCCCATGGCCGCCGTGTCCGATTGCATTATTTTGCGCCAAGTCACATCACCCCCATTAAATAAACGAACGTGAAGACGAAGATCCAGACGGCGTCAAGAAAGTGCCAGTACAAGCTTGTTATATGTACTTTGCGCTGCGTGACCGGTGTTATCCCATGACGGGTAAGCTGGATGATCAATGCAGTGATCCAGCAGATCCCTAAGGACACGTGCAGACCGTGCGTACCAACAAGTGTGAAGAAGCCGGACAGAAACGCGCTGGAATGAATCGTATGCCCTTCGTGGATGAGCTTCAGAAACTCAGTCACTTCCATGCCGATGAAGCATGCGCCGAGCAGAATCGTGACAACAAGCCAGCCTAACAGGCCTTTCTTGCTTCCCGCATTCATGGCTAATACAGCGAGACCGCTTGTGAAGCTGCTCGTCAGAAGGATGAACGTTTCAACGATGACGCCGGGCATCTCGAAGATATCTTTGCCATCTGGTCCGCCTGCCGTACCTTCGTGAACGACGAGGAAGGTGGCGAACAAAGTCGCGAACAAGATACAGTCGGTAATCAGGAAGATCCAGAAACCGAATTTGCGGAGTTCTTCCAGATCGTGATGGCCATCATGGCCGCCTTCATGCGAGATAGCATGATTGTGTGCGTGCGCCATTAGACAACCCTCCCTGCCTTAGCTTCAGTCTGCTTGATTTCCTCTACGGGAATGTAGTAATCGGTATCGTAGTTGAACGAATGTGCCAGCATCGTCAGCGCAATGCCGATGAAGCCCGGAATCGCAATCCAGAGCCAGTGAAACACAAGACCGAAGCCGACGGTAAACCAGCAGATGGACTGAATGAAAGGAATCGGCGAGTTCTTCGGCATATGGATCGGCTCGAGCTTTGGTTTTTCTTTAGGCATTTTCCCTTGGGCGATGCGCTCCTTCTCCTCCCACCAATCGTCGCGGTCCGTAACGAGAGGCGTGGTCGCAAAGTTATAGAGCGGTGCCGGAGAAGGAATCGACCACTCCAGCGTGCGGGCATTCCACGGATCGCCAGTCGTATCTTTCTCCATAAACTTAATGCTGTGCGCGATTTGCCACACCTGGAACAAGAAGCCGATGCCCATGAGGAAGCCGCCGATGGTCGACGTGAAATTCAGCCCCCACCAGCCCGTATCCCAGTTATAAGCATTAATTCGGCGCGTCATGCCGTCGAGACCGACCACATACTGCGGCATGAAGCAGACATAGAAACCAATGTTCCATATCCAGAACGCCCATTTGCCGATCGTTTCATTGAGCTTGAAGCCGAACATCTTCGGCCACCAGTAGTACAAGCCAGCAAAGTAGCCGAAAGCTACCCCGCCGATGAGAACCTGATGGAAGTGCGCGATCAGGAAGTAGCTGTTATGGAATTGGAAGTCCGCTGGCGCTACCGAGAGCATAACGCCGGTCATGCCGCCGACAACGAAGCATGGGATGAAAGCGAGCGTCCACATCATCGGCGTCGTGAACGATATCCGGCCGCGGAACATCGTGAACAGCCAGTTAAAGATCTTAACCCCTGTCGGAATCGCAATGATCATCGTCGAGATCGCGAAGAAGATATTGACGCTAGCTCCCGAACCCATCGTGAAGAAGTGATGGAGCCAGGTGAAATATGCCATGAGACTGATGCTCATCATCGCAAACACCATCGATCCGTAGCCAAACAAGCGCTTCCTCGAGAAGGTCGCAACAACTTCCGAGTAAATACCGAACGCGGGCAAAACGACAATGTAAACCTCCGGATGTCCCCACATCCAAATCAGGTTGACGTACATCATGGCGTTGCCGCCGGCGTCCATCGTGAAGAAGTGAGCGCCTAAGTATCGGTCCAGGAACAGCAGCGCCAGCGTGACCGTCAGGACAGGGAACGCGACAATAATCGCAATGCAGCTTGATAGCACCGACCAAGTGAAAATCGGCACTCTCGACCAAGTCATGCCTGGAGCGCGCATCTTGACAATGGTGACAATGAAGTTGATTCCGGTCATCAAAGACCCAATTCCGGAGACTTGAATCCCCCAGATGTAGAAGTCTTCGCCAACTCCGGGGCTGCCCGTCAACTCTGAGAGCGGCGGATAGGACAGCCAACCAGCATTCGGCGAGCCGCCGATGACGAAGGACATATTGAACAACATCGCGCCGAAGAAGAACAGCCAGAAGCTAAGCGAGTTCAGGAACGGGAATGCGACGTCTCGTGCACCAAGCTGCAGCGGCACGGCGATGTTGAACAAGCCGAACATGAGCGGCATCGCCATGAACAGAATCATGATAACGCCATGCGTCGTGAAGACCTCGTTATAGTGCTCCGGCGATAGAAACTTCATATCGGGAAAAACAAGCTGCGTCCGCATCATGAGCGCATCGACGCCGCCCCGGAATAGCATCAACAGCGCAGCGATGATGTACATAATGCCGACGCGCTTATGATCCACGGTCGTCAGCCATTCCCGCCACAGCCAGCCCCACTTGCCAAAATAGCTGAGCACGAAGACGATGGCCGCCGTCGTCAGCGCAATTGCCACGTCCGCTCCGTATATTAATGGGTCGCCCGTGACAAAGAACCAGGAGACGAAATCTTTAATTTGGTCCATCTCGGAAGCCTCTCCTCTCATTTGCCATGATACATGTGCTTATTGTCGAGCTTATGATAGGAATGCCCTGAGCCGAAGCTGCCTACGTCAGGGGAATCCTTTTGCGCGCCATTGCCAGGTGGCAGTTGACCGCCTTCCGAATGTTCGGCAGCCTTCTCCCCGCTAAGTGTTTGCGCCTTTAACGTATATCCAGGAGGAGCTCCGCGGCTCATGGAGTATCCATGGACGATTCTGTCGAACAAGCCGGACGGGATAGAGGCAAAGGTCAATCGATTTGAAGTCCCGGGCTTCGCGAGATTCTGATAGCCCTCTTCGGAAAGCGAATTACCGCCAGCCTTCGATTGGGTCACCCATTGATCGAACTCCGTCTGCGATGTGGCTTTGGCGGTAAAGCCCATCTTGGCGAATTCCCGGCCTGTAAAGTTAGCTCCGGTGCCCATATAATTGCCGGGCTCATCGGCTTGAAGATACATCGTAGTCGCCATGCCGGACATCGTGTAGATCATGCCTCCAAGCTGCGGCACCCAGAACGAGTTCATCGGGCCGTCAGAGGTAAGTTCGAATTTAATTGGCGTCTTCTCCGGAATGACCAGATAGTTGACGGTCGCGATGCCTTGATCCGGGTACTGGAACAGCCATTTCCAGTCTAGCGACGTCGCCTGAATCGTAATTGCCTTATTCTCTGATGTAATCGGTTTAGCAGGATCTAGCGCATACGTGTAGCGTGCAGTAACAATCGCCAATATCAAAATAACGATAATCGGGATGCTCCACCAAATGACCTCCAGCTTCGTGCTGTGAGACCATACCGGCTGGTACGGCGCATTATTGCCCTTCTTGTCGCGGAACCGCCATACGATCCAGGCAAATATGATCAGCACCGGAACCAATATGATTAGGCACAGCAGCATGGTGATATTGATCAAGTCACGTTGTTGTTCGCCGATTGGCCCCTTCGGATCGAAGACGATCATCGATTTGCAACCTGATGAAAGCACGATGATGCTTGCCAAGACGCCGATTGTGGCGGGCAGCCGCTTGATTTTTGATTTGTTCATAAGCTCCTCATCTCCTAAACATCACCTCGGATTGAATTAATTTTCCCCGGAAATGGGTTCCGTATTACAGTTCAATGAAATAAGGGCTGCTCCCCGTGCGAGGAACAGCCCTTAACTGAACGATAAATAGAAGCTATTCGGATTCCGTCTTGCGTTTATGCACGAGATTAATGGCCGTGCCAATCGTGTAGATGAACACGCTGCCAACCAAAAAGCCGATTCCAGCCATTAATGATCGGTTATTGTCGCTGAAATCATCATAATTGATGAGACACAGTACGACGCCAATGATAAGCGACAACCATGCAGCGATTTTCATGGTGAGAAACAGCGCATTGCCATCACGATCTGTTTTTTCATTCGGTACCGATTTCGTCGTCAATGAACGGTTCACTTCCTCATAACTAATGTTCTGGTGGTATTCTATTATGATTTATTTACCAGCAGTTTATTCGCTAGAGCGATGCCATGAGAAATGGGGCAGTATGCCGAAAGAGAGTACCGTGGGGATCTACATTGGCGGAAAATCGGGCGGTATGCCGAAAGAGAGTACCGTGGGGATCTACATTGGCGGGAAATAGGTCGGAAAGTCGAAAGAGAGTACCGTGGGGATACACATTGGCGCGAAATCGGGCGGAATGCTGAAAGAGAGTACCGTAGTGATCTACATTGGCGGAAAATTTGGCGAAAAGCCGAAAGAGAGTACCGTGGGGATACACATTGGTGGAAAATCGGGCGGAATGCCGAAAGAGAGTACCGTGGGGATACACATTGGATAAAATCCGCCAAAGTGGGATAAAGAAGCTGGTCTGGTGGACTACATTGGCGGAAATCCGCCGAGTGTAATAGGTCGGTTCTTTTACAGAAATAAAGCGCTAGGATTGAATGAAAGAGGACTTTCCTCTCCATATCTGGAGGGGAAAGTCCTTTTCTATGCCAATGGGTTAGTTGCTGGTATATCCAAAATGGCTGATGACAGGCTGTGAAGATTGGTACGACGTTTGCTGCGGGTATCCGCTGTATTGCGAATTCTGTGCCTGATAACCGCCGTAATGGGAGATAACCGGCTGCTGACCGCTAGTTTGCGAGTAAGCATGGATGTGGGATTGCTGTGGCTGCACGCCGTACTGTGCGTGATTAGCTTGATAACCGCCGTAATGGGAAATAACCGGCTGCTGACCGCTGGTTTGCGAATATGCATGGATGTGAGATTGCTGTGGCTGTCCGCCGTATTGCGCATTCTGAGCTTGATAACCGCCGTAATGGGAAATAACCGGCTGCTGACCGCTGCTTTGCGAATATGCATGGATGTGAGATTGCTGTGGCTGCCCGCCATACTGAGCATTCTGTGCCTGATAACCTCCGTAATGGGAGATGACCGGCTGGTCATAACCGCCTACGCTGTTCAAGTTGCTTTGTGCATAAGCTTGCTGCGGTTGTCCGCTGTACTGCCCGGCTTGATAGCCGCCGAAATGGGAAATGACTGGTTGTTGGGAAGCATTTGAATTAGAGTAGCCGTTTGTGTAGTGCGACTGAGATGCGTTGTTGTAATTCTGCTGCCCAAATTGATTCATGTTAGATTGTGCCTCCTAAGATAGGTCTAGTTAGCCAAGGAACAAGGAAACTCCCCTTAGAGCCTCGATTATTATTAGGAACGCAGTCGGATTTATTCTGTGATTAATTGGTAGTGGTGGTTGCTTAAGCCATCCATTATTATCGGAACATGTACATACAAGTTAGAGCGATGCTATACTGGGAGGAGCAGATAAGTGAACGAGGGGACGAGCAGATGAAGGAGAAACAGCTGCCTAAGTATGTACAGCTCAAGAATGAGATATTGGATTGGATGGACAAGGGCAAGCTTCGGCCTGACGAGCAGATGCCGTCCGAGAACGAAATCGCTGAGCAGTTCGGAATGAGCAGGCAGACGGTACGGCAAGCGCTCGGCGAGCTAGAGCAAGAAGGTCGGTTGTACAGGATGCAAGGGAAAGGGACCTTCGTTGCCAAACCGAAAGAGGAGCAATACGCTGAAGCGCGGACGATTGGTTTAGTGACGACTTACATATCCGATTATATATTTCCGCATATCGTACGGGGAGCTGAAGCGGCAGTGCGGGCTAGAGGGTACAGCTTTCTGCTATCGAGCACGGACAATGACAAGAGCAGGGAGCGGGAAAGTCTCGCGATGCTGACCAGCCAGCCGCTTAGCGGACTGATCATTGAGCCGACCAAGAGTGCGGAGGGAAATCCGAATCTGGCTTATTTTCTAGCCCTCAACAACAGGCGGATTCCCTATGTCATGATCAATGCCAGATATCCGGAGATCAGCAGCCCTTCGCTTGTTATTGATGATGAAGAAGGCGGATTTACTGCGGCGGAGCACCTGCTTCAGCTGAAGCATCGCCTGATCGCGGGTTTCTTCAAGACAGATGACATGCAAGGCGTTCTCCGGTTAAAAGGCTTCATGCGAGCGCATCAGGAGGAAAGTGTGGAGCTTCAACCCGACTTTGTCGTCTCCTATCGAACAGAGGAGAAGACCGGGCGGGTGATTGAAATCGCGGAAGAGCTGCTAAGTCGTCCGGAAGGCAAGCGCCCGACTGCGCTGGTCTGTTACAATGATGAACTTGCTCTACGGCTGCTTGAGGTCATTCGGAAGGCGGGCTTGTCAGTTCCTCAGGATATATCTATTGTTGGGTTCGATGATTCCTGGCTCGCTACGGCAACAGAGGTGAAGCTGACGACACTCGCTCACCCGAAGCTGGCGATGGGAGAGGATGCCGCGAACATGCTGTTCGAGATAATCGAGAGTGGAGGAGCGTCCATTCCACAGTCACGAATATATAAACCAGGGCTCATCATCAGGGAGTCTACGCAGAAGTTAGATGGCGAATAGAGATGGTTAAGCTGCACGTTCGCACAAATTCATCTGGAAAATTTGTACGTACAAGTTTATACTTTTGATAGCAAGAAAGTTAGACGAGAGGATGAAACTTGTGCTGGAACGGTTAAAACAAGAAGTGCTGGAGGCTAATCTGGATTTACCGAAGTATAATCTCGTTACGTTTACATGGGGCAATGTCAGCGGCATCGACAGGGAAAGAGGCTTGGTCGTCATTAAGCCAAGCGGAGTGCCTTACGACAAGCTGAAGCTTAGCGATCTCGTTGTCGTGGACCTGGACGGGAACAAGGTGGAAGGGGAGCTGAAGCCGTCTTCGGATACGCCTACTCACCTTGTCCTTTATAGAGCGTTTGCTCAGATCGGCGGAATCGTGCATACCCACTCGCCATGGGCGACAAGCTGGGCGCAAGCAGGGAGGCCGATTCCGGCGCTCGGTACGACCCACGCCGATTATTTCTATGGAGAGATTCCGGTGACTCGTCCGATGACGACCGAGGAAATCGAGAACGGTTATGAGAAGGAGACCGGGAACGTCATCGTCGAGACGTTCAAGGATCGCGATCCGTCACAGGTGCCAAGCGTGCTTGTGAATAGTCATGCGCCGTTTAATTGGGGCAAGGACGCTCATGAGGCCGTTCATAACGCGGTTGTGCTGGAGGAAGTAGCGAAGATGGCATTGCATACTTTTGCGCTTAATCCGGGAATCGGACCGATGGATCAGGCACTGCTGGACAAACATTTTTTACGGAAGCATGGTGCTGGCGCCTATTACGGTCAGACGAAATAGACGAATTAGCAAGTTGTTCATTATCCTATCATCATACGCTGTGGAGGTATTCACATGAGTCTCGAAGTGACAGAAGCGATTAATAGCGGCAGGACCGTACTTGGCATTGAATTTGGTTCGACCCGGATTAAAGCGGTGCTTATCGGAAGCGATCATACGGCTATCGCAGTCGGCAGCCACGATTGGGAGAACAGCTACGTCAATCAGATCTGGACCTATAGCCTGGAGGATATTTGGAAGGGCTTACAAGAGAGCTACGCCCAGATGGCAAACGAGGTAAAGGCGAAGTATGGAGTAACCTTGCAGACGATTGGAGCTATTGGCTTCAGCGGCATGATGCATGGCTATATGGTCTTCGACGAAGCAGGCGAGCTGCTCACGCCGTTCCGGACTTGGCGTAACAATATTACGCAGCAGGCTTCGGAAGTGCTGAGCGAGACGTTTAACTTCAGTATTCCGCAGCGCTGGAGCATTGCCCATCTGTATCAATCCGTTCTGAATCAGGAAGAGCATGTAGCGGACATTCATTTCATGACGACATTGGCAGGATACATCCACTGGAAGCTGACCGGACAGAAGGTGCTCGGCGTTGGCGAAGCGTCCGGCGTATTCCCGATTGATATCCACACGAAGAGCTACAGTGAAACCATGATCAGTCAGTTTAATGACTTGGTTGTATCCAAGAACCTTCCTTGGAGTCTTGAAAATATTCTACCGACCGTTCTCGTCGCTGGCGAAGGCGCAGGTGTTCTCTCGGAAGAAGGGGCGAAGCTTCTTGATGTGAGCGGCGAGCTTCAGGCAGGCATTCCGCTATGTCCGCCTGAAGGCGACGCAGGAACAGGCATGGTCGCAACCAATAGCGTTGAACAGCGCACGGGCAATGTATCTGCGGGGACTTCTGTTTTTGCAATGGTTGTGCTTGAGAAGGAATTGTCCAAAGCCTATAGCGAGATCGACCTTGTTACGACTCCTTCGGGCAGCCTTGTTGCAATGGCGCACTCCAATAACTGCTCTTCGGACCTGAATGAATGGGTAGGCTTGTTCGGGCAGTTCGCGCGGGTAATGGGAATGGACGTTCAATCCGACAAGCTGTACGGCACATTGTACAACCTGGCACTCCAAGGGGATGCGGATTGCGGCGGATTGCTCGCTTACGGCTATCTTTCCGGAGAGCATATGACCCATTTTGAAGAAGGCCGGCCTTTATTCGTTCGTTCCTCGGACAGCAATTTCAATTTGGCAAATTTCATGCGTGTTCATTTATTTACGGCGCTCGGCGCGCTCAAGATCGGCATGGATATTCTCCTTAAGCAAGAAGGCGTGAAGCTGGATGAGATTCTCGGTCATGGCGGCTTGTTCAAAACCGTTGGCGTCGGTCAGAAGATCATGGCAGCTGCGCTTAATACTCCGGTATCGGTTATGGAAACAGCAGGTGAAGGCGGAGCATGGGGCATTGCGCTGCTCGCCGCTTATATGACAGGCAAGTCCGATAATGAGACACTCGAGCAATATTTGAATGAGCGCGTATTCGCTGGAAAAGCAGGCGAAACGATCTCACCTGATCCGAAGGATGTAGCAGGGTTTGAGGCGTTTATGGAACGTTACATGAGTGGGCTTGCGATCGAAAGAGCTGCGGTTGAGCATCACAAGTGATGAAGAGAAGGGTATCGCCAGCGATGATATCAAAATATGGCCGAGAGGGGCATGTACGATGTTGAACGTGAAGCCTTATGAGTTTTGGTTTCTGACGGGGAGCCAGCACCTGTACGGTGTTGAAACGCTGCTCGAAGTAGAAGCTCATTCGAAAGAAATGGTAGAGGGGCTGAATGTGGATGGAGCACTCTCTTACAAAATTGTGTTCAAAGCGCTTCTGACGACCCCGGAGGATATTCGAAGCACGTTAATTCAGGCGAATAGCGATGAGCATTGTGCTGGCGTCATCACATGGATGCATACGTTCTCGCCATCGAAAATGTGGATCGGCGGGCTGTCGCAGCTCAATAAGCCGCATCTTCATTTTGCAACGCAGTATAATCGTGAGATTCCGTGGAGCACGATCGACATGGACTTCATGAACACGAATCAGGCAGCCCATGGCGACCGGGAGCACGGCTTTATTGGCACGCGAATGGGGCGTTCCCGCAAAGTGGTATTCGGCCATTGGGAGAATGCGGCGGTTCGCGCGCAGATCGGCAGCTGGCAGCGGACAGCCGTTGCATACTGCGAGAGCAAGACGCTTAAAGTCGCCCGTTTCGGCGATAATATGCGGCAGGTTGCGGTTACGGAAGGCGATAAGGTAGAGGCGGAAATTCGTTTTGGCTGGTCGGTCAACACGTATGGCGTTGGTGATCTGGTGCAGCGCGTAAACGCAGTATCGCAAGAAGCGGTTGATCAGCTCGTTGCCGAATATAAGGAGCAGTACACGCTGGTGGCGGACACGGAGGAGAAGCTGAATTCCATTGCGTATCAAGCGCGGCTGGAGCTGGGCATGCGGAGTTTCCTTGAAGAGGGCGGCTTCACGGCGTTCACGACGACGTTCGAAGACTTGCATGGCTTAGAGCAGCTGCCGGGTCTTGCGGTGCAGCGCTTGATGGCAGACGGCTACGGATTTGGCGGCGAAGGCGACTGGAAGACTTCCGCGCTCGTCAGATTAATGAAGATTATGGCAGATGGCAAAGGCACCTCGTTCATGGAGGATTATACGTATCATCTGGAGCCGGGCAATGAACTGGTGCTTGGCGCGCATATGCTGGAGATTTGCCCGACTATCGCGGACGGGAAGCCGCGCATCGAAGTCCATCCGCTCGGAATCGGCGGCAAGGCAGACCCGGCACGTATGGTATTCAACGGTCGCAGCGGTGCAGCGATCAACGCAAGCATCGTCGATCTTGGGCATCGTTTCCGCTTGCTCGTGAATAATGTGAATGCGGTCGAGGTGGCAGAGGAGATGCCGCAGCTGCCAGTCGCGCGCGTGCTCTGGCAAGTACAGCCGAATCTGAAGGATGGCGTCGAGGCGTGGATCTTGGCCGGCGGCGCGCATCATACCGGATTCTCGTACGAGGTGTCCACGGAGCAAATGATTGATTTTGCGGAGATGTTCGGCATTGAAGCGGTCGTAATTGACGAACGGACCGATCGGGTTAGCTTCCCGAATCAGCTTCGTTTGAGCCAAGCGGCTTGGAGAGTGTAGAGTGGCAGGTTTCTCGGGCTGAGAGCACGTATATGTGCTCTCAGCGTGGGGAACCGCTTTTTTTTGTTGCTGAGAGCACGTATGTGTTCTCTCGGCAATAATTTGGCTGGTTTATGGGTGGTTTTCGTGTCCGAGAGCACGTATGTGTGCTCTCAGCGAGAGAACCGCCTTTTTTGTTGCTGAGAGAACGTATGTGTTCTCTCAGCAATAATTTGGCTGGTCTATGGGTGGTTTTCGATCACAAGAGAACGTACAGTTTCTCTCTCATCGGGAATGCGGCCAAAATCGACGGGAGCAGGTCCCGGCGCTTGAGTCTTCACTTTATCTTCATCTGAACTGAATTTGTTCTTGACCTCCTACCCGTATAATGAGGAATGGTTGGATAAACTAAATTTTGACATCTACGAAACGGGAGCAGCAGAATGAAAACCATATTGATTGTCGAAGATGAGGCCATCCTGCGCGAGATAAGCAAGGATTACTTCTTAAATGAAGGTTATAAGGTGCTGGAAGCCGCGGATGGGAAAGCTGCGCTGGAGCTGTTTCAGGAGCATGAAGTCGATCTGATCGTGCTGGATATCATGCTGCCGGAATTGGACGGTTGGTCGGTATGCCGCCGTATTCGCAAATCCTCCGACGTGCCGATCATCATGCTCACTGCCCGTGCCGATGAAGACGACACGCTGCTTGGGTTTGAGCTAGGTGCGGACGACTATGTGACGAAACCGTTCAGCCCGCCAGTTCTGCTCGCAAGGGCGAAGCGTCTGCTTGAAAGTCGCAGCAAGCACGGCAAGCCGTCTCAACCGGATGATTCCATCGAAGTGAGCGGCATAAAGGTTCATTTTCCATCACGGACGGTTATGATTGACGGAGCTTTGGTTAACTTCACGCATACCGAGTTCGAGATTCTCACCTACTTGATGGAGAATCAGGGGATTGTCATCACGCGCGAGCAGCTCGTTACGAAGATATGGGGCTACGAGTATGCGGGAGACGACCGGACGGTGAATACCCATATTCGCAACCTGCGTACGAAGCTTGGCGGTAAAGCAACCTCGATTGTCACAATCGTACGGACAGGCTATAAGTTCGAGGCTCAGGCATGAGAAGCTCTATCGTGCTCAAACTGTTCTTTCTGACGACTACACTCTGCATGCTCATCCTGGCAGTTGTTTATTTTGGCCAAACCTATTTCTTCAAAGACTATTATGCGAATCGCAAAGTGAGCGACTTGCAAGCGAAGATGGAGACGTTCAAGACGGCCTACATGAATGCTGGCGGAAATTCGCTTGCCATTCAATCGCTAGAGCAGGATTTCTACAGGAATAACAACGTAATGATCACGAGCCTGGATCACAACGGTAATCTGAAGGACTTGAACGACTTCTACCTGGAGATCCGAATGCTCAAGGCTTTGACGAAAGCGGAAGAGGAGGAGCGCATCAAAGTCCCCCTCTATCAGCTCATGAGTCTGGAGGAAGCCGCTTCGGAACCCAATTCAATTACTATCGGAAACCAATTGATTGTCACTGGGGTAAAGAGTAACTCCATCCTCACGCCAATTACCGTGCAGCATCCGTCAGGAGAATTGTTGTATGCCAATGAGCCTTTCGAGCGTAAAGTGTTCAAGGGCAGCGAGAGAGCTGGTTTTATAGAAAAAAGGAAACCAGCCGCCTCAGCTCAATCCTCATTAATTAATGTATTTGGCGTTGTCACAGACGTCCAACTTCCAAATGGCGGAGCTTCATCAGACTTTATCTATGCCAATAAACTCTTCCTGGAACAGATCAATGCCTTTCAAGCGAAGCTGTTATTCGATGAAATGCAGCTCAGCGACACGCTCCTGATCCAGGATTATGAGCAAAATAACGTCAAGTACAAGCTGTTCATCCAGCCGGTTCATTACGGCAATGGCACGACCAACTATATCTTCGCCATGGCATCGCTGCAGCCGGTAGACGAAGCCGTTCAGATGATGAAGGACTACTATGTCTACATCATTGTGTTTGTCATTGTGCTTATTCTGATTGCGGCGCTGTACTTCTCCATGAAGATTGCAAGGCCGCTGCTGCGTATCAATCAAACGACGAAGAAAATCGCGAATCTTGATTTCTCGGAGACGATTCCTGTAAGGTCCAAGGACGAGATTGGAGATCTCTCGCGCAATATTAATCAATTATCCGCAACACTGCATTCGTACATCGGCAAGCTGCAGGAGGATATCGAGAGAGAGAAGCAGCTCGAGACGACGAGGAAAGAGTTCATCTCAGGAGTATCACATGAATTGAAGACGCCGCTCAGCGTCATGAAGAGCTGCATCTCGATCCTCAAGGACGGTGTAGCCGCGCACAAGAAGGACCATTATTTCGAAGCGATGGAGAAAGAAGTCGACAAGATGGACCATCTCATTGTCGACATGCTGGAGCTCGCAAAATACGAATCGGGAACGTACAAGATGAAGATGGATTCTTTCTTCATTGATAAGCTAATCGAGTCCGTCTGCGAACAGCTGGCACATGAAATCGCGGCTAAGCAATTACGCTTAAGCGTTCAGCTTGTTCGTGCCCTTGTCGTTGCCAACCAACCTCGGATTGAACAAGTCATTACGAATTTCATGACGAATGCGATCCGCTACACGCCGGAGAAGCAAGAAATTGTTGTTTCGACGACCGATGAGGCGAACAGAATAGTCGTCACTATCGAGAATAAAGGCGCACGAATCCCTGAGGAGCAGCTTGATAAAGTGTGGGATCGTTTCTATAGAGGAGATACCGCGCGGCAGCGATCCGATGGCGGCACGGGGCTCGGGCTAGCCATCTCCAAGAATATATTGCAGCTGCATGGAGCAGAGTTCGGCGCAACGAATACGAAGGACGGCGTTGCTTTCTTCTTCATCTTGAATAAACAAAGTTAATATCGGATGCTGCCTCGTTGCCGTATGTCTTGAAGGTGAATGTCGTTTCGCCTTCTCGACATGCGGTTTTTTTTTGAACTGAAATTCTTCATTTCATCTTCATATCGGCTCGACTTGGTCTTAATCGGCTGTCCTTATGATGTACCTATGAAAACAACGACTAAGTATATAGCCATAGCCATTATCGGAGTCCTATTCTCAGCAGGTCTATTCCAAATTCAAACCGAAGGAGCAACGAAAGCAAAATCAAGAGTTGGCAGTGTTAGCGGGTCAAAGACCGGGACTGCTGGTACGAGTAAAGCGGAGAACCTGCCACTGAGTGGAAAAACGATTGTTCTCGATCCCGGTCATGGCGGCAAGGATGTCGGTTCCACCGGCGGTAATGGAACTTTCGAGAAAGACGTTACCCTGCAAACCGCGCTTAATGTGAAAGAGAAACTGGTTCAGCAAGGCGCAACAGTGGTGATGACGCGTGATGCCGATACGACGATCTCGCTGACAGAAAGAACGGATGTCGCGAAGACGGTGAACGCGGACTTATTCATCAGCATCCACTTTGATGCTTATCAAACCAGTGACGTGTATGGGATGACCACGTACTACAACAAGCCTCAGGATCAGGAGATCGCGGAGAAGATACATGAGCAATTATTCAAACAGGATATGAATACAAAGGATCGGGGCGTTAGGTTCGGCGACTATCATGTGATCCGAGAGAACACGAAGCCGGCTGTTCTGCTGGAGCTCGGTTACATTTCCAATAAGAACGAAGAAGCGAGAATGCAGTCCCAGTCGTTTCAAAATCAAGTAGCGACGGCAATCGCAAGCGGCGTTGTCAACAGCCTTCATTAGCAGGTGGAAGGAGAGAGACAGGCTATGTTTCGAGTAATCATGCGGCGGCACAGCGTCGTTGCCCTCTGCTTCCTTGCCCCCAGCGCGCTCGGATTCTTGGTCTTCTACTTGATCCCTTTTGCAATGGGCGTGTGGTACTCCTTCTTGGATCGGCCTAATGATGGCCACTTCGTCGGACTCGCCAATTACAAGGAGCTGCTGGCGAGCGATTCCTTCCGGAAAGCAGCCAAGAATACGTTTCTGTTTACTTCAGTAAGCGTTCCGATCACGATTGCGCTCTCGTTATTGCTAGCCTTGCTGCTCAATCAAAGCATCTACTTCCGGAATTGGCTCCGAACCGCTTACGTACTGCCTCTTGTCGTGCCTGTTGCGTCAGTCGTTCTCATCTGGCAAGTGCTGTTCGATTGGAACGGAGCGGTGAACAGCTGGCTGCATGGACTCGGCCAGACGCGGATGGATTGGATGAAGTCGGAGTGGGCAAGAGGCGTGCTCTCTGTCGTCTATGCTTGGAAGAACGTCGGGTACAACATCATCCTGTTCTTAGCCGGATTGCAGCATATCCCGAAGGACTACTATGAAACGGCGGACCTTGAAGGAGCTGTTGCTTTTCATAAGTTAACCCGAATTACGCTCGTCTATTTGACGCCGACGATGTTTTTCGTTGTCCTGATGGGACTTATCAGCTCGTTTCGAATATTCAGAGAGACGTATTTGATCGCAGGGGATTATCCTCACGACAGCATCTATATGCTGCAGCATTACATGAACAATATGTTCTTGTCGCTTGATATGCAGAAGCTGACGTCAGCCGCTGTAATAATGGTGGCTTGTCTGCTCTTGCTGGTGTCCGGGATGTTCAAGCTGGAACGGCAATTTACGAAAGACTTGGATTGAAGGGAGGAGCATGGAAGTTGAAGTTGAAAGTTGACCTTATGAAGGGCGCGAACACGCTCGTTCTTTCCCTGCTTGCGATGTTGATGCTGCTGCCGATTATCGTTTCCTTCACCAATTCGCTCATGACGGAACAGGAGATCGGGTCGAACTATGCGTTGATCGGGCAAATGAAGAGCACGGCAACGGGCGGCAAGGACGCATTTGTCAATTTGAAGCTCATCCCCGACTGGGTATCGTTTGAACAGTATTACAAAGTGCTGATCGCGACGCCAGCTTACTTGAACCTATTCTGGAATTCGGTTCATATGGTTGCGCTCATCATCGCAGGGCAGGTCATCGTCGGAGCGCTTGCTGCTTATGCCTTTGCCAAGCTTCGTTTTCGGGGGAGAGATCGCATGTTCTTCGTTTACCTGATCGCGATGTTGATGCCTTTCCAGGTGACGCTGGTACCGAATTATATTATCGCGGATCAATTAGGGCTTCTGAACAGTGCGAGTGCCATCGTTCTTCCTGGAATATTCGGCGCTTTCGGCGTGTTTATGCTGCGGCAGTTCATGCTGTCGATTCCGAGTGCTTACGTGGAGGCTGCGAATATGGACGGGGCTGGCCACTTGCGAATCTTTGTCCAAATCATTATCCCGCTCATTAAACCGGGAATGGCAGCGCTCGTCGTGCTTTTGTTCGTCGATTATTGGAACATGGTGGAGCAGCCGCTTATTTTTCTGGAGGATGACTTTAAACAGCCGTTATCGGTATATCTCTCTGTTGTTCAGCAAGAGGCGCGTGGCATAGGTTTTGCGGCATCCGTCTTCTATATGATTCCGATTGTGCTGTTATTTCTGTATGCGGAATCTTACTTTATTGAAGGCGTTCAAATGTCCGGCATTAAAGGCTAGGAGGATCAATGACGTGGAAAGGCAAGTTGATAATGAGCAAGCCAACACAAGCAGGAAGAAGAAGCTTCGACGGATAGCTGCCATGTTTGTCTGCGGATTAGTGCTGCTTACCTTGTTCAGCAACACGCTGCGAACGATGAATTTAACGAAGGTGTGGACAACGATCGGGAGGCAGGAAGAACTCGTTCAGAGCTTCACCGGAAACGGTGTGCTGGAGCCGGTTACGGAGTCAGCTGTATCAAACAAGGCGGGCTGGGTCATCAAGGCTGTAAAAGTCGAAACAGGGGATGTCGTTTACAAGGGACAGACACTCGTTGTTTATGAAAGCCGGGAAGCCGAGAACCGTTACTTAGATGCGAAGGCGCAGCTGGAGCAGCAGCAATTAGCCATTCAAGGCTTACAAGACCGATATGTTGAAGCCGCATCTAACGGAGATGCCAGCCAGTTACGCAGTGTGAAGCGGGATCTTACGAGTGCGCGTCTGACGCTGGAGATGCAGCAGAGGAATCTGGACAGCATGAGGGCTGATTTGGCCAGCAATCGGGAGTTGAAGGCTCCGTTCGATGGCGTTGTGACGAAGGTTGGTGCCGTGGTTGGTGCGGCTTCAGCAAGCGTTGGTCCGGATGTTCAGATTACTTCCTCTTCGAACGGTTATCAATTGACATTCCAGGTGCCGGCTAATATTAGCGAGCATCTGCAGATGGGTCAGAAGCAGGACGTGTTAGTCGGTCAAACAGGCGAAGCGAGAACGCTGAATGGGGTCATTGCGGGAATTGAGAATAAGGAATCCCAAATAAACATCGTCGTTACGCTGAAAGATGCTTCCCTCCGTGGAGGCGAACAAGCGCGTGTTGAGCTCAAGTTTGTTTCTGCGGACATGGGTGGAGTCCTGGTTCCGAGCAGTGCTATTCATAAGCAAGGCCCAGAAACGTATGTTTACGTCGTCGAGGAGCGTAAAGGACCGCTCGGGAACACCAGCCATGTTCGCAAGGCGGTGATAACGACTGGCGATTCGAACGAATTCGAGACCGTCGTCTTGCAAGGTATTTTTCCAGATTCGCCCATTATTCTGACAAGCAGTGAACCAGCAATGGTGGACGGTGAGCGTGTTCGCGTTATGACTCCTTGATCGTTATCAAATTTCTAAATTAGGAAAGCAGGAATGGATATGAACCGAGTATTAATGGTACTAATAAGCTGCATCTTGATGGTTTCCATATCAGCATGCAATCGTGGCAATAGTAATACCAACGCATCAGAGGCATTAGAGCAGCCCAAGAAAACGAACAATCAATCAAGCTCAGACGTGAATGCGACGGCTGATCCAGCTCCACAAGTTTTGGAGACATTAGACAATAAACCGAAAACGATTGTCGTATCGATTCTTGGCGTCACCCCGTTCTACATGCTTGCTAAAGAAAAATACGAAGCGTTGCATCCGAATACGACGATTCAATTCAAAGAATTTACTTCAGGCGCTATGCTGAGTGCGTCCGAGGTCGAGAAGTATGTGAAGTCGACAACGACAGAAGTGCTGTCTGGCAAGGGAGCGGATTTATTCGCGTTCACAACTGTCGATTTACCTATCGATAAGTACGTTAATCATGGGGCGTTCGAGGACATGGACGATTGGATGAAGCGGGATGCCGAATTCGATCGGCAGCAGTACCAGATGAACATCATGGAAGGTTCGAAGATGAACGGCGGCCTCTACATTATGCCCGTGGAATTTTACTTGGAAGCTTTGTACGGTGATGAGGATGGGTTTAAGAAGGCAGGCGTTACGATTGACGACAAGAACTGGACGTGGAGCGAGTTCACCGAGATCAGCAAGCAATTGGCAGGCAAGGACGGAGGCAACTATTCGATGAACTTTTTGCCGCCTGATGCGATGATCAACAATCTCGTGTCGGACAACTATAACCGTTTGATCGACGGGGTGAGCGGCAAGGCATCGTTTGACTCTCCTTTCTTCACCGAATTACTGACGGAAGTAAAGCAGATGTACGGTGACAAGGAGCTAAGCGGTGATACCACTGAACTGAGCAGAGGTCTCTTATCTTATTCATTAATGACTTCCCCAAGCGATTATCTCGTACGGCTTGCCTCTTACTTCAAGAACGGCAAGGTCTATCAGAAGCCGCATGCCGCGGATCAGAAGTCAGGTGTTTCTTTCCTCGTGACGAATCAAATCGCCATGAACGCCAATTCGGAGGTCAAGAGGGAGGCATGGGAGTTTATGAAGTTCCTGCTGTCGGAGGAGATGCAATCTTATCCTCATCAGATGGGATTCTCGATGAATAAAGCGGTAAATGAGAAGGCAATCGAGGATGTAAAGAAGAATGGCATCGATAAGGACGTAGGCGCTAAAGGCGGCGGTGCTGTGGTCGAAGTAACAGATGAGAATCTGGATGATCTCCGGGACATGCTATCCGAAGCCAGCTTAAGGAACATAGGCTATGAAACGACCGTTCAGAAAATCATCGCGGAGGAAGTCAGAGCGTTCTTCTCAGGGCAGAAATCCGCTGAAGACGTTGCCAAGCTGATTCAGAATCGGGTCACGACCTATCTGAATGAATAATGGGAAACAGCCGATATCGGCACCCAAAAAGGTGACTTCATCAGAAGTCACCTTTTCTTTCTTGCCGATCGTTATTGAAATTGATAAGTGCTAAATCTGATCGTATTACGCACACTCGTCCAGACATCGTTACTCTCTCCGCCCATATACCAATAGCCATATCCTGCTACGTCGTGCATTTCGCCCAGGCTTATCTTTTGAGATAGTGAGCGTCCATCTTCGAGCCATATTTGGTTAGGAATAGCACCACTGTAGTACTCTCCGTAGTAGTGGCTTAGCTGATCGTCCCACCGCAGCTTCACGTTCTTGGCGAGCACGAGCTGATTCTGTTGAACAAGGCTTATATCCTGCGATTGAATGGTACCATCGCTATTGGTAGCCCAGCTACGCGTATACAGCGGCAGTGCGAGAATGACTTTATTCGCAGGAGCTTGCGTGAGCAGTGCTTCGAGCCCCTTGCGCACCCAAGGCAGGGAAGAGACTGACCCGGCTTCCGGCGCACCGCCCCAATGCTCGTCATAGCCCATCAGCACAACATAATCGGCTTGCTTCGCGAGTGCAGCATAATCAAACACATCCGTCCAATCTGTTCCGCTATCCGGCGAGACGTTGACGGACAACACGGCTGGAATAACCTTCAATTGATCATGTAGTTCTCTTATAAAAGAAGTAAAGGAATCTCGGTCCGCCGGCATCATGTTCTCAAAATCAATATTCAATCCATCAATGCCATTGGTCCGCACACGGCTTGCCAGTTGGCTTACGAACGCCTGGCGGTTAGACTGACTAGATAGCATCGCATGTGTTGCGTCTTGATCAGAATGATTGCCGACCATCGCCCATACGGACTTTCCTTGTCCATGTGCCCAAGTCAGGAGAGAAGCATCCATACGGTCTTCCAAAGCGCCAGTGCTACTTAAATAAAACCAAATTGGGGATAATGTATTGACTTCCGACTTCGCGACCTGCTGCTCAAATTGCTGGGTCGTTTGGCCGTATTGCCAGCCTAGCTGAATGTGTGATGGCTGCGAAGTCGACTGCAATTGTGCATTCCAACCGCTATGCGTCCATGCTCGGTTCAGCAGCACGGCAGCTTCTTGTCTTGTAATGAGGTCCTTCGGTAAGAATCGACCATCATTGCCCGTAATCAGTCCGATTCTCGATAGCTGATAGACGGAGGCTTTCGCCCAAGCGCTGATCTGGTCTTGATCCTGAAAGAGGTTCTCCGGCATATCCTGCGACAAGTCTAAGGACTGTTTCAAAGCTCGTGCCATAATAACGGCGGCTTCCTCGCGAGTGACCGATCTGCCAGGCTCGAACTGTACGGCGGTAGTCCCTTTGGCGATGTTCAATTGCACAGCAGGCTGTATCCATTCGTAGTACCATGCCGTCTTCGGCACATCGGCGAAGGCAGGAAGCGGGCTGGCAACAGGCTTAATGCCAAGCAGGCGATCCATCATCGTCATAAATTCTGCACGTGTAATCGGCTTGAGCGGCGCGAATTGCCGAGCGCCTATCCCGTTCATGATGTGGTTTTTCGTCATATTTATAATGGCAGCTTGCGCATAATTCGGGCGAATATCGTCATAAGGAAGCGCGCTGGCAGCTCCCGCAGATGTAGGATGAACAACAATCGTTAGCGCGATACTTATTAATATAATGAAGTGGAATACCGGCAACCGGCTCCATTTGTTGAACCACTGCATAGCTCGTAAACTCACCTTTCTATAACTAGCATAATAAGATCTAATCGTAATCAAATCGCTCGCGTTAGCCTAGTCTAAATTATTGGTATTGCTCTGACAGGTGACTTTTGATAAGATAGTCAGGACTTATTAAACGGGTTTAAAAAGTAGAGATGATGGGATATAGAGGGGGCTTGACCGTGATGACGAATGAGCTGAAGACGCCCAAAGAGGCCAAAGAACGTTTAATATATCGGATACGCGCAGGACTCATCATGATGGGAAGCGCGACGAAAGCAGAGCTGAGTCAGAGGCTCGGTATCAGCTTCCCGACCATAAGCAAGTTTATCGCGCAGATGGAGAAGGACGGAGAGATCCGTTATTCAGGGGACGATGATTCCAGCGGAGGCAGAAGAGCGAGGCGGTATTCCTACGACACCGAGTATATGCTCGGACTGGCGATCTTCGTCGAGAAGGACGAGACCAAGTACTCGATCTTCAACTGTGTCGGAGACATTATCGAGCAAGGAACGAATCCAAGCGTGCTGCAGGAAGAGACGGAACTACTCGCTAATCTAATTGAAGAGTTAATCGAGAAATACCCAAGGCTGCGTTCGGTCGCGATCGGCGTGCCAGGCGCTGTAGACAATGGCAGAATCATCTACATTCCGCCGTATAAGCAGTATCAGGACTATGATTTGAAAGAGGAGTTCGAAGCCAGATTCCAAATCCCGTTCGTCGTCGAGAACGATATGAATGCTTCGGTGCTCGGCTATGCGTCTAACTTCGAGCTTGAGAACGAGTCGCTTGTTTATTTGTATTTCGGTCAATACGGGCCAGGCTCAGGCATCATGATTAATGGCGATGTCGTGCGGGGCAGCACGTTCTTCTCTGGCGAGATTTCGCTCGTACCTCAGTACGATAGTCAAAATTTCCTGCAAGCCTTGCAAGGGAATGAGCCGAATAAGCGGATTGTACTCGCCGGTGACAATCAGATTGATGCCGTCGCCCGCTTAATCGCCACATTAGGTGCAATTCTCAACCCAAGGGCCGTTATATTCAACAATGATGAGGTGGACGAAGAACTGCTGGCAAGAATAGCAGATCGCAGCGCCGCATATATTCCACAGAAGCATTTGCCATCGCTCCTGATGAGCAACTGGAGACATGATTACTTATCAGGCTTACAGCATTTGGCACTAAATCTTATGATTACGGAATGTTGCTAGGAGGGGCATGTCGATGGCGTCAATTTTTCTTATTATCATTTATCTAGCGTTTATTAGCCTTGGCATTCCGGACTCTTTGCTCGGCTCGGCGTGGCCTGTGATGCAGCCTGACCTTGGCGCGACATTAGGCTTCGCGGGGGTCTTGTCAATGATTGTGGCCGCAGGCACGATTGTTTCCAGTCTTGCGAGCGGGAGCTTGGTGCAGCGAATTGGGACAGGCAGGCTTACGCTTGTCAGCTGTTGCTTGACGGCTGCAGCGCTGCTTGGCTACTCGGCAGCGCCGTCGGTCATCTGGCTCATCTTGCTGGCGATTCCTTTTGGACTTGGCGCAGGCGCTATCGATGCGGCGCTGAATCATTATGTAGCCGAGAACTATAAGGCTCACCATATGAACTGGCTGCACTGCTTCTGGGGTGTAGGAGCAACGCTGGGACCGATTATTATGAGCTATTATATTGCAGAGCACAACTCCTGGAGAAACGGCTATTCAGCGGTATCAATCATCCAATTCTCGCTTGCCATCCTGCTGCTTGTTACGCTCCCGTTATGGAAACGAGTCGCAAAGCTGAGGGAGGCGGAACGCCAGAACAGCAATAGTTCTGCACAAGGCGACGGCGGTGTCGAGGAATCCTCGGAATCCGCTCAGGCAACACCGGCGACGGCAGGCCGTTCCCGAAGAGCCGGCATTCTTCAGATCAGGGGAGTCAAACAGACGCTGATCGCCTTCTTCTTCTATTGCGGCGTTGAAGCTACGGTCGGCTTATGGGGCGCCAGCTATCTCGTAGGCGCGCGGGATATGACCGCCGAATCAGCTGCAGGTTGGGTCGCGTTATATTATGGCGGCATTACGATTGGCCGGCTCATTACCGGCTTCATTACAATGAAGATCCACAATCGGGTGCTGATCCGGTGCGGGCAGATCATCGCAATTGCGGGCGGCCTGATGCTGTTCCTTCCTGTGCAGCAGCTCTTCTTGGTCGGGCTCATTCTCATTGGGCTTGGACTTGCCCCAATCTATCCCGGCTTGATTCATGAAACGCCGGCTCGCTTCGGACGAGAGAGCGCTGCGAAGCTAATCGGCTATCAGATGGCCACCGCTTACACGGGTATCACGCTTCTCCCGCCGCTATTCGGGTTAATTGCGGGACAGACGAGCATTACGCTATTCCCTTTCATTGTGGTTGTATTCCTAATTATCATGCTGCTGAGCGCCGAAAAAGTGAACAGCTTGCTGAAGGACCGAACAGAGAACTTATCTCATTAATTTGTATTGAAAAGGCGGATCTCCTTACTGGAAGGGGATCCGCCTTTGTTGTTGTTTTTGTTGTTGATGTTGCGCGATTAGCCAAGCTGCACATAGAACGTGGTCTTCTCGCCCTGCATGCTTCTCGCATAAATCTTGCCTCGGTGCTGCTCCACGATGGACTTGGCGATGGCAAGGCCAAGGCCGTAGCCGCCGTTCTTGCGGGTCCGCGAGGCGTCGCCGCGGTAGAAACGGTCGAATATCCTGTCCATCTGATCGGCAGGAATGCCTGGACCGGTGTTCGCCAAGGACAGCTGAATATGGCCTTGATGGCGTTTCAATGCAAGATGAATGGAACCGTTCGGGTTCGTGTATTTAATCGCGTTATCAAGAAGGATCATAATGACCTGCTTCATCTGCTCGCAATTGCCAGTGACGGACAGATTCGGCTCGATGTCGTATTCGAAGCTCAGCTCCTTCTCGAATATGACGGCCTCCATGGTGAGAATGACGCTCTCCACGGCTTCGCTGAAGTCGAATGGAACCTGAATCATGCGCTCCCTGGCATCGTCCATCTGGGTCAGATAGAGCAGATCGTTCGTGAGCGTCTTCATGCGCTCCGTCTCCGACTTGATATGGTGCAGCCACTTCACTTGCTCGTTAATCGTATCTTCGCTATTCGCAAGCAGCACGTCGGCATTCGTATTGATGACAGCCAGCGGGGTCTTCAGCTCGTGGGAAGCATCGGCAATGAACCGCTTCTGTTTCTCGAAGGCTTCCTTGACCGGCGCAATCGAACGTCCTGCGAAATAACGGCTAGCCAGATAGATAACGCCAAGCATAACAACGGCGACTAAGGAGAAGGTATAAGTCATGGTCGTGAGAATACTGTGCTGCGGCGTGACATCCATATAGTAAATCACATAGCCGGAAGGCGAATTAGACACCGTATAGGCCCAGCGGTCGCCGCCAGTGGTAAACTGCCCGAACTCGACAGGGTTTGCCTCTGCTTTCTTCACAGCCGTCACATAGAGGTCACTATCCAGATCGAAACGGGATTCCGTCTGCTTAATGTTCCAATCCTTATCCGTGTGGAGTGAGAAGGAGACGAACGGCTCGTGAAAGTTCTGGGGGAACTTCCCATCCGGAATAGGACGGTCGCCTTTCGGTCCGCCGCCGCCGTTCATTTTGCCCCCATCCGCCATACGCCTGATATCCATATGGATATCGTTCTGGACATTACGGTACGTGAACGCATAGATGGTTGCGAAGGCACCGAGCATAATGAGCGAGATGATAATCATGTTCATAAGCAGGAATCGGTTGCGAAGCCTGTTAAACATTAGGGAGTCGCCTCCTCAAGCACATACCCAACGCCGCGAATCGTGTTGATCCGAACCGATGAATGGAGAAAAACAAGCTTTTTCCGCAAGAACGAAATGTACACTTCCACGTTATTGTGCTCAGCCTCGGAATCGAAGCCCCACAGCTTCTCGATAATCTGCTCCTTGGACGTGACCGATTGTTTTCTTGTCATCATCAGCTCGAGCAGCTGGCTTTCCTTCAATATAATCTTCAATTCCTTGCCTTTGCAGGCGAGCTTCAGATGTCCCGGATTCAGTTCGATATCTCCGAAGCGCAAGCCGTCCTCCGGCACAACCTCGCCTTTACGCCTAAGCGCCGCACGGATTCGGGCGAGCAGCTCTCCGGTTGAGAAGGGCTTGGCTACATAATCGTCCGCTCCGTAATCGAGCCCGGCAATTTTATCAGGCTCATCACCCTTAGCCGTCAGCAGAATGACCGGTACCGGATTTCCTTGGAGGCGAATCGTCTTAAGCAGCGAAATGCCATCCATGCCAGGGAGCATGACGTCCAGCAATATCAAATCGTGAATGCCGCTCTGCGCATGATCCAATCCCTCATGACCGTCATAAGCGACATCAACAGCGTAATTCTCTTTCATTAATAGCTGCGAGAGCGCCTCTGCCAGATGGACCTCATCTTCTACAATAAGAATCCGCATAGCCCCCACCTCCTTCATAAGTCATGCTCCTATCGTACGAGAGAAACCTTTAATCTACCTTAAGCCATTATAGATGGCTTGCTGCCCATGTTCCAATGGTCCTGTCGCGCTGCCGTAGAAAAAATTTACACTTCTTTAACAATTTAAGATTCGTTAAAGGTTCGCGTCTTAAGCTACAGACATGGAAGGGCGGCGGCAACGCCAAAGAGGAACAGGAAGGGGAGCGTTAGGCAATGGCGATTGAAGTGTTTAACCGATACGAGAACAAGTACTTGATGGATACGAGCGCATTCAAAAACCTTTATGACCGACTGATGAATCATATGGAGCTGGACGCATACAACAAGAACGATCAGTTCTACTCTATCAGCAATCTGTATTTTGACACAGAGCATCATTCACTCATTCGATCAAGCTTATCCAAGCCGAAGTACAGGGAGAAGCTGCGCGTTCGGGCATACGGCGTGCCGGAAGCAGATGCGAAAGTGTATTTGGAACTGAAGAAGAAGGTGTTCGGTCTCGTAAATAAACGGCGGACGTCGCTTAAGCTGAGCGAGGCGTACGAATTCGTTCGGACCGGGCAAGCGCCGGCCCATCGGGAAGGTATGAATCGGCAGGTCATTCAGGAGATTGAATACTTCCTATCGAGGTATGAGCTGCAGCCGATGACGTATCTGGCTTATGACCGAATCGCCATGTTCTGCAAAGGAAACCGGGATTTGCGAATCACATTCGATACGAATATCCGCTCAAGGCGTTATGATCTGCGGCTTGAGGCTGGCGACTACGGTGAACAGCTGATGCCGGAAGGTCAATGGCTGATGGAAGTGAAGGCAGAGAAGACGATTCCGGTCTGGCTGTCCAAGCTGTTGTCGGAGCTTCAGATGTACCGGACCAGCTTCTCTAAGTATGGCAACGAATATAAGAAATCAATTCGCTATGCGAATGCAGATACGGGCATGGGTATGGGTATAAGCCAGACAATGAATGAACAATCAATTGAAAAGGAGCTAATTTTCACATGATCGAATCCTTATTCACGACATCTACGGCAACAGAGCTAACTTTTGCCAATGCGATCTTGTCTTTCGCGATCGCGATTCTGCTTGGAGGCATTATTAGTTTCACATATATGAAGACACAGCGCACGTACTCCACCAGCTTTACGCTCACGATGATGATTCTACCGGTAATTGTCGCCATTATCATTATGCTGATCGGCAGCAATATTGCCCGCGCATTCAGCCTTGCAGGGGCGTTCTCCATTATCCGGTTCCGCAGTGCGCCGGGCGATTCGAAGGATATCTCATACGTGCTGTTCTCGATGGCGGCAGGTCTTGCCTGCGGCGTTGGCGCTTTCGGTTATGCTGTGCTATTTACGGTTGTGTTATGTGTGCTGATGTTTGTTCTGAGTGCAATGAAGTTCGGCGAGAACAAGGAGTTATTCAAAACATTGAAGGTGACGATTCCGGAAAACTTGGGCTATGAGGAAGCGCTGGGCGAAGTTTTCATGATGCACGAAGTTGAATACGAGCTGAAGAAAGTACGCACGACCGAGCTTGGCAGCCTGTATGAGCTGATTTATTCCGTGAAGCTGGGGCCGAATACCAACCAGAAGGAATTGCTCGACGCTGTACGCACTCGCAACGGCAATTTGGATATTACGCTTACTATGAGTCCTGTTGTTCAGGATTACTAATGAGAGGAAAGATGATGGATGAAACGATTAAATAGTCCGAAACTGTTATCTGTTCTGCTATTTAGTGCACTATTGGCGGCAGGATGCAGCTCAAATGCTGCGAACACAACTGCTGAAGTTGGGGGCGATGGTGGAGGTGGAGTCGTTGAGACGGCTGCAGCTTCCTCCTCTGCATCAGCTGCGCAGCGGGCGGAATCGTCTGCTGCTGCTATTAAGCTGGCTGGTCAGGATGTGAGCCAGTTAGCAGGCTTTGACGAGATCGATGCGCAGACCGATTGGAGTGCGGATAGCGGGACGGCAATTGCGCTGAGTGGCGCAAGAGCGAGTGTCAGCGGGTCTGGAGCGAGTGCCGATGGCGGCGTCGTTACGGTCAAGGAAGCGGGTACTTATGTTGTGAGCGGCTCCATATCGGTAGGGCAGATCGTTGTGGATGCGCCGGAGGATGCGATTGTTCATCTTGTCTTGAACGGGGCGCAGATAACGAATAACGACGGTCCGGCGATCTATGTGAAGGAAGCGGAGAAAACGATTGTGACGCTGCAGGAGGGCACGGACAATCTCTTGGTTGACGGTGCCGCATATTCGGATACTTCGGAGGAAGCGCCGACGGCGGCATTTTACAGCAAGGGGGATCTGACGTTTAACGGCACCGGGAAGCTGAGGGTTCAAGGCAGCGCGAAAGACGGAATTACAAGCAAGGATGATCTGAAGATCATGAGCGGAACTATTGAAGTGAAGGCAGCGGACGACGGTATAGTCGGGCGTGACTTGTTAGCTGTAAAGGAAGGCTCGACGATTGCCGTGGATGCCGGCGGAGATGGCTTGAAGACAACGAACGACGCTGTTGATGAGGACAAAGGCTACGTTGCTATTGCTGGCGGGACAATCAATATCAAGTCCGCGAAAGACAGCATCCAATCGGCTAACTCGATTCTAATCGGCGACGGGCAATTTAATTTGGCGTCTGGCGGCGGTAGCGCGGCTTCGAAGAAGGTGCATGAGGATGAACGGATGCGCGAGTTTGGTAGGAAGCCTGCGGACGCGAGTGTAGATGCGGATGCGAGTGCGAAGGCAGGTGTGGAAGCGGATGCGAAGGCGGATATAAATGCGGGTGCGGATTCCACGACTAGCGATACGGATGCGGAATCTTCTTCGAGTGCGAAGGCGATTAAGGCGGCAGTTCATGTTGCGATTGCCGGTGGCAGCTTCGAGATTGATGCGGCGGATGATGCCATCCACAGCAATGGCAATGTTGTGCTAGCGGGAGGTGACTATCATATTGCATCCGGTGATGATGGCTTGCATGCAGATAGCGTCACTTCGATTACCAGCGGAACGGTGACCATCACGAAGAGCTATGAAGGAATTGAAGGCGCGGATATTATGATTGCAGGCGGCGATATTCATGTAACCGCAAGCGATGACGGCGTAAATGTAGGCGGCAATGACAGCTCCGGCGGTGGCGGCGGAGATATGTTCAGCGCTACAGACGGAATGTTGACGATTAGCGGTGGTTATCTGTCCGTAGACGCGGGAGGTGACGGTCTGGATTCTAACGGCTCCGCTACAATGACAGGAGGCACGGCAGTCGTGAACGGTCCGACGGAGAACAATAATGCTCCGCTCGACTTTAACGGCAGCTTCGTGCAATCGGGCGGCAAACTAATTGCGGCGGGCAGCGCGGGAATGGCGCAGGCGCCATCTGAAACTTCATCGCAGCTGGCAGTCATGATGACATTCCCAAGTACGCTCGAAGCAGGTACTATAGTATCGTTGACGGACAGTGCAGGTGCAGCCATTGCCGTATTCCAACCGTCGAAGACGTTCAGCAGTATCGTCATCTCTTCGTCTGAGCTGAAGAGCGGCGAGTCGTACACGATCTCGACCAGCGGCACAGCAAGCGGCTCGGCGACTGATGGGTTGTTCGATAGCGCTTCGGTTAGCGGCAGCACCGAGGTCGTGACTTTCAAGATGGGCGACAAAGTCACCTATGTGAATGAGTCGGGCGTGACAACTGCCAAGTCGAGTGGTCCCGGAGGCGGCGGTGGCGGCCGCGGCGGCTTCGGCGGCGGCAAAGGCGGGCCGGATGGTCAAGGTAGACCGGACGGCCAGGGTGACCAAAGCGGATAAGGCGGACCTGACGGTCAAAGCGGATAAGGCGGACCTGACGGTCAAGGCGGATAAAGCGGACTGACGGTCAAGGCGGATAAGGCGGACCTGATGGTCAAAGCGGATAAGGCGGATTGCCGGTCAAGGCGGATAAGGCGGACTGACAGTCAAAGCGCGCCAGATGCGCCGCCTGAAACATCAAGCGGCGGCACAAGTGACTCGACAGGCACAGATTCTGCTGCCTGAGGAAGGCCATTTTCCAGTGAATCTGGAAAATGGCTTTTTTCGTGTAAGGCGGCAATGTAATGAGGGGGAACGTGGAGGAGTTTTGCTGGCGGTGAGAGAGGGGAAATCCGCTCTCGAGGGGCGAAAACGCCGAAATCGCGTGGTGAGAGAGGGAATAACCGCTCTCGGTGTGCGAAAGCGAAGAAGGAGTGTGGCTAACTGGCGATGAGAGAGGGAAAAGCCGCTCTCGGGTGGCAGAAAAGCCGAAATCGCGTGGTGAGAGAGGGGATAACCGCTCTCGGTGTGCGAAAGCGAAGGAGGAGTGTGGCTATCTGGTGATGAGAGAGGGAAAATCCGCTTTCGAGGGGTGAAAACGCCGAAATCGCGTGGTGAGAGAGGGAATAACCGCTCTCGATGTGCGAAAGCGATGACATAGGCTGGATAGCTGAGGGTGAGAGAACATATATGTGCTCTCGTATGGGAAATCACGAGAAAATCGAGCTGAGAGAACATATACGTGCTCTCAGAGTAAAAACTAGTCGCATAATGCCACAAAAAGACTGCCGAGAGAACATATACGTTCTCTCAGATGAAAATAAGCAGAGTGAGGACGCTGAGAGCACATTTACGTGCTCTCAGTAAGCATGTCGCTCAGGAAGTGAGGTTCATGTACGCTGGGAGACGAAGACCCGACTTTCGAGTGTCGCAGCATACGATATCTCCTCGGAAAGTCGGGGAGTCCGACTCAAGCCAGAAGAAGGCGGTTAGTTGGAGAGGCGAGTACAGCTGGGAGACGGAAAACCCATAGCGAGCAAGCTATACCCAGGGGAGCGGGCCACTTCCAAGACGGCACGAACTGGCGATTAATGCTCAAGAGGGACATGCTCGCTCTCTTCGGGCTGCCTCCCAACGCCAAAAAAGCTTAGAGTCAATCGACTCTAAGCTTTTTCGTGTACTGCAATTAAGGTAAATGAGTCAATTTAAATGCAATCGGGGTTCTTGGTCTCGCAATAGGCTCTTCTGCAGGATATCCAACGCCTAGGATACCGATGACATCATAGCCTTCTTGCACGCCAAGGAGAGCTCGATTGTGAGGAAGCGCGCCGAGAGAAGCCCAGTAGACGCCGGCGCCTGCTTCGTGGGCGGCCAACAAGAAGTTCTGAACGAAGCAGGAGACTGCCATGACATTCTCGTCACGCTCGAATGGCGTAGCTGCGGGCTTGGACAGAACCGCAAGCAGAGCTGGTGCTTTGCCGAAGTCTGTCTTATGGTTCAATTTCGCTCTAGTCTCCGCTCCGATCAACAGAATTTCCCACGGCTCGTTCATCCGGTGGTTAGGCGCATAGCTTGCCGCTTCCAGCCAAACGTTTAAGTCCGACTCGTGAATCGCATCCGGCTTAAATGATTTGATCGTGCGGCGTGTCCGTATCGCTTCAATTACACTTGTCGTGTTCGTCAGGGACAGTCAAGCCGCTGCAGCGCAGAATCGCAAAAAACGCCAGCTCACATATGAAGTTTGCGAACTGGCGATTACGATCATTAGGAAGCCGACTTCCTCATCCGGCTTACGGATGATCGCGGGAGGCGTTCTGCCTGAAAGACGAATTGCCGCTGCGACCAGAAGCTGAACACGAACAACGTTCCCTCTGTAAGCAGCTTGGCAACAATCAAGGGGAGTCCCAAGCTTTCATTGAACAAATACATGAAGCCATAGTTAAACATCAAGATGAGCACGACGAGTGCAAAATATCGTGGCGCCGATGACAGCACGGATGGTTTCTGCTTCTTATTAAAGACGAAGCGCTTGTTCATCGAGTAGTTGAAAATAGAACTGCCTACCCTCGCGCCGGCTACCGAGAAGAGGAGACTTCCCGTAGCGAGCTGCAGCAGGAAGAGGAGAAAGAAATCGAGCACGGCGGACAGGAGAGACGATGAGCAGAATCTCACGATCGGCGCGTACACCTTGACCGAGTCGGCAATAGGACGGAAATGCGAAGATTTATTTTCCTCCAAATATATCGTATCAATCGGCACTTCGTACATTCGGCAGCCCTCCTCCTGAGCCGCCAGCAGCATGTTCATCTCGTATTCGAAGCGTTCGCCGGGAATTTGGCATAGCCACTCCAGCATGGATGCGGAGAATCCGCGCAAGCCGGTCTGCGTATCCTGGATACGGCGTCCGGTCGTCAGCGTGTACACCATTCGTGTCGCGCTATTGCCCAAACGACTGCGGAACGGAACCTTGCCCGTAAAATATCTGCATCCAAGCACGAGCTCATTCGGATGCTCATCCACTGCAGCTATGATTCTCACAATATCAGAAGGCAGATGCTGCCCGTCGCTATCTGCGCAGACGACGGCTTCCGTGGAGCCGACCTCAACCAAGTGTCGGAAGCCGGTCTTGAGCGCCAGCCCCTTGCCCTGATTGGTCGGATGGATGAGCACCGTGCATCCCGCAGCGCCGACGATGTTAAACAGATTCCGATAATTCTCGCCGCTTCCGTCATCGACGACGACGATATGCATGCGGCTATCCACCCTTTTTAAATTCGCAATTAACTCAAGCAGACGATGGTCAGGTTCATACGCTGGAATGAGTACAGTCATTTGTTGTTTCCTCCTTATTCTCCGAGATAGATAATATCGCTGACACCGCGCTCGCCGTGGTTGCTTGGGTTGTTAACGACGCGTCCCATAAAGTACATCGTGGATGAACCGCCGCCATCGAGATTGTAGGCTTCTGTTGCGCCTAGATTCTTAAAGAGCTGCGCGAATTCATTAAGGGTTACACCCTTGCTGTCTTCTTGCCGGCCGTCGACGACGACGAACACGTAATGGTTCGGCGAGATGATGCCAATGCCCGTGCGCGGGTTAGCATCGTCGATTGTGCGATTGCCGAAGTTCGAATCGATCTTCACATCATCGAGATTCGTAACCGCTTCGCCATCCTTAACGAGTGCAGGGCCGAACGAGAATGTATTCGTGACGCCTGCGGCAAGCAGCTCATCGGCTGACATTTCTTCTTCGTTGTACGATTTCATCGTGCCGTCGCTGTATAGCGCCAAGCCTTCACGAACCGGCTCGTTCCGGTACAAGGTGCCGTTACGGATGATCACGCCGTCATTTCGGAAGCCGTAATAGTCGCCATTAATCGCGAGAATCGCGTTGTTCGACGATGCAATCTCCGAGGTATCTTCGGTGATGTTGCGCCCGAATTTGTTGTCCGCGAAAGCCGTCAACAGATGCGACGCATCCTTCGCCTGTACATCGGCGACATAATAGGTGACTTGGTCATCGCCTGAACCTGTCTCGACTTTCTTGACGGCAATGGTCATATCATCGCTGGAATAGTTCCAATCGTCGCTCGTTGCATTTTTCGCTCCAGCTTGATTGCTTGCCGATGCGCCCGTTGTACCCGCCGCCGCAGCAGAAGCGGTGCCGCTCGCCTTCACTGGCTGAACAACAGCCTCCACATGTTCGATCAAGTAGCGGTCCGCCAATCCATACAGAACAGTGCCGACAATCGTTAAGGATAGGGTCAAGCCGATCATGAGCTTTCGCCGGGATTTTCTTTTCTTCGGATTCATCTGTGAGTCACTCCTTATAAGCCATAAGCAATTGTTTTGCGATACCATTACAATAGGAGAGGTAACTTAAATACAGCTTAAATGGATTTTTCGGATGCCAAAAAGCCCATCCACTGGCGCGAGCTGAACGGGTTTTTGTATAATGGAGAAGAGATGGACAATACTAGCAGATGGCAAACAAGCGGCCTTGTCTCAAACTCGACTAATTGAAAATAATTATCAGTTAGAGATGGAAAAAGGCTTGACAAAAAGCCGTCTGAGAATTAATATCAGTTTAGAATTATTTTAAATAAACACTCTCTAGGAGGAACTATCCATGTCTCTAATCGGCAAAGAAGTACTACCATTTAAAGCTCAAGCTTTCCAAGGCGGAAAATTCATCGAAGTAACGGAACAAAACCTTAAAGGCCAATGGAGCGTTGTTTGCTTCTACCCAGCTGACTTCACATTCGTATGCCCAACTGAGCTTGGCGACCTCCAAGATCAATATGCAACTTTGAAATCCCTTGGCGTAGAAGTATACTCCGTATCGACTGATACTCACTTCACGCACAAAGCATGGCACGACAACTCCGATACAATCGGCAAAATCGAGTACATCATGATCGGCGACCCAACGCACACAATCTCCCGCAACTTCGACGTATTGATCGAAGAAGCTGGTCTTGCTGACCGCGGTACGTTCATCATCGATCCAGACGGCGTTATCCAAACGGTTGAAATCAGCGCTGGCGGCATCGGCCGTGATGCTAGCACGCTCGTAAACAAAATCAAAGCAGCTCAATACGTTCGTAACAATCCAGGTGAAGTTTGCCCAGCGAAATGGCAAGAAGGCGGCGCTACACTTAAGCCAGGCCTTGACCTCGTAGGTAAAATCTAAGGAGCGATCCTAAATGGTGTTAGAACCCGATATTAAAGCACAATTACAACAGTACCTTGCTTTGATGGAAGGCGACGTGCTTATCAACGTTCAAACCGGCGAAGATCAAGTATCGAAAGATATTCTTGAGCTCATGGATGAACTGACGAGCATGACTTCCCGGATCAAGATCGAGAAAGCGGATCTTCCGAGAACGCCAAGCTTTAGTGTGAACCGTCCAGGTGAAGACACGGGCATTGCGTTCGCCGGTATACCAATGGGTCATGAATTTACTTCTTTCGTGCTCGCGCTGCTGCAAGTCAGCGGCCGGGCACCGAAAGTCGAGCAGGAAGTTATTGATCAGATTAAGCGCATCAAGGGCGAATTCAAGTTTGAATCGTTCATCAGCCTAAGCTGCCATAACTGCCCGGATGTCGTGCAGGCGCTGAACGTGATGAGCGTCCTCAACCCAGGGATCTCGCATACGATGATCGACGGTGCCGTGTTCAAAGACGAAGCCGAGAGTAGACAAGTGATGGCTGTGCCATCCGTGTACTTGAACGGCGAGTTCTTCGGCGGCGGCCGTATGACGCTCGAAGAGATCTTGGCGAAGATCGACACGAACCGTGACGATTCAGAGCTGTTCAACAAAGATCCTTACGACGTGCTCGTTGTCGGCGGCGGCCCTGCAGGCGCAAGCGCAGCGATCTATGCAGCCCGCAAAGGGATTCGCACAGGTATCGTCGCTGAACGCTTCGGCGGTCAGGTGATGGACACTGTAGGCATTGAGAACTTCATTAGCATGAAGTATACGGAAGGTCCTAAGCTTGCAGCTAGTCTCGAAGAGCATGTGAAGGAGTACAACGTCGATGTGATGAAGCTTCAGAAGGCAAAGCGCCTCGAGAAGAAGGAGCTCATCGAGGTTGAGCTGGAGAACGGCGCTGTGTTACGCAGCAAGACGGTTATCCTGTCTACAGGTGCCCGTTGGCGTAATGTAGGCGTTCCTGGCGAAGCTGAATTCAAGAACAAAGGCGTAGCTTATTGCCCGCACTGCGACGGCCCGTTGTTTATCGGCAAGCGCGTAGCGGTCATCGGCGGCGGCAATTCCGGCATCGAGGCGGCAATCGACCTCGCGGGTATCGTCGGCCATGTTACGGTTCTGGAATTCATGCCTGAGCTGAAGGCGGATGCCGTGCTTCAAGAGCGTCTCTACAGCCTGCCGAACGTCACGGTTCATAAGAACGTTCAGACGAAGGAAATTACCGGTACGGATAAAGTAAACGGAATTTCCTTCATCGAACGCGATACCGGCGGCGAGCAGCATGTCGAGCTTGAGGGGGTATTCGTCCAAATCGGTCTTGTTCCGAACACAGACTGGTTAGGCGAGGGTATTGAGCGTACGCGGATGGGCGAAATTGTGGTGAATAGCCACGGTGCAACGACCATTCCTGGTGTATTCGCTGCAGGTGACTGCACGAACAGTCCGTTCAAGCAAATTATTATTTCGATGGGATCGGGCGCGACTGCAGCGCTAGGCGCATTCGATTATCTCATCCGGAATTAATCTTTGACTTATATCGTATGTAGACCGTCCCGCACCTTGGTGTGGGACGGTTTTTTTTTGCGATCACATCTATTTCAGTTCCACGATCCGATTGAGATCCGTGCCTTCCGTATTTTTGCCGAGCAGTCGATTAAACAGAAACTTTGCCATTTTAAACTTATTGCCTGTGTCCCAATACTCCGCTGTATCGGCCTTTACCTTAATGAGAACAAGGTTTGGATCGTCATAGGACGTTTCGAGCAGCTGCTCATAAGCTGGACTCCAGAATTGTTTGACCTTCTCGGCGCTCTCTACGAGTTCGGCTTCGCCCCGAATGGAGACGAATGATTTGCCCGCATAAGCAACATTGACCTGCCGATTATGGACTAATTCATGGAATTTGCCGGTATCCTTCTTGGTGAGGAACCAGAGATTTCCGTCAAATTCGACCTCTTGCGTTTTCATGGGACGTGAAACGAGCCCCTCATCCGAAACGGTTGTCAGCATCGCGGTGTCGATGTCTTTAATCAAATCTCGAACTGTTTCAATATCCTCTTTATTTGAAGTGGAATCCATCGATTGCTCTCCTTCTCCTATATATTTGACCGAAGGTTATTATTGCCATGCTTCTATTCCAGTATTCTCCTAGTGAATCCAATTATGATATTCTGAAAATACGAAGTCCTAACAAGTATTGGAGGATGATCATGGTGAGCATTCGAATTTTACTAGATACGGATATCGGTCCGGATTGCGATGATGCCGGTGCGGTCGCTGTATTGCATGCACTGGAGAAGCTGGGGGAAGTCCGCATTGCGGGCATGACGCATTGTACCTCTAGCGTTTGGGGGGCGGGATGCCTGGATGCGCTCAACCTATTCTACGGTAGAGGCGATATTCCGATTGGAACGCTAAGCACACCGGGATTTATTAGCGATGAAAGCGCTGGTTATGCAAAGTACAACAAAGGAATTACGCTCACTCATCCGAACCGGTACCAAACGCAGAAAGCGGCAGATGCAGTTGAGGTGATGCGGAAGGTACTGGCAGAGGGAGAAGATGGTGAGACGGTAATCGTAGCGATTGGCCCGCTCATTAATGTCATGAATCTGCTTCAGTCCGAAGGCGATTCCCATTCTCGGCTTACGGGCAAGCAGCTAATCAATGCCAAAGTAAGCAAGCTGGTTGTCATGGGAGGCGCTTTCCCGTCAGGGAAGGAGTGGAATTTCGAAGCGCATCCGGCTTCCGCCGCTGACGTCGCGAAGCATTGGCCAACACCGATTGTATTCTCAGGGTTTGAAATCGGCGTCGATATACATACAGGGCGAAGATTGTACTCGGAATTGCCGGAAACTCATCCGTTGCGGCAAGCTTACGCGTGGTTTGCCGGGGAAGGCAGCACAAGGAACAGCTGGGATTTGACAGCAGTGCTATTTGCCGCGAGAGGGCATCATCCTTACTGGTCGCTTGAAACCGGAATCATATCGGTAAACGCGCAAACGGGAGAGAACTCCTGGACACCTGATCCGAATGGGAACCATGCCTATCTCAGAGCGGTAAGCGACCCGCAGCTCGTGGCTGAAGTATTGGATCAGCTCATGACTCATTGATCGCTGAACCCATGCTGTCCAGCAAGCTTCTTCACCTCGACGTTAGGCTTATTGCGTAGCCTCGCATACGGCCGGAACGCTGAGCGACCTAGGCCCATATACTAACGGAGTGATGTTTATGGGAAAAAGGTGGAGAACGCGATGCATTTTTACTACAGCCCTTACTATAGCCCATATGGGGTGTACCGGGCACCGACAACGCCGGATCCGTCCGATGTTGCCCAGTTTAAATATTCCGCGAATCAATTCATGGCGCCAACGCTCGAGATGTATCATCTACTTACGCAGCTGTCGCAAAGCGCTGACTTAGCGAAGAACATTAAGGAAGCGGCGTCCAAGAGCGAGCACAGCAAAGTGGTCGGTTTGATCCAAGCGGCAGGCGTGAAGAGTCAGTTTGGTCTCACCTACTCGCCGGAAGGACTCATTATGACCTTCAACCCGGCGGACCCATCGGCTTGCTTCTCCATTCGGATGTCGTTGTGCTGGTGACCTGAGCTGGTCGGCAATAGCAATAACAAAAAGCGTGCGTACCCGCACGCTTTTTGTATTTACCAATTGAGCTCAGCGAAGTATTCCATGATAAACTCGCGGAACCTCTGTGCCGCAGCGGACATGTAATGCCTATTCGACCAAGCCAGTCTGAGTTGTACTTGTCCATCCCAATCGGAGATTCGGACTCGATTCTGACTGAAATCCATCCTCGTTCTCCAAGCCAAATCCGGCGCAAACGCGACCCCGTGTCCTTGCTTGAGCAGCAGCAGGACGGCATCCACTTCATCTACTTCAATGGTTGTCCTCGGAACAAATCCAGCCTGGCGAAGACATAAGCGATCGGTCATTTCACGAAACCAGAATATCGGCCTTAAACCAATAAAGGACTCATCCTTCAACTCATGCAGCGAGACCGATTCTCGGCCTGCTAGAGGATGCTTATCCGGGACAAGCAGATAAATATCTTCGGTGCGGAGCTCCTTCGACTGGGTATGCTCGCCTGTCAGTTCCGCGAAGGTGAGGCATAAGTCGATCTCGCCTTGGTCAAGCATTTGCTGCATCTTGGCAATCGGTTCAACAACTTGGTGAAATTGTACATTCGGATGATGCTTTAAGAAAGCTCCCAGCATTTCTGGCAATAAGTTGGTCAGAGAAACGGCGAGGGTGATGACACCTCGGTCAAGTCCCGCCAGGTCACGGATTTCCCGCTCAGCCTCCTCAAGCTCGATGAAGACGTTCTCGACCCGTCTCAGAAATGCTTGCCCATATGCGTTCAGACGAATATTTCGGCCATTACGGTCGAAGAGCGGCACGCCGACTTGCTCTTCGAGACGTGCGATGGTTTTGCTAAGCGAAGGCTGAGCGATATTGAGTTGTTCCGCGGCCTTTGTCATCTGCTCGAGCTTCGCTGTGATTAGAAAGTATCGCAGCTGAAGGAGTTCCACTTGATGCTTCCCCCTTTTGGAAATACAGAAAATCATGATGTATTATAGATGAATGATTCACTAAATAAAGGAATATCTTTCATAGACTAGAAACTATAATACATGACTGTTTATGTATTATACAGATGCAAGCCTCGTTACTATAATGAGAACAATGCTTTATAGCATAAAGGGGGAGCATAATGAATCTAACATCCAACTCGCCGCCATTCCTTAGTCTCTATCCAGCGCATATCCTTTTAGTCGAAGATAACAAAATCATTCAAGAAATCATGAAGACTATACTCACGGACATGGGGATGGAAGTTGAGATTGCGAATCATGGTGAGGAAGCGGTTCAATTGGCTACGTCCAAGACATATGATGCCATCTTGATGGACCTGCAAATGCCGATTATGGATGGTTATGAAGCGGCAAGAATCATTCGTGCACATGAGCGTGGAAGGTCAACGCTGATTATAGCCGTAACATCTGAGGAGAAAGAGGCAATCCAGGATCGAGTGCGGGAAGCAGGCATGGATGCTTATATGTCGAAGTCATTCTCGCCGATAGAGCTATATAAAGTGCTGCAGAGGGTTGGCCGGCTCTCCGAGCAGAGAGGGCTTCGTTCCAAGTGAGCGGCGTTTGAAGGGGGCACGAGCTGCTCTTTAAGCTAGGCAATAAGAAAAAGCGTGCGGAGGGGGTCCGCACGCTTTTTCTGTATTCAAATTCCCTTATGATTTATTCTCCGAAACCTCTTCCTTCGTATCGGAGACGAGCTCCTTGGCGGAGGACTTGAACTCGTGCAGCGTGCGACCGACTGCGCGACCCAGCTCAGGGAGCTTAGAAGGTCCGAAGATGATAAGGACAACCACCAGAATCATCATAAGTCCGGGCAAACCGATATTTTGCAGCATGCGGATCATCTCCTTAATTAGTCTTGGTTATGCTGGCTTGGATAAGCGGCAACTGCCTCAATCTCGATTAGCCAATCGGAACTGACGAGTCCGGCAACGCCGACCGTGGAACGTGCGGTCTTCGTCGGATTGGTCTTGGTGTTGAAGTACTTGGCATACGCCTTGAACCAGCCGTCGAAGTCAAATTTCCCGCCTTTCGCCGCATCCGGCGCGACGTAGACGCGGAGGTAAATAACGTCCTTCAAGGATAGTCCTTGCTCCTTCAGCTGCTTCTCGATATTCTGCAAAATGCTTATGCCTTGCGTCTCTGTATCTCCATAGCGTTCGTAGATGGTCTTGCCTTCTTTGTTTATAACGGACGGCGTTGTGCCGCTCGTCGAGAAGGTAGCTGCGCTCTCAGGCAGGGCAACCGCGCTTGCGATTGAAGATGAAGGACTGCCATAGAATTCTGGTTCATGAATCGGGGCAAGCGGATATTTATTCGGCATGATTGCGGCATACACGGAAGCGGTAGCGGCTAGGGACGAGATGACGACGACTCCGATGGCGATTTTCACTTTACGAGACAGGTTCAAGTTCATGCTTATCCCTCCTATTCTTTCATGACGCGCTCGTGGATATCGGTAACGACCTCACGCGCGGATTCGATTGCGCCTGCCATCCAGGCTGTAATGTAGCTGATATGCTCGCCTGCGAGGTAGACGCGGCGGTCAGGCTTGCAGAGCACGGGATAGTTCGTCTTCCGATCGTCCGCCGAGTACGAAACCCAGCTGCCCATGTTGTATTTAATCGTCTTCCAGTTGACGGAGAAGGAGGACTCGAATTCGTCAAAATATTGCGGATGGATTCTGGCACCTTGAGTAAGTGCCAACGCCTCACGATCCTTGAAGGATAGCGCGCCGAACTTGTCGGCCTTGGCGCCGAAGGCATAATAGCCGAGCAGCACGCCTTTCTTGGCAAAATAATTGGTCGGCGGATAGTAGATGGACGAGATGTCCATGTTCGTCAGCGTGTTGCCGCCGAAGATGAGATCGTCCTCTTCCCAGAACCGGCGCTTGAATTGCAGGCCGATCTTGCCGGCATTCGCATAGTTGGTGTTGTTGATCGCCTTCGTCATCTCCGGGGACAGGTCGTGCTTAATTGTCTTGAGCACGGACAGCGGAATCGTGCAAATACAGAAGTCGCCTTCGATCTGTTTCGCTTCTCCGCTCAATAGGTCGGTATAGGAGACTTGCACCTTCTCGCCGACATGCTTGATCTCGGTCACTTCCATGTTGTGCTTGATCCGGTTGCCGAGGCGCTTCTCGAACGCCTTCGGAATGGCATCGATGCCGCCGACAGGGTGGAACATCATCATTTGCTGATCATATTCGTATTCGCTGCTGAAGTAGTTCGCGAAGCCGGAATTGATAATCGCCTTCATGTCGAACGGGTCGCGGATGACACCAGCGTCGAGGCGTGAGCCCGGTTCGTCCTTGTATCCGCCGCGTGATGAGCCTTTGTAGAATAAGTCGGCGTTCAGATTGCCCTCGGAACGGAGGTAGGCGACGATCTTCTCCTTCTCCTCCGGCGTAACCGGCAAATCGAGCCCTGGCTGATTAATCGCCTTGGCCAGCAGCTCGCTGATGTATCCTTTGGCGTCAGCCTTCGCCGCGCGTTTACGGACGGGCTTATTCGAGAGGATGCTTGGCACATTCTCGTTATAGTAGTAGGCACTCTCGTTCACGTTATTGAACGGCTCCATCTGGATGCCGAACTCGCGGCAGTATTCCATCGTGACATGGAACTGAGGGATGCGCATGCAGCCGGCATTCAGATAATGGCCGTCGTCGAAGCGAGCAACTTGCTTCTGCCCGCCTACCTCGGTGACGGTCGTGCCGCGGCGTACCGACCAGTTCCGGCCGCCGGTACGGGCACGGGCTTCAAGGATTGTACAATCGTAGCCGGCTTTGCCAAGCTCATAAGCAGCGGTCAGACCGGCGAGACCTGCACCGAGAATGACGATCTTCTTGCCGGAACGGCTCGTGCCTTTCAAATCCCAGCTGGAAGGCGGCGTGTATTCTGCCGCCTTCATCGTTTGCGGCGTGAACAGCCCCATCGTGCCCATGACACTGAACAAGGCAGCGGCACCGCCGACTCTGCCGACTGTCGTCAGAAATTGACGACGTGATACTTCATTTGGCGTTTCTTTCGTTTCCATGCTTCCTCAGCTCCTTTGGTGGACCAGGTGTCCGTCTCTGGGAAAAATGTAACATGGAAATTTTCATCAAATCCAATATTTTGTTAGGAAGTCTTACATAAATAAAATTTATATGATTGAAAGGAATTATCTATCGATAAAATGTCGACAGTCTGGAAAGGTGCGTAATTACAGCAATTACCAGCCGATTTTGGATAGTGAAATGAGGTGTAAATGACTTAAAACACGTACGACTGGGCATACGGTCCCATTGAATATTCGGATATATGCTGATATCATCTCGAACCAAGAGGAGTTAATGTTATATTTTCTGACATCAGCATGATGGGAGGCTGTTAAGCGATGCATGACAAGGTGATGAGCATTGGAACTGTATGCGACTTGACGGGTTTATCGGAGAGGCAAATTCGGTATTACGAGGAGAAGCAATTGATTTTTCCGGTACGATCGAAAGGCGGCGCGCGTAAGTATTCGTTTGATGATGTGGAGAAGGTGAAAGAGATTAACGGCAAGCTGCGGGATGGATTTCATACGTTCGAGCTGCGCAAGGGCGGAAGGGCGTGTTGCGAATGAGAAGAGTAGAAGAGACGATGACGCTCATCTCCCATTTGACGGATCTGCGGCGGAGGATTTGGCGAAGCCTCGCGGTACTGCTGCTGTCGCTTGGAGCGGGTTTGTACTTCTCGCCAAAGGTACTGCATTACTTGAAGAGTGTACCGCCAGCCTCCCATATAACCTGGAATGTCTTCTCTCCATGGGACGGCATTCGCATGTACATGACAATTGCGCTGGTATTCGCATTGACGATTTCATTGCCTTATATCCTCTATCAATTATGGGGATTCGTGCGTGAGGGGCTGCATCCCGATGAGCGTGCTGCGGCGCTGCGTTACGTACCGTATAGCTTGATCTGCTTTCTGCTCGGCATCGCATTCGGCTATTATGTCGTTTATCCGATGAGCTTCGCTTTTACAACCCGGATAACGGAGAGCTTGCAGCTTGTGGAGACGTATGGGGTGGCACAATATTTTGGCTTCATGTTCAATATCATTATTCCGCTGGCAATTGCCTTCGAGCTGCCTGTTATTGTGATGTTTCTGACGAAGATCGGCGTGCTGACGCCTCAAGTGCTTCATAAGATGCGGCGCTATGCGTACTTGGTGCTCGTTATCGTGGCAAGCCTGATCTCCCCGCCGGAGCTGATCTCGCATATGATGGTGTTTATTCCTCTCGTCGTGCTCTACGAAGTGAGCGTGTTGCTGTCCCGTATCGTGTATGGACGGAGAAGAAGCACGAGCCTGGTTGAAGCTTCGGGCGCATAGTGGTAGATGATATGAAAAGAATACAACAAAGCTGGACTCCGTTTGGAGTTCGGCTTTTTTTGTTCTTCGAAAAGAGGGTCAATTCCACAAACACAACTAAAACCAACTAAAATCAATAAAAAACAATTTCTTAACATGGAATCAATATGGATTTTACATTCTGAACTTACACTGAGGAAGTCCTGAGAGAGCATCAGGAACCTATAAAGAGCCATGTGGAGGGAAAGAGAAAAGATGAAGAAGTGGATGGGAACTGCAATAACGACGGTAATGGTCATCTCAGCGCTGACAGCATGCGGAACAAGTAATAATAAAAGCACAGATGCAGCACAAGCGGCAAATGGGAATAAGCCTGCGTCAGAAGCATCTGCAAATTCGGAAATTACTGTATACACGGCACTGGAAGACGATCAGATTGGGGCGTACTTAGCTTCGTTCAAGACTCAGTATCCGAACATAAAAGTAAACATCGTACGCGATTCTACAGGCATTATTACAGCAAAGCTGCTGGCGGAGAAAGATAATCCGGTTGCTGACGTCGTATGGGGAACAGCGGCAACAAGCTTGCTCGTGCTGGATCAGAACGGCATGCTGGAAGGCTATTCGCCGAAGGGCATCGAGAATGTGCTGCCTGAATTTAAAGATAAACAGGAGCCTGCTCACTGGGTCGGCATCGACGCATGGGAGACGGCATTCGCGGTGAATACGGCTGAGCTGAAGAAGAAAAACTTGCCGATTCCACAATCGTATGAGGATCTGACAAAGCCGGAGTATAAAGGCTTGGTTGTCATGCCGAATCCGGCTGCATCGGGCACGGGCTTCCTGACGGTAGCGGGTCTCGAGCAGCTGATGGGCGATGCGAAAGCTTGGGATTACCTCGATAAATTGGATAAGAACATCGCGGTGTACACGCAATCCGGCTCAAAGCCTGCGAAGCTTGCAGGCACAGGCGAATATCCGATCGGCGTATCGTTCGGCTACCGCGCGATTGAAGAGAAGAAGAGCGGCGCACCGATTGAAGTCGTCTTCCCGAAGGAAGGCTCCGGCTGGGACGTTGAAGCGAATGCGCTGATGAAGAAGGATAACATGAAGCCGGAAGCTAAGGAATTTCTAGATTGGGCGATTTCCACAGAGCCGATGAAAGAATACAACAAGAACTACGCGATTATCTCCGTGAAGAACAAGTCCGCGTCGATTCCGGAAGGCTACAAGGCAGATCCGATGAGCCAGCTCATCAAATTCGATCTGAACAAGGCAGCTGCGTCTCGTGAAGCGACGCTTGCTGAATGGACGAAGCGTTACGAAGCGAAGAGTGAACCGAAGGAATAATGCAAAGTCGTGCAAATAAAAGGAGGAGCGCTGCTCTATGCCACAGAACTATCTTTCTATTGAAGGCATCCGCAAAACATTCGGATCATTCACCGCGCTTGAACCGATCAACATCCAGATCCCTAAGAATGAATTCGTATGCCTGCTTGGACCGAGTGGCTGCGGCAAGACGACGCTGCTCCGATTAATTGCAGGTCTCGAAGCGCCGGATGGCGGCCGCATAACGGTGGCGGGCAGAGACATTACGGCTCTGTCTCCCGCCAAGCGGCAAGTGGGCATGATGTTTCAGTCTTATGCGCTGTTCCCGAACTTAACCGTGGAGCAGAACATCGGATATGGCTTGCAAGAGAAGAAGCTGACCAAGGCGCAAATCCGAAGCAAAGTGGAAGAAGTGCTCGCGATGGTGGATCTTGAGCAGTCCGCGAAGAAGTATCCGTCGCAATTGTCAGGCGGTCAGCAGCAGCGTGTTGCGCTTGCGCGCGCCGTCGCTCTCTCGCCGGATTTTCTGCTCCTAGATGAGCCGCTCTCTGCGCTCGATGCGAAGGTGCGCCAGAAGCTGCGTCTTGAAATCCGCCGGCTGCACGAGCAGCTTGGCATGACGACCATTATGGTCACGCATGACCAGGAAGAAGCGCTTACGATGGCGGATACGGTTGTCGTCATGAACAACGCGAGAGTCATTCAAATGGGGTCACCGGAAGAGATCTACGAGCGTCCGAACAGCCGATTCGTCGCTGATTTCATTGGTGCCGTTAACTTCGTCGGCAGCGATGAGCTCCCTGCGGTTGCCATTCGTCCGGAGCATGTCAGCATCCATCTGCAACCCGTTCCGGGAAGCAGTGAGGCGATTATTGAGAACTTGGAATTCCGAGGCTCCTTCTATCGCATGACGCTCAAGCCACCGCTTTCGTCCGAAATTATAGCTGATGTGAGCAGCGCATCGATTCGCCAGCTCGGGCTTGCAAAGAATCGCCGCGTATATTATACGCTGCCAAGCGATCATCTAATTTACTTCGGTGACACGCAGCCGGCTACCCGTGCAGAGGTGGTCGTATGAAAGCGATGATGCTCTCGCTAAGAAGGCGAAGAGGCAGCTGGGCTTGGGGCGAACGGTCTGCCATTCTTGCGCTAATCGCTGTGCTCTGCATCATGGTGCTGCTGCCGCTGATTTCTTTGTTCAGCCAAGCATTCACCGGCAAGACGGGTGAATTTACGGGGCTTGCGAATTTCATTCATTATTTTCAATCGCCTGCGCTGCTGCAATCGCTATGGCATACCGCTTTGATTTCAGTCGGAACGGCTTGCATCTCCGTGCTGCTTGCCTTCGTGCTTGCCTACGCGCTTACTCGAACAGGCATAAGAGGCAAGCTTATTTTCAAGACGATTGCCCTCTTGCCGCTGTTCGCGCCGACGATGATGCACGGCATCGGGCTGACGTATTTGTTTGGCAATCAAGGCTTCATTACGAACGGCTTCTTCGGAGCATTGCCTATCGAGTGGCATATCAATCTGTATGGTCCGATTGGCATTATGATGGCTGAGATCATCTACACATTCCCTCAAGCCTATCTCATTCTCGCGGTTTCGCTTGCATTCGCCGATTACAATTTGTATGAGGCAGCGAAGACGATGGGCGCAAGCAAACGACGTATTTTCTTCACCGTGACGATACCGAATATTAAATATGGACTGATCTCTGCGATCTTCGTCTGCTTTACGCTCGCATTCACCGATTTCGGTGCGCCGCAAGTGGTTGGAGGCAATTATAGCGTACTTGCAACCGATATTTATAAGCAGGTGATCGGTCAGCAAAATATGGGGATGGGCGCAACAGTTGGCATCATTCTTATTCTGCCAGCCGTGCTCGCCTTTGTTGTGGATCGAATTGTATCGCGCAAGCAGAATGCGATTAGCTCGCGGGCACTGCCGTATCGGATTCAGCCGAATCGCGTGCGTGATGGTCTGTTCCTGGCTTGCTGTATCGTGCTGTCGGCGATGATTGCAATTGTTATTCTGACCGTCATCGCGGCATCGGTCATTAAGATTTGGCCGTATAATCTGTCGTTTTCGTTTATTCACTATGACTTTACTAAAGTAGCCGGTGGCAGTATCCAGCCATTCTGGACGAGTCTGCGAATGTCCGCATGGACTGCCGGAATCGGTACGGTCGCAACGTTCCTCGGCGCTTATTTAATCGAGAAGACGAGGTCTATGAAGGCGCTGCGTCAAGCGGGCTACTTCCTGTCGATTCTCCCGCTTGCGCTTCCGGGGCTTGTTATTGGACTTTCTTATATTTTCTTCTTCAACGAGAAGGGCAATCCGCTGCACGGTATTTATGGGACGATCTGGATTCTCGTGCTAGCCAACATCGCACATTTCTACGCCGTTTCGTTCGTCACGGCGACAAGCGCGCTCAAGAAGCTCGATCGCGAGATTGAGATGGTGTCGGATGCGATGGGCGTTCCGCAGTACAAGACGCTGCTTCGTGTGACGCTTCCGCTTTGCTTGCCAGCTGTGCTGGAGATGGCGATGTATCTATTCATTAATTCAATGGTGACGGTATCGGCTGTTATGTTCCTCTATGCGGCTGATCTGAAGCTGGCATCGGTATCGGTCGTCAATATGGACGACGCCGGTGATGTCGCATCTGCGGCGGCGATGTCTGTTCTTATTATGATGACCAACGTTGTGGTACGCCTCATCTATGAAGCGATCGTCCACCTCGTGAAGACGAAGACTGGGGCATGGCAATCAAGAAACAGCTAAGGGAGAGATCTTTCATGATAAAAGCAGTTATGCTCGACTGGGCAGGAACAATGGTGGATTACGGTTGTTTTGCGCCGCTGCATGTATTCGTAGACGTATTTGCCCGCAGAGGGATTGAAGTTACGGTCCAAGAAGCTCGCGGACCGATGGGTATGCTCAAGCGTGATCATATTCAGGCGATGTGCAACATGGAGCGAATTGCTGCGCTATGGGAAAGCAAATTCGGCAACTTGCCTTCGGAGGCAGATGTTGATGCGCTGTATGCGGATTTCGAGCCCATGCTGTTCAGCACGCTGCACGAATATGCGACGCCAGTGCCGGGCGCCATTGAGCTCACTGCTCGGTTGCGTGAACAAGGTATAGCGATCGGTTCAACGACGGGCTACACTCGCCCGATGATGGATATTGTGTGCCAGAGCGCAGCGGCGCAAGGCTATGCGCCGGATTCGCTTGTCACGCCGGATGAGGCGGCTGCCGGTCGTCCGTATCCGTGGATGATTTATCGCAATGCCGAGCTGCTCGGCGTATATCCGATGCACCATATTGTAAAAGCAGGCGACACGGTGAGCGACATGCAAGAAGGAGCTAACGCAGGCTGCTGGACGGTTGGCGTTATCCTCGGCAGCAGCGAGCTCGGCATGTCGGAAGCGGAAGTTGCAGCTTGCGGGCCGGAGGAATTGGAGCGGCGCAAAGCAGCGGTTGCAGAGCGCCTTAAGTCAGCCGGCGCGCATTATATCGCGGATTCAATCGGCGAGCTTGATCAGATCATCGCAGCTATTAATGTTCGCCTAGAAGAGGGAGAGCGTCCATGAATAACAGCCCAGTTGCTCACACATCGAAGAGTCGCCCTTACTTGCTGTTAACGCCAGGCCCGCTTACTACCTCTGAGACGGTTAAAGAAGCCATGCTCCGTGATTGGTGCACATGGGATTCCGACTACAACGGACTTGTTCAAAGTATTCGCAGTCGCCTCGTTCACTTGGCGACGAATACGCCGGATCGATATACAGCTGTTCTGATGCAAGGCAGCGGCACCTTCTGCGTGGAGTCGGTAATCGGCAGCGTCATACCGCGTGACGGCAAGCTGCTCGTGCTCACCAATGGCGCTTACGGTAACCGGATCGCCCAGATGGCGAATGTCTATGGCATTGCGACATCGGTGCTCGATTTCGGCGAGACCGAGCAGGTTCGCGCAGCGGATGTAGAGCAGCGCCTGCAAGAAGAAGCAGACATAACGCATGTCGCCGTTGTCCACTGCGAGACGACGACCGGCATGCTGAATCCGGTCGCTGAAGTCGCGGCCATTGCTAAGGCGCATGGCAAGACTGTCATTGTCGATGCGATGAGCAGTTTCGGCGGCATTCCGCTCGACGTTCATGAGCTGCAGATCGATTATTTGATCAGCAGCGCGAACAAGTGCATTCAAGGCGTGCCGGGCTTCGGCTTCATCATCGCCCGCACCGAAGCGCTTGCCGGCTGCGCAGGGCAAGCTCGTTCCTTATCGCTCGACCTGTACGACCAATGGTCGGCGATGGAACAGGGCGGAGGCAAGTGGCGGTTCACTTCGCCAACGCATGTCGTTCGCGCATTCGATCAAGCTCTGCGCGAGCTGGAACAAGAAGGCGGTATCGCTGCTCGCCATCAACGCTATAAAGCGAATCAGGAGCTGCTCGTGAACGGCATGAGGCAGCTGGGATTCTGCTCGCTGCTGCAGAGCAAGGTGCAGTCGCCGTTCATCACCGCGTTCTATTATCCGCAGAGCAAACGGTTCAGCTTCGGGGAGCTGTACGCGCGGCTGAAGGCAGCGGGTTTCGTCATCTACCCGGGCAAGATCAGCGCCGCTGATACGTTCCGCATCGGCAACATCGGAGAAGTATATCGGGAAGACATCGTGAAGCTGCTGCAAACGATTGAAGATGAGAGCTTCTGGTAAGCTTGCGAGAATTTAGAGCTGAGAGAGGGAGAACCCGCCTCTCACTGCGAAGTCAGTCACCATGCATACAAGGAGGCGGCCGCGAATGTCGCTTGTTGGGGAAGAACGCAAACGGGAAATTCTTGATCTTATCAATGACGCAGGCAAAGTCTATACGACCGATCTGGTGAATCGGCTGGGCGTCTCCTCCGAGACGATAAGGCGTTACTTGGAAGAGCTTGAAGAGGGGAACCGGCTGAAGCGCGTTTATGGCGGCGCCGTGAAGATTACCCTCATGAACGAGGAACCTTCTCTCGTGAAGCGGGAGGTGCTGCGTGCAGAAGAGAAGCGGCTGATCGGCCGTTCGGCTGCAAGTCTCGTTCAAGATCATGATGTCATCGTAATTGATGACGGTTCGACTTCCCTCCAGATGATTCCGTTCTTGATTTATAAGAAAGGCCTCACGATCATCACGAATTCGATTCAAGGGCTGAACATGCTCATCGACTATCAGAACAAAGACATGTTCACAGGCGATGTCTTCTTCGTCGGCGGCAAAATGGACCCGCGTCATCATCGCATCTCAGGCTCGCTCGCAGAGAAGTTCATGGAGAACTTCTATGTGAACCGCGCTTTCATTACGATTGACGGCCTGCTGCCGGAGCAAGGCATTACCAGCTATGACGCGGACCGGGCGCTGCTTGCGCGTAAATTTATAACCAACAGCAAGGAGAGCATCATACTCACAGACTGCTCCAAGCTTGGGAATAGCAGACTATACAAAATCGCGGATTTGAGCGAAGTGCACACCGTCATCTGTGACCAAGCATATCCGGGCAGCTGGGCGGACACTGTGACGAAGCACGGGTTGGAATGGATAGTAGCGAAGTGATGCAACAAGGAGAAACAAAAAAGAGCGATTGCCGCTGATCATTGGTCAGATACGGGAATCGCTCTTCCTGTTTAGTTAATCAAGCCTGTGCCATAAATATGGACACGAAAGTCAGGCTTAATGTTCACTTCCTTGTACACGTCCTTCCAATTTATCTTCTTCCATAGTCCGGGATAGTGGATGGATATATGTCTCCCGATGCCGATTGCGTCGCAGTTTGCTTGCTGCATCTTATTGATGACATCTTTTGCTTGCTTGTTTACAGCAGCGGTAATCATCTTACTCATCTGATCGTGGTCGATCGAGCTGCCGATCTTCCCCGGAAAGCTCTGGATGGTCCCGTAGAGATCGACTGATACCGTGCAATCAAGCTTGGAAGTCTGCTTGTTGAAGCTTAGATTCAACCGCTGCTTGATTCTGCGGACTTGGAACGAGACGACGTCCTTCTGAACTTTAATATTGAGAATGGCAACCTTCCCGAACGAGTCCTTCATAAGCAGCAGAAGCGTAGAGGCTTGACCTCTCAGCGAGACGCCGGAATAACGGCTCCCTTGCATGAGCGCAATTCCGTCAATCACTAATGCCGATTCGTTTAATTGCCTGATCATGGGGATTACCAGATCACCTCCAGGATCATAGACATGGCTCCATAATGAATAGAGCGTTTGATCCTTAATCGATGTTCTTCGCTCAGCCCCGGTTAGAATTTGCTTAATGCCATAAGCAACCGGATTATTATCGATTTTTCTAAAAGCGAGTATTTTGGCTGCGTTCCCTTTGGCTATGAGAAGATGGGAATCCAGATATCCCTTAGGCGCTCGGATAATCGTTTCAAGCGGAAGGAGAATGTTCTGCTTCGCAAGCTCTTCGCCCATAATAACGACATGCGTTTTACTGACTTCGATTGTTCCGGGAAGCATGCTGTCAAGGTTCATTCCGATGATGGATGCCGAGTCGCCGTTAGCTTGCATGAATTCATCCTTTACTTCAAATTGCCCGCCGCCTTTGCTTTCCAGTATCACGGCTCTAATCGCACCGACTAATTGATGATGATCACCGATATCAAAGCTAATTCCGTTCACCATCTTCTTGTTCGTTAAGAGCTGACTGTCCCAGCAGCCGCTTAAAGTAATCCCGAGAATTCCGATACAGACAGAGTGTGCAAGTCGGCGATTCATGTGGATTCCGCCTTTACCTGTGTACTCACGAGGAACGACGCCAGCCATAGAACAAGCGGCACCGCTACAATCATGATGACATAGCTATACTCGAGCCACTTGCTGAAGGAGTCCAGATTCTCGATAGACATTAAACACCAGCTGCACGCAAACACGGTCGCTCCACTAAATAGGACCAGCTTCCGGTAAGCAGACATTTTAACCGTTATGCTTTTGCCGGCTATACAGAGATAGGAGACTAGCGTTGCAGTCATCGGGATAATCCAGATCGTCAAGAATATGAGGTCAATCCGGTCAATGAGCTGGTACGACAGCCCTTTCAGAACAAACAATACCGGTTCGTTCACCACAGCTAATGTAGGAGGGCTTAAGCTGATCTGACATATAAAGACGAAGTACGTATAGAAAATCGTCACAAACGCATTAGCGAGAGACATCACGCCTATTCCTCCGGATTTGACCCCTTGCACTTGAGCTAAGAAATAGAGGCTTACTTCAAAGCCGAGCATGGAGAAAATTGTTCGCTCACTGCCCTCCAGAATCGGTCCGAAGCCTGACTGCGCGATAGGGAATATATAGGAGATATGTACATCGTTCACCAAGGTAAGAATGCTGATCAGAATGAGCACCACGAACAGCACGGATGCGAAGACAAAAAATCTGGCAATGACTCGCAAATTATCATAGGCCAAGTAGAGGCTAGTCCCGATAATGAGCGCAAGCAGTATCCACCCTGGAGTTAACGCCAGCATCCATGAATTAATAAGGCGGACATACAGGTTGCTCGCATAAGCCGCGATAAGAATGAAGAATACATAGTAGATCAAGTTCAACGCTTTTCCTGCATAGCGGCCTAATATTCGAATGATGATTTGACTCAAATTAGCATCCGGGAACCTCTTCAGCAGCTGCCAGTAGACAAACAGCAAGAGCTGGATGACAATGCCGGCGAGCAGCACGGACATCCATGAATCCCCTTTGGCGGAATGCTGGATTTCTGATGGCAGAGATAGAAGGCCGATGCCCACTTGGGTTTTGACAATGAGGAAGAACAGCTGGGTTTTGGTAATTGTCGTGTTCAAGGGCGCTTCCACCTTCCGAACATAATCTGCTTGACCAGTTGGTGCTTGGCATGTTGCGAGTTCTTATTAGTCATCCAGAGCGGCAGCCTTAAGAATAGATCCTTGAAGCTCTCTCTCCCGTGAAAAGGTCCGAATGGTGTGAAATACGGAATGCTGAGCGATTCTAGCTTGCACAAATGAATGAAGATCAGCATCAGCATGATGGCGATGCCGAAGAAGCCGAAGAAGGAGGCGCTCAGCATCATGGGAAAGCCTAATATCCGCAGACTGGTGCCAAACTCGTTGATTGGCGTGACGAAGGAAGCGATCGCCGTGAGTCCGATAACGACAATCATCGTATGGGAGACCAATTTCGCTTCGACGACCGCAGTGCCGATGACTAGACCGCCAACGATGCCGATCGTCTGTGCAATTGGCGAAGGAAGCCGAATGGCTGCTTCCTTGAGCAGCTCAAGAATGGTTTGCATCACAAGCGCCTCCAATATTGGCGGCAATGGAACGTAGCTTAGCGATACTTTGACGGAGTAAAGAATACCGATTGGGAGAACCTCGGAATGATAGGTGACTGTGGCGATGTAGATCGCCGGCAAACAGATCGCCAGAATGAAGCTGAATAACCGGAGGACGCGGAAGAATGAACCGATAAGCCAGCGGCTGTTGTAATCATCCGGCGACTGGTAGAACGAGAAGAACGTTATCGGCAGAATAAGCGCGCTTGGCGTGCCGTCCACCATCAATGTGATTTTGCCTTCAAGCAAATATGAGGCGACCCGGTCCGGCCGTTCCGTCTGCAGCGTTTGTGGAAATGGAGAGAAGGGATGCTCCTCCAGCATATCGTCCAAGTTTCCCACTGAACTCAAGTATTCAAGGTCGATAGATTGCAGCCGTCTCTGGCATTCTGCAACGAGTATTGGATCGGCGACTTGGTCCAAATAGACCATCGCGACCTTCGTATTGGTCATACTGCCAAGCGTGAAGTACTTCACTTTCAAGCTTGGATTCTTCAGGCGGTTGCGCAGCAGGTATAGATTCGTAGATAGCCCTTCGATAAAGCCGTCATGGGAGCCTTTAACAACCTGCTCGTCCCTAGGTTCCTGAATGGATCTTGAATGAGACTGTGTCGCCGGCAGTAGAAATGCAGCGGAGTCATTCTCTTTGACGACCACGCAGTAGCCATTCAGGAGATATTGACCGATCTGCGCCATAGTGGAGGTTTGTTTCGCCTCTGCAGATCGCAGTGCTTGATCGACACGCCCTTCTTTGGCTGTGGTCAGCGGCTCGATCACATTCGTCTGAATCGTATCCAGCTTGGCGAGTGTTTCGATATATAGAATGGCGTACAGATGCCCGGACAAAGACAGCTTCTGAATCTTGAGATCTTCCGTATCCGACATGTACTGCTGAATTTGTGCGAGCTGCTGATCGAGAGAGGCAGCTTGAAGGTCCTTAATGTGGAACACGCTGGCTTCACCGCCGATAGTCAATAATTTCCTTTATTGTTGCCAGGCGGAGTCGGAATTATGTTCGGCATCGTGGTATACTAGATCCGTATTTTATCGGATGGAGGCTACCTGCGCGATGAGCAAGCGTTACCGGATTACAAGAGAATATCGAGAGCATGAGACTGATCGGCAGCCGATTACGTTGGAGACATGCTTGGTTTATTTTGGGGCACAGGCTGATTTCACATATGCGCCTGAGTTGCAAGTATCGGGAGTAGATGGGACGACGATGACCATTCCGGGGGATTTCTTCATGTGGCGCTACGAGAACGTGCAAATTCCGTTCCGTCATTATGGGGACGATATCTACGTGTCGGGCAGTAATGATGCGGTCATTCCGCGGATGACGGAGATCGCAAGCGATCTCGGGGCAGATATTGAGGAAGGCTAATAAGAAGTGAAGGCTGGCGGGTCAATGGATCCGCCAGCCTTTTTTACATTTTACGGAAGGAAATGGCATGTGTATGGGGAAGTAGTTTAGAGAATTAGTGAATTATGTAATCGTCATGGTCAGAAAATCAAACCGAACGGTGCAGCCTGTCCCTTGAGGAGATTGGGCAACGACGCCTGCTCGGCATTCGCCTTGAAGCTTCAACCCGAAATAGCGAATCTGCTCCCACACTTCACCATCCGCAGAGTACGAGAACGTGATGCAATTGCCTTGTCGCACGACACGCAAGTAAGGCTGCTCCACATCGACTCGCTCCGAATTGCAATCATCCGATACGCCATCAATCGTTACGACAGACACGATCGTCGGATAGCGCCCGTTGTACTCGAAGCAGAGCTTCGCCCAGTTGCGGTCATCCGCCATCAGCATGAGACAGCCCGAATCGTATTTTTCCTTCATCTGCACACTTAGACGCGTTGTGAGCTCGAAGCTGCCGCCAGCTGTGAACTGCAGGAAGGGGGCGGAGCTTACCATATGTTTGCCTGCAGGGTCCTGATAGTAATCCGCCTTCGCCGGAGCTTCGACAAGAAGACCTTCTTGTTCGGTGCAGCTCCACCGGGCAGGCTCGTTAATCCAGTTTAATGCATGCGCATTCGCGCTGCTGAATACATTCATCGTTCACACTCTCCTCGTATGCAAGTGGACGTAACTTCATTGTGTAGACATTCTCTTCGAACGCGTTTACTCCTTCTTTCGCAAGAGAGTGAGTGCGCAAATCTAATTGAAAGGATGTATGAGCTATGAGACTTGGCGGACCTATCCTGCATGGCGGCAAGCTTGATCCGGAGCAATGGGTTCGGGCGCACGTTGAGCGGGGGTATTCAGCGGCTTATTTGCCGGATTTCGAGGATGCTGCGCTCATTCAAGATTATGTGGGAGCCGCGTCACGAGCGGACCTGCTCATTGCGGAAGTTGGCGCATGGAGCAATCCGCTGAGCGCCGATCCCGAGACAAGGGAGCGGGCCATCCGCTTCTGCAAGAAGAAGCTGGAGGCGGCGGAGCTGGCAGGTGCCCGCTGCTGCGTCAATATTGCAGGCTCGCGCGGCGAGCAGTGGGACGGGCATGATCCTGCCAACCTGACGGAAGATACTTTCGCGCTCATCGTTGATACCGTGCGAGCAATCATCGACCATGTGCAGCCGGAGCGGACGTACTATTCGCTCGAGATGATGCCGTGGATGTACCCGGACTCGGTAGAGAGCTACGAGCGACTGATCGAAGCGGTTGACCGGCGTGCTTTTGCCGTTCACCTCGATCCGGTTAATCTGATTGCGAGCCCGCAGCTTTATTACGGGAACAGCGCGCTGATCGAGCACTGCTTCGCGAAGCTTGGACCGCATATTCGCAGCTGTCATGCCAAGGACATCACGATGAGCCAGCAGATGACCGTTCATCTCGATGAGACAAGGCCTGGGCTTGGCAAGCTTGATTATGCGCAGTATTTGCGCCAATTAGCGAAGCTTGATTCGGATATTCCGCTCATGCTTGAGCATCTCGAGAGTGAGACGGAGTACCGGCTTGCGGCGAAGCATATTCGTGGTGTGGCTGAGGAAATTGGAGTTCGGATTCAGTGATTGAACCGACAGGTTGTTGCGAAAAATTCCATTGGAGGTAACACGATGATCCCGATTATGAATCAGATTGGAGCTGTATTTATTCCGGTAAGCCAGATTGAGAAAGCAAGAGATTGGTATTGTGATCTACTCGGGCTGCCGGCTGATGGAGAGATATCATTCGGTCATATCTATGTCCTTCCGATGGAAGGAGCGGGGATTGTACTGGATAGCAAAATTTATGCCGAGGATCATATTTTTAGAGCTCCAGCCTTTCATTTCAACACGAACAATATCGAAGAGGCTTACAACTATATGAAAGAGAAGAACGTGAACCTCGTGACGGGAATCGAGCATAATCACTGGTTTAATTTCAAGGACCCCGATGGAAACTTGCTTATGGTCTGCAAATGTTAATGTGGATTTAGAGCCGCTATATCGCAGAAAAACACCTGCAGCTAATGATGCCGCAGGTGTTTTGTTTAAATTGGCTATAGAACCAGAATCCGCGCAGCGTATTCCAGATGCTCAACAATCCGGCGCTTCGCCTCATCGGCATCACCGTTAATAATGAGCTCGAAGATTTCGAGATGGTCGCGGTATGAATTCTGAATCCGATTATTGTCCTTGCGCAGCACCTTGAGTGCCAGCAGGAATAAACGATCTTGCAAATTATTCATCATTTGCACCATTTCCTCGTTCTCATAGACGAGCGCGAGCTGGCGGTGAAATTCGGAGTCCGCGTGCGTGAACGCGAGATAATCATGCTGCTCAGCTGTTTGCTCCTGAATGCGCAGGTTCTCTCTGAACCATGCGATCTCATCCGGCGATAGCTTGCGGTTAGCCAGCTTATGCACGATATGGCCCTCGATCGCGATGCGGAAGTCGAAGAAGTCGGCGACTCTCTGCAGCGACAGCCCTGGCAGGCTTAGCCCTTTGTTCGGTGCGATGTTGAGCAGTCCTTCGGCAGCGAGCTTCTCCAGCGCGGAACGGATTGGCGTTCGGCTCATCTGCAGCAGCTCGACGAGGTATTTCTCAGTCAACTGATCGTTGCTGCTGATCGTTCCTTCCATAAGGAGTGCGCGAAGCTGTTCATACGCTTTCTCTTTCAGCGTTACTGATGCCATATTGATTAACCCCATCTTCTCTAAAATAACCGCTCGCCGTCAGTTCGGCGATACTCTCATCCAGCCAGCGCTGCTCCAGAGCAATCGTGTCTGCGACCGATACGGTATAAGGTGTCCATAACTCTAGTATTGCGCTTGCTGCGCCTTTCCCGTGCTCTGCGATCCGGTCCATCAAGTAACCGAGATTCAGCCTGCCGGCGCCTGCTGGCGTTCCGAGGATCGTATAACCCATCTGATGATCGACCCGTTTGATGTCAAAATCTTTAATATGCAGATTGACAAGATACGGCGTGAGCCGGTCGATAACCGTCTCCGGATTCTCCAGCGCGCCGAATGAATTGACCGTATCGAGACAGCATCCGACAAAAGGAGAGGCGATACTTTCAAATAATTGTACCAGCTGCTTTGTCGTATGCATACCATGATTTTCGATGGCGAGCGTAATGCCTGCGCCTTCATAAGCGGGCAATACTTCGCGCAGCTGAAGCTCAGCGGCAGCCAATTCTGGCGTCGTAATGATCGTACGGACGATCGGAGAGCCAAAGGTGCGGGCGATAGCAAGGTAGGCGAGCAGGTTGCTTGGCTCAGTACCTCTTGTGCCGACCTCGATGGCAACCCCATAGGTATCTGCTGTTTGCTTGATAAGTGCGAGCTCTGCTTCTGTCTTCGTATGAAGCGGCAAGTTGTCGGCGATTTGCAGAAGACGAAGTCCGCGGTTATGGGTGATACGAATGAGGTCCTCTGCTGATAGCAGTTCACTAGTTGACTCATAACCGGGAACTCCTACAGACCATGTTAATGTAAATGAACTAAGTCCGAGTTGCATCGTTAAATTCCTCCTTGGGATGGCGGTTTGTGATGCTAGAATAGCAGGAATCTAGCGGGATTTCAATAAATATATATGAAATGTATACATTTTGTATTGATTGCTTCAGCATGATCCGTTATGCTTGATCTATCATCTTATTCATTGGAGAAGGAGCGTTTATTATGAGCGGTTCAACAGGGCAAGCAACAATCGCACTTATAGGAGCAGGCGGGAAAATGGGCTGCCGAATTACCGATAATTTGAAGACGGCAGACTACCGGCTGCTGCTATGCGAACAATCGGAGAGCGGCAAAGGCCGCATCGCGGAGAGAGGGCTCGCCATAACGCCGAATGATGAGGCGTTAGCGCAAGCGGATTTCGTTATATTGGCTGTACCGGACGCTGTTATCGGTCCACTTACGGAGGTTATCGTACCGAAGCTGCAGCCGAATACAACGGTCATCGTGCTCGATCCGGCAGCGGCCTATGCGAATCAGGTGGCGCTGCGTGAGGATTGTACTTTCGTCGTGACCCATCCGTGCCATCCCGCCCTGTTCGAGGAGCAGGATTCGCCGGAAGCGCGTCAAGATATGTTCGGAGGCATTGCGGCGAAGCAGGATATCGTCATCGCGCTGCATCAAGGACGGGAAGATCTTTATGATCAAGCGGAGCAGATTTGCATTCGCATGTTTGCGCCAGTGACGAACTGTCACCGCATTACAGTCGAGCATATGGCGCTGCTGGAGCCGGCTGCTGCGGAAGTTGTTGCCGCTGCCGCAGCATGTATTATGAAAGAAGCAATGGACGAGGTTATCCGAATGGGCGTTCCTGAAGCAGCCGCTCGTTCCTTTATGCTCGGGCATATTCAGATACCGCTTGCGATCGCATTCAACAACGTTAATCCGTTCTCGGATGCGGCAAAAGTAGCGATTGAATACGGGTATGAGAAGATATTTAAACCGGATTGGAAGCAAGTATTCACGAAAGAATCGCTTGATGAGGTGCTGCGACTGATGCTCCATCTGGACGAGAAGCCAGCCGCATCGCTCTAACAGAAATTTCGATTATTTCCGGGGAAATGAAAAAAATGAGAAAGAGGCTAGGCGAGGGAAGCATCGCAGGATGCATGTTCCCGAGTCCAGCCTCTTTTGTTGTTAACTGCCGCTAAGTTCGTTAGGAAATGTGCGTCTGCTTGCCCGATATTGCCGAGGCGATTCTCCGGTCTCGCGCTTGAACAGCTTGCAGAATTGGGCGTCGGTCGAGAAACCTGAGCGATTGGAGATGTCGAGCACAGACAGATCCGTCTTCACTAGCAGCTCGCTGCTGTTTGCAATCCGCTTCGCAAGCACATATTGCTGCGGTGAGATTCCGAACTCCTCCTTGAACAGATGGCGGAACCTGTCATAGCTGTAACCGAAATTCTCTGCCATAACGCCAAGGTTCAGCTTCTCGTGGAAGTGATTGTCGATGTATCGCTGAAAAGTGACAAGCTTCTTCCCTCCGGTGCGCATCGCCCATAGCTCATGCTTTTGCCTCGATAATTCCACCGCTAGCCTGCCAATCATATAATCGAGCATGATGGAATAGTGCGTCTTCTTGCTCGTATATTCGTCATAGAGCGTTTCGAGGAGGGAGAGAATGGTAGAATCGTTGTCCTGGAACAGGCCCTCTTGCAGCTCAAGCGTGTCATCTTCACAGCTGAATCCGACGAAGATGACGTCCGTATCTTGAATGCGGCGTTCGTCATGCAGCGTTCCCGGACGAATGAGGCAGAAGCTGCCCGCGCCGAAGTGATGCTTCATATGGCCGATCTCCGTGCTCCCGTTGCCGTTTATGTAGTAAACGACTTCATAACAATGATGGGTATGATGAGAGATATAGGTTTGTTTAGCCCGCAGTGACCGGTACAGGAATTCGAACTTTAATCGCATGGTTAAAATTCCCCTTTGCATGTGAAATGCCACTTCGTATAAAATGGGAGCCAGAAAGTATAAAGCGCTTTCTTTTCCAATCATAAGCGAAAGATTCCCAGGAAGCAATGGAGGAGCAATCAGTAGAATTCCAGTTGACATGATAACTTTCCTTCGCTTACTATGTACCTATCAGATAGGTAGTAAGCTGAAGGGATGAGGCCAAAATTAATGGGCAAAATTCAGAAGATACTGGTGCATGAGCAAGTTTCGCAAGAGATTCAGAACTTCATCCAAGAGCATGACCTTTCCGAGGGGGATAAGCTGCCATCTGTAGAAGAAATGACGAATATGTTTGGCGTAGGACGCTCGTCACTGCGCGAGGCGCTTCGTTACCTTGAAGCGATGGACATAATTGAAGTCCATAATGGCAAAGGTATCTTCGTAAAGGATGTGAATACGTTCCGCTTCACGGGCAAAGTGAAGATCGAGCGTGAGCGCAACTTCCTGCTGAACATTCTTGAGGTGCGCAGAGCGCTGGAGGGACAAGCTGTAACGTTGGCTTCCGAGCGGATTACGAACAAGCAGATCAAGGAAGTTCAGGAATGCCTTGAAGAATACCGTATTCTGAAGGAAGCGAACAAGGACACGTCTCAAGTAGACCTTACGTTCCACCGTCATATTATTAAAGCTGCCAAAAACCCGATTCTGGAGACAGTGCTGGACTCCATCTCCGGCCTCTATGAGAAGTTCTTCAATGAGCCGCTGGGCGATAAAGCTCTGTTCGATGAGACGTACCCGTTTCATCATACGATGTTTGCCGGCATTGCAGCGCACGATACAAAAGTTGCAATGGAAGAGTTTGACAAGCTGATGGACTGCATCGAAGCTAAAATAAAAAGCGTCAAATAATTTTGTTGACAATATAAAGCGCTTCCACCTATAATCAACCTATCAGACAGGATGACTGTGTGATACTTGAATAGCGAGTACGGCTGGGGGCTATTTTTTTAGAAAGAGTTGTACAAATATTCAGAATTGAAAGACCAATCAAGTTCGATCCATGATCGGCACATGAAGGGTTGTGCATCGATCGCAACAAGATTTCCCAGTACTCATCGATTAAAAAATTGAATGTGGAGGGTTTTCAATGGGGGCAACTAAGAAGTCGAAGTATTTGTATCTCGGTTTGGCAACAACAGTAATGGCCGGCATGCTTTCAGCATGTGGCGGCAACGGTGGCAATGATACTTCTAATTCTGCAAGCACGAACAACGCAGCGCAAAGCAACAATGGCGGTAAGCAAGAAGAGGTTAAGCTTCGCATGATTGAGAGCTTGACGAGCCCTGCTCGTACGGATCTACTGAAACAGTCGCTTAAACGCTTCGAAGAAGCAAACCCTGGAATTACGGTTGAGCTCATCTCGCCGCCGTTCGATCAAGCGGACAATAAGATCCGTACCATGCTGAGCACAGGCGAGAACCTTGACGTCCTTGAAGTGCGCGACGCAACAATTAATGAGGATGTTACAAACGGCTACGTTGAGAACCTTGAGCCTTATGCGGCTAAATGGGCGGATTATGCTACCGTTTCCCAAGCTGCTAAGACAGTAGCTTCGATCGCTGATAAACCGTACTTTATCGCAAACGGTATGTACGAGCGTCAAATGTTCTACCGCAAAGACTGGTTCGACGCAGCAGGCCTTGCCGCTCCGAAGACATGGGAAGACGTTTACACTGCAGGTAAGAAGCTGACTGATCCAAACAAGAACCGTTATGGCTTCTCGTTCCGCGGCGGCGCTGGTGGCTCTGGCTACGTCGATGGCATCGTGCAAAGCTACAACGGTGCGAATCTGGATGAAGCAGACGGCCACTTCCTGAAAGATGGCAAAACTTCGATGTTCGGTTCGCCTGAAGCGAAAGAAGGCTTGGAACTTTATAAGAAGATCTTCAAAGAAACTTCGCCTAAAGACTCCATCAACTGGGGCTTCGCTGAGCAAGTGCAAGCGTTTACTTCCGGCGTAACGGCAATGCTGATGCAAGATCCGGACGTTATCGGCGTTCTGAACGAGAAGATGGAAAAAGGAACTTGGGCTTCAACATTCCTGCCTGTAGGTCCTACTGGCAAAACGTTCTACGGCATCGGAGCTGCTGGTTGGGGCATGACGTCCTTCTCCGAGCATAAAGATGAAGCTTGGAAGCTGATCGAGTTCTTGTCGAGTCCTGCAGAGAACACTCCTTTCTGTAAAGCATTCGGCTTGCTGCCAATCCACTCTACCGCTTCCGAAGATCCGTACTTCCAAGAAGGTCCATATGCGACATTGCTTGAAATGAACACGAAACCGGAAGATTACATTCCGCTTAAACCGAACTACACGTACCAAACTGGAGACTACGGCGATCTTCTCATGAAGAATACGCAAGCATGGCTCCTTGATCAAGCATCGACTGACGATACGCTCAAAGTTTTGGATAAATACTGGCAAGACGTAAAAGCGAAAAGCGCGAAGTAATGCGTTTGGTGATGGGTGGCTCCCGCTGCCCATCACCCTTTTTAATAAGGAGGGGTAATTTATGGAAACGAAAGTCTCGACTGGTTCGACCGAGAACAAGGGGAAAAAATCCAGATTCTCGTCACAATTGTGGTTTATTTGGCTCTGTTTGCTCCCTGTTATTATTCTAGTTCTGACCTTTACTTATTATCCTGTTGTTAAAGGTATCACTCTCGCGTTCCAAGATTACAATTTGATGAATGTGAAAAACGTCAAGTATATCGGATTTGACAACTTCAGAACGATATTCAATGACAACCAGTTTATTACGGCTTTGAAGAACAGCTTGAAATGGGTGTTCTACTCCTTAGTCGCGCAATTTATTCTTGGTTTCATTCTTGCTCTCGTATTGAATAAGCCGTTCAAAGGCAGAGGCCTTTATCAAGGTCTTGTTTTCTACTCTTGGGCTCTATCCGGCTTTCTAATCGGCTTGATTTTCAAATGGCTGTACAATTCCCAGATCGGTGTTGTCAACGATCTATTGCTTCGCACCGGAATTATTAAAGAACGTATCGGATTCTTGTCCGATCCGCACTGGGCGATGTTCTCCGTAATCAGCGCAAATGTATGGTACGGTATAGCATTTTTCGCAATTATGCTGCTCGCTGCATTGCAATCGATACCTGGCGAATTGTTCGAAGCTGCCGATATCGACGGAGCAGGATGGCTGCGCAAATTGTTTAACGTTATCATTCCCTATATCATGCCAACGATCATCACAACGACTTTGCTCCGAGTGATCTGGATCTTCAGCGATCCTACATTGATTTACTCGATGACCAACGGTGGTCCGGCAGGCATGACCAATATCGTCTCCTCGTTCATGCTTTCTAAAGTGTTTGGTAACGGCGAATATGGTCTTGGTTCGGCAGTAGGTATTGTTATGATGCTCATGCTGATGCTCTACACGATCTTCTACCTGTTTGCGACAAAATCCGAGAAAGCGGGGGACTTCTAAAATGCAGAAGAAGCTGTTAGTAAGTGCTAAAGTGGTATACTTGACACTTCACGCTGTCGTGATGTTGTTCCCACTTTATTGGATCATAATTACTTCTTTGAAGCCGCAGAAACAAATTTTCAGTTTTCCGCTTCATTATTGGCCGGAAACATTAACGTTCGACAACTATAAGAAGCTGTTTCAGTTCTCTAACTTCGGCGTATACATCTTCAACAGCTTGCTCGTATCCATGGGTGCAGCGGCTTGCGTTATTCTGATTTCGATCTTGAGCGGCTATGTACTTGCGCGGTTTAAGTTCAAAGGTCACAAGCATATTATGTTCGGTTTCTTCCTGACGCAGATGCTGCCAGGTATTGGCGCACTTATCGTGCTTTATAAGATGATGTCTAGCATGCACTTAACGAATCATCTATCCTCACTCGTGCTCATTTATACAGTAGGAAGTATCCCATTCTCAACGATTATGCTTAGAGGGTTCTTCCAGCGCATTCCTTCGAGCTTGGAGGAAGCGGCAATGATTGACGGCTGTTCTCGAATCACGGCGTTGTTCCGCGTCATTATTCCGGTTATGCTGCCTGGTATTGCAGCAACGTTCATATTCGCCTTCGTTAACAACTGGAATGAGCTTATTATGGCTGTTATGTTTATTGACAGCGAATCGAGCAAGACGCTTCCGGTTGCCATGAACTCGTTCGTTATGAAATTTGACATTGACTGGGGCGCAATGTCGGCCGGAACGGTTATGTCCGTTATTCCTACGATTATCGTGTTCGCGATCGCGCAGCGCTTTATCGTAGAAGGACTGACACAAGGTGCAGAAAAAGGTTAAGGATACATTCGATGTCGGCGATATCAAGGAGAGCAACAATGATGACAAAACTTACTTTGGAGCAAATGTACACGGCGATTGCGCATGATGAGTTTGATGATCGCCATTTCGGCGCCATTCAAATTCCAATCTACCAGAACAGCCTGTTTGCATTCGATACGTATCCACAATTCGAGCATGCTTTCGAACAAGAGCTCGGCAGCCATATTTACTCGCGCGGCAACAATCCGACGGTCGAGTTTCTTGAAGGGAAGCTTGCCTTGCTGGAAGGCGCTGATGCCGCACGCTGCTTCGCTTCAGGGATGGCTGCCATCAGCGCGGCGATCTTCTCATCGGTGAAGGCTGGAGATCATATCGTTTGCGTAAGCAACGCATACGGTCCTGCGAGAAATTTAATGGGCGAGTACTTGAAGCGTTTCGGTGTGAAAACGACTTTTGTAGAGGGTAGCAGTCACGAATCGGTCCAAGCGGCGGTCCGCCCGAATACGAAGCTCATCTATTTGGAAAGTCCCAGCACTCAAATGTTTGAACTGATCGACCTGGAGGCGTGCGCGAAGCTTGCAAAGTCTATCGGTGCACGCACCATTATTGATAACACGTGGGCGACGCCGATCTTCCAGAATCCGCTCGAGTTTGGCATTGATTTGGTCGTTCATTCGATTACCAAATATATTTCCGGCCACAGCGATGCGCTCGGCGGTGTCGTCATGGGCTCGAATGAGCTGATGAAGCCGCTTAGCCGCGACGAATACATGCTCTTTGGCGGCATTATGACGGCGCACACCGCTTCGCTAGTGCTTCGTGGCCTGCGTACGCTGCCTGTGCGCATGGAGCGCTGCCAAGCGAGCGGGTTGAAGGTTGCCAGCTGGCTTGAAGAATCAAGCCCATTCGTGAAACGCGTGTTTCATCCAGGGCTTCCATCTCACCCGCAGCACGAGCTGGGCAAGAAGCAGCTGAGAGGCTACAGCAGCCTATTCTCCTTCGAGAGCAATCAGCCAATTGAACGGCTTAAAGCTTGGGCCTCCAAGCTTAAGCTCTATAAAATTGCAGTGAGCTGGGGCGGTTACGAGAGCCTTGTTACAGTGGGGCGCAACACGGATGTTAACGGAGAAGTCAGAACGATCGTCCGCATGTATATTGGACTTGAGAGCCCGGATGATTTGATCCAGGATATGCAGGATACATGGCAAGAAGTGACGGCGAACGAATTGCAGAATCACGGTTAAAGAGATCCGATAGAGACTTCTGGGCTACTTGGAGCTAGAGTGTTTGATAGCAAGTTAGACGCTGGCAGAGAGTGGTAAAAATCCCGCTCTTCTGCTTTTTTTATGCGATTTTAGCCCTATGAAAGCCTTCTATGAATTTAGTAATTGAAGTATATTCGCAATTTACATATAATGGCGATAGGAAGTCGAAATCCCGCATAAAGTAGGGAAAAATGCAGAGGAAGCGGGTCTATCAGCCCGTCAGGCAGCAGCTTATCAAAGGGAGTCACAGGTGCTATGGATTACATCTTGTTTGTTATTGGTTCGACGTTTGAGTATATTGGCATGTTTTTGTTTTTGTTTGCTTTGTTCAGATTTAGTTTGTATACACGTTTGAGTATAAATGTGGTCATCGTCTCAGTTCTTATGAGTCAAGTTTCCTACTTCACGCGTCTTGATCCTGCTGTAGGGGATTTATCAACTTATATACAGTTTGTTTTGTTTGTTATCGTATTCTGGGTGCTATTTCAGGTTCCGATTTTCCATTCAATCGTCATGAATTTCGCCGGATTGGCTGGGGGACTTGCCATTCAAGGTGTCATTATTCTACTGACCAACTACTTGGGAGGTTTGTCGCTGGACACGATTCAAGATAGTAGACCCATTCTTACTGCATTGCAATTCGTTACGTTTCTAGCTCAGATTGGTATTGCGAGAGCGATAACCGTATTACATTGGGGATTTGATTTTGTACCTACCTCGCGCAGGACATATGTGAAAATTAACAAGACAAGCGCTATTTTGCTTGCTATTATTACAAGTTGCATTGTTATCGCGGCAGCACTCGCATTTGTATTCCGCAACGATTACAACGATTACGTGATATATGCGAGCATCGTATTTCTTTGCACGCTTCCGGTCTTTCTCTTCTTCTCATTAAGGAAAGATGTGGAGGATGCCGCTTGATCTGTAAGAAGCCCAAAGCTTCGCTACTGAGAGGAGGTGAACAGCTATGAAGAAGATTATGTATCGGGGTATTGCTGCAATTATTGTTAGCCTTGCTTCGTTATTCGTACTCACAGGATCTTACTATTTTATATACAAGCCGGAAATTCCGGCTGAGCTTAGAAAGTAATGTGTGAGTACAACAAATCATCTTCAAGCCGCAATATGAGTTTCATCATTGAGAGAGTTGCACGAGCAGAACATTTACTTACACAATCAGACTGTACCTCTCATTCATCGAGGTGCAGTTTTTGCATTTTGACCTCAGATAAATAAATTGACGAGCTGATTTGTAAGCGATACCATTGACCATAAAGAATAGTCATCCGTCAACCAGAAACGGCAAAAGAAGTGCTGTTGCTCTATTTTACCGTAGAAGGGATGCGTATTATGCCCACTCCATCTTCATCGCAACCATCACAAGAGTCGCAAGCGCCGCTGCAAACGAGCTTGCAGGCTGTCCGCCGCTCTGCACCGCCAAGCTGGGCGACGAAGCAGCGTCAGCTAATAGATCTGCTCAATGCGTCTGCCAAGCAGTTTATCGCACGTTATACGAGGCCTGACGGGACGCTAATCTGGCGGGGGAACTGGCCGGGAATGGATGGTTCGGACGACCCGTACGAAGGATTTATGAACCTTGCGCTGCTCTATGCGCTTGGCGGAGATGACTCGCTGCACGAATCGTCTCGTCGCATATGGGAAGGCATTACATGGCAGTGGACGGAGTACGGGCAGATTCACCGTGAATTCGATGCCTATTACGACTGGATGCACCACGGGGAAGGGTACTTGTACTTCTACTTCCTCGGTCTTGCTGGACCGGCTACGCTGAAGGATCGGCAGAGGGCAGTGCGCTTCGCGCACATGTATACAGGGGATGACCCGGAGGCGCTCAACTACGATGCGGAGAAGAAGCTGATTCGTTCGCCGCTGAACGGCAGCAGAGGTCCTCGGTTCATAACGACTGGCGAGGACTGGTCAACGCATCGCGGCATTCTGGACAACTATCTGGCGCCGTTTGAGGATGTGCCAGGCGTTGACTTCGAGTCGCGCAAATGCAAGTGGAGCGATGACACGATCTACAGCCATCTGCTGGCGATGATGAATGAGCGGATGAACCGCGGCGATGTGCCGCTGAATCTGAACGCGACAGGCCTTGTCGCCAACGCCTACATGCATACGGCGGATGAGAAGTACAGCCAGTGGGTGCTGGATTACTTGGCTGCATGGTGTGAACGGGTGGAACGCAACGGTGGCATTATCCCTGATAATATCGGCTTAAGCGGGGAGATTGGCGAGTACAACGACGGCAAATGGTGGGGCGGTTATTACGGTTACCGCTGGCCGCACGGCTTCCCAACGATCATCGAACCGATTACGAATGCAGCGATGAATGCCATGCTGCTGACAGGCGATGTAAAGCATCTGAGTCTCGCTCGGCAGCAGCTCGATCTGAACTGGTCGCTGCGCAAGGAAGTGGATGGCGAATGGAAAGTCCCGCTGAAGCATTTCGACGCGGGCTGGACCGATTATCGCGATGCCTCGGCGAAATATCCGATCTATCTCTGGATCGCTTCGATGGCGGACGAAGATCTCGAACGTATCCATCGCGTGCCGAAGAACTACGATTGGAACGAGATTCATACCCCGAGCGTGTCGGGCGGCGGCTCCAAGCACTACATCATGAATACCGAGCCGTGGTTCCAGTACATAACGGGCGAGCTGCCGAACTATCCAGGCGACATTCTGGACGCGAATTTCAAGCTCATCCATAACCAGCTGCAGAGGATGGATTCGGATATGGGTAATCCGGCGTTATGGTCGGATAACTACAATGACGATGACTTCTCAAGCATCCACATCTGGCAGGAGCTGTGCCCTGTCTATATGGAGGGCCTCGTGCAGCTCACGCTTGGCGCTCCGATGCATATTTCGCACGGCGGCTTCCAGCACGGCCGCTTCCGCTACTTCGACGCTGACCGCAAGCGAGTCGGCCTGCCGCAGGATACAGCAGCGCTTGTCGAGCAGCTGAGCGATCGTTCAGCGGTGCTGCAGCTGGTGAATACGTCGCCGTTTGAGCCGCGTACGATTGTTGTTCAAGGCGGAACATTCGGCGAGCATCAAATCGACAAAGTCAGCGTCCTTGATGAAGACGAGCCGCGCGAGGTGCAGGTGGGCAGCAAGTGGCTCCAGATCGAGCTGCTTCCAGCTACTGCGATTCGGCTCGAGATCATCATGTCCCGCTATGCCAACAAGCCGACCTATGACAATCCTTGGTCGCAGCAATCCGGCGAAGCGCTGCTGCAAGGCAGAACTGAGTCAGAGTAAGCGAGTCTGTACTTGTACATTGTTATGGTATAATTAGCTATTCGCATTTTGACATTAGCTGGAGGGTACTAACAATGAACGTTACAATTATTCACGCCGAAATGACACAGAATCCGGACAAAGGGTATAGCGGCAGTGTGCAATTTGAAGTAGAAGGTCATAAACAGCCATACGAAATTACACTGCAATTAACGAGTATCCGCGGTACAACATGGGATTACAGCTTGAGCTTCGCGAAAGAATCGGGCTCGGAAGATCAGATCAATGCAGTGGAGAAGGCAATCGAGGAAGACGACGATCTATTCGACGATCTAATTGATGCCGCAGCCGCTACATTGCCAGAAGACGAGGAGGCGTAACAGAAGATGATCGGACTGAATTTAAGCGGTCGCACGGCACTGGTTACCGGTGCTACAGGCGAGCTAGGACGAGTGATGGTGCGGACGCTTGCTGCATGCGGAGCAGACGTTGTAATCCAATACAATAACAATGAGGCAAAGGCGCAGGAGCTTAAGGCGGAGATTGAAGCTACAGGCAGACGTGCAATCATCGTACAAGCCGACATTACCGATGAGCAATCGATCTATGCCATGAGAGATAAGGTTACAGCAGAAATCGGCCACGTCGATATCGTTGTGGCAAATGCTGTCATTCAATATCAGTGGACGTCCGTGCTCGAGCAGGCTGCGGAGGATTATGTCAGCCAATTCGAATCCTGCGTCCTGCAGAGCGTCTTCCTTGCGAAGGCGTTCGTCCCGGCGATGATCGAGAAAGGCGCAGGCCGAATGATAGGCATCAATACCGAATGCGCGATGCAGAACTTCCCGACTCAATCCGCTTATGTCGCCGGCAAGCGCGGCATGGACGGCGTATACCGTATTCTCGCTAAGGAAGTTGGCGTACATCAGATTACGGTGAACCAGATTGCTCCAGGATGGACGATCTCCGAGCGCGATCGCACGAATGGTACGGAGAAGAGCGAGAGCTACGAGGCAAGCGTTGCACTGAAACGCCGCGGAACCGACCAAGAAATTGCGAACGCTGTCGCTTTCCTTGCATCCGATCTGGCGAGCTTCATCACTGGCGCATACATCCCTGTGTGCGGCGGTAACGTGATGCCTACCATCTAACAGCCATCTTAAGTTGTATTCGAAGGGGTCTCAGTGGAGGCGCCCTTCTTTTTTTGATCATTTTACACACATTCAAGCATTAGTGAAATGCCCAGTGAACTGCCTCTTTTTGCTTGTGCATTCGTGAATGCTCGTTATTTCGCTCATTTGCTTCATTTGCAAATTAATCTGTTTTTGAAGTACCATAACGCATTAGTATGGTACCCTTGCAGCTCTTAGCAGTTGCGCGTGCAGAGGAGCAAACGCTTACTATGGATCAAGCCTTTCTCGTGTCTATGCTGCTAGTGATCGCATCTGGCCTGATCAATGCGGTCAACGGGTTCTTCACGAAGAGAAGCATGGATAAAGCGGTCTTCCTCGGTTCGATGATCGGACTTGCAGGAATCGTGCTTCTGCCGCACTTTGTGATCGAAATGTGGGGTGCCAATTTACCGCCAATTGCATATGTTCTGTTCATACTCTCCATGCTAATCGAGGGACTAAACGGCTACTTGTTGTCGAAAGCCTATATTTTCGGAGATTTGTCGCAGGTCTATCCGATCATGCGCGGAACAGGGGTGATCTTCACCCCGATCGTTGGCGTTCTGTTTCTTGGCGAGTCGCTTACTCCTTGGGGCTGGCTCGGCATTGCCGGCATCACGGCAGGCATCTTTCTTCTTAGCGGATGGCAGACTGGCGCCGCTTCGAAGACGGACAAGCAGCTTGCGATGCGTCCGGTTCTCTTCGCCGTCTCCGTCGGATTATGCATTACCGGCTATACGGTCGTGGACAAATTGGCGCTCGAGTATATTAGCCCGCTGTCGCTTCTTGAAGTCGGCAATTTCGGGTTTGTGCTCGTCTTCTTGCCGCAGCTGCTGAGGCGGGAGCTTGTGCGCCGAGAGTTTGCCCTTAACGGCAAATTTATTGTGCTTGCAGCCGTTTGCGCCCCATCTTCCTATTTGCTGTTCCTCATTGCCATGAATATGGCGCCTGTTTCGCATCTTGCGCCTGTGCGCGAGATCGGTACAGTGTTCGCTGCTATGCTCGGCGTGTGGCTGCTGAAGGAGAGGCAAGGCTGGAAACGGATTGTTAGTGCCGCGATGATCGTATTAGGCATCAGCTTAATCGGGATTGGCGGATAATAGATTATAATCAGGATTGGAGAGAACGAAACAATGAGAATCAAATTGACTGAGCAAGAATTGGCAACTGGCGTCTTGAGCCCAGAAATGCTGGAAACAGCAGCAGAGCAAGTACGTGTTAACGGCTATGTCCTTTTTGAGAAAGTACTAAGCGATGAGAAAATCAAAGGTATTCGCGATGCATTCGATCCGATCTTCGACGAGTTTATCGAGAAGCGCGGCTACAACACGGGTACGAACCGTGCCCAAATGTTCCTGCCTTTCATGCAGCCATTCATCGATGAGGAAGTAATTGCGCATCCAATCGTGATGAGCGTCATTGAGAAAGTACTTGGCAAAGGCTTCAACTGCTCGTACTTCGCATCTGACACGCCAATGCCGGGCTCTGACTACCAAGCTGTACACTGCGACATCATGCCGCTGTTCCCGGAATTGACAGTTCCACTGCCGCCGTTCAGCCTTGTCGTAAACATTCCGCTTGTTGATGTTACAGAGGAGAACGGACCGCTTGAAGTATGGCCTGGCGGCACGCATCTGAACCCAGACAACGCGAACCATGATACGCTTGACGGCAGTGTGAACCCGAACCTGCACATTGTACGCGCAGCAGAAGGCATGCATTCCGAGAAAGTATTCATGCCAGCGGGCTCAATCGTCATCCGCGATATCCGCATGTGGCACCGCGGCACGCCGAACCGTTCGGACTACCGCCGTACGAACCTTGCAATGATCTACAACCGTCACTGGTACCAATCGAGCTGCCATACGCAAATTCCGCGTGAAACTTACGATACGCTGTCCAAGAAAGCACAAGAAGTCGTTCGCAATTTCCGTATCGGCCAACCGGCGCAAATGCCTTGGGAGCTGTAGTTTCAAATTTTGATTTTTAACTTTATTAATTAATTAGGTTAGCAAATGCAAATTGTGTTCAAATTCATGAGTAGAGGTGAATGTCATGCGTTTTTACTTAGTCGGTGCAGGTGTTATTAACCGCACACACGCAGAAGCCATTTATAAGCTGGAAGACCAATCTTCAATCGAAATTAAAGTCGCAGACCCGAATCCGGCTGCGCTTGCAAGCTTCGCAGAGCAATTCCCGCAAGCAGTGACGTTTACAGATGCGAAAGAAATGCTGAGCGAAGAGCCGCAAGCAGACGATATCGTTATCGTTGGCACGCCTCCGTTCACTCACTTCCCATTGTCGAAGATGGCGCTGGAATCGGGCCGTCACACGCTTTGCGAGAAGCCTCTTGTGATGAACCGCGAAGAAGCGGAAGGTCTGCTTGAAATTGCCAAAGCAAACAACCGCATGCTAGGCTGCTGCTCCGTCCGTTTCCTGCAAGTGCCGAAGACAGAGCAAGTGAAGAACATCTTGAACTCCGGAGAGCTTGGCGATGTGTACAAGATCTCGTTCGTATTCCGCGGTCAGCGCGGTCGTCCGGGCGTGGAATGGCAACCGCAGAGCCGTTGGTTCTTGGATAAATCCAAGGCAGCAGGCGGAATCATTATGGACTGGGGCCCTTACGACTTCACGATTCTGAATGACCTTCTTCAACCAGAGAGCATTGAAGTGGCTGCGGCTTGGACTGCGAAGCCAGAAACAGAAGCTGATCCGACGGATGTCGTGTATGACATCGAAGGCGCTGTCGGCGCAATGCTGAAATTCCAGCAAGCAGACGGCAAGTCCGTATGGGTACAATACGAGCGTGCTTCCTGTACGCATGGCGAGCCGTACTTCACGGTTGAAATCGAAGGTACTCGCGGCGCTGTGAAATGGTCCCCTTACTTCGAAACGGATCAAGTGTTGGTGAAATCCGATAAAAACGGAGAAGTTGTTACGCAAGAAGACACGATTCCTTACCCAGGTTCGATCGGCTATATGGACCACCCTGTACACTTCTTCGCGCAGAAAGTGAAAGGCCACCAGTCGCCAGCAATCGTGAACGAGCAAGCGATCTTTAACTTTTTGGTCCTGCAATCCATCTATGACAGCGCAAATGGCCAAAAGCCGGTTGTTCTGAAGAAATAAGAGCTGCTTAAGCAAGAGGAAGAAAGAAGGAAAGGGGAACAAACACATGATTACTAGCAAAGGTTTTTCCACAGGTCTTTACGGGTACCAGGTTGAATACTGGAAAGATGGCAAAGATCCGTCGATGGAAGAGATTTTCCGCGCTTGTGCGAATGCAGGCATGAATGCGCTTGAAATCGACCCAACTCCAGAGCTGCTTAACTTGGCGAAGCAATTCGGCCTCGCTGTGTCCGGCAGTTACGTTGGTCTTCAGCTTCACGAGCCGTTCGAGAAGCTGAACATCGAAGAGACAGTACTGCCAGTGGCAAAGCGTCTGGCTGAAGTTGGCGCTACGGATCTGGTTATTAACGCGGATCCAAAGGGCGGCTGGGATGCGCCTGAACTGAAGACCGAAGAGGAGTTCAAGCAACAAGGCGTGAACCTCACTCGTATTGCCGACGCCGTGCGCGGGCACGGTCTGAAAGTGAGCATGCATAACCATGCTTCGGACAAGCATAATGCAGAGGGCGACCTCCGTTCGGTTATTGATTATGCGAGCCAAGATGTCGGTCTGTGTGTTGATACAGGTTGGGCGCATGTTGCAGGCATGAATCCGGTGGATATGCTGAAGGCTTATCCGGACCGTATCTATGCCTTCCACTTCCGCAATCAATTCGGACGCGTGCCGAGCGAGGATCTCTCTGTCGGGGAAGTTGACATGAAGGAACTGATTGCGGTTGCATCTGAAATTGGCTATAACGGCTGGCTGACGTTCGAGCTTCTGCATGAAGAAGCGACGAATGCGAAGCAGACGCTGGAGGAAGCAACAGCATCGTCGATCGCATTCTTGAACGCAAGCATCAAGGAGCTTGGCTAATGGAACAGGTGGACAAGAACCGATTGAAGACTCCGTTCCTCTCGGATGCCGAGACGGAAGCTGCGATTGATGCATTGCTCGGTGAAATGACGCTGCAAGAGAAGATCGGCCAGCTCACGCAGCTTGGCACATTCGACGAAGAGACCGATGGCGAGCTCATCGAAGAAGGCATGGTCGGTTCTTTGCTCGGCATTCGCGGCGCGGACAGCGTGAATGAAATTCAGCGTGTAGCTGTAGAGGAATCGCGTCTCGGGATTCCTCTGCTGTTCGCCGATGATGTTATTCACGGCTACCGCTCGACATTCCCGATCCCGCTTGCGGAAGCAAGCAGCTGGAATTCGGAATTGCTGGAAGAGACGGCTGCGATCGCAGCGCGTGAAGCTTCGTCCGACGGCATTAACTGGATCTTGGCGCCGATGGTTGACATCGCGCGCGATGCCAGATGGGGCCGGATCGCAGAAGGTGCCGGCGAAGATCCGTTCCTTGGTTCAGTCGTTGCGGCAGCGCGGGTAAGAGGCATTCAGCGCAATGATTGGACGGACCGTCCGCATATTATGGCGTGTCCGAAGCATTTTGCCGCTTATGGTCTTGCCGAAGGCGGAAGAGACTATAATACAGTCGACATCTCGGAGACTCGGATGCGTGAGACGTACTTCCCGCCGTTCCAAGCGGCGCTTGACGCTGGCGCAGGTACGATTATGGCGGCGTTCAACGAGGTGAACGGCGTTCCGGCTTCCGGAAACCGCTGGCTGCTGAAGGATGTCCTTCAAGGCGAGTGGAATTTCCAAGGCTTTGTTGTCAGCGACTGGGAATCGGTGGATGAACTCGTTCAGCACGGGTATTCCGCCGACCGGGAGCAAGCGGGCAGCGCAGCTGTGAATGCGGGTATGCACATGGATATGCACTCGCTGATCTACCATGAGCATCTCGCGAATCTCAACCAGAAAGGCGAAGTTTCGCTCGAAGTGATTGATGATGCGGTTCGCCGGATCTTGCGAGTGAAATACCGTCTTGGCTTGTTCACACATCCATATACGAGCAATAAGCTCGCAAGCACATACATGCTGAATCCGGAGCACTTGGAGACGGCGCGCGAGATGGCACGCCAATCCATCGTGCTGCTGAGGAACGAGGGCCAGCTGCTGCCAATCGCACCTTCCGTGCGTAAACTGGCTGTTATCGGACCGCTTGCGGAGGATGTTGAAGCACAGCTCGGCTGCTGGCGTGGACAAGGCAGACCGGAGGATGTCGTCTCCGTTCTGGCGGGCATTCGTTCGCTTGCCGAAGCGCAGCAGACCGAAGTGGTCTACACGGCAGGCAGCGGCATTAATTCGGGAGACGAAGCAGAGCTTGCTAGAGCGGTGCGTCTGGCTGGGGAGAGCGAGCTCGCGATTCTCGTGCTTGGAGAGTCTGCCGATATGAGCGGCGAGAACAATAGCCGCGTGTCGCTGGACATTCCGGCTCCGCAGATGAAGCTGCTCCAAGCTATTCACGCGACAGGCGTGCCTGTTGTGCTCGTGCTGGCGAATGGTCGTCCGCTCACCATCGAATGGGCTGACGCTCATATTCCGGCTATTGTTAACGGCTGGCACCTCGGCTTGCAAGCGGGTCCTGCTATCGCAGACGTGCTGTTCGGCGCGGTGAATCCAAGCGGCAAGCTGCCAGTCACGTTCCCAAGACACTCCGGCCAAGTGCCGATTTATTACAACGCGAAGAAGACAGGCCGTCCGCAGATGAAGCGTTATGCAGATGCTGCCGTGACGCCGCTGTACCCGTTCGGTCATGGCCTGAGCTACACGAGCTTCAGCTACGATGAGCTTCAGGTGGAACAAGCTAGCGTTAAGTTAGGTGAATCCATTACCGTAACGGCTCGGATCAGCAACACCGGGGATCGTGACGGCGTTGAGATTGTTCAGCTGTACATTTGCGATGTAGCGGCAAGTGTGACACGGCCCGTGAAGGAACTCAAAGGCTTCAGCCGCCTAGAGCTGAAAGCTGGAGAGAGCCGTACCGTGACGTTCACTCTTGGCGAGAAGGAGCTTGGTTTCGTTAACGGAAAGCATGAGTTTGTCGTGGAACCGGGCAAATTCAATGTGTGGATCGGTCCAAGCAGTGCAGAAGGCTTGGAAGGATCGTTTGAAATAGTCGGATAAAGTTGTAAGAGAGAAGGGGGGGAGTCCCGTTACTACTAGGGCTTTCCCTTTTCTGTTTTGAATCGTTTCACCAGTTGGAGGTTGTCTTGAGGGATGCGAACCAAGATTACATAAATTTACGACATAATCCGACTAAAATTTACTCTTTTAAAAGCGATTACATTGTGATATTATTGCTGAGGTGAAACGTTTCTACAATGTTCGACAATGTCAGAACGGTATGAAACTACCATGATTTGCTTTGTTTATTACACTTGACTCGGTTTTGAAAGCGTTTCAGAACCATTTTTTTTGAATCAATGTGAAACGTTTCAACAACCTGATGAAAGTGAGGGAACTAAATACATGGCTGCAACGATAAAAGACGTTGCCAGGATAGCTGGAGTCGCCGTTTCCACAGTCTCTTATGCGCTCAACAACTCGCCTAAGATCAGTGAAGAGACACGCAAGAAAGTTGTCCGTGCCGCTGAATCGCTCAACTACCGTCCGAGCAACGCAGCGCGAAACTTGAAGAAGAAGAAGAGTGAAACGATCGGGCTGTTCTTGTATAGCCTGGGAGGTCCATTTTACAGCCAGTTGATTGAGGGCATTCAAGAAGTCGTCGCCTCTTACAACTACAACTTGATTGTGTGCAGTACCTTCGGCGGAGAGAACAGTTCTGCTCACCGATTCTTGAGAGAGAAATTTGTTGATGGCGCCATCATCATGGGTACGCCAATCTCCGATAGCCTGATTCTTCAAGTAGCAGGCAAAGATTTTCCCATCGTCGTGCTCGACCGGGAGCTCAACTCGGACTATGTTCGAAGCGTTCTCATTGACGATGAGCAAGGCGCTTACGATGCGGTTACCCATCTGATCAAGCTGGGCAGACGCAAGATCGAGTTCCTCAGCGGTCCGTTGTTCACGATTGATAACATCAATCGCTACGAAGGCTACAAGCGTGCGATGGACGAGCATAATCTTCCGTACTCGCGTGAAATTGTTATGCAAGGTAACTGCACCGAGACTTCGGGGTATCAAGCCATGAAGCTGATGCTAGCCGGAAGCGAAATTCCGGACGCGGTTTTCGCCGCGAATGACGAGATGGCCATCGGTGCCATAAGAGCTTTGAACGAAGCGAATCTCAGTGTGCCGGAGCATGTAGCCGTCGTCGGTTTCGATAACATTCATCAAAGTTCTTATGTAAGACCTTCGCTCACAACGGTCGGACATTCCAGGTACGAGCTTGGCGCAATTGCGACACAATGTTTATTTAACTCTTCTCCTAAGGACAATTCCATTGTTCTTCCAACCGAGCTTGTCATCCGGCAATCCTGCGGTATGGGAGTGAGCTAATCAATAATAGGGCATCAACTACAGCAAAGAGTAAGATTATGGCGCACGAGCATACTTGAAAGAGGAGGAATCACTAATGGCTACAATCACCGACAAAACTCATGTCCCTGCAAAAAAGAAGAAGCGTGGCATTGAAATGAAAAATGTTTCTGTGCTGTATCTCTTTTTGGCCCCTGCAATCATTCTGACGTTCATCTTCGCGTACTTGCCGATGTTCTCGAACTATATCGCATTTCTCGATTATGACTTTAATAAAGGGTGGTTCGGCTTCGGAAGCAAATTCGTCGGTTTCGACAATTTCGCGAAGTTCCTCACTGATCACAAGTTCTACACTCTGATTGGCCGGACGCTGCTTTACAGTGTCACGATGATGATTGCCACGTTCCCGGCTCCGCTAATTCTGGCGCTTCTGCTTAACGAGCTGCGCGGCGAACGATTCAAGAAGATTGTACAAACAACGTCCTATATTCCTCACTTTGTATCGTGGGTAACGGTTGCCGGTTTGTTCTACATGTTCTTGACGGTAGACGCGACGGGTATTATCAACAACCTTCGCCAATTGATTGATCCGGCTGCTGAGCGTATTTCTTTCATGCAGGATGCGCACAATTTCTTGCCGGTACTCGTTATTTCGGAAATATGGAAAGAAACAGGCTGGGGTACGATTCTTTATCTCGCAGCGCTGACAACTATTGATCCGCAGCAATATGAAGCGGCACAGGTCGATGGCGCAAGCCGCTGGCAGCGTCTATGGTACATTACATTGCCAGGCCTGATTCCAACGATGTGTATCCTATTGATCTTCTCTCTGAGCGGGTTGCTCGCAACGAACTTCGACCAAGTGTTCAACTTGCAAAATAAGATGATCCGTCTGGATACGGATACGATCGGCGTTTACACGTACTACCAAGGTTTGGTCAGCGGTCAATATTCATACTCCGCTGCGGTCGGTCTATTCCAAGGCATCATATCCTTTATTCTTATTATGGCTACGAACTACACGACGAAGAAACTTAGCAATGTAGGCATCGTCTAAGGAAAGGGGCGACATCACGTGTCAAAAGCAATTAGCTTGAAAGCAAACCGAATTAAACGGAGCACAGGTGAACGCACCTTCGATACCGTTAACATACTGATTATGCTCGTCTGGGCAGTTACCGCGATTTATCCGTTTTGGTACATCCTTGTTATGTCATTCAATACGGGAGCGGATGCTGCAGCAGGTCCAATCTGGTTCTTCCCGCGTGTGTTCACGCTTGAGAATTATGCGTTCGTGTTCCAGTATGAACGTCTGCAAACGGCGTTTGTCGTCACTGCGCTGCGCTGCGTCATCGGTCCGGTGCTATCGGTTATGGTGACCATGATGGCGGCGTTCGCGCTCTCGAAGCGCTTCCTGCCAGGCCGTAAAGCGCTATTATTCTTCTTCATGATCCCAATGTTTATCGCGGGTACTATTATTTCGAACTATGTTGTTATTTCGAAGCTTCACTTGATTAACAACTTCCTTGTATACGTGCTTCCAGGCGCTTTCGCATTCTTCAGCATGGTTATCATGCGGACGCATATCGAAGAATTGCCTGCTGAGCTGCAAGAATCCGCAATGATCGATGGCGCAGGCTATGGCCGTATTTTCTTCCAGATTATTTTGCCTCTGTCCATGCCAATCATTGCTGCATTCGCTTTCTTTGCAGTCGTGGGCAACTGGCTCGACTACTACACGAACTTGATTTACGTAACCGACCGCGGACTCAGTACGCTGCAGTATGTGCTCTACGAAATCATTAACCGTGCAGAAGCGAACACGCTGATCGACTTTACGAAGACAAGCGGCGCGCAAGCACGCCGGCTTATGGCGCAGCAGAACAATTCCGTTCCTACGCCAGAGGTTATCAAGATGACAGTCATGGTTGTCGTTACATTCCCGCTGCTGTTCATCTACCCGTTCTTCCAGAAGTACTTCGTTAAAGGGATGTTGACTGGTGCGGTTAAGGCATAACGCCTTAGCCCATCTAAGTTAATAGATATTAATCTAGGGGAGGATTTTATTTATGAAAAAGGTTATGGCACCTATGCTGGCTGCTGTTCTTGCCGTTTCTCTTGCCGGCTGCGGCAGTTCGGATAACGCTTCGAACAACAATGGCTCATCCGCTGGCGGCAACACAGCTGCGAACTCGGGTCCAGTAGATCCAGCAAGCTTCAAAGAAATGCACCTGGAAGTTCTCGGCAATTTGCCGACGAACCCGCGTAAGCCGGTTGAAGACAAATTGACGCCAATCTGGCGCGACAAGACGAAGGTCATTCCTGACTTCATCGAAATCCCTGCGAATACAGACATTAAGAGCTGGCTGCAAATGCAGATCCTTGCAGACACCGTTCCGGCGGTAATCGCAAACCAGAATGGTATCGCTGATGATGCCGCAAACATGGAAATGCTGAAAAAAGCAGGCATGGCTCGCGAAATTACACTTGATGAAATTAAAAAATATATGCCTTTGACAGCAGCTCGTCTAGCTGACCTTGGCGTTACTGTTGAGCAATGGTACCAAGCAAGCGTTGACCCAGCTGACGGCAAAATGTGGTCGATTCCGTCCATGCCAAGCCCGCTGCTGAAAGATGAATATCGTAAAACGCCTTACGGCGATGCAATTCTCGGTAACGGCGGTTACGGCGTATGGATGCGTGATGACATCTTGAAGAAGGTTTATCCGAACGTCATGAGCGCTGCTGACCTGAAGAAACTTGCAATCGCAAACAAAGGTCAATTGTCGCTTGAGCAAATCGACGATGTGCCGATCAAGAACCTGGATGATCTGAACGGTTACCTGGAGAAAGTGAAAGCGCTCAACCTGTCGGAGAACGGTAAAACAATTACACCGGCACACTTGCAATTCGAGAACTCCCGCGGCGCACTGTATTGGTCCCTGTTCACGGCAACTGGCCTGAACATGAGCCAAGCTTATCCGCTTATTATCAATGAATCGAAGAACCAATACCAAGATTTCGAGCTTACGCCTGAATGGAAGAACTATATTTCCTTCATGAACAAAGGCTTCAAAGACGGCTTGTTCGGTAAAGAGTTCTACATCCAGAAGAACGAACAGCGCGATGCGAAAATCATCAATGGTGAGTACGCAGTTGTTAACATGTGGGCGCCAATCGCTGCGAACAAAGATAAAGTCAAAGGCAAGTATGACTGGAGATTCATTCCGATCTTCGCGAATGATCTGGATCCGAACGTACAAGATGCGGCGAACCAATACTTCCCGCTGACAACCAAATGGAATTCCAAAGTCATCAACCCTAAGAAAGTGTCTGAAGAGCAAATTCCACAAATCCTGAACTGGATCGACTGGAACAACTCGCTTGAAGCTGCTGAGCTTCGCGCTTGGGGTACGCCTGACATGTACACTGGCAACGGCATGGACCGTCGTTACAAGCCAGAGTTCAAGAAAGTAGAAGAGTACAAGCTAGTTGGCAAGACGGATGAAACAGGCGACGGCTGGTACTACGGTATCCAAGGTCAAGACAACACAATGACGAACCCTGAAGTTTACGGTCTTGCGCAAGCGGGCGAGATGTCTTATGTCTACAATCCGCAAGTTGTCTATCCGTTCAGCGAAGCGAACTACGATCAGAATACGCTTGTGAACACGGCATGGCAGAAGCATAACCTGAAGAGCATGACTCTCTACGCGGAGCTTCCGGTAGACGAAGCAACTCGCCAAGCGAAAGCAGAGTGGGAATCAATCAACACAGACTTCACGAACAACCTGGTTGCTCCTCACAACGATGAGCTGGACAACCTGATTGTTAAAGCGATCACAGGTCCAGTTGAGAAGTTCGACGCGAACTTCAAAGATTACACGGATGTTCTGGCGGGCAGCGACGTTGCTGACGGCTTGACGAAGATGAAGGACGCTTGGATGAAATACTACAAGCTGCGTCAAGGTTTCTTGAAGAAGCTTAACTAATACAAAATGATTCCGGCAGGAAGCAGGCTCTAGCCTTACGGTTAGAGCCTGCCTGCCAAATGAGCGGTTGATATAATGGGGAGGATGTTTGAGATGACGAAGAAATTGAAGGTTGGCGTAATCGGTGCAGGAGGTATTTTTCAATGGGCGCATTCTGAGCCTCTGAAGAACCATCCTGAGCTGGAAATCGTCGCGATCTGCGATATCGATCTGGAGAAAGCAAAGGCAGCGGCTGAGCAGCACGGCATTCCGCAAGCATTCAGCGACTACCGTGATGTCATTGCGCTTGCAGATGTTGACATCATTGATATTTGCACGCCGAACTTGTTCCACTCCGAAATCGCGGTTGCTGCGCTCGAAGCGGGCAAACACGTATTCTGCGAGAAGCCAGACGCTGTTAGCGTAGAAGAGGCACTTCGCATGAAGGACGCTATGGAGAAGAGCGGCAAGAAGCTGATGGTTATGCGTAACAATCGTTTCCGTCCGGCATCCCAATACATCAAGAAATGGATCGATCAAGGCAACATGGGCGAAGCTTATGCTGGTCGCTGCGGATGGACTCGTCGCCGCGGTATTCCTGGCAAGGGCGGCTGGTTTACGACGAAGGAATTGTCCGGCGGCGGACCGCTTATCGACCTTGGCGTTCACTTCATCGACCTTGCAATGTGGTTCATGGGCAATCCGAAGCCAGTATCCGTTACCGGTGCGACATACACGAAATTCGCAGATGCTGACGATATCGCTGGCTCCGAGCACAGCAAATTCGGTTCCAAGTCCGAAGACGAAGGTACTTTCGACGTTGAAGATTTGGCAATCGGCTTCATCCGTTTCGAGAACGGCGCTTCGCTGCAAATCGAATTCAGCTGGGCATCGAACATTGAAGAAGAAGAGAACTTCGTAGAGCTGCGCGGCACGAAAGCGGGCATTAAGTTCAGCAACGGCAAGCTTGGTATCTTCGGCGAAGACCAAGGCGTCGTAACAGATACATTCCCGCATACTGGCCAAGATTCCGGCGGTCACGGCGAGCACCTTGCTCACTTCGTAGACGTTGTACAAGGCCGTGCGGAGGCAATCAACTCGATTGACCAAGGCGTTGACATGATCAAAATCCTATCTGCAATCTATGAGTCCGCTAGTACAGGTTCCGAAGTTAAACTGTAAGAGATGGGTATTATCTGGAACCGGCCCTGTGGGCCGGTTTTTAGTTATAGGAAAGGAGGCGGCGTAATGCGCAAGCTGGTATGTGTTTATGATTTGGAGCCTCAGCACCGGGAGCGGATTGCGGCAGCGGCGCCTGGATTTGAGATCGTCTACGGCGATCAAGCGGAGAGTGCGCTCGCTGATCACCTCGCGGAAGCGGAGGTAGTAGCAGGCTGGAGCGAGCTGGCGGAGTTGCATGCGTTGAAGCCGGGCGGAGCGCTGCGCTGGGTGCAGGCATGGGGCGCGGGTGTGGAGCAGATGCCTTTTGATGCTTTTGCAGCCGGCGAAGTGATGCTGACGAATGCGAGCGGCGTTCATGCGAACGCGATATCGGAGACGGTGCTCGGCATGATGCTCGCTTTTACTAGGAAGCTGCATCTGACGATGCGCAATCAGGTGGAGAAGAAGTGGGATTGGATCGGCGGGCTGGGCGAGATACATGGCAAGACGCTCGGCATTGTCGGTGTCGGCGCAATCGGCGAGGAGCTGGCTCGGCTGGCGCAAGCGTTTCAGATGCGCGTCCTCGGCGTGCGAAACTCTGCTCAGCCATCGCCATTTGTGGATGCGATGTATGGCGCAAGCGGGCTGGACCAGCTGCTTCGGGAGAGCGATTACGTTGTCGTGACGCTGCCGATCACGAAGGAAACGGAAGGGCTGTTCGACCGCGCCAAGTTCGCACTTATGAAGCCTGGCGCGTTCTTCGTGAACATCGGTCGAGGCCAGACTGTCGTCACCGATGATCTTGTCGACGCGCTGGAGCGAGGCGTGATCGCCGGCGCAGGGCTCGACGTCTTCGATCCGGAGCCGCTGCCGGAATCGCATCCGCTGTGGACGATGGAGAACGTCATCCTGACGCCGCATAACTCCGGCAATTCGATCTACTACACAGACCGTGCTGTCGATATTCTCGTCGACAACTTGCATAGCTACATCGAAAGCGGCGAGCCTCACCGCAATCAGGTGAGCTTGAAGAATCGGTATTAGGCGCTCGGCTCTAGTAGAGCGCTTATGAAATGTGCAGAAATGCGTAAACCCGGCTGTTTGCAGCCGGGTTTAATTGTGGAGATTCGAGGTGTGTGGCTCGCTTCAACCAACGTGAAGCTGCTAATATCGCCAACTTCACTCACCTCGCATCCCGCCAAGCACCCCAAGCACCCCAAGCACCCCAAGCACCCAGCCCCAAGCACCCCAAGCACCCCAAACACCCCAAGCACCCCAAGCACCCCAAGCACCCCAAGCACCCCAAGCACCCAAGCACCCCAAGCACCCCAAGCACCCCAAGCACCCCAAGCACCCCAAGCACCCCAAGCACCCCAAGCATCCCAAGCACCCCAAGTACCCCAAGTACCCCAAGTACCCCAAGTACCCCAAGTACCCCAAGTACCCCAAGTACCCCAAGTACCCCAAGTACCCCAAGTACCCCAAGTACCCTAAGTAACCCAAGTAACCCAAGCAACCCAAGCAACCCAAGCAACTCATGCCCCCAAGCACCCAGCACCCAGCACCAGCACCAGCACCAGCACCAACACCAACACCAACACCAACACCAACACCAACACCAACACCAACACCAACACCAACACCAGCACCAACACCAACACCAACACAACACCAGCACCAGCACCAGCACCAGCACCAGCACCAGCACCAACACCAACACCAGCACCAGCGCCAGCGCCAGCACCAGCACCAGCACCAACACCAACACCAACACTAGCACCAACACCAGCACCCAGCAACCATCGCACTCTCGCGACTACGCGCATCCCACGCACCTCTCGTGCATAACTCACACAACACATCGCACGCAGCCAACACACTAGGCATTCTTGCACACTCGTTTCATCATGCTAACGGATCGTAGAAACCTTATTACTCCAAAAATCGCCCTCTGGGAATTCTAACGGATCCTACAAACGTTATTTGCTTCATTTACTGCCCTAAGCAGCTGTTTTGCACGTAATAACGTCTCTGTGATCCGTTAGAGTTTGAAAACGTTCGTTTTCGGCCGAATAGCGCCTCTGTGATCCGTTAGAACTGGGCGACGAGGGAG